>NZ_LJHQ01000021.1 GCF_001295925.1 Allobosea sp. AAP35 | reverse complement strand
GGGCTTGCCCATTCGATCGCGGCGCGAGCCGGCGTCCTGGGGCTCACCCGCTCGCTCGCCCTCGAATGGGCCAAGGACGGTATCCGGCTCAATTGCATCGGGCCGGGAACGGTTGTCACGGGAGGCCTCGCCAGCGAGGCGGCGCGGCCCATGCTCGAGAAGCTGACCGCGGCGACGCCGATGGGCATCACCACCACGGTCGAGGAGGTCGCGGAACTCGTCGCCTTCCTCGCCTCCCCGGCAGGGCGGCTGATGACCGGCCAGCTCATCCAGATCGACGGCGCCGCCCATCTCGGCGAGGGGCTTCACATGATTGCGGCCTGACCGACCACAAAGCGGCGAAGACGCATCAAGCGCGCGCGCCCTTCAACGGAGGAAACACCCATGACTGCCGATCAACGCGTCCGCCGCCTGCTTCTCGCCCTCATGCTCGCGCTGCCGCTGGGACCGGCGCTGGCGAACTATCCCGAGCGCACCATCAACCTGATTGTGCCCTTTCCCGCCGGCGGCACCACCGACATCGTCGCGCGCATCGTCGCCGAGCAATTGGCCACCGAGTACGGTCGCTCGGTGGTGATCGAGAACCGCGGCGGGGCCAGCACGACGATCGGTGCCCAGGCGGTCGCCAATGCCGAGAAGGACGGCCACACGCTGCTCTTCACCGCGGCCACCACCTTCACGACCAATCCGCACCTGCTGCCGGCGATCAGGTACAAGCTCGAAGACTTCGCGCCGGTGGCGATGGTCGTGAAGGTGCCTTTCGCATTCGTGGTTCGAAAGGGATTTCCGGCTGACGACGTCAAGAGCCTGCGCGACTACGCGCGCGCTCATGCCGGGAAGATCAACAATGCCACCAACGGCGCCGGCAGCACGGTGCACCTGCTGGGCGAACTCGTCGCGCGCGAACTTGGGATCACGGTCGCCCATGTCCATTATCGCGGTGCGGCCCCCGCGATGAACGACATGCTGGCCGGCGTCATCGACACCAATGTCGAGGCGCTCGCCAACGCGACCCAGAACCATGTCGCCGGACAGTACAAGGCGCTCGCCGTGCTCTCGCCGAAGCGGCTTCCGCAATTGCCGGAGGTGCCGACCTTCTCCGAGCTTGGCTACCCGGGAATTGTCGGCGAGAGCTGGTTTGCGGTGTTCGCACCTGCGGGTACGGCGAAGCCGATCATCGAGCAGCTGAACGCCTCGATCTCGCGCATCGTCCGATCCGCGGATTTCCGCCAGCGGATGGAGGCGATCGGCAATGAACCCACTGCGATGACCCCCGACGAACTCGACAGCTATGTCCGGGCCGAGAGCCAAAGGCTCGGCAAGCTCATCAAAGACGCCGGCATCACGATCCAATGACGGACCCAGGCATCATCCATCCGCTCGACGGCATCAAGGTTCTCGACCTCTCCCGCATCCTGGCGGGCCCCTGGTGCACGCAGACCCTGGCCGACCTCGGCGCCGAGGTCTGGAAGATCGAGGAGGCCACGGCCGGCGACGATACCCGCGGCTGGATGCCACCTGAGATCGGCGGGGAGTCGACCTATTTTCAGTGCTGCAACCGCTCGAAGCTCTCGGTGGCGGTAGACCTTCGCGACGCCGCAGGCCGCGAGCAGATCGCACGGCTCGCCGAGGAAGCGGACGTGCTGGTGGAGAACTTCAGGACGGGCGGGCTCGACCGCTTCGGCCTCGGCTACGAACAGCTGAAGGAGCGGAACAGCCGGCTGATCTACTGCTCGATCTCCGGCTATGGGCGCACCGGCCCGCGTGCGGACGAAGCCGGGTACGACTTTGCTATCCAGGCCGAAAGCGGGCTCATGTCGATCACTGGTGAGCCGGAGGGCGCGCCGATGAAGCACGGTGTCGCCATCACCGATCTCGTCACCGGCATGAACGCGACGCAAGCCATCCTCGCCGCGCTGATCGCGCGCGGGAGAACCGGGCGCGGCCAGCACCTCGACATCGCCCTCTTCGATTCCGCCGTGGCTTTGCTCGCCAACGTCGCCTCCGGGCACTTGGCAACGGGCCGTTCGCCCGGCCGGTTCGGCAATGCGCATGCCACCGTCGTCCCCTATCAGCTCTTCGACACGGAAGACGGCGTGCTCGCACTGGCCTGCGGCAACGACCAGCAATTTCGGGCGCTCTGCGGCAAGGTTCTCGCCCGGCCGGAATTGGCAGAGGACGACCGCTACCGCAGCAACCGCAGCCGTGTGCTCAACCGTGGCACGCTGATTCCGACTCTGGCGGCCCTGTTCCGCGCAACGAAAACGGGCGATTGGATCGAGCGCCTGCGAGCAGCGGGCGTTCCTGCCGGTCAAGTCCGGTCGGTTCCGGAGGTTTTTGCAGCGGCGGACACACTCGGACGCGGGCTCGTTCATCAGGTGCCGGATCGGATCCACGGGAGCCTGCGTATGGTGGCTTCGCCGCTGCGCCTGTCCGATACGCCTGTGCGTCTACCCACGGCCCCACCGAGGCTTGGCGAACATACCGCTGAGGTACTCGCCCGCAAAAGCGGTGCCTAACTCGGACTCTGAGACATTTCTCACGGACCCACGCTTCAGCGCGTCGATGTCGAGCCTTGGCACGATCCAAGAGCTTGATGGGCAGATGATCGGGAGTGATATGTCCAGACTGAATCAACACAAAAAACTGCGGTGCAAATGCCGGCGGGACGCGGACATAATCTTGTTCGGGGATTGCCAGCAGGAGACATCCCCGACGTTCAGGCTGCCGCCGCCTCGGCTGCCGCCACCTGCCAGCCCTGCAACGCCCGCCAGTTCGGCTCGAGTTCGGCGAAGCGGCCTAGCCTGAACGTGGAGATGTCGGCAAAGCCGCAGGTGCCGTCGACGACCAGATCGCGAATGGCGCGGCCGCTCGCGGGCGAGAGGCCGAAACCGACGCTCGACAGCGTCGCCACGACGACATTGGGGTGCGTGTCGAGCCTATCGATCACCGGTCGTCCATCGGGCGTGTTCTCGATGACACCGGCCCAGGAGCGGATGATGCGCGCATGGGCTGCCTTGGGCAGCAGCTCGGCAAGCCGCCGGGCCATGGGGCCCATGAGCGGGCTCGTCGGCTTGGCGGGGGCGGCATGGCCCGCGATCTCCAGCCACTCATGCGGCCCGCCGCCATAGGCGAGGTTGCCGCGCAGCGTCTGGCGGCCATAGAGACCGTTTCCATCGACGCCGCCATAGGGCATCAGCGGCAGCGGCTCCGTGACGATCATCTCGCAGCGGGCGGACGCAAGCGGCACCTCCTGCCCGAGCAAGGCCGAGAGCAGGCCCGTCTGAGGCCCGGCGGCGAGCACGACATGGTCGCAGGCGATCAACCCGCGCCCCGTTTCGACGCCGGTGACGCGACCGCCCTGCGTCTTGAAGCCCGAAACCGCGCAATGCTGCATCAGGCGTCCGCCATGATCCTGCAGCGCCCAGGCATAGGCCTGGAGCGTCCGGTGCGGATTGGCGTGTCCGCCGAATCTGTAGAAATAGCCGCCGACCATGGTGTCGCCGGCCAGCGGCACCAGTTCCCTGATCTGCTCGACGTCGAGGACATCCGATGCGAAGCCCTGCCGCGCGGCATTGCGCAGCGCCCGGCCATAGAGCGCCATCTGGGCCTCGCTGGCGGCCAGTCGGATCCGGCCTGGGCTGAACTCGGTGGGATAGCCCAGCAGTTCGTCCATCTGCGGCCAGAGTCGCTGCTCCTCGAGAAAGAGCGGCGAATGATGATGCGAGCAGCCGCCGCCATTGCGGCCCGACGCTTCCCAGCCGATCATGCCCTTCTCGACGACGACGACATCGACGCCCTCGCGCGCCAGCCACCAGCCGGCCGAGAGGCCGGTGACGCCGCCGCCGACGATGACGACAGAGGCTCCCTTGGGTTGTTCCATCGCGTGTTCCACGACCTGCCTCACTCGCTCGCGACGGGACCGGCGGCGTCGTTGCCCGCCACGGTATAGAGCGCCGGAACCTCCCAGAACGGGCGCCATTGCGCGTGCATGCCGAACCAGGTGTCCCAATGCTCGGACTGCTCGGCCGCCTCGGGGATCTGGCCGGCGACCGCGAGCGGCAGAGGTCGAACCGGCGCGCGGTAACTCGCCAGCGGGATCGAGGAGAGCGGCGTGGCCGTGCCCAGCGCCAGCAGGGCCGCAACCTGCTCGCGGCAGCGGCGCCCTTGGCACGGGCCCATCCCGGCCCGCGTCAAACGCTTGACCTGATCGGGATGGGGCGGCGCATCGCCGAGCAGGGCGGAAAGCGACCGGTCGTTGCGGCGTTCGTCCTCCCAGCCGAGATAGCGCGGCGGCCGGATTTCGAGGATCTCGCGCGCCGTGACCTCCTCGCATTGGCAGACATGAAACTCCGCCCGCGCCTCGACCACGCTGGCGCGCACCCAGGCGAGCCGGTAGGCGGAGATATCGCATTCGGGCGTTCTCGGAGGCGCCACTGCAGCTACGACGCGGCCATCATCGACACCACAATCGCGGGCGATGGCCGCGGCCGCGCGACGGCCTTCGGCTTCTGCGATGGCGCGGTCGCGTGTCTTGTCGGGCCAGAGGCCGGCCGCGTCGCCGACCGCGAAGACGTTGCGCAGGCTCGTGCGCTGATCGCCGTCGACGAGCGGTGCATAGCCGCCACGCTCGGGCTGGAAGGCGATCCGGCAGCCCATCGCATCGAGAAGATCGACGACCGGCGTCGCCCCGACCGCCAGCACGATGCCGTCGCAGGCAAGGCTGCGTTCCGGGCCAAGCGCCCTGCCCTGCGCATCGATCGCGCAGACGAAGGCCGCCTCGACATGATCGCGCCCGGTGGCCTCGCGCACAACATGCCGGGTCAGGATGTCCGTGCCGCCCTCCCTCAGGGCCGCGGCGAGATCGGCTGCGCCGACGACCTCCTCGGCCTGCTCGACGATCGCCGCGATGACGTGTCCGGCCTCCCGCAATGCCAACGCCGCCGCGAGCGCCTCTGTCGAGGAGCCGAGCATGATGAGGCGGCGCGGCTCCAGCGCGCCGTAGCGTCGGGCGAGCGCCAGGGCCGCCGTCGCGCCGAGCACGCCAGGCTTCTCCCAGCCGGGGAAGCCGAGGCCCATGTCGCGGCGGCCGGCCGCGACCACGACATGCTGCGCGGCCAGCATCCAGCAGCGTTCGTCGTCGTTGAGACCCGCGACCGTCCCCGGCAGCCAGCCCAGGCTGGGGCCATTGGTGTAGAGGCCCCAGCAGGCGGTGCCGAGCCTGAGATCGACCCCGGCCTCGAAGGCAGCCTCGATCAGCGGCTCGGAAGCAATGAAGGCTTCCATCATGGCATTGCGGTTAAGCGCCTGCCCCGACATGGCCTGCCCGAAATGCAGGGGCACCTCATCGCCCATCGTCTTGAACGAGACGGGATTTTCATCGACGAGAACGACGGACAGGCCGAGTTCGGCCGCCTCGATCGCCGCAGCCAGGCCCGCCGGCCCCGCCCCGATCACCAGGAGCTGGGTGCGCTCGGCGACAGCGAGTTCCCTGCCCGAGACGGATTTCGGATCATGGGGCGGATGCGATGCCATGGCGTGTTTCGCTGCTCCAGGGTGTCGGGCTTCGTCCGCAGGGCGGTGTCTTCAGAGGACCTTGTCGAGGAACGCCCGGGTGCGCTCTTCGCGGGCCGCGCCGAACAGGTCGCCGGGCGGGCCATGCTCGACGATCACGCCGCCATCGGTGAAGTAGACATGATCGGCGACCTCACGGGCGAAGCCCATCTCATGGGTCACCAGGATGCAGGTCATGCCTTCGGCGGCGAGATCCTGGATCGTCACGAGAACCTCCTTCTTGGTCTCGGGATCGAGCGCGGCGGTGACCTCGTCGAAGAGCATGACCTTCGGGTTCATCGCCAGCGAGCGGGCAATCGCGACCCGCTGCTGCTGTCCGCCGGACAATTCGCCCGGATAGGTCGCCAGCTTGTCCGAAAGCCCGACCTTGGCGAGCAGCATGCGCGCCCGCGCCTCGACCTCGGCCTTGTCCTGCTTGAGCACGTGCAGCGGCGCCATCATGACGTTCTGCAGCGCGTTCTTGTGCGGAAAGAGATTGTATTGCTGGAAAACGATGCCGACGTCGCGCCGCAGCGCGAGCTTGTCGAGGGCGGGGTCGTTGACCTCCCGGCCGGCCACCGTGATCGAGCCGCGGCTGATCGGCACCAGCGCATTGATGCAGCGCAGCAGCGTCGACTTGCCCGAGCCCGACGGTCCGATAATGCAGACGGTCTCGCCGCGGCGCACCGTCAAGGCGACGTCCTTCAGCACCCTCAGCGCGCCAAAGGCCTTCTCGACACCCGCGACGACGACGACGGGCTCGCCCAGTTGATGCCGGCTTGCCATGGTCTCAGGCCTTCACGTTGAAGCGGCGCTCGAGGGACAGCGTCGCCCTCGCGATGGGATAGCAATAGGCGAAGAACATCAGCAGCAGCAGGAGGTACATCGGGATCATCAGCTCCGGCCGGCTTTCGGCGACGAGCGCGGCGCGCGTGATTGTCAGCCCGTCCTGGATGCCGACGACCGAGATCAGCGTCGTGGCCATGGTCAGGATCGCGTAGAGGTTCATCCAGGGCGGGATCATGCGCTTGAACGCCTGCGGCAGGATGATCATCCACATCGTTTGTCGACGGTTGAACGCCAGTGATTCCGCCGATTCCCACTGGCCAGACGGAATTGAACGGATGCCGCCGCGCACGATCTCGGAGACATTGGCGGCGACCGGCAGCGCCAGGCCGATGATCGCCTTGATCCAAGCGGGAAAAGCGATGGTCAGGCCCAGGACGTTGAACTCGAAGGGCAGCAGGAACATCGCGTAGAATAGCAGCACCAGCCAGGGCGCGTTGCGGAAGAACTGCGTCAGGCCCCAGGCGGTCCGGCGGACAGGCGCGACGACCGAGACCTGCGCGATGCCGACGAGGACGCCGACCACCGTGCCCAGCGCCATCGACAGGAAGCTGATCAGGATGTTGAACAGGAAGCCCTGGAAGATCAGCGGCGCCCAGCGCAGCAGCACGGTCGCCGCGCTTTCACCGGCGGGCCGCGCCGTCACCTGCGCCAGCGCAAGCGAAGCCCCAAACAGAATGGCAAAACACGCCAGTGTGCCCCCGCCGAGCAGCATTGGTGCCGCGAGCCCCGATGGGGCGATCGCAGCCGGCGCCCGGTAGGGCAGCAACACCGGCAGGTCGGTGGCTGACACCCTCATGTGGAGTAGCCCGGGATGCGCATCGTCTTCTCCCAGCGACCCATCACGAAGACCAGCACCGCCACCAGAAGCACATAAGTCACGAGCAGCACATTCATCATCTCGCGGACATTGAAGCTCTCGGACCAGATCTGCGAGGCGGCGTAGAGCAGTTCGGGCACGCCGATGGCGTAGGCGAGCGTCGTCGTCTTCACCAGATTGATTAGGTTGTTGTTGAGCGCCGGCAGGCAGATGCGAAATGCCAGCGGCAAAACGACGTGAATGTAGAGCTGCAGCCGCGTGTAGCCGAGCGACTCGCCCGCCTCGACCGTCGTCGACGGCACGGCTTCGATGCCGGCGCGAAAGATCTCGACATTGAACGCCCCGGCGAAGAGCGAGAAGGCGATGATCGCCCAGCCGGTGCCCGACACCAGCGGCGAACGCCCGCCAAACCCGTCGGAAACGGTCGGCAACAGCGTCGCCACGGCGAAATAGAAGAAGGACAGCTGCACCAGCGGCGGCGTGTTGCGGAAGAACTGGACGTAGCCGCGCACCAGGATCCGGGCGAGACGGGAGTTGCTCCCTGCCAGCCAGACCCCGAGCAGCCCCAGCGCCAGCGAGGCGATGATCGCGACGACGCAGATATAGCTCGTGGTCCACAGTCCGGTCAGGAAGCGACCCTGGTCGAACGCATCGTAGAACACCGAGAAGTTGAGGCCCTGCGTCTCGTTCAGGCGCTCGAAATAGGCTGCGATCATCGCGGCTCGCCTGTCATGGCCATCGCCCCTTCATCGCGGGCGCGGCGTTGTGGAGTCGCGGACCCACCGCCGAAGCGGCGCGCGAGCGATGGATCCCGGGGCGAGCCCGGGATCACACGGACGTATGGCTGCGGCGCAGCGCGACGATCGCTCAGGACGCGGCTTTCAGCTTCTTGTTGGTCTCGATCAGATAGGGGCTCTGCTTGATGCCCCATTTAGCCTCGAGTTCCAGCAGCTTGCCGCTCTTGTGCCAATCGGTCGACATCTCCTTGAGGAGCTTTCCGAACGGACCGTCCATGTCCTCCAGCCGGATACCGATGGCCCAGAGCTGCGGATCCTCAGACACCAGCGGCATCTCGTAATTGGCCCATTTCGGGTCGCCGCCCGAAAGCGTCGAGACGATCAGCGTGTCGTCGAACAGGAAGGCGACGCAGTTGTTGCCCGCCAGCGCGTTCAGCGCGTCGGGAACGGACGGGAACACGACCAGTTCGGGCGCATACATCTGTGTGACCCGACGGTTGTAATAGGCACCCTGGACGCCGCAGACCTTGCGGCCCTTGAGGTCGTTCCAGGACTTCAAGCCGGCGCTCTTGGGCGCCAGCACATTGGTCGCACCCGCGTAGTAATTCGGCTCGACCATGCCGACAATCTTGCGGCGCTCCGCCGTATCGCCCATCGTCGCCAGCACCATGTCGATGCGGCCCTGCTTGAGGAATTCCATGCGGTTGGCGGCAATAACGGGCAGCATTTCGAGCTTGACGCCGAGCTTGTCCGCGACGGCCTGCGCCAGGTCGATCTCCAGCCCGAGGATCTTTCCCGACGGCTCGAGAAAGCCCCAGGGCTTGTAGTCGTTCTTGACGCCGACGGTCAGGACACCCTTCTCCTTGACCTTCGCGATGGTGTCCTGGGCCAAAGCGGGCAAAGCGGCGAGGCCGGCAGCGCAGGCCAGTGCTACAGCAAGCAAACGTTTCATGGCTGTTCGTTCCCCGTTTTTTGATCGTCCCCTAGAGTTCGCGCGCAGGCCGAAGACGATTTGTCGCATAGCGACGGTTTTTTGACGCTCAACGCCAAACCGGGTCGGCAGACGGCGTGCGTTCCGCGCGCGGTGCGTGGCCGAAGCGGATGCGGTAGGCTCGGGAGAAATGGCTGGCGCTGGCAAAACCGCAGGCGAGCGCGATCTCGAGAACGGACAGCGTGGTCTGGCGCAGCAAATGGCGTGCGCGGTCGAGCCTCAGCCCGAGATAGTGCTCGCCAAGCGAGCGGCCCAGATGCAGACGAAACAACCGTTCGAGCTGGCGCAGCGACACGCCGGCCGTGCGCGCCAACTCGTCCCGGCCGACCGGGTTTTCCAGGCTCTGCTCCATGCGGCCGACGACGCGCAGCAGCGGCGCATGACTGATGCCGAGCCGTTCGCGCAACGGCATGCGCTGCGGCCCGGCACCCTCGCGGACATGCGTCTGGAGGAACCATTCGCTCACGGCGAGCGCGAGTTCGCTGCCATGATCGCGGGCGATGACGGCGTGCATCATGTCGAGCGGGGCCGTGCCGCCGCTGCAGGTCAGGCGGTCGCGATCGATCTCGTAGAGCGAGCGGCGCAGGTCCGAGTCCGGATAGTCTTCCAGGAATGCCGGCGCATGCTCCCAGTGGATAGTGAAGCGGTAGCCGGCCAGCACATTGGCGCGCGCAAGGACGTAAGGCCCGCCAGAGACACCGCCGAGCCTGACGCCGCGCCGCGCGAGTTGCCGCAGCCAGGCGAAGGTCGGTCCATGCTGGAATGCCGCCGGATTGCCGCCAGCGCAGACGACCACATAGTCGAACGGGCCCCCGTCGGCGACGCTGCAGTCGGCCTGGATGCAGACGCCGTTGGACGCCGGGGCGGCCTGCCCGTCGATCGAGACATGGCTCCAGCGATAGAGATCGCGGCCCGAGAGACGGTTGGCGGCGCGCAGCGGCTCGATCGCAGAGGCGTAGGCCAGCAGCGCAAAGTCCGGGATCAGCAGGAAACCGACATGGGTCGGGCCCGTGCTGTCGCTCATGGTCAATCGGGTGTCGCTGGACGTCATGTTGACGAGTCTATGTCCGGCAATCTGCACGGCACAAGGTCGATGTCGCAGCGGGTGTTTCGGAGTCGCGACAGGATGCCTGGGCCCTTGGACCGGAACCGGATCCCGATGCGCTATTCCATCTTTTCCCTGGCGGCGCAGACGCTGAAGGGCCATCGCGGCTGGAAGCCGGCCTGGCGCGACGCCGCACCCAAGCCTGCCTATGACGTTCTGGTGATCGGCGGCGGTGGCCATGGCCTGGCCACGGCCTATTACCTAGCCAGCCAGCACGGCATCACGAATGTCGCGGTGATCGAGAAGGGCTATATCGGCTCGGGCAATGTCGGGCGCAACACCACGATCATCCGCTCGAACTACCTGCTGCCGGGCAACACGCCCTTCTACGAATTGTCGCTCAAGCTTTGGGAGGGGCTGGAGCAGGACATCAACTACAACGCGATGGTCAGCCAGCGCGGCGTGCTGAACCTCTTCCATTCGGACGCGCAACGTGACGCCTTCGCCCGCCGCGGCAATGCGATGCGGCTGGCCGGCGTCGATGCCGACCTGCTGGATCGCGAGCAGGTCCGGGCGATGGTCCCCTTCCTGAACTACGCAGATGGCCGCTTCCCGATTCAGGGTGGGCTTTTGCAGAAGCGCGGCGGCTCGGTGCGCCATGACGCCGTCGCCTGGGGCTATGCCCGCGCGGCCGACCGGCGCGGCGTTGATATCATCCAGAACTGCGAGGTCACGGGGCTCTCGATCGACAACGGTCGGATCACCGGCGTCGAGACGACGCGCGGCCCGATCCGCGCCGGGAAGGTCGCGCTCGCGGTTGCCGGCAACTCCTCGCGGCTCGCCGCCATGGCGGGGATGCGTCTGCCGATCGAGAGCCATGTCCTGCAGGCCTTCGTTTCGGAAGGTCTCAAGCCGCTGATCGACACCGTCGTCACCTATGGCGCCGGGCATTTCTACATCAGCCAGTCCGACAAGGGCGGGCTCGTCTTCGGCGGCGACATCGACGGCTACAACTCCTACGCCCAGCGCGGCAACCTGCCGGTGATCGAGGATGTGATGGAATCGGCCATGGCGCTCTGGCCGGGCCTCGGACGGGTGCGGATGCTGCGGCACTGGGGCGGCATCATGGACATGTCGATGGACGGCTCACCCATCATCGACCACACGCCCGTCGAGGGGCTCTATCTCAACGCCGGGTGGTGCTATGGCGGCTTCAAGGCGACCCCGGCTTCAGGCTTCTGCTTTGCGCATCTGATCGCACGCGACGCGCCCCACGAGGTCGCGACCGCCTACCGGCTCGATCGCTTCGCGACAGGGTATGTCATCGACGAAAAGGGCGCCGGCGCCCAGCCCAACCTGCATTGATCGGGCACAGGATTCATCCATGCGCATCGCCTGCCCCCATTGCGGCCCCCGGGACGTCCAGGAATTTTCCTATCTCGGCGATGCCAAGCCGCAGCGTCCCGACGGAATGGACGCAACCGAGGCCGCCATGGCCGACTATGTTCACCAGCGCGACAACCCTGCCGGCTCTCATCGCGAGCTCTGGTATCACGGCGCCGGCTGCCATGCCTGGCTGGTGGTAACACGCGACACACGCACGCATGCCATCGCCGCCGTCGAGACGATGGCGCAAGCCAGAGCGGGAGCCCCGGCATGAGCGCGTCGACGCAACCCTTCCGCCGGGACGATGGCGGGCTGATCGACCGGAATCGTCCGCTTTCGTTCCGCTTCGACGACCGTGCCTATCAGGGCTTCGACGGCGATACGCTGGCCTCCGCGCTGCTCGCCAATGGCATACGGCTGGTCGGCCGGTCGTTCAAATATCACCGCCCGCGCGGCATCCTCTCGGCCGGAGCGGAGGAGCCCAACGCGCTGGTCGAACTGAGGTCGGGCGCGCGGCGCGAACCCAACACCCGCGCCACCGTCACCGAGCTGTTCGAGGGCCTCGAAGCCCTCAGCCAGAACCGCTGGCCCTCGCTCGCCTTCGACCTGCTCTCGGTGAATTCGCTTTTAGGTCCGGCACTTCAGGCGGGTTTCTACTACAAGACCTTCATGTGGCCGGCCTCCTTTTGGGAGAAACTCTACGAGCCGCTGATCCGCCGCGCCGCCGGGCTCGGCCGGGCCGCCGGGCTGGAGGATCCCGACCATTACGAGAAGGCCTTCGCCTTCTGCGATGTGCTGGTCATCGGCGGCGGGCCGGCCGGAATCGCGGCGGCACTGGCGGCCGGCCGCAGCGGCGCCCGCGTCATCCTCTGCGACGAGGATGGCCGGTTCGGCGGCCGGCTGCTGGCGGAGAGGCGCGAGATCGACGGCCAACCGGCGGCAGTCTGGCTGAGCGCCGCGCTGGCGGAGCTTGCGAGCCTGCCCGACGTCACGATCATGCCGCGCAGCACGGTCTTCGGCGTCTACGACCATGGCGTCTATGGCGTGGTCGAGCGGGTCTCGGACCATCTGGCGGTGCCTCCGCCGCATCAACCAAGGCAGCGGAGCTGGCGCATCACGGCGCGGCGCGCGGTGCTGGCGGCGGGCGCGATCGAGCGGCCGATCGTGTTTGCCGGCAACGACACGCCAGGCGTCATGCTGGCCGGGGCCGTGAGGAGCTATCTCAACCGCTTCGGCGTGCTGCCGGGGCGCGAGGCGGTCGTCTTCACCGCGGGCGACGATGGCTGGACGACGGCCCGCGACCTCGCTGCGGCCGGCGTGCGCGTGGCGGCGGTCGTCGATCCGCGCTCGGGCATCGATCCCGCGCTGACCGGGCTCGCCGGCCGGATCGGGGCGCGGATCATCACCGGCGCCGTCGCGGCCGCCGCAGGCGGCCGGGCGCTCAGGGCTGTTACGGTGCGCGAGGCCTCCGGCCGTGAAGAGAGCATCGCCTGCGACCTGCTCGCCGTCTCGAACGGCTGGAATCCGACGCTGCACCTGACCTCCCACCAGAACACACGGCCGGTCTGGGACGAGGCGATCCACGCTTTCGTGCCAGGCACGATGCCCGTCGGACTGAGCGTCGCCGGCAGCGCGGCCGGGCGGTTCTCGCTGGCCGAGGCCTTGGCGGACGGTGCGAGGTTGGGCCGCGAGGCCGCTGCCGACATTGGCTTCGACAGCGCTGCGGAACCGGCGACGCCCATAACCGATCCCGAGGGTGTCGCGTTGTCGCCGGTCTGGCGGGTCAAGGGTGGGAAGGGCAAGGCCTTCGTCGATTTCCAGAACGACGTCACCGATGCCGATATCGAACTCGCCGCCCGTGAAGGCTTCAAGCCCGTCGAGCATCTCAAGCGCTACACCACGCTCGGCATGGCGACGGACCAGGGCAAGACGTCGAACATCGCCGGCCTCGCGATCATGGCCGAGCAGACCGGCCAGACGATCCCCCAGACCGGCACCACCATTTTCCGCCCGCCCTATACCCCGGTCGCGATCGGAGCCCTTGCCGGCCATCATCGCGGCCGCGACTTCCGGCCGACCCGGATGAGTCCGACCCATTCCTGGTCGCAGAGGCAGGGAGCGGTCTTTATCGAAGCCGGCGCCTGGATGCGGGCGCAGTACTATCCCCGCCCCGGCGAAACGGACTGGCTGACCAGCGTCAACCGCGAGGTGCTCGCGGTTCGCAACGGGGTGGGCCTTTGCGACGTTTCGACGCTCGGCAAGATCGACATCCAGGGTGCGGATGCCGCCGACTTCCTCGAGCGCGTCTACTGCAATGGCTTCAAGGCGCTGCAGGTCGGCAAGGCCCGCTACGGGCTGATGCTGCGCGAAGACGGCTTCGTCATGGATGACGGCACCACCTCGCGGCTGGGCGAAACCCATTTCCTGATGACCACCACGACGGCCAATGCCGGCAAGGTGATGCAGCATCTCGAATTCTGCCATCAGGTCCTGTGGCCGCGTCTCGATGTTCGCATGGTCTCGGTCTCCGAACACTGGGCACAGGCCGCGATCGCGGGGCCCAAGGCAAGGGCGGTCCTGCAGGGCGTCGTCGACGCCGAGCACGACATCTCCAACGAGGCCTTTCCCTATCTGGCGGCGCGGGCGGTGACGGTTGGCGGCGGCATTCCGGCCCGGCTCTTCCGGATCTCGTTCTCCGGAGAACTCGCCTATGAGCTCGCCGTCCCGGCCGGTTATGGCGAGGCAATGATGGACGCCGTGATGGCTGCGGGCTCGGCCCATGGCATCACGCCCTATGGCACCGAGGCGCTCGGGGTGATGCGGATTGAGAAAGGTCACGTCGCCGGCAACGAACTGAGCGGCCAGACCACGGCGCGCGACCTCGGGCTCGGCAAGATGATGTCCTCGAAGAAGGATTATCTGGGCCGGCTGATGGCGAGGCGCGAGGCGCTGGTCGAGGCCGAACGCCCTTGCTTGATCGGCTTCAGGCCGGTCGATCCCGCCCAGCGCCTGCGAGCGGGCGCCCATTTCATCGGAATCGGCAAGCCGGCGACGATGCAACATGACGAGGGCTACATGACCTCCGTCGCCTATTCGCCGGTGCTGGGCCACTGGATCGGGCTCGGGCTCCTGAAGAACGGGCCGCAGCGGATCGGCGAGCGCATCCGCGCGGTCGATCCGGTCCGCGAGGGCGATGTCGAGATCGAAATCTGCTCGCCCGTCTTCGTCGACCCGGAAGGAACGCGTCTCCATGGGTGAGATCGGCACGACATGGACAGCGCGCGGCGCCTGGAGCGGGATCGTCGCGCCGGGTGTGTTCAGCGCGAGCGGCGCGGGCGTCAATGTCCAGCTGCGCGAGGGGTTAGGCATCGCCAGCCTGATCGCCAGCCGAGAGCAGGAGCCGATGCTCGGACGCGCGCTCGAGAGCCGCCTCGGCCTCAGCCTGCCCACCGGGCCCTCGGCCGTCTCGTCGGCAAGCCACACGCTGGTCTGGGCAGGCGCCGGGCAGTGGCTTCTGGTGGCAGCATCCCGAGCGGGCGTTGCCGAGGACTGCGCCGGCTTGGCGGGATTGGCCGCCGTGGCGCTGCAGAGCGACGGACGCGCCGTCTTGACGCTCTCGGGCACGATGGCCCGCAAGACGCTAGCCAAGGGCTGCATGGTCGATCTGCACCCGCGGGCATTCCCGGTCGGGATGACGGCGCTGACGAGCATCGCCTATATCGGTGTCCAACTCTGGCGTTCGGAGGACGGCCCGGACGGCGCGGTCTACCAGATCATGGTTCCGCGCAGCATGGCCGGCAGCTTCTGGTCGTGGCTTTGCGCCTCTGGCATGGAGTTCGGATTGGTGGTCGCGACCGGGCAAGACTGACCTGACGAGGCGCGCAGCCAGCCACCCCAGCACGCCTGGGCTCGGTTGAAGCGCTGTGAGAGCCCGCAAAGCAGACGTCGAACGACATGTTGACCGGCAGGTCCTTCCGAACTGTCCCGCAACCTGCGGCAGTCCGGAGGAATGTCGTCCCAGAGCAATGAGGAACAGTCCAGGCCGCGATCGCGCAGACAGCTCAGCGTTTCGTCATCGATCTCGTCCGAGGGCTCGCTATTACCTGGCGGAACGAAACAGAGCACCCGATTGTCGGTGGAGAACGCTCACCGGGATCGTCTTCCTGCAATTCTACAACATCCTGGCGGATTCACTCGGGCTTGATCTCGTCGGACGGTTCTGGGGCCTGATCCTGGCGCATATCTTCTTCTGCACCCCCTATGCGATCGGCGCGGTCGGCTCGGTCATCACCACCGATCTCGATCGCAATGAGAACGCGGCCAGGATCGCCGGCACGACGGAATGGCGCGTGTGACCGGATGGCGTTATCAGCGGGACGGTCTGATCCGCTCTCCCCTTTGCTGCCGCCAACGACCGCAATTGGCCATGGCCGCCGCCCGCTGCAATTTTGCCATGACCGGATCCGGCGCGTTCGCGCTCCGGTACTCCGGGTGCCAGCCGACGACACAGTGACCATAATCAAATTCAGTCCCTCGAGGGGCAGCGGCTTATCTTTGGGCGTGCCAAACCGAGATGGTCGCGCAAGGTGGAGCCTGTGTACTCCTCGCGGAACAGACCGCGCCGCTGAAGCTCAGGGACGACCATCGAAACGAAGTTGTCCAGCCCCTCGGGAAGATGCGAGATGCGGATCATGAAGCCGTCTGTGGCGCCGGCACTGAACCACTCCTCCATGCGGTCCGCAATCGTCTTGGCCGAGCCGACGACTGCATTCATCCCGCCTCGCGAGGCGGCACAGGCCTCGTAGAGCTGGCGAACGGTGAGTTTCTGCTCGCCCATCGCCTGCTTCATCATCTCGAAATAGGATTTGGTGGCGTTGGTACTGGCCGGTAGCATCTCGTCGGGGATCGGTTCGTCGATGGGCAAGCCTCTCAAATCGACGTCGAGATCAACCGACAACATGGCGCGGCCGACATCAGGGTGGATCCTGGCCTGCAACGCGGCGAAGGCGTCCTGCGCCTGAGCGTCCGTCTCCCCCACGAACGGGTTCAGGGCGGTCAGCACGGCCAGTTCTTCCGGCGCGCGCCCATGCTTGGCCATGCGGCCCTTCAGATCCTTGTAATAGGCCAGCGCACTGGGAAGATCGCGGTCGACGCTGAAGACGACTTCCGAGGTTCGCGCCGCCAGCTCCTTGCCCGGCTCGGAGCCTCCCGCGCTGATGGCGACCGGGCGCCCCTGGGGCGCCCGGGGCGCGTTGAGCGGCCCCTTGACGCGGTAAAACTCGCCCTCGTGGTTGAGCGGGTGGCGCCGCTCGGGCAGAAAATGGATGCCGCTGGCGCGGTCGCGAATGAAGGCATCGTCGTCCCAGCTGTCCCAGAGCCCGTTGACGACGTCGACGAACTCATTGGCCCGGCGGTAGCGCAGCGCGTGATCCTCATGGGTGTCACGGCCGAAATTTGCAGCCGCGGGCGCATAGGCAGTCGTCACCACGTTCCAGCCGGTGCGGCCGCCGCTGATATGGTCGAGCGAGGCAAACATCCGCGCCGCGTTGTAGGGCTCGGAATAGGTCGACGAAATCGTAGCTGCCAACCCTATTCGGCTCGTCCCCGCGGCCAGCGCAGCCATCAGTGTCAGGGGCTCGAAGTGTGCGGTATAGGCGCATTGGCGCATGACCCCGGCCATGTCTCCGGTGCGCGAGGCCAGGGTGTCGGCCACGAAGAAGAAGTCGAGCTTGCCCTCTTCCGCCCGCCGGGCCAGCTCCAGGTAGAACGGAAAGCTGATCTCGCCACCCAGCGGAGTACCGGGATCGAGCCAGGCGGCGGGGTGAACCCCGACATCGCTGATCAGGACCCCGAGCTTCATCATCTTGTCGTCGCTCATGGATGGCGCTCCCCTGAAGCGGATCTTGGTCCGGTGAAAGGAAGTATATCGAGCCCCCCACGCGCGAGGTTGTCCAAGAGCGCAACCTCGGTTGAGGAAACTCGGAAGCTCTCGTCCGTGCGTGTCTGGTAGCTTCCCTCGAGCGGTCGTGGCGGATGACGACGGGGCTGCTTTGACATCCGGCGCCGCAAAAAGGCGACGTGTGAATCAGCCCGATCTGGAAGAGCTCCTGGCGTGACGCGCGCATCGACGATCGAACCACTGGACTTTCGCAATAGGATGGGCCGCTACGCCTCCGGCATCACGGTGATCGGCGGCCTCGTTGCCAACGAGCCGGTCGGCTTCACCTGCCAATCCTTCTACAGCGTCTCCAGTGCCCCTGCCCTGGTTTCGATTTGCGTCATGAACTCGTCCACCAGCTGGCCGCGGATCCGCTCTGTCGGGCGATTTTCCGTGAATGTCCTGGCCGAAGGCCAGGAGCATGTCTCGCACGGCTTCGCACGCTCCGGTGGGTGCAAATGGGGGGCCGTCGACTGGACGCTGTCGCCTGCTGGTAACCCATTGGTAGCGGGGTCCCTGATGTGGCTCGACTGCGACGTCTTTGCCGAGCACGAGGCCGGCGACCACCACATCATTATCGGAAAGGTCACGACCATGAGCCCCGCAGACTGGCACGAGAGCGGGACGCCCCTGCTCTATTTCAAAGGCACCTATCGTCATCTCCGGCATGATCCAACCAATGGAGCGGGACGCTGATGTCGACCGGGTTTGTACCGCCTCAAACTTTTCTCAGCGCGCCCTTCGGCCGTCCCACCCGGAACTCCCGTGCGGCGATCGTCGGCATCCCCTTCGACTGCGGCACCCATCCCGATCGGATCGGCTCGCGCATGGGTCCCGCCTCGATCCGCCAGATGTCGACGCATCTGCGCAGGTACGATCCACGCAACAACGTTGACGTCCTGGAGCGGCTGGGCCTCGTCGATTGCGGCGATGTCCCGGTGACACCGAGCCTGATTGAGGAATCGTTTGCGTCCATCGAAACCGGGATCGGTCAGATCGTCGCCGAGAATGTCGTCGCCGTGACCATGGGCGGCGATGGCGCGGTCACGCTGCCGCAGGTCCGCGCGCTGGCGCGCCATCATCGCGACCTCTGCATCGTCCATATCGACGCGCATACCGACGCCTATCCGATCCAGGGCTACAACACCGCGACCTCGTTTCGCCACATGGTGCAGGAGGGGCTGGTCGATGCGACGCGCTCGTTCCAAATCGGCATGCGGGGCCCAACCATGGTGCCCGGGGTCTATGAATTCTGCCACGAGCTCGGCTTCGGCATGATCACCATGCGGGAGCTGCGGGAGATCGGCTATCAGGCCGTGGCGCAGCGGGTCCTCGAGACCATTGGCAACCGGTCGGTCTATCTGTGCTTCGATATGGATTTTTTCGACCCATCCGTCGCGCCCGGCGTCTGCACACCCACCTGGGGCGGCTGTCAGGCCCATGAAGGCCTTGCGTTTTTGGAGATGCTCGCGCCGCTCGACAGCCGCATCCTGGACGTCAATACGGTCAGCCCACCGCATGACCAGGGCGGGATGACCGCTTTTCTGGCAGGCACAGTCATGTGGACATTCCTGGCCGGGTTGGCCGCCAAGACAGAATAAAGACAGCCTGGAAAAGACCGAATCTGATCGCGGCGCGAGCGCGCCGCGGTCAGGTCGGATTCAGGGCCTCTGGTCGAACCGGATCGCGCTGGCGACCCAATCCGCAACGAGCGCGTAGCTCTTCTCGCCGGTTTCGACCGTGGCGAGCTGCGGATCGCCGGTGATGCCGTCGACCATCCCCCGGAACTCGCCGCGGTCGAAGCGATAGCGCCCGATCGCCCCCCCGAGATAGGGCAGGAAGTCGCCATAGACCTCTGGCTCGACCGGAAGATTGGGATGGTAGGGCCGCGCCTCCTCCATGCGCACCAGATGCGGCGCCGTGGCGAGCATCCGGGCGGTTTCGCCCTCGCCGCCATGGCCTTGCGGCTTGTCCGACACCATCATTCCCTTGTAGCGCGGGCGGATGCCGATCAGCCAGTTGAGCGTGACAATGTTGGCCTGCGTCGTCTCGGTCAGCTCCTTGGCGACGATGTGCATGGCATATTCGCTCTCGACATTGGCCAGCAGCAGATAGATCCGGCGAAAGCCGTGGCCGATCAGCGAGCTGCAGACATCGTGCAGCAGCGCGCGCAGCGTATCGTTGGAGATGTTGATCGTGCCTGGCAGCGCCTGGGGCGACTCGCTGAGGAAGGGCGGCGGCCCGAACGGAATGGCGGGACCGACGATCAAGGGAATCCCCTCTTTGGCGAGCAGCGCCGCAGCGCGGCGGCACATGTCGAGCCCCTGATAGGTGTCGGTCGAGAGCGGCAGATGCGCGCCGTGCTGCTCCATCGCGCCCAGCGGCACGATCACCGGCATATTGGCCGCGACCGCCGCCGCGATGTCGGGTGACGTCATCTCGTCGAAAATGGGGACCTTGCGATGGTCGGTTTCAAGGCGCAGTGACATGGTCGATCTCCGGAATTCTGGCGGTCGGTAACGGGCTCAGGACTGTTCCTGCGCGGCGAACGCTTCCGCGATTTCCTGGCCCGTCGCGTACCAGACGTCGTCGAACTGGCGGGTGAAGGCGATGAAGCGGCGCAGAATTTCCATGCGCATCGGGCGGCCCGTGACCTGCGGATGCATGACGAGGACATAGACGCCGCCCCACTCGCGGATCACGCGGAACTCGTCCTGCCAGATGCCCAGGACGTGATCCGTGCCGAAGATCGGCCGGGGGAAGCGCAGATGGCTTGTCCCATAGCTCCAGTCGTCGAGCGAGGGATGCTCGGGCAGCTCGATGAGCCCCGGCGAGCCGTCCCTCAGCACATGGCGGTAGGGGTGGATATCGTCCTTGAAGCAGCTGTTGTAGAGGAAACCGCGCTGCGTCAGCAGTTCCAGAAGATAATGCGTCGACTCGCTGCCGGGCGGGCGATAGCCGACCGGCTTGACGCCGAAACGGCGCTGCATCGCCTCGAGGCCGCGATCGACCTCATCCAGCATCTGCCCCTCCTGGGCGGGGTCGGGCCAATAATGGACATAGCCGTGATGGCCGAGCTCATGGCCGTCGCGCACGATCGCCTCGACCTTGTCGGGGTGATTGTCTACTGTCCAACCCGGCGTGAAGAAGGTGCCCTTGAGGCCATCCGCGCGCAGCAGTTCGAGGATCTTGGGGATGCCGACCTTGGCGCCATAGCGACCCTGACTCAGCGTCGCGAGCTTGCCGGCATTCTCCGGCTCACGCGCCAGCCACAGCGATTCCGCGTCGAAATCGAAGGTCAGGCATACCGCACAGCGCTTGCCGCCGGGAAAGGTCATCGGCTTGCTGTCGGAGCCGCTCGTCTGGAGCACCATGCTGTTCCCCTGCTTCATCGTCATCGGATCCGGATCGCCATAGCGCGGCGACCCGGCTGGTCATCATGAGATCCGGGCCGCCGCGACACGGCGGCCGGGATCGGGGCTCAGGAAATCGCCTCGAGATACTGGTTCAGAACCGTCGCGCTGTTGGCGGCATACCATTCCGGATCGGCGGGGATCTGCATGGCGTAATTCTCCGGGCTGCCGGGATCCAGCGTCTTCATATCGGCCGGGACCATCGCTGCGGCGGCGGGATTGACCGGCCCGTTCCCAAGCAGTTTGAACAGCTCGACCTGGGAGGCGGGATCCTGCGTCGCGGCCATGAATTTGAAGACCTCCTTGCCGGCGGGGTTGCCGCGCGGGGTCAGCCACGCGCCGACCCAGGCGCTGGCCTGATTGTAGTGGAAATCGACCTTGCCGTTGGATTCGCGCTTGGCCACGAGGGCGCGGGTGTTGAAGACGCTGCCCATCACCACCTCGCGGTCGCGGAAGACCTGCTGGCTCTCCGCGCCGGTCGCCCAGAAGATCACGTCCTTCTTGATCGATTTGATCTTGTCGAGCGCGCGCTTGACGTCGAGCGGATAGAGCTTGTCGGGCGCCACGCCGTCGGCCAGCAATGCGGTCTCGAGCTGGCCGTCGATATGCTTGCGCATGGTGCGCTTGCCCGGGAAATCCTTGGTATTGTAGAAATCAGCCCAGGTCTTCGGGGTGCGGCCGCCGAAGGCATCGGTCTGATAGGCCAGGACGTTCGAGTAGATATAAGAGCCCAGGCCCCACTCGCCGGCATGTTCGGGGCGAACCTTGCTTTTGTCGACGATGCTGTAGTCGATCTTCTCGAGCAGGTTCTGGCGGCCGAGTTCCAGGGCCGCGATCAGGTTACGGTCCACGACATCCCAGGTCACCTTGCCGCTGTCGACCATCGCCTTGATCTTCGCCGAGCTCGGCCCGCTGCCGTCGATCACCGCCTTGAAGCCCGCGTTCTTGTTGAAGGGTACAGCCCAGGCCGCGGTCATCGCCGTCACCGCATCACCGCCCCAGTTGACGACGACGATCTCCTTGGCCTGCGCATGAGCAGGCGTCAGGCGAAACAGCGCGGGCGAGACGCCCAGCGCCGCAAGCGTCGACAAGAAGGCGCGTCGGTTCACCCGGCGTCCCTCGGTCTGCTGCCGCAGGAGCTCCAGGCAATCATCCTGGAAGGTTTGCGTGGCTCGGTTATCCATGTGCCATTCCCCTGTGTTGTTGGTTGTTGGTCAGACGTTCACGGCTCCACCGAAGCCGTTGCGAGGCGCGCCTGTCGGCGCGCGAGCAGGATCCGCGCCACCATCACGACGGCGGTCAGCACGATCAGGATGGCTGCGACCGCAGCGATGGCGGGATTGATGTTGTCCTGGATGCCGTCCCAGATCTTTCGGGGCAGCGTGTAGACGTTGCGGCTCGTCAGGAAGAGCGTCACGACGAGTTCGTCCCAGGACAGGGCAAAGGCGAAGACCGACCCCGCCAGCATCCCGGGCCGCGCGGCGGGAATGATGACCTTCCACAATGCCTGAAGCGCCGTTGCCCCGAGATTGCGGGCCGCCTGTTCCAGCCGCAGATCGACATTGGCCAGCGCCGCCGAGACGCTGATCACGACATAGGGCGTGCCTTTCATCGCATGCGCGATGATCAGGCCGGCATAGGTGTCGAGCAGGCCGAGTTGGGCCCAGACCTGATAGAAGCCGAGCGCGTGAACGATCGACGGCACGATCATTGGCGCCAGCATCGCCATGCGCACCAGTTCCGAGGCGCGCGTCGAGATCCGCCAGCAGGCGAGTGCCGTCATCGTTCCCAGAAGGATCGCCAGGAGGGTCGAGCCGGTGGCGACGATGAGGCTGTCCCCGATGCTCGAAATCCAGGTCAGGTCGTCGATCAGCGTCTGGTAGTGGCGCGACGACCAGGTCCCGTCCGGCAACGACAGATAGCGATGTGGCGTCACCGACACCGGAAACACCACCGCGAAGGGCAGCGTCAGGAACAGGATGGCCAGCCATGCCCCGAAGACGGTGAGACGGAAGGGCTTCGAGGGCGCGAGTTCCATCACTTCACCCCGAAGACTTTGCGCAGGTCGACGAAGATGCTCATCACCGCCAAGAGCGCGAAGATCGACAGCAGCAGCGTCGTCGCCAGCATCGAGCCAAGACCCCAGTTCAGCGTGTCGTTGATCTGCACGGCGATGTATTCGGAGATCATGAGGGTCTTGCCGCCGCCCAGCAGAGCCGGCGTCACGTAAAAACCGAGGGAGAAGATGAAAGTCAGGATGCCGGCGCTGATCAGCCCCGGCAGGCTCATCGGCAAATAGACCTTGAGAAAGGACTGGACCGGCCCGGCGCCGAGGCCTCGTGCCGCCGGCACGAGCCGCGGATCGATGCCCCGCATATTGGCGAAGAGCGGCAGGGCGGCATAGGGGATCATGTAGTGGACCATGCCGAGCACCACGCCGAACTCATTGCGGATGAGCGCCAGCGGTGCGTCGATGAGCCCGAAATCCATCAGCCAAGTGTTGATCACCCCACGGCTCTGCAGCAGCGTCAACCAGGCGAAAGCGCGGATCAGCACCGAGAGCCAGAACGACAGCAGCACGAAGAAGAGCAGGAGTTCGCCCCGCCAGCCGCGCAGATGGACCGCCGCATAGGCGATGGCGTAGCCGATGACGAGGGCCAGCATCGTGGTGAGGACGCAGATCCGAACGGTTGTCCAGATCACCCCTTGGATCGCGCTGCTGGTCAGCAGGCGCTCATAGTTCCCAAAGCCCGGCGTCGGAACGGTCACCGACAGCCAAAGCACGCGCGACAGGGGGTAGAGATACACGAAGGCGAGCACGACCAGCGGCGCCAGCAGCAACACCAGATAGACGCGGCGCGTCTGTGCGTCCATGTCAGCGGTCATCGGCAAGCACCACCGCTGCATCTTCGTTCCAGGACAGCCAGACATTGTCGCCTGGCGCCGGCTCGGCCGCACCCATGCCCGACGGCACGATCGCCTGCATCGGCCCCAGCGGGGTGGTGGCGCGGATATGGTAGTCCGCGCCCTCATAGGTCACGCGGATGATCTCGGCGGGCACCGCATTGGCGGCAGGCACCGGTTCCCCCAGCACCTGCAGCTTCTCGGGCCGTAACGCCAGCGACACAGTCCCGCCCAGCCCCGGTGCCGGAGCACCCGTCGGCAACGCCTGTCGCAACGACTGGCCGCCAGCGGCATAGGAGAAGTCCTGCCCGGACACCGACGAGACCGTGCCTTCGATGAAATTCGCCCGACCCAGGAAATCGGCCACGAACCGGGTTCTTGGCCCATTATAAAGCGCCTTGGGTGCGCCGCTCTGGACGATCCGACCGTGATTGATGATCACGATCTCGTCCGACATCGACAGCGCCTCCTCCTGATCATGCGTCACGAAAACGAAGGTTGTGCCCAGGCGCGCGTGGAGGTCGCGCAGCTCTTCCTGCAGGCCGGCGCGCAGCTTCTTGTCGAGCGCGCTCAGCGACTCGTCGAGCAGCAGCACCTTCGGATTGAAGATCAGCGCACGCGCCAGCGCGACGCGCTGCTGCTGGCCGCCGGACAGTTCGCGCGGATATCTCCCACCAAGGCTTTGCAGATGCACGAGTTCGAGCATCCGCTTGACCTCCTGCGCCACGGTCTCGCGCGCCACGCCCCTGATCTTCAGCGGGAAGGCGAGGTTTTCCGCCACCGTCATGTTCGGAAAGAGCGCGTAGCCCTGGAAGACCATGCCGAATTCACGCCGCTCGGGCGGTTCGTTCGTGATGTCGCGCCCGCCCGCGAGGATGCGTCCGGCGGTCGCCCGGGCAAAGCCGGCGATCATCATCAGCAACGTCGTCTTGCCGGAGCCCGAGGGGCCCAGAAGCGTGACGAAGCGTCCCGCTGGAATGTCGAGCGACACGTCATCGACGGCCAGGTGGCGGCCGTAGCTCTTGGTCACGTGCTCGAGGGTGATGGACGCGGACATGCGAGATGGTCAGCCTGGGGACGAGGAATCGGAAACGGGACGGGCAGCGGCTGGCAGGGCGTACAAGATCATCGCCCCCTCCCCGAGCGCGACGCCATGTAGCGTTCGATCACCGTGATCATGCGGCCGCGCGTCATCGGGTCGTTGTGGCCACCAAAGACTTCGACCACGGGGAGCCGCTTGAGGCGCTCCATCGTCGGGAGATAGGCCGAGATGCTGGCGCCGGGGCCGGTATCGACGATGACGCCATCGTAAAGCGCATCCCCCGTGAAGAGCCAGCCGGTGGCCGCCTCCCACAGGCCGATGCTCCCGGGCGAATGACCGGGAAGGTGCAGAACCTCGAAGTGCCTGTCGCCGAGATCGACGATGTCACCATCGTCGACGAGACGCGTCGGCGCGACCGCATCCCGCCCGTAGCCGTCGACGTCAAAATCAGCATAGGGCAGTGCATCGACCATGTACTCCGGCAGTTCGATGCCCGAACGCCGGAGCGCCTCGATCTGTTCGGGCGCCCGCTTGGGAAAACGCAGGCCCTTCACCCCCGGCTGCCGCAATTCTTCGGCTTCGAGCGGGTGGATGAGGATGTCGAGATCGGCGAATTCGGGGTGAGCACCGACATGGTCGCTGTGGGCATGCGTCGTGAACACGGTCAAAGGGCGCGACGACAGCGTGGCGATGAGAGGCCGCAGCGGCGCGATGCCCATGCCCGTATCGATTAGAAGATCGCGCTCGGTCCCCAGCACGAGGAAGCAGTTGGCGCGCACCATGCGATGGCAACAGGGCTCGGTGATCCGAAACAGATCGGACCGCAGCCGGGTAACCGAATACCATGATGATTGGACGGGCCATTCCATGGCTTAGCCCCTCACGGGCGCGGCATCGCGCCTTGCCAATGCCGCGAGCGCGAGCAGGCTGAAGATCGTGAACAGCATCTGCGCGCCCGCCTGCGCCGTGTTGGTCGTGGCATCGTATTGCGGCGCCACCTCGACCACGTCGCCACCGACGAAGTCGATGCCGCCCAGCCCGCGCAGCAGCATCAGCGCCTGCAGCGAGGTCAGTCCACCAATCTCGGGCGTGCCGGTGCCCGGCGCGAAGGCGGGATCCAGGCTGTCGATATCGAAGCTGAGATAGGTCGGCCCGTCCCCGACGATGCGACGCGCTTGGGCCACGATCGCATCCACGCCCTGGCGCGCGAACTCGTCGGCGTGGATCACCGTCATCCCGGAGTCGTGGGAAAACTCCCACAGATACTCCGCGCCGCCGCGAATGCCGATCTGCACGGTCCTGCGCGGGTCGAGCACCCCGTCGAGCACCGCCTGCCGGAACGGTCCACCATGGTGGAAGCGCGATCCTTCATAGGGCCCGCTGGTGTCGCAATGCGCGTCGATATGAACCATGCCGACCGGCCGATCGCGCCCGACGGCGCGTAGGATCGACTGCGTGATCGAGTGATCGCCGCCCACTGATAGCGGAACCACGCCGGCCGCGACGATGGACTGCAGATGCGCCTCGATGTCGGCATGGCAACTCTCGAGGTCGAACCGACTGCGAAAGGGCACATCGCCGATATCGGCGGCGTTGACCAGGGTCGTCGGCGCAATGCCCAGCCCATGCTCGAAGGGCCCGATCCGCTCGACCTGGCGGACGGCGCGGGGGCCGAGGCGGCAGCCCGCGCGGTTGGTCACCCCCAAATCCATCGGGATACCGAGAACGGCGATGTCGAGCTCGGCGAAGCCTGCCGCTGCCAGACCGTCGGCCAGATAGGGGAGCCCCATGAAGGTCGCGATGTCCGAATACGGCAGTTTGCGCCGCTCGCCCTGGAATTGCCCCTCGGCAACCCGACGGAATGTGGCATCATGAATGTCACCACCACCAGACGCCGCATATTTCGCGCGCAGCCGGTCCAGTTCGCTCGAATCACTCACAAGAGACCTCTCGTCCAGTCGTCCGTGTCCAGGCGAACCGCCACATGGCACATCGATTGCTTCGGTGCCGTGGCTAGGTTCGCCGCAGGGGCCGCCGCTGGCGAGTGCCTTCGTAGAAACCAAACTTTCGGGAGGGACTAACTTGACCACACCCACCGGAATTACTCCCGTCGCCGATTTCGATCTGCGCCTGCTGCGGGTCTTCAAAACCATTGTCGAGGAGGGCGGCCTCAAGGCCGCCCAGGCGGCGCTTGATGTGAGCCTGCCGACGATCAGCAAGCAGCTCTCCGATCTCGAGGCGCGCTTCGGCGCGCGGCTTTGCCAACGCGGCTCGCGGCAGTTCGAGCTGACGCCGCAAGGCGAGCTGATCTACAAGGCCGCGGTCGAGATGTTCGCCGGGATCGAACAGTTCCAGCGCGAAGCCGACCAGATCCGGGGCGGCCAGCGCGGCGAATTGCGCATCGGCATCATCGACAACACGATCTCGGATCCCAACTGCCCGCTGGTCGGAGCGCTGCAGAGCCTGCAGGGCGTCGATCTGCATCTGAGACTGGCGGTGCTTGACCCCGACAGCGTGCAGCAACGTGTCGCCGACGGGCGGCTCGATGTCGGGCTGGTACCGCTCTACAAGAAATGGCCCGGGCTGGAATACCGGACGCTCTACGCCGAGCGCATGTATCTCTATTGCGGCCGCGGTCATGTGCTGTTCGACTGCGACAACGAGCCCGACGAACGCGAACTGGCGACCTACCCCTTCGTCGAACATGGCTATGTCGACGGCCGAGACCTTGAAGGCTTCACCGCACCCGCCAAGACAGGCGCGACGGCCTGGCAGGTCGAGGCCGTCGCGATCCTGCTGATGACCGGCCGGTTCCTGGGCTATCTGCCGCGCCATTACGCCGCCTCGCTGGAGCAGCAGGGCAAGCTGCGGCGGTTGCTGAGCGCCAACAGCGGCTATCAGTCGAGCGTCGCCGTCGTGTTCAAGGCCGGAACGCAGCAATCGCGCCCGCTCAAGCGGCTGCTCTCCGCGTTGCAGGAGGCCTGCCTGGGTCATAACGCTTCACGGCCGGAGCCGCTTCACGAAAGCCTCGCCACGGCTGGCACGACGCGCTGACATCCCCTTAGCGGGGCGCGCGCGTGGCCCGACCTCTGGAAACACACCCGTCGGTGGTCGGGCTCCTAGCCTTACTGATGCAGCGGGCCGTAATCCACCCGCTGGGTCCGGCCCTTATTTCCGGCGGATTGGACGATGGCGTCCAGCACGGCAACGTTGCGCGCGCCCTGCACGCCGCAAACGGCCGGTGCCCCGGCGCCCCGAATGGCCTTGGCGAAGCGTTCCAACTGAAGCGCCAGAGTGTCGATGAAGGGGATCGGGCGATCCTCGACCTCGCCCAGGCGGTTTGTGAGGGAAAAACGCGGGCGATCGGATGGGCTGTCGGGCTTGGTGCCGACCACCGCAACGGTCGCCTGCGTGCCGTGCACGACGAAACGGTTCGTATAGGGCGCGCTGTAGAGGCAAATAAGACTGGCCGAGAGACCGCTGGCGAATGTCAGCTGCGCCGTGGCGACGTCGTCCATGGGCACCGCTGTGCCGCGATGCGCAAACTGCGCTGAGACCGTATCGACCGTCCCGAACAGATGATGAAACCAGTCGATGACGTGCACGCCCAGCACTGTCATCGCGCCTCCCGGGCATTGGTCGGCGGATGTACGCCAATGCCCCGGCGGCAGAGCCGAGGCTTCCGCCGTCGAAAAATGGGCCTCGACATGGAGCAAGCGTCCCAGCGCGTCACTATCGACGATCTGTTTCAGCATCGCGACCTGCGCCAGGAGCCTGCGGTTGTGGCCGACTGCCAAAACGATCGAGCCGGCGCTCGCAGCCTCAACGGCCACCAGCGCATCAAGCAGGGTCGTGCTGAGCGGCTTTTCGACCAGGACATGCTTGCCGGCGGCCGCAGCCGCGACGATCTGGCCGACATGCATCAGATGCGGCGTCGCCAGCACGATGGCCTCCACTGCCGGATCAGAGAGGATTTCGGTGAAGTCGGCGGTGACCGCGCAGCCAAAGCGGTTGTTAAACGCAACCCGTTCTGGCTCATCCAGGCCGCAGCCCCGCACCACCGTGATCTGCCCGCCGGTACGGCTGGCCGCTTCGGCGAGTTCGGTGCCCCACCAGCCCGTGCCTACGAAAGCCGTTTTGATGGATTCTGACATTTGACAGACCAAAAGCCCCAAGCGAGGTGAGCCCGCCGAAACTCAGACGCTTTGTAATTGGGATCGCACACGCGGTTGTTCGCGGATTACCCTAAGCCGCTGATGGATGCAAAGATGGTGAGAAAAAAGGACATTGTTGAAGCACATCGGATTCGGAGGGCGGCCGGTAGGCGCTGTCCAGCGTATGGTGCGCCCGCCGGATCACATCCTGATGGATTCAAAAACGACCTCGTGAAAAGAGCCTGGAGCTGCTCTCCAGAAACCCAGGCGTCGGGGCTGCTCACGTCATTTGTTCAAAGACCGCATCGAGTTGCGCTGCGATATACCGCGCAGAGATATGATGGGATGCAACCGACACGTGCCAGCCCCTGTGCCAGACAGATGTGTCATACCTCTGTGCCATATTGGCCGGAGCTAACGCCCAACCAGAGACAGTTCGGTAGCAATTTCAGGGACTTAAGTACCGTAGCCACCAAAGTGGCTGGGGGACTAGGATTCGAACCTAGACAACCAGAGTCAGAGTCTGGGGTCCTACCGTTAGACGATCCCCCAACAGCGAGGGGCGCGGTGGCTGCGCTCGCCTTGGTGTCGCGGGGTCTACTCAAAGCTTTGCCGAATGGCAAGCCCGGAATGCAGCGAAGATGCGAGGCGTCTCCGCGGCGGGCTGACATCGCCACGCGGGACTTTCGGGGCCACCTGCACCACCTATACGGTCAGGTGCCTGGCCGGGCCCGGGTCCGCCCCGCTCGAAGTCCTACCCCCACCCGCGCAGTTCGGCCGCGCCAGAGCCCAATGCCGCCTCGGTCGCCGGTCCGGGCTCCGATCCCTTACACCGGGCTCAGCGTCCGTCGCACGGCGTCGCGCCAGCCCGCGATCTTGCGCTGGCGCTCGCTTGCCGCCATGCCGGGCGTGAAGCGTCGCTCCAGCCGCCAGAGATCGGCAAAGCGCTCGGGTTCGGGCAGAAGCCCCGCGTCGAGCCCAGCGAGATAGGCCGCGCCCAGCGCCGTGGTCTCGCGCAGGCTCGGCCGGTCGACGGCCAAGTCGAGCAGATCGGCCAGACGCTGCATCGTCCAGTCGGAGGCCGCCATGCCGCCATCGACGCGTAAGACGGAGCGGGCCTGCCCGTGTCTCGCTGCATGCCCCGCTTGATGCCCGTCGCCTTGCCCGGCCCCCTGCCCTGCGGCCGCGCCGGACTGCGCCCAGTCGGCATGCATCGCCTCGATCAGGTCGAGCGTCTGGTAGCAGACGCTTTCCAGCGTGGCCTTGGCGAATTCGCGCGGGCCGCTGTTGCGGGTCAGCCCGAAGATCGCGCCGCGCGCTTGCGCGTCCCAATGTGGCGCGCCGAGCCCCACAAAAGCCGGCACCAGATAGACCTCCTGCGTCGGGTCGGCGGCTCGCGCCAGCGGGCCGGTTTCGGCCGCGTCCTGGATGATGCCCAGCCCGTCGCGCAGCCATTGCACGGCCGCGCCCGCGATGAAGATCGAGCCCTCCAGCGCATAGGTCCGCTGGCCGCCGAGCTGGTAGGCGATGGTGCCGAGCAGCCGGTGCTGCGAGGCCACCGGCGTCGCGCCTGTGTTCAGCAGGGCAAAGCAGCCGGTACCATAGGTCGATTTCACCATGCCGGGCGAAAAGCAGGCCTGGCCGATCATGGCCGCCTGCTGGTCGCCGGCGATGCCGCGCACCGGAATGGCGCCACCAAACAGCTCGGGATCCGTCTGCCCGAACAGCCCGGCGCAGTCCTTGACCTCCGGCAGCAGGGCTGCGGGAATGTCGAACAGGGCGAGCAGTTCCTCGTCCCAGACCCCGTTGTGGATGTTGAAGATGAGGCTGCGCGAGGCGTTGGTGGCGTCGGTGGCATGGACCGCCCCGCCGGTCAGCCGCCAGAGCAGGAAGCTGTCGATCGTGCCGAAGGCGAGTTCGCCGGCTTCAGCGCGGCGCCTGGCCCCGGGCACATTGTCGAGCAGCCAGGCGATCTTGGTCGCCGAAAAATAGGGATCGATCCGCAAGCCGGTGCGCGCGGCGATCAAGGCCTCGTGGCCGGCCGCAATGAGCCCGGCGCAGGCCGGCGCCGTGCGCCGATCCTGCCAGACGATGGCGCGGTGAATGGCCCGGCCGGTCTTGCGGTCCCAGATCAGCGTGGTCTCGCGCTGGTTGGTGATGCCGATCGCGGCGATCGCTTCAGACGCCAGACCCGCCTTGGCGATGGCGTCGCGGCAGGTGGCCAGCACGCTCTCCCAGATGTCCTCCGGCTCATGCTCGACCCAGCCCGACGCCGGGAAATGCTGCGGGAATTCGCGCTGGGCACTGGCCACCGGGTTGAGACCCGAATCGAAGACCAGGGCCCGCGACGAGGTCGTGCCCTGGTCGATCGCGAGGATATGGCGGGCTTGAGGCATGGCGGCGCTCCATCACTGTGGCTGGCGAGGCCGCTCGGACGGGCTCGGACGGGCTCGGACGGGAGACTGGCCGCAACCGGCGCCGCAGGGCAAGAGGCAGCAGGCAAGAGGCAGTAGGGCAAGAGGCCGCTCGTGGCTCGGCCGCTCGTCCGCTCGTGGCCTCCACCGCTGATCGCGGCCAGACGGAAGGTTCCGCTTGGCACCGCCATCCCGCTCTTGTTACGCTCTGCGAAAGGCAACCGGGCGTTTCCGCCCGGCATCGCCGCGTCACCCGGGGCCGCTGCCCTGTCTGGGGACGCGGCAGGCCAGGGGAACAGGCAAAGTGACGGTCGAGGACCGGCAGGAGCGGGATGCCACGACAGTGGTGCAGCCGCAATATCATGGCATTGACCCTGAGCCGGGCGGTGCAGCGCCCGTCACTGCGCCGGAGGTGATCGCATCGGTGTTCGAGCCGCGCTCCAACGCGTCGAGGCCTCTACCGACAACCTACGCCGCGCTCGATCTCGGTACCAACAATTGCCGCCTGCTGATTGCGCGCCCGGCGCAGCACGGCTTCAGAGTCGTCGATGCCTTCTCGCGAATCGTCCGGCTGGGCGAGGGATTGGCCGCGAGCAGCCGGCTCTGCGACGCGGCGATGGACCGCGCGGTCGAGGCCCTGAAGATATGCCGCGGCAAGATGGCTCACCGCAACGTCACGCGCGCCAGGTTGGTGACGACCGAAGCCTGCCGCGCCGCGATCAACGGCTCAGACTTCGTCCGCCGCGTCGCTGCGGAGGCGGAGCTGGAGCTGGAGATCATCGACCAGCGCACCGAGGCGGCGCTCGCGGTCTCGGGCTGCGCCGCGCTGGCCGACCCGGCGGCGGACGCTGTCATCGTCTTCGACATCGGCGGCGGCTCGACCGAGATCGTCTGGCTCGGCGGACGCAGCGAGGCGCGCGATCCGGCAGCCCGCATCCGCGAATGGGCCTCGCTGCCGATCGGCGTGGTCACGGTGGCCGAGCGCTATGGCGGCATCGACGTCAGCCGCGCCCTGTTTGAAACGATGGTCGAGGATTGCGCGCGGGAACTCGCACCCTTTGCCAGGAAGGCGGCGGCCGCGCGGGACGCCCGCAATTTCCACCTGCTCGGCACCTCGGGCACGGTCACGACGGTGGCGGGCATCCATCTCGGCCTGGCCCGTTACGACCGCCGCGAGGTCGATGGCTTGTGGATGCGGCAGGACGATATTCTCGCGGTCATCGACCGGCTCGTCGAAATGGACTATGCAGCCCGAGCGGCCAATGCCTGCATCGGCCGCGAACGCGCCGATCTCGTCCTGGCCGGCTGCGCCATCTTCGAGGCGATCCGCCGTGCCTTTCCCAGCGAACGGGTCCGGATCGCCGATCGTGGCCTGCGCGAGGGCATTCTGCTCCGGATGATGCATGAGGACCGCGCCTGGTGGCGCCGGAGATGACATGACGCCTGCGATACAGCCCGCACCTGCCCGGTGGATCCAGGCATGAGCACCGTCAAAACGGGCGGCCGTTCAGCCGGCCGGAACGCTGGCAAGGCCGGCGGCAAAACCAGAGTCAAACCGGTCTCGCGGGTCCCTGGCAAGCCCGCTCCCCGGACCGCGGTCAAGACGGCAGCGCCGTCGGCCGCCACGACGGCCGGCGTCAGCGTCGGGGCGGTCGTGAAGGCCGCTGCCAGCACCGGCGCCAAGACGGCAGGCAAGGTGGTCGGCGTCGCCGGCAAGTCGGGCGGCGCGCGCGACATGCGCGTCAAGGTCAAGAAGGCCGGCAAGCTCAAGCATTCGTCCCAGCTCTGGCTCGAGCGCCAGCTCAACGACCCTTATGTCAAGCGGGCCCGCGAGATGGGCTATCGCTCGCGCGCCGCCTTCAAGATCGAGGAGATGGACGACCGCTTCAAATTCCTGAAATCGGGACAGAAGTTGATCGATCTCGGCTGCGCACCCGGCGGCTGGTGCCAGATCGCGGCCATGCGCGTCGGTCTGGAGAAGGGCAAGGGCCGCATCGTCGGGATCGATCTGCTCCCTGTCGATCCGATTCCTGGCGTCGATCTGATCGAGATGGATTTCATGGCCGACGAGGCCCCTGCCCTGCTGACGCGGCGGCTCGGCGGGCGCGCCGACGGCGTGATGTCGGACATGGCCGCCAACACCACCGGCCACAAGAAGACAGACCATCTCAAGATCATCGCGCTGGCCGAGGCCGCGCTGGAGTTCACCCACACCATTCTCGCGCCCGGCGGCTTCTTCCTCGCCAAGTTGTTCCAGGGCGGCGAGAGCGCCGAACTGCTGGCCCAACTCAAGCGCGACTTCACCACGGTGCGCAACCTCAAGCCTGGCGCGAGCCGGTCGGATTCCTCGGAGCTCTACGTGCTGGCGACGGGGTTTCGGCGGAAGGCGGAAGAGGCGTCCGAGGCTGGCGTATCGGCCGACGACGATGGCTCATAGCAATTGCGCCGCCCTGCCCTGGGCTTTCAACAGCGTGACGGCCTTCCGATCGAACGACACGAACATTTCGCCGCCGAGCCATTCGCCCTCATGGTAGATGGCCCCGTCGGCAAAATCTCCGCCGGCATCGAGCAGGCTCAACCCGGCTTCAACGGCGGGACGGTTCATCTCGACATTGCCCGCCGCGTGGAGCGCGCGGATCGCAGCGGAAATATCTGAACGCGCGAAACCATACGTCTTCCGCAGAACCCAGGCGAACTCGCACAGGCACGCAACCGTCACCACGATCAGCGACGCATCTCTCAGGGTTGCGTCGGCGACGAGGGCCTGATCGGCATCGTCACGCACGACCGAGCGGACGAGGACATTCGTGTCTGCAATGATCCTCATTCCTCGCCGGCCCAGCCGCGCGCCGACGCCTCCTCGATATCCTCGATCGTGGCGACGATAGCCGTCTTGCCCGCGAGAAGGCCAATGAAGGCGTCGATCGTCCCCGACGGCTTCGCCGCCTTCAGCGAGGCTCGACCATCCGGCAGAAGATCGATTTCGATTTTTTCGCCCGGCTTGATCCCGAGATGCTGCAGGACTTCCCGGCGAAAGGTCACTTGGCCCCGCGCGGTGACTGTCAAGACGGTCATGGCCAACCTCTTTTGCTCGCCCCCTCAAAGGTAATGCAATTTCGCATTATCAACAATGGCTATGGCGAGCTGGTTCCGCTCACTCCAGCGGCTTCTGGTCCGCAATCGCCTGCGCAGTCGCCTTGGGGGCACTTGTCGGGGCGCCGCGCAGCAGGTGCCCCGAAACCTCAGCCCCGGCATCGGGCGCCAGCCGCGCCATCAGGAAGACTGAGGAGGCCGAGATCAGCCCGACCAGAACGAAAGCCGGCCAGAAATCGCCGGCTGCGAGCGTCGTGCCGCCGTTCAGCGCCCCGGCCGTCTCAAGCGCGAAGGCGCCGATCGTCACCCCCATGCTGAGCGACAATTGCTGCGCCACGCTCGACAGGCTGGTGGCGCCCGACATCTCCTTGCTGGAGACGTCGGCGTAGCTCAGCGCGTTGATGCCGGTGAACTGCAGCGAGCGGAAGCAGCCGCCGATCAGCAGCATGGCAAGCATCAGCCAATGCGGCGTCAGCGGCGTGAACAGCCCCGAGGCCGCCAGAAAGGCAGCGCCGATCACCGCGTTGAACGTCAGCACCCGCCTGAACCCGAAGCGCGCCAGGATGGTCTTGGCGGCCGTCTTCATCAACAGCGCGCCGGCCGCCGAGGCGAAGGTGATCAGCCCCGATTGCAGTGCGTCGAGTCCAAAGCCGAGTTGCAGCATCAGCGGCAGCAGAAACGGGATCGCGCCGATCCCGGTGCGGAAGAGCGAGCCGCCGATCACGCCGATGCGAAAGGTCGGGATTTTGAGCAGGGACAGGTTCAGCACCGGATGTGCGACGCGCCGCGAGTGAAACCAGTAGGCGCTAAGCGCAGCGATACCAGCGGCGACACCTGCATAGGACACCGCCGCCGGCACGAGATGGCGCCCCCCGGTCGCCAGCCCCAGCATCAGGCTGGCGAAGCCGAAGGACGACAGCAGGAAGCCGCGGATGTCGAGCGGTGCGACGTCCTCCTCCCTGATGTCCTCGAAGAACAGGCTCGCCAGCACGATGCCGACGATCCCGATCGGAATGTTGATGAAGAAGATCCAGCGCCAGTCGAAATAGGTGGTGATGAAGCCGCCGAGCGGCGGCCCGACAACGGGTCCCACCAGCGCCGGCACCGTCAGATAGGCCAGCGCCGAGACGAGCTGCGATTTCTCGACGCTGCGCAGGATCACCAGCCGGCCGACCGGCACCATCATCGCCCCGCCCATGCCCTGGACGAAGCGCGCGCCGACGAAGGCCCCCAGGGAATTCGAGAAGGCGCAGAGGACCGAGCCGAGCATGAACACAGCCAGCGCTGCCCGGAAGATCGTGCGCGCGCCATAGCGGTCGGCCATCCAGCCGGAGATCGGGATGAACACCGCGAGGCTGACGAGATAGGAGGTCAACGCCAGCTTCAGCGCGATCGGATCCTCGCCAAGCGACTGCGCGATCACCGGCAGCGCGGTCGCGATCACCGTCGAATCGGTGTTCTCCATGAACAGCGCGCAGGCGACGATGAGGGGCAGGAGTTTGGCGCGCTGCACGACGGTCGGCCCTCGCGGTGATCGGTGGCGCGAAGCCTTAGCGGCGGCGGCCGGCCCTGACGAGGGCGTGGTCGCGCCAGGCAGAGCCTGGCCGACGCAAGACAGCCCTGCGCTCGACGCAGCACCGGCACGGTTGGTCGCGCATGCTGAGCTGCGCCGTCGCAAACCCGCCTCGGCTGCTGCAGCGCCAGGAGGACTGTTTTCATCGCGCGGCGGAGGTCTCGCGGGCGACCGACCGCGTCGCCGGGGCGCGCACCGACCAGCCCGTCGAGAGCCAAAAACGCGCACAGCCGGCAGCCCCCATGCTGCAATGCGAGATATCCGCTGCCGCGCTCTAGCCGTGGCGGCGGACGCGTGCTAACGGGCCTCGTCAACCCGGTCGCGGGCGGCTTCCGCGAAACCGCAACAGAGCCGGCCTAGCCGGTGACGGAGTTGACGATGACGCTTGCTCTTGACGGTCTTATTCGCGACGGTTTCACCTTCGACGACGTGCTCCTGGAGCCCGGCCCGTCCGAGGTCATGCCGGCCGACGTCGACATCTGCACCCAGCTCACCAAGACGATCGCGCTGAACCTGCCGATCATTGCCTCGGCGATGGACACGGTGACGGAAGCCAAGATGGCGATCGCGATGGCGCAGGCCGGCGGGCTTGGCGTCATCCATCGCAATCTCGAGGCCGACCAGCAGGCGGCTCAGGTGCGTCTCGTCAAGAAGTTCGAATCGGGCATGGTCGCCAACCCGATCACGATCTTCCCCGATGAGACGCTGGGCGATGCGCTGGCGATCATGAAGCACAATTCGATCTCCGGCATTCCGGTGGTCGAACGCGGCCCGCAAGGCCACAAGGGCAAGCTCGTCGGCATCCTGACCAACCGCGATGTCCGCTTCGCCGCCAATCCCGAGCAGCCCGTCTCCGAGATCATGACCAAGGACCGGCTGATCACGGTGCGCGAGGGCGTGACGCAGGACGAGGCCCGCCGGCTGCTGCATCAGTTCCGCATCGAGAAGCTGCTCGTCGTCGACGACCATTACCGTTGCATCGGCCTGATCACCGTGAAGGACATGGAAAAGCAGGTCGCCCATCCCAGCGCCGCTAAGGACGCCAAGGGACGCCTGCTCGTCGCGGCGGCCACCACCACCGGCGATCTCGGCTTCGAACGCTCGGAGATGCTGATCGATGCCGGCGTCGATCTGATCGTCGTCGACACCGCCCACGGGCATTCGGCCAAGGTTCTGGAGGCGGTGACGCGGGTCAAGCGGCTTTCCAACGCGGTGCAGGTCATCGCCGGCAACATCGCCACCGCCGGCGGCGCACAGGCGCTGATCGATGCCGGCGCGGATGCCATCAAGGTCGGCATTGGGCCGGGCTCGATCTGCACGACGCGCATCGTCGCGGGCGTCGGCGTGCCGCAGCTCACCGCCGTGATGGACGCCGCCAACGCCGCCAGCCGGCACGGCATCCCGGTCATCGCCGATGGCGGCATCAAATATTCGGGCGACCTCGCCAAGGCGCTTGCGGCGGGCGCCTCCTGCGCCATGGTCGGCTCGCTCCTGGCCGGCACCGACGAGACGCCCGGCGAGACCTTCCTCTACCAGGGCCGCTCCTACAAATCCTATCGCGGCATGGGGTCGGTCGGCGCAATGGCGCGCGGTTCCGCCGACCGCTATTTCCAGCAGGACATCAAGGACGCGCTGAAGCTGGTGCCGGAGGGCATCGAGGGCCAGGTCGCCTATAAGGGCCCGGTCTCCAGCGTGCTGCACCAGCTTGCCGGAGGCTTGCGCGCCGCGATGGGCTATGTCGGCGGCAAGGATCTCAAGGACTACCAGGCCAAGGCGCGCTTCATCCGCATCACCAGCGCGGGCCTGCGCGAAAGCCATGTCCATGACGTGACCATCGTCCGCGAGAGCCCCAACTACCCCCCCCGCTCCTGATCGCGGCCGCGTCCGTCTATCCACCGGCATCTGCAGCGCGGCGGGTCCCTGGGGCTCGCCGCGCTTGCATTTGGTGGCGTTCTTGGCTTGGCTCCCACCACCCCGCGCCGGGCGACGCCGCGCTCACGGGACGATCCGGAGACGATGATGACGCTCAAGCTGGTATACCCCACGCTCGCCATGATCCTGTGGATCTTCGTCGTCCTGTTCATCGTCTTCCTGCGGCGCAAGGCGGCCTTCGACAGCAAGCAGGTCAGCATGGCCGATGTCGCGGTGTCGACGACGGCCTATCCCGAGCCGGCCCGGCTGGCAGCTGCGAACTTCACCAACCAGTTCGAAACGCCGGTGATCTTCTTCGCCTTGATCATGCTGGCCATGGAGGTCGGTGCGACAAGCTACATCATGGCGGGCCTGGCCTGGGCCTATGTCGCGACCCGCGTCGCTCATACGCTGGTCCATGTCGGCTCCAACAATCTCAAGCTGCGCGCACCGCTCTTCGCCGTCGGTGTCCTGGTCCTGCTGTGCATGGGGGTCGGTGTCCTTCTCGCGATCCTGTAAGTCCGCGGCGTCGGACTGGACAAACTCAAGTCCTGTGCAAGCAGAACCCCGTTAAGCATCGCGGCGCGTTTTCACGCTCCCGGTCGGCGCCAGCGTTGAACCTTAACAGAAAGTAAACTAGACCCTGCTGGCGGCGGACGGGTGAACGAGCGCAGTGTGGAGTCGATGCGATGTTGCGTGTCCGTGATGAAGTGACGCAAGGTTCGTCCTGCGACGCAAAGCCTTTTGCCTCAAGCTCTCCCTCACAGGCTCTCGCGAACAAGCCGGCTCGACTAGCCGCTATGGCAGTTCTTGGCCTGACGCTCGGCGCAGCTGGCGCGGTCTTGACGGTCTCGATGGTCCAGGCCGAGGATGATGCCGGCATTCGTGCCTTCCACCGCCAGGAAGCCGCCAACCGGCAGGCCCTGCGCCAAAGCAGCCATGCCACGAGCCCATTGCCCCAGGCACAGCCCCGCGCCGTGGCTTATGCTCCGGCTCGCTCCGGCTGGCAGATTCCGCTGCTGCGGATGGAGGCGGATGGTCGGATCATGCATCCCCCTGTCGATCTGAACCCCTTCCGGCAGCGCGCGCAAGCGCCAGTGCGTCAGCCCCGGCGTCCCGCGCAGGCCCGGCTCGACACCGTCTCCGGCGCGGCCGATGTCGCGCGCACCATCTGCGTGCGGCTCTGCGACGGCTTCCACGCACCGATCGGCTTCCTGCGCGCAGCGTCCGACATCAAGGCGCATGAGGCGCTGTGTCAGGCGATGAACCCCGGCATCCCGGTCAAGGTCTTCCGGGTCGCGGCCGGCGCATCCGAGATCGGCAACGCCCAGGCCGCCGACGGCCAGCGCTACCGCGCTCTGCCCATGGCCTACAGCCATGAAACCACGCGCGATGCCGCTGCCTGCCGCCCCGCCATCGTCCAGGCCGGCGAGCGGCGCGTGTCGCTGCTGCGGGACTTCACCTTGCGCCCGGGCGACAGCGTCGTGCTCGACGGCAAGGTCCGGACCTTCGCCGGCGGCTCGCGCTGGCCCTACAGCCCCCGCGATTTCCGCGACTTCCGCAGCGCTGCAGAACTCAGCAAGAACCAGCGCCAGCAGATCGACGACCGCGTCGGCATCTCCCGCCAGGAAGCGCAGGCGCGTGGTCTGCGCCGGCAGATGCGGCTGCGCGAGGCCAGCTTCCAGGATGACAGCATTCTGAGCGATGCCGGCGACCGGTTTATCCTGCGCGGCTCGCTCGATCCTGTCAGGCGCGGACCGGTTCGGGTGATCTCGCTGCTGGCAGACTAAAAGCCAACGCGGCGGGACCGCCCTTTCGGCGGCCACGCCATGACGCTGAAGTTTAGAACAAGACAAAACAGACCGCTCTTTAGAACATCTTTAACTGACTGATCTCAAAGAGTTTTTCGGTTGACGCGCCGGTCACCTCGGACTACCGCTCCCCCTGCAACGCGCAGAAACGGGCCTTGAACCCGAAGGACCACCTCATGATCCACGCGACACGCCTCTCCGCCCTCGCCCTGGCGTCCTGCCTGATGGCGGCACCGGCCCTGGCCCAGAGCGTCAATCTCTACACCACGCGCGAGCCGGCCCTGCTCAACCCGGTGCTCGAATCCTTCACCAAGGACACCGGCATCAAGGTCAATGCGGTCTTCCTCAAGGACGGTCTGCAGGAGCGCGTCGCAGCCGAGGGCGCCAACAGCCCTGCCGACGTGATGCTGATGGTCGATGTCGGCCAGATCAATGCGCTGGCTGACGCCGGCGTGACCCAGCCGATCAAATCGGCGATGGTCGAGAAGACGATCCCCGCCGCGCTGCGCGGCCCCGGCGACAGCTGGGTGACGCTGACCCAGCGCGCCCGCATCGTCATCGTCTCGAAGGAGCGCGTGAAGCAGGACGCGATCACCTATGAAGATCTCGCCGACCCGAAATGGAAGGGCCGCTTCTGCATCCGTGCCGGCCAGCACCCCTACAACAACGCCTTCTTCGCCGCCTATCTCGCCCGCAACGGCGCCGAGAAGACGGAGACCTATCTCAAGGCGCTGAAGGCCAATGTCGCCCGCAAGCCAGGCGGGGGCGATCGCGAGGTGGCGCGCGACATCCTCTCGGGCCAGTGCGACATCGCCCTCATCAACACCTATTACATCGGCCTGATGAGCCAGGCGAAAAACGAACAGAAGGGTTGGTTCGACGCAATCAAGCCGCTCAAGACCACCTTCGCCAATGGCGGCACGCATGTGAACGTCTCGGCAGCGGCCATCGCCAAGAACGCGCCCAACCGCGACAGCGCCGTCAAGCTGATCGAGTACATGCTGGGCGAGAAGGCGCAGACCCTTTATGCCGACGGCAATTTCGAGTTCCCGGTCAATCCAGACGTCAAGGAAAGCGCCGCGGTGAAGTTGCTCGGCACCTTGACGCCCGACACCACGCCGCTCGGCGACGTCGCCAAGAACCGCAAGGCCGCGGCCGATCTCGTCGACAAGGTCGGCTTCGACAATTGAGCCTGACGACGTCCCTCTCCGACATTCGACGGTCGCCACACCTGTGGCGGCCGTCGAGCCGATTCGTCTGGGCCTCGCTGCTCGGGGCGGGGCTGGTGGCGCTGCCGGTGCTGGCGCTGGCCTTCACCGCCCTGTCCTTCCAGGCGGCTGCGATCTGGCCCCATCTCGCCGCCCATGTCATCCCCGCCGCACTGGCCGATACGAGCCTGCTCCTGCTCGGCGTCGGCCTGCTCTGCGCGGTGATCGGCGTCGGCACCGCCTGGCTCGTCACGCAGTTCGAATTTCCAGGCCGCCGCAGCCTGGAATGGCTCCTGGTCCTGCCGCTGGCGCTGCCGACCTACATCACGGCTTATGTCTATGTCGAAATCCTCGGCTTCCAGGGTCCGCTCCAGACAGGCTTGCGGGCCGTGACCGGCTGGCAGTCGCTGCGCGACTACTGGTTTCCCGACCCGCGCAGCCTGCCGGGTGCGGTCTGCATCATGGCGATCGTGCTTTACCCTTACGTCTATCTCAGCGTACGGGCGCTGTTTGGTCTGCAGGCGGCGACCATCGTCGAATCCGCCCGCACGCTCGGCGCTTCGGGCAACCGGCTGTTCTGGCGCATTGGCCTGCCGATGGCGCGTCCCGCGCTCGCAGCTGGCCTGACACTGGCGCTGCTGGAGACGCTGAACGACATCGGCGCCACCGAATATCTCGGCGTGCGTTCGCTGACGCTGTCGATCTATACCACCTGGATCAACCGCAACTCGCTCGCCGGCGCCGCCCAGATCGCCTGCGTCATGCTGCTGCTGGTCGTGGTGCTGATCCTGGTCGAGGCGCGGCTGCGCGGCCAGCGGCGCTTCAACCTGCCAGTGCGCCAGCCGCGCGCCGTCGGCCGCGTGCCGCTGACTGGGCGTGTTGCCCTGGCGGCGGGTCTCGCCTGCGGCCTGCCCGTGCTGCTGGGCGCCCTGCTGCCGATCGGCTTTCTCGCGCAGGAGGTGATGCGCCGCGACCTCTGGCAGCAGATCGACACCACCCTGCTTCGCAGCCTCGGCCACGCCCTCCTGTTTGCCGTGCTGGCCGCCGCTCTCGTCGTCGCGCTCGGCATCGGCATCGTCGCGGCCGGCCGGCAGGGCCGCGAGCCCTGGCTGCCGACCCTGTCGCGCCTTGCCTCGCTGGGCTACGCCGTGCCCGGCACGGTGCTGGCACTGGGTCTGCTGGTACCGCTGGCCGCCTTCGACAACCTGCTCGCGAATGGCGCGGTGCGCTGGCTCGGTGTCAATCCGGGCCTGATTTTGCTCGGCTCGGGCGCGGCATTGGTGCTGGCCTATGTCGTGCGCTTCCTGGCCATCGCGGTGTCCGGCATCGAAAGCGGGATGGCGCGGATCTCGCCGCGCATCGACGACGCCGCCCGCACGCTCGGCGCCAGCGCGCCGGAGGTGATGCGCAAGATGCACTGGCCCCTCGCCCGGCCCGCCATCGCAGCCGCCGCCCTGCTGGTTTTCGTCGATTGCCTGAAGGAACTCCCGGCCACCCTGCTGCTGCGCCCGCTCAACGTCGAGACGCTCGCCACCACCGTCTATGGCCATGCCTCGCGCGGTGCTTTCGAGGATGGTGCGCTGGCCGGGCTGCTGATCGTGCTGGCGGGGCTCTATCCGGCTTTCTGGCTCGCACGCTCCAGCGGCCGGCGCGGGTGAGCCGGCTCGACAAGCCCCGGCCATCGGCCTAAACCGGTTCGACATGCGGGATATGATTCAGCAAGGATGCCGCCGCATTGCAGGCTGATTCACCGGTCATTCCGGCTTTATGGGCGGCCCGTCGATGCGGCTGGCGAAGCTGCCCAAAGGCGTTCCATCGCCGCGGAGCAGCGCAGGCCGCCTCGTCGGTCCAAACCGTTTTCGAAGGACCATGACGCGGCGCACCTCGATCCTCGCCTACAGTCTCGTTCTGGTGCTCGGACTGCTTGGCCTGCAGTCCTGGGGCATTGCGGTCGCGCGGGTCGAGAAGCACGTCATCGCCGCGATTGAGGCCCGCACGGGTCTTGTGGTGAGCGGGCTTGAACGTGCCGAGATCGCGCTGCTGCCACTGCCGCGCATCAGCCTGTCGCAGGTGGCCTTTGCCCAGCGCGAGGGGCCGGTCGCAGGCCGTGCCTTGCGTATCAGGGCCCAGGCGCAGCTCTTGCCGTTGCTGGCCGGACGCCTCGATTTCAGCCGGATCGAACTCGTCGCACCGCAGATCGACGTCGCCGTGTCGGCGGACAGCGAAAGCCTCGCCGAGTGGTTGGCCGCTCCGCTCGACTACCTGGAGGGCCTTCGCGGCCAGAGCCGGATCGTCATCACCGCCGGCGCGATCTTCCTGCGCGCTCCGGACACGATCCGGACGATCCTGCGCGACGTCAACCTCGTGCTCGCCGAACGCGAGCCGCAGGACGCGCTGACGGTCTCGGGCTCCCTGACCTGGCGCGGCGTGCCGGCCGAGATCGGCTTGCTCTGGCCCGTCGCGATGGGTCGCGGCAAGACGACGCTCTCCGTCAACGCGCCCTTGCTGAAGCTGCAATTCGATGGGATCCGCAGCAGCGCACCCGAGCCGATCACCACCGGGCAACTGACTCTGAGCACGCGCTCCCTGCCCGAACTCCTCGGCTGGTTCGGCGAGACGCCGCGGCTGGCGACCGCCATCGGTGCCTTCAGCCTCACCAGCGAAGCGCGGATCCGTCCTCATGACACGGCGCTGACCAATGTCGTCGCAAGGCTTGACGGGGACCGTCTCGACGGGGCGCTCAATCTCAATTTCTCGGGCGGGCGGCCCTCGCTCTCGGGGACGCTGGCGGGGGCCCAGCTCGATCTCGGACGGGCGATCTCCCGTCTCGACATCGCCGCGCCCGATCACAGCCCCGCCGCCGCGGCCCTGCCCTTCGAGGCCTGGACCACGCAGGACATCGACCTGCGCGTCTCGGTCGAGGCCGCGCGCCTCAACGGCGGCAGGCTTACCGATGTCGCGACCTATCTCCTGGTCAAGAAGGGCCGCTTCGAGGCGGGCATCCTGCGCGCCGGTGCCTATGGCGGCAGTGCCAAGGGCCGCCTGCTCGCCACGACGACGACGGGCGGCATCGACATCAAGACGAGTGGTGCGCTCGACAGAATCAATCTCGGCCAGGCCGGCGGCGACCTGCCGCAATTGGCCCGCCTGACCGGCACGGGCGCGCTGCAGTTCAGCCTCGATGGGCTCGGCCGCGCTCTGCCCGAGATTCTGGCCTCGCTGAGCGGCAAGGCCGTGGTCAGCTTGCGTCAGGGCGATGTTGCCGGTTTTGCCTTCGGCGACCTGCTGCGCCGGGCGGAGCGCAATCCGGCCCTGGCGTTGCGCGACTGGCGCCAAGGCAAGACCACGTTCGAGACCGCAGGCGCCAGCGCCATCATCACCAACGGCGTCCTGACGCTGAACGACGCGCAGATGCTCGGCCCGGGCTATCGGCTGACGCTGATCGGCACCGCCGCGCTGGCCGACCGGACACTCGACATGGCCGCGCTGCTGCAGCCCCTGACCGGACCTCTCCGGCTGCCCTTTAGTCTCAGCGGCCCGTTCGACGCCCCGGCTTTCGAGCTCGAAGCGGAATCGATGCTGCGTCCCATCGGGGCAACCGGCGTCTCTCCGCTGCTTCTGCGCTGACATCCACCTGATCCCGCTTCCGTCGCGCTTTGAAATCCGCTTGGATGAGCATCGGGGCCGCAGCGCGGCCGTTCGGGCCAGGATCTTCACGAGGAGAGCGGCGGTGAAACACTGGATCGCGGCCACGGCCGGCATCGTGGGATGGGTGGCGATGGATTTGATGACGATGGGACAGCCGGCGGGCGCGCAGGAGGTCATGGTCGAAAAGAAGGTCTTCGCCCTTCCGCAGTTCACCACGCAAAGCGGGCGCACCCTCAAGGATGTCAGGGTCGGCTGGGAGAGCTACGGCACGCTCAACGCCGACAGATCCAACGCGGTGCTGATCTGCCATTTCTTCTCGGGCAATTCGCACGCGGCCGGCAGATACGCAGCCACGGACGCCGCTCCCGGCTATTGGGACGCGATCATCGGCCCCGGCAAGGCGATCGACACGGACAAATATTTCGTCCTGTCCTCCGACACGCTGGTCAATCTCAACACCGGCGATCCCAGGACCACGACGACAGGCCCGGCCTCCATCGACCCCGACACCGGCAAACCCTACGCGCTCGACTTTCCCGTCGTGACCATCGGCGACTTTGTCGAGGTCCAGAAGGCACTGGTCGAAAGCCTCGGGATCAAGCGGCTGGCACTGGTCGCCGGCCCCTCGATGGGTTCTCTCCAGACGTTTGAATGGGCGACGCGTTATCCCGAGATGGTGGCGAAGGCGATGCCGGTGATCGGGGCCGGCGAGGCCGATGCGCAGCTGATCGCTTGGCTCGATGTCTGGGCGGCGCCTATCCTGGTCGATCCCAACTGGAACAAGGGCAACTATTACGGCAGGACACCGCCCCATGCCGGGCTCGCCAAGGCGCTCGCCGTGGTCACGCTACAGGCCAACCATGCCGACTGGGCCAATGCCACCTTCGGCCGCCGCGCCGCCAAGGAGGGCGAGGACCCGGCCAAGGCGCTCGGCAACCTGTTTCAGATCCAAAGCATCCTCGACCATGCCGGCGAGGCCCGCGCCAAGGTCTCCGACGCCAACCACTTCCTTTATCTGGTCAAGGCCAACCAGCTCTTCGCGGCAGGCGGAACTTCGCTCGCCGATGCGGCCACCAGGATCAAGGCGCCGGTGCTGCTGATCACCCAGCCCAAGGATCTAGTCTTCACCGCCGACGCGGTCGACCGCACCGCCGAAACGCTGAAGGCGGGCGGGGTCGCCCTCACCCATGTCCATATCCAGGGCGCGCGCGGCCATCTCGACGGCGTCATCTCAATGAAGCAGGCCGAGGGCGCGATCCGGGTGTTTCTGGAGAAATAGGACCGGCGCGCGGCCGCCGCTCCGTCGCCAACGCGCCCGAGTCGTCCCGGGCGAGCCGCGCCGATCGGCGCTAGGCTGGCAGCACGACGACTTTCGTCTTCACCGGCGTCTGATCGTAGAGATGCATCATATCCTGCGTGAGCAGGCCGACGCAGCCGCTCGTGATGCCCGAGCCGATCGATTCCTCATCGAGCGAGGCATAGATCGTGTAGAGCGTGTAGGACCCGTTCTGGTAGAGATAGAGCGTGCGGGCGCCCAGCGGATTGTCGAGGCCGCCGGGCATGCCGCGCGCGTATTTGGCGGCCTCCGGCTGGCGCTTGATCATCTCCTTGGGTGGTGTCCAGGTCGCCCATTCGGCCTTGCGTCCGATATAGGCGTCGCCATTCCACAGGAAGCCCTCGCGCCCGACATTGGCGCCATAACGGGTGGCCTGCCCGTCCCCTTCGATCCGATAAACATAGTAATTGCCGGGATCCACGATGATCGTTCCGGGCGCTTCCTTGGTCGGGTAGGCCACCCTGCGACGGAAATATTTCGGATCCACCTTGCTGACATCGGCGGCGGGAATCGGGAATTTCTCCTCGGGCACAGGCCCGTAGAGCTTCTGCGCCTCGGCGAGGCTCATGCCGTCGGAGGTGGCGCAACCGCCGAGCGCCAGTGCGCCGAGACCGGCGCCCGAACCGACCAGAAACGAACGGCGGTCGAGACGTCCCGTCCGACGTCCGAGCCCGGCCGTCTCGCCGTGCGTGCCGAAACCGGCCTTTTCACCGTCGTTGATCATGATCGGAGGCTTTCCATGTCTGATGCAACGCGCCATGCTGTCCGCCTGACCGTCCTCACCGCTTCAGCGGCTGAGAATGCCGTCAGGCGTCCATTCTGGCAAGTCCGGGCTGTCTACTGGGCTCGTCGGGCAAAACCGCCGGCCACGTCAAGCGGCTCGCACTCTGCTGCCCGCAGCAGCTTAAGGAGCGCAGCCGGGAAGGCAAAGTGAGATGTCCGGGCACGGCGCTGAGCTGCTCACGAGCCTGACACGCATCTCGGATGCGCCCGCTCGAACGGAGCCCACGTGAACCTGCGTCAACTGAAGTACTTCACCCGCGTGGCCGAGACCGGCAATCTCACACGGGCGGCGGACGAGCTTCGGATCGCGCAGCCGGCGCTGGGCATGCAGATCAAACAGCTCGAGGAAGAGCTTGGCGTCTCGTTGCTGACGCGCCATTCGCGTGGCGTCTCGCTGACCGCCGCCGGTCAGACGCTGCTTGCGCGCGCCATCCAGATTTTGGAACTCGTCGACCTTACGCGCCGGGAGGTTAGCGGTGATGCGCAGGAGGCGGTCAGGTTCGGGCTGACGCCCAGCCTCATGCAGATCATCGGCCCCGAACTTCTGCTGCGCATATCGCACGATGCGCCAAGCCTCGCCTTCAGTCTCACCGAAGAAATGAGCCATCTGCTGGTCGATAGCCTGCATCGGGGCGATCTCGATCTGATCCTTGCCTATGAAGTGGCCGATGCGCCTGGGCTGTGGAAGCGGGCGCTCTATCAGGAAGACCTCGTCTTCGTCACGGCCGCCGTCGGCGGTGGCACCGGTCCCATCAGTTTTGGCGAGGCCTTGGCCAAACCGCTCATCCTGCCCGAGCCACGGGACGGCGTGCGTTCGCTGGTCGACAGAATGGCGGCCGAGCACGAGCTTGTGATCCGCCTGGAGCACGAAATCCGCTCGATCTCCGGCATCAAGGCCCTGATCGCGCGCGGCCCCGCCGCCGGCATCCTGCCTTTCGGTACGGTCCTGGCAGAGGTCGCAGCGGGAACCCTGCGCGCCCGGCCGATCGTCGCGCCCGTACTCCGGCGCACGCTCCATCTCGCCGGTCTGCGAAAGGCCAGCCGCCTCGCCGCGTTGCCGATCATCCGGGAAGCTGTGGTCGCGGCGATGATCCCCTTGTCGGAGGCCATGGCCGGGCTGGGTCAACCGCTGTCGGTCTCCGCGTCTGCATGAAACGCTTAGGACTGACCTAAGCCGATCGCATTGGATTTCGTCCTGCCGGCGGCGCCATCCTCCATCCATGGGCTGCGACGGCCCTGCGTCGATCGAGGGACGGCCCGATGGTGTCAAACCTGCTGACTATGCCCGCGCCCGATCATGACCCGGGCAAGGCGGCCGGGCTGAGCGACTGCGTGACCGAGATCGCACTCGCCAGCCGGATCCTGGCGCGCGAGGGCATCCTCGACAGTTTCGGGCATGTCTCGGCCCGCCATCCCGATGTCGGCTCGCGCTACCTGATGCCGCGTGTCCGGGCGGCCGAACTGGTGACGATTGAGGATGTCCTGGAGTTCGATCTCGACGATGAGCTCGTCTCGCCAGGCGAGGCGCGCATCTTCGCCGAACGGAGCATCCACGGCGCGATCTACCGGGCGCGGCCCGATGTCATGGCGGTGTGCCACCACCACGCCCCCTCGTTCATGCCGTTCTGCACCAGCGATGCCCGCCTCGTCCCCGTCTTCCATCTCGGCGCGACCATGGGCCAGACGGTCCCCCTCTGGGACAGCCAGGACGAGTTCGGCGACACCAACCTGATCGTCTCGACGCGCGAACAGGGCAATTCGCTCGCGCGGACCCTGGCGACAAACTGGACCGTCCTGATGCGTGGGCACGGCGCGACGGTCGCGGGCCGCTCGGTCAGGGAGTTGGTCTTCCGCGCGATTTACGGCGCGCGCAATGCCGAGGTGCAATGGCGGGCGGCCCAGATCGGCGCCGTTCGTTCGCTGACGGCCAACGAGGCCGCATCGGCCGCAGAATTCAACCTGACACCTTTTGCGATGGATCGCGCCTGGGAGCAGTGGTCGCGTGGCGCGACGATCGAATGACGTCAAGCAGACAACAATCAACACGGGAGGTACAGTCCATGGATCAATCCCTGTCTCGCCGCACAATGCTCGTCGCCCTTGGCGCGGGATGCTTCGCCAGGCCATCCTTGGCGCAGGGCCCCGCCGCCTTTCCCAGCAAGCCCGTCCAACTCATCGTGCCCTATCCCGCCGGAGGCGCGGTCGATCTCGCGGCGCGGCTCGTCGCCGAGAAGCTGCGGAGCGAATTCGGCCAAGCCGTCGTCGTCGAGAACCGGCCTGGCGCCAACGGAATGGTCGGAGCCGCCGCCGTCGCGCGCGGCGAGCCCGATGGCCACACGCTGCTGATGGCGCCGCGTGAGGTCTTCGGGATCAACCCGATCCTGATGCCCCAGCAGGCGATCGATGCCAAACGCGACTTCGCCTATGTCGGCGTCGTCGCCACGGGGGCTTATGTCCTCGTCGTCAACCCGGCGCTCGGCGTGAACAGTTTCGCCGAATTGGTCGCGCTCGCAAAGACCCGCGAGCTGACCTATGCCAGCTTCGGCAAGGGCAGCATGGCGCATTTCAACATCGAGGCGCTTGCGCGGCGTCTCGGCGTCAAGCTGGTCCATGTCCCCTATCGCGGAGCACCGCCAGCCGTGACGGCCGTGGCGACGGGCGAGGTCGCGCTGACGATCGCCACACCGCCGGCCGCGCTGGCCCTGATGCAGAGCGGCAAGGTCAAGGCACTCGCCTTGGGAGACAAGCGCCGGTTGCCGCAGATGAGCGCCGTGCCGACCATGGCCGAATTGGGCTTCACGGATGACCCGCTTCTGCCGAATTTCTTTGGCCTGGCGCTGCCGGCCGGGACACCTATCCACATCGTCGAAAAGCTGAGCACGGCGTCGGCTCGGGCCATCGCCGCACCCGACATCGCCGCCAAGCTGGAAGCGAGCGGCTTGGTTCCATCGCCCGGTTCACCGTCCGAGATGGCGCGGCTTGTGGCCGATGATCTGGAGAGGTTCGGCCGGCTGACGCGCGAACTCGATATCAAGCCTGGCGAATAGCGAATTGGCCGCGAGAACTTAACGGATTCTGGCACGGAATCGGCATGTCAAGGGATTGCCCCGGCAGCCGTCCCTACCCCGATCACGCCCGACGGCCGTCTCAGCACGAAAGTTCAGCGATGTTGCGGTGGATAGTATTCCGACGAGGCCGTGACGATCAGCTTGCCTGTCTCTCAATTGAGAGACATACGTCATCAACCAACAACGGAGTACCTCACATTGGCCGCACGCACCTCTATGCTGCATGTTCGGATTGACGATGATCTCAAGATGGAAGCGGCAGAAACGCTCGCCGGCTGCGGCTTGTCCGTGTCGGACGCCGTGCGCATCCTGTTGACACGCGTCGTCAAGGAAGGCGGCCTCCCCGCTGGCCTTGCTGTCGATCCCGAAGCCCATGATGCATGGTTTAAAGCCAAGGTGCGCGAAGCCCTGGCTGACCCGAGGCCCCGCCTGCGGCAGGAGCAGGTGATGGACGAGGTGCAGGCCCTGATCGACCGTAAGCGCCTTGCGGAAGCTTGAATGGCTTTAATCGTCTTCGAGATCGTTTTCCGCCAGCATCTCTTTGTATGCCCTATCCAGACGCTCTTCCGTCATGCCCCAACGGCGGCGAATAGGCGAAAGAAACGCGCTCAAATCGCGGTCGGCCGCGTGAAATAGGTCGTGATCGTGCTCAAGCTCCTCAATCATTTTATCTCTACCCGCCCTGCTCGCGAAATCGATGGCACGCTCGCGAAAGAAATGGTGGGCGAGAAAGTCGCGACGTGCTTTTACGCGCGATATTCGCGCTTTGAGATCATCGGGCATCGCCGCCAATGATTGGGCTCGCTTGATCAAATTCCCCAGAGATTGCGCAAACTGTTGCGCGAAAAATGTGTCGAACTCGGCTTCGTAAAGCTCTCGGCTAAAATTCTGCCTGCCCTCCTTTCGGATCTTGGCTTCTTGTTCAGCGAAGAACTCGAGCAACATGATCGCGATCTGCAAACCGGACTCGAAGACGTTTGCGGCATAGAATGCTCGGCCAAAGTACGCGAAGGCTGTTTTCGTATGTTCGCCCACATCATAGGGAGTTGTCATTCGACTCTCATCAGCTACGCATCAAAATGATCAGTCAGACTGACTTGTTCTAGAAAGAGCAGTGACTCGATATCTCGCAGATCGCGTTCTTGAAGCTGCTGGGAAAGCCATGAGCCGCAGGCGCTCACCCCGCCCGCACCACCGCCCGCACCCCGTCGATCACGAACTGGACCGCCAGCGCCGCCAGGATCACCCCGAGCAGCCGCGTCAGCACGATGTTGCCGGTGATGCCGAGCAGGCGGGCGAGCGGCGTGGCCAGGAGGAACACGGCGAGGCAGGACAGGATGACCAGCCCGCAGATCAGCGCCAGTGCGGCCAGCCGTAGCGGGTCGCCCTCGGCGCGGCCCGCCAGCAGGATGATCGCGGTGAGCGCGCCCGGCCCCGCCATCAGCGGGATCGCCAGCGGAAAGGCCGCGACGTTACGGATGTGATCCTGGGTGATCGCGGTCGTCGCGGTCTGCTGCTTGCGCTCGCTGCGGCGCTCGAACACCATCTCGAAGGCGATCCAGAACAGCAGAAGGCCGCCGGCGATGCGGAAGGCGGGCAGCGAGACGCCGAGCGCCTTCAGGACGATGTCGCCCGCCACCCCGAAGAAGGCCAGGATGCAGAAGGCGATGATGCAGGCGCGGATCGCGACCTGCCGGCGCTCGCCCGCCGACATGCCCTGCGTCAGCGACAGGAAGATCGGCGCCAGCCCCGGCGGATCGAGCGTGACCAGCAGGGTGACGAGCGCGGAGGTGAGGAAGTCGAGATGCATGGCGACAGCATTGGCATGACGGCGCCGAGGCGTCACGTCACGTGCAAGGCTATCACGATGGTCGAGACCGTGCCGTCATTCCGGGCAAGCGCAGCGCAGACCCGGAATCCATCATAGAGGGCTGTCAGTGCCCGATCATGGATTCCGGATCGGCGCCGCTTCGCGGCTTGTCCGGAATGACGGCCGAGGCAATTGCGGCGGCCGTGGGGCACGCCACGACCACTCGTCGGCGGCGCGTCTCGAAAACCCGGCCAAGCCATTGACATCGCGAGGGTTTAATTTCGTGGGAGAAATGAGCCTTTCGCTGGCCTAAACCGGCGGAATCGGTTAGCCAGAAGGCTGAAAAATAACCGGAATCGGGACCCAATCCCTTGAGCGACGACAAAGACGACAAGCGCCCGGACGAGCCGCATTTCGGCGGCGACATCAAGCCGATCGCCATCACCGACGAGATGAAGAAGAGCTATCTCGACTACGCCATGAGCGTGATCGTGAGCCGCGCTCTGCCCGATGTCCGCGACGGCCTCAAGCCCGTGCACCGGCGCATCCTGTTCTCGATGCATGAGAACAAGAACCTGCCCGACCGGCCCTACACCAAATGCGCCCGCATCGTCGGCGACACGATGGGTAAATACCATCCGCACGGCAATCTCGCGGTCTATGACGCGCTGGTGCGCATGGCGCAGGATTTCTCGTTGCGGCTGCCGCTGATCGACGGCCAGGGCAATTTCGGCTCGATGGACGGCGATTCGCCCGCCGCCGATCGTTACACCGAGGCCCGGCTCGACAAGGCGGCGATGCCGCTGCTGGAAGATCTCGACCTCGACACCGTCGAGTTCCAGCCCAACTATGACGGCAAGGAGCGCGAGCCCAAGGTCCTGCCGGCGCGCTACCCCAACCTGCTCGTCAACGGGGCCGGCGGCATCGCCGTCGGCATGGCGACCAACATTCCCCCGCATAATCTCGGCGAGGTCATCGACGCCTGCGTCGCGCTGATCGACAATCCCGAGATCACGATCGACGAGTTGATCGAGATCGTGCCCGGCCCGGACTTCCCGACCGGCGCCTCGATCATGGGCCGCAGCGGCATCCACGCCGCCTATCACACCGGCCGCGGCTCGATCGTGATGCGCTCCAAGACCCATATCGAGGAACTGCGCAAGGAGCGCGAGGCGATCATCGTCACCGAGGTTCCCTATCAGGTGAACAAGGCCTCGATGGTCGAGAAGATCGCCGACATGGTGCGCGAGAAGCGCATCGAGGGCATCTCGGATCTCCGGGACGAATCCAGCCGCGAGGGCGTGCGCGTCGTCATCGAGATCAAGCGCGACGCGCTCTCCGATGTGGTGCTGAACCAGCTCTACCGCTTCACCCAGTTGCAGACCTCCTTCGGCTGCAATTTCGTCGCGCTGACCGGCGGCCGGCCGGAAGTCCTCAATCTGCGCGACTTCATCGTCGCCTTCATCGAGTTCCGCGAAGAGGTCGTCTCGCGGCGCACGCGCTTCCTGCTCAACAAGGCCCGCGAGCGCGCCCATGTGTTGTGCGGCCTGGCCACCGCGGTCGCCAATATCGACGAGGTCATCCGCCTGATCCGCACCGCGCCGACGCCCGCGGCTGCGCACGCCTCGCTGATGGACCGCGACTGGCCGGCCGAGGACATCGCCCCGCTGATCGCGCTGGTCGACGATCCGCGCCACCCGATCAATGCCGACGGCACCTATCGCCTGTCGGATGCGCAGGCCCGCGCCATCCTCGAGCTGCGCCTCGCCCGCCTGACCGCTCTCGGCCGTGACGAAATCGGCGACGAGTTGCAGAAGCTCGCCACCGAGATCGCCGATTATCTCGACATCCTGCGCTCGCGAATCCGCATCCAGGATATCATCAAGGCGGAGCTCGCCGAGGTGAAGGCGGCGTTCGCCACGCCGCGCCGCACCGTGATCCAGGATTGGGGCTCCGACCTCGACGACGAGGATCTGATCGCCCGCGAGGACATGGTCGTGACCGTGTCCCATGCCGGCTATATCAAGCGCGTGCCGCTCTCGACCTATCGGGCCCAGAAGCGCGGCGGCAAGGGCCGCTCCGGCATGGCCACCCGTGACGAGGATTTCGTCGCCCGCCTCTTTGTCGCCAACACCCATACGCCGGTGCTGTTCTTCTCCTCGCTAGGTCAGGTCTACAAGGAAAAGGTCTGGCGCCTGCCGCTGGCGGCGCCCAATGCCAAGGGCAAGGCGCTGGTCAACATGCTGCCGCTTGATAAAAACGAGCGCATCACCACGATCATGCCGCTGCCGGAGGACGAGGAGAGCTGGGAGACGCTCGACGTGATGTTCGCCACGGCGTCCGGCGGCGTGCGCCGCAACAAGCTGTCGGACTTCGTCAACGTCAACCGCGCCGGCAAGATCGCGATGAAGCTCGACGAGGGCGACCATATCGTCGACGTGCAGATCTGCACCGAAAACGACGATGTGCTGCTGACCACCTCGGCCGGCCAATGCATCCGCTTCGAGGTCACCGATGTGCGCGTCTTCAAGGGCCGCGATTCCACCGGCGTGCGCGGCATCAATCTCGGCAGGGGCAACGAGGTGATCTCGCTCGCCATTCTGAAGCATCTCGATGCCACGCCCGAGGAGCGCGCGACCTATCTCAAGGATGCCGCCGCCCAGCGCCGCGCCCTCACCGGCGAAGGCGAGGAGACGGTCGAGGCCGCCGCCGATGGCGAGGAGACGTCCGGCGAGGTCGAACTCGGCGCCAAGCGCGTCGAGATGCAGCTTGCCGAGCAGTTCATCCTGACCCTGTCGGAAAAGGGCTATGGCAAGCGCACCTCGTCCTTCGAGTACCGGGTCACCGGGCGCGGCGGCAAGGGCATCGTCGCCATGGTCGTGAACGACCGCAACGGCAAGCTGATCGCCTCCTTCCCGGTCGACGAGCGCGACCAGATCATGCTCGTCACCGATGGCGGGCAGGTCATCCGCGTGCCGGTCGATGCCGGCCCGGGCAACCGCATCCGCATCGCCGGCCGCTCGACGCAAGGCGTGACGGTGTTCAACACCGACGCCAGCGAAAAGGTCGTTTCGGTCGAGCGCATCGGCGACGAGGGCGACAGCGAAGAGGGCGAGGCGGAAGCCGGCCCGACGCCGGAGGGGAATGGCGAGGCGTGAGGCGCTTCGCTCTGAGGGCTGGGAAAACGCTGACGTCATGCTCGGGCTTGACCCGAGCATCTCAGGCCAGAAAGGCGCGCCAACAGCGCCTCTTGCGGCAGGAGATTCTCGGGTCTGCGCTTCGCTTCGCCCGAGAATGACGGCCCGGGCAGCCTTCAAACCGTCTCCAGCAACCCCTTGATCAGCGCCTGGCGCGGAGCGATCGACGAGATCAGCCCGTATTCCGACAGCGTATGGGCGCCCTCGCCGTCGATGCCGAGCCCGTCCAGGGTGGGCACGCCGAGCGCGGCGGTGAAGTTGCCGTCGGAGCCGCCGCCGGTCATGGCGCAATCCTGCAGGTCGAAGCCGATCCCGGCCGCGATCGCGCGCGCCGTCTCGAACAAGGCCGCGCCCTCAGGCGACTTCTCGTAAGGCGGCCGGTTCATGCCGCCGGTCACGCTGATGCGGACATCCGGGTCCCTGGGCGAGAGCGCGAGGATCTGGCTCTCCAGGGCCACGCCATCGGCGGCGCTGGCGACGCGCAGATCGACGCTGAACCAGGCATGCTGGGGGATGACATTGGCCGCCGTGCCGCCGCCCATCAGCGCGACCGTGGTGGTGACGCCGCGCGCATAATCGGTCATCGCCTCGATCGCCAGGATCTGGTGCGCCGCCTCGCGGATCGCGCTGCGACCATCGGCATGGCGCGCGCCCGAATGCGCCGGCCGGCCCTCGAGCCTGACCTCGAAGCGCCCGACGCCCTTCCGCGCCGTGACGATCTTGCCGCCCTCGCGCGCCGGCTCGGTGACGAGCACGGCAGCGGACGTCCGACCGATATCCTCGATCAACCCGCGCGTCGTCGGCGAGCCGATCTCCTCATCGGGTGTGAACAGAAAGACCAGCGGCCGCTTCGCGCTGCCCGCGAGCGCCACCTGCTTGAAGGCCTGGAGCGCCAGCCAGGCGCCGCCCTTCATGTCGTAGACGCCGGGCCCATAGAGCCGGTCGCCCTCGACCCGCACCGGCAGATCATGCGCGCTGGTGCCGACGGGGTGGACCGTGTCCAGATGCGACATCACCGCGATCGCCGGCTCGCCGGTGGCCAGCCCCGCCCGCAGGATCAGGCTGTCGCCGAGCCCATTACGCCCCGGAATGCGCTCGACCGCGATCGGCAGGCCTTCGACCTCGCCGGCGACGAGGTCCATCATGCCGTTGACGCCGGGCGTGTGGTGGGTGGGACTCTCCAGGGCGAGCCAGACGGAGAGGGCGGAGACGGAGGGATCGAGGCTGTTCATAGGCCCGACTGTGACCGGGACGCGCAGCCCGGACAAGACGGCCCGCATCGCAGGCGCCCTGCTGTGACGGCATGAAGAAGGCCGGAGCGATGCCCCGGCCTTGCTGTCGCATGCAATCTGGAACGGCGAATCCGGCCTAGAACGGGATATCGTCGTCGAGATGGCTCGAGGACGAGCGCCCGCCCCCGCCACTCCCCCCCCCCC
>NZ_LJHQ01000020.1 GCF_001295925.1 Allobosea sp. AAP35 | reverse complement strand
CCCCACCCTAACCCTCCCCACCGCAAGCGGGGGGAGGGAATCGCGTCGAGCCCGAAAGGCCACGCCATGACGCTTCCCGACACCCACACCAACCGCATCGACCTGCAACTCGTCGCCGAGATGGTGACGCCGGGCTCGCGCGTGCTCGATGTCGGCTGCGGCGACGGGGCGCTGCTGGCGCTGCTGGCCGAGACCCGCAATGTCGATGCGCGCGGCATCGAGTTGTCGCGCGAGGGCGTGGCGGGCTGCGTGGCGCGCGGGCTCTCGGTGATCCAGGGCGATGCCGACACCGACCTGACGGAGTATCCCGACGACGCCTTTGACTACGTCATCCTCTCCCAGACGATCCAGGCGACGCGCAACCCACGTCTCGTGCTGGAGCAGATGCTGCGCATCGGTCGCCGCGCCATCATCTCCTTCCCGAATTTCGGGCATTGGCGCATGCGCGGCCAGGTCTTCTTCCTCGGCCGCATGCCGGTGACGGATTCGCTGCCCTATGCCTGGTGGGACACGCCCAACATCCATTTCTGCACAATCCGCGATTTCGTTTCGCTCTGCGACGCGGTCGGCGCGGTTAAGGAGCGCGCCGTGGCGCTCGACGCGGCCGGCGGCCGCGTCGGCGTCAGTGCGCCGTGGTGGTTCTGGAACCTGTTCGGCGCGCAGGCGGTGTTTCTGCTGAAGCGGGGGTAAGTTCGTCCTTCTCCCCTCGGGGGAGAAGGTGGTGCGGCGAAGCCGTGACGGATGAGGGAAGAGCCTCGACCGAAAACAAGAAAGGGCCGCTGTCGCGACCCTTCCCTCATCCGTCTGCTGCGCAGACACCTTCTCCCCCGAGGGGAGAAGGGCCCTCGCACCCTGTCAGTTCAGCGGCACGCCCGCCGGGCGCTTTTCCCGCACCGCCGCGATGTCGCCGAGCATCAGGCTGGCGGGACCGACCGTGACCGGCACGGTCTCGCCATCGGCGATCTTGCCCGCGAGGATCAGCTCGGCCAGCGGGTCCTGAACCGACTTCTGGATCGCGCGCTTGAGGGGGCGCGCGCCATAGGCGGGGTCATAGCCCTTGTCGGCGAGCCACTGGCGGGCCTCGCTGGACAGCTCCAGCACGATCTTGCGGTCGGTCAGGAGCTTGGCAAGGCGGGCCATCTGGATGTCGACGATCGCGCCCATATCCGCCCGGCGCAGCCGGTGGAACAGGATGATGTCGTCGATGCGGTTCAGGAATTCGGGCCGGAAGGCCTGCCTGACCACGCCCATCACCTCGTCGCGAACCTCTTCGGAATCCTGCCCCTCGGGCTGGTTCACCAGATAGTCGGAGCCCAGATTTGAGGTCATGATGATCAGCACATTGCGGAAATCGACCGTGCGGCCCTGGCCATCGGTCAGGCGACCGTCGTCGAGCACCTGCAGCAGCACGTTGAAGACGTCCGGATGGGCCTTCTCGACCTCGTCGAAGAGCACGACCTGATAGGGCCGGCGGCGCACGGCCTCCGTCAGCGCCCCACCCTCCTCATAGCCGACATAGCCGGGAGGCGCGCCGATCAGCCGGGCGACCGAGTGCTTCTCCATGTATTCGGACATGTCGAGGCGCACCATCGCGGTGTCGTCATCGAACAGGAACGAGGCCAGCGCCTTGGTCAGCTCGGTCTTGCCGACGCCGGTGGGGCCGAGGAACATGAAGGAGCCGATTGGACGATTGGGATCCTGCAGCCCGGCGCGGGCGCGTCGCACCGCCGTCGAGACGGCCTCGACCGCCTCGCGCTGGCCGACGACGCGAGCAGCGAGAACCTCCTCCATGCGAAGCAGCTTCTCCTTCTCGCCCTGGAGCATCCGATCGACCGGCACGCCAGTCCAGCGGCTGACGATCTGCGCGACATGGTCGGAAGTGACGGCCTCCTCGACCATGCCAGACGAGTCGCCGATGGCCTCGATCTCGGCCAGCGTCTTCTCGAGCTGGGGGATCTCGCCATAGGCTAGCTCGCCAGCGCGCTGATACTCGCCCTTGCGCTGCGCCTGCGCCAGTTCATTGCGGGCGTTGTCGAGCTTGGTTTTCAGTTCGGCGGCGGCGCCGAGCTTGTCCTTCTCGGCCTTCCACTTGGCGGTGATCGTGGCGGAGCGGGTATCGAGATCGGCCAGCTCGGATTCGAGCCGCTTCAGCCGCTCCTTCGAGCCGGTGTCGCTCTCCTTCTTGAGCGCCTCCTGCTCGATGCGCAGGCGCACGATCTCGCGGTCGATCGAGTCGAGCTCCTCGGGCTTTGAGTCGACCTGCATGCGCAGCCGCGCCGAGGCCTCGTCCATCAGGTCGATGGCCTTGTCGGGCAGGAAGCGGTCGGTGATGTAGCGGTTCGACAGCGTCGCGGCCGAGACCAGCGCCGAATCCGTGATGCGGACACGGTGGTGCTGCTCGTATTTCTCCTTCAGCCCGCGCAGGATCGAGATCGTATCCTCGACGGAGGGCTCATTGACGAAGACCGGCTGGAAGCGCCGGGCAAGAGCTGCGTCCTTCTCGACATATTTGCGGTATTCATCGAGCGTGGTCGCGCCGACGCAATGCAGGTCGCCGCGCGCCAAAGCGGGCTTGAGCAGGTTCGAGGCGTCCATCGCGCCATCGCTCTTGCCGGCGCCAACGAGGGTGTGCATTTCGTCGATGAACAGGATGACCCCGCCCTCGGCCGCCGAGACCTCGTTCAGCACCGCCTTCAACCGCTCCTCGAACTCGCCGCGATATTTCGCGCCAGCGATCAGCGAGCCCATGTCGAGCGCGAGCAGTTCCTTGTCCTTGAGACTTTCGGGCACATCGCCATTGACGATGCGCAGCGCCAGACCCTCGGCGATCGCGGTCTTGCCGACGCCGGGCTCGCCGATCAGCACGGGATTGTTCTTGGTCCGGCGCGACAGCACCTGGATGGTGCGGCGGATCTCCTCGTCGCGGCCGATCACCGGATCGAGCTTGCCTTCACGCGCTGCCGCCGTGAGGTCGCGAGCGTATTTCTTGAGCGCGTCGTAGCTCTGCTCGGCTGATGCCGAATCGGCGGTGCGGCCCTTGCGGATTGCCTCGACGGCGGTGTTCAGCGCCTGCGGCGTGACGCCGGCCTTGTTCAGCGCCTTGCCGGCCTCTGTATCCTTCTCGATCGCGAGCGCAAGCAGCAGCCGCTCGACCGTAACGAAGCTATCGCCGGCTTTGTCGGCCGCCTTCTCGGCGGTGTCGAAGACGCGCGCGAGGCCGGGCGTCAGGTTAAGTCCGCCCGCGCCGCCGCCACTGACCTTGGGCAGCTTGGAAAGCGCCATATCGGTGAGTTGGAGCGCAAGCTTGGCATTGCCGCCCGAGCGGTCGATCAGGCCCGCCGCCATGCCCTCACTGTCGTCGAGCAGCGCCTTGAGCAGATGCTCCGGCGTGAACTGCTGGTGCCCGTCGCGCAGCGCGATCGTCTGCGCCGCCTGGAGGAAGCCCTTGGACCTGTCGGTGTATTTTTCGATGTTCATCTCGTCACTCCGCCCACCGGAACGCCCCGTAGCAGCGTGGTCCGGTTGCCTTTCGTCAGGATAGGGCTCCCCATGGGACGCCCTTCGCTCACAGAGATAGGTGTGGCATCTGCGCAACGTAAGAGGTGGCGACGCGCAAAGCATTGACGCGCGTCAAATCGTAGGACCACTTTCTCGCCATGGCCGGAACCCAACGCCAGCAATCGATCCGAAAGGCGCTCCGGGCGCTGGCGCCGGGCATTCCGCTTGCCGATGCGCAGGCCGTGGTGGCGCTCGCCGAGCGGCGCCACATGAAGGACCTGCCACCCGCCACCGCGCTCTGGCTCGCGCTCGGCAGCCATGTCCGCCATGTCCATACCGATTACGAGCACCTGCTGGCCGACGGCTACGACCGGGAAGCGGCACGCTTCTTCGTGGTGGACGACACTGACGCCGTGCTCGCCGGCTGGGGCTGCCAGCGCTCCGTGGCCGATCTGCCCGAAGTGGAAGAGCAAGCGATCCGGACCCGCATTTCGCGCGGCTGATTGCTGCCATGCAAAGAATTCATCGCTCCCCGAGCCGCTGTGGCGCTAGTCTCGCGACCTGTCTTGCACCAGGGCCCCTCGGATGCGCATCGCCTCATTGTACCGCTACCCCGTCAAGGGCCTGTCACCCGAGCGTATCACCTCAGCCCTGATCGAGGCCGGTGCCTATTTTCCCGGCGACAGGCTGTTTGCGATCGAGAACGGACCTTCGGGTTTCGATCCTGCCGCGCCTGTCCACCAGCCCAAGATCAAATACCTCATGCTGATGCGCCATGAGGCGCTGGCCACGCTGCACTGCCGCTATGACGACGCCAGCGGCGATCTCGTCATCGCCCAGGACGGCAAGGAGGTGCTGCGGGCCAATACGGCGAGTTCCATGGGACAAGACGCCATTACCGCGTTCTTTGTGGCCTTCATGCCGCAAGCGCTGCGCGGCGCGCCGAAGCTGTTGCGGGCGCCCGACGGCTACCGCTTCACCGATTCTCGCTCCGGCTTCGTCTCGATCATCAACCTCGCCAGTGTCGCCGATCTGGAACAACGCATCGGCGCAGCGATCGACCCGCTCCGTTTCCGGGGCAACATCATGGTCGAAGGCCTGGAGCCCTGGGCGGAACTGGACTTGGTCGGCCGCGACATCGAGACCGTCGCGGGGGTACGTCTGCGGGTCCTCAAGCGGATCGAGCGCTGCGCTGCCACGAATGTCGACCCCACCACCGGCCTTCGCGATCTGCAACTGCCCAAGGCCCTGATGACCGCTTTCGGCCATGTCGATTGCGGCATCTACTGCGAGGTCGTCAGCGGCGGTCGCCTGGCCGAAGGCGAGCGACTGGCAACGGTTTCGGCGGCGCCGATGGCGCTTAGCATCGCTTAGCTGACGAAAAAGGGCCCTCGCGGGCCCTTTTCTGTTCAAAGATCTTGCGGCCGGAATGGTTCGTCGCTCACTCGGTGGTGCTGTCGCTCTCGGAGCCAAGCGCATCCATCACTTCGCGCGGCGACCGGCGCCGACGTAGACGCTTGGGAGCGCCCTCGCCTGAAGCGGCCTCTCCGCTGTCCTGCTGCTGCGGCTCCGCTTCGACGGCAGCCGGTGCCGGCTCCGCCACGGGCACACGCACAGGCGTGGTCAAAAAGGATGGCAGCGCGGCGACAGGATCGCCGGACATATCCGTATCGGCATCGGCCTCGACATCGCGATCACGGCGGGGGCGACGCTCGGGGCGCGGCCCACGCTCGGGACGTTCCGTGCGTTCGGGCCGCTCCGTGCGTTCGGGCCGGTCGAAGCGACGCTCGCCCTGGACAGGCTGCGGTGCGATCTCGGGCTGCTCGCTCGTCACCGGAATGTCAGAGCGCGGCGCATCGGGACGCGGAGCATAGCCACCCTGGCCGTTCTGGCTGTTTGGCCCCCCCTCGAAACGATCGAAGCGCCGTTCACCATTGCGCTCAGGACGCTGGTCGCGATCGAAGCGGCGATTGCCGTTGCGATCATTGTTCGGGCGGTCGTTGTTAGGCCGGTCGTTGTTGCGCGGCGGACGATCGAAACGCTGGCCTTCGCCGCCCTCTACGTCCTGGCGCGGAGCGCCCTGGTGATAGCCATTGCCGTTGCCGTTGCCGTTGTTGCCACCGGCGGGCTGGCCATTGCGCAGATCGGGTTGCGGACCGCCCTGCTGGAAGGACTGGCCGTCATCATCGCCGTCCTCCTCGCCGTCATCTGCATCCTCGTTGAAGGCGCGATTGGGCGGGAAGCTGTGGCCAAACTGCTGAGCCATCTGCTCCTGCGCAGCGAGCAGGATGCGATAATAATGCTCGGCGTGCTGGAAATAGTTCTCGGCCGCGACCGGATCCCCCGACGACTGGGCATCGCGCGCCAGCTGCAGGTATTTTTCGGCAACGTGCTGAGCGGTGCCGCGGACTTTTACATCCGGCCCGTTCGACTCGTAGCTCCGCTGCAGCGGGTTCGGCGCCTTCCGGTTACCACTATTGTTGTTGTTGTTGTTGTTATTGTTATTATTGTTGTTGTTACGGCCGCGCATACGCCGGTTCTGACCTGGTCTCATTCGCGTGAATCTCGCGCTCTATGCTCAAGGCAACCGTGAAGTCAGCAGGCGCGTTCCGATGCACAGCGGGTTGCGGCGCTGGACCGGGTAAAGAGTGACCTGAAGTGGCGTTACGCCGTTCCTGGTCTTCACGCGCTCTTTCCAAAAAGGGATCTTCAGTCCCACGAGCCGATTGGCGCCTCGACGCCGTCGGTATCCAATCTGCTGCGTCAGAAACGTCGATCCATGGACATATCCAGAGGATACAACGTTTTGCCGAGAGCAATGCCCGCAGCCCGCTTCCGACATCACCAGCTTCGGCTAGATTGCTGCATAGCGGCTTTCACCGGCCGCTCCAAGCAAAATCGCACGAATGCCCGCGCCATTTCAGTGGAGAGCCACGATTTTACGGGAGAGCAAAGATCAACGCCCGTGGATGACCGCCTAAATCACGCCGCGACCCGCGCCAGACGAGGCCACCGCCCTGCATGATCGCTTTTACGTCATCTTCCTGTCCGGCGCCGATCTCCAGGACGATCGCCCCGCCCTCCGCGAGCAAGGCCGGCAAGCTCCCGGCAAATACCCGATAGGGATCGAGGCCGTCGCTCCCGCCGTCAAGCGCCAGTGCAGGATCGTGCTCGCGCACCGATGCATCGAGGATCGCTACCGTCGCGGTCGGGATGTAGGGCGGATTGGACATGATCAGGTCGAAGGTCCGATCCAGACCGGCGGTCCAGGAGCCTTGCCGGATATGGACCCGCTCCGCGACCCCGTTGCGTGCCGCGTTGGCGCGCGCCGTCTCGCATGCTTGTGCCGAAAGATCGATGCCGAGCCCTGTCGCGGCGCCACATTCGCTCAGCAACGCGACGAGCAGGCAACCTGTCCCCGTTCCGAGGTCGAGGATCGACAGCGTCCGGTCGCGACGCGTGCCGATATGCTCAAAGGCGGCCTCGACAACCGTCTCGCTATCAGGGCGTGGCTCGAGCGTTCCTGCGGAGAGGGTGAAAGGCAGCCCCCAGAATTCGCGTTCGCCGACGATGCGCCAAAGAGGCTCTCCGGTGAGCCGACGCCTGGCATATTGCGCGATCCGCTCCACCGCGATCTCGTCGACAACATCCGCTGGATCGTCAGACTGCCCAACCGCATGGTCGACCAGCCAGCGCGCCTCGAGATAGGCGTTATCAATATCGGCCGCAGCGAAAAACGCGCACAGACGACGCCGCGCCTCAGACGGGGAGAGCGGGGCGTCGCCGGTACTTAGGTTAAGCGGCGAACCGCTCAGTTGCCCTGCGTCTTCTGAATGATGCAGTTGCGCATTTTGGTGCGGATCGAGGAGCGGCTCTCGCGCGAGCCCCGCATCTCCGACTGGCAGGAGCGCCTGGCCTGCGACTGGGTCATCGCCTTGCCAATCCGTGCCGGCTCGCCAGCCGTCGCGCGCTTCAGGCCGCGCTCCATCGAGCGCTCGACGCGCTCCGCCGTTCCTTGCGCCTGAACCGGCGCGGTCATCGCCGCGGCCACCAGGCCGGCCATGGCAAAGCTCGAAAGAAGTTTGATCATCGGAGGGTTCCCCCAGTTGCTGTCTCGATGACGTAGCAACGCGGGACGTCGAAAGAGGTTGCATCCGACGCGCGGGATCATCCGTCATATGACCCCCTCGCTCGCCAGGAGCTTTGCCTGATGTTCCGCGGTGAGGGCATCAATGATGTCATCGAGCACAAGCCCCTGCATCATCTCGTCAAGCTTGTAGAGCGTCAGGTTGATGCGGTGATCGGTCACGCGACCTTGAGGGAAATTATAGGTCCGGATGCGCTCGGAGCGATCGCCCGAACCCACCTGCGAGCGCCTGTCCGCCGAGCGCTCGGCATCGACCCGGCTGCGCTCGATATCGTAGAGTTTCGCGCGCAACAGATCATAGGCGCGCGCCTTGTTCTTGTGCTGCGAGCGCTCGTCCTGGACCACGACCGCGATCCCGGTCGGCAGATGGGTCAGACGCACCGCCGATTCGGTCTTGTTGACGTGCTGGCCGCCCGCGCCGCCGGCGCGCATCGTGTCGATGCGGATTTCGGAATCGTTGAGGGTGATATCGACCTCGCCGGCAAGCGGCAGCATGGCGACGGTCGCGGCGGAAGTGTGGATGCGGCCGCTGGTCTCGGTATCGGGCACGCGCTGGACGCGATGCACACCGGATTCATATTTGAGCCGAGCATAGACGCCCTTGCCGGCGATCTCGGCGATGACCTCCTTGAAGCCACCGACCGTGCCTTCGCTCTCGGACAGAAAATCAACGCTCCAGCCCTTCTGGGCGGCGTAGCGCTGATACATCCGCAGCAGATCGCCGGCGAAGAGCGACGCCTCGTCGCCCCCGGTGCCGGCCCGGATTTCGAGGATGACGCCGCGCTCGTCGGCTGCATCGCGCGGGAGCAGCGCGATCAGGATCTCGCGGGCGCGATCGTCGATTTCGAGCCGGGCGGCGTCGCGCTCCTCATAGGCCAGTTCGCGGAAATCGGCGTCGGTCGCCGGATCCTCGATCAGCGCCTCGGCCTCGACGAGGCTTGCCCGCGCCTGGCGCCAGGTCGCGATGGCTGCAACCACCGGGTCGAGCTCGGAGATTTCCTTGGCGAGTTCGACGGTGCGCGCGGCCTCCGTCGCGGTGTTGATCTCGGCGGAGGCGGCGGCGTGACGGGCCACGATGGCGTCGAGACGATCCTGCGGAAGTTGAAGGGACATCGGGAACTCGGAAACATAAAAATCGGAACAGGGAGGATCTTCGGCAGCAAGCAGCGTCGCTAGACCGGAACCTTGAATTCGGCGGCAAAGGCCGCCAGTTGCGGCCGCAGGCTGGCGGCGCCTTCGCTGGAGGCCAGCATCCATTCCAGCCGCTCGGCGAGCTTGCCCGCATCCAGCGCGCGCAGCATCGCCTTGACCGGGCCGATGGAGGCAGCCGACATCGAAAAGGCACGGTAACCCAGGCCGATCAGGGCCATGGTCTCGAGCGGCTTGCCACCCATCTCGCCGCAAACCGTGACCGGGCAGTTGGTCTCGGCCGCCGCCTCGACGATGCTGCGCAGCGCCCGCAATGCGCCGACGCCCAACGGATCGAATCGGTCGGCGACGCGCTTGTTCTCCCGGTCGGCCGCGAACAGGAACTGCATCAGGTCGTTGGTGCCAATCGAAAGGAAATCGGCCTCGCGCACGATTTCGGGCAGTTCGAACAGCAGCGAAGGCACCTCGACCATCACGCCGAGCTGGAGGCTGAGCGGCGGGACGTGACCCTGCTTTTCGAGCATCGCCTGCTCGCGCGCGACGATGGTTCGCGCCCGCTGGAACTCGTCGACGGTGGCGATCATCGGCAACATGATCTTCATGTCGCGGCCAGAGCCGGCGCGCAGGAGCGCCCGCAGCTGAGCCCGCAACAAGCGCGGCCGGTCGAGCCCGATGCGGATGGCGCGCCAGCCGAGCGCGGGGTTTTCCTCCTCGACGCGCTCCATATAGGGCAGCACCTTGTCGCCGCCGATGTCGAGCGTGCGAAAGGTGACCGGCCTCCCCTGCGCCTGATCGAGCACCGTGGCGTAGAGCGCCTGCTGCTCGCTGGTCGTCGGCATGTGCTCGGCGACCATGAACTGCAGCTCGGTGCGGAACAGGCCGATGCCGGCGGCGGCCGTCGCCTCAAGATTGGGCATGTCGACGAGCAGGCCGGCATTGATCTGAAGGACGATCGGCAAGCCATCGCGCGTGACGGCAGGCTGGGTCTTGAGCTTGCGGTACTGCTCCTGCTTGCGGGCGCGCAGCCGGGCCTTGTCCTTGTAGGCGTTCTCGACATCGGGTTGCGGCCGGATCTGGACCTCGCCGGCCTGCCCGTCGACGATGACCGCATCGCCCGACTGGATCAGCGCGGTGGCGTTGACGATCTCGCCGACAGCCGGGATGCCCAGCGCCCGCGCCACGATGGCGATATGGCTGGTCGGGCCGCCCTCCTCTAGAACGAGACCCCGCAAATGAGAGCGGGAGTAATCCAGCAGCGCGGCCGGCCCCATCGAGCGCGCGATCAGGATGGCGTTTTCCGGCAGTTCCTCGCGGGCGACGCCATTGGCCTTGCCGACCAGGGTGCGCAGCAAGCGGTTGGCGAGGTCATCGAGATCATGCAGGCGCTCGCGCAGATAAGGATCGGTCTGGCGCAGCATCTTGGCGCGGGTGTCGGACTGGACGCGCTCGACGGCGGCTTCCGCCGTGAGGCCGGTCAGAACGACTTCGCGCATGCGGCGCAGCCAGCCCTGATCATGGGCGAACATGCGGAAGGTCTCCAGCACGTCGCGGTGCTCGCCGATATGGGCGACGTCGCCGCGCTCGATCAACTCGTCGATCGACGCGCGCATCTCGGCGATCGCGGCCTCGAGCCGCTGGACCTCGGCGGCGGGGTTTTCCGCGATCAGATTGGTGATGGCGACGCGCGGCTCGTGCAGCACGGCGTGGCCGAGCCCGACGCCATCGGCGAGCGCGACGCCGATGCCATGGATCGGGCGGTCAAGCCCGATCGAGGCACCTGGCGGCGCCAGCGATTTCAGGCCGCCAGCCGCGATCATCTCCGCCATGATCATGGCGGTGGTCTGCAGCGACTCGATCTCCTCGTCGCTGTAGAGGCGCGAGGCGCGGTTCTGGATGACGAGCACGCCCATCACGGCGCCACCGCGCAGGATCGGCACGCCAAGGAAGGAGCGGTAGATCTCCTCGCCCGTCTCGGGCCGATAGGAGAAGGCAGGGTGATTCTGCGCGTCCGACAGCGCCAGGGCTTCCGCCTCACGGGCGATCAGGCCGACGAGGCCCTCGCCTGCCCGCATGGTCGTCAGATGCACCGCCTCGCGGTTGAGGCCTTCGGTCGCGTACAGTTCGAGCGAGCCGTCCTCGCGCAGCACATAGACCGAGCAGACTTCAGCGACGAGATTGCCGGCGATCAGGACAACGAGCCGGTCCAGCCGTTCCTGCGGACTGATCGACGCTGCCATCACCTCCCGGAGGCGGCGCAGCAGAACGCCCGATCCTCCGTGAGCGCCTCGCATCGATCCTTGATCCTCCGCCCGCCCTCTCGGCCATCACGGCCGACATCCCTGGCAGACCTGACACCTGTCGCAGCCGAGTCGCAAGCGAACCCTGGCCGTTGGCGCCTTCTAGCGACCCGAGGCCATACTCGGCAAGACCCCAGCCGACCCTAGGGAAGGCGCTGGCTCGTGCTTCCATCCAGCCAGGAGTGGATCATTCGGCCCGAATGCGCCCTGCGGTTCGCCTGTCTCAGGACGATGTCGATGGACCGGCAGGCGCCCGGGAGGAACCGGCGCGCTTTGGCACCTTGGCGGCGGCCTTCCCACGCAACGTCGTCTTCGCGGTCGTCTTCGCGCGAGATGCGACCGAGACCTCCCCCGCACGTTTGCCGCGCTGACCTGCAGCGGCCGGTTTGCGCTTGCCAACCGGTGCGATCTCGGGCGGCGTAGCGTCAACCCCCGACAGCGCTTCGAGATAGCGCTTTGTCCACCAGCTGATATCGGTCGCGTCGATCGTGGCATAGAGACGCTCGAACCGGCGGATGCGCTCCGATTTCGGCATCGCGAGCGCGGTGCGGATCGCTTCGGCGACCTCATGACTGTCGAAAGGGTTGACGATCAGCGCCTCGCCCATCTGCTGGGCCGCGCCGGCGAAGCGCGAAAGTACGAGGACTCCCGGATCGTCCGGGTCCTGCGCGGCGATGTATTCCTTGGCGACAAGGTTCATGCCGTCGCGCATCGGCGTCACCAGCCCGACCTGGGCCCGGCGATAGAAACCCGCCAGGGCATTGCGCGAATAGGCCTTCTTCACGACGCGGATCGGCGTCCAGTCGAACTCGCCCAATGCCGCATTCAGGCGGCCGGCGACTTCGTCGGACTGCCGGTCGAGCTCGGCATATTCGGGAACGTCCGAGCGCGAGGGCGGCGCGATCTGGAGCATGCCGACGCGACCGCGCTGCTCGGGATGGCTGCGCAGGAACTGCCCGAAGGCCTCCAGCCGCTGAACGATCCCCTTCGAATAATCCAGCCTGTCGACGCCGATGACGAGCTGGCGTTCCCCGAGCGACTGCCGCGTCGTCTTGAGCGGCGTGATGGCCGAGCGCACCGAGGCGGCCGCGAGTTTTCGAAAGGATTCGACGTCGATGCCGATCGGGAAAGCCTGAACGATGGTTTCGCGGCGCCCGATGCGGACTTTGCGTCCTGCGACCCTTCCGCCGCACAGGGCCACGAGCCCCCCCACCAGATTGGCGACATCGACCGGGGTCTGCATCCCCACAAGGTCGTAGGCAGCAACCGTGCTGGCGAGCGTCGCGGCAAAGGGGAGCGCTCCGAACACCTCGGCGGGCGGCCAGGGAATGTGGTGAAAATAGCCGATGCGATTCGTAACGCCGCGACGCCGCAATTCGGCCGCCAGCGGTATCAGATGATAGTCATGGATCCAGACGACGTCGTCGGGCTGCAGCAGGCCGATCAACGCCTTGGCGAAACGTCGGTTGACCGCTAGATAGCCGGCGTAGTCGGTCCGCGAAAACTCCGTCAGGCCTAGCCGGTAATGCATCAAGGGCCAGAGCGCGCGGTTGGAGAAGCCGAGGTAATAGGACTGCCGCTCGGCCTCCGTCAGATCGGTGACGGCATAGGTTACGTTTCCGCGCTGGACCACATTGGGGGCCGCCGCGGTCTCGCTCAGCTTGCCACTCCAGCCGAACCAGAGCCCTCCTTGCGTTTCCAACGCCTCTCGCAGCGCGACCGCCAACCCGCCGGCAGCCGCCTTTTCATGGCGATCGGGGATCGTGACGCGATTGGAGACGATGACAAGACGCATGGCTGCACGGCTTCCTTATCTTTCAGTGGCTCGGTTCCCACGAGGACCCCAATTCCTGCATGCGGGCAGGAACAGAACGCTGTGGCCGGACGTAATGTTGCATGCGCGCGCCGTTGCTGTTGGCGATGCCGTGTCGATGATGTGCCCAAAGCGAGGCAATCCGGCATGCGTTGGAGGCAATTCGCGGTCCGGGGCGAGCATTCATGCACCATGCTCGCCTTCTGAGCCAAATTGCGCAAGACTGATCCGACCGATGGCCGTACCGTTGAGCCGGCTTTAGTATCCTGACAGGCTATTGTGATGACAACCAGCATATCGAGAACTTCCAGCGAAACCAAAACCTTGGCTGGATCTGACAGAGCGATCGCGCTGTTTCTCGATTTTGACGGAACGCTGGTGGAAATCGCGCCCTCCCCCGCCGACGTCAAGCTGGATCGGCGCGTGCCTGGGGCGCTCGATGTGCTGCGCGGGCATCTCGGCGGGGCGCTGGCGTTGGTTTCCGGGCGCCCGGTATCGTTCCTCGATTCGCTGCTCGAGCCCCATCGTTTCGATGCGGCCGGACTCCATGGAGCGGAGATCAGGCTTGGAGGGGTGATGCATGCGCAGGCTGAGGTGCATGCCGAGATGCATGGCGCGCTGCGCGACCTCGTCCGCTTCGCCAACAGCCATGTCGGCATCATCGTCGAGGACAAGACCATCTCGCTGGCGCTGCACTGGCGTCTGGCGCCGCAGCTTAAGGACGAAGCGCTCGAGCTGATGCGGATGATTGCGGTCCGGATGGGCCCGGCGATCCGGCTTCAGGAAGGCAAGTCGGTCGCGGAACTGGTGCCGGCCAGCGCCAGCAAGGGCCTGGCGATCACGCAGTTGATGCAGATGGCGCCCTATGCCGGGCGTCTGCCCGTGTTCATCGGGGACGACGTTACCGACGAACACGGCTTCGAGGCCGTCAACCGGCTGGGTGGGCTGTCGATCCGCATCGGCGACGGTGATACGATCGCGGCCTTGCGCATCGCCTCCCCAACCGCGCTGCGCACCATCCTGCTCGATGCTGCCGAGCGCGGCGGGCTGACGACCTCCGATTTTTCCTGAAGGTGACCATGACAGTTTCGGCAATGCAGGCGGGGCCGCATTCGGCCTCGCTCGACCTTGGCGTAATCGGCAACTGCTCGATCGCCGCGCTGATCGACCGGCGCGCGCGCATCGTCTGGGGCTGCTTTCCGCGCTTCGACCGCGATCCGGTCTTCTGCGCGCTGATCGACAATCAGGCGGATGATGGTGATGCGATGCCGCGCAAGGGCGTGTTCGCCATCGAACTCGTCGGCATGACGCGCTGCGAGCAATCTTACCTCGACAACACCGCGATCCTCTCCTCGGTGCTCTCCGACGATTTCGGAAACGCCATCGAAATCCTCGATTTCGCGCCGCGCTTTGTGCGCTATGAACGCTTTTTTCGCCCGCCGCAGCTCGTGCGCCGCGTGCGGCCGATCTCGGGCCGGCCGCGCATCCGCACGATCTTCAAGCCCTGCATAGGCCTTGGCGAAGAGCCGGCGGAGATCACGCGCGGTTCGAACCATGTCCGTTTCGTTGGAGACGACCAGACCATCCGGCTGACCACGGATGCGCCGATTTCCTATGTCGTCGATGGCGTGCCGTTTGCGGTCGATCGGCCATTCTCTTTCTTCGTCGGCTCCGACGAAGCGCTGCGCGCCGAGATTGAGGAAACGAGCCGCGAATTCCTCGACAAGACGACGGATTACTGGCGCGACTGGGTGCGTTCGCTGTCGCTGCCCTTCGAGTATCAGCGCGAAGTCATCCGCGCCGCGATCACGCTCAAGATGTGCGCTTTTGAAGAGACAGGCGCGATCGTCGCCGCGCTGACGACCTCGATCCCCGAGGCGCCCGGCACCCAGCGCAACTGGGATTACCGCTTCTGCTGGCTGCGCGACGCCTATTTCGTGGTTCACGCCCTCAACCGGCTGGGCACGACGCGGACGATGGAGGATTATCTCGGCTTCATCACCAATATCGTCGACAGCTTCACCGAGAGCGGGGCCGAGCACCTGCCGCCGCTCTACCCGATCACGCGCGGCGGTGCTCTCGACGAGTTCGAGGCTCCCCATCTCTCGGGCTATCGGGGCCATCAGCCGGTGCGCTTCGGCAATGGCGCGGCCACCCAGATCCAGAACGACGGCTACGGTGCCGTAGTGCTGGCAGCCACCCAGGCCTTCTTCGACCAGCGCCTGATCCGTCCCGGCAAGGAGGCGCTGTTTGCCCAGCTCGAGCGCATGGGCGAACTCGCGATCACCTTTTTCGACAAGCCGGACGCCGGCCCCTGGGAGCTGCGCGAAAAGGAGGCCGTGCATTCCTTCTCAGCCGTGATGTGCTGGGCAGCCTGCGACCGGCTGGCGCGCATCGCCGGGACGCTCGGTCGCGCCGAGCGCAAGGACTATTGGAAGGCGGCTGCCAAACGGCTCAAGGCCGCCATTCTCGACCGGATCTGGAACGCGGAGAAGGGCCATCTGGTCTCGACCTTCGGGGGGAGCGATCTCGACGCGACGCTGCTGCTGGTCTCGGAACTCGGTTTCCTGAAGGCCGATGATCCCCGCTTCATCGCCACGGTCGAGGCGATCGGCCGCGACCTGACGCGTGGCGACCTGCTGCTGCGCTACGCGACGCAGGACGACTTCGGATACATGCACACCGGCTTCCTGATCTGCGCCTTCTGGTATGTCGATGCGCTGCATGCGATCGGCCGCCGGGAGGAGGCCAAGGCGCTGTTCGGGCGCATCCTGCAGCGGCGCAACAGCTTCGGACTGCTCTCCGAGGACGCGGATCTGCACACCGGCGAACTCTGGGGCAATTTCCCGCAGACCTATTCCCATGTCGGGATGATCAACTCGGCGATGCGGATCAGCCGCAACTGGGAAGAGGCGTTTTGAGCGCCCGAAGGAGACCGTGAAACCTTCGTCATCCCGGCAAGCGAAGCGCCGATCCGGGTTCCATCATAGAGCGCCGTCGCGCCTTACGATGGATCCCGGATCGGCGCCGCTTTGCGGCTTGTCCGGGATGACGAAACGCTTCCCTGGAAATGCCGGATGGCTTGCGTGCTGGCCGTCCGCCTCACTCCATCAGCTTGGCGGCGCGCATCACGGCCAGCGCCAGGACCTGCGCGGCTGGCACGATGCTCTCCACCTCCAGGAACTCGTCCGGCGTATGGGCCATGCCGCCGATGGGACCGACGCTGCACAAAGTCGGGCAGCCCTGCGCTGCGGTGAAGCCTGAATCGGCGCAACCGCCGGTGAATTCGGCGATGGTCGTGATGCCGAAGCCGGCAGCCGCGTCGCGATAGGTCTCGAACAGCTGCTGCGATCCGGGTGTGCCTTCGAGCGGCAGAAACTCGCCCTTGATCGACAAAACGGCGCTGGTGTCGGGCACGACCGGTGTCTCGACGATGGCGCGGATGGCCTCGACCAGTTCCGAGCGCTGCGCAGCGGTGACATAGCGCAGATCGATCTCGCACCAGGCGCTGGGCGCGACCGTGTTGACGGTCTGGCCGCCGCCGATCAACCCAACATTGACGGTGATGCCCTTGGCCAGATCGGTCAGGCCCTGGAGCCTTGGGATCTTGTGGCCGAGATCGACGATGGCCGAGGCGCCCTTCTCGTAATTCGCTCCGGAATGAGCGGGCTTGCCGGTGAATTCGGCGCGCATGAACACGCCGCCCTTGCGGCCGCTGGTGACGGACTGGCGCTGGTCGCGGGCGAAATCGGTTCCGGCCGGCAGGCGGCTCGGCTCGGCGTTGAAGACGCAGCGCGCCTCGCGGGCCGCAGCCTCGATGACCGGGCGGGAGGATGGCGAGCCGATTTCCTCATCACTCGTCGTCAGCATCGTCAGCGGTGCAGACAGGCCGCCGCACTGCGCGAAGGCGGCCGCGACGAAGGCCTCGATGACGATGCCGGCCTTCATGTCGGCGACGCCCGGCCCATAGGCACGGCCCTCCCGGATCGCGAAGGGGCGGCGCGTCGGCTCGCCTTTCGGGAAGACGGTGTCGCGATGGCCGAGCAGCAGAACCGGGCGCTGGTCGTTGGCGGTCGGGTTGGGCAGCCTCGCCTTGACCGCATCGCCATAGCGGGCGTCGGGAATGACCTCGACCTCGAGCCCGTTCTGGGCATGGAAGCGGGCGACGACCTGGCCGGCGCGATCGACGCCATCCTTGTCGTAAGAGCCGGAATCGGTGTCGACCATCTCGCGCAGCAGCGCGATCATCGCGTCCTTGCGGTCGGCAAGCCAGGCGGTCACCTTGGTTTCATCGGGCGTCATCGCGCTCATCGCTCGTTCTCATGGTTCCGGACGGGACTAATGGCGACCTTAGACAAGGTGGCCTGCGACAGGAAGGGCGCTGCGGGGGAGGCGGCGCGCGCCACCGGGATCGCCATGGGCGATCGGCCTCAGGGCCGCCGCCCGAGCCGATCACGCCTGCGGATCGAGCAACATCAGATCCGTGTCCTCGGGCTTTGCGCCGGCTGATGTCAGCATGGCGTGGATCTGACCCCGGTGATGGGTCTGGTGGTTGAACATATGGGCCACCAGCAGACCGACGGGCTTGCGCATCTTGCGCTGGGTCGCGCCCGAGAACCAGGTCAGATCACCCGACAGCCAGTCGTTGGAGAGGGTGTCGGCCCAGTCCGTGATCGTCGCGTCGAAGGCCTGCCGCTCGCCGACGAGATCGTCCCAGCCCGCCACCAACGCGCCGGATTCATGGATGCGGACGGCCGGCTTCGGTGTGCCGGCGAAGCGCGACAGCCACATCCGGTCGGCCCAGAGCAGATGGCAGAACGTGCCGTGGATCGAGCGGAAGAAGGCGCCGCGATCCAGCCGTCGCGCGGCGTCGTCGAGCGTCGCGGCAGCCGCGTAGAGGCTGTCGTTCTGCCAGGCGTTGTAACGCGCCATGGTGCGGACATAGGCCGTGTCGATCATCGCGGCGTCTCGTCAGATGATGTTGGTTTCCAGCAGCGGCCGACCTTCTACAACACGCTCATGGCCGAGATCGGCCAGATCGAGCGTGCGGTAGCTACCATGCAGGATGTGCTCGGCGAGCCCGCGCCCGACCGCCGGCGCCTGCTGCAAACCGTGCCCCGAAAAGCCGTTGGCAAGATAGAGCCCCGTCACGCCGACCACCGGGCCGATGATGGCGTTATGGTCGATCTCGTTCATGTCGTAGGGACCGGCCCAGGCCCGGCCGGGCTTGATCTGCTCGAAGGCCGGGATGCGGTGGGCGAGCGCCGGCCAGACGACCTCCTCGAAGAAGCCCCAGTCGACATCCTCGACGGCGGGGTCGGTCTCAGTCCACTCCCGGTCCTGCTCGGGCGTCAGCGGCGAGCAACTGCCGATGAAGAGCTGGCCGTCGCTGCCGCGCTTGCCCTCGGGCCTGCACCAGACGCCGGTGCGGTCGATCAGCAGCGGGCAGTTCTCGACATCCGCCTTGCAAAGGAACGAGAAGACATAGCGCTTCATCGACCGCACGGGGATTTCGATGCCGGCGGTCGCGGCGAGCCTAGCGCCATGGGTGCCCGAGGCATTGACCGCGGCGCCGGAGGCGATGCGGCTGCCATCGGTCAGTTCGACGGCGGTGACGCGGCCGGCCTCGACGACATAGCGCGCGACTTCGCCCTGGCGATATTCGACGCCGAGCGAACGCGCCTTCTTGCGAAAGGCTTGCAACACGGCCCAGCCGTCGAACCAGCCCTCGCCGGTGACGCCGAAGGTCCCGCAAGCGATATCGTCGGTGTTCATCCAGGGAAATTTGCTGCGCAGCATGTCTGCAGCATAAAGCGCAATATCGGCGCCCTCGGCCGTCTGCAAAGCCTGGTTCGCCGCGAGCACCGGAGCGCTTTCGTCGCCGGCGAGATAGAGATATCCGCCCTCGTGCAGATCGATGACGGGAACCTCGCCATTGACCGCGAGATGGCTGCCGATGTTGCGCATGAAGTCGATGCCATGCAGCGAAATGCGGATGTTCACCGCGCTGGAATATTGCTGGCGGATCGAGGCCGCCGACAGCGCCGAGGCGGCGTAGCGATAGGTCGGGTCCTTCTCGATCACGACCACCTTGCCGTGGAATCCGGGATCGGCGGCGAGATGATAGGCGACGGAGGAGCCGATGGCGCCGCCTCCGCAGATGACGATATCGGCGTTTTCGGAAGAAGACGGCATGGCGGCCCCAAGGCAGAGGCGGGCGCGCTTGACCGCGAACCCGGTTAGTGAACTGCGCGCATGATTGGCGCGCGTGACCGACCTTGTCCAGTCAGGTCGCGCCGATGCATTCGCCCAGCAGCCAGTCGCGGAAGGCGACCACGGCGGGAAGCTGCGCGCGGGTTTCGGGATACACCAGGTAATAGCCCTCGGCCCCTGTGACCGGCCGATCGAACGGGATGACCAAAGAGCCTGAGCGCAACTCCTCCTCGATCAGGAAGCGCGGCACGATGGCGAGGCCAAGCCCAGCAACGGCGGCCTGCGAGACCATCGCGAACTGTTCGAAACGTGGCCCCATCAGTGCCCGTTGCGGCGGCAGACCCTGCTGTTCCAGCCAGTCGGCCCAGGCACGCGGCCTTGTCGATTGCTGCAGGAGCGGCGCTCGCAGCATGTCCGCCGGATCCCTCATGCCGAGGCGGGCGACGAGCGATGGCGCCGCGACGGGCACGATCTCCTCGCCCATCAACCTGTGAAGCCGCGCCCCGGCCCAGACCGGATCGCCGAAATGGATGGCGGCATCGAGTTGCTCCCGGCCGAAATCGAAGGGCACCAGTTTCGTGGTGAAATTGATGGTGATGCCGGGATGCGCCTCGGTGAAGCGCGGCAGGCGCGGGATCAGCCAGCGCGTGCCGAACGTCGGCAGGATGGCGAGGTTGAGGACGCCGCCGGCGCCGCGAAAGGCCATGGTCGAGACGGTCGCAGCCGCGAGCCGCGAGAGGCCGTCGCGGATGTCGGCGGCATAGGCGGCACCCGCCGGCGTCAGGCTGACACGCTGCCGGGCGCGCTGGAACAGGGCGACACCCAGCACCTTCTCGAGATGCGCGACCTGCCGGCTGACCGCGCCCTGTGTCAGGTTGAGTTCCTCGGCCGCCCGCGTGAAGCTGCCATGGCGCGCAGCCGCCTCGAAGGCAGCCAGCGCCGACAGGGACGGGACCGAAAGACGGCCGGGGACGATCTCGAAGTCCATGATTTATTCTCATCAACTCGTGAGAACATATCGGTTGCCGCGACAGGGCGGAAGGGGGCATTGTCTGGGCGTAATTTGGTGGCCCTTCAGCTGCGCCGTCATCCCGGACGCAGCGAAGCGGAGATCCGGGATCCATCCTAAGAGCAGGACGGCGCCCTATGATGGATCCGGGATCGGCGCGGCTTCGCCGCTTGTCCGGGATGACGGCGCGCGAGGGAAACCTCACAGAACATCACGTTAAGGGCCTAGCCACATGACCTCTCCCCTTCCCCAGGATGCTCTCGCGCTGCTCAAGCGCCTTGGCGTCACCGATGCCGTCTTCGCCGCCAAGGGCCTTTCCGCCCATTCGCCGATCACGGGCGAGGCCGTCGCCACGCTTAAGGAGACCACTCCGGCTGAAGCGGAGGCCGCGATTGGACGGGCGCACGCCGCCTTCCTGGCGTGGCGCAAGGTGCCCGCCCCCCGCCGTGGCGAGTTCGTGCGGCTGCTCGGCGAGGAACTGCGCGCCGCCAAGGACGATCTCGGCCTGCTGGTGACGATGGAAGCCGGCAAGGTGACGTCGGAGGGCCTCGGCGAAGTCCAGGAGATGATCGACATCTGCGATTTCGCAGTCGGCCTGTCGCGCCAGCTCTACGGCCTGACGATCGCCACCGAGCGCCCCAACCACCGCATGATGGAAACCTGGCATCCGCTCGGCGTCTGCGGCGTGATCTCGGCCTTCAACTTCCCCGTCGCGGTCTGGTCCTGGAATGCGGCGCTCGCCTTCGTCTGCGGCGACAGCGTGGTCTGGAAGCCGTCGGAGAAGACCCCGCTGACGGGCCTCGCCGTACAGGCCATCGTCGAGAAGACGATGAAGCGCTTCGGCCCCGAGGCGCCGGCCGGCCTCTCCGAGGTGCTGATCGGCGGCCGAGAGATCGGCGATATCCTGGTCAGCGACCATCGCGTGCCGGTGGTGTCTGCAACTGGCTCGACCAAGATGGGCAAAGAGGTCGGCCAGAAGCTCGCCGCACGCTTCGCCCGCGCCATCCTCGAACTCGGCGGCAACAATGCCGCGATCGTCGCGCCCTCCGCCGATCTCGACATCGCCTTGCGCGGCATCGCCTTCGCGGCGATGGGCACGGCCGGGCAGCGCTGCACGACGCTGCGTCGCCTGATCGTGCATGAGAGCGTCTACGACGCGCTGATCCCCAAGTTGATCAAGGTCTATGCTAGCGTGAAGATCGGCGATCCGCGCGAAGCCGGCGTTCTTGTCGGCCCGCTGGTCGACGAAGCCGCATTCCAGGGCATGCAGGCGGCGCTGTCGGAGGCGAAGGCCACTGGCGGCACCGTCCATGGCGGCGAGCGCGTCGAGATCGGGACGGGTGGCTTCTATGTCCGCCCGGCGATCGTCGAGATGCCCGCGCAGACCGGCCCGGTCGCCCGCGAGACCTTCGCGCCGATCCTCTACGTCATGAAGTACAAGACGCTGGATGACGCCATCGCCATCCAGAACGCTGTCGGGGCGGGGTTGTCATCCTCGATCTTCACGCTCGACATGCGCGAGGCCGAGATCTTCATCTCGGGCGAAGGCTCCGATTGCGGCATCGCCAATGTCAATATCGGCCCGTCCGGCGCCGAGATCGGCGGAGCCTTTGGCGGCGAGAAGGAAACCGGCGGCGGCCGCGAGGCTGGCTCCGATGCGTGGAAGGCCTATATGCGCCGCGCCACGAATACGCTCAATTACGGCATGACATTGCCGCTGGCGCAGGGCGTCAGCTTCGATGTGGATGCGTGACGAGAGATTAGAAACGAGGAACGGCCGCCGTCATTCCGGGCAAACGAAGCGCAGACCCGGAATCCATCATAGGGCAACGACAGCACTCTAGGGATGGATTCCGGATCGGCGCCGCTTCGCGGCTTGTCCGGAATGACGCGGCTGGGACAACAGGGAAGGAAAACACCATGGCCGAAGCCGCCCGCAGCCACAGCACGAGCCACAAGCTGGCCGAATTCACCTGGGACGACGCCTTTCTGCTCGACGAGCAGCTGACCGAGGACGAGCGCCTGATCCGCGACTCGGCGCGCGACTTCGCGCAGGAGAAGCTGCAGCCCCGGATCTCGGAGGCTTATCTCGACGAGAAGACCGATCGCTCGATCTTCAACGAGATGGGCGAACTCGGCCTGCTCGGCGTCACCGTGCCTGAGGAGTATGGCTGTGCCGGCGCCAATTACGTCTCCTACGGGCTGGTGGCCCGCGAGGTCGAGCGTGTCGATTCAGGCTATCGCTCGATGATGTCGGTCCAGTCCTCGCTCGTGATGTATCCGATCTATGCCTATGGCGACGAGACCCAGCGCAAGAAGTACCTGCCCAAGCTCGGTTCGGGCGAGTGGGTCGGCTGCTTCGGCCTGACCGAGCCCGATGCCGGCTCCGACCCGGCGGGCATGAAGACCCGCGCCGAGAAGGTCGCCGACGGCTATCGCCTGACCGGCTCGAAGATGTGGATCTCGAATTCACCGATCGCCGACGTCTTCGTCGTCTGGGCGAAGTCGGCCGCGCATGACAACCAGATCCGCGGCTTCATCCTGGAAAAGGGCATGAAGGGGCTTTCGGCGCCGAAGATCGGCGGCAAGCTCTCGCTTCGCGCCTCGATCACCGGCGAGATCGTCATGGATGGCGTGATCGTGCCGGAAGAGAATCTGCTGCCCAACGTCTCCGGTCTGAAGGGGCCGTTCGGTTGCCTCAACCGGGCGCGCTACGGCATCTCCTGGGGCGTCATGGGCGCGGCCGAAGACTGCTTCCACCGTGCCCGCCAGTATGGGCTCGACCGCAAGCAGTTCAACAAGCCGCTGGCCCAGACGCAGCTCTTCCAGAAGAAGCTCGCCGACATGCTGACCGAGATCTCGCTCGGCCTGCAGGGGAGCTTGCGCGTCGGCCGGCTGATGGATGAGGGCAAGATGGCCCCCGAGATGATCAGCCTGGTCAAGCGCAACAATTGCGGCAAGGCGCTCGACATCGCCCGCCAGGCCCGCGACATGCATGGCGGCAACGGCATCTCGATCGAGTATCATGTCATGCGCCATGCGGCGAACCTCGAGACTGTGAACACTTATGAGGGCACGCATGACGTCCACGCGCTGATCCTCGGCCGGGCTGTCACCGGGCTGCAGGCGTTCTTCTGATCGTATCGTGCAGCCGTCATGCCCGGGCTTGACCCGGGCATCTCGTTCCGCGTGAACTTCCCAGGAGATGGTCGGGTCAAGCCCGACCATGACGTCGATCCGAAGGCGCCATGACCGTCACCCCTCCCCTTTCCGGCCTGCGCGTCCTCGAACTGGCGCGCATCCTCGCCGGTCCCTGGATCGGCCAGGTGCTGGCCGATCTCGGCGCCGACGTCGTCAAGGTCGAGGCGCCCGAGGGGGACGACACCCGCAAATGGGGGCCGCCCTTCGTCGAGGGCACGGGCGACGAGCATCTCTCGGCCGCCTATTTCCACTCGGCCAATCGCGGCAAGCGCTCGATCACGGCCGATTTCCGCACGCCCGAGGGGCAGGCGCTGGTGCGCCGGCTCGCGGCCCATGCCGATGTCGTGGTCGAGAACTTCAAGGTCGGCGGGCTCGAGAAATACGGACTCGATGCGGCTTCGCTGCGCGCCACCTATCCTCGCCTGATCTATTGCTCGGTCACCGGCTTCGGGCAGACCGGCCCCTATGCGCCACGCGCGGGCTACGATTTCCTGGTCCAGGGCATGGGCGGCGTGATGGCGCTCACCGGGGAGCCCGAGGGCGCACCGATGAAGGCGGCCTATGCGACGGCCGATATCTATACCGGCCTCTACGCCACGATCGGCATCCTCTCGGCACTGCGCCGGCGCGACGCCACGGGCGAAGGCGCGACGCTCGACATGGCGCTGCTCGACAGCCAGATCGCCGTGCTCGGCAACCAGGCGCTGAATTACCTCGTCTCGGGCCAGTTGCCGCCGCGGTTGGGCAACGCTCACCCCAATATCGTGCCCTATGACGTGTTCCCGGTCGCGGACGGGCACATCATCATCGCCACCGGCAATGACGGGCAATGGCGCAAGCTCTGCCAGGTTCTGGGCGAGGCCAGGTTGGCAGACGCGCTGGAATATCGCGACAACCGGGCGCGGATCGCCAACCGCGTCGCGCTGACGGCGCGGCTGAATCTGCTCTGCCAGCGTTATCTCAAGGCGGATCTGCTGGCGGCGCTGGAAAAGGTCGGTGTGCCGGCCGGGCCGATCAATGCGGTGGACGAGGTCTTCGCCGACCCCCAGGTGGTCGCGCGCGGCGTTCGCGTCGATCTCGCCAGCGCAGCCGCCAAGGACGGCTCGATCCCGACCGTCGCCTCGCCGATCGTCATGGATGGCGTGCGGCAGGTCTCGTCGCGTCCGAGCCCGCGGCTCGGCGCGCATGCGGACGAAATCCTGAACGATCCGGCCTGGGGAGGCGGCTGAATGGTGCCCCTACCAGAGGCGCCGGGCGCCGAGCGCGTCGAAGGCGACGTCGGGCGAGACAATCGAAAGGTTCTCGACGATGGCCTGCCCGGCCAGCATGCGGTCGAAGGGATCGCGCGGCTCACCGGGCACAGAACCGCCACGCAGCACATGCTCGTGAAGAAGAGGCAGTATCTCAAAGCCGTCGATCGCACAGTGCTTCGCGAAGCCGGCAACGAGAGCGTGGACCTGAGGCAGTTTGCCAATGCGAAGTTTCGTCGCCAGTTCCATTGCCGTTACGGAACTGACGAAAACGCGCTGATCGTCCTTGATCGCCTGGATTGCCCCGACAGGCAGCCGGCGAGCATCATAGATCCACCAGATCAGCGTCGCGGTGTCGAGAAGAAGTCCCAATCGTCACGCCCTTCCCACAGCCGCAATTCATCCTCGGGCAGCGGATCGAAGATTTCATCTCCGACATCGATCATGCCCTGCATCCGCCCCGGAATCCGCTCAACCCGCTTCGGCTCGATCGGCACCAGCCGCGCAATAGGCTTGTCGCGCCGCGAAATCACGACTTCCCCGCCCTTCTCGACCTCCTCGAGCAGGCGGGAGAGATGGGTCTTGGCTTCATGGACGGTGACGCGCGTCATGGCCGCCTCCTCATTCAACATGACCAACTTAGTCAAGTAACGGAAACGCCGCAATGACGACGACCAAGCGCACCGGCGGGCAGATCCTCGTCGATCAACTCCTGATCCATGGCGCGACCGACGCGTTCTGCGTGCCCGGCGAAAGCTATCTCGCCGTGCTCGACGCGCTGCACGACGCCAAGATGAAGGTCACGATCTGCCGGGCCGAGGGCGGCGCCTGCATGATGGCGGAGGCCGCGGGCAAGCTCACCGGCAAGCCCGGCATCTGCTTCGTCACACGCGGGCCGGGCGCCACCAACGCCTCGCCCGGCGTGCATATCGCCCATCAAGATTCGACGCCGCTGATCCTGTTCGTCGGCCAGATCGAGCGCGGCATGCGCGAGCGCGAGGCCTTCCAGGAACTCGACTACCGCGCCGTCTTCGGCACGATGACGAAATGGGCCACCGAGATCGACGATGCCGCGCGCATCCCCGAGATCATCAGCCGCGCCTTCCATGTCGCGACGTCGGGCCGGCCCGGCCCGGTCGTGATCGCGCTGCCAGAGGATGTCCTGACCGATCTTGCGGATGTCGCCGACGCCGAGCCCTATCAGGTCACCGAGACGCACCCGTCCCTGCTCCAGACCATCGATCTGCAGAAGCGGCTCTGGGCGGCGAAGGCCCCGGTCGCGATCCTGGGCGGCTCGCGCTGGGATCCGCAGGCGATCGCGCGCTTCCAGCGCTTCGCCGAGCGTTTCGACCTGCCAGTCGCGGTCTCCTTCCGCCGGCAGATGCTGTTTCCCGCCGATCATCCCAATTTCGCCGGCGATCTCGGCATCGGCCCCAATCCGAAGCTGCTGAAGCGCATTCAGGACAGCGATCTCGTGCTCCTCGTCGGCGGCAGGCTGTCGGAAATGCCGAGCCAGTCCTACACGCTGTTCGGCATCCCCAATCCGGGCCGGCCGCTGGTGCATGTCCACCCCGATGCCGAGGAACTGGGCCGCGTCTATCGGCCTTCGCTGGCGATCAACGCCTCGCCGACCGCGTTCTGCGCGGCGCTGGAGACCGTGCACCCGCCGCAGGAGATTCCGTGGGCCGGCGCGGCCGCAGAGGCGCACGAAGCCTATCTCGGCTGGAGCGAGCAGCCCGCGCCGGTGGCGGGCACATTCCATCCCGGCGAGATGGTGCGCTGGCTGCGCAACCACCTGCCGGACGACGCGATTCTGTGCAACGGCGCCGGCAATTACGCGACCTGGGTGCATCGCTTCCACCGCTTCACCAAATTCGCGACGCAGCTCGCGCCGACCTCGGGCTCGATGGGTTATGGCGTGCCGGCGGCGATCGGCGCCAAGCGCTTGTTCCCCGAGCGGACGGTCATCGCCTTCGCGGGTGACGGCTGCTTCCTCATGAACGGACAGGATTTTGCCACCGCCGTGCAATATGATCTGCCGGTCGTGGTGATCGTCATCGACAACGGCATGTACGGCACGATCCGCATGCATCAGGAGAAGCATTATCCCGGCCGCGTCTCGGCGACGATGCTGAAGAACCCGGACTTCGCGGCTTATGCCAAGGCCTTCGGCGGCCATGGCGAGCGCGTCGAAAAGACCGAGGAGTTCGGCCCGGCCTTCGAGCGGGCCGTGGCTTCCGGCAAGCCTGCGATCATCCATTGCCTGCTCGATCCCGAGGCGATCACGCCGGCAAAGTCGCTCTCGACGATCCGGGCGGAGGCACTGGCGGCGAAGGGCTGAGCACTTTTTTCGCGCCGTCGAAAAATTTTAACCGCGTCGGTGAACCCGCACTGAACCTTTTGCGACCATTCCTCGTTGATCCGCCGGTTGGCAGAGGATGACGGCGATGGCGATGCGGCAGATGACGATGGTGGGGCTGGTGGCGGCGCTCGCGCTTGCGGGTGCGCCCGGCGCACAGGCGGCGAATTTGTTCGACGATCTGGCGCGCACGTTGTTTGGCGGCGGCCAGCGCCTGCGAGCGACGCCGATCTATGAATATGACGTGCCTGCCCCCGTGCAGGCACCGATCACACGCCAGCGCATGCCCGAGGTGTCCTCGAAGCCCAAGCCGCCGGTGGTCCAGCTCGACCCTGCGACCGATGCCGACTGGTATCTGAAGGATCCGACGCTGCGGCGCGGCGACATCGTCGTCACGGCCTCAGGCGTCATGGTCTTCCAGGGCGGTCGCGGGCGGGAGGAGAACCGGCGGGCCGAATTCAGCGCCCTGGGCGGCGGCAAGGATGCCAAGGGTTGGAAGCACCAGCTGGAGATGGCCGCAGCCGGCGGCCGCAGCTTCTTCGATCAGGCCTCCGCGCTCCCTAAGCGCACCATCACGGTCCAGGCGGAAGCAGCGCCCAAGCGCTGATACCGGATCGTCCGGTCAAGCCGCGCCTGAACCGGTCAGACGAACCGGGCGGCGACCAGCTTGCGCAGGGCGTTGAGGTCCTTGACGAAGCCGCGGATGCCCTCGGCGAGTTTTTCCGTGCCCATCGCGTCTTCGTTCATGGCGAAGCGGAAGGCTTTTTCGTCCAGCGTCAGTTTCGCGGGCGCCTCGCCGGCTGATTCAGGCTTCAGCTTGCGGGGCAGATCACCCGTGGAGCCCGCAAGCTCGTCGAGGAGGCTCGGCCCGATGGTGAGACGGTCACAGCCGGCCAGCGCCTCGATCTCGCCGGTGTTGCGGAAGGAAGCGCCCATCACCACCGTCTTGATGCCATGTGTCTTGTAATAGGCGTAGATCGTGCGCACCGAGACGACGCCGGGATCGGTCTCGGGGGTGTAGGGACCGCCACCGGCCTTGACATGCCAATCGAGGATGCGGCCGACGAAGGGCGAAATCAGAAACGCATTCGCCTCGGCGCAGGCGACGGCCTGCGGCAGCGAAAACAAGAGCGTCAGGTTGCAGTCGATGCCCTCGGCCTGGAGCACCTTGGCGGCCTGGATGCCCTCCCAGGTCGAGGCGATCTTCACGAGGATGCGGTCCTTCTCGATGCCGCGCTCCTTGTAGGCGGCGATGAGGGTGCGTGCCTTGCCGATCGTGGCCTGCGTGTCGAAGGACAGATCGGCATCGACCTCGGTCGAAACCCGGCCGGGCACGATTTTGGTGAGTTCGGCGCCGAAGGTGACGGCGAGACGGTCGCAGACCGCATGGACGGTGTCATGATCGCCAGCGCCGGCCTTCTTGCCCCAGGCGATCGCCTCATCGACCAGGCTGGCATAGGCCGGGTTCTCCACGGCCTTGAGAATCAGCGTCGGGTTGGTCGTGCAATCGACAGGCTTGAGACGCCGGACCGCTTCGATGTCGCCGGTGTCGGCGACCACCGTGGTCATCGTGCGGAGCTGGTCGAGCTTGGAGGCGGTCATGGCAGTCCTGTCGCGAGCGGGTAGGCGATGAGAAGGAAACGTGGTGCGCCCGGCCGACAGGGTCAAGCCGCCGTGAGGCAGATCGGCCTTGCGGTCGCGATCACCATCGGCCCGGATGCTGTCGTCGTCATGACATCGACGGCCTGATCGACCATGACGCCGGCTTCATGGATATGTCATATGCGGGGGCTACCGCCAGCGCAGACCCGGACCGGGACGTCCGCACAGGAGAGCACCATGCGTTTCAAGGCGTCGTTTTCAGCCATCGCCCTCGGCCTCGTCGCCGGACTGCTGCCGGCCGGCCTGGCGCAGGCCGCGGAGGGCAAACTCGTCCTCTATACGAGCCAACCCAACACCGACGCACAGCAGACGATCGATGCGTTCAAGGCAAAGTACCCCAAGGTCGAGATCAGCTTCGTGCGCGACGGAACGCCGCGCGTGATGGCCAAGCTGCGCGCCGAATTCGAAGCCGGCGCGCCGCAGCCCGATCTGCTGCTGATCGCCGATGCCGTGACGATGGAAGGGCTGAAGAAGGAGGACCGGCTGCTGGCGCATGACAAGGCCCCGGTCTCAGCCTATCCGGCCGGCATCCACGACCCGGCCAAGTTCTGGTTCGCGACCAAGCTGATCACCACCGGCATCGTCTACAACACCAAGGCCGCGATGAAGCCGACGAGCTGGCTCGATCTGACCAAGCCCGAGGTCAAGAACCTGCTGGCGATGCCGAGCCCGCTGAACTCCGGCGCCGCGATGATCCACACCATCACGCTGAGCAGCAACCTGCCGACCGGCTGGGCCTTCTACGAGGCGCTGAAGGCCAATGGCGCGCTCGCCGCCGGCTCCAATGGCGACATCCTGCGCCAGGTCGCCACCGGCGAGAAGCTCTACGGCATGATCGTCGATTTCATGCCGATCCGCGAAAAGGCCAAGGGCGCGCCTGTCGAGTTCGTCTTCCCGAGCGAGGGCGTCTCGGCCGTCAGCGAGCCGGTCGCGATCCTGAAGACCAGCAAGAACCCGGAAGCCGCCAAGGCCTTCGTCGACTTCCTGCTCTCCAAGGACGGCCAGGAGCTGGCGCTCAAGCAGGGCTATGTCGCAGCCCATCCCGAGGTCGCCCTGCCCGCCGGCTACCCCGCCCGCACCGCGATCAAGCTGATGCCGTTCGACGCCGCCAAGGCGCTGGCGGACGAGGCCGCATCGCGCAAGCGCTTCACCACGATCTTCGAGTGACACTGGCGGCCCGGACGGGTTGGCAAGAACCCAGGCCGCGCCTTTGGCGCGGCCTGAACCTGCCGGCGGGCCTCGGCCTGCCGGTGCTGGTGACGATCTGCGCGATCCTGTTCGGCGGCCTGCCGTTTCTGCGCCTGGCTGCGGCCGCCTTCGCGCCGGGCTGGCAGTTTGCACCCGACGCGGCGCTGGCCGAGATCGGCAGCCGGGCGGCTGTCACCGCGACGCTGCACACGCTCGAGACCGCCGCGCTGTCAGCACTGGGCGCACTGCTGATCGGCGGCACGGCCGCGATCCTGCTCGGCGTCACCGATGTGCGCGGCAAGCGGCCGATCGCATTCGCGCTCGTCTTCTCCATGATGATCGCGCCGCAGGTCGCGGCGCTGGCGTTTTTGAGCCTGTTTGCGCCCCATTCGCCGATCCTCTCGCTGCTCGGCCTGTCGCCGGCGCCCGGAACGCCCAATCCGCTGCTGGGGCGCGGGGGCATCGCGCTGGTGATGGCGCTGCATCACGCGCCGCTGGTGGCAATCACGCTCTGGACCGGCCTGCGCAGCGTGCCGCATTCGCTGATCGAAGCCGCGCAGATGGAGGGCGCGGGGCCGCGCAGCATCGTTGCCCGCATCCTGCTGCCCGTGCTGCGGCCGCAGATCATCGCAGCCTCGCTGCTCGCCTTCGTCGCGGGCGTCGGAAATTTCGGGATTCCGGCGCTGCTCGGCCTGCCGGTGAACTATCTGACCCTGCCGACGCTGATCTACCGCCGGCTGTCGAGCTTCGGACCAGCCGGACTCCCCGATGCCGCGGCACTGTCGATCCTCGTGGCGCTCGTGGCGGGACTTGGCATCGCAGCCGGGATGCTGGCGACGCGGCGAGCGGGCGGCAAGGTCGAGATTGAGCGGCCGCTTCAGCCGTTCTGGGAGCTCGGACGGGCGCGGCCCTTGGTCACGGGCGGTCTTGTTCTTCTGTTGCTGATCAAGCTCGGCCTGCCCTTCCTCGCCTTGCTCGGCGAGGCGCTGACTCCGGCGCTCGGCGTCGCACTGAACTGGCAAAGCCTGACCTTCGACAAATTCGCCGAGGTTCTGCTGCGCCAGGATGTGACGATCCGGGCCTTCCGCAACTCCTTCCTGTTCGCCGGCAGCGCCGCGCTGATCCTGGCTCTGCTCTCGATCGCCTTCGCCTATGCGCTGGAACGGCGGATGGGGCGGTTGCGACGCGTCGTCGAGGTGGTCATCGAACTGCCCTATGCCTTGCCGGGCGTCGTGCTGGCGATCGCCTGCATCCTCATGTTCCTGAAACCGCTGCCGCTGCTGGGCATCAGCATCTACGCCACGCCCTTCATCATCCTGTTCGCCTATCTCGCGCGGTTCCTGCCGCTGGCGTTGAAGGCGCCCGTCGCCGCGATGGCGCAGATCGAGGCGCATCACGAGGAGGCGGCGAAGCTCGACGGCGTGACGCTCTGGCAGATGCTGCGTTTCATCGTGGCGCCGATTCTGGCGCCGGCCGCGACGGTGAGCGCGCTGATGGTCTTCCTTGTCGCGTTCAACGAGTTGACCGTCTCGGCGCTGCTCTGGTCGTCGGGCACCGAGACGCTCGGCGTCGTGCTGTTCTCGCTGAAGGAAGCCGGGCTTGCGGGCGAGGCAGCGGCGGTCGCCATCAGCGCGTCAGCTGTGATTCTGATCGCCATGCTGGCGCTAGACAGGCTGGCACGGCGGCTGCCGCCCAACGTCCTGCCCTGGCGAATCTGAGCGTCTCGCGGACGGGCTAGTTGGCCTCGCTGGCCCCTACCCGGCTTTCACCCATCAGCAGGGCACGGCTGGCTTTCGCTTCGCGCACGACGAAATCGACGATGGCGCGGACGCGGGCGACGTCCTTCAGATCGGCATGGACCAGCAACCAGAACGAGCGCGTGATCGAGACGCTCTCGGGCAGGACCGGGACAAGGCGTGGCTCGCCTTGCGCCATGAAATGGTGGATCACGCCGATGCCAGCGCCGCCGACGACTGCGTTCATCTGCGCCAGGACGCTCGAACTCTGCACCTGGGCGCGCAGGCCCTTGGCGACCTCGTCGAGATAGTCGAGCTCAGGCGTGAAGATCAGGTCGTCGATATAGCCGACGATGCGGTGGGCGAAGAGATCCTCCGGCTTTTCGACCTTCGGCATCGCGTCGAGATAGGCCTGCGTCGCGTAGAGACCGAGCCGATAGTCCGAGAGCTTCCGGGCAACGACCTTGCCCTCCTTGGGCGGGGCGAGCGTGATCGCGACATCGGCCTCGCGCTTCGACAGCGAGAGCAGGCGCGGCATGGCAATAAGCTGGATCTCGAGGCCGGGATAGGCGCTGCCGAGACTGGCCAATCGCGGCGCGAGGAAAACGGTACCGAAGCCGTCGGGCGCGCCGATCCTGACCGTGCCGGCCAGCGCCATGTCGGCGCCGCCAATGTCACTCTGGATGGCGAGTGCGTCGGTTTCCATGCTCTCGGCCCGGGCCAGCAGCCGCTCGCCATGGGCGGTCAGCGTGTAGCCCTGCGGCCGGCGTTCGAACAGCTTGGCCTTGAGCGATTCTTCCAGCGAGGTGATGCGCCGAGAGACGGTGGCATGATCGGCACCTAGACGTCGCGCGGCAGCCGTCAGCCGGCCCGAGCGTGCGACCGCCAGGAAGAACCGGAGATCGTCCCAGTCGAACCGCTCCACCGCCACCGCCCCTCCTGCTTTCGTTCGCCGCTGCTTGCGTCGAACGATATTTGCTTTTTCGCACGGCGCCCAACCCAAGGTCGCTATAGCCGTGCGCAAACGAGAATGGTAGGGGAGAGGCAGGTTTCGAGACATCACCATTCGTAGGAGAGCGCGATGCGTCAGGTTGGGCATTTCATCGGCGGCAAGCACGTCGCCGGCACGTCTGGTCGCACCGCTGACATCTACCAGCCGATGGATGGCACGATCATCGGCAAGGTCGCGCTCGCCTCTCCGGCCGAGATGCGCGCCGCCGTCGAGAACGCCGCCGAGGCGCAGCCGAAATGGGCCGCCGTCAACCCGCAACGCCGCGCGCGCGTGCTGATGAAATTCCTCGACCTGATCGCGCAGAACAATGACGAACTCGCCGAACTCCTCGCCCGCGAGCACGGCAAGACCATTCCCGACGCCAAGGGCGACATCCAGCGCGGGGTCGAGGTGGTCGAATTCTCGCTCGGCGTGCCGAACCTGATGAAGGGCGAGTTCACCGACGGCGCCGGCCCGGGCATCGACATCTATTCGCTGCGCCAGGCACTCGGCGTCGTCGCCGGCATCACGCCGTTCAACTTTCCGGCGATGATCCCGCTCTGGAAGCTCGGCCCCGCGATCGCCTGCGGCAACGCCTTCATCCTGAAGCCCTCCGAGCGCGACCCGGGCGTGCCGATGCGGCTGGCCGAGCTCTTCATCGAGGCGGGCGGGCCTCCCGGCATCCTCAACGTCGTCAATGGCGACAAGGAAGCCGTCGACGCCATTCTGGACGATCCCGACATCAAGGCGATCGGCTTCGTCGGCTCGACCCCGATCGCCGAGTACATCTACGCCCGGGGCTGCGCCAATGGGAAGCGCGTGCAGTGCTTCGGCGGCGCCAAGAACCACATGGTGATCATGCCCGACGCCGACATGGACCAGGCGGTCGATGCGCTGATCGGTGCCGGCTACGGCTCGGCGGGCGAGCGCTGCATGGCGATCTCGGTCGCGGTCCCCGTCGGCAAGGCCACCGCCGACGAGTTGGTCAAGCGCCTGATTCCCCGCGTCGAGGCCCTGAAGATCGGCCCCTCGACCGACGCCAGCGCCGATTACGGCCCGGTCGTCACCAAGCAGGCTGAAGAGAAAATCCGCTCCTATATCGAGGTCGGCGTCCAGGAAGGCGCCTCGCTCGTCGTCGACGGGCGCGACTTCAAGATGCAGGGCTACGAGAACGGCTTTTATGTCGGCGGCTGCCTGTTCGACAACGTCACCAAGGACATGCGCATCTACAAGGAGGAGATCTTCGGGCCGGTCCTCTCCGTCGTTCGCGCAGAGACCTATGACGAGGCGCTTAAACTCACCAACGACCATGAATACGGCAACGGCACCGCGATCTTCACCCGCGACGGCGATGCGGCGCGCGACTTCGCCTCGAAGGTTCAGGTCGGCATGGTCGGCATCAATGTGCCGATCCCCGTGCCGCTGGCCTATTACACCTTCGGCGGCTGGAAGCGCTCCTCCTTCGGCGATCTCAACCAGCATGGCCCCGACTCGATCCGGTTCTATACCAAGACCAAGACGGTGACGGCGCGCTGGCCGAGCGGTATCAAGGACGGAGCGAGCTTCGTCATCCCGACGATGAGCTGAGGCCAAGGGCGGCGGGGATGGCATGAAGCGGGCGCTGCGCATCATCGCCTCCTCGCTCGGCCTTTTCTGTGCCGCGATGACTGCCGGGGCACAGGTGACCGTGTCGCCGGACCGGATCGTGATGGAGCCCGGGTCGCCGCAACTCTCCACGTCGGCCAGCGACGCGATCTGCGACGCCGAGCCCGACGAAGAGCTGGTGCTCGATGAAGATCAGCAGGCCCATTGCCGGGTGTTTCGGCAAAGCCGGATCGAGGAGACGCGCCGTCTCAATCGCGAGCGCGTTCGGCAGGTGATCGAGGAAAACCGGCAGCGGCGGGCGCTCGAAGCGAGCCTGCCGCCGCCACCGCCGCCGCCGGTGACCGTCGAGACCTTCACCAATGCCGGCGGCCTGTCCTATGGCGATGTCGTCGTGACCGATCGCGGTCCGCTGGTCTTCGTTGGAAAGCCCTTCGAGGCCGCGACACCGGAGGATTTCGTCGCAATCGATTCGCCGCGCTCGCCGCACAGGGCGCGCGCCACCCAGTTCGACGGAGCCTTCCCGGAACGCCGGAAGGCGCCAGCGGCACCGATCACGCCCGGCCGTCGGGAGCGGCAGCCCTAACTTCATTGCATTCGCCGAAGGATTTTCGACCCAAACCTGCTCTATTGAGGCCAGCCCACAGCAATGCTATCATAATTGATATCAAGAGGATTTTCCGATGAGCAACCTTCTGATCCGCGATGTCGAGGATGCGGTCCTTCAGCGCCTGAGGACCAAGGCCGAAATCAACGGAACCTCGCTGCAGCATGAAGCCAGCTTGGCGCTCAGCCGCGGCGTTCCGCTGACAGGTGCCGAACGAAAGGCCCTGTTCGAAAAATTCGAGCGGGAGCATGGCTTCGCGAAGGTTGCGGCGTCGGGCGCCGATATCGTCCGTGACGTCCGGGACGAGATGGCATCCGTCGGTGGCGAACACTCGTGATCATCGATACCAGTGTCCTCTTCGATGCGGTGGTCGATGGAACACGCAGCAGCGCGTCACGCTCGTTGTTGTTCGCGACGGAGCATATCAGTTCGCCCGACATCATTCGCGTCGAGATGGCCGGCGCGCTGACGAAGGCCGTTCGACGACGGGATTTGTCCGAGACATATGCACGCGCGGCCTACGAACTGGCCGAGCGGTCGCTGCCGAAAATCGAGAACAGTGCCCCCTTGATGCCCAGGGCCTTCCAGCTTTCTCTGGAGCTTTCGCATCCATGCTCCGACTGCGTTTTCCTTGCCCTCGCCGAAAGCCGGGACACCCTGTTGGCAACGAGTGACGCGCGCTTTGCACATAAGCTCGCTGGCACCGGCTACGCCCGCCTGATCCATCTGATCGAGCCCTGAGGTCCCCATGACCGCCTTCTCCCTCTCCGAAGACCAGCTTGCGATCCAGGACATGGCGCTGGGCTTTGCCACGGACACGCTAGCGCCCAACGCCATGCGCTGGGACGAGGAGAAGCATTTCCCGGTCGAGGAGATGCGTCAGGCGGCCGCGCTGGGCATGGGCGGCATCTACATCGCCGAGGATGTCGGCGGCTCGGGGCTCTCGCGGCTGGACGCCGCGCTGATCTTCGAGGCGCTCTCGACCGGCTGCCCGACGGTGGCCGCCTATATCTCGATCCACAACATGTGCGCCTGGATGATCGACCGCTATGGTGACGAGGCGCAGCGCCAGGCCTTCCTGCCGAAGCTCTGCACGATGGAGCATCTGGCAAGCTATTGCCTGACTGAGCCCGGCGCGGGCTCGGACGCCGCCGCGCTGAAGACGAAGGCGGTGCTGGACGGCGACCATTACGTGCTCGACGGCCAGAAGCAGTTCATTTCCGGCGCCGGCGTTTCCGACATCTATGTCGTGATGGTGCGCACCGGCGAGGCCGGGCCTTCCGGCATCTCGACGCTGGTGGTCGAGAAGGGCACGCCAGGCCTCTCCTTCGGCGCCAATGAGAAGAAGATGGGCTGGAACGCCCAGCCGACGGCCGCCGTGATCTTCGAGAACTGCCGCGTGCCGGTCGCCAACAGGCTCGGGCCCGAGGGCATCGGCTTCAAGATCGCCATGGCGGGGCTCGATGGCGGGCGGCTGAATATCGGCGCCTGCTCGCTGGGCGGCGCGCAAGGCGCGCTCGACAAGGCGATCGCCTATGCGCAGGAGCGCAAGGCGTTTGGCTCGCGCATCGCGGATTTCCAGGCACTGCAGTTCACGCTGGCCGACATGGCAACCGGACTGGAGGCGGCCCGCAGCCTGTTGTGGCGGGCGGCGGCTTCGCTCGACGCCAAGGCGCCCGATGCGACAAAGCTCTGCGCCATGGCCAAGCGTGTCGCGACAGACACCGGATTCGAGGTCGCCAACCAGGCGCTGCAGATTCATGGTGGCTATGGCTATCTGGCCGAATACGGCATCGAGAAGATCGTCCGCGATCTCCGCGTCCACCAGATTCTCGAGGGCACCAACGAGGTGATGCGGATGATCGTGGCGCGCGGGCTGGTCGGCCGGGCGAAGGGGAATTGAGATTCGGCGTCACTCTCGGGCGACGCGAAGCGCAGACCCGAGAATCTCTGGCAGGAGATGGTCGGCTCAAGGCCGACCATGACGTAGCAACCAACGGAAGGACACCACCATGACCAGCATCGCCTTTATCGGACTCGGCAATATGGGCGCCCCCATGGCCGGCAATCTCGTCAAGGCCGGGCATGGGGTCCGCGCCTTCGATCTCGTCCAGGCCTCGACGGATGCGGCGGCCGCGCTTGGCGTCGGCATCGCGGGCTCGGCGAAGGAGGCCGTGGCGGAGGCCGATATCGTCGTCACCATGCTGCCGGCCGGCAAGCATGTGATGTCGGTCTGGACCGACATCCTGCCGCAGGTGAAAAAGGGTGCGCTGCTGATCGACTGCTCGACCATCGATGTCGAGAGAGCCCGCAAGGCGCATGTCATGGCGGCGGACCATGGCTGCCTGTCGCTCGACGCGCCGGTCTCGGGCGGCACCGGCGGCGCAAGGGGCCGTACGCTGACCTTCATGGTTGGCGGCTCGGACGAGGCGTTTGCCTTGGGCGAGCCGGTGCTGAAGGCGATGGGGCGGCGCATCGTGCATTGCGGCGCAGCCGGCAACGGCCAGGCGGCCAAGATCTGCAACAACATGATCCTCGGCATCTCGATGATCGGCGTGTCGGAGGCCTTCGTGCTGGCCGAGAAGCTCGGCCTGTCGCACCAGGCCCTGTTCGACGTGGCCTCGACCTCGTCGGGCCAGTGCTGGTCGCTGACGACCTATTGCCCGGTGCCGGGCCCGGTGCCGACCTCGCCGGCCAACAACGACTACAAGCCCGGCTTCGCCTCGGCACTGATGCTGAAGGATCTCAAGCTCTCGCAGGAAGCGGCCCAGGCGAACGGCGCCTCGACACCGCTGGGAGCCGCCGCGACGCAACTCTACGGGCTTCACAATGCCTGGGGCGAAGGCGGCGCGGATTTTTCCGCGATCGTGCATTTGTTGCGCGGCCGAAATGCCGGCTGAGCGTTGGGTGTGCGGAAGCGGCCAGCGATGCGAAGCGTGCTTGCAAGACGGCGCCGCCGGGGGGTAGGACGGTCGGTATGAACGACGCCTCCCGACCTCGCGAACGCTCGGCCCTGACGGGCTTTGCCATCAACAAGCTCGACCGCCGCGAGGACCTGCGCGACAAGGCCGATGCCATTGCCGCACTGCGCCATCGCTCGGATACGCGGATCGCCGTCGTCGCTGGCGAAACACCGGTCCTGAAGCGGCTCGATGGCGAGGCTCTGTCGGTCTGGTTCAGCCATGGCGAGACGCAGCTTCTCGGCGAAGGGCTGGAAGAGGTCTTTCTCGGCCTTGCTCCCGACGGCGCCCCGCGCTTCGCTCGGCTGATCGACCGCGCGCTGATCGAGCCGCTGCGGGAACGACCGGAGCTGTTCGTCACCGATCTGCGGTCAGTGGCGCTGAAGCGGCTCGTACCCGAAGACGAACTCGGGCCGCTTGGCCAGGGCAAGGCGCTGCTCGACTGGCATGCGCGCCATCGCTTCTGCGCCCAGTGCGGCGGGCCGACAATAGCCGGTGCGGCGGGCATGAAACGCGAATGCAGCGCCTGTGGCGCGCAGCATTTCCCGCGCACCGACCCGGTGGTGATCATGCTGGTCACGCGTGGCGAGACCTGCCTACTGGCGCGGCAGGCGCGATTTGCTCCCGGCATGTATTCCTGCATCGCCGGTTTCATCGAGCCGGGCGAGACCTTCGAGAATGCGGTGCGCCGCGAAAGCTGGGAAGAGGCCGGCCTGCGGATCGGCACCGTGCGCTACATGGCCTCGCAGCCCTGGCCGTTCCCGTCCTCGCTGATGATCGGCTGTATCGCGGAAGCGCTCAATGACGAGATCGTGCTCGACATGACCGAACTCGAAGCCGGGCGCTGGTTCACCCGCGACGAGGCGCTCGCGATGCTGGAGGGGACCCACCCCGAGAGCCTGACCAGCCCGCAGCACCTGGCGATTGCGCACACGCTGCTGAGGGCCTGGGCGGTGGAGGGCGAGCGCGCCGAAGGCAAAGCGATGACGTCGCCCCCCTGATCCCCGACGCTGCCTCGATGTTTGCCCGGTACCGCGCAGACCGACGTTCGAGACGATAGCGGGTGGGCGGTCGATGGCCCGGTCGCGATAAAACAAAAATCGGCCCGGGAGCGACTTTCGGTCAGCTCCCGGGCCCGATCAAATGCTCACTTATCGGGGCGCTTACTGACCCCAGGCGAAGGTGTAGCTTGCCCCGACGCCGACCGTGAACTGGTTGCGGTCACCGAGACGAACGATCGGCGAATCGTCGGCGGAGCCGATCAGGCGGTCATATTTGACGAAGGTCCGCGTCGTCCAAGCCGGCGACCAGCGATAGGCGAGCGCAGCCGCGGCGCCGACGGACCGCAATCCGCCCTTGGCGCGATACGGCGTCAGCGTCCCGTTGAGGGCCGCCTCGCCAGGCGAGACGCCGAAGTTCCGGTCCATGTAGGAGCCATTGGCTACTGACAGGCGCGGTCCGCCCGACAGCGTGAAGGCGCCGAAGCGCTCGACCCAGTCTATCGATGCATCGGCGACCACACCGCGATGGCCATGGAAGCCCTGACGAACCTCAAGGCGCGTGCGCAACCGATCCAGGATCGGCCAGAACTCGACGAAGGCACCGCCCTCGATCGTCCAGGGCACATCCCGCAGGCCGAAGAGACGCCTGTCGTCGCCGAAATAGCGGCCGCTCTTGAACGCGCCGACAGGGCCGACGCTGAACACGCTGGTCTTGTAGAGTGCAAGACCGAAGCCGTCATCGGGCGCGCTGAACGATGGCGGGTCGCCCGCGCGTCGCCAGCTCAATGACGGCGCACCGGAAAAACCCATCTTGTCCGAGCCGATATAGCGGGGGCCGAACTTGCCGTTGGCACCGATCGTCACGGTCCAGCCCGAGGCCGGCTTCTCGGCGAAGACAGGGACCACTGCGTCGGCAGCCGCGGCACCACCCGTCATGACAAGCAAGCCGGCCCAGACGCCCAACGGCACTTTCGAATACGACAAATCATCCACTCCCGATCGCTGCATCGCAGCAATGACATGATTGGCAGTGAACGCCACTGTGGCACTTTGGTTGCGGCGATGCCGATCGCAAATGGCGGCACGGATGCAACAGCGGACAGAGACCGCCCCGGCTACGACCTGCGAATGCCAAACGTTGGCAGCCGCTATTCGGCGATGTCGGCCAGCGTCGAACGAAACGCGTGCGCCGGATAAACGCCAAGGATCTTCACCTCCTTGGAAAAGAAGGCGAGTTCGTCAAGCGCGCGTCGCAGCGCAGGATCGTCGGGGTGCCCCTCGACATCGGCATAAAACATCGTCGCCGAGAAGTGGCCGTCGACCATGTAGCTCTCGAGCTTGGTCATGTTGACGCCGTTGGTGGCAAAGCCCCCCATCGCCTTGTAGAGCGCGGCGGGCAGGTTGCGGACCTGGAAGATCAGCGTCGTCACGGTCGAGGCCGCGCCCTGGCGCACGAACTCCGGATATTTCGACAGAATGACGAAGCGCGTTGTGTTGTGCTTCTCATCCTCGATGTCCTCCATCAGGATATCAAGGCCGTAGACTTCGGCCGCGATGCGCGGAGCAATGGCTGCGCGGGTGAGGTCGGCTGCTTCCGAAACCTGGCGGGCGGAGCCGGCCGTGTCGGCGGCGACCTCGGCCTTGAGGCCAAGCTTGCGGATGATCTTGCGGCACTGGCCGAGCGCATGGATATGGCTTTGCACCCGCGTCAGCGTCGCCAGCGTCGCGCCCCTCACCGCCATCAAATGGAAGCGGATCGGCAGGAAATGCTCGCCGATGATGTGCAAGCCCGAGCGCGGCAGCAGATGGTGGATATCGGCGACGCGCCCGGCGATCGAGTTGTCGATCGGGATCATGCCATAGCGGGCCGTGCCGTCCGAGACGGCCGCGAGTGCATCCTCGAAGGTTGAGCAGGGCAGCAGTTCGCAATCCGGGAAGACCTGCAGGGCAGCCTGAGACGAGAAGGCGCCGGGTTCGCCCTGGTAGGAGACGATGACGGACATGAGTTCAGGCTCCGGCTTTGTCTTTGAGGATCGCGCGGGCGCGATCGAGATCGGGGGGCGTGTCGACGCCACGGGGCACGTGATCGATGATCATCGCATCGATGCGCATGCCGGCCTCCAACGCTCGCAGTTGCTCCAGGCTCTCGCGTTTTTCGAGAAGCGACTGCGGCAGGCTGACGAAACGGTCCAGCGCGGCACGGCGATAGGCGTAGATGCCGACATGATGATAGAGCGGGCCCTCACCGTATGGCGCGGTCGCGCGCGTGAAATACAGCGCCCGAAGGCGGCCCGGGGAGACATGGCTGCCGACCATCTTGACCACGCTGGAGGCCGTCTTTTCTTCCTCGTCGTCAATCACCCCGACCAGCGTCGCAATATCGACCGCGCGATCGGCAAGCGGCGTAATGGCCGCCGCGATCGCCACGGGCTCCAGCGTCGGGAAATCGCCTTGGACGTTGACGATGACGTTATGGTTCCCGTCCGGATCGAGCAGATCGGCGGCCTCCTTGATGCGATCGGAGCCGGAGGGGTGGTCCTCTCGTGTGAGCACGGCGATGCCTCCTGCGGCTTCGACAACCTCACAGATCTCGGCGGAATCGGTTGCCACCGCCACGGGGCCGATGCCGGCAGCGACCGCGCGCCGCCAGACACGAACGATCATCGGTTCGCCATGGATGTCGGCCAGCGGCTTACCCGGCAGGCGCGTCGCCTTCATGCGGGCGGGTATCAGGATCAGCGGGTCTGACATCGGTGGGGGCGAACTCATGGTGGGGGTCTGCAGGCGTTGCGCCAGGCGCAGAGCGTGCTTGCAAGCGTCAAAAAGTCTCAAAGCGGCGCGTGCTTATACGAGTTGCAATGCAGCGCGCAAAGCGGTTAAGCAACGCTCGCATGGCGGGCTCGCGAGGTCGCCTCACGCTGTCTTGCTTCCTGCACGATCCGTGTGGGCGGCCGAGGGTTCGGATACGATGAATATCGAAACCAACAAGATCGCCGGTGCGGCTCTCTCGACGCTTCTGGTGGTGATGGGGCTGAACATGATGGCCGGCATCGTGTTCGCACCGCAAAAGCCTGCCGTTCCCGGCTTCGACCTGCCAAGCGACGAGCCGGTCGCAGCCGCGGCCGCTGCTCCTGCCGCCGAGGAGCCTATCGCGGTGCGTCTCGCCGCCGCCGATGCTGCCCGTGGCGAAAAGGCCGTCGGCGCCTGCAAGGCATGCCATGCGTTTGAAAAGGGCGGCGCCAACAAGATCGGCCCGCACCTCTACGACGTCTATGCCCGCCCAAAGGGCGCTGTTGAGGGCTTCGCCTATTCGGCTGCGATGAAGGCCAAATCGGGAGAAGCCTGGGAAGCCGCGCAACTCGATGGTTTCCTGAAGAACCCCAAGGCCTACATGCCCGGCACGAGCATGGCTTATGCAGGCATCGGCCGCCCCGACACGCGCGCCGACGTCGTCGCCTATCTCAACAAGCTCGCCGACGCTCCCAAGCCGCTGCCGGCACCCTGAGCCGGGCTCCCGCGGCAACGCTGGTACCGTATGAGGCCGGGCCCTGCGCCCGGCTTTCACTTTTTCGGGGTCGCGCTTTCGCTTCTTGGGTTGCGCTTGCGCCCGCCATGGTGTTGCCGCCACGATGGCGTCGAGTGTCAGGGTTGCGCGCCCTCACAGGGCGGGCGAGATGAACCGGGCGAATCGCGAGAGGCCCGATCGACGAGGAGACGCGACACGATGACGATTCGCATCACCCGCCGCCGGATCCTGGAGGCCGGCGCGCTTGCGGCGTCCGGAGCGATGCTGCCGGGGTTGGACGGGCGCGCTTTGGCGCAAGGAGCGGAGGTCCACGGCCTCTCGACCTTCGGCGAACTGGGGCTGCCGGCAGACTTCCCGCATTTCCCTTATGTGAATCCCAAAGCCCCCAAGGGCGGGACACTGACGATCCAGATCAAGCGCAGCAGCGGCAACCAGAGCTTCGACACCTTCAACACGCTCAACATCTTCGTCCTGCAGGGTGACGGCGCGGCGGGCATGGATTCCTGCTTCGACAGCCTGATGGCGGGTTCGGGAGACGAGCCCGGCACGCTTTACGGGCTCCTGGCGAAAAGTGTCGCGGTCTCGGCGGACAAGCTGACCTTTCGCTTCCGGCTGAGGCCGGAAGCGCGTTTCCATGATGGCAGCCGGGTGACCGCCTCCGACGTCGCCTTCAGCATGAACCTGCTCAAGACCAAGGGGCACCCCTCCTACCGGCTGATGCTGAACGAGTTGGTCTCGGCTATCGCCGAGAGCGACGATATCTTCGTCGCGCAGCTTTCGCCCCGGCGCAGCCGCGACCTGCATCTGATCGTCGCCGGCCTGCCGGTGTTCTCCGAGAAATTCTGGTCGACCCGGAGTTTCGAGGCGTCCACACTGGAGCCGCCGCTCGGCTCGGGCGCCTACAAGGTCGGTCGTTTCGAGCAGGGACGCTTCATTGAGTTCGAACGCGTCGTCGACTACTGGGGCAAGGATCTGCCCGTCAACATCGGCACCAACAATTTCGACCGGGTGCGCTGGGAGTATTTCCGCGACCGGCAGGTGGCGTTCGAGGCGTTCAAGAGCGGCGTCATCACCTTCCAGGAGGAGTTCACCTCGCGCATCTGGGCGACCGGCTATGATTTTCCGGCGATCCACGAGGGCAAGGTCAAGAAGGAGGGCCTGCCGAAGACGGACCCGACAGGCTCTCAGGGCTGGATCTTCAACCTGCGCCGCGAGAAATTCGGCGATCCGCTTATCCGTGAGGCGCTGGGCCTGTGCTTCGATTTCGAATGGACGAACCGGAACATCATGTTCTCGTCCTTCTCGCGCATGACCTCCTATTTCGAGAATTCGGACTCCAAGGCCATCGGCCTGCCCTCGCCCGAGGAACTCAAGCTGCTCGAGCCGTTCCGCGGCCAGGTGCCCGACGAGGTCTTCGGCGAGCCCTTCCTGCCGCCGGTCTCCGACGGATCGGGCAGCGATCGGACGCTTCTGCGCCGGGCCGACGAGATGTTCCGCGCGGCCGGCTGCAAGCGCGACGGCGCTGTTCTCAAACTGCCCAACGGCCAGCCCTTCGAGATCGAGTTCCTCGATTCGCAAGGCGCGTTGCAGCCGCATACGCAGCCCTTCCAGGCCAATCTCAAACGGCTCGGCATCACCGCGACCTCGCGCATCGTCGACGGCGCGCAGTATCAGCGCCGGCTCGACGAGTTCGATTTCGATATCATCAGCCGGGCGCTGGGCGGCAGCGCGATCCCCAGCGACAGCTTGCGGATCGTCTATGGTTCTGAAGCTGCCAAGACGCGCGGCTCGCGCAATGTCGGCGGCGTCTCAAGCCCCGCCATCGACGCCATGATCGAGCGGATTGGCCAGGCCGATAGCTATGCGGAGGTCGTCATCGCGGCGAAATGCCTCGACCGCGTGCTGCGGGCCGGACGCTACTGGATTCCGATGTGGTGGAACCCGACCGAATGGCTGGCCTATTGGGACATGTTCGACCGGCCGCAGACCAAGCCGAAATTCGGTTCCGGCGCGCCATCGATCTGGTGGTATGATGCCGAGAAGGCGAAGCGGATCGGGAAAGCGTAAAGTGGCATGCTGAGCTATATCGCGCGCCGCATCGCCCTGATGGTGCCGACGCTGTTCGGCATCCTGCTGATCTCCTTCGTGATCGTGCAGTTCGCACCCGGCGGGCCGGTCGAACGGGTGATCTCGCAGCTCCAGAACCCCAATAGCGGCGGCGCGGCCGATCGCGTCGGCGGAAGCTCGGCCGGCGATTCCGGCGCGCAATCGGGCGGAGACGCCTCCTCCTATCGCGGCGCCCAGGGGCTCGACCCGGCCTTCATCAAGGAACTGGAAAAGCAGTTCGGCTTCGACAAGCCGGCGCATGAGCGCTTCGGCAAAATGCTCTGGGATTATATCCGCTTCGATTTCGGCCGCAGCTATTTCCGCGATGCACCCGTCCTGCAGTTGATCAAGGAGAAGCTGCCGGTCTCGATCTCGCTCGGCCTGTGGATGACGCTGCTCTCCTACGCGATCTCGATCCCGCTCGGCATCCGCAAGGCGGTCAAGGACGGCTCGCGCTTCGACACCTGGACCAGCGCCGTCGTGATCGTCGGTTATGCCATCCCGGGCTTCCTCTTCGCGATCCTGCTGATCGTGCTGTTTGCCGGCGGCTCGTTCTGGCAGATCTTCCCGCTGCGGGGGCTCTACTCCGACAATTTCTCGGAGCTGAGCGTCTTCGGAAAGATCGCCGATTATCTCTGGCACATCGCCCTGCCCGTCACCGCGATGGCATTGGGCGCGTTCGCGACATCGACGCTTCTGACGAAGAACTCGTTTCTCGATGAGATCCGCAAGCAGTACGTGCTGACCGCGCGGATGAAGGGCCTGTCCGAGCGCGGCGTGCTTTACGGCCACGTCTTCCGCAACGCCATGCTGATCGTCATCGCGGGCTTTCCGGGTGCCTTCGTCGGCGCACTGTTTGCCGGTTCGCTTCTGATCGAGACGATCTTCTCGCTCGACGGGCTGGGCCTGTTGTCCTTCGAAGCGATCGTCAACCGGGACTATCCGGTGGTCTTCGCCAATCTCTACATCTTCTCGCTGATCGGCCTCGTCGTGCACCTCCTCACCGACCTGACCTATACCTGGGTCGACCCCCGCATCGATTTCGAGACGCGGGAGACATAAGATGTCCGATACGCTGACCGCTCCCCCGCCAGCCGCCCTGCGCGGCGAGGCCCCGCTCGCACCGGCTCAAGCCAACCAGGGCTGGCTCAAGCTCTCGCCGATCAACCGGCGCAGGCTCGACAACTTCAAGGCCAACAAGCGAGGCTGGTGGTCGCTTTGGATCTTCCTGATCCTGTTCGTACTGTCGCTCTTCGCCGAGTTCCTGGCCAACGACCGTCCGTTGATCGTGCGCTACAAGGGCGAGTGGCTGTTCCCGATCGTGGTGAACTATCCGGAGGAGAAATTCGGCGGCTTCCTCGCCACGACCGACTATCGCGACCCGGTCATCGCCACGGAAATCAACGAGAACGGCTTCGCCGTCTGGCCGCCGATCCGCTACAGCTACCGCACGCATAATCTCGATCTACCGGTGCCGGCACCGGCCCCGCCGACCTGGATGCTCAAGGACGAGCAGTGCCTCGCGATCGCGCAGCGAAGCGGCGGCACGGGCTGCCGCGACCTCGAATGGAACTGGCTCGGCACCGACGACCAGGGCCGCGACGTGGTGGCGCGGCTGATCTACGGCTTCCGCATCTCGATCCTGTTCGGGCTGATCCTGTGCGGCATCTCCTCGGTCATCGGCATCGCGGCCGGCGCCATTCAGGGTTATTTCGGTGGCTGGACCGACCTCATTTTCCAGCGCGTCATCGAGATCTGGACCTCGATCCCGGCGCTGTATCTGCTGATCATCGTCGCGGCGATCATCACCCCGAGCTTCTTCGTGCTGCTCGGCATCCTCCTGCTGTTCTCCTGGGTCGCGCTGGTGGGCGTGGTGCGGGCGGAATTCCTGCGGGCGCGCAATTTCGAATATGTCCGGGCGGCGCGGGCGCTGGGGCTGTCTGATGCCTCGATCATGGTCAAGCATCTCCTGCCCAATGCGATGGTGGCGACGCTGACCTTCCTGCCCTTCATCCTGAACGGCTCGATCACGACGCTCACCTCGCTCGACTTTCTCGGCTTCGGGCTGCCACCCGGCTCGCCCTCGCTGGGAGAGCTTCTGGCGCAGGGTAAATCCAACTTGCAGGCGCCCTGGCTCGGCCTCTCGGGCTTCGTCGTGATCGCGCTGATGCTGTCGCTGCTGATCTTCATCGGCGAGGCGGTGCGAGATGCGTTTGACCCGCGGAAGACGTTTGCGTGAGGCAGCACCAAACCAATACAATCAAAAATTGTATTGGGAGGCCGCAATGACCGAAGAATCCGCGATCCATCCGGTTGCAATCGTAGAAGACCGCTATGGCGGCTGTTATTCCAAAGGCGCCTGGCTTGCTGTCAATGGAGCGGACACGCTTGAGAACGGCTGCTATCGCGTTATACGCACTCTCGAACAAGGGCCTCATGGCGATGACTGCGACGCGCAGGAATTCTGGCGTGATCCACCGCACTGGATCGCGTCGGGTGCAACGCCCGATCAAGCTCTAGCTAACCTGATGGCCAAGTTGGCATCAAAGGCACGAATTTGACTCCCCTGCCCCTCCTTTCCGTCCGCGACCTCTCCGTCGCCTTTCGCCAGGGCGGCCGCGAGACGCTGGCCGTCGACCGCGTCTCCTTCGACCTCGCCAAGGGTGAGACGCTGGCGATCGTCGGCGAATCCGGCTCGGGCAAATCGGTCTCGGCGCTCTCGATCCTCAAGCTGCTGAACTACCCTTCCGCCTATCACCCCTCCGGACAAGTCCTGTTCAACGGTCAGGATCTGATCGCGGCTGACGAGGATGCGCTGCGCAAGGTGCGCGGCAATGACATCACCATGGTGTTCCAGGAGCCGATGACCTCGCTCAACCCGCTGCACACGATCGCGCGGCAGATCGGAGAGATCCTCGAGCTGCACAAGGGCCTGCGTGGCGACAAGGCGCGAGCCCGCACTCTCGAACTTCTGGCGCTGGTCGGCATCCGCGATGCGGAAAGCCGGCTCGACGCCTATCCGCACCAGCTTTCGGGCGGGCAGCGCCAGCGCGTGATGATCGCGATGGCGCTCGCCAATGAGCCGCATCTGCTCATCGCCGACGAGCCGACGACGGCGCTCGACGTGACCGTGCAGGCACAGATCCTGAAGCTGCTGAAGGAGCTTCAGGGCCGGCTCGGCATGGCGATGCTGTTCATCACCCATGATCTCGGCATCGTGCGGCGCATCGCGGACCGGGTCTGCGTGATGCTGAAGGGCCAGATCGTCGAACAGGGGCCGGTTGCCGAGATCTTCGGCAACCCGCAGCATGCCTATACGCAGCGCCTGCTCGCCGCCGAGCCCAAGGGCCGCCCGGCCCCCGTGCCGGCCAACGCCGCGACGCTGGTCGAGGCCGGGCCGATCAAGGTCTGGTTCCCGATCAAGACCGGCTTCCTGCGCAAGACGACCGGCCATGTGAAGGCGGTCGATGGCATTTCCGTGAGCGTTCGCGCCGGCGAGACGCTGGGCGTCGTCGGCGAATCCGGCTCGGGCAAGACGACTCTGGGGCTTGCCATCCTGCGGCTGATTTCGTCAGAGGGGCCGATCGTCTTTCTGGGCGACCGCATCGACGGGCTGTCGAGCGCGCAGGTGCGCCCGAAGCGCAAGGATTTGCAGGTCGTGTTCCAGGACCCTTACGGCTCGCTGTCGCCACGCATGTCGGTGGCCGAGATCGTCGCCGAGGGGCTGACCGTCCAGGCCAGCCAGCAGAGCTACGGCCAACGCCGCGAGGTCGTGGCGCAGGCGTTGAGCGATGTCGGGCTCGATCCCTCCGCCATGGACCGCTACCCGCACGAGTTCTCCGGTGGGCAGCGCCAGCGCATCGCGATCGCGCGCGCCATGGTTCTCGATCCGAAATTCGTCGTGCTGGACGAGCCGACCTCGGCGCTCGATATGTCCGTCCAGGTCCAGATTGTCGAATTGCTGCGCGATCTGCAGGCGCGGCGCGGGCTGGGCTATCTCTTCATCAGCCATGATCTCAAGGTCGTGCGCGCGATGGCCCATCGCGTCCTGGTGATGCAGAACGGCAAGGTCGTGGAGGAAGGGCCCGCCGAGGCGATCTTCTCCACGCCGCGCGAGCCCTATACGCAGGCGCTGCTGGCGGCGGCGCTCAATCTCGAACCGACGGCTGCCATCGCGGCGCGGGACTGAGCATGACGCGGGCCATCCTGATCGTGCTCGATTCCGTCGGCTGCGGCGGAGCGCAGGACGCGCATCTCTATGGCGACACCGGCGCCGACACCCTGGGGCATATCGCACTGGCCTGCACTGAGGGTCGTGGCGATCGCGAGGGCCTGCGCAGCGGGCCGCTTGCCTTGCCGAACCTCGTGCGGCTCGGCCTCGCCCACGCCTGTGAGGCGTCCACGGGCAAGCCACTGGCCGGCGGTGCGAAGCCCGCCATCCCCGAAGGCCGGCATGGCTATGGCGTCGAAAAGAGCCAGGGCAAGGACACGCCCTCGGGGCACTGGGAGATCGCCGGCTGCCCGGTGTCCTTCGCCTGGGGCTATTTCACCGCGCTGGAGAACTCGTTTCCGTCCGCCCTCGTCGCCGCCATCATCCGGGAGGGCGATCTGCCCGGAATTCTCGGCAACCGGCATGCCTCGGGCACGGCGATCATTGACGAACTCGCGGCCGAGCACATCGAGACCGGCAAGCCGATCTGCTACACCTCCGTCGATTCCGTGCTGCAGATCGCCGCACATGAGGAGCATTTCGGGCTTGAGCGGCTCTATGCGCTGTGCCGCACGGTGCGGCTGCTGGTCGATCCCTTGCGGATCGGGCGCGTGATCGCGCGGCCCTTCACCGGAACTGCGGATAGCGGGTACACCCGCACAGGCAACCGCAAGGATTTCGCCATCCCGCCGCCGGACGAGACGATCCTCGACCGTCTGGCGGCGCGCGGACGCACAGTGATCACCGTCGGCAAGATCGGTGACATCTTCGCGCATCGCGCCACGGGCGAGGAGATCAAGCCCTTCGGAAATGCGGCGATGTTCGATGCGGCGCTGGCGGCGTGGGAGCGACTGCCCGACGGGGGCTTCTGCTTCGTCAACCTCGTCGATTTCGATACCGAGTTTGGTCACCGCCGCGACGTGCCTGGCTATGCGGCGGCGCTGGAGGCGTTCGACGCGATGCTGCCCCGGCTGGAAGCGGCACTGAAGCCGGGCGATCTCGCCATCATCACGGCCGACCATGGCAACGACCCGACCTGGCCCGGCACGGACCACACCCGCGAGCATGTGCCGATCCTGGCCTTCGGGCCGGGGATCGCGCCCGCACCGATCGGACGGCGCGAGAGCTTCGCCGACATCGCCGCCAAGCTTGGCCACTGGCTCGGCCTCGGCGCTGTCGGTCCCGGCAAGGCCTGGTAGCGGGATCAGGCCGTGGCGACACGCCCGCAGAAATCCGCGACCTCTTCGCGGATGTTGCGAGCCTGCGCCGCCAGCGCATCTGCTGAATCCTGCACCTGCTGGGCGGCGTGATGGGCGCTTGCCGTCATGGCTTCGAAGCTGCCGACGGTGTCGGCGCTGCGCCTGGCGCCATCGAAGGATATGCTGACCTGGTGCGCGATCTCGGAAGTGGCCTGGCCCTGCTGCTGGACCGATACGGAGATCGCCTCGGCGACCCGCTCGACATCGCCGATGGCGGTGACGATGTCACGAATGGCGGTCAGCGATCGCTGGGATGCGGTCTGCATCGCGCCGATCTGGTCCGACACCTCGTCGGTCGCCTTGGCCGTCTGGGCCGACAGAGTCTTGACCTCGGCGGCGACGACGGCGAAGCCGCGACCCATCTCGCCGGCGCGTGCGGCCTCGATCGTCGCGTTGAGCGCGAGCAGGCTCGTCTGTGCCGCGATGCTGCGGATCAGCTCGACCACCGCTCCGACCTTTTCGCTGTTTCGGGCGAGGATCTCGATCTCGCTGCTGGCCTTGCGCGCGAGCGCGGCCGCCGTGGTCGAGCCGTCAGCGGAGTGCGTGACGCTGCGGCCGATCTCGCCGATCGACATGGCCAGCTGGTTGCTCGCGGCGGACAGATGGTCGATGCCCAGCATGGTTTCGGACGTGGCTTCGGCGACGCGCACGGTCTGACGCCTGGCCTTATCCGATGTTTCGATCAGGGTGACGGCCTCACCCTGCATGACGTCGGACGAACGGTCGAGCACCGCCATCTCCTGTTCCATCTTCTCCTGAAAGCGGCTGACAATCTCGCGCAGCGTCTGGGCGCGGCGGCCCAGTTCGTCGGCCAGGGCCTTCTCGCGCTCTCCCGCCGCGCGCTCGCGCTCGGCGACAGCGTGCGCCAGCGCGAGGTTTTCCGTGTTCACCAGGAACATGCGCTCCATGATGATCGCGATGGTGGCCAGGAAAGACGTCTCGATGACGACGATGACCGCATGCAGCAGCACGCGCAGGAGACTGCCGCCCTGATAGAAGACGGCCGAAGGCAGCAGATATTGCAAGACGAGGTGATGGGCTGCCGTCAGGGCGGCCCCCATCACGATCGGGCGCCAGTCACAGAAGCCGGCGAGCAGCGCCAGCACCGCGAAGTAGTACATGTGCATGTCCGGCTGCCAGGGATGGCCGGCCAGGCTGAAGACCATGATCGAGACCTGGCCGATGAGAACCATTGCCATCACGAGTTGGGTGATGGACGCAGCGCCGCGGCCGACGAACAGAAGCAGCGCACCCGCCGCCATGAAGAAGGCGAGCGCGGCAGGGACCAGTATATCTTCGCCGCGCAGCCAGCCGATCAGGGCGATGAGCGGCACATGCAGGAAGGCCAGGCCCAGCAGGACGCAGGCGACGCGCTGGCGAACGACATCGAGGGTCCAGATCATGAGGCGGCCCTGTCGATCGCGAGGGCATCCAGGCAGCCCGCCAGCCCGACGAGCGCCACCAGCATCAGCGCGCCTGCGGGCCTGCCGGCGGGTCGCTCTTCCGACGGTGTCGGCGCGGCGATGACGATGGACGCCAGGCGGCCGGAACGCAGGACGAGATGGCCGGCGGACAGTGTGCGCGCCACCGCTTCCTCGGCCGCGATCCAAGGCGGAAAGACGATCGCCACGGGCGCGCCGGCGGCCTGCGCGCGGCTGCCTGGCAGGGCCGCGAGGGCAAAGGCCGTGCTGCCGATACCGATCAGGGCAAGCCCCACGCAGGCGCGTTTCGACACAGGTCTACGATGCAAGGGGCTGCTTAGCGTTGTCGATGACATGAATGGCCTGAAGCTAGACGAATGCCCACAAGCCCCCCTGCAGACGCTGACCAATCAAGCGGACTGCGGTTAAATGTTTGCTTGCGACGTCGCCTTCGCTGTCGGTGCGACGATAGGTCAGACTTCGGGCACGGCAGATCGCGCGGCAACGCTGAATTGCAATGCGCCGGCTGCGGCCGTTGGGAGGCGAGGCCGTGTCCTCTTGTGCTGACGACCGACGCACCGCCTGCGCACCCGCAAGGGCCGAGAACGCTCGAATTTTGTCTGTGCAGGCGCATGCCCGCGTCGGCAACCCATGATTGAGCTCGGATTCACGGCATTTCCCGGGACCGACGATCGCGACATCTTGTCGCGCATGACCACGCAGCCCGCTTAGACAGTCAGCCGTGCCTTGATCCGTCGCATCAGCCCGTCGCGCACCTCGCGGTAGGCATCCAGCACCCGGTCGCGCGAACCCTGCACGGCGGTGGGGTCGACTGTCGGCCAGTATTCGACCTCGGCTGCCACCGTGCGGGTCAGGTCGAGCGCCTTGTGATGGGCTTCCGGCGACAGCGAGACGATCAGGTCGAAATTCAGGCCCTCCCACTCCTCGAGATCCTCGATCGATTTCGGCTTGTGCTTGTGGGCGTCGATGCCGATCTCGTCGAGGACCGCGAGCGCGAAGGCATCGACCTCGCCGCGCCGGGCCCCGGCGGATTGGACATAGACCGATCTGCCGAAGAAATGCTTTGCCATCGCCTCGGCCATCGGCGAACGCACGGCGTTCTGCGCGCACATGAAGAGCACGCTCTGGACCTTGCGCGAGGCAGGCTGCTCCAAGAACTCAGCCTTTCCAGTGCAGCGCATAGATCAGGGTGAACAGCCGCCGGGCCGTCTCGAAATCGATCTCGACCTTGCTGGCGAGACGTTCGACCAGGATGGTCGCTGCCTCGTCGTGCAGCCCGCGCCGGCCCATGTCGATCGCCTCGATCTGCGAGGGTGTCGCGGTGCGGATGGCGGCATAGTAGCTCTCGCAGACCATCGCGTAATCCTTGACGATGCGGCGAAACGGCGTGAGCGAAAGATGGTGGGTAATGACCGGCGACCCATCCGCCTGCTTGATCTCGAAGACCAGCCGGCGCTCGACCATGGCGAGGCGAGCGAGATAGGGCCCGCCATCATGGCCCGGCAGGACGAAGCGGTTGCGCTCGATCAGATCGTAGATCGCGATCGCGCGTTCATGCTCCTGATCGGCGGAGCCCCCGCCCAGCGAGGACGGGTCGAGCGTGACGCCGACGAGGCACTGCTTCGCGGATGGTTCGGCCTGGGGCATCGCTCCTCCGGTCTCTGGTCGCGGCGAGTTGCCGCTCCGAAGGGTTTCGCCTTCAGAGATTGAGCCTGATCGTCACGGAACGGGCATGCGCCTGCAAGCCCTCGGCTTCCGCCAGCCGGGTCGCCGCAGGCGCAAGCGTCCGCAGTGCCTCGGCATCGCATCTCAGCAGCGATGTGCGCTTCATGAAATCGAGAACGCCCAATCCTGAGGAAAAGCGGGCCGAGCGCGCCGTCGGCAGCACATGGTTGGGCCCGCCGACATAGTCGCCGATCGCCTCGGGCGTATGGCTGCCGAGGAAGATCGCGCCAGCATTGCGGATCATGCCCGAGAGACGCTCGGGATCGGCCGTCATGATCTCGAGATGCTCCGGCGCCAGGCGGTCGACCAGCGGCACGGCCGCTTCCAGATCGGCCACCAGAAGGATCGCGCCATAATCGGCCCAGCTCCGGGCGGCGATCTCGGCGCGCGGCAGGGTCTGCAACTGGGCCAGGACGGCTTTCTCGACCTCGGCCGCCAGCTGCGCGTCATCGGTCATCAGGATGGACTGGGCCGAGACATCGTGCTCGGCCTGGGCCAGCAGGTCGGCGGCAATCCAGGCGGGATTGGCCGTGCCGTCGGCAATGATCAGAACCTCGGAGGGGCCGGCGATCATGTCGATGCCGACCTGGCCGAAGACCCTACGCTTGGCGGCGGCAACATAGGCGTTGCCGGGGCCGACGATCTTGGCAACCGGGTCGATGGTCGCCGTGCCATAGGCCAGAGCCGCCACGGCCTGCGCGCCGCCGATCCGATAGATCTCGTCGACGCCGGCCAGCCTTGCCGCCGCCAGCACGAGTGGATTGGTCTCGCCACGCGGGGTCGGGGCCACCATCACGACACGATCGACGCCGGCGACCTTGGCGGGCACGGCATTCATCAGGACCGAAGAGGGGTAACTCGCGGTACCGCCCGGCACATAGAGCCCGACGGCTTCGATGGCGCTCCAGCGCCAGCCGCTCTGGACACCGGCCGCGTCGGTGAACCAGGCATCCTCCGGCTTCTGCCGCAGATGATAGGCCTCGATGCGATCCCGCGCCGTCTGCAGCGCTTCCAGCTGGGCGGGCGGGCAGGCTGCGACCGCCGCATCGATCTCCGCCGACGACACGCGCAATGCGTCGGCCGTCAGGTCGAGATGATCGAAGCGCCGGGTGTAGTCGATTACCGCGGCATCGCCATGCTCGCGCACGGCGGCGATGATCTCGGCGACGACGCGATCCACCTCTTCCGAGACCTCGCGTTTGGCCGACAGCAGATCGCGGAACGCCCGTTCGAAATCGGCACTGCTGTCGTCGAGCCAGATCGGCATCGCTGTTCCTTGGTTTTCCGCTTGATGTCGTGAGATTCGGCTCAGGGGGCGTCAGGGTGCCCGGGCGTGGCAATCGCCTCCCAGACCGGACCGAGATCCTTCATCTGAGCCTCGATGCATTCGACCGAGAGCTGGATCGCGGCGCCGTCGGAAAAATGCAGGGTCACGTCTCCGGCGGGGCAGTCGCGCTCGGTGAAACCGATTGCCAGCAGGCTCAAAACCTGGTCCGGCGTCGCCTTGTCGATGCCGGTGCTGCGCACGCCGAGAACCCGGTCGAAATGCAGCGCGGTCAGGCGGCGACGGCGCTGGCCCAGCGCCACGCCTTCCCAATCAAAGCGGCGGGAGGCGAGGGCAAACCGCTTCTCCGCCTGCAGCCAGACGATATCGGCCACTTTCAGGACCGCGTCCTGGAGATGGGCTGAAACGATCGCAAGATCGTCGGCGTCGAGCGCGACGAGCTTGAGTGGGTCTGCGGCATCATCCGACATGGGGGTGTTCTGGCCGTGCCGCCCCCGAACGTCAACCGGTGATGCGCTCGACCTGCGCACCGCACCGCGTGAGCTTCGCCTCCAACGCCTCGAAACCGCGATCCAGATGATAGACGCGGTTGATCGTGGTTTCGCCTTCGGCGGCAAGCCCGGCGATGACGAGCGAGACCGAGGCGCGCAGATCGGTGGCCATCACCGGGGCACCGGTCAGCTTGGCAACCCCCTCGACATGGGCCGCATCGCCTTCGAGCCGGATCTTCGCGCCGAGACGCGCCAGCTCCTGCACATGCATGAAGCGGTTTTCGAAAATGGTCTCGCGAATCCGGGACGTGCCCTTGGCCCTGGTCATGAGGGCCATGAACTGAGCCTGGAGATCGGTTGGAAATCCGGGGAAGGGGTCGGTATCGACATCGACCGATTCAAGCGCCTGGCCGTTGCGGCGCACACGGATGCCCTCATTGGTGCTGCTGACCTCGACTCCGGCCTTGACCAGCACGTCGAGCGCCGACTGCAGCAGGTCGGCGCGCGCGCCTTCCAGCAAGACGTCGCCGCCCGTCATCGCCACCGCCATGGCGTAGGTCCCGGTCTCGATCCGGTCCGGCAGCACGGCATGATGGGCGCCGCTGAGGCGCGCCACGCCGGTGACGACGATCCGGCGGGTGCCGGCGCCCTCGATCTTCGCACCCATCTTGATCAGGCAGGCGGCCAAATCGACCACCTCGGGTTCGCGCGCCGCGTTCTCGATCACGGTCGTGCCCTGCGCCAGGACGGCCGCCATCAGGGCGGTATGGGTGCCGCCGACCGTGACTTTTGGGAACACAATCTCGGCGCCCTTGAGCCCTTTCGGCGCACGCGCCAGCGCATAACCGTTCTCGATCTCGATCTCGGCGCCAAGCTTCTCCAGCGCCATCAGTAGCAGATCGACCGGACGGGTCCCGATCGCACAGCCACCTGGCAGCGAGACCTTGGCCTCGCCCATGCGGGCGAGGATCGGCGCGATCACCCAGAAGCTGGCGCGCATCGTCGAGACGAGTTCGTAGGGCGCGCAGGTATCGACGATCTGGCGGGCCGTCAGGGAGATGGTCTGGCCGGTCTCGGCTGACTGGCCGACACGCTTGCCTGCGACGGTTCTGTCGACGCCCTGGTTGGACAGGATGCGAGACAGCGCGCTGACATCGGACAGGCGCGGCACATTCGCCAGCGTCAACGTCTCGTCGGTAAGCAGGCTTGCGATCATCAGCGGCAAGGCGGCGTTCTTCGCGCCCGAGATCGGAATGGCGCCATTGAGGCGCTGGCCGCCGGTGATGCGGATCTTGTCCATCGTCAGGTCCTGCTAAGCCTGCCGGCTGGATGCTGGCGGCGCTTGGAAAATTTCGGTCAGGACCGGTCGGGCCCGGCCTGGGCTAGCGGTGCCTCGTCCTGCGCAGGCCCCTCCTCCACGCGACGAGCCCGGGCCTGCGCCTTGCGGCGCTTCAGGTTCTCCCGAAGGGCCGCGGCAAGGCGGGCCCTCTTCTCGTCGTCGATGATGGTCTGACGGTTCACGGCATCAACTCGGTACCGGGGGTTCAACGCTTTCATCGCGGCGAAATCGCGGCGCATGGTTAGCCGCATGCGCAGATTTCGACAAGCGCGGGGCAGGCGGCGCGTCGTTTGCAGGGCCGATGCCTGGTCTCCGACGGCGCCCCATGGCGGATCACCGCTCAAGACCGTAGCGTGACGTTAGGGAATAAAGATTAACGATATTAACCATTTCAAGGAGTTCTCGTTTACAGTTTGTTAACTTCGCCTACCCTGTTCCCATCGCTCTCGATGCGCGGCAACACGGGATCAGCGGCATGTTTCAGTCATTCGCTTCGGTTACCAACGCCAGTCCCGCAGCCGTGCTCGACAGCTGCGAAGTCATCGACACGATCCGTCACAGAGCCGGGTTCCTGCCGGAGACGCAGCTGGCCTATGAGCCCGAAATCAAGACGCTCTGGGTGACGATTCGTCCCGAATTGAAGCCGGTCTTCACGCTGCAGTTGCTCGACAGCCTCGTCAAAATCCAGACCGCGATCGTCGCCTTATGGGGTGCCCCGGACCAGTACCATCGCGCACCGGTGCGTTTCCTGGCGTTCCGTGGGGTCGGCCCGTTCTTCACGCTCGGCGGCGATCTGGATTTCTATCTCGACTGCCTTGCCAGGAACGATCGCGCGGCGCTGGCCGAATATGCCCGGCTGTCGAGCGCCGGGGCGGTGATGAACGCCAGCGGGCTCAACGGGCTGGTCGTGACGCTTTCGACGATCCATGCCAAGGCAATCGGCGGAGGAATCGATGCGCCTCGCTCATGCAACATCATGATCGCCGAGGAGCAGGCCTCCTTCGTCTACCCCGAAATCAAGTTCAATCACTTCCCGATCACGGCGGTCGCGATCCTCTCGCGGCGGATGGGCGCACGCGCCGCCGAGCAGATGCTGCTTTCGGGCGAGGAAATGAGCGCGCACGAATTCATGGCGGCCGGCGGCCTGGAGGCGGTCGTCCCGACGGGCACAGGCGAGGCCTGGATCCGCAAATATGCCCATGATTCGCTACCGGTGCATTCCGCCAAGACCGCGCTGTTTTCGGCCTTCAACCGCCGTGCCGGCGACCTCCAAGACGAGCTCGGCCATCTCGGCCAGATCTGGACAGACTGCATGCTGAGGCTGACCCCCAGCGCGATATCCAAACTGCAGCGGATCGCGCAGACCCAGGATCGCATGCTGGCGCGGATGTATCAGCGGCCTGCCGCGGCGGCTCTCGCTTTGAGCGTCTGAAACAATAAGGTTGAGCTGACGAGTCTTAAGGCCCCAACAACACCAAACATTTACCTCTCTCACATTAAGTTCCTGACGTGTCAGGAATTGCGGATGCACGGGGCAATCGCTTCCGGCCGCAAGGGTGGAGTGGAATGGCGGCCGGGCTCAAGCGACTATGGACCGCCAAGGCGCACAATCGGGGCGAGGGTTTCGACCTGCCCGGCTATGCGCTGCTGGTCAGTTCGTTGTTCTCGTCGCCCGCCTCGATCATTCCAGGCGGCGTCGCCGGCATCCTGACGCCATTTCTATGCTGGATCTCGACGGGGCTTGAGCTTTTTCTCGATCTCACCGTACTCACCACGATCGTCGTCGCGCTACGGCTGCTGACCTTCGTCTCGTATCGCAGGAGCGACCATTCAAACGAAGGCTACGAAGAAACGCGTCGCTGGGACCGTGACTATTTCCTGGGCGCGACTGCCTTCAGCGCCGTCCTCGGCTATAGCTGCTATGCCGCGCTGACGCATACGGACGATCCCGCAGCCCATATCACCTCGGTCGCGTCAACCATCGCGATCGCATCGGGCTATGTCTCGCGCAATGCCGGCCGGCCGAAATTCGTCGCGGTTCAGTTGCTGATCTTCTGCATTCCGATGGCATTCGGGCTGATCCAGGCCCACAATGTCTACTATCAGTATATCGGCTATTTCGCTTTTCTGTATGTGGCAGCCAATATCGCCATCACCAATTCGCTGCATCGCAACCTGCTGGCGCTGAGCGACGCGACCAAGCAATCGAAAGCGCTGGCTTCGGCCCTGCATTCGCAAAACCTCACGCTTGACGCCGCGCTCAACACCATGATCCACGGGCTGGCGATGTTCGACCGCGATCTGAAGCTCGCCGTGAGCAACGCGCCGCACCTGGCGCTGTACGGGCTGCCCGAGACACTTGCCTTGCCGGGCACGCCGATCACCGCGATCGGGCGCTTCCTGGTCGAGCGGCAGGTCATAGGGGCGGACCAGCTGCGCGATCTGAGAGAGGCACTTGCCGAAAACCAGCTGGCGCAGCAGACGACGAGCCGCGAGATCCAAACGCGCAGCGGCCGGGTCCTGATCGTAACTTTCGCGCCAGCGGCTGAAGGCGGCGTGTTGATGTCGACCGAGGACGCCACCGAGCGGAAGGCGACGGAGGCGCGCATCGAGCAGATGGCGCGCTTCGACGAACTGACCGGCCTCGCCAACCGGTTCGAATACAACAACAACATCGCCGAGACCTTCAGTCGGATGGACCGCACTGGCGAGCCCTTCGCCTTGCTTTATGTCGATCTCGACGGCTTCAAGCAGGTCAATGACAGCCTCGGCCATGATATCGGCGATCGCGTGCTGAGCGAGACCGCCAACCGGCTTCGCGGCACCATCCGCGACAGCGATCTGCTGGCTCGATTCGGCGGCGACGAATTCCTGCTGATCCTGCCCGCCGCCAACCACGCCGTCGTCACCATGATCGCCCAGCGCATGATCGATGCGATGTCCAAGGTCTTCACTCTCGACAACAAGACGGTCTATGTGACGGCCAGCATCGGCATCGCGATGGCGCCATTCGATGGCGCAACCCCGGCCGATCTGCTGCGACATGCCGATACCGCGCTCTACAAAGCCAAAGCTGCCGGCCGCAACACGCTGATGTTCTTCAATCCGGCGATGGCCGAGGAAATGCTCGAGCGCCACGAGCTCGAAGTCGATCTGCGCCGCGCCTGCGAGGACGGCTCGCTGGAACTCTATTATCAGCCGATCATCGACCTGAAGACCGGAAAGATCCTGTCCCGGGAAGCCCTGATGCGCTGGCAACATCCGACACGCGGAATGGTGTCGGCCGGGCTTTTCATCCCCGTGGCGGAGCAGTCGGGGCTGATCGCGATGATCGGCGACTGGGCGATCCAGCAGGCCTGCCGGGACGCCGCCATATGGGACAGCGAGATCGGCGTTTCGGTCAATGTCTCGCCGCGCCAGTTCCGCGAGCCGCGCCGTATCGTCGAGACGGTCAAGGACGCCCTCATCACCTCCAATCTCGATTCGCGTCGTCTGACGCTCGAAGTGACCGAGTCCTTGCTGATCGAGGACAACAAGACGACGCTCGCCGTGATCGACGAATTGCGGGCGCTGGGGGTGACCTTCGCGCTCGACGATTTCGGCACCGGGTATTCGTCGCTGGCCTATCTCTCGACCTACCCCTTCGCCCAGGTGAAGATCGACCAAAGTTTTACCCGCACCGTTCATTCAAGCGAAGCGTCGAAGGCGATCATCGAAGCTGTCTGCCAACTCGCCCGTCGGCTTGCGATGAATGTCGTGGTCGAAGGCATTGAAACCGAGCAGCAGCGCATCGCCGTCCAGCTTCTCGGTGCCCAGCGGGCGCAGGGCTATCTCTTCGGCAGGCCGGAACCATTGGCGAATTTCATGCCGACGAAAGACCGCAACGTCGCGTGAGCTTGAACGACTGCCGCGACGCCCCCCGCCTCCGCCAACTGCCGCCGAACTTTCCAGGCAACCCGGCGCTTGCAATCATTGTCAGCGCGGATACGGCTTGATTCCGTCGATTTTGCAACGCATCAGCGTCTAACCGCATGAGCAACCTGGGAGGCAGCATGGTCCCGCCCGTCAGCCGGCTCTCGACAGCAGCCGACCGATCCGCCTTGTCGTCTCGAACACCTCTTGCGGGGGTTGTGACGTGAGCGAGAGCGCGGCCTCGCTGGCCAAGCCTATGACGTTGACGCCGGATCTCTGCGTGATCGGTGCGGGTACGGCCGGACTGGCGGTGGCAACGGCTGCGGCCGCCTTCGGTGTCTCCATCGTGCTGATCGAGCGCGACAGGATGGGCGGCGAGACGGGCAGCAGTGCGATCGCAGCCCTTGCCGCCGCCGGTGCACGCGCCCAGGCCTTGCGGGAGGCACGCCTGTTCGGCATCGCGGCCGTCGAGCCCGAGATCAATGCCTCGCAGCTTCACGACCATGTCCAGCGCACGGTGTCCGCGCTCGCGCCCAATGCCTCAGCCGAGCGCCTGACGGCATTGGGGGCCACCGTGATGTCGGGGGAAGCCCGTTTCGTCAGCCGCAGCACGGTCGCCGTCGGCGAGAAGTTGATCAAGGCGCGGCGTTTCGTGGTCGCGACGGGTGCATTTCAGGTCGCGCCGGCAATCCCGGGCCTGAGCGACATATCCTGGCTGACGGCTGCGACCCTTGCGACCATGACGCGCCGACCCGAGCGACTGATCGTGCTCGGCGGCGGCGCCTCGGCGGCCGCGCTGGCACAGGCGATGAAGCGGCTCGGTAGCGCGGTCACCCTCGTCGCGCCGGCCGGCCTGCTCGCTGGCGAGGACCCCGAGGCGGTGGCGATCCTGCGCCGGAGACTGTTGCGCGACGGCGTGGTTCTCCACGAGCAGGCACAGGTGCTGCAGGCGCAAGCGATCCGGGGCGGCGTGCGGCTCGTAGTCGCCGGCATGACCGAAACCGAGCACCCCATCGAAAGCACGCATCTGCTGCTCGCCGAGGCGCCTGTGCCCGCCATCGATGCGCTCGACCTCGAACTTGCGGGCATCGCCAGCGACTCGGGCGGGATCCGGGTCGACCGCGGGCTGCGCAGCACGAACAGGCGCGTCTACGCGATCGGCGATTGCGCAAGTGGGGCTGCGGGTGGTTTCGGTGGCGGCCAGGCCGCGGAGGAACAGGCCCGGCTCGTGCTGCGCAACGCGCTGTTCCGGCAGCCCGGCCGGTTCGCTGCGCGCGCCGTGCCCAGGATGACGCAGACACAGCCGGCGCTCGCCAGCGTCGGCCTGACAGAGGACGAGGCGCGCGCCAAAGCCGGCACCATCCGCGTGCTGCGTTGGCCCTACGCCGAGAACGAGCAAGCCCAGGCGGATCGCACGACCGAGGGCTTCGTGAAACTGGTGACCGACGCCCGCGGCAAGCTACTTGGCGTCTCGATCGTCGGCGCGCAGGCCGGAGAATTGATCGCGACCTGGGCGCTGGCGCTGAAGACGGGCCTGCGTGCGCAGGACATGGCGGAACTCGTCATGCCCTATCCGGCTCTGTCAGACATCTCGAAGCGTGCCGCCAGCTCCTATCTCACGCCGCTGGCGACAAAGCCGGGCCTGCGGCGCATCATCGGCTTCCTGCGCCGTTTCGGGTAGGATCGATCGATGCAACCTCACGCGCCCGACAGGGACCAGCTGTCTGTCAGCCTGCCGCGCGGCCTGACGCGCCTCGGATTGTCGGCGAAGCTGCTCGTTCTCACCGTGCTGTTCGTGATGCTGGCCGAAGTGCTGATCTACCTGCCGTCGGTCGCCAATTTCCGGCGCAACTGGCTCAACGACAGGCTGGCCGCAGCGCAGATCGCCGTTCTCGTCCTCGAAGGCGCGCCACAGGACGGCCTGCCCGAAGGCAGCGAGAACCGATTGCTGATGGGCGTCGGCGCGCGCGCCATCGCGGCTCGCGTCGGCGGCGCGCGACGCCTGCTCAGCCTCGATTCGATGCCGCCGGCGGCAGTCTCCCGCACCGTCGATCTGCGCAGCCTGGGCTGGATCAGCGCGATCGGCGAGGCGCTCGAAACGCTGGCGATGCCGCCGGCCGCGATGCCGATCCGAGTCATCGGCGAGGCGGTCGGCGGCGCCGATTTCGTCGAGCTCGTGATCGACGAGGCGCCGCTGCGGCAGGCCATGCTGAAGTTTTCGGGCAATCTGCTGCTGATCTCGCTGGTGATCTCGGGGCTGACGGCGGTGGCCGTCTATGTCGCGCTCAACTGGATGATCGTCGGGCCGATCCGCCAGCTCGCCGCCAATGTCATGGAGTTCGAGGCCGAGCCCGAGAACCCGCACCGGATCATCGAGCCGACGCAGCGCGCCGACGAAATCGGTGAAGCCCAGCGCGCACTGGCCCGCATGCAGTTCACGCTCGCGGACGAGTTGCGGACCAAGAAGCACCTCGCCGAACTGGGCCTCGCGGTCAGCAAGATCAACCATGATCTGCGCAACATGCTGGCAGCGGCGCAGCTGATGTCGGACCAGCTTGTCGAAACCCGCGACGCCAAGATCAAGCGCTTCGCACCTCGGCTGATCGCGACGCTTGGCCGCGCGATCGACTTCTGCCAGGCGACACTGGCTTATGGACGGGCGGCGGAGGCGACGCCCGTCCTTAAGGACGTGGTCTTGCGCCAACTCGTCGCCGAACAGGCGGAACTGCTCGGCCTGTCGGAGGCGATGCCGGTGTCCTTCCGCAACGATGTTCCCGCCGAGCTGATCGCGCCCTGCGATCCCGACCAGATCGCCCGCGTGCTGCTCAACCTGATGCGCAATTCGGTTCAGGCCCTGACCCAGGCCGGCGCCGAGCCCGGTGGCCGCGCGACGCTCGCCGTGAAGGCAGAGCGCGACAATGGCTCGGTCATCCTGCGCGTGGCGGACAACGGCCCCGGCGTGCCCGAGCGGGCACGCGCCAACCTGTTCCAGGCTTTTCGCGGCTCGGTCACGCCAGGGGGAACGGGGCTCGGGCTCGCCATCGCGTCCGAACTCGTGCGGCTGCATGGCGGCACGATTGCGCTCGAACCCTCGGAAATCGGGGCGGTGTTCAAGGTCACTCTGCCGGGGCGCCGGGCGGCTATTGCCTGAGAATGGTGCCGGTTACTGGCTCGCCCAGATCACGCGGGCCATGAAGGTGATGTCGGACAGACCCAGCACCCGGTCGCTGTGATCGGGATTGAGCGAGGCGAGCTCAACCGTCTTGGCGGTCTGGCGCTTGAGCTGCTTGGCCAAAACCTCGCCGTCCACCGTCTTGACCACGACACGGTCGCCACGGCGCACGGTGGCGGTTGGCGAAACGATGATGGTGTCGCCGTCGCGATAGAGCGGCAGCATCGAATCACCCGAAATTTCGAGCGCATAGGCCTTCTCGTCGGCGACGCCGGGAAAGGCGACCTCCTCCCAACCGGTGCCGACCGGGAAGCCACCATCGTCGAAGAAGCCGCCCGAGCCCGCCTGAGCGAACCCTATCAGCGGAATCGTGCGCGACGGCGCCGCGCCACGCCGCATCACCACGCTCATGAATTCGTCCAGCGACGCGCCTGTCGCCTGGAGAACCTTCGCGATCGATTCGGTCGAGGGCCAGCGCTCGCGCCCGTCGGGCCCGATGCGTTTGGACCGGTTGAAGGTGGTCGCGTCGAGCCCGGCCTTGCGCGCCAGCCCCGAAGCGGTGAAGCCATAGCGCTGGGCGAGCGAGTCGATCGCACTCCAGATCTGGTCGTGGGACAGCACCGCGGAGACCTCGCTGGGATGTTGCCGATTGGCGGGGATTAAAATAGGAAATATCCCCTACACGATGAGATTTCAATCTGATTTCGAACGCGATGCCGATAAAAATTGCCCAAGGCTCCTGACAGTCGCTATGCCATCGATGGCCCCTATCCGCCGAGGTTTTCCGTGCCGCTCATCTACAAGATCTGTCCTCAGACACTCTGGCGCGAGGCCGAGGCCGCCGGGCGCTTTGCCGGCGCCGCGATCGACCTGACCGATGGCTACATTCATTTCTCGACCGGGGCGCAGGTCCGCGAAACGGCGGCCAGGCACTTCGCCGGGCAGCGAGATTTGTTGCTGATCGCGGTGGACGACGCGACTCTGGGTGAAGCGCTGCGCTACGAGCCTTCGCGGGGCGGCGCGCTGTTCCCGCATCTGTATGCCGCGCTCGACCCGAAGGCCGTGCGCTGGGTGGCGCCGCTGTCAGTGGACGGGGACGGCCGGCACGTCATCCCGGAGGACATCGCGTGATCGGCTCCCTGTTCAATCTCGCCCGGCCGCTGATCCACAAGATGGATGCCGAGACCGCGCACCGCCTGACAGTCGCCGCGCTCGCCGCCGCACCGTCGCTGAGGCCGGCGCCCGACGACCCGGTCCTTGCCACCGAGGCCTTCGGGCTGTCCTTCTCCAACCCGGTCGGACTCGCGGCGGGCTTTGACAAGCACGCCGAGGCCATCGACGGGGCTCTCGGGCTTGGCTTCGGCTTCGTGGAAATCGGCGGCGTCACCCCCCTGCCCCAGCCCGGCAATCCGAAGCCTCGCGTGTTCCGCCTGATCGAGGACGCGGCGGTGATCAACCGCTACGGCCTCAACAGCGACGGCATGGAGGTCGTCGCGCAGCGGCTGACGGCGCGGCGGTCGCGCGGCGGTCTCGTCGGCGTCAATCTCGGCGCCAACAAGGACTCCGCCGACCGCGCCGACGACTATGCCGTGCTGACGCGGAGGCTTGCCCCACTCGCAGATTTCCTGACGGTCAACGTGTCCTCGCCCAATACGCCGGGCCTGCGCGATCTGCAGGCCGAAGCTGCGCTCGACGAACTCATCGCTCGCTCCATCGAGGCGCGCGACGTGGCTGCGGCCGGAGGTAGGCCGACGCCGATGCTGCTCAAGATCGCGCCAGACCTGACGCTGCCCGAACTCGACGGGATGATCTCGGTGGCGCGCCGGCGCGGCATCGACGGCATGATCGTCTCCAACACCACGATCGCGCGGCCCCAGAGCCTGCGCAGCGCGGGGAAGACCGAGACGGGCGGGCTTTCGGGAAAGCCGCTCTTCGAATCCTCGACCGTGCTGCTGGCCCAGACCTTCCTGCGGGTCGAGCGTCAGTTCCCGCTGATCGGCGTGGGTGGCATCGATTCAGGCGCAACAGCCTACGCCAAGATCCGCGCCGGTGCCGATCTGGTGCAGTTCTATTCGGCCATGGTGTTCCAGGGGCCGGGTCTGGTGAAGACGATCAAGGCCGGGCTCGCGACGGAAGCACGCAAGGCAGGTCTGTCCAGGCTGAATGCGCTGGTGGGGCGCGATGCAGAGGCGATCGCGCGCGGCGAGATGCTCTAGTCTAGGCTCAGCGCCGCGCCGCAAACAGCCTCGACAGGAGCCAGAGCGGCACCACCAGAAGCGCGCCGGCAAGGACCCATTGGCCGACCTCGCGCACGGCGCCGAAGCCGAGATCGCCCAGCGACCGGACGAAGCGGGCCGCGCCTTCGTAGAGCGCGCGCGGCGACAGGCCCAGAAACGCCATCGCCGCGCCGACCAGGAGCGAGATGAAGAGCAGGCGCACCAGCACGCCGAGCGGCGAGCCGCCGAGAAAGCGTTCGATATTGCCGTTGGCCATGGCGGGTCTATCCTCGATTGCGCTTTCATCAACAACCCGACGGTTGAACCGGGACTGAACGCGCTGTCAACCGCGCCGGCGCGCCCGTTCACAAGGTGGCGGAGGCCCCGGTCGTCGCCCAGGCGGTGCCGGCGATCTTGGCGGCGGCGATCACCGCCTGGGTGCGGCTGTCGACGTTGAGCTTGGTCAGGATCGCCGAGACATGCGCCTTGACCGTGGCTTCCGAGACGCCGAGTTCGTAGGCGATCTGCTTGTTGAGCAAACCTTCCGACAGCATCATCAGCACCCGCACCTGCTGCGGCGTCAGGCTTGAGAGGTTGCGGACCATGGTCGCGGTCTCGGCATCGACCGGCGCATTGAGATCGATCCCCGGCGGGGTCCAGACTCCGCCTTCGAGGACCGCGCGGATCGCCTCGCCCATCTGCTCGACATCGGCGGTCTTCGGCAGGAAACCGAGCGCGCCAAACTCGATGCAGCGACGGATGACGGCTGGGTCGTCATGGGCCGAGACGACGATGACCGGCACCTCGGGATGATCAGCCCGCAAGAACAGCAGGCCCGAGAAGCCCTGCACCCCCGGCATGGTCAGATCAAGCAGGACGAGATCGGCATCGCCACCCGCATTCAGGACCTCGGTCAATGCCTCGAGCGAGCCGACCTCGCTGACATCTGCGCCTTCGAGCGCTGTCGAGACGGCTTGCCGCAGCGCCCCCCGAAAGAGCGGATGATCGTCCGCGATGACGATCCGCGTCGACGGTTGCCGTTTCATGGGAGCCAATCCTTGTCCAAGCCGCCAGTGTGCCCCAGTTGCGCCCGCAACCTCAAGCCTTACGGCTGCAAGCGGAGGCGCCGTCGCGCAATGGAATTGCTGCAATGCAGTATAAACGCAAGACTCATGCTCGCTCGTACGCCTTAAGTCCACATTCTTTCAGGCGCGCCATTGCCTTAACGTAGCGCCGTAATGGCGAGTCCAAGCTGGATCGCCACGGAGAAGCGGCAGACGCCAACAGTCCAAAATCAATTAAAGCGCGCTGAGGGAGCGAAAAACCATGAATGCAACTCCGGACGACGAACACTGGCAAAAAACCAAGCGGCTGATGATCATCATGATGTCGCTGTGGTTCTTCTTCGGCTACGTGATCCACGCCTTCGTCACCCCGCTCAACGGGATCAAGATCTTCGGATTCCCGCTGGGATTCTACATGGCGGCCCAGGGTTCCCTGATCGTTTTCGTTGCGATGCTGTTCTGGTTCGCCAAGGCCCAGGACAAGATCGACAGCGAAGCCGGCTTCGGCGAAGACGAGTGAGCGGGGGGAGCATCTGATCATGGCAACGCAAGCACAATCGGGCGGCGGTGACTTCACCTCCAACCTCGGCCGGATCTACGGCATCTATACCGGCGGTTTCGCCGCTTTCGTCATCCTCATCGCCATTCTGGAGCGGGTCGGCGTCCCCAACCAGATCCTCGGCTATATGTTCGTCGGCTTCACCATCCTGGTCTACGCCTTCATCGGCATCGTCTCGCGCACCGTGCAGGTGTCCGAATACTATGTCGCTGGCCGCAAAGTTCCGGCGTTCTACAACGGCATGGCGACGGGCGCGGACTGGATGTCGGGCGCGTCCTTCGTCGGCATGGCGGGTTCGCTCTTCCTGCTCGGCTATGACGGTCTCGCCTTCGTGCTCGGCTGGACTGGCGGCTATGTGCTGGTGGCCGTGCTGGTCGCGCCGTTCCTGCGCAAATTCGGCGCCTACACCGTGCCGGACTTCCTGGCGGCGCGTTACGGCGGCAATGCGGCGCGCATGCTCGGCGTCATGGTGCTGCTGGCATGCTCCTTCACCTATGTGGTGGCGCAGATCTTTGCGACCGGCCTGATCGCCCAGCGCTTCCTGGGCATGGACTTCGTCGTGGCGGTCTATGTCGGCCTGCTCGGCATCCTGGTCTGCTCCATGCTCGGCGGCATGCGCGCCGTCACCTGGACGCAGGTCGCCCAGTACATCGTGCTGATCGTCGCCTATCTGATCCCGGTGGTCATCCTCTCGGCGCAGAAGTTCGGCCTGCCGATCCCGCAGTTGACCTATGGCGCGGCGATCGCGGAGATCACGGCGCTGGAGCAGAGCTTCGTCGCCCGCGGTCTCGCCACAGAATCGATCATGGCCGCCAAGTCGCATGTGCAGCCCTTCACCTCGTACAGCCCGGCGAACTATTTCGCGCTGATCCTGTGCCTGATGGTCGGCACCGCCTCGCTGCCGCACGTCCTGATGCGCTATTTCACCACCCCTTCGGTGCGTGACGCGCGCATGTCGGTCGCCTGGTCGCTGCTGTTCATCTTCCTGCTCTACTTCACCGCCCCGGCCTATGCCGCCTTCTCCAAGCTCGAGGTCTACTCGACGCTGATCGGCAAGCCGATCGCCGAGATGCCGGCCTGGGTGTTCACCTATGGCAAGCTCGGCCTGGTCACGATCTGCGGCAAGGCCGCCGACAGCGTCGCGACCATCACCGCCGCCTGCCAGGCCATGGCCGGCAACACCGGCGTGCTGCGCCTGCAGGATTTCGGCATCAACACCGACGTGGTCGTGCTCTCCACGCCGGAAATCGCGGGCCTGCCCTATGTCATCGCCGGCCTCGTCGCCGCCGGTGGCCTGGCGGCGGCGCTCTCGACCGCCGACGGCCTGCTGCTTGCCATCGCCAACGCGCTCTCGCACGACATCTACTACAAGGTGATCGATCCGAAGGCGCCAGCGGCACGGCGGCTCATCATCTCGCGCATCCTGCTCGTGGTGGTGGCGCTCGCTGCGGCGTGGACGGCGTCCAAGCGGCCGGCGGACATCCTGGCGATGGTCTCCTGGGCCTTCTCGCTGGCGGCCGCGGGTCTCTTCCCGGCGCTGGTGCTGGGCATCTGGGACAAGCGGACCAACAAGGCTGGCGCGGTCGCGGGCATCATCGCCGGCTTCGGCGTGACGCTGTTCTACCTCGTCGTGACCCGCTACTTCCCGGGCTTCGGCGTGTCCTATGCCGGGATGACCTCGCTGCTCAACCCGGTCACCAGCGCGCCGGTGGTCGATCTGGCCAAGGTGATGGCGCTGCCGAACGCGATGGAGGGCTGGGTCACCGGCGCCCATCCGCTCGCATCCAAGGTCGGGTGGTTCAACATCAACAACATCTCCTCGGCGATCTTCGGCCTGCCGGTCGGGTTCATCGTGATGTTCGTGGTGTCGCGCATGACCACGGCCCCCTCGAAGGAACTGCAGGACTTCGTCGATTCCTGCCGTCGTCCGCGTGGCGGCACGATCATGGAAGAGAAGACCGCCTGATCGCGGCCTGATCTCAATCCATCATGCGAAGGGGCGGGACTTGCGTCCCGCCCCTTCGTCATTCACACCCGCGGGGCGATCGTTCCCCGCATCCACCATCCGCCTTCGGAGTATTCGCGCGTGGCTCAGGAAGCCGGATTCTGGCTGTTTCACATCCCCAACATCATGCTGGCGGCGGCGATCTACACGCTGCTGGGACGCTATATTCTCTCGCTGCTGTTCCCGCCGGAGAGCGAAAAGGTCGTCTGGCGGGTGTTCAAGCAGATCACCGACCCGATCCTGAACGCGGTGCGCGTGGTGACGCCGGCCATCGTGCCGCCGCCGCTCCTGAACCTGTTTGCGATCATCTGGCTGCTGCTGCTGCGTGTCGCCTTCTATTTCCTGATCCGTTCCCTCGGCCTGCTGCCGATCGTTCCCGGAGCCGCCACATGAGCGACGAGCGCGAAACCCTCATCCGTCAGGATGGCCTGCTCATCGGCATCGCCGGTGCCTCGCTGCTCTCGGGCATGCATTTCTCGCCCTTCTTCGATCCCGCCTTCATCGTCGTGAAGTTCCTGATCGCCCCGACCTTCTACATCTCGTCGCCGATCCTGCTGTTCTACTTCACCTCGCTGCTGGTCTCGATCTCCTGCCTGATCGTTGCGGGAGCCGGTGCGGCGATCTTCGAGCGCGTGACGGGCCGCACGCAAAGCGACGCGGTGTCGCTGGGCGTCTGGCTGGCGGGGCTGCTTGTGCTGGCCGTGCCGGTCTTTGTCGGGATGGGCGGCTGAGCCGGTCGCGCTGCCGAAAGCACCTCACGAGACGGTGATTTCAGGCTTGCCGCAGCGTCAGACACTGTGGAGTTCTGCCGAGCCTCAGTCCTGCATGACCCACGACCCTCATCACCGCCTGCGACTTCTCGCCGAAATCTCGACGGCACGCGGCTGCGGCTTCGCGGGGCTGGCGACGCTGTGCATGATGATCGGGCTCTCGGCCAATCTGGCCGCGACGCTGAAGGCCGGGGGCTATAGCGCGCTGCTGGTCATGAGCGTGCTGCTGCTGATGGCCCAGCGTGCGCCCAACAAGCCGTTCCGGCGGACCGAGGTCTGGTTGATGCTCGACGAAACCGAGCGCCCACCCGAACCCCTGGCGCAGCGGCTCCTTTCAGGCGTCCGGCGGGCGGTGTTCCTGCGATTTGCCGCCTATCACGCGGTTGCGGCCGTGCTGCTTCTTGCGGGCAGTTTCGTGGTGGGGCTGCCGCTGCGCGCCTGAGTTGGCTTCAACCACTTGCCGGCAAGAGGGACTCCAGCGCCTCGATGCGATCGGCCTCGCGCGGCGGCTTGTCCCAGCGAATGCGGCTGATGCGGGGGAAGCGCATGGCGACACCCGATTTGTGCCGCGTCGAGCGCTGCAGACCCTCAAAAGCGACTTCGAAAACGAGCCCGCTCTCGACCGTGTGCGTGACCTCGCGCACGGGCCCGAAACGGTTGAGCGTGTGCTTGCGGACATAGCGGTCAAGTTCGACCAGTTCCTCGTCGGTGAAGCCGAAATAGGCTTTTCCCACCGGGACCAGTTCGTCCGCTCCGGCCTCACCGACGCGCCAGACGCCGAAGGTGAAGTCCGAATAGAAGGACGAGCGCTTGCCGTGGCCGCGCTGGGCATACATCAGCACGCAGTCGATGAGTCTGGCCTCGCGCTTCCATTTCCACCAATGGCCCTTGGGGCGCCCCGGCAGATAGGGCGATTCGAGCCGCTTGATCATGCAGCCCTCGACGGCTTCTGCATCCGCTCCCGCGCCGGCCGCCGCCGGATCGGCCCTGGCGGCAGCAAGGTCCTCCCAATTTGAGAAGACGATCGGCGGCGAAAGATCGACGATGGGGCTGCCCAGTCTCGCGACAAAGCCCTCCAGGCGTTCACGGCGCTGCGAGAGAGGCAAGCTGCGCAGATCCTCCGCACCATCGACCAGCAGATCATAGGCGCGGATGTGAGCCGGATGTTCGACCAGCATCTTGGCGGTGACGCTCTTGCGGTTGAGCCGCTGCTGCAGCGTGTTGAAGCTCTGCACCGTGTCCCCTCGACGCACCAGCAGTTCGCCGTCGATCGCGCCATCCTGTGTCATCGCTTCGACGACATCGGGAAATGCCGGGGCGATGTTCTCGCCGGTGCGCGAGAACAGGCGGGTGACGCGCGTGCCGTCGGGCCGTGTGCCGCTGACGGCCTGCACGCGGATGCCGTCCCATTTCCACTCGGCCTGGAACTGTGCCGGGTCCATCTTCTCGAAATCGCCGTCCTCGATCGGGTGCGACAGCATAACCGGCCGGAACGGCGCCGGGTCGGTCGCCTCGGGTCGCGGGCCGCGCCCTTCGAGCCAGGCAAAGAGCGTGGCGTAGGGCGGCTCCAGCCCGTGCCAGACCTGCTCGACCTCGTCAGGCGCAATGCCGCCGAGGCTGGCGGCGGCCGTCTTGGCAAGCCGCGCCGAGACGCCGATGCGCAAGCTACCGGTGATCAACTTGAGCAGCGCCCAGCGCCCGTTCTCGTCGAGCGCATCGAGCCATGAGGCGACGAGTCGGGGCAGTTCGGACTTGCCGACACTGCGCAGCCCCTCGACGACATCAGGGAGATGCGGCACGGCGTTGGCGCCATGCATCGCGGGCCACATCAGGGCGACCGTCTCCGAGAGATCGCCGACATAGTCATAGGACAGCGCAAACAGCACCGGATCGCTGCGCTCGGCGATCAGCGCCCGGATCAGGCCCGCCTTGGCGTTGGGGAAGACCAGACCGCCCGTCATCGCCGCCAGCGCCAGCCCGCGATCGGGATCTGGCGTGGTGCGCAGGTAGTCCGCGATCAGCGCCAGCTTGGCGTTGCGGCGCGGTTCATAGGCGAGACGATCGAGCAGCCAGGCGAACCGGTTCACGGCTTGTCACCCCAAAGGAACAGCATCGCGCAGCGAGCGATCGGATGGTTGCGCCGCATCATTCAGTTTCCGTTCATGAAAGGGCCGGCAGGCTCATCCCCTTGTCGGGGGACTGACTGCTGATGCGCTTTGCGTTGCGAATGCTGGCCTTGAATGTCTTCGCAGCGGCGACGCTGGCGGGCGCAGCGCAAGCGGCCTCGTTTGTCTGCCGCGAAACGCCGATCGTGGACGCAACAGAGCGGCTGAGCGGGCTCGCCCCCAAGCTCGCGGCGGGCGGAAAACTTGAGATCCTTGCCATCGGCTCGTCCTCGACCGAGGGCGTCGGGGCCTCGACGCGCGACAAGAGCTATCCCTCGCGGCTGCAGGCCCTGCTGACGTCGGCCTGGCCGCGCGTTCAGGTCACGATCGCCAATGCCGGAATCGGTGGTGAAATCGCTCCGCAGACGCTGGTTCGCCTGAAGCAGACATTGACCGAGCGGCGCTATGACCTGGTGATCTGGCAGGTCGGCACCAACGACGCGGTCCGGGGCGGCGACATGGCCGCCTTCAAGGCGATGGTGAGCGACGGCATCGCCACCGTGCGACAGGCGGGCGTGAGCCTGGCCCTGCTCGACCCGCAGTTCTTTCCCGGCATCCGCGAACCTGCCCGCTACCGCGACTATGTCCAGGCGATCGGCGACATCGCCAAGGGCCAGAACGTTCCGGTGTTCACGCGCTACGAGACGATGCGCGAATGGCATGCCGCCGATGAACGCGGCTTCGCCGCCGCGCTCGCGCCCGACAGCTTCCATATGAGCGATGCCGGCTATGACTGCCTCGCCCGCGACATGGCCGCGGGGCTGGTGTCGCTGACCGCGACGGGCCGCCCCGTCGTGGCGCAGGGCCGATAACCCGGCATCAGACCGCGGTCGCATCGGCGGCCTCCAGCGACGCATCTGCTCCAGACGATTCCGTTTCGCCCTCATCGCCATAGCCGACGAGGTGCAGCGGCTTGGCCTTTAGGCCGACCGTGCCGCACCAATGGACAAGCGCCTCGGCTTCGCCATGGGTGACCCAGATCTCCCGGGCCTGCGTCTCCCGGATCGTGGCCTGGAGATCGTCCCAATCGGCATGATCGGAGACGATCAGGGGCAGTTCGACACCCTTCTGCCGCGCGCGGGCGCGGATGCGCATCCAGCCGGAGGCGAAGCTCGTCACGGGATCGGGGAATTTTCGGGCCCAGAGGTCCTGGATCGCGCTCGGCGGGCAGATGACGATCTCGCCGCCCAGGCTCTTGCGCTCGGCGGCGACCACCTTGCGGATCTCGCCGAGAACGGCCCCTTCGGACAGGTAGAAGTCCGTCAGTTTCTCCATCGCGCCATGGACATGGATCGGCCGCTCATAGCCGGCCTCGCGGATCAGGGCCATGACGCGCTGCGCCTTGCCCAGCGAGTAGGCGCCGACGATATGCGTCCGTTCGGGAAAGACCCGCACCGATTCCAGGAGCTTGGCGACCTCGCCATGGGCCGGCGGATGCCGGAAGACCGGCAGCCCGAAGGTCGCCTCGGTGATGAAGATGTCGCAGCGCACGGGCTCGAAGCCGGCGCAGGTCGGATCGCGCTCGCGCTTGTAATCGCCGGAGACCACGATCCGCAGGCCGCCGGATTCGACGACGATCTGGGCCGAGCCCAGCACATGGCCGGCCGGGACGAAGGTGAAATCGACCGCGCCGATCCGAACCGTCTCGCCGATCACCGCCTCCTGCCGCTCGCCCGTGAAGCCCTCGCCATAGCGCAGCGCCATGATCGCGAGCGTCTCGCGCGTCGCCAGCACGGCGCCATGGCCGGCGCGGGCATGGTCGGAATGGCCATGGGTGATCAGCGCCCGATCCACGGGCCGGACGGGGTCGATATAGATGTCGGCCGGCGGACACCACAGGCCGGCGGGCGTCGGAATCAGCAGTTCGGACGGTCGCAAGCTGCGTGCGGTGCGCGGTCTGGCCAGTATCATGCTCCTCAGATAAACCCTCGACCATGATCGAAAAGGCCTCCACCGCACATTTGGCCGGCTCGGGCGATCCGACGCTCGACCGGCGCTACGCCTGGGCGGAAGCCGCCTTCAAGGAGGGCGACGCTCAGGCCTGCGTCGAGATCCTCGACCAGACGCTGGCCCAGGCCTACCACTTCACCGCCGCCTGGCATCTCTACGGGCTGGCGCAGGAGGCGCTCGGCCACAAGGAAGAGGCTGCGACCGCCTGGCGGCAATGCCTCGATCTCGACCCCAACGATCATTTCGGGGCGCGACTCGACCTCGCCCGCATCGGCGCGATGGCTGCCGAGGACGCGACCTCCGAGAACTTCTCCGGAACCCTGTTCGACGCCTATGCCGAGCGCTTCGACAGCCATCTGACGCAGGCCCTGCACTACACCGCTCCCGCCCTGTTGAAGGCCGCGCTGGCGACATTCTGCGACAACGCCGACAGGGCCTTCCGGTTCGATACGGTGCTGGATCTCGGCTGTGGCACCGGCCTGATGGGCGAAGCCATTCGCGAACAGGCCGGCTTCCTCGCCGGCTGCGATGTCTCGCCCAGGATGATCGAGCGGGCGCGGGCGAAGACCACCGCCGCTAGCAGCCCGCTCTATGACAAGCTCGCTGTCGCGGGCCTGACCGCCTTCCTGTCGAGCCGTCCGGATGCCAGCGTCGATCTCATCCTCGCCGCCGATGTCTTCGTCTATCTCGGCGAATTGCGCCCGGCTTTCGCGCAAACGGCCCGTGTGCTGAAGCGCGGCGGGCTCTTCGCCTTCACCGTCCAGAGCCATGATGGCGAGGGCGTCGTCGTCGGGGCGGATCGGCGGTTCGCGCATGCGGAGGGCTGGTTGCGGGGGCGGCTGAAGGAAGCGGGGCTTCGACCTCTGCTCCTGGAGCCCGCCAGCACGCGGCAGGATCGTGACGTCGCCGTGCCTGGGCTGCTGGTGGTGACGGAGCGGCGGTGAGCCTCGCGAAGCCCCTCGGTCGGGCTGGATGACGGCGACGATCAGTGCGGCGGTGCGACGGAGATCCGTCCGCGCCGACGATGCCTTCAACGCAATCGAGCGGAGGGCCGGCTTCCGGATTTGGAGAAAGCCGGGCCAGCCCCGATCTCGATTCAGGTGGAAGCGGCACCGCGCGATGGAGGCATAACGGAAGGGCCGGCCATGCGCGGACGAGCGTTTGCGTGCATGGCCGCTGCCTCGCTCAATGGGCCAGCATCTCCTTGACGATTTGCTTTCCTGTCAGATCCGCTGGGTAATAAGTCGGCCAGTTGGTGAGTTCTTTCAGCAGCGCGGCACGGTCGTTGCCCCAATAGAGATGGTAATGATCCGCGATTTCCGGTGCGATCATGTGATCGCTGAACTGGATGAATTGCGGCGCCGCCTCATCGCCATCCGCCTTCCTGAAGACGAAGCGCACACCGCGATTGCCCTTCGGGTAGGTGAGGACCTCGTAGCCATCCGTCACATAATTGGCCTTGGCCGATTGCTTCCCGCGGGAAAAGCTCACGCTGCTGCCTGCGATAACGATCTTATCGACATCGGTCTTGTAGCCCGCTTCGTAGTAGGTCCGGTATTCACTGGCGCTCTTGCCACCGTGCTTCGCCTTCTCGGCAATGACCGGATCCAGAGTCCCGTCGAGCAGATAGGGGTAGACGGACTGCCACTCGCCTTCCCAGTCTTCGAGCGTGCGCGGCTTGACCTGATCGTCCTTGAAGTAGCCGTTATAGATCTCGCTGTTCGCGCCATGAGCGTGGCTGTGGCTGTGGTCGTGGGCATGATCGTGTCCCTTCGACTTGGCCCCGGCCGGCCCTGCGGCGACGAGGCTGCCTGCCAGGAGCACGGTGCAAGCCAAGGCAATCGCGCGAGCGGGTCTGGAGATGATCGTCAGCATGCGTCGTATCCTTTCAAGCGGGCTGCGAGGAGCCTCCATGAAATGTAATGATATAACATGTCAAGTTATAACGAAGCCGCTTGTTCCGAGCTTCGGGTGGGCGAAGCCATTCAGCCTGAGCGTGCGTGGCGCGGCTCCGCTCGCGGAGCAAGCCGGGGCGATCATCGCGCGCCACAGGACGAGCGCCGGAACGCACAGGCCATGACGAGCTCCACAGCCATTCCCCTTTCGTTCTCAGCCATCGCGCCTTATCTCTGGAGCCCATGGTTGCCCTCCCCGCCCTTCCGCCCGTCTTTGCCGGCTGGTTTGCCAGTCGGGGCTGGAGCGCGCGCCCGCATCAGCTCGCGCTGCTCGACGAGGCGCGGGCCGGGCGCTCGACCTTGCTTGTCGCCCCAACAGGCGCCGGCAAAACGCTGGCGGGCTTCCTGCCCTCGCTGGTCGAACTGACCGAGCGCCAGGCCGTGCCCGAAGCCAAACGCGAGGGGCTGCACACGCTCTACATCTCGCCGCTGAAGGCGCTCGCCGTCGATATCGCGCGCAACCTCGAGGCACCGATCCGCGAGATGGGTCTGCCGATCACGGTCGAGACCCGCACCGGCGACACCTCGGCTGCCAAGCGCACGCGCCAGATGCAGCGCCCGCCCGACATCCTGCTGACGACGCCTGAACAGCTCGCACTCCTGGTGTCGCACCGCGACGCGGCCCCCTTCTTCTCCAGCCTGCGCCGGATCGTGCTGGACGAACTGCATGCGCTGGTCACCTCCAAGCGCGGCGACCTGCTGTCGCTCGGTCTCGCCCGGCTGCGGGCGCTGGCGCCGCAAGTCAGCGCGGTCGGCCTCTCGGCAACCGTGCGCGAGCCGGCCGACCTGCAACGCTTCCTCGGCGGCAGCGACACGCCGGCCGGCCTCGTCACCGTCAAAGGCGGGGCGGCGGCCCGCATCGGCATCCTGCAGACGCAGACACGGCTGCCGATGGCCGGCCACACCACCGGCCATGCGATGGGCGCGATCTACGAGGCGATCAAGGCGCATAAGCTGACGCTGGTCTTCGTCAACACGCGCATGCAGGCGGAGTTCGCCTTCCAGGCGCTGTGGACCATCAACGACGACAATCTGCCGATCGCGCTGCATCACGGCTCGCTTGATGCCACCCAGCGCCGCAAGGTCGAGGCGGCGATGGCCGAGGGTCGGCTGAAGGCCGTGGTCTGCACCGCGACGCTCGATCTCGGAATCGACTGGGGCGATGTCGATCTCGTCGTCAATATCGGCGCACCCAAGGGTGCGAGCCGGCTGATGCAGCGCATCGGCCGCTCCAACCACCGCATGGACGAGCCCTCGCAGGCGCTGCTGGTGCCCTCCAACCGCTTCGAGCTGCTGGAGTGCCGCGCCGCGCTCGATGCCGTCGCCGAGGCTGCGCAGGACACGGCGGATGCTCGCATCGGCGCGCTCGACGTGCTGGCCCAGCATGTGCTCGGCGTCGCCTGCTCGGACGGCTTCGAGGCGGATGCGCTCTATGCCGAGGTCTGCACCGCCTCGCCCTATGCCGGGCTGGCGCGGGCGGATTTCGATGCGGTGGTGCATTTCGTCGCGACCGGCGGCTATGCGCTGAAGAGCTACGAGCGTTTCGCCAAGCTGCGCCAGGACAAGGCCGGACATTGGCGCGCCAGCGATGCCCGGATCATCCAGCAATATCGGATGAATGTCGGCACGATCGTCGAATCGACCATGCTCAAGGTCCGACTCGGGCGGGGACGGGCCGGCAAGCCCGGCCAGCCCTCCCAGGTCACCCGCGGCGGGCGGGTGCTGGGCGAGGTCGAGGAGTATTTCGCGGAGACGATGACGCCCGGCGACACCTTCATCTTCGCCGGCGAGGTCCTGCGATTCGAGGGCATCACCGAAAACGAGGCCGTCTGCTCGCGCGCGCCACCCGGCACCGACCCCAAGATTCCGTCCTATGCCGGCGGCAAATTCCCGCTCTCGACCTTTCTCGCCGCCCGGGTGCGCGCCATGCTGGCCAACCCGAAGGAATGGGACAGCCTGCCCGAGGAGGTCTCGTCCTGGCTGCATGCCCAGCGCCTGAAATCGCGCCTGCCCCAGCCCGGCGAATTGCTGGTCGAGACGTTTCCGCGCGGGGGGCGGTTCTATCTCGTCGCCTATCCCTTCGAGGGCCGCCTCGCCCACCAGACGCTCGGCATGCTGCTGACGCGGCGCCTGGAGCGCGCGAAGATGCGGCCGCTCGGCTTCGTCTGCAATGATTACGGCATGGCCTGCTGGTCTCTTGGCGACATGTCGGCGGCGATCGCGCGCGGGAGCCTGAGCCTCGACGACCTGTTCGCGCAGGACATGCTCGGAGACGACCTCGAGGAGTGGTTGGCGGAATCGGCGCTGATGAAGCGCACCTTCCGGCAATGCGCGGTGATCGCCGGGCTGATCGAGCGGCGCTTTCCCGGGCAGGAGAAGAACGGCCGGCAGGTCACGATGTCGACCGACCTGGTTTACGACGTGCTGCGGCGGCACGAGCCCGAGCATGTGCTGCTCAAGGCCGCACGTGCGGATGCGGCAACGGGCTTGCTCGACATCCAGCGACTGGGCCAGATGCTGACACGAATCAGCGGCCATATCGTGCATCAGCCGCTCACCCATGTTTCGCCGCTGGGCGTCTCCGTCATGCTCGAGATCGGGCGAGAGACGGTCTATGGCGAGGCGGCCGACGAGATCCTGGCGGAGGCCGAGGCGATGCTGACAGAAGAGGCGATGGCGTGAACGCAGTGGCGGGCGATATCACGGGCAGCCCGGTCTTCCTGCTGGGGCGGCTTGCCGTGGTGCCGGATCTGTCGGGGGCGCTCTGGCTGCCGGACGAGCGCACGCTCGTCGTCGCCGATCTGCATCTGGAGAAGGGCTCGTCCTATGCCACGCGCGGCATCTTCCTGCCGCCCTATGATTCGACCGCGACGCTGGCCCGCCTGGCGGCGGCGATTCACCGTCACCAACCGGCGCGCATCATCGCGCTCGGCGACAGCTTTCACGACCGCGCCGCCGAAATCCGGCTCTGCGCGGATAATCGCGCGACGCTGAAAGCGCTGCAGGCCGGCCGCGACTGGATCTGGGTGACCGGCAATCACGATCCGCATATCAGCGGGGCGATGGGGGGAGACACCGCAGCGACAGTGGATCTTTGCGGCGTCACGCTGCGCCATGAGCCCGATGAGGGCGAGACGGGTTTCGAGATCGCAGGTCATCTCCACCCTGCCGCAAAGGTGCGGATGCGCGGGCGGGCGCTGAGGCGGCGCTGCTTCGCGCTGTCGCCCCAGCGCTGCGTCATGCCGGCGATGGGCGCCTATGCCGGTGGTCTCAACTTGCGGGACGCCGCCTTCGGACCGCTGCTGGGCCAAGGGTTCAGTGCCCATCTGCTCGGCGATGCAAGGCTGTTTCGCATCGATCCGCGCCTCCTGCTGCCCGACTGAGGCTGACCGGTCCGGCATCGCCATTCTATCCTTGTCGCCTGGCATGTGTTGGGTTGCCCTTGCCGCCTTGCGCAGGTGCGCAAACCGCTTCGCTGGCAGCTGGCAACGGCCTGCCCAGCATTATCGTCGCGCCGGATGACGACATGGGTTGCGTCCGCCCGGGGCTTGTGGCATCAGGACGCCGCTTCGGAACGACGCCCGCCTGTCCCTCGCCTTCGGCGACCGCCAGATGCAAAGGCCGACGATCCTGCTGCGGTAGCTCAGTGGTAGAGCACACCATTGGTAATGGTGAGGTCGAGAGTTCAATCCTCTCTCGCAGCACCAGCCCATCTCCTTGATGAGGCTGAGAGTCTTGACGGCAAAGGGCTTCTGTCCATTCTGACGTTACAAACGCTGTTACAAAGCCGAGCCTTATCGGCCGAGTCGAGTGTGCGGGACTTGGTATCTGCCCAGGCCGAGCGACCGGCTCAAGGCATCCTCGTGCGCCTGCCTCACCCGCCTACAGCCCTCCACCGGCGCAGCGCTCTCTTGCCCGACAGGCTCTATCTCCCCATCCGCTGATCGTCTTATGGTCACTGACGGCTGGCCGGGTATCGGGCTCGTGGCGGGGCTGGGGTGAGCGCATGACGACGATCGATCTCAATTCGGATCTGGCCGAGGGATATGGTGCCTATCGCTGCGGCGATGACGAGGCGATGCTGTCGATCGTGACCTCGGCCAATGTCGCCTGCGGCCTGCATGCCGGCGATCCCGAGATCATGGCCCGTGCCTTCGCGGTCGCGCGCGAGCGCGGTGTGGCAGTCGGGGCCCATCCGGGCTTTCCCGATCTCTGGGGCTTCGGCCGCCGGCGAATCCCGTTTTCGACCGGCGAGATCGAGCGTCTCGTCGCCTACCAGATCGGTGCGGCCGCAGCTCTTGCTGCCTATGCAGGCCACAAGATCACCTATGTGAAGCCGCATGGCGCGCTCGGCAACATTTCGTGCGAGGAGCGCCCGGTGGCCGATGCGATCGTGCGCGCCATCAGGGCGGTCGATCCCACCCTGTGCCTGCTGGCCACAGCGCTGACGGCGCAGGTCGCGGCCGGCGAGGCGGCGGGGCTGACCGTTCATCAGGAGATCTTCGCCGATCGCGGCTACACCGAAGAGGGGCAGCTGGTTGCGCGCCACCTGCCGGGAGCGATGATCAGCGACGCACAGGAAGCCGCCGACCGCGTGGTCGCGATGGTGCGCGAGGGCGCGCTGATCACGCTGTCGGGACGGCGACTGCCGACGCCGATCCGCTCGATCTGCGTGCATAGCGATTCGAGCCATGCGGTGGAGATGGCAAGGCGGGTCCGTGCTGCGCTGGAGGAAGCCGGTATCGCGCTTGCGCCCTTCGCACCGGCCACGCTCGCCCCCGTCCCCCGCGCAGCCGCCGCCTCCGCATGAGCGCCGATGCCGGTGCCGGCCCCGTCTTTCTCGATGCGGGCGAATCCGCGCTCGTGGTCGAGTTCGGCCGCAGCGTCGATCCCGCGATCAGCGACCGGGTGCTGGCGCTGGACGCCGCTCTGGCCGCCGACCCGCCCGAGGGCCTGCGCGAGCTGGTGCCGACCTATCGCTCGCTGATGATCCATTACGACCCGCTGGTGCTCGACCGGGCGCAACTCGTCGCGCGCGTCGAAGAGCAAATGGCGGCCCCGGCACAGCAGGTGCGGGCCGCCGCGTCATGGACTGTGCCCTGCTGCTACGACCTGCCCCATGGCGAGGATCTGGCCGAGTTGGCCGCGCTGATGGGCCTGAGCCCGGCGCAGGCTGCGAGCAGCCATGCCAGGGGGCGCTACCGCGTCTACATGTACGGGTTCTCGCCGGGCTTCACCTATCTCGGCGGCCTGCCCGAGGAGATCGCGGTGTCGCGCCGCACGACGCCGCGACCGCCGCATGACACCAAGGCCGTGCTGGTCGGCGGGGGATTGAGCGCAATCGCGAGCTTTGCAATGCCGACAGGGTGGTATGTCGTCGGCCGCACGCCCGAGCGGCTCTACGCCCCCGAGCGCGCCAATGCCTTCCTGTTCGAGCCCGGCGACTCCTTACGCTTCGAGCCGATCGACCCCGACACTTTCGCCCAGCTCGAGGCGCGGGCGGAAAGCGGCGAGATCGTCGCCCGCCGGACGGCGTCATGACGGGGTTGCGGGTGCTCGCGGCCGGGCCAGGCGTCACCATCCAGGATGGCGGCCGGCACGGCTCTCTGCGCTATGGCGTGACCGTTGCAGGCCCGATGGACCCGCTGGCCCATGCGCTCGCCAACCGCGCGCTCGGCAACGAACCCGATGCCGCGGCCATCGAAATCTCGCTCGGCGGGATCGAAATCACTGCCGAAGACCGGCCGCTGACCTTCGCCGTCGCCGGCGGCGCCTTCCAGATCACGCTGGACGGCCAGGTCCTGCCGGGCGCTTGCGTCGCATCGCTCGAGCCGGGCGCGACGCTGAAGCTGCGCGCCGGGCCTGCCGGGGTCTGGTGCTATCTCGCCGTCTGCGGCGGGATCGACGTGCCGCCGGTTCTGGGCTCGCGGGCCACCCATGGCCGCACGCGCATGGGCGGCCTTGAAGGGCGCATGCTGCAGGCCGGCGACCGGCTGCGCACCGCTGCACCAGCGGGCACCGGCATCGCGACGGGCGCCATCCTCGCCCCGCTGCTCGAGCGGCCACCGGAGGCCATTCGCGTGCTGCTGGGTCCGCAGCACGACTATTTCGCGGCGGATCAAATCGAAGCCTTCCTGACGGGCCCCTGGACGATCTCCATACGCGGCGACCGCATGGCCTGTTTTCTCGAAGGGCCGAAGCTCACGCACCGGCTGGGCTTCAACATCCCCTCCGACGGCGTCGCCATGGGCGCCATCCAGGTGCCGGGCGAAGGCCTGCCGATCGTGCTGATGGCCGATCGGCAATCGACCGGCGGCTATCCCAAGATCGCAACCGTCATCGGCGTCGATCTCGGCCGGCTCGCCCAGGCAAGGCCCGCCACGCAGATTCGCTTCCAAGCGGTGTCGCATGCGCAGGCCGTGCAGGCGCTGGCGGAAGAACGCGCTTTCCTTGCCGGCGCGATCCTGGTCGAGCCGCTCACCCGCAGGACGTTCAGCTCCGACTTTCTGCTGGGGCTGACGCTGGTCGATGGCTGGATCGACGCGCTGCGGCCATGCCTTGAGCTCAAGCCGCCTCCTCGATGAAGGTTGCGACGAAGCGGACGCGCTCGCTCTGGCGTGCCGTGCCGGTCTTGGCGAAGAGACGCTGAAGATGGGTGCGGACGATAGCTCCGATATGGCGACGTGCGCGCTGTCGTCGCTACTGAGCTCCCGCCAGACGGCCGATAACCTCGTGCCGGTCAGTCAAAAGCCGGTCGATCCGGTTGGCGAAGATCGACAGGATCAGGTCATCATAGCTCATGCCCTGCTGGTCGAGGCCTATGCTGACCAGACTGGTCAGGCCCGGTGCCGGCGCCTTCAGGTCGGGCTTCGGATTGGCTTCCAGCACGAACATGTTGCCATCGGCATCGGCGCGAATGTCGAGCCGGATCAGGGTCTCGACCCCGAACTCTGCAAACACAGACCGGGCTAGCCGCGAAAGCTGCGTCCATTCGGCGCGATCGTGCGCGGGGTCCAGCAGCCGCGCCCGGTCCTCGCTGATCGGCTTGACGTCCATCGAGGTGAAAATCTTCTCGCCCGGCGCCAGCCGTCGCTCCAGCGCGGAGAAGACGAGGGGCTCGGACTCCTTCGAGAGAACCCCGCCGCGCGCCACCACCGGTCCGCAGATGGCGACGCAGTATTCGGCCCCCCCGAGATAGCGCTCGACCAGCACTGGCGCCCCGGTGATGCCGGTGACGGTTGCGATGGCGTCACGCAGCTGCACGATGCTGTCGACGAAGGTGACGTGCAAGGATGCGCGCCCCGAGACCGGCTTGACGATGAAGGGGCCGCGATAGGGACCAAATACCCTCTGGAATCCGGCATCCTGGGTCGGGCAAAAGGGCCGGAGCGACGGACGCACCAGGAGCGACGGAGCGGTTGGGATGCCGGCGGCGACGAGCTGCTGCTTGAACAGATGCTTGTTGTCGAGGATGCCGGCCAGCAGCGGCTCATGCCCGACATAAGGCAGGCCCAGCATCTCGAACATCGCCGGCGTATGCGTGATCGCCGATGCGCCCTGGACCCCGGCTGTATTCAGCCAAGCCATGTGGGTGACGCTGGCGCGTAAGCTCCCGAGCAGGGTCATGTCGTCGGCCATCACTTCGATCGGTGCGCGGCAGCCGAGGCGCCCCATCGCGGCCGCGATATCCTGCGCAACCGGTCGGTAGCTCTTCCAGGAGCGCTGATTGCCCGCGACGCCGAGAACCGCGCCATCGACCGTCTTGTCGCCGCCATGGATGACGGCCAGGCGCAGGCGGCGAAACAGGATTTCGATCTGTCGGTTGAGGGCGATGGGCTCGAGAGAGCGTGCGGCGACCGCCGTCGCGCTGACCACATTGGCATGAATCGGCATTGTAGGCCCCCCGGCGTAACTGACGCGCGATGCATCTGACAGCGACGACCAATAGAGCGGGAGGATTATGCTGCGCCCTAACGAGGATCGTTAATAAAAAATCCCGGCAAAACAACAACATACAGGGAAAAGAAAAGCTGAATCCAAACGTTCCGAAGCGAGCGATCACCCTCAGACATTGGCAAGGTTCGGCCGTCGGCATTGGTGCGCAACCCTGATGTTAAGCCCTTGGGCGGCCATGGCAGAAAGCCGCGTCGGGCGACCAGGGTCGGCCCGGCGTCTACTGGCCCGGACGGGCGCTGGCCTTGCCGTCGAGGCGCACCAGGCTGCCCTCATAGTCGAAGATCGTGCCGGCGGCCGCGAAGATCGACAGCGGGATCGAAGCCCCCGCATCGCGGACCTTGCGGAAATTGATCGACATGTCGGGCGGGGTGACGACCCCGACCTTCATCTGGCCGACCTCGCTGCGGCCGGTCAGGACGTCGCTGGCATAGAGCGCGGCGAGCTGGGCATTGGATTCGAAGCTGATGCCGATCGACAGCATCGCGCTCTCGCCGCCTTCGCGCACGATGTCGGGGACGACGCTGAGAACAGCGGCCCGGCCGGCATGGGCATTGATCGTCGCGATCTCGCGAAACACCGCCGTGCTGCCCGTCACCCAGAAGACGCTCGATCCCAGCCCGGGATCGCGGGCTTCCATGGCCTCGGTGGCCGCCTTCACCAGCGGGGCGAGCTCGGCCTTCGCCTGGGCGGCGTCCTTGACGGTCAGCTCGAGGACCGAGATGCCGCGCGCCCTCGCATAATCGACGACGGGCTTGGCCTGTGTCTCCATCGCGCTGACATTGGCGCCGTCGGCAATGACGGCGATCGATTTCAGCTGCGGTTTCAATGCCGCGACATAGGCCATCTGAACGTCGATCGGCACATTCAGCGAGGTGAAGGCGAAATTGACGCCCGAGCCGCGGTCATAGGCGGGCGCCTGCCCCAGCAGGACAGGATCCTTCGAGCACACGGTGACGACCGGCAGCCGGCCGCCCTTGTAGTGGTCCCAGAGCCAGGCGGTGCTTTCCGACCCCATGGCCAGGATCAGGTCGACCTGCTCGTCCTCGGCCTGTTTCAGCACTGATCGGCCGCGGGCATCGTCGTTCTGGAAATTGACGACGGTCAATTCCACGGACAGCAGCTTGTTGGCGAAGACCGACAGGATTTTCGAGATCGCGATATCGTAGGCCGAGGACGGTCGCGGGTAGACCACCATGACCTTTTTTGGTCGCGTCTCGGCAGTGGCGTCCCGGGCACTGATGCGCACTTCCAGCGGGTTACCCGGGGTGGGGAGGATGCGCCAGAGCTCGCGCGTCGCTTCGGTGACCTTGAACCAGGCCTGATGGCTCACCGCAGCGTCTTCGCCGAGGGGCCTGGTCTGCGTCGCAGCCGGCGCGGGGCCCGTCTGTGCCTGAGCGGGGCCCGCTCCCGCCATGTGCGCGCCGAGAATGAGGCAGCAGGTCAGGGCGCCGACGATCGCGGCGCGGTGGGTCGGTTTCGGTGCTGCCATGGCAGGTCCTCTCACGCGGCCGACGGGTGGGTTCGCGCCACGGGCGCCGTCCGTCCCGCGGTGTAAAACAGCAGGGCCATGATCAGGATGCCGAGGCCGATCGCCGCAAACGCGCTCCAGGACACGCCCATCACGGCGAAGATCTGCATCATCGCGACCGGACCCATGACATGGCCGATGCGCTCCAGCAGACGATAGGTCGCCGCCGCGCTTGTCGCGCCGACGATGCCTGCCGCGGCCGTATCGGCGACATGGGTCACGATCGGCGCGTTGATGAAGCCATGCGCGATGCCGATGGTGACGACACCGGCGACGACGAGCACCGTCACCGGCGACGCCGCGACATCCCAGGCCATCAAGACGGAAAGCCCGGGGCTCGCGATCAGGAACAGGCCCAAAGCGGTCAGGCAGGCGCCCTGGAACAGCAGGCTGCGGGTGTCGGCGGTCCTGTCCGCCCGCGCCGAGGCCAGCTGCGAGGCGAGGATCACCGCGCCGGCATAGAGCATCGTGATCTGGCCGATATCCTCCTTGGCATAGCCCAGCTGCGCCAGCATCAGCGGCAGGCCCAGCAGCACGATGCCGGTCAGGACCGCCTTTGCGGGAATGCCGATCAAGAGGGCGGTTCGCGCGAAGGCCCCGTCGCGCATCAGGGCCCCGATATCCCGCCAGAGCGACGAAGCCCGCGATGTCGCAGCTGCCGCCGACCGCGTCGCGGGCAGCGCCAGCGCGACATAAAGCGCAGTCGCCGCGGCGACGATGGCCGCGAGCCGGAACACACCGGCTGACTCGATCGACGAGACCAGGAGCGAGCCGATCGCCATCCCCGCGATCATGCCGGCCTGGAAGCCGAACACGATGATGCTGCCCGCCCGCGTTCGCCGCGCCTGAGACGAGTTGGTCAGCACGAAAGCCTGGGTGCCGATGAAGAGGATGCCCTGGCCGATGCCCGAAAGCGCGCGCGCCAGCACCGCCGACTGGAAGTCGAGATGAACCGCCATCAGTGTCATGCCGATCGCCGACAATGCGAGACCGACGACCATCAGGCTGCGGGCCGAGGCGCGTCGTTCCAGGCGCCCGGCGGCAACCAGCGCCAGGGCGAAGGTCAGATAGTAGATCGTGAACGGCGCCGAGGCCCAGGCTTTCGACAGCCCCGCCGCTAGCGTGGCCGCCTGGATCATCTGCGGCAGGAACGCATAGCTCAGATGCTCGGAGAACACCGCCAGGAAGAAGGCCGGCTTGAGCAGGTCGATGGCGAAGGCCTTGGCCTCGTCATCCGATGCCTCGCGGCCGATCCGGCTGCGCTTCTGGAATGCATGGACGAGGCCGACGAACAGCGCGGCGAAAAGCCCCGACGCGACGAGCAGCGCACTGAAATTCTTCGTGCTGCGCAGGACCTGCGCGAACACCACGTCGCGCGGCAGCGCCACGCGGATCTGGATCCGCGCGGTGCCGTCGGGCGAGAGATCGGCGGCGAACTCGTAATCGGTCGAGCGGTGGTCCCAGGCCACGCCCTCGCGCGCGGCTTCCGTATGCACCAGCACGCGGCCATCGACGATGAGGGCGGCTGCCCGGATATCGGGGTTGGCTTGGCGGTATTCGTCGAGAAGCGGCCCAATGCCGGTGATGTCGGCAAAGCTGAGATTGAAGGCGACGATGTCCTCGAGCCGTTGACCCAGGCTGTCGGCCAGCGATTTGGCCCGGCCCTGCATCGCTTCGGAATAGGTCGCGACCAGCGTGCCCACGACCAGCGTCGCCGTCACCGCGAACGCCGCGATAAAGCCGATCCCGATCCAGCGCAGACGCGCCGGCCCGTCCTGGCGGGGAAACAACAGCACCACAGACAGGGCAAAGACTGCCGCCGCCAGCATCGCCCAGCCCAGCAGGGGCTTGAACGCCGCCTCGACCTGGGCCGCGATCAGGGCCCTTGGCGTGACGAGCACCACATGGCCGATCCGCTCGAACCGATCGTCAAGCGGCAAGACGACCCGGATCTGCTCGGCAGTGATCGCAATGTCGGCGATACGGCCGTCGCCGGGTCGCGCCTGCGACCCGAACCGCGCGCCCGCCGGCCCCGCGGCGAAAACGCGATCGCCGGAGGCCGTATACACGGCAACCGATTCGACCAGCCTGTCGCCTTCGAGGATCGGCTCGACCAACCCGGCGAAACCGACGAAATGGCGCAGCGGCAGCCCCGGGCGGGTAAAGCCCTCAAGCGCGTTTTGGACGACCTGGCCCTGTGCGACCATCTTCTCGGAATGGAAGCGCTCCATCGTCCGCCGTGCGTCTTCGAAAGCGACATACAGCAGCAGCAGCAGCGAGAGGGCGGCAACCAACCCCAGAGTCGCAGCCTCGACGGCGCGTCGCTTGAGCGGCAGATCAGCGCGCGTCGATCCCGTCGCCATCCTGAAGATCCGTTACCCCTTGGCGGCAGGCCGCATGCGTCGCATGGCGAGCCCACGCCGGAGAAGCGACCGGCGGAGTCCGCATCGGGCAGACCATGCCGCCAAGCTTTTAAGAATGCGTATCGGCGGGCCCCGGCGGGATGGCGCGCCAGTGCGCCCGAGAGCCATTGACCGCGCGGACCGGCATCGAGATAGGGACACGCAGCCGATCCGGGCATGCGGGGTGCGATTCGTGGCGACCGATGGAAGCGTATCCCCTCCCCAGTCGCCGGCGCGGTGGCAGCCGGACGCCCTCGCGCCGTTTCTCGCCGCCTGCGCCGCCGCGATCGGAGACGGGCAGGTTTCGGTCTCGCCAGCCGATCTCGCCGATTGGAGCCTCTGCACCTTTCCGTGGGACGCACGCCCGCTGGCTGTGCTCAGCCCCGGCAGTGCCGAGGAGACGGTGGAATGCCTGCGCCTGGCCGGCCTGCATGGCTGCCCGCTGCATCCGGTCAGCCGCGGCCGGTCCTGGGGGCTCGGCTCGCGCAGCCCGCCGCGCGATGCGGTCATGCTCGACCTGTCGAGACTGAACCGTATCCTCGACATCGACCCGGTCTACGGCACCGTGCGGGTCGAGCCCGGCGTCACCTTCGCCCAGCTGCAGGATGAGCTGACCGCGCGCGGTTCGACGTTCCATGTCCCGTCCTTCGGCGGCCCTCCCGGGGCCAGCGTGCTGGCCAATGCGCTCGATCGCGGCGAAGGCTCGGGAACATTTGGCGATCGTTTCGGACAGCTTTGGGATCTCGATATCGGGCTGACGACCGGCGAGCGGCTGCGCACCGGTTATGGCCGCTTCGAGAATGCGCGGCTGGCGCCGGTGCATGCCCGGCCGGTGGGACCGCTGATCGAGGGCCTGTTCAGCCAGGCGAGCTTCGGCTGCGTGCTTTCTGGCTGCCTCGGGCTCGCCCCCACCGCGCTACATGGCTGCTACATCGCCTTCGAGATCGGCCTGTCAGACAAGCTTCCGGCCTTTGTCGAGGCGTTCAAAAACCTGATCCGCGACCGCGTCGTCGATTACCACGATGCCTTTTTCTGGGACGGCGCCAAGCGTATCGCCTCGGACGGAATCGCCGCCGATCTGCCGGAGCCGCCGCCGCCCCAGGCCTTCGAGGAATGGCTGGCGACGATCTCGATCAGCGCCAATCACGCCATGATCCTCGACTGCAAGAAGGCGATCGTCATCCAGACGCTGCTGCCCTTCTGCGATTCGTTCACGATCGACGAGGATGGCGAGCCGGGCTCGCGCAACTCCGGCCTGCGCGGCTTCAGCGACGGCGGCAATGTCACCAGCTGCTATTGGGCCAAGCAGTCCCTGCCGGACGGCCCGCTCAACCCCGACCGGGACCGCTGCGGCTTTCTCTGGCTGTGCCCGGTCATCCCGCTGGAAGGCGCGGCGCTGGCGCGCATGGCCGAATTGACCCAGGCCACCGCCAAGCAGTTCGAGATCTTCATCATGGCCGGGGCGGAGGCAGCGACGGAACGCGCCTGCCACGGCTATGTCTCCTTCGCCTGGGATCGTGACACAGCGGGCGCCGATGCAAAGGCCATGGCGGCCCATGCGGCGCTGATGGAGGCCTTCACCAGCGAGGGTTTCCACCCTTACCGGCCCACTCTGCCAGCCACGGCAGCCGCCGCGCCCTCGCAGGGCGATTGGGCAGCGGTGGTGCGGCGTCTTCGCAACGCGCTCGACCCTGCAGGGGTGCTGGCCGCCGGCAGGGTCGCGGATCTGTGACGGCCAGGCGCGGCCGGGGTTAACCCGGTCGCGCCTGTCTGATGCGAGGGAAAGGCGATCGGCTCTCGCGAGCCGATCAGGCCCTCACCACTTCTTCTTGATCTTCTTGAAGGCGTTGCCGACCTTCTTGGCGGCGTCGGCAGCAGCCTTGGCAGCCGATTCGGCAGCGGCCTTGGCCTGGGCGGCGGCCTTATCGGCCGCGGCCTTGGCATCGGCGGCGGCCTTTTCGGCGGCAGCCTTGGCGGTGGCGGCAGCCTTGTCAGCAGCGGCCTTGGCGTCAGCGGCAGCCTTGGTGGCGGCGGCCTTGGCATCGGCGGCGGCCTTGTCGGCCACGGCCTTCGCGTCAGCCGCTGCCTTGTCGGCCATGGCCTTGGATTCGGCGGCGGCCTTGTCGGCGGTCGCCTTCGCTTCGGCGCCGACCTTGGTGCCGACATCCTTGCCGACGTCGCCGACCTTCATGGCGGCATCCGTCGCGCCCGGGGTCAGCGCCTTGACGCCATCCTGCGCATATGGGGTCAGCGCCTTGACGCCGTCCTGCGCATATTTCGTATCGACGGTCATGCCGACATCGAGCTTGACGCCGACCAGCAGCGCGACGTCGCCGCTCACGCCCACGCTGATCTTGCCATTGTCGTAGCCGGCATTGCCGCCGCCACCGACACCCGCCATCTCGCCGATGCCGACACCGGCGCCGGCCTGGCCCGAACCGACGTTCTTGACGCCGGCGCCCGAGGTATAGCCGACCTCGACGCCATGACCGGTGAAGGCGCTGCCTTCGCCAGCCGCGCCATAGGCGCCGTTACCATGCTGAACGTTGGCGCTGCCTTCGGCATAGGTGCCGCTCTTGGCCGTCGCCTCGACGCCGGCATTGACCGAAACGCCGCCGGCGCCGACCTTGCCCTCCGCCGCGACGGTCGCATACATCACCGAACCGGCCGCGAAGCTGGCGCCGGTCTCGTTGGACGTGTGGTGCACTTCCACCGAGACGCCCGACTTCACGCCGGCTTCAGCGGAGACCGAGCCGCTGGCCGGGCCTGCCGTGCCATGCGCTTCGCCGCCGACGCTGGCCTGCGAACCCGACGAGAAGCCGTAAGTCCCGCCGCTGGACGTGATCGTGGTTCCCGAAGAGGCCGAAGCGTAGCCCGAAGCTCCGTTTTGGGCATTGCCCGTGCTGTCGGCGACGGCCGCCATGGCAACGCCAGAACCGGAGCCATCATCGACCTTGGTCTGGGCGTTGCCGCCGGAAACGGCCTTCAGGACATGCTTGGGCAGGGCGTCTTCGTACTGCTTCAACTTCAGGGCCGACTGGCGTGCCATGTGTATTCCCCCAATGACAAAACGTCATGACGTCTTATTAGCGGGAAGTGTGTTGTCTTTTGCTTAGGACATGCGGTTAAAATTGATTGAATCAGGTTTTTGTTGAAATATCTGTGGGAGGACGCCGATATAGTGAAAGAATGATATTCGGATACTTCCGTTGCTTGGTGGCGCCTTCGGGGCGCCACTTTGTCACCTTCGTTGATAACGGGCCCGACAATGCAAAAAGCCACCGGATCGCCCGGTGGCTTCTCGCTATTTGGGGCGCCGGGAGCTGTCACTCGTCCCGGGCTGCGAACTCGCGTTTGATCCTGCGGATGCTGTCCCCCACGGGGTCGATCTCCTGCCGGAGCGAACGTGCATCCGCCGAAAGGAACTCCGCCAGAATGCCCTCCGACGCCGCCAACTCGTCAAAGGTGCCGGTTTCAGCGATCCTGCCGTCTTTCAGCACATAGATCCGGTCGCAGCGCCGTACGGTGTCGAGGCGGTGCGCGACGGTGATGACGGTGGCCTTCAGCGCATCGACAGATGCCGCGACATGCACTTCGGCAGCGGGATCGAGCGCGCTCGTTGCCTCGTCGAGCACGACCAGCGACGGCCGGTGAGCCAGGGCGCGCGCCAGAAGCACGCGCTGGATCTGCCCCATCGACAAAATCGGCTCAGCGTCGCCGATCGGCGTGGAGAGGCCCAGCGGCAGGGCGCGGATGTCGTCCTCGAGCGCCGCCAGCCGCACTGCCGACCAGACTTCGGCGTCGGAGAGCTTGAGGCCGGCGCTGATGTTTTCAAACAGCGTCCCGGGGAACAACCGACCGGCCTGGCCGACGACGCCGATCTGGCGGCGGATGGCCGCCGCGTCGAGCAGGGCGAGATCGATGCCGTCGACCTTGACCGAACCCGATTCCAGCTTCTCCAGCCCCAGGAGCGAACGCAGCAGCGTGCTCTTGCCTGAACCCGAGGCACCGACGATGCCGATATGCTCGCCTGGCATGATCTTCAGCGAGACGTTCTGCAGCAGCGCCCGGGCGCCGGGTGACCGACGCACGACGATGTCGCAGATCTCGATTTCGCCGGTGATGCGGTCGGGGCGGCTGCCGCCCCCATGAGCCGCTGGAACGGCGTCCAGGATCGGCTGGATCATGCGCCGCTGCAGGCCCAGCATGCTGGCTTGCAGGAAGGCATGGACCAGGCCGACCGCCGCGCCCGTCACGATCATCAGCGCGGTGGTGAAGGCGACGCCGTCTTGCGCCGGGAGATTCTTCTGCAGCAGGATCGCGGCCGCGATGCCGAGCGTCAGGATCAGTGCTTCCAGCGCGGCTTCCAGCGCGTGGATGTAGCTGCCCATGCGGTCAGTGACGAGAAAGCGCTCTTTCAGCGCCAGGAAGCTCTCGGCGAACAGCTTGAAGAAGCGGCTTTCCGCACCCGCGGCCCGCACCGTCTCGATCTGCGACAGCGTCTCATAGGACAGGGAGATCCAGCTGGTCGGCGAGCAGGCGCCAGAGAACAGCAATTCGACCTGCCGCTTGGCGATCCAGGCCGAGAGCGCGACCGCCAGGATCATGACGACCAGGCACAACGTGCCGGCCAGCGGCGCGGTGTGCATGATCACGGCCAGGCTGGGCAGCGCCACGAGCAAGCCGGCGACGACCGAGAGACCGAGCTTCCAGACGCCCTTGTGCCAGGCCTCCACGGACCGGGTGATCAGGGCAGCGGCAGCCGGTGCGGGCGCCTTGCCCACCCCCATGCTGCGCGACACGCGGATCATGCGATCGGCTGCCGCGGTGCGCAGCATCAGGCCGGTCCGGCCGTCGATGCGCAGCTGGCTCAGCGCGGCGGCGAACCGCGTGACCAGTGTTGCCAGGATCAACGCGACCAGCATCGCCGCGACATGCTGGAGCATGACGAAGTCGCCGCCGGGGATGACGATGTCCATCACCGCGATATTGGCCAGCGGCAACAGCGCCAGCACCATGCCGGCGAGGAAGGTCAGCGCCGCGAAGGCGGCGAGATCGGGAAGCTTTGTCCCCAGGCCAAACAGCAGCAACTCCTTCAGCGTCAGTGCCTTGTCGGGCAGCGTCGGGCTCAGCGCGTAGCCTTCGGTCCCCAGCGAAGCGGCCGTCTGCGGATCGAGCTTGACGGGTTTGCGCGGGCGCGAACCATCGACATAAAGCCAGGTCGAGCCTGACGGGATCAGCGCGAACGGCGTCGCGTCTGACCGCCGCTCGACGATAAAGGGCAGAGCGTAACGGCGCTGCCAGCCTGGCTCGACCGCGATTTCACGCGAGATCAATTGTGCCGAGCGGGCCATCCGATCGACTGCGTCCTCAGTGCTTTCGCCAAGCCCGCGCTGCTGGCCGGCCTCCGGCTTCTTGCCGTAATGCTTGGCGACGGCGCGAACCACGGCGCTCAAGGGCGATTCCGAGGCGGCGAAACTGCCACCCGAGGCCGGATCGAGGATGGTTTCGACGCGCCCGACGACATCCTCGACGAGGCTGCGGTCGCGGTTGAACTGGGCTGTTGCGAACGACATCAGGCGGCTCCGACAGCGTGGACGACATTGGTGTTGGTGGCAGGCGATGGCAGGCTGCGCGCGGGTCGCGCGAGCGGCCCGTTGGAGAAGAATTGCGCCGGATGCCCGCGGCCGGCGATGCCGCCGTCACCCACGAGGATCGCCTCGTCGCAGCGGCAGGCGGTGCCCGACCGGTGGGTGACGATGATGACGGCCGCTCCCGACGCGCGCAGCATTTCCATGATCTCCTCCTCCGAGGAGGGATCGAGCGCGCTCGTCGTCTCGTCGAGGATGATGACCGCCGGCGAGCGGGCGAGCGCACGGGCCAGCGAAAGCCGCTGCAGTTCGCCCCCTGACAGGCCGGTCTCGCCGCTAACGAGCTTGGTGTAGAGGCCGGCCGGGCGGCGGCTCACAGCCTGAGTGAGCCCGGCGCGGTGCACGGCATCCGACACGGCTGCCTGTTCGATCTCGCCATCCCAGAGCGTGATGTTCTCGGCGATCGTGCCTGAAAAGCTCGCCGGCGTCTGTCCGACATAAAACAGCCGGTTGCGCAGCTCGCTCTGCGGCCAGTCGGCGAGAGGCATGCCGTCGAGCGTCACGGTGCCTTCGGTCGGCTCCATCAGCCCGCCCATCAGCCGTGCCAGCGTCGATTTGCCAGCACCCGACGCGCCGATCACGGCAATCATCCGGCCGGGCTCCAGAGCCAGATCGACACCCGACAGGATGGGGCGGCCCGGCGTATGCGAAAAGCCGACGTCGCGCAGCACGAGGCGGCCGTCGCGCGTTTGCGGCGAGGCGCTGCGGTCGCGGCCATCGAAAGCCGCCGCGCTGCGATGGCCCTCGAGATCCGACAACCGCATCAGCGCGCCGGCCGATTCCTGGATGGCGCAGAAGCCCGCCGCGAGCCCCGCGATCGGCTTGTTGAGCAGGCCGGCCAGCATCTGCGTGGCGACGAGATCGCCCAGCGACAGGCTGCCTTCGATCGCGCGCACGGCGCAGACGACCAGCACCACCATGGTGAGCAGCAGGCCGGCCAGGATCGGGCCGAGCCCCGCCAGCGTCCTGAGGATGCCGAGACGCTGTTCGGCCGCGATCGCGGCGTCCTCGGCCGCAGTCCAGCGCGCGAGCAGCAGGTTCTCGCGGCCCATCAGCGAATAGGTGCCGAGATTGGCCATGCCCGAGGTCGCGACGGCCGCGGCACGGCCCTCCGCCAGCTGGTGCTCGCGGGTGCGGTCCGAGAGACGCGCGGTGATCAGGCGCAGGATCAGGAAATTCAGCAGCGCGGTGACGATCGCGGCGACCATGATGATCGGGTCATACAGCGACAGCACGAACAGATAGCCGATCACGAGAAAGATCTGCGGCAGCAGATTGGCCAGCGGCCCCGCGATCGTGCTGCCGAGTTCGGAGCCGATGCGGATGCGCGACACCACTTCGCCGGCGCTGCGCTGAGCGAAATAGGACAGCGGCAGGGTCAACGCACGATAGAAGCCGCTGAGGGCCGAGACGGCGCCGATCTTGATCTTCCAGGTCGCGACCGTCCAGGACGAGAGATAGGACAAAACGGCCTGCGCGAGCGAGATCACCAGCAGGATCGCCAGCAGCGGGGCCAGCCAGTCGGACTGGCGCGCGCCCAGCACGTGGTTGACCAGGGCGCTCGTGGCGCCCGCCAGTGCCAGGCCCGGGATCACCGCCAGCATGCCGGTCGCCAGGGCGACGCCCAGTGCATCCTTGGAGTGAGCTGCTTCGCGGATCAGGGCCATCGCGACCGAGGGCCGGCGTCCGCTCTTGACGAAGCCCTCATCGGGTTCGAAGGCCATGGTGAGCCCGGTGAAGCAATCGCCGAACTCCTGGGCGCTGAGGGTCAGGCGGCCCTGCGCCGGGTCGAGAATGGTGAAGCTGTCAGTGCTGGCTTTCTCCAGCACGACGAAATGGTTGAAGCACCAGTGCAGAATCTGCGGCATCGGCAGCTTCGCCAGATCGGCGGGCTCGCGGCGAAAGGCAACGGCGGTGAGACCATAGCTTTCGGCGGCCTCGATCAGCCCGTCGGCATCCACGCCGTCGCGGGAGGTGCCGCAGCGCTCGCGGGATTCCTCCAGGGTGATCCAGCGGCCATGGGCTGCCAGCACCATGGCGACGCAGGCCGCGCCGCATTCGGTTGCTTCCATCTGGAGGAAGAGCGGCGTCTTCTTCACCGACGACATGAGCGGGCTCCTATGGCCGGGCGCGGAGCCAGGCTGGGCGAATTGGGCTGAAGCTGGAATTAGGGCGTCGAGACGCGGCGATCAGGCCGCGTCGGTGCTCAGTCGGTCGAGCCGAGCAGGCGCCGCAGCGCGGGCATCGCCAGCGACAGCAGGGTCTCGCGCTCGACCGTGATCCGCGAGCTCACCGGCGTGCCCGGCGTCATCCGCATTTCCGGGCCTTCGCCGGACGTCCAGACATAGCTCGACGGCGTATCGGGGTCGCGATGCAGCGCGATCCGGACCGCAAAGGGCGCGCCCGTGCCGGTCACCTGCTGCACCAGCGAGGAATTGCCCAGGATGCGCGTCAGCGCGCGTTCGGTGATCGGCGCCTCCGAGATCTCCATCACCGTGCCGCGGACGCGGCCCTGCTCGCGCACCGGCAGCGAGGCCGGGCGGATCAGCACCTCGTCGCCGATCTGAACGAGCTTGCCGTCTGACATCGAGACATAGGTAAGGGCTTCGAGCTTGCCGCTGAAGTCTTCGGGAATGATGCTCAGCACCGGCTGGCCGGCCGTGACGAGGCCGTTGCGCTCGGCCGACAGTTCGGCGACCGTGCCGCTCACCGTGCTTTTGAGAACCGTGCCGCGCTCGAGTTCTGACCGCAGCGCCGTCATCTCCGAGTTCAGCTGCTGGATCTGGAACTTGATCATCATGCGCTCGCGCTCGATCTTGCTCTCCGTTCCGAAGGGCTCCATCTTCATCGCGAGCAGGTCGCTCTTGGCGCTGGCAAGCTGATCGGCGATCTGCTGCGTCTGCACCTTGGTCTCGAAGACGCGGTTGCGCGTGGTGGAGCCAAGCTCCATCAGTTTCACCTGGTCGCGCTCGAGATCGCGCTGCCAGGTCAACCGGGTTTCCATGTTGGCGATCCGGTCGATCAGCGCATTGCGACGCTCGGTCCGGGTCTTTTCTTCCGTATCACGCTCGAAGATCTGAAGCGTTTCGGTTTCCCGCGCCTTCTGCTCGAGCGAGGCCATGTCGCGCTCGGCCTTCTGCAGTGCGTTGATGCGGTCGGGCAGCCGCACACGGGCGACGATCTGGCCGGCGGTGACGTGGTCACCCTCGTTGACGAGGATGGTTTCGACGATGCCGTCCATCACCGAACGCACCGGCTTTAGCAGTTCGCCTGAGGTATCGACCAGAACACCCGTGCCGTTGACCCGTACCGGAACCTGGACGAACCGGCTCCAGACGACCGCGCCGCACAACAGCAGGGCGAGAACCAGCAATGCACCGCGCGTCAGGCTGTTGGTGACGTGCATCGTGTTCTGGAGCTTCCCGATGCGGCTATGCGCATCGAGTGCTTCCTGCCGGAAAAGATTGACTGACATGAACCGCCCCCCAAGGCGTCGCCCCATTTAAGAAGCAATGGTTTTGCGACCGATGAGTCAGAACTAGAGGTGCGGTCCTTAGCGTGAGGTAAAAGTTTCGTCGCCTTGAGGTCATAGAGGAGCGTTCACACCAATGCTTTTTGTTATCGTTGACGAATATTTACTAGCATCTGGATTCGGCAACCTTTACAATCTGTAAACCATCGCGGACGAGCCAGCATGACGCATCGTCGCTCTCAGTAAATCTTAACTCATGCCGTGCAAGTCCTTGACCCGTTGATGAAACACTGTCGGACCCGCCTCAGGGATCGGCAGGCCGTCAGGCGCAAGCCATGGGTAGGGCGAAGATGTTGAAGCCGATCGCAATCCTCTCCCAGATCGCGGCTTTGTCCGCGGCACTGGGCCCCGCTTTCCCGGCCATGGCCGCATCCAAGCAGTATCCGGTCAAGCCCGTCATCATCGTCGTGCCCGCGCCGCGCGGCGGCGGCACCGACATCTTTGCACGCGAACTCGCCAAGATCGTCGAAGAAGATCTCAAGCAGGCCGTCATCATCGACAACAAGCCGCGCGGCGGCGGCACCGATGGCGTCTCCAAGGCGGTGTCGGCCGACCCGGACGGCTATACGCTCGCCTTCGTCTGGAACAGCCCGCTGACCGCCAAGCCGCTCGCGGCTCATGTGTCCTACACCCCGCAGAGCTATCAGGCAGTGATGTCGATCGGCTTCTCGTCTTATGTGCTCTGCGCCCAGCCCGGATTTCCGGGTGAAACCGCGCAGGATTTCATCAACGAGCTCAAGGCCAAGCCCAACGGCTACACGGTCGGCAATGACGGCGTCGGCGGCACCATGCATCTGGCTTCCGAGCGCATCTTCCAGCAGATCGGCGCCAAGGTTCAGGCCATCCCCTATGTCGGCTCGACCGATACCGCGCGCAACTTCCTCGCCGGTCAGGTTGATATCTATGGCGGCTCGCTATCGACGATCCTGCCCCATGTCCGCGACAAGAAGGCCAAATGCCTGCTGCTGACCTCGGCTGCAGACAACGCCGCCCTGCCGCAGGCCGGCGGGCTGGACAGCGTCGGCCTCGGCAACATCGAGACCGTCCTGTGGTGGGGTCTGATCGCACCGGCGGGCACGCCGCGTCCGATCGTCGACAATCTCGAAGCCGCCTTCATCAAGGCCGCCTCGACCGAGCGTTTCAAATTGCTCATGGCCAAGCAGGGCGCGACGCTGAAGATCCGCAACAGCAGCCAGACTACCGCCCTGATCAAGACGGAAGCCGAGGCGTTGAAAGTCGTTGCGGACGGCGTTGGTCTTCGCAAGAACTAACGGTCGTGAAGGTCTCCGTTCCGCCGCGTAATGCGGGCTGGTGGGGCGGGGCTGATGGCCGCTTATCGCGACGCAGCACTCGCTGCGGCACGGTGGCTCAATCGCCGGCGGCCCATTCGCAAGCCTTTGCATCCCTTCAGGTAACCGCGCCTCACAGTGGCGAGGCAGACAAGCTCGCCGATGAAGGACGTTAAGATGTCGATCCTTGCCTGTCTCGCAAACGGCTCAGAAACGGCGGGCCTTTCCGACGGATTCATGATCGACCGGGTGCTTCAATCGGTGCGCCAGCACCTGGGCATGGAGGTCGCCTATGTGTCGGAGTTCGTGCGCAATGAATCGGTCTTCAGGGCGGTCGACGCTCCCGGCCTGGAAGCGCTGATCAAGCCGGGCGATTCGCGCTCGCTGGACGATGTCTATTGCCGCCATATCCTGGCGGGCCGTTTGCCGCAGCTAATCCCCGATACCTCGGCCATCCCCCTCGCCGCCGCCATGGCGATCACAAAGGCTGTCCCCATCGGCGCCCATGTCAGCGTGCCTCTGACACTGTCCGACGGTTCCGTCTTCGGCATGTTCTGTTGTCTGAGCCCGCATGCCAACCATTCGCTCAACGGTCGCGACCTGCAGGTCATGCGCGCGTTCGCGGACATCACCGCCCACCATATTGATGAGGATCGGCGCAGCAGCCGTGATCGCGATGCCCGGCACGCCCAGATCACCCAGATCATCGACAATCGCGCGTTCGACATTCACGTCCAGCCGATCTGGGATTTCGCCAGCGATCGCGCCGTGGGCTTCGAGTGCCTCGCGCGCTTCTCTCAGGAGCCCCGCAGATCGCCCGACAAATGGTTTGCCGAAGCCGCTGAGGTCGGGCTTGGGGTGCCCCTGGAACTGGCGGCGATCGAAGCGGCTCTGGATCATGCCAGGCGTTTGCCGAAGCACATCTACCTGACGATCAACGCCTCTGCCGAAGCGGTAATGGCATCGGAATTCGGCGACATCGTCAGCCGGCTTGACCCGCATCGTCTCGTGATCGAGGTGACGGAACATGGCGTCGTGCATGACTACGAGGGCTTGTTGGCCAAGCTCGATCGCTTTCGGCGTCAGGGCGTCCGCCTCGCGGTCGATGATGCGGGTGCCGGCTATTCGGGACTCCAGCACATCGTGCGATTGAAGCCCGACATCATCAAGCTCGATATGTCGCTCACACGCAATGTGGATAGCGATCCGGCCCGACGGGCGCTCGCCAGCGCGCTGATCTTCTATGCTCGCGAGACGGGCTGCCAGATCCTGGCCGAGGGGATCGAGCGCGATGCCGAATTGCAGACTCTGAAGTTGTTGGGCGTCAGCATCGGCCAAGGGTACTGGCTCGGTCGGCCCGTGCCAATCGACGTCGCCGTATCGGAGCTGACATCGGTTGCCGCCTAGAGCCTGCAGCCCTCCGCGCCATTCGACCGGGCCCTGGCTAGAGGAAGGTCGACGTCGCGGCGGGTGTCCCGTCCAGCGTATGGGCCATGAATTCGAGCGCACTGCGTAGCCGCTCGCGCGGCAGCGGGCCTCCCAGGCAGATCCGCACCGACTCCGGCGGTGCCCCTTCGACGGTGAAGGCATCGCTGGCGACGATGCCGAGGCCCGTCGCACGCATGTGGCCGATGAAGGACGAGCGCGTCCAGGCTGGGGGCAACGGCACCCAAAGATTGAAGGCCAGCGGATCGGCCTTGAAGCTGTCTAGAGGCAGGATCTCGGCCGCCATCTGCTGTCGCGCGATCGCTTCCCGGCGGATGAAGCGCAGGATCGCGTCCGCCGTGCCGTCCTCGATCCAGCGCGTCGCCAGCGCCACCGTCAGCGGCGAAGCCATGATATTGGCGGCGCGCATCGCCGCAGCGAAGGGCCAGGCCTGCTTCGCCTCCGGCGCGACGACATAGGCCGCGCGCAGGCCCGCCCCGATGCATTTTGCCAGTCCTGCGATGTGCCAGGTCAGATCCGGGGCGATCGCCGCAAAGGGGGCCGGCCCGTGCGCCGGAATGAAGCCATAGGCGTCGTCCTCGACGATCGGCAGGCGCTGGCGGCGTGCAATGGCGGCCAGCGCCTCCCGGCGGGGTTCGGGAATCGTCAGCGTGGTGGGGTTGTGCAGGGTGGGGTTGAGGTAGAGAGCCTTGGGCGCATGGCGCCGGCACGCCTCGGCGAGTGCATCGGGCGTCACGCCGTCGTGGTCCATCTCCAGGCCGACGAGCGTGAGCCCGAGCTGGGCCGCGATCGAACGGCAGCCGGGATAGGTCACCGCCTCGCATAGGATGGTGTCGCCCGGCCTGGCGAGAAGCCCGAAGATGCCCAGCAGAGCGGGATGGGCGCCCGGCGTCACCAGCAGCCTGTCATGGCTGGGAACCAGCGCGCGCCGCCCCAGCCAGTTCGAGGCCGCATCCTTGTCAGCCTGCGCGCCGCCGAAGCCCTGATAGCGCAGCAGGCCCACGAGATCGCGCCCGACCTCCGTCAGCCCCGCGCTCATCCGACCCAGCAGATCGGGATCATCCGGCTCGGGCGGCAGATTCATCGACAGATCGACGGGCAAGGGCACCTGTCCCCGCCCCGGGGCCGACCGCGGGCGCGGCAGGCTGACGAAGGTGCCCTGGCCCACCCGCGATTCGACGAGGCCGCGCTTCTGCGCTTCGACATAACCGCGGGCGACGGTCGTGAAATCCACGGCGAGACGCTGGGCCAGCTTGCGCTGCGGCGGCAGTCGGTCACCCACGGCAAGCCGTCCCGCCCGCACGTCGAGCGCGATGGCGTCGGCGATGGCGAGATAGCGCGGCAGGTCGCTCAGCGAGAGGTCGGGTGTCCAGGCCAACATCGTTCCAGGGTCTCGCGAGTCACACAGTCAAGATTGACTGTACATTGTAGCATTTTATCCTGTCACGCAATTTGCATTGCCAGGCATGTGGCCTCGCAAACGGCTACAGGACGGCAAAATTTGACGATCTGTCGCATTTTGTTGCGCTAGATCATATATCAAGCAGCTTATTGTTCACCGATCGCATCTGATGACCGGATTTTTGACTGCATTCAAAGACGATTTTGAGACCATTCTTGATCCATTCAATTTGGCATGCGGGTTGCAATTGATTGTTTGCAGCCCGCCGCTCCCAGGCGGTCGTCAGAAATGAGGTGAGCGATGCCAGCCGTCACGAAGGAAGCCAACAAGAAGGGCGATTTCCTGGTCGACTACGAAGAGAAGGTCTTCGAGGACGTCAAAGCCCAACCGGGTGAGAAGGCGCTGATCACCTTCCACACCGTCGCCTTCGAAGGCTCGATCGGCCTCGTCAACCTGCTGCAGGCCCTGCGGCTGCAGCGGAAGGGCTTCGAGACCTCGATCCTGCTCTATGGCCCGGGCGTCACGCTCGGCATCCTGCGTGGTTTCCCCAAGCTCGGCGACGAGCCCTTTCCGGGCGCGCAGAACTTCGGCAACCAGATCGAGAAGTTCATGGCCGAGGGCGGCAAGGTCTATTGCTGCCGCTTCGCCCTGCAGATGCTCTATGGCCATGGCGAAGGCTCGCTGATCCCCGGCATCAAGCCGATCAGCCCGCTCGACGTGCTCGATTGCATCCTGCTGCACAAGCGCGACAACGCCTTCATCATCAACACCTGGACGCTTTGAGGGCCTCGCGATGGTGCCGGGCCCCATGATCCGAGTTGCCGCGATCCAGATCGCGCCCGATCTCGACAGCTGGTCGGGCACGCTGGAGCGCGTGCTCAACGCCATCGCGGATGCCGCCGCCAAGGGAGCCAAGCTCGCGGTCTTTCCCGAGACATTCGTGCCCTGGTACCCCTACTTCTCCTTCGTGCACCCGCCGGTCATGACCGGCGGGGAGCATGTCAGGCTCTACGACAACGCCGTCACCGTGCCCGGCCCGGTGACGGAGGCCGTCGCCTCCGCGGCGCACCGGCACGGCATGGTCGTCGTGCTCGGCGTCAACGAGCGCGACCACGGCTCGCTCTACAATGCCCAGATCATCTTCGACGCGACCGGCGAGCTTCTGCTCAAGCGCCGCAAAATCACCCCGACATTCCACGAGCGGATGATCTGGGGCCAGGGCGACGGCGCCGGGCTCAAGGTCGTCGATACGGCCGTGGGTCGCGTCGGCGCCCTCGCCTGCTGGGAGCATTACAACCCGCTCGCACGCTACGCCCTGATGGCGCAGCATGAGGAGATCCACGTCGCCCAGTTTCCCGGCTCGCTGGTCGGGCCGATCTTCGCCGAGCAGATCGAGGTCACGATCCGCCACCACGCGCTGGAGAGCGGCTGCTTCGTCGTCAATGCCACCGGCTGGCTGACCGAGGAGCAGATCGCCCGCATCTCGCCCGAGGAGGGCCTGCGCAAGGGTCTTCGCGGCGGCTGCATGACCGCGATTGTCTCGCCGGAAGGGCGCCATCTGGTGCCGCCCCTAACCGAAGGCGAGGGCATCCTCACGGCCGATCTCGACATGGGGCTGATCGTCAAGCGCAAGCGGATGATGGACTCCGTCGGGCATTACGCCAGGCCCGAACTGCTCAGCCTGATGCTCGACAACCGCCCGGCCGAGCCGATGCGGACAAGCGCCGCATTCCCCGTCCCATCCTTCGACAGGAGCAGCCCCGATGGAGCAGTCGATGCCCCAAGCCATGCCGACGGAGCACCTGATCAACGAGTTGCAATCTTTCGGGGTGCGGCTGGTTGATCCCAAGGCCGGTGCCGACAGCCGGCGCGGGGGGGCTGGCCCCTCGGACCACAAGGCGATGACCATCGACGGCATGACGGTGATGGTACCGGTCCATACGGCGCCCTCCTTCGACAGCCCCTATCTGGTCGAGCAGCCCGACGCTTTCGGCAAAAGCCGCATCACCCGCGAAGGCCTCGTTCTTGGCGAGGTGTCGTTTCCGCTTCAGCCGCGCTTCTACGGGCTGACGACTGCCGACGGCGTGCCCTATTCCAAGATCGCCGTTCTGCATGGCCGCGACGTGCTGGCGACCACCGTGCTCCAGACCTGCATCCGCTACCAGAGCCGGACCAAGACCTGCCAGTTCTGCGCCATCGGCCAGTCGCTCGCGGCGGGCCGCACCGTCAAGCGCAAGACGCCGGCCCAACTCGCCGAAGTCGCCAAGGCCGCCGTCGAGCTCGACGGCGTCAGGCACATGGTCATGACGACGGGAACGCCGTCCACCAAGGATCGCGGCGCGGCAATTCTGACCGAGAGCGCCCGGGCGATCAAGGCGGCCGTGCCGCTGCCGATCCAGGCCCAATGCGAGCCGCCCGACGACGACGCCTGGTTTGGCCGCATGCGCGAGGCCGGGGTCGATGCGCTGGGCATGCATCTCGAACTCGTCACGCCGGCGCTGCGCAAGCGGCTGATGCCGGGCAAGGCCGAGGTCCCCCTGGAGCGGTATTTCACGGCGTTCGAGGCGGCCGTGCCGGTGTTCGGGCGCGGCCAGGTCTCGACTTATATCCTGGCCGGGCTCGGCGACACGCGCGAGGCGATCCTCGGCATCGCGCAGCGGCTGGTGGCGATCGGCGTCTATCCCTTCGTCGTGCCGTTCGTCCCGATCTCCGGCACGCCGCTCGAAAGCCATGCGACGCCGCCGGCCGCCTTCATGCACTCCATCCTGGGGCCGCTGGCCGGGATGCTGGTTTCGAGCGGCCTGAAAGCGATCGACGTCAAGGCCGGCTGCGCCAAATGCGGCGCCTGCTCGGCGCTCTCGACCTATGAGCGCGGCCAGGCCCTTCGGCATGGAGGTTGCGCGTGATGTTCGAGCCCTTCGCCCCGTTCCTGCCGAGCGAATACCGGATCAAATTCGCCACCGAAGCCTGGGAGCGCGAGGGCGCTGCCAGGCTCAGGCGCAGGGTTTTCTGCACCGAGCAGGGCCTCTTCTCGGGCGACGACCGCGACGCGATCGACGACCATGCGATCCTGCTCGTGGCCATCTCGCTCTGGGGCGTTGCTGCCGACGACGTGGTCGGTACCGTGCGCATCCATCAGGCCGAACCGGGCCTGTGGTGGGGTTCTCGGCTGGCTGTCGAGGCCGGCCACCGCCGCGTCGGCGCGCTGGGGGCGACGCTGATCCGGCTGGCCGTGTCGTCCGCCCATGCGCTGGGGGCACAGACCTTCCTCGCCCATGTCCAGACCCAGAACGCGCTGCTGTTCCAGAAGCTGCACTGGGATTTGCTGGAGCCGGTCGATCTGCACGGACACCCGCATCTGCGCATGCAGGCCGATCTGGCGTATTACCCGCCCTGCTTCACACCCGAGATCGGCTTCCAGGCGCTGCCGGCGCGGAAGGCCGCGTGATGGCTGCCGGGTCGGACCTCGCCAGCCTCGCCGCCAGCTTGCGCGCCAGCCGCAGCTTCGGCGCCAAGGAGGATATCGGCCTCGTCGCGGGCCGGCTCGGCCTCTCGGGCGCGTCATCCGTGCCGGTCGGCGACGATTGCGCGGCGATCCCCGATGGCGAGGGCCATCTGCTTTTCGCCATCGAGGGCTTCATGAACGAGTTCGTCGCGGGCGACCCTTGGTTCGCCGGCTGGTGCGGCGTGATGGTCAACCTCTCCGACATCGCTGCGATGGGCGGCCGCCCGACCGCGATCGTCGATGCGCTCTGGGCTGATGGCGCACAGAACGCCCAGCCGGTCCTCGAGGGTCTGCGGGCCGCCTCTCAGGCCTATGGCGTGCCGATCGTCGGTGGTCACAGCAACCTGCGCACGGATCGCGGCCAGCTTTCGGTCGCCGTGCTCGGTCGTGCCAAAGTGCTGCTGACGAGCTTCGACGCCAGGCCCGGCGACAGGCTCGTGGCGGCCACCGACCTGCGCGGGCGCTATCGCGAGCCCTTTTCGAACTGGGAAGCCGCGACGCAGGCGCCCGCATCCCGCCTGCGCGGCGATCTCGAGCTGCTTCCGGCCATCGCCGAGGCGGGCTTGAGCCGGGCCGCCAAGGATATCAGCCAGGGCGGCATCGTCGGCACGGCCGCCATGCTGGCCGAATGCTCCGGCGTCGGCATCGAGATCGACATCCGCGAGATCCCGAGCCCCGACGGCGTGCCGCTGGACCGCTGGCTGCTGACCTTCCCGAGCTATGGCTACCTGCTGGCCGTCGCGCCTGCCGATGTCACAGCCGTCACCGGCCGCTTCGCCGCGCGCGGCATTGCGGCGGCCGATATCGGCACGGTCACGATGGGCTCCGAGATCGCCATCACCGATGGCACGGCCCGCGAAACCATCTGGAACGTCGCGGCCCGCCCGCTGCTGCGATGCGCGCCCGGGGAGGTTGCCGCGTGAGCCGTTCTCTGCGCATCGCCATCCTCGCTCATTCGATCAATCCACGCGGCGGCGTGGTGCATGCCCTGGCTCTGGGCGAGGCGCTGACCGCGCTCGGGCATGAGGCAGTCGTCCATGCTCCCGCGAGACCGGGGCAGCGCTTCTTTCGCGAGCCCGCCTGCGAAACCGTGCTGGTCCCGGCCGAGGCCTCCGGCGAGGGTCTCGCGGCGCTCGTCGAGATCCGGGTCGGCGACTACGTGGCCCATTTCGAAAAGGGCACGTCACGCGGCTTCGACGTCTACCACGCTCATGACGGCATCTCGGGCAACGCGCTCGCCACGCTGAAGGCGCGCGGCGCGATCACCGGCTTTGCGCGCACCGTCCATCATGTCGATGCCTTCGCCGATCCGCATATCGAGGCCCTGCAGGCCCGCTCGATCGTGGAGGCGGACCGGCATTTCGTCGTCAGCCGCCACTGGCAGACCGGGCTTCGCGAGGGGTTCGGCCTGAACGCCGATATCGTCGGCAACGGCGTCGACCGGCGCTTCTTCACGCCGCGTCGCGATGGCCGCGAGCAGGATCTGAGGCGGAGCCTTGGCTTCGGATCCGGCCCCGTTCTGCTCGCCGTGGGCGGCGTCGAGGAGCGCAAGAACACGCTGCGCATGCTGCAGGCCTTCGCGCAGCTGCGTGCGATCTGGCCCAACGCGCAGCTCGTCATCGTCGGGGGCGCCTCACTGCTCGACCATGCCGGGTATCAGCGCGCTTTCCGGGCCGAACTCGAAGCCGACCCCGCCACCGCCCGTTGTGTTATTCTCGCCGGTCCGCAGCTTCAGGCCGACATGCCCGCTCTCTACCGGCTGGCGGATGCGCTGGTCTTTGCCTCCGTCAAGGAGGGCTTCGGCCTGGTCGCCCTCGAAGCTTTGGCCTGCGGGACTCCGGTCCTGACCTCGCATATCCCCCCCTTCACCGAGCATTTCGGCCAGGACGACGTGGTCTGGTGCGACCCGCTCGATCCCGGATCGATCGCCAATGGCATGGCGGCCGTTCTCATGCCCGCGCTTCGCGGCCGGCTGGAGCTGCACCGCGAGGCGGCCCTGGCGCTCCATCGCTGGGACAGGACCGCCGGCGCCCATCTGCCGGCCTATCGCGCGCTCGCCACGATGACGCTGCCGGAGGCGGAGCCGGCGCCGCAGGAGCTGGCCCATGCCTGAGATGCATTTCCATATTCGCTGGCCCGACGGCGAGAGCGAGCGCTGCTATTCGCCATCGCTCGTCATCAAGGAGCATTTCGAGCCGGGGCAGAGCTATGAGCTCGCCGACTTTCTCGGCCGCAGCCGCCTCGCGCTGACCATCGCCAGCGACCGCGTGCGGGCGCGCTATGGCCATCCCTGTTCGCTGGCTCTCGGCCAATTGGCCCGCATCGAGGCCAGAGCGGCGCGCTATCGCGCCGCGCCGGCCGCAGCCGTGCATGTCGAGCGCTTCGAAGAATGATCGGGAGGATCGCCATATGACCGAACCAACCATCCGCCATGTCCATGTGCCCGTCGCCATCATCGGCGGCGGACAGGCCGGCCTGTCGATGAGCTGGTGCCTGAAGCAGCGCGGGATCGAGCATCTCGTCTTCGAGAAACACAAGGCGGCGCATTCCTGGTCGACGCAGCGCTGGGATTCGTTCTGCCTGGTGACGCCGAACTGGCAATGCCAGTTGCCGGGTCACCCCTATGCCGGAGACGACCCTGACGGCTTCATGCTGAAGCACGAGATCGTCGCCTATCTGGAGGCGTACAAGGCCAAGGTCCATCCGCCCTTGCGCGAAGGCGTCTCGGTGAACCGCGTGATCCGCTCGGATTCCGGCTTCGCGATCGCGACGTCTGAGGGTGATTACAGCGCGGACCGGATCGTGGTGGCCTCGGGCGGTTATCACCAGCCGATCATCCCGCGCCTCGCCGAGCGGCTGCCCGGCACGATCCTGCAACTCCACTCCGAGCAGTACCGCAACCCGGCCTCGCTGCCGCCGGGCGCGGTGCTGGTCGTCGGTTCCGGCCAGTCGGGCTCGCAAATCGCCGAGGACCTTCATCTCGCCGGGCGGCAGGTCCATCTGGCGGTTGGCGATGCACCACGCTGCGCGCGCTTCTATCGCGGCCGCGACGTCGTCGCCTGGCTCGGCGACATGGGCTATTACGACATGCCGGTCGAGAAGCATCCGCTGCGCGAAGGCGTGCGCGACAACACCAACCATTACGTCACGGGCCGCGACGGCGGCCGCGACATCGATCTGCGGGCCTTCGCCCGCGAGGGCATGAAGCTCTACGGGCTGCTCGACGGGCTCGACGGCACGACCCTGCGCTTCCGCCCGACACTCAAGGCATCGCTCGACGAGGCGGACCGCGTCTACAACAGCATCAATGCGGCGATCGACACCTGGATCGCCGACAAGGGCCTGAGCGCGCCGCCGCCTTCGGTCTACCTGCCCCTCTGGGATCCCCCGGGGGAGCCCGCTGCGCTCGATCTCGAAGCCGAGGGGATCGGTGCAATCGTCTGGTGCATCGGCTTCCAGCCCGATTTCCGCTGGCTCGACGCGCCCGTCTTCAACGGCGCGGGCCACCCTGTCCACCGGCGGGGCATCACGGGGGTCGATGGTGTCTACTTCCTCGGGCTGCCCTGGCTGCACAGCTGGGGCTCGGGACGGTTCTCCGGGGTGGCGCGGGATGCGGAATTCCTGGCCGACGATATCGCCAGGCATGTGATCCGCGCCGCCGACCCCGCCGGACGAAACGCAGCCTGACACGCGGTAGCAGGCGCCGTGGCGACAACCAGTTCGCCTGGCGAAAGGTCACGTCGCTTTTGGCGGGAAGGGTTCGCACGAACCTCACGCCCTTCCTCGGCGGCCACAACCGTCGTCGGCAAGATCGAGCTGGGGCCCGCGTCTTGGCGACGAAGCCGCGGCGAAGCGAAGCGATGCGTGTTCGGCCTTCCCCCCGGGCGCGAACACGCAGCCGTGAAGTAAGTTGAAGATCGATTGATCGTCAGGCGCCGAACTCCATGGCGGTGTGCCCTTCCAGCACCCTGCGAGGAGCTTCGCATGATGTCGACGTGTGCAGGCAGACAAGGTCGGGTCAGACGACGACGTCGACCGACTGCACCTGTCTCATCGACAGGCGTGTTGCGCCGCGTCTCCAGGGCGAGGGTCGATCCGATCGCGCATTTGCTTCTCGATTGCCCTTCCGAACCCGCAAACTTCTGATGAGGACAAAATGACCATTGCCTTGTTGCTCCGCACCACCTGCATCGCTGCCATTTGCGTGTTCGTTCACACCTCTCCGGCGCTCGCCCAGAGCTCTCCGACGGAAGCCATCGTCGATACCATGCGCACCTTGTCAGGCAAGCAATCGACGCGGCCCAGCGGCGCCAAGGGGCAGTGCTTTGCGGCGCGCCTCACGCCCACCGTCGAAGCCAAAGAGCTGACGCAGTCGCCCGCATTTGCAGGCGAGCGGGCCGCCGTGGTCCGATTCTCGGTCGGGGGCGGCAACGCCAAGGTCCCGGATGCGACCAAGACCGTGAATCGCGGCATGGCACTGCGGATCGATCCGAACGGTCCCGGCCAGAGCGAGTTCGTGATGGTCAACGCGCCGGTCAATTTCGTGAAGTCTCCGCAGCAGATGCTGGCGTTCCTCCAGGCGAGACTGCCAGGCGCCGATGGCAAGCCCGATGCGGCGAAGATAAAGGCCTTCACCGACGCGAACCCAGAGACCACGAACCAGGGCCGGTTTCTGGCGGGCCGCCCCATCCCTGCCTCATGGGTCGGTGTCAGCTACTGGGCGATCCACCCCTACACGCTGACCAATGCGAAGGGCGCGACGCAGATCGTGAAGTTCAAGCTGTCGCCCAAGGGCGGCGAAGTCGGGTTGAGCGACGACGAAGCCAAGGGGAAGCCGGCCGATTTCCTGGTCGACGAACTGAAGGCCCGGTTGGCGGACAAAAGGCCTGCCGGTTTCGACATCCTGGCGATCCTCGGTTCAGCCGGAGATGCCGCTATCCCTGCGACACAGACCTGGCCGGACGAGGAGACGCGGCGCAGCGTCAAACTGGCTGAACTCACCGTGACGGGACTGGCCGAAAATGACATTTGCGATCGCGAGATCTTCGATCCGTCCCGATTGGCGGAGGGTGTGAGCGGGCCCATTGACGACCCGCTGTTCGCGGAACGAGCGCCCGCCTATGCGATCTCCATCACCCAGCGGAATTGAGGTCGGGCCCATCCGCTGCTGGCGGCCCGTTCGGGCCCATGGAGCAGGCTTTTGCCCGCGCCGCGTCGAGTGGCGCGGCGCGGAGCCCCGGACATGATCCAGACCCTGTTGCCCAAACCTGACGGCACCATGGGACAGGCGGTCCCGCGCTGTGAGGGGCGCGCCTTGGAGCTGTTCGCCACAATGCGTCTGGGACGGCGACCGGCTGACGGTCCACGAACCGGGCCAATATCTAAACAGCGTCAAGTTCGGGCTGGCCGAGCAGCTCGGCATCGACCCCGAACGCATCCGCGTCGTCAGTGCCCATGTCGGCGGCGCGTTCGGGGCAGAAGGTTTTCTGACCCAGCGCACCGCGCTGGTCGCTATCGCCGCGCGCCGGGTGGCTCATCGGCCATGGCTGCGCCACGGCCTTCTACCCGACCCAGGCGGGCAATGCCGCCGCACGGATCCGGCTGACCGCTGATGGACGGGCCCATGTCTTCAGCGCCGGCCATGAACTCGGCCAAGGCATGTACACGATGATGGCCCAGGTCGCCGCCGAGGAACTGGGTGTGCCGGTCGCGCATATCACGGTGTCGCTCGGCGACACGGATCTGCCGCCCACCGTCGTCGCGGGCGGCTCGGCCGGCACCGCCAGCATCGCGCCCGCGATCATGGCGGCCTGCGTGGCCATCTGCCGGCGGCTTGGCGGCGAGACGGGGTCGTCTGCCAACGTCGTGGCGGCGATGGCCGCGTCGGGCATGGGGGTCATCGAGGAGTTTGCGGAAACCCGTGCGCATGGCCTGCCTCCGGAGAGCGTGCGCGGCCTCTATCGCGGCATGGCCTTCCCGACCGGCGGGGTCGGCCTTGCCGACCGGGTTCAGTTCACCCTCGGAGCGCAGTTCGTCGAGATCCGCATCCACGCCATGACGCGCGAGATCCGGGTTGCGCGCGCGGTCGGCGCCTTCGCGGCCGGACGCATCATCAATCCCCGAACGGCCCACAGCCAGCTCGTCGGCGGGATGATCTGGGGCATTGGCTCCGCTCTCCACGAACACAGCGAGATCGATGCAAGGACCGCCGGCTACATCAACGCGAACCTGGCGGATTACCTGATGCCGGTGAATGCGGACGTCGTCGATGTCAGGGCCATCATGGTGCCCGAGGAGGACAGGCTGGTGAACCGGGCGGGCGTCAAAGGCGTCGGAGAGATCGGCGTCGTCGGTGTCGCCGCCGCCATCTCCAACGCCGTCTTTCACGCGACCGGACGGCGCGTCCGCGACCTGCCGATCCGGATCGAGCACATGATGTAGCGCTATGCCGGGGCAATGGTGGCTGATCGCGGCTGGGGACTGATCTCGGCCGTGGCCCCCTCGCCGCGTTCCATCAGACAGATTTGGTTGAATCGATCGTCTGGGGCACCATGGTGAATACGACGGCCTCGATTTCAGTTGGGCGAGACGCAAAGCCGTTCAACCGCCAGAGCGTCCGGACCGACCTGCGTTTCCCGACGCTGACATCTCCCGGATGCGTCACTATCTGTCGCTCGATCGAAAGGATGCTGCGATGCTCAAAGGTTCAGACCTCCTCGTCAAGGCGCTGGAAAATGAAGGCGTCGATCGTATCTTCGGCGTTCCCGGCGAGGAGAATCTCGACGTGCTGGAATCGTTGCGCACGTCCAGCATCAAGCTCGTCCTGACGCGTCACGAGCAGGCGGCGGCCTTCATGGCGGCGACCCATGGCCGGCTGACGGGCAGGCCCGGCGTCTGCATCGCGACATTGGGGCCGGGAGCGCTCAACTTCTCGACAGGCGCTGCCTATGCGCATCTCGGCGCCATGCCGATGATCATGATCACCGGCCAGAAGGCGATCATGACCGCCAAGCAGGCGCGCTTCCAGATCGTCGATGTCGTCGCATCGATGAAACCACTGACCAAGATGACGCGCCAGATCGTCAGCGGCGCCAGCATCCCCTCCATGGTGCGCGACGCCTTCCGCGTCGCGATGGAGGAGCGGCCCGGCCCGGTCCATCTCGAACTGCCCGAGGATGTGGCAGCCGAAGAGGTCGACGACGCCTTCCTGATCCCGGTGCATGCGCTGGAGCGGCCGGTCGCCCCGGCCTCGGCGCTCGACCGGGCCGCCGAGATGATCCTCGCGGCCAAGCGCCCGCTGGTGATGATCGGCGCTGCCGGGAACCGGCCCCGCCTCGTCGAGGAACTCTCGTCCTTCGTGCGGCGCACGCGGCTGCCTTTCTTCAACACCCAGATGGGCAAAGGTGCCGTCACGGGCGGCTCGAACCTTTATATGGGCACCGCCGCCCTGTCCGAGCGCGACCATGTCCATCAGGCCGTCGCCCATGCCGACCTGATCATCGCCATCGGCCACGACACGATCGAGAAGCCGCCCTTCCTGATGACTAATGCCGGCGGCTGCGACGTCATCCATATCGGCTACCAGTCGGCGAGCGTCGAGCAGGTCTATCACCCCGATGCCGAGGTGATCGGCGATATCGGCGCGACCGTGACGGGGCTTGCCGACAGGCTCGAGGGCAAGCTCGAGCCCGACGCGTCGATGCTGGACCTGCGCCAGACCATCCTTGCCAAGATCAACGCGCGCGCGGAGGAGGACCGCTTCCCGATCACGCCGCAGCGTATCGTCCACGATGTGCGTGCCGTCATGCCGGAGGACGGCATCGTCTGTCTCGACAACGGCATGTACAAGATCTGGTTCGCCCGGAACTACCGCACGCATGTCGCCAATACGCTGCTGCTCGACAATGCGCTGGCGACGATGGGCGCCGGCCTCCCCTCGGCGATGATGGCGGCGATGCTCTACCCGGAGCGCCGGGTCATGGCGGTCTGCGGCGATGGCGGGTTCATGATGAACTCGCAGGAGATGGAGACCGCGGTGCGGCTCGGCCTCAATCTCGTCGTCGTCATCCTCAATGACAACGCCTATGGCATGATCCGCTGGAAGCAGTCGGTCGACAAGTTTCCCGATTTCGGCATGACCTTCGGCAACCCGGATTTCGTGCGCTACGCGCAGTCCTATGGCGCCAAGGGCTCGCGGGTGAGTTCGGTCGGCGATCTCGTCCCGACCCTGGAAGCCGCCTTCACCGGCGGCGGGGTGCATCTTGTCGAGATCCCGATCGACTATTCGGAGAACACCCGCGTGCTGGTGGAGGAACTGGCCAACCGCAGCCCCGACATCCAGCTCGCCTGACCAGGAGATATCCGATGCTGCAGGTCGTCCAGGCCTTCGACCGCGCCCCGATCACCGAGATCGCGACCGATGACGCGGCCGCCCTCGAAGCCAAGCTCGCCGCCGCGCAGCGAGCCTTCCGCGACCGCGATGGCTGGCTCAAGCCGCATGAGCGCATGGCGATCCTGCGCCGGCTCGCCGGCCTGGTGGAGAGCAAGCGCGACCATCTCGCCATGCAGATCGCACGCGAGGGCGGCAAGCCGCTGCCCGACGCCATCGTCGAAGTGACGCGCGCGATCGACGGCATCCACAACGCCGCAGACGAATTGCGCAACCTTTCCGGCCGCGAGATTCCGATGGGGCTGTCGCCGGCCGCGATCGATCGCTGGGCCTTCACCACCCGGGAGCCGATCGGCATCGTCGCGGCGATCTCGGCCTTCAATCATCCGCTGAACCTGATCGTGCATCAGGTCGCGCCGGCGATCGCTGTCGGCTGTCCCGTCATCGTCAAGCCAGCCGGCACGACTCCGCTCTCCTGCCTCGACTTCGTCGCGCTCGTCCATGAGGCTGGGCTGCCGGAAGCCTGGTGCCAGAGCTTCATCCCCGAGACGACCGAACTTGCCGAGAAGCTGGCCACCGATGCGCGCATTGCCTTCCTGAGCTTCATCGGCTCGGCCAAGGTCGGCTGGTCGCTGCATTCAAAACTGGCGCATGGCGCGCGCTCGGCGCTCGAACATGGCGGAGCCGCGCCCGCGATCGTCGAACGCAGCGCCGATCTCGACGCGATTATCGGCCCGATCGTCAAGGGCGGCTATTATCATGCCGGCCAGGTCTGCGTGTCGACGCAGCGCATCTATGTCCATCAGGACATCGCCGACGAGTTCACGCAGCGTCTCGTGACGCAGGTGCAGGCGCTGCGCGTCGGCGATCCCGTTTTGAAGGACACCGAGGTTGGCCCGCTGATCCTGCCAAAGGAGGCCGACCGCATTGCGGCCTGGGTGGATGAGGCCGTGCAGGCGGGCGCGGGCTTGGCGACCGGCGGCGGGCGCCTGTCGGAGACGACGCTGGAGCCGACGGTTCTCCTGGCGCCGCCCACTGAGGCCAAGGTGTCGCAACTCGAGATCTTCGGGCCCGTGGTCTGCGTCTACCCCTATGCGAAGCTCGACGACGCCATCACGCAGGCGAACGCGCTGCCGGTCGCCTTCCAGGCCAGCGTCTTCGCGCAGGACATCGACATCGCCATGCGCGCCGCCAACCGGCTCGATGCCTCCGCCGTGATGATCAACGATCCGACGACCTTTCGGACGGACTGGATGCCCTTCGCCGGCCGGCGCGAGTCAGGATACGGCACCGGCGGCATCCCGTTCACCATGCGCGACATGACGCAGGAGAAGATGATCCTGATGCGCCGGAGTTAGGCGGTCAGGCGACTTTCTCTCCGCCCGTCTGCTGTCAGGTTTGTGCAAGCTGAGGGTTCAATCGTCCCGCCTCATCATAAGGGAATGGATGACGATGCCGACAGGAACCAGCACCAACGATCTGCGCGGCCATCGGCCGGGCGTGACGCGGACCGCCCGCGGCGCGAGCTCCGCGAAGGCGGATACCGCGTTCGGTCAGATCGATGATGTGAGGCTCACAGATCCGGCGACTGACACCTGTCCCGTCGTCCAGGCCTTCATGGAGGCCTGGCGCGAAGGGCTGCCGGAGATGGAGCGGCGTATCCTGGTGCCGCTGATGGTCGAGGTCGCCCGGTCACGTGACACGCCGAGACGCTTCATGATGGCGTCGACGATCGAGAGACCCAGCCCGCTGCCGCTGGTGCGACGGTCCTTCTTCCACAGAGCGACGTTTTCAGGGGAGCTCGTTTCGCGGTAACGCGCGGCGGAGCGAAAAGGTGGCAGCAATGGTCGAATGGTGGCTGATATCGCCGT
>NZ_LJHQ01000002.1 GCF_001295925.1 Allobosea sp. AAP35 | reverse complement strand
CTTGCGGTGGGGAGGGCTAGGGTGGGGGGCAGTGCCGCTCGGCCAGACCTCGAAGGATGGGGCTCTGGCTTTTCGGCCCCCCCAGCCCTCCCCACCGCAAGCGGGGGGAGGGAGTGACCTCCCAGCGGCGCTCTCGGGGAGCTGAGAGAACCCATGGCACCGGCCTTGCATAATGTTCCGTACGGAACCAACCTGTCGATCGTCACCAAAAAAAGCGAGGGGATCATCATGAGCATCTTGAGGAGAGCCTGCCTGGCGACTGTGCTTCTGTCGTCGACGGCCCTGCCGGCACTGGCGCAGACCCGCGCCGAGACTCTGCGCCACGTCACCGGCGCCGCCATCAACACGCTCGACCCCAATATCCCGGGCTCGACGCGCGAGGCCTTCGGCCTGTCACTGCTGACCTATGATCGCCTGCTCTCCTTCGGCAAGAAGCAGCTCGACGGCAAATGGGTCTTCGACCTCGACACCTTCAAGCCGGAGCTCGCCGAGAGCTACACGGTGAGCCCCGACGGTCTGAAGATCACCTTCAAGCTGCGCAAGGACGCCAAGTTCCATGACGGCGCGCCGGTGACGGCGGAGGACGTGAAGTGGTCGCTCGACCGTGCGGTGACCGCCAATGTGCTCGGCAAGGGCCAGCTCCTGACGGGCTCGCTGACTTCGGCCGACCAATTCAAGGTCGTCGATGCGCACACGTTTGAAGTCACGCTGCCCAAGCCCGACAAGCTGGCGCTCGCCAACCTCGCCGTGGTCTATCCGGTGATCTTCAACTCCAAGCTCGCCAAGTCGAAGGCGACAGCCGAAGACCCCTGGGCGCTGGCCTGGCTGAAGGAGAACACCGCAGGCTCCGGCGCCTATATCATCGAGAGCTTCAAGCCCGGCGAGACCACGATCCTGCGCCGCAATCCGGACTGGAACCGCGGCTCGGCGGAGAAGCCCGCCGCCTTCAAGCGCATCATCACCCAGACGATCCCCGAGGCCGCTACCCGCGCCAACCTCGTCGAGAAGGGCGATGCCGACATCGCCATCGACCTGCAGGCGACGGATGCCGCCGATCTCGAAAAGAAGGGCAAGCTCAAGGTCATCTCGACCCCGCAGTACAACGCCATCACCTTCGTCTCGTTCAACAACCAGATGGCGCCCTTCGACAAGATCGAAGTTCGCAAGGCGATCGCCGCCGCGCTGCCCTATGAGGACATGTTCAAGGCGGCGCTGTTTGGGCGCGGCGCGCCGCTCTATGGCGCGACCTGGGCCGACGGCAAGGCGCCGACGGGCGCGACCTTCCCGATCCCGCAGCCGGTGAAGACCGATCTGGCGGAAGCCAAGAAGCTCCTGACCGCGGCCGGCTTCCCCGACGGGTTCTCGACGACCTTCTCCTTCAATGTCGGCCAGGCCAGCACGGCTGAGCCGATGGCGGCGCTGCTGAAGGAATCGCTCGCCAAGATCGGCATCAAGGTCGACATCCAGAAGCTGCCGGACGCGCAGATGTCGACGCTGATCAACGAGAAGAAGGTGCCGTTCTTTACCGAGGGCATCGTCGCCTGGCTGCCCTCGATGGATTACTTCTACCGCAACTTCTATATCGGCCCGATCCGCTGGAACTACTCCTCGCTGAACGATCCGCAGATCACGGAATGGGCCCAGACCGCCCGTTTCGAGCCCGACATGGCCAAGTACGCCGCGCTGGGCAAGGATCTCAACACGCGGCATTTCGAGCTGATGCCGCAGATCCCGCTCTGGCAGCCGTCGCAGGACGCGGTGATGGCGCCCTCGGTCGAGGGCTATGTCTACCAGTTCCACCGGCAGATCGACTTCCGGGATCTGAGCCGGAAGTGAAGTTGGGCTGATCGGCTCGCAGACCACAACGTCATCCTGGGCTTCGCGCAAGCGAAGTCCGGGATCCATCATCGAGCACTGAGATGCCCTATGATGGATCCCGGCCCGCGCCGCTTCGCGGCTTGGCCAGGATGACGGAGTGGATTTGAAACAGGGCGAGCGAGACCACGAACGCATGTCGCAACTCTCCACCACTGCCAAACGCGCCGGCTGGCGCTTCGCTTCGTCGCTGCCGGCGCTGTTTGGCGTGCTCGTCTTCACCTTCCTGCTGATGCGGGTGCTGCCGGGCGATCCGGCGGTGTTCTTCGCGTCGGGCCCCAGCGCGGGCAAGGAAGAGATCGAGATGATCCGCAAGCAGATGGGCCTCGACAAGCCGGTGCCCGAACAGCTCGTGCGCTATCTCGGCGATATCGGCTCAGGCAATCTCGGCCGCTCGCTGACAACGGGGCAGCCGGTGCTGGCCGACCTCAAATCCCGTCTGCCGGCCTCGCTGGAGCTGACCTTCTCCGCCCTGCTGATCGCGCTCCTGACCGCGATCCCGCTCGGTGTCGCGGCGGCGCTGCGGCAGGGATCCTTTGTCGATCACATCGTGCGCTTCATCTGCGCGCTCGGCGTCTGCGTGCCGACCTTCGTCTCGGGGCTGCTGTTAATTTATGCGTTCTACTATCTGCTGGGGATAGCACCCGATCCGACGGGGCGGGTCGACATCTTCTCGTCGCAGCCGCCGCTGGTGACCGGCTTCCTGCTGATCGATTTCGCGCTGGCCGGTGACTGGGAGGGCTGGCGCGCAGCGGCCTCGCAGCTCGTGCTGCCGGCTTTCACCATGGCGCTCTTCGTGGTGGCGCCGCTGGCGCGGATCACGCGCGCGGCGATGCTGGCCTCGCTCGGCAGCGATTTCGTCCGCACCGCGCGCTCGCTCGGCCTGCCGCCACGCAAGGTCATCGTCACCTATGCGCTGCGGAACGCGCTGCTGCCGGTCCTGACCATCGCGGGCATCGTGTTCTCGACCATGCTCGGCGCCAACGTTCTCGTCGAGAAGGTGTTCTCCTGGCCCGGCGTCGCCTCCTACGCGCTCGATGCGCTGCTGGCCTCCGATTACGCGCCGGTGCAGGGCTTCGTGCTGCTGATGGCCTCGATCTTCGTCGTGGTGAACCTGACCGTGGACGTGCTCTACGGCGTCGCCGATCCCAGGGTGTCGGTGGAATGAGGGGATTTTCAGCACACGTCATGGTCGGGCTTGACCCGACCATCTCGGAAACGAGCTTAGCTCCCAAGAGATTCTCGGGTCTGCGCTTCGCTTCGCCCGAGAATGACGGGACGGGTTCACCCAGTCGTGGGTTCCGGGTTCGTGCCTTTGGCGCGCCCCGGAAAGACAGGGGAGGAGCCATCTCATGACCTCATCCACCCTTCGCCACACCGTCTGGATCCTGCGCGGCAACCCGGTGACCGCTGTCGCGGCGGCCGGCGCCTTCATCCTGTGCCTGCTCGCCATCATCGGCCCCTGGATCGTGCCCTTCGATCCGATCGCGTCCGACGTCGCCAATGCGCTGCAGCCGCCGAGCGCGAAATACTGGGCGGGAACCGACCAGCTTGGACGCGACGTGTTCAGCCGGCTGATCGTGGCGACGCGGCTAGATCTCGCGATCGCGGCCTCGGCGGTGAGCCTGTCCTTCGTGCTCGGCGCGGTGGTCGGGGCGCTCTGCGGCTATACCGGCGGGCGGCTCGACCGCTATGTCGGGCGCTTCGTCGACGTGCTGATGGCCTTCCCGCTCTTCGTGCTGGCGATGGCGATGGTCGCCGCACTCGGCAACCGGGTCGAGAACATCGTGATCGCGACCGCGATCATCAACCTGCCGTTCTATATCCGCTTCGCGCGGGCGGAGGTGAATGTCCGCCGCAATGCCGGCTGGGTCGAGGCCGCGCGCGCCAGCGGCGACAGCCATGTCTCGGTGGTTCTGCGCTTCCTTTTACCCAATGTGCTGCCGGCGATGGCGGTGCAGGTCTCGCTCAATCTCGGCTGGGCGATCCTGAACGCGGCGGGCCTCTCCTTCATCGGGCTGGGCGTCTCTGCGCCCACGCCGGAGTGGGGCATCATGGTCGCGGAGGGCGCGCGCTTCATCTCGACCGGCAAATGGTGGCTGGTCGCCTTTCCGGGGCTGGCGCTGATGTTGACGGTGTTGTGCTTCAACCTGCTCGGCGACGGCCTGCGCGACATCCTCGATCCGCGGATGCGGACGTGAAACGCATGCCGGTTTTTCTCGGAAACACGCCGTCATCCTGGACAAGCGGCGTAAGCCGCGCAGGCCGGGATCCATCAAAGGGCGCTAGCGCTCCAGGATGGATCCCGGGCCTTCGGCCCAGGATGACGGCGCGGTTGGGTCGCCAGGCGGCAGAGTTTTGATCATGACCACCTCTGCCAGCAATGTCCCCCTGCTCGCCATCGACGATCTCCACGTCACCTTCTCGACGCGGCGCGGGCTGGTCGAGGCCGTGCGCGGGGTGTCGTTCTCGGTCGCGGCGGGCGAGACGCTCGGCGTCGTCGGCGAGAGCGGCTCCGGCAAATCGGTGACGGCGTTTGCAGTGACACGGCTGCTCGATGCCTCCGGCCGGGTCAGCCAGGGAAGCATCCGCTTTGCCGGCGAGGACATTACCAGCGCCTCCTCGAAGCAGCTGCGCCGCCTGCATGGCGCGGCGATCTCGATGATCTTCCAAAATCCGCGCGGCGCGCTGAACCCGATCCGCACGGTCGGCCAGCAGATCGCCGACGCGATCATGGCGCATGAGCCGATCTCGGCGGGGGAGGGCCGGGCGCGGGCGCTCGACCTGCTCAAGGCCGTGCTGATCCGCGATCCCAAGAAGCGGCTCGACGCCTATCCGCACGAGCTGTCCGGCGGGATGTGCCAGCGCGTCATGATCGCCATGGCGATCGCCTGCGCGCCCAAGCTGCTGATCGCCGACGAGCCGACGACGGGACTCGACGTCACCACGCAGAAGACGGTGATGGACCTGCTGGCGAAGATCACCGCCGAGCGCGGCATGGCGATGATCCTGATCACGCATGATCTGGGCCTCGCCTCGCGCTACTGCCAGCGCGTCTGCGTGATGGAGCAGGGCAAGGTGGTGGAGGAGGCGCAGCCGCTCTCGCTGTTCAGCGCGCCGCAGCACCCCTATACAAAGCGCCTCGTCGCGGCCTCGCCGACCGCGACCTCGACGATCGCGGATCTCGCGCCGGAGGCGCTTTCGCCGCCTTTGTCCCACAGCCCTCATCCTGAGGAGGCCGCAGTAGCGGCCGTCTCGAAGGATGGTCCAGAGTGCGCTGGAGCATCCTTCGAGACGCGGACTATGTCCGCTCCTCAGGATGAGGGCTTGGGAAACACGGAAAAGAGAAAACCCGCGCCCGGCACGCCGCTGTTGCTCGAAGTGCAAAATCTGGTGAAGCGCTATGATCGCGGCGTGGTCGCGGTGAACGACGTCTCCTTCTCGATCAGGGCCGGCGAGAGCCTCGGCCTCGTCGGCGAATCCGGCTCGGGCAAGAGCACGATCTCGCGGCTGGTCTGCCGGCTCATCGACGCCAGCGAGGGCGAGATCCTGTTCGACGGGCAGGCGATCGGCACGCTGCCGGCGCGCGATTTCCACCGCTCGCCCCTGCGCAAGGACATCCAGATCGTCTTCCAGGACCCGACCGACAGCCTCAACCCGCGCTTCAATGCCTTCGACTGCATCGCCCATCCGCTGCGGCGGCTTCTGAACATGAAGGACGGGGCGGCACTGACCGCCCGCGTCAGCGAATGCGCGGAACGCGCCGGGCTGCCAAGCGAATTGCTGGAGCGCTTCCCGCACCAGCTTTCGGGCGGGCAGAAGGCGCGTGTCGGCATCGCGCGCGCCATCGCCTGCCGGCCGCGCCTGCTGATCCTCGACGAGCCGACGGCGGCGCTCGACGTCTCCGTCCAGGCGGTGATCCTGCAACTGCTCGACCGTTTGCGGCGCGAGGACGATCTGGCGCTGCTCTTCGTCAGCCACGACCTCAACGTCGTCCGGATGATGTGCGAGCGCACGGTGGTGATGCAGAACGGGCAGATCGTCGAGCAGGGCGAGAGCCTGGCGTTGTTTGCCGCACCCCAGACGGCGTATGCGCGGACGCTGCTGGAGGCGGTGCTGCATCTCGGCGGGCCGACATCGCGCTGAGGCCCGTGATCAGGCCTTGAAATTGCGGCAAAGCAACGGAACATGGGGGCTGCCGTTTGCCGATGCCCAAGGACAGCCCTCATGCTGCGACGCCTGCTGCTGCCGACTGCCCTGATCGTTTCAGCCCTGATGCTTGGCTCCTGCGCGATCCCGACAGCGCGCTCGAACATCGTCGTCCTGACGGACAACAAGGCGATCGTCGAGCCCTGCACCAGGCTCGGCGAGATCGACGGCGCCTCGGAGCTTCACGCGATCCTGGTGCTCGACAAGGCACGCGAGGCGGCCCTGTCGCGCCTGAAAATCCGTGGCGCCGACATGGGCGGGACGCATGTGCTGAGCAGCGTCGCCGACATCAAGTGGAAGGGGCCGTCGACGTCCGGGACGGTCTACAAATGCGGGGCGTGAGAGATCATCCGGCCTCGTGATCCTGGCCCAGCGGCACAGCCGCGCCGGCCGGGACGCATCATAGGGCAGGACGTTCGATGCGCGGGATACCGGTCGGGCTTCGGCTACCCAAGGATGAGTGCTTCGGGTGCGCTCACGCCAGCCCTGCTTTCTCGATGAAGCGGTTGAGATTGGCATGGCCGAGCTTGGCATAGGTGGCGGGCTCCGCCTTCTGCGGGTCCTGCTCGGCCTCGACGACAATCCAGCCCGAATAGCCGTGAAGCTCCCGCAGCACGCGGACATAATCGATCAGGCCGTCGCCCGGCACGGTGTAGACGCCGGCCAGCACCGACCGCAGGAACGACCAGTCCTCGCGGTTGGCCTGCCACATCACGTCCTCTCGGATGTCCTTGGCATGGACGTGGTGGATGCGAGGCTTCCAGTGGCGGGCGATGCGGGCGGGATCGCCGCCGCCCCAGGTGGCGTGGCCGGTGTCGAGCAGCAGCCCGACCGGGTCGCCCGTTACCGCCATGAAGCGATCGATCTCGGATTCGCTCTGCACCACCGTGCCCATATGGTGGTGGTAGACGAGCTGGAGGCCATATTCGTCCCGCACTGCTTGCGCGAAGTTGGTGTAACGCGCGCCGAAATCGGCCCAGCCGTCCTTGGGCAGAATCGGCCGGGCGGAGAGCGGAGTGGCGATATCGGAGTGGATCGCGTTCGACGTTTCCGCCGCGATCAGAACGCTGCAGCCCATGTCGCGCAGCAGCGTCGCATGGGCCTTCACGGCGGCCATCTCGGTGGCGACGTCGCGGACCAGCAGCTCCGTCGAATACCAGCCGGAAACCAGCGCATGGCCGTGAGCGTCGAGGATCGGCTTTAGCGTCGCGGCATCTCGCGGGAACTTGTTGCCGAGTTCCATGCCGGTGAAGCCCGCCGTGCGGGCCTCGCTCAGGCAGGTTTCGAGCGGGATGTCGCCGCCGATCTCCAGCATGTCGTCATTCGACCAGCCGATGGGGTTTGCGCCGATGCGGATCATGTGTGGGGTCTGTCCCATGCTGTTGTTAATGGAAACACGCCGTCATCCCGGACAAGTCGCGAAGCGGCGCCGATCCGGGATCCATGCCTGAACCGTTCCGGCATGGATCCCGGGTCTCCGCTTCGCTCCGCCCGGGATGACGGCGCGCTTAATTCCCGACACGCTGGCGCTGCCGTTTGGAGTCATACTCCGCCCGCGCCGCGCGGACCTCCGCGCGCTTGCTGACCTCCGGCACCGCGACGTCCCACCAGGCCCCGCCGGCCTGCGTCGAAGCGAGCGGGTCGGTGTCGATGACAACGACCGTGGTGCGGGTGTTCGCTATGGCTTGGGCGAGCGCGGTTTCGAACTCGGCGATCGAGCCGGCCTTAAGCGCGATGGCGCCGAGGCTCGCCGCATGGGCGACGAAGTCTATCTCGGGCAAGGTCTCGTGTCGGGCGTCCTGGAGCAGATTGTTGAAGGAGGCGCTCCCCGTGGCGTTCTGGAGGCGGTTGATGCAGCCGAAGCCGCGATTGTCGAGGAGCACGATGGTGAGCTTCAGACGGAGCATCACGGAGGTCGCGATCTCGGAGTTCAGCATCAGATAGGAGCCGTCGCCGACCATGACGACGACCTCGCGGTCCGGCCGCGCCATCTTGGCGCCGAGCCCGCCGGCGATCTCGTAGCCCATGCAGGAGAAGCCGTATTCGCCGTGATAGGAGCCGGGAGGACCGGCCTGCCAGAGCTTGTGCAACTCGCCCGGCAAGCCGCCTGCCGCATGCAGCAGGATGATATCGGAGCCGAGCGCGCGCTGGACGGCGCCGATCACCTGCGCGTCCGAGGGCAGGGCGGCGTTGGTCGTGGCGGTGACCGCATCGGCCTCCTTGCGCCACTCGGCCTTGCCGGCCCTGGCGTTGTCCGTCCAGTTTTCGGGGGCCTGCCAGTTGCCCAGTGCCGGATAGAGCTCGGTCAGACCCTCGCGTGCATCGGCGACGAGGGACAGAGCACGATGCTTGCCGGCATCGAAAGGCTGGACGTTGAGGCCGATGATCGTCTTGTCCGAACCGCCGAAGAGCGTCCAGGAGCCGGTGGTGAAATCCTGCAGGCGGGTGCCGACGGCCAGGATCAGGTCGGCCTCGGCGGCGAGGCGGTTGGCCGCGCTCGTGCCGGTGACGCCGATGGCGCCCATGTTCAGCGCAGCGTCGTCCGGCAGGGAAGACTTGCCGCCTTGCGTCTCGCAGACGGGGATGCCGGTCGCGGTCGAGAAGCGGGCAAGGTCGCCGCTGGCGCTCGAGTAGAGCACGCCGCCGCCGGCCACGATCAGCGGCTTCTTCGCCGCCTTGAGCGCGGCCGCGGCAGCCTGAAGTTCGGTACGGTCCGGGCGCGAACGACGCGGGCACCAGAGGCGCTCTTCGAAGAAGCTTTCGGGATAGTCATAGGCTTCCGCCTGCACGTCCTGGCAGAGCGCGAGCGTCACGGGGCCGCATTCGGCCGGGTCGGTCAGCACCTGCATGGCGCGGGCGAGCGCCGGGATGATCTGCTCGGGGCGGGTGATACGGTCGAAATAGCGCGAGACCGGCTTGAAGCAGTCATTGGCCGAGACGGTGCCATCGCCAAAAGCCTCGACCTGCTGGAGGACGGGGTCGGGGATACGGTTGGCGAAGACGTCGCCCGGCAGCAGCAGGACCGGCAGGCGGTTGACATGGGCCAGCGCTGCTGCGGTCACCAGATTGGTCGCGCCCGGGCCGATCGAGGTCGTCGCGGCCATGAAGCGGCGGCGCATATGGGCCTTGGCATAGGCGATCGCCGCATGGGCCATGGCCTGCTCGTTATGGGCGCGGAAGGTCGGCAGGCGCTCGCGCTCCTGCCAGAGCGCCTCGCCCATCCCTGCGACATTGCCATGGCCGAAGATCGCCCAGACGCCGCCGAAGATGGGCAGACTCTCCCCGTCGATCTCGGTCATCTGGCGGCTGAGGAAGCGCGTCAGCGCCTGCGCCATGGTGAGGCGGATGGTGGCGATCATGTCGGGTTTCAACTCTCTATCACAAATAATGGTGTCATTCGGGGGCTTCGCGGAGCGAAGAACCCGGAACCCACGACCCGGCGAGCCATTCGCAACCGGGTTTGAGATGTCTCACCTGGTCGTGGGTCCGGGTTCGCGCCTGCGGCGCGCCCCGGAATGACAGAGGTGGCTCCCGGCCGGACATAGACTACGCCGCCTTGCGGCCGCGCGTGGCAAGCCAGAGGTCGGTCAGGGCGCCAAAACGGCGGGCCATGTCGGCGATGGCCGCCTCGTCGTCGAGCCTGCCGGACAGCCAACCTTCGGCAGCGGACATGAAGATCGTGCGGCCGACGGCGAAGCCCTTGACGATGGGGGTCGATGCCGTCGCGGCGAAGCCGGCTTCGAGTTCGTCGAGAGCCGCGTCCAGCCCCAAAAGCAGCACGCCCCGGCACCAGGGATCGTTATGCGCGATGACGCTCTCGATCGCGCTCCAGGCCAGGGCTGAGGCCTGTGGTTCGAGCTTCCACCAGTCCGGCTTGATGCCAAGCGCGTAGAGTTCCTGCAATGCGCGGGCGATGGTGTCGTCGCGCAGCGGGCCGTGTTTGCTGGCGATGATCTCGATCAGCAATTCGCGGCCGACTTTTCGCGCCGCCTCGAACAGGCCACGCAGCTTGTCCTGCTGGGCCTGCTTCAGTGCCGGCTCGTCGTCGGGATGGTAGAAGCAGAGCGCCTTGATGCAGTGGTCGACCGGCCATTCCGGCAGGAGCGAACCGATGTCCTGGCTGGTCTCGAAACGCAGGGGACGCGATCCCGGCAGCTCGACGGGGCGGCCGAGCCAGGAAAAGGGGTGGCGGGCGAATTCGAACATCGCCTCGCGGCCATGCGTCTCGTCGAGCAGCATGCCGTAGCCCGGCCGGCCATTGGCGACGCGGGCGGCGGCCTTGACCGCCAGCACCTTGAAGGCGCGGATGCGGGCGGGATCGGCGCCGAGCCTGGCGGCGAGTTCCTCCAGTTGAACGCGGTGGTCGCAGGCGAGTGCCATCAGCGCGGCGATGTCGCGTCGGCGCGTCGTCGCCCAGTGGATGTGGTTGATCGCCTCGTCCTTGCGCAGCGCGAAATGCGGGCTGCCGTGCTTGAGGAAGTACTGCAGCTCCGCGAAGGTCGGGCTTTCGGGCGAGCAGAGGAGGCGCGAGACGGCAAAAGCGCCGCAGGCATTGGCCCAGGTCGCCGCCGTCTTCAGGCTCTCGCCGCCGAGCCAGCCGCGCAGGAAGCCCGACAGGAAGGCATCGCCCGCGCCCAGCACATTGTAGACCTCGATCGGGAAGCCCTTGCCGACGATGCCGGCTTCGAGATCGTCGGGAATCGCGCCCTCATAGACGATGCAGCCCATCGGGCCGCGCTTGAGGACGATGGTGGCCGAGGACAGCGCGCGGATGGTCTTCAGCGCCGGCAGCAAATCGCTCTCGCCCGAGGCGATCAGCACCTCTTCTTCCGTGCCCACGATCAAATCGCAGCCGGGGAGGACCGTCTTCATCCGCTCAGAGACGGCCGCGGAGGCGATGTAGCGGCTGTCGCCCTGCGCATGACCGGCGAGGCCCCAGAGATTGGGCCGGTAGTCGATGTCGAGCACGATCTTGCCGCCCTGCGCCCGCATCAGGCGCATCGCCTTGCGCTGGGCGGCCTCGGTGTTGGGCCTGGCGAAATGGGTTCCTGTGACGACGACGGCGCGGGCGGTGGCGAGGAAGGCCGCGTCGACATCGTCTTCCTCCAGCGCCATGTCGGCGCAGTTCTCGCGGTAGAACAAGAGCGGGAAGGAGGTGTCGCTTTCGACCGAGAGGATGGCGAGCGCGGTGAGCCTCGTCGGGTCCGTCGTCACGCCGTCGAGGGCTACTCCCTCGCGGGCGAGTTGCTCGCGCAGGAATCGGCCGAACTGCTCGTTGCCGACGCGGGTCAGCAGCGCCGAGCGCAGGCCCAGCCGAGCCGTGCCGATCGCGATATTGGCCGGGCAGCCGCCGACGGATTTGGCAAATGAGGTGACATCCTCGAGCCGCGAGCCGATCTGCTGGCCGTAGAGATCGACCGAGGCGCGACCGATGGTGATAACGTCGAGCATTTGCGCCGGCCCGGCTTGCGCTGCCGCCATGGGTTTCTCCCGCCCTTGCCAGTCCATCATCGCTGCCCGACGCGGGCACCGGCGCCGCGCGGCTGACGAAATAATAATTCTACTGTGTAGTCAATTCGGAACGAGCGTTCCCGCGGCCGGCCGTCAGGCGATGGCCGTCTGCGTTCTGGCGCGTGGCCTGGCCGGCTTGCGGCCCCGGCGGGTGTCGCCGACACCGACCGCCAGCGTCATGGCCAGCGCCATCGTGGCCGAGAGCGTGCGGAACCCGCCGAAATCGGCCTCCGCGACCTCGAACCAGATCGTCGCGAACTGGACGAGCGGCGAAAAGGCGCTGTCGGTGACCGCCACCACCGGCACGCCGCGCTCGGACAGAACACGCGTCTCTTCGATGGTTTCCGGGGCATAGGGCGAGAAGCTGACGGCGAAGGCGACGTCGCGCTTCGTTGCGAAGGAGAGGATTTCCGGCGCGAGGCCGGCCGCCGATTCGACGAGCTGGTTGCGCACACCGAGCTTGCCGAGCGCGTAGCCCATGTAGCTCGCAACCGGATAAGAGCGACGTCGCGCCAGGATGTAGACCGTCTCGGCTTCAGAAAGCGCGGCGATGGCGCTGTCGAGAGCGGCTGCGTCGATCGAGCGGGCCATCAGGTCCAGCGAGGTGCCCGAGGCTGTCAGAAATCCTTCCAAGATGCGGTGATGGGCGCCGTTGCCGCCGACATCGGCGCGCAGCGCGGCCAGCCGCTCCTCATAGCTGGAGTTGCGCTCGCGCAGGCGCCCGCGAAACACCGTCTGCAGGCTGGTGAACCCGTCGAAGCCCAGATGCTGGGCAAAGCGCACCAGCGTCGAGGGCTGGACGCCGGAGGCCTCGGCGATGCTGGCGGCCGTGCCGAAGGCGATCTCGTCTGGATTGTCGAGCGCATAGGCGGCGACCTGGGCTATGCGCTTGGGGAGAGACTGGCGGCGACTGAGGATGAGCGCCCGCAGCCCGTCGAAATCGCGGGGGAGATCGGGGGGGGATCCGTCATCCATCAAAATACGCCTTGCGGTCGCCGAAATCTCTGGTTCCGTTCTGGCAGCGCCGGCGGAATGGATCAAGTGTTCCAGCTATGGAATATCGTTCGTGGTGTTCCGGGTTGATAGAAATGATGCAGCGCTTCTTCGCTCGGAAACTTCGCCGTCATTCCGGACAAGCCGCGCAGCGGCGCCGCTCCGGAATCCATCGTCGAGCGCAGGTCCCTACGATGGATTCCGGGTCTGCGCTTCGCTTGCCCGGAATGACGGCGTGTTTCGGAGCGCAAATTGAGGCAGATGAATCATCCCATCGCCCCGACCGAACAGGTCTGTCCGCCATCGACCGGCAGGCAGACACCCGTGATGAACTTCGCTTCGTCGGAGGCGAGGAAGACGGCCGCGTTGGCGATGTCCCAGGCGGTGCCCATCTTCCCCATCGGCACGAGCGCGTCGCGGGCGGCGACCATCTCGTCGGCCGAGGCGTATTGCCCGGAGATCTGCTTGTAGATCATCGGCGTGTCGATCAGCCCGGGCATGATGCAGTTCGCCCGGATGCCTTGCCGCGCATACTGCATGGCGAGCGCCACCGTCGCCTGGTTCACGGCAGCCTTCGTGGCGTAGTAGGCGAAATAGGGGTAGCCCACCCAGCGGATCGCGGCGATCGAGGAGATGTTGACGATCGCGCCGCCGCCGCCGGCCAGCATATGCGGGATCACGGCCTTGGAGCAGCGATAGACCGGGCCGAGATTGAGGTCGATCGCGGCCTTGAACTGCTCCTCGGAGAGCTCCACCGGCCCGCCCATATGGGTCACGCCGACATTGTTGTGCAGGATGTTGATGCGCCCGAAGCGCGTCATCGTGGCAGCCACCACCGCATCGATCGAGGCCTGCTGCGTGACGTCCGCCGCGAGCGCGATCGCGACGCCGCCCTCGCCATTGATGATCGCGGCGGTCTCGTCGGCCGCCGCCTGGCTGATGTCGATGCAGGCGATGCGGGCACCCTCGCGGGCATAGGCGACAGCCGCGGCCTTGCCATTGCCCCAGCCTTCGCCGGAGGAGCCGGCACCGAAGACGATGGCGATCTTGCCCTTGAGCCGGTCGGCCATGGTGGGGTCTCTTTCGTGTCGCGGTCGAACCGCGCCGTCATGCTCGGGCTCGACCCGAGCATCTCCTGCAGGAGATTCTCGGGTCTGCGCTGCGCTTCGCCCGAGAATGACGGGCGCGGTCGTCGAAAGCCTCTCTGCTCAGCTCAGCGAGCCGCCGACGGCCTTCTCCAGGATCGCCCAGGCCTCGTCGCCATACTTCTTCTTCCACTCGGCGTAGAAGCCGGCCTTGCGCAGGGCGTCGCGGAAGGGGTCGGCTTTGGTCTCGTTGAAGATCATGCCCTTGGCGGTCAGATCATCGCGCAGGCCGGCGTTGAGCTTGGCGACGTCGGCGCGCTCCAGCTCGGCGGCGGCGTTGAGGTTCTTGGCGACGATGGCGCGCAGATCCTCGGGCAGGCGCTCCCAGGCGCGCTTGTTGCCGAGGAACCAGAAGCCGTCCCACATATGGTTCGTCAGCGAGAGATACTTCTGCACCTCGAACAGCTTGGCGGTCGAGATGATCGCGAGCGGATTCTCCTGGCCGTCGACGATCTTGGTCTGCAGCGCGGTGTAGACCTCGGCGAAGTTGATGCTGGCGGGCGCCGACTGGAAGGCGGTGAACATCGAGGTCCAGAGCGGCGAGACCGGCACGCGGATCTTGAAGCCCTTGAGGTCGTCGGGGGTGTTGATCGGCCCCTTGGACGAGGTCATCTGGCGGAAGCCGTTGTCCCAGATCTTGTCCATGACGACGAGATTGGCCTTGCCGATCTGGCCGCGCACATAGGCGCCAAGCTCGCCATCCATCGCCTTCCAGACGGTGTCGTAGTTGGGGAAGGCGAAGCCTATGCCGGAAACCGAGGCGTTGGGCACCAGGGTCGAAAGGATCAGCGGCGACAGCGTGAAGAACTCGACGCCGCCGGAGCGGACCTGGCTCAGCATGTCGGTGTCGGAGCCGAGCTGGTTGTTGGGGAAGATCTGGATCGAGACGCGGCCCTTGGTCTCGGCCTTGATCTTCTCGACCGCCTCATTGGCGCGGATGTTCATCGGATGCGCGAGCGGCAGGTTGTTGGCGTATTTGTAGGCGAATTCGGGGGTCTGCGCGGAGGCGGAGCCGATATGGAAGGTGCCGATCGCGGAAGCGGCGGCGGTGCCCTGCAGCAGGGTGCGGCGTGAGATGGTCATGGTGTCTTCTCCCTGTGGTGGTTTTGTTTTTGGCTTGTGGTCGAGCTTGGTGTTCTAAGCCCTCATCCTGAGGAGCGCTCCGCAGGAGCGCGTCTCGAAGGATGCTCCAGGAGGTTTCGGAGACATCTGGAGCATCCTTCGAGACGCCGCTGACGCGGCTCCTCAGGATGAGGGCAGAGGGTCGGGTCGGCTGTTTTCCTCCCTCACAGCACCCAGGTCGACAGGACCGGCACCACCGCAATGATGATAAGTCCGGCCAGCAGCGCGATGAGATAGGGCCAGATCGCGCCCATCGCCTCGTCGGGCGAGACATTGCCGATCTTGCAGGCGATGTAGAAGCCGATGCCGATCGGCGGCGTCATCAGGCCGATGTTCATCGCGGTGACCACGACCATCGAATAATGCACATCGTTGATGCCGAGATTCTTGGCAATCGGGAACATCAGCGGCGCCATCAGCACGATGGCCGGCAGTCCTTCCAGGACGCAGCCGAGGATCATGAAGACGACGATGGTCACGGCCATGAAGGTCAGCCAGCCGCCGGGCAGCCCGGTCATGATATTGGCGAGATCGCGGGCGAAGCCGGTCTGGGTCAGGGCCCAGGCCATGGCGAGCGCCGTGCCCAGGATCATCAGGATCGCGCCCGACAAGGCGGCGGTCTCGACGAACATCGCGTAGAATTTGCGCCGGCTGATGCCGCCATAAAGGATCATGCCGATGATCAGCGCGTAGAGTACGGCGATGGTCGAGACTTCCGTCGCTGTGGCGACGCCACCGCCGACCGCGCCGCGGATGATGAAGGGCAGCACCAGCGCCGGACCGGCGATCAGCGCGCTTTTGCCGATGACTGAAAGCGAGACGCGGCGTACGCCGGCCATGTCCTCATGACGCGCCTTCCAGCGGGCGAGAATGGCCAACGCCAGCAGCAGCACCATCGCGATGGCAAAGCCGGAGTTGAACAGGCCGGCGATCGAGACGCCGGCGACCGAGCCGAGCACGATCAGCACGATCGAGGGCGGCACGGTGTCGGCCATCGCCGCGCCGGTGGCGAGCAGGGCGATCAACTCCTTGGGCTGGTAGCCGCGCCGCTTCATCTCCGGGAAGAGGGCCGGCGCCACCGTCGCCATATCCGAGACCTTCGAGCCCGAGATGCCCGAGACCAGGAACAGCGAGCCGAGCAAAACATAAGACATGCCGGCGCGGACATGGCCAAGCATCGAGGCAAGGAAATCGACGATCGCCTTGCCCATTCCTGTGGCATCGAGCACGCAGCCGAGCAGGACGAAGATCGGAACGGAGAGCAGGATGATGCTCGACATGCCCTCGTCCATGCGGCCGACCATCACGATCATCGGAACGCTGGTCGAAAACATCAGGAAGCAGAGCGTGCCCATGCCGAAGCAAAACGCGATCGGCACGCCGGCAACCAGGCAAAGCGCGACGACGCCGAGCAGGAAGATCAGGATGTTGCCGTAGCCCAGCCCCTTGAAGACCGGCGTCAGCAGGTAAAATGCCACGCCGATGGCGACGACCAGCGCGGTCGCCAGCACGAGATCGCGCAGGGTCGAGGTCCGGTAGGCGTGCCGCAGCGCCAGAAGCGACATCAGGATGATGCCGGTGGCGAGCGCCGAGACGCGCCAGCTGTTGGGGATGTTCAGTGCCGCCGAGGTGACGAAGCTTTCCTCGATCGCATAATCGATCGCCGGATAGACCATCGCCAGCAGGAAGGCGGCGACCACCAAAAGCGCGAAGGTGTTGGCGAAGCCGCGCAGGCGCTCCGGCATCATGCCGATGAACAGCGTCAGCCGGAGATGCTCGTTACGGTCGATGGCGATGGCCGAGCCGAGCATGGCGAGCCAGAGAAACGAGATCGAGGCGACCTCGTCGATCCAGATCACCGGCAGCGAGAAGACGTAGCGCGAGGTGACGCCGAGCAGCAGCACGCCGATGATCAGCGCCACCAGACCTGCCGCGATCGCCTCGACCGGGCGCATGAAGGGCGAGCCCGGGCGGACGTCGTCAAGTTCGGCGATGGCTTCGGGCAGGGCGATCCTGTCGGCGATATCGACCATGATGCGGCTTAGGCGCAGGCCAGGCTGGAGCGCAAGGCGCTCCTTGCCAATGGCGAAAGCAGAGCTGGCGCGCGTCCGGCGCCCTTGCGGGTTGCCTGTGTTGACATCGGTTCATCCTCCCATGCGCGTCGATCTTGGTGGCTTGTCGTGCAGCCGTCGACGCGGTCCATACTGTGATCGAGATCACATCCGGTTGCTGCGGAGATTACACGGACGACACGGCATTGCAATCCGGAATGGAGCCATCTAGGCTCTTGCGATAAGAATAAGGTCCATATTGTGGACCAATCTCGAGGAAGCCAGGGTGGTAGCAACACACGCGTCGCGCGCCGGGATGTCCGGGTCGCAGAGCGTCGACCGCGCCTTGCGACTGCTTGCTCTGATCGGCCGCGAACCGGCCGGCGGGTTGCCGCTCGTTGAGATCGTGACCGGCAGCGGCCTCAATAAGCCGACTGCGCGCCGGCTGTTGCTCGCATTGATGCGGGCCGGGCTGGTCGAGCAGGAGCCGAAATCCCGGCACTACTGCCTTGGCGAGGAGGCTTTCGTGCTCGGCGTGCTGGCTGCGCGGCGGCACGGGCTCCTTGAACTGGCGATGGAGAGCCTGCGGCGGCTTTCGGCGGTGACGATGGACACGAGCTTCCTCTCGGTGCGCCGCGACAATTACTGCGTCTGCCTGCATCGCGAGGAGGGCACCTATCCGGTGCGCACGCACGCCCTGCAGATGGGAGACCAGCATCCGCTGGGCGTCGGTGCCGGCTCGCTCGCCTTGCTGGCGGCGCTGCCGGACGATGATGTGGACCGTATCGTGACGGCCAATGAGGCGGTGCTGCTGGCGCAGTATCCGGGCTTCGCGCCCGCGCTGATCCGCGCCGATCTGGCCTTGGCGCGGGAGCGTGGCTTCTCGGTGAATCCCGGCCGGCTGGTCAGCAGCTCATGGGGCATCGGCGCGGCTTTCCGCTATCCCGACGGGCGCGTCGCCGGAGCGCTCAGCCTGGCCGCGATCGACAGCCGCATGCAGCCGGCGCGGCAGGAGGAACTCGCCGGTCACCTCGCGCAGGAGGTCGCCCGGATGGAGCGGCTGCTCGCCGAGATGTTCGTGTCCGGGGGCAAAGGTATGGGCGGACGGCCTGTCAATGTGGCGCTCGAGGCGAGGCGGGCGTGATGGCAGAAAGCACCGGCTCATTCGCTCACAGCTGCGAATTTCACAGAGCGCCGTCATCCCGGGCGACCGCAGGGAGACCCGGGATCCATTCCGGAACGGTTCAGGCATGGATCCCGGGTCTGCGCTTCGCTCCGCCCGGGATGACCGCGCGCTTTCGTCGAGGGAGATCCAGAAAATGACCGTGATGACAGCCTCTCCCCCCACCGGCGGCGTTGTCCCGATGACGCGACGAGTGATGAATCTCGGCCATATCGCGGCGCAGAACGCGCGCCGGCTCTCCCATCACCCTGCCTTCATCTGGGGCGGGCTGACGCTGAGCTGGGCCGATCTCGATGCGCAGGTCTCGGCGCTGGCGGCGGGGTTGAGGGCGTGCGGCATCGGCAAGGGCGACCGCATCCTGGTGCACTCCAAGAACTGCGACGCGATGTATGTGTCGATGTTCGCGACCTTCCGGCTCGGCGCCGTCTGGGTGCCGACGAATTTCCGGCTGCTGCCCGACGAAGTCGCCTATCTCTCGACCTCGTCCGGGGCGAAGGCCTTCGTGTGTCATGGCGATTTTCCCGACCATGCGGCGGCAGTGGCGAAGGCGACCCCCGCGCCGGACTTCACCTGGCGGGTCGGGCCCGGCGCCTTCGGCGAGGACGAGGTCGGCGCGGTGATCGCGCGGCACATGGGCGAGCGCGTCGCCGATGTCGCCGTCGAGCATGACGACCCGTGCTGGTTCTTCTTCACCTCGGGCACGACCGGGCGCTCCAAGGCCGCGGTGCTGACCCACGGCCAGATGGGCTTCGTCATCACCAACCATCTCTGCGACCTGGTGCCGGCCACGACGGAAGCCGATTCCTCACTGGTGGTGGCGCCGCTCTCGCATGGGGCGGGCGTGCATCAGCTGATGCTGGCGGCGCGCGGCGCGACCACCATCCTGCTGCCGACCGAGCGCTTCGACATCGACGAGGCCTGGCGGCTGATCGCCAGCCACCGCGTCACCAGCCTGTTCACGGTGCCGACGATCCTGAAGATGCTGGTCGAGCATCCGGCGGTCGAGCAGCACGATCACTCGTCGCTGCGCTATGTCATCTATGCCGGGGCGCCGATGTATCGCGAAGACCAGAAGCGGGCGCTGGCGACGCTCGGCCCCGTGCTGGTGCAGTATTTCGGGCTGGGCGAGGTCACCGGCAACATCACCGTCCTGCCGCCCTCGCTGCATGCGGCGGAGGACGGGCCGAATGCGCGTGTCGGCAGTTGCGGCTATGCCCGCACCGCAATGCAGGTGCAGATTCAGGACGAGGCGGGCGAGGAGGTCGAGACGGGCGTGCAGGGCGAGATCTGCGTGATCGGGCCTGCCGTGTTCGCCGGCTATTACGACAACCCGGAGGCCAATGCGAAGTCGTTCCGGAACGGCTGGTTCCGCACCGGCGATCTCGGCCATATGGATGAAGAGGGCTTCGTCTACATCACCGGCCGCGCCTCGGACATGTACATCTCCGGCGGCTCGAACATCTATCCGCGCGAGATCGAGGAGAAGATCCTGACGCATCCGGCGATCGCGGAGGTCGCGGTGCTGGGTCTGCCCGATCCGGTCTGGGGCGAGATCGGGGTCGCCGTCTGCGTTTGCCGGAGCGGCGCACAGGCGAGCGAGGCCGAGATCGCAGGCTTCCTCTCCGAGAAGATCGCCCGCTACAAGATGCCCAAGCGCTTCTTCTTCTGGGATGCGCTTCCCAAATCAGGCTATGGGAAGGTGCCCAAGCGCCTGGTTCGCGACGAACTGGAAGCGCGCGGCGAGCTGGATTGGCTGAGGACCGTTTCTTGAGACGCATCGAACAGCCTGGTCCGCCCGCGCCCGCGCGCATCGTCTTCGCCGAGAGCCACGGCCTGCGTTTCGAGATGACGCTTCAGGCCGGCCTGCCGCTGCTGGAGGCTGTGCGGCGCAGCTTTGCGGCGGCGGGCTTTACCAGCGGCGTCGCCCGGATCGACGGCCTGGGGCTCGGCCCTTTCGCCTATGTCATGCCGGCGCTGTCGAAGACGCCGAAGCATGCGGCGTTCTACAGCGAGACGTTCCGGCCGCCCGGCATCGCGCGCGTCGAGGCCGGAGCCCTGACCTTCGGCCTGCGCGATGGCGTGCCGTTCTTCCACTGCCATGCCTTGTGGAGCGAGGCCTCGGGCGAGCGCAGCGGCGGTCACATCCTGCCCGAGGAGGCGATCGTGGCGGAGGAAATCACGCTGCCGGCGGTGGGGCTCGACGGGGCGGTGTTCGTGGCGGGGCCCGACCCCGAGACCAACTTCAAGCTGTTTGGCCCCGCGCATGTGCCGCCGCTGGGCACGACGCGGGATGGGCGTTTTCATGCGCTGCGCGTGAGGCCCAATGTCGATCTCGCCACGGCGCTGGAGGCGTTCTGCGCCGAGCGCGGGATCCGGCGCGCCACGATCCATGGCGGCGTCGGCTCGACGATCGGGGTGCGTTTCACGGATGGCCGAAGGGTCGAGAATTTTGCCACCGAGGTCGCGATCACATCGGGGCTCATCGCCGATGAGGGGGAGGGTGTGCAGGCGCAGATCGACGTCGCGCTGGTCGATTTCACCGGAGCCATGGCAAGCGGGCGGCTCACGCGCGGCGACAATCCCGTGCTGATGACGTTCGAACTGGTGCTCGAGGTGGGGTAGGGGGGACGTCATTCTCGGGCGAAGCGAAGCGCAGACCCGAGAATCTCGGGCCGATGGGCGCGGCAGGCCTCCTCCGGCCGGAGATGCTCGGGTCAAGCCCGAGCATGACGCGTCTTCACCCCGCTCACCCCTCCCGCAGCTTCGCCACCTCCCTCTCCCGCAAATCCTTCCTCCTGATCTTCCCCGTTGCCGTCAGCGGCAGCTCCGTCACGAACTCGACCAGGCGCGGATACTGATAGGCGGCAAGCCGCTCCCGGACGAAGGCCTGGATCTCTGCGGCCAGTGCATCCGAGGGCACGACGCCGGGCTTCGGCAGGATGAAGGCCTTGATCGCCTCGGTGCGGATCGGATCGGGCACGCCGATCACCGCGACCATCAGCACGGCGGGATGGCGGATGATGCAGTCCTCGATGTCGCCGGGGCCGATGCGGTAGGAGCCCGAGGAGATGATGTCGTCGTCGCGGCCCTGGAACCAGAGATAGCCGTCCTCGTCGCAGGTGCCGGTATCTCCGGTCAGGAGCCAGTCGCCGGCGAATTTCGCTGCCGTTTCCTCCGGCTGGCGCCAGTACTCCAGCATCATCACCGGGTCTGGCCGGGCCACCGCGATCAGGCCCGGCTTGCCCGCCGGCAGAGGCTCGCCCTCGGGCGACACCACCGCGACGCGGTGGCCCGGCACCGCGCGGCCCATCGAGCCCGGGCGGATCGGGAAGAGATCGGCGTTGTTGGCGACGAGCAGATTGGCTTCGGTCTGGCCGTAGAACTCGTTGACGGCGAAGCCGAAGGTCTCGACGCTCCAGTCCAGCATGTCGGCGCCGAGCGTCTCGCCGCCGCTGCCGATCGAGCGCATGGCGTGACCAAAACGGCGGGGATCGCGGACCTGGCGCATCAGCTTGAGCGCGGTCGGCGGCAGGAAGGCGTTGCGGACCTTGTGCCGCGCCATCAGATCGAAGGCGGCCTCGGGGTCGAATTTGCGGGCGCGCGAGGCCAGCACGGGCACCCCGAAATACAGGCTCGGCAGCAGCACATCGAGCAGCCCGCCGATCCAGGCCCAATCGGCCGGGGTCCAGAACAGGTCGCCGGCCTGCGGGAAGAAAGCCTGCGGCATCTGCACGCCCGGCAGATGGCCGAGCAGGACGCGATGGGCATGAAGCGCGCCCTTGGGCTTTCCGGTGGTGCCGGAGGTGTAGATGATCACGGCGGGATCGTCGGCGCGGGTGTCTACGGCGGAGAAATCGTCGGAGGCCTTCGCCATTTCGGCCGCGAGATCGAGATGACCACTGGGGCCATCGACGACGAAGATCATCCGCAGATCAGGCAGTGCGTCGCGGATCGCCTCGATCTTGGGCAGGTTCTCGGCGTCCGTGATCAGCGCCGCCGCGCCGCTGTGCTGCAGCCGGTGCTCCAGTGCCTCGGGGCCGAACTGGATGAAGAGGGGCAGGGCGATGGCGCCGAGCTTGTAGACCGAGAGATGGGCCATCGCCGTCTCGGGGCGCTGCGGCAGCAGGATGCCGACGCGGTCGCCGGCCGCAACACCATGACCGCGCAGCAGGTTGGCGACGCGGTTCGACGCGCGCTTGAGGTCGTCGAAGGAGAGCGTGACGAGACCCGCCGCCTCGTCCTCGTAGATCAGCGCCGGCTTGTCGCTGCCATCGGCATGGCGGTCGCAACAGGCGACGCCGATGTTGAAATGCGCGGGGATGTTCCAGCGAAACCGGTCGAAAGTCTCGCGATAGGTCGCGTGGCGCTGGAGCATCGGCCTCACCTGCTTCGTCGTGGCGGGCGATTTGGCTTGCGGCGGGGCGGGCTGACAAGGGCGACTGGTGGTGGCGTCGGTGCTGACAGCCGGGCGCCGGCATGTTATACGAAACGTACAACAGGGAGGCGCCTGCCATGAACGAGATCGTCGCGCCGCAAGACGGCGAAGCTCTATCGGACGTCGTGCAGCTTCGAAAAATCGGCAATTCCGTGGGAATCATCCTGTCAAAAGATGTCCTGGCCCGCTTCGGTCTGGCCGAGGGCGACAGGTTCACCGTCGTTCGCCAGCCGGATCGTGAGGTCAAGCTCGTGCCCTATGATGATGTCCACGCCCGGGGCATGGCGTTCGCCCGTCGGGCGTTCAAGGATTACGCCGATACCTTTCGCGAGCTGGCAAAATGAACGAGCCGCAATGGCTTACTCTGGAGCTCGTCATTGATATGCATGCCGAACAGCTGGCGCTGTTCGGCGGCCCCGCAGGAATCCGTGACCAGGGCATGCTGGAATCGGCGCTTGGCCGTCCCCAGAACAATTTTGCTTATGGCGAGCATGATCTCGCAGCGTTGGCAGCCGCCTATGCTTTCGGTATTGCCCGCAATCGTCCTTTCATCGATGGCAACAAGCGTGCGGCGCTGGCCGCCCTGATCGTCTTCTTCAATCTGAACGGCGTCGATCTGCTCGTGCCGCAAGCCGACATGACAGCCGCCATTCTCGCGGTCGCGGCCGGCGAGGCGGAAGAGGACGTCCTCGCACAATGGCTGCGCGACCAACTCGCCCAGTCCACGCGCCGCCGATAAGACCTTCCCTGGCGCTGAAACGACAACGCGGCCAGAACACCTGCCGCATACCCCAGGAAACCCGCCCGCCATGGCGACGAGCACCACCGATGTCGTGATCCTCGGCGCGGGCCATAACGGGCTGGTCTGCGCGCACCGGCTCGCCAAGGCGGGGCTGTCGGTGACGGTTCTGGAACGGCGCGGCGTCGTCGGCGGGGCGGCCGTGACCGAGAGCTTCCATCCCGGTTTCCGCAACTCGACCGCGAGCTACACGGTCAGCCTGCTGCGGCCCGAGATCATCGCCGCGATGGAGCTGCACCGGCACGGCCTCAGAATCGTCGAGCGGCGCATGGCCAATTTCCTGCCGCTGCCGGATGGGCGCCATCTCGCGGCCGGGCCGGGGCGGACGGCGGCCTCCGTCGCCGCGTTTTCGGAGCGCGATGCGCAACGTCTGCCGGCCTATGAGGCGCGGCTGGAGACGGTGGCCGCCGTGCTGCGCGATCTCGTGCTGCAGGCGCCGCCCAATCTGGCTGAGGGCGGCTGGCTTTCGGCGCTGCCGGATCTGATCGATGCCGGCCGGGTGGCGCGACGGCTGTCGCGGCTCGATCTCACCGCCAAGCGCGACGTGATGGACCTCTTCACCAAATCGGCGGGGGACTGGCTCGACGGCTGGTTCGAGAGCGAGCCGATCAAGGCGCTGCTGGGCTTCGATTCCGTCGTCGGCAATTATGCCAGCCCCTACACGCCGGGCTGTGCCTATGTGCTGCTGCACCATGTCTTTGGCGAGGTGAACGGCAACAAGGGCGCCTGGGGCCACGCCATCGGCGGCATGGGCGCGATCACGCAGGCGATGGCGAAGGCCTGCGCGGAGGCCGGCGTCGAGATCCGGCTCGACAGCCCCGTCGCGCAGGTACTGAGCGAGAAGGGCCGGGCGGTCGGCGCGGTGACGGAGGCCGGCGATGTGGTGCGGGCACGCGCGGTCGTCTCGAATCTGCATCCGCGGCTGCTCTTCTCCAAGGTCGATCCAGCGATCGTGCCGGTGGATTTCATCGAGCGGATGATGCGCTACGCCTCGGGCTCGGGCACCTTCCGGATGAATGTCGCGCTGTCGGAGCTGCCGCGCTTCACCAGCCTGCCCGAACCCGGCGACCATCACACCGCCGGCATCATCATCGCGCCGAGCCTCGGCTACATGGACCGGGCCCATGCGCAGGCGCGTCTCTCAGGCTGGTCGCAGGAGCCGATCGTCGAGATGCTGATCCCGTCCACGCTCGACGACACGCTGGCCCCGCCCGGCTGCCATGTCGCGAGCCTGTTCTGCCAGCATGTCGCGCCGGTGCTGCCCGACGGGCTCGACTGGGAGACGTGCCGCGAGACGGTCGCCGATCTGATGATCGAAACGGTCGATCGCCATGCGCCGGGCTTCAAGGCCTCGGTGGTCGGGCGGCTGGCGCTCTCCCCCGCCGATCTGGAGGCGCGCTTCGGGCTGGTCGGCGGCGACATCTTCCATGGCCGGCTGACGCTCGACCAGCTCTTCTGCGCCCGCCCCGTGCTCGGCCACGCCGATTACCGCATGCCGGTGCCGGGGCTCTATCTCTGCGGCTCGGGCGCCCATCCCGGCGGCGGCGTCACCGGCGCGCCGGGGTATAATGCGGCAGCCGCGGTGCTGGCCGACCGGCGGCGTCGGCGGTTCTGAGGGACGAGCCGGGCCGAAGCGCCTTTCGGATGCGGGCGGACGAATGCCTATCTGGTGGTGGAGATGGTGCGGCTGGTCGAGGCGCTGGTGGACGCGCGGACGGCGTCGCGGAGGTTTGAACGGAGTTGGTGGGGCGGGGATAGGCTTCGCGATGGCCGCTGTGCGCAACTTGCTGACATTTAGTCGCTGCCTAGAAGCAGAACTTCTAGCTCACGCGCCGGGTGATACCCCGAGCTCATTGGGGCAACATCTCTCGGACGCGTTGCCCCCAGGAGGTACGTGTTCGACTGTCACGACCGTACGTCGCGGGCGGTGATTCCGAGCGTCGCGCGCAGCGATCGCGACATCTGCGCTGTCCCATCGAAACCAGCAACGGCAGCCGCCTCGGCGGCGGACCTTCCGGCTTTCAGCTCTCGGACGGCGGTCTGGCAGCGCAGGTCCAGCAACGAGCGATACGGCGTCCGGCCGGTCGTCGACCGATAACGGCGGATAAAGTGGAACTTGCTCATGCCCAAAACGCCAGCCATGTCTTCAAGCTGGATATCGCCGGCGATGTTTTCCTGAAGGTAGCTCTCAAGCAGCCGCAGTTCTGCGTCGTCCAGCTTGCGCTCTACCTGAAGGGCGGGCGTCTGGCTAAACTGCCGATTTGCGAATTCGGCGATCGCCATTTGCCCCAATGCATCGATCAGAACTTCCCTGAAGGGCAGCGTGCCCTGCAGCACCGACCTCAGCTGGGTCAAGGTACGTAGCAGTTCAGGCGACCGGAAATAAATCTCCGGCCTCTGCCAGAAGGGCTGGGACCCGATCGCCTCAGGAACTGCGCTAGGGTCGATGTAAATGGCTGTGAACGATTGCCTCTGGTCAGTAGGCTTGCACCAGCCCTCAACGCCGATCCCCGCCGGAAAGAACGTCAGGGTTTCTCGAAGGTCACGACCGCGGCGATGCTTCTCTCCCTCGACCCGCATCAACGCGTCGTGGAACACGAGATCGTGCAGCGCCAGATAATGCATGTCGCTTTTGACGGCGAATTCGTAGTCGACGGGATTGACAGTTTCGACGTGCTCCGTCGTCAGCGTCGGCGTGCTCACAGAGAGGCGCGAGACCGTCGTCCGACGCTCTAGCGTGAGATCGATGACTTTTCGCTGCGTCAAGGGTCAGATCATGTTGAGCAAGTTTACCGCCAAATGGAGGACGCCGCCAACACAAGCATAAAGTGCGTCTCCCTACAAAAGAGCAAAAATTGCGACCCGCGCCGAGGCGCCCAACAGGATCGGAAGGATGCGAGCCAGCGGCAAGGGTTAACAGCAAAGGCTACGCTCGGGCCGGCCGGGAATGGACGCTGCCCCACAAAAACGAGAGGTAATGCCCTCGTCTTACGATGATGGGATGCATCGAAGCCATGTTCGCTGCTTCTGAAGGCGCGCTAGAAGGAGCTTGGGCATTTACCTGACATTAAAGATCCAGCTTTACCCAATGGCGTGACCTAACGTTAGGCCTCGCCGGCCATCGCAGGTCAAACATAAATTGCGAAAGCGAGTGCGCCTTCGTGGGGCACTCGGCGGAGAGGAAACACGATGTCGATTCGCGATCTCATGAACACGGGTACCCTCGCCGCCGAGGCAGCCGCCATCAGGCGCACCCAGGCGGTGATCGAATTCGATCCCTCGGGCAAGATCTTGTCGGCGAATGACCTCTTTCTGAAAACAATGGGCTACTCCCTGACCGAGATCGAAGGCCAGCATCACTCGATCTTCGTCGAAGCCGCAGAGCGGGCCCACCCCGATTACCAGGGCTTCTGGACGCGGCTAGCGGCCGGCGAGCCGATGCAGGCCCAGTTCCTGAGGATCGGCAAGGGCGGCGCGCGCCTTTGGCTTCAGGCCATCTACACCCCGGTGAAGGATCCGGGCGGAAAGGTCCGCAAGGTGGTGAAGTTCGCCACCGACATCACTGCGCACAAAACGCAGATCGCCAATATGGAGGGCCAACTCGCCGCCCTCGACAAGGCCCAGGCGGTGATCGAATTCGATCTGACGGGCAAGATCCTCCACGCCAACGCCAATTTCCTCGCGACGACGGGATATGCTCTCGAGGAGATCGTCGGGCGGCATCATCGCATCTTCGTCGGCGAGGAGGATCGCTCCAGCGCGGCCTACGGGCAGTTCTGGGAGAAGCTGCGGCGCGGGGAGTATGAGGAAGGCCGCTATCGCCGAACCGGCAAGAACGGCAAGGTCGTCTGGTTGCAGGCGAGCTACAACCCGATCCTCGACGCCTTGGGTGCCCCTATGAAGGTCGTGAAATACGCGACCGACATCACGGCCAGTAGGGAAAACGAAGAGCAGATGGAGTTTGCGATCGCCGAAGTCGGCACGGTCGTCGAAGCCGCCAAGGCTCAGGACCTGACCCGCAGGATCGCCCTTCACAATCTCAACGCCAAGAACGCTGCCCTATGCGAGGGCGTGAACCAGCTCATCGGCACGCTCGCGAGCATCGTCGGCCAGGTCGCGGTCGCCGCGCAGGGCATCGACACGGCTGCCAAGGAAATCTCGACGGGTGCCGACGATCTGTCGAAGCGGACCGAGGAACAGGCCTCCAGCCTCGAAGAGACGGCGGCGACGACCGAGGAACTCGCCGCGAGCGTAAAGGCGTCGGCAAACAACGCCCGCGTGGCGGCGAACCTCGCCTCGGAGGCGACCGCTGCCGCGCAATCCGGTGGGGATATTGCCGGAGAGGCCGTGAGGGCGATGGCCCGCATCGAGGATGCCTCCCAGAAGATCCAGGCGATCACCCGCGTCATCGACGACATTGCGTTCCAGACGAACCTGCTGGCCTTGAACGCTGCGGTCGAGGCCGCGCGCGCGGGCGATGCGGGCAAAGGCTTCGCCGTCGTGGCGAGCGAGGTCCGCACCCTCGCTCAACGATCGGGCGAGGCCGCCAAGGACATCTCGGCCCTGATCTCCTCCTCGAATGCGGAGGTCGGCGAGGGCGTCAAGCTCGTGCGCAAGGCGGGCGAATCCCTAACCGTCATCCTCGACGCCTCGCAGAAGGTCGCATCGACGATCGCGGATATCTCTTCGGCCGGCGGCGAACAGGCCAACGGCATCGACGAGATGAGCCAGACGGTCGCGCATCTCGACGAGATGACCCAGTCCAACGCGGCCCTGGCGGAGGAAAGCGCCGCCTCGGCCAACGCCCTGGCCGATCGCATCGCCCAGCTCAACCAGCTCGTGGGGGGCTATCGCACCGAGGTCGGCGGCATGGCCGCCGGCGGCTCCGCGACCGATCTGCAGCGCCAGGTCCAGACCGCCTTCGCCAGGCCCCGCGCCGCAAGGCCGGCCGAACGGCCCGTGCAGCCCGCGATGAAGAAGGTCGTCAACGGCCATGCCTCCTCCGGCTGGGACGAGTTCTAAGTGATGCCGCAGGCTGCGATCACTCCCTCGTCAGCCCCTCCAGCAACGGTGCTACGGAGTCCGCTCTTGCCCGCGATCAGCGAAGGCGTGGCGGCGATGCCGCCTGCCGAAGCGTTCAGGGCGATGCTGCGGATTATCTCCGCCATGATCGCTGGGGTCGCTCTTTGCGCTGCTAGACGCGCTGCAGGCCATCCGGTCAGAGAAAGCGCGCAGGAACTGGTCAAGGTGCTGCCGGCTTTGGGCGGACGTCCCGAAGACTGCGGGCTTGAGCAACTGATTGAACTGACGGAAGTGGTTGGTGCTAAAATCTGGCGTCTCGCCGCATTCCAGGCTGACCAGGAAGTCAAGGCATATCTGGAAAAACTCGTCGCATCGGTTTGCCAGCCTGCCGGCTTGGTGCAACGCACAGCTCCGGATACCCACCTTGTTCGGGTGTAGCAGGTCGTCGGACCATTCCCGCTCAAGTATCGAAGTGGGGGCTGCATAAGCCACAAGCCTAACTCGGCACCACCACGCTCAATTGACGAGTATGTGGCGGCGCTATGGCGCCTCAGCCGGACGGAATAAGCGCAGAAATTTCGCGGTCTGCAGCGGCAGACTTCTGCCGTCGTGTCGCCGCGCGAACTGGGTATCCGGAAAGCTGACGTCCCAAAGGTCGGCTAGGGGCCAGGAAACAGCCATTTGCGAATGTCTGCGCCGGGCCGCCGGCCAAACCTGCAACCTCTCGCCCCGCGAGACGACCCGCCACATTGGCCCCGGGACGACGCCACCCTACATGTGAAGCGCCGACACCGCCCGAAAGCGCCCCCATGTCCGACCGCGACTCCGAAGCCAACCGCTTTTCCGCCCGTGCGGCGCGCTATGCGCGTGTCGGGGCCAGTGTCGGCGGGGTGGCGGCGCGCATGGCCGGTGCGCGGCTGTTCGGGATGGAGGGGCGCAACGCCTCCAATGCCGAGGCGCTGGCCAAGGCGCTGGGCGGGCTGAAGGGCCCGATCATGAAGGTGGCGCAGCTCGTCGCCACCATCCCCGATGTCGTGCCGCCGGAATATGCCGCCGAGCTGCAGAAGCTGCAGTCGCAGGCGCCGCCGATGGGCGCGGCCTTCGTCAAGCGCCGGATGATGGCGGAGCTCGGCCCGCAATGGCGCGCGCGCTTCGGCTCCTTCGACCTGCAGCCGGCGGCGGCGGCCTCGCTCGGGCAGGTGCATCGGGCGACGACGCTGGAGGGCGTGCCGCTCGCCTGCAAGCTGCAATATCCGGATATGGAATCGGCTGTGGAGGCCGACATCTCCCAGCTCGACATCCTGTTTGCGCTGCACCGGCGCATGGACCCGGTGATCGACACCAGCGAGATCGCCACGGAGATCGGCGCCCGCGTTCGCGAGGAGCTCGACTACCAGCGCGAGGCCAAGCATATCGCGCTGTATCAGGAGGTGCTGGCGCAGACGCCGGAGATCCGCGTGCCGGCGCTGGAGAGCTCGCTGTCGACGAAGCGTCTGTTGACGATGCACTGGCTCGAGGGCGACGGCATCCTGACCCACAAGCAGGACGAGCAACAGGCGCGCGACCGGATCTCGACGGCGATGTTCAAGGCCTGGTGGCGGCCCTTCAGCCATCACGGCATCATCCATGGCGATCCGCATCTGGGCAATTACACGGTCTTCTCGGAGGATGGCGCCCCGCAGGGCATCAACCTGCTCGACTATGGCTGCATCCGCATCTTCCCGCCGTCCTTCGTGGGCGGGGTCGTCGATCTCTATCGCGGCCTGCTGGAGGGCGACGAGGCGCGCGTCGTCCATGCCTATGAGGTCTGGGGCTTCAAGGGGCTGACCAAGGAGCTGGTCGACACGCTCAACATCTGGGCCCGCTTCATCTACGGGCCGCTGCTGGAGGATCGCGTCCGGCGCATCGCCGAGGATGTCAGCCCGGCGGAATATGGCAGGCGCCAGGCCTTCGAGGTGCATCAGGCGCTGAAGACGCGCGGGCCGGTCAAGGTGCCGCGCGAATTCGTCTTCATGGACCGGGCCGCGATCGGGCTCGGCGGGGTGTTCCTGCATCTCGACGCGGAATTGAACTTCCACCGGCTGTTCGAGGCGGAGATCGAGGGTTTCAAGATCGAGACGGTCGCGGCCGATCAGGCCTCGGCCCTGGCGCGGGCGGGGTTGGTGGCGACGGCTTAGGCCGGATCGCACAGCGACCACCCCACCCTCGGCGTCATTCCGGCCAAGCCGCGTCAGCGGCGCAGCGCCGGAATCCATCGTAGTGCAACATCGTGCTTTACGATGGATTCCGGGTCTGCGCTTCGCTTGCCCGGAATGACGGTGTTGGTTGTTCTGGGGCCTTTCGGGTTTTCCACCCGATTCGGCGCTTGCTTCCCCGGCACCGGGCGGTCTAGATCGCGCGCTTCCCGTCCAGCGTTCCGGAAGCGCTTCCCGCCATGGCCAAGCCGTCCCCGCCCGTCGCCATCATCATGGGCAGCCAGTCCGACTGGGCGACCATGCGCCATGCCGCCGAGACGCTCGATGCGCTCGGCATCGGCCATGACGACCGCATCGTCTCCGCCCACCGCACGCCCGACAGGCTGTTCGATTTCGCTCGCGGCGCCAAGGCCGAAGGCTTCAAAGTGGTGATCGCGGGTGCCGGCGGTGCGGCGCATCTGCCGGGTATGGCGGCCTCGCTGACGCCGCTGCCGGTGTTTGGCGTGCCGGTGGAATCCAAGGCACTGTCGGGGCAGGATTCGCTGCTCTCGATCGTGCAGATGCCGGCCGGCATTCCCGTCGGCACGCTCGCCATCGGCCGCGCCGGTGCGGTCAATGCGGCGCTGCTGGCGGCGGCGGTGCTGGCGCTGTCGGATGAGGCGCTGGCGGAGCGGCTCGACGCCTATCGCGCCCGCCAGAGCGCGGCGATCGCCGACCGCCCCGTGAAGGACGAGGCGTGAGCGCGCCGGTGGTCGAGGGCGTGCCTTCTGAGGGACTCGCGCCCGGCGCCGTGCTCGGCATCATCGGCGGCGGCCAGCTCGCCCGGATGATCGCGCTGGCGGCGGCCGATCTCGGCATTGCCTGCCACATCTTCGCGCCGGAGCCGGAGAACCCGGCCTTCGACGTGGCGGCGGCAAAGACGGTGGCTCCTTACGAGGACGAGGCGGCGCTCGCCCGTTTCGCCGATGCTGTCGATGTCGTAACCTATGAGTTCGAGAACGTGCCGGCGGCGACGGCTGCCTTCCTCAGCCAGCGCAAGCCGCTGCATCCTGGCGCGCGGGCGCTGGCGGTGACGCAGGACCGGCTCAGCGAGAAAAGCTTCGTCGCCGAATGCGGGCTTGTGGTCGCGCCGTTCCGCGCGGTCGATTCGTTGGCGGACCTTGAAGCGGCGGTTGCCGTGCTCGGCCGCCCCTGCGTGCTGAAGACGCGCCGCTTCGGCTATGATGGCAAGGGCCAGGTCAAGATCCTGCCGGATACCGATCTGGCGCAGGCCTATGAGGCGATCGGCCGCTCGCCGGCCGTGCTGGAGGGTTTCGTCAGCTTTTCGCGCGAGGTCTCGGTGGTGGCGGCGCGTGGGGCGAATGGGGCTTTTGCGGCCTTCGACCTCTGCGAGAACGAGCATCGCGACCATATCCTCGCCTTCACGCGGATTCCCGCGCAGGTCTCATCGGGAACCGAGGCGGCGGCGATCGAGGCGGCGCGGCGGATCGGCGAGGCGCTCGGCTATGTCGGCGTCTTCGCGGTCGAGCTGTTCGTGGTCGGGGAGGGCGCGGCCGAGAGCGTCGTCGTCAACGAGATCGCGCCGCGCGTGCATAATTCCGGGCACTGGACCAGCGAGGGGGCGCTGACCTCGCAGTTCCACCAGCATGTCCGCGCCGTCTGCGGCTTTCCGCTTGGCTCGGCAAAGCGGCGCGGCCGTGTCGAGATGGAGAACCTGATCGGTGATGCCGCGCTGCGCTGGCGCGAGCTTCTGGCCGAGCCCGGCGCCTATCTGCATCTCTACGGCAAGCGCGAGGCGCGGGCGGGTCGCAAGATGGGCCATGTCACGCGGGTATGGCCCGAGCGGGGCTGAAGGCCCCTCACAGCACGCGCTGCAGCCGCTCGCCACGGGCCAGCCAGAACGCCTTGAGCGGGGCGGGCACGATGCCCAGCTTGCGATAGAGCACCATCGCCAGCGTGCCCGGTTCGGCGCCGCCGGCAGCACGGTAAGGCTCCATCAGCCGCTCCAGCACGATCTTGCGATGGCGCTGGCGCGCGACCGGGCGCAGGCCTGAAGACGGCGTCTGCATCACAAGCTGCACGAGGCGGTCGAGGATGGCGCCCTCGGTCGTTGGGGCGAGGCGCGTCACCTCCTCGTCCAGCACGGCCTGCTTGGCGTCGGCCAGCGTCTTGCCCCTGGCATAGGCCTGTTCGACCCGCTCCCAGGCCGGGTGCGCGAGGTCGCTGGCGAGCAGCATGATGCGGCGCTCGCTCTCCGAATCGGATGGCTGTTCAATAGCGGCATTCTGCATCGATTTTCCCGGTTTCGCGGCGTGGACAGCCAGAGTGATTTCTGGTATCCGCACGATCCTTCGGACGAGCTGCGTCGCAGTGTCGCCCATCCGACCTTTTAGACCAACCCGCTAAAGACGGACACTCCACGTGCAGGTTCTCGTTCGCGACAACAACGTCGATCAGGCTCTCCGCGCCCTCAAGAAGAAGCTGCAGCGCGAGGGCGTTTTCCGCGAGATGAAGCTGCGCGGGCATTACGAGAAGCCCTCGGAGAAGAAGGCACGCGAGAAGGCCGAGGCCGTCCGCCGCGCCCGCAAGCTGCAGCGCAAGAAGCTGCAGCGCGAAGGTCTGCTGCCGGCGCCGGTGAAGCCCAAGCGGCCCTGATCCCGGCCGCTTTGCAACCGCATCGCGCATCGACGATCCCTGTCAGACAAAGCTGCGCCTGGAGTTCTCTCCGGGCGCTGTTGCTTTTCCGGGAACGTTAACCAACTCTTGGCACAAAGCGGGCGTTCTCTTCACCAGGGCGCCCTCGGTTGGGGGGACGCGGCAATGCGGTAGCGGTCCGAGGCGGACCGACGGCGCAGACGAGGCACGGAAACCGGACCGATGAGACAAAACATGATGCGTGGCAGAAACTGGCTGGTCGCGGCGGGCCTGGCGCTGGCGCTGGCCGGTTGCGATACGGTCTCCGGCCTGTCGGGGCCGCCCGTGGCGGAGCTCGACACCGCCTCGGCAGCGGAGGCGAGCGTCAATATCGGCTCGCTGTCGGAGGTCGTCAGCCGCAATCCCAACGACCCCGGCGCCTACAACACGCGCGGCGCGGCGTATGCCCGTGTCGGCCGTTTCTCGGATGCGATCGCCGATTTCACCAAGGCGGTGCAACTCGACCCCAATCTCGCCTCGGCCTACACCAATCGTGGTCTCGCGCTGCGCCAGACCGGCCGCAACGATGCAGCCCTGGCAGATTTCAACCGCGCCACGACGGCGTCTCCGACTTATGCCCCGGCCTTCATCGCAAGGGCCAATCTGCTGCGCGCCCAGGGCAACAGCCAGCAGGCGCTGGCCGATCTCAACACCGCGATCCGCCTGAACCCGGAATCGGCGGAAGCCTTCCATGCGCGCGGGCTGGTCTACCAGAAGGAAGGCCAGCACCAGTACGCGATCTCGGATTTCGATTCGGTGATCGACCGCAACCCCTACAACGCGCCGCCTTATATCGCGCGCGGGCAGAGCCTTAACGCGACCGGCAAATACGACTCGGCGTTGGAGGACTTCACCGCCGCGCTCAATGTCGATAACCGCAATGCCGATGCCTGGGCCGGTCGTGGTTTCTCGCAGGAGAAGCTCGGACAGAAATCCGAGGCGAGCCAGAGCTATCAGCGCGCGCTCGGTCTCGACGGCAACAACGCCGCCGCCCGCGCAGGGCAGGGCCGATTGGGCGGCGGCGGGCTGTTCCGGAGCTGAGGGTTCGCCGGGTCGTCAATCAAGGACGGCGTCATCCCGGTCGGCCTTCGGCCGTCCAGGATGACGGATAGTTGGCTCCCAAACCCCCAGCCGATGATCGGAAACCTCACTCCCCCACGCTGCGGCTTTCCGCGCCCGCAAGCGTCCCGCTGCCCACATCGGCGAGGAAGTGCCTGATCTGCGCCAGCGAGCCATGGGTCGGCAGATCCTCATGGCCGCCCTGTGGGAAGTGCAGGAAGCGCTTGGGTGCGTTGGCGAGGCCATAGAGGGCCTCGCCCTGGGTGAAGGGAATGACCCTGTCCCGCTGCCCATGCAGGACCAGAAGCGGGGCCCGCACCCGGCCGATCACCGCATCCGAGCGGAAGGGGTCGAGCATCAGGAGTTCGACGGGTACGTAAGGGTAGACGCCCTGCGCCACCGCGACGGTTGAGAGATAGGGCGCCTCCAGCACGACAGCCGCCAGCGGCACCTCGGCCGCGAGTTTGAGGACGACGCCGGTGCCGAGCGATTCGCCGTAGCCGACGATTTGTGAGGCGCCGAAGCGATCCGCAGCCGCGCCGTAGGAGGCGCGCGCGTCGAGATGCAGCCCCTCCTCGGATGGGCTGCCGGTCGAGCCGCCATAGCCGCGATAGCTCACCGCGAAGAGGCCCGTGCCGTCCTCCGTCAGTGCCCGGAAGCGCCCGACGCGGCCCGGTCGGCCGAGATTGCCGGCATTGCCGTGGAAATACAAAATCACCGGCTTGCCCGCGCGGGGCGGCACGACCCAGGCGACGAGCCGTTCGCCATCGGCCGCCGTCAGCGTCACCTCCTGGGCGCCGGCCAGCCCGGCCCGGGCGATGTCGGCGCGGGTGGCGTCACGCGGGAAGACCAGATCGCGCTGCCGCAGATAGAGCATGGCGAGCAGCGCGGCATAGACCGCGACGGCAGCGAAGAGCAGACGGGCGAACCAGCGCATTACCAATTCTCGCGGCTCGACACGGCGCCGGGACGGCGGTCAATCGATGATTTTTGCCATTTCAAGCGCAAATCCTTTGAAGCCCGCGCGGCGATAGGCGTTAAGCGCGATGTCATTGCCGGTCAGCACACCAAGGTGCAGCGCCTTGCACCCAGCCTCGCGAGCGAAAAGCTCGGCACGCGCCAGCAGCATCTGGCCGACGCCCGTGCCGCGCCGAGCCGCCGCAACGACGATGTTCTCGATATAGACATGGTCCCGCAGATGGTCATGCAGAAAGGGGCCGGTCCGCCCCAGCCGCAGCGCGAGATACCCGATCGCGCGGCCGTCCATCTCCGCGACGAATTGGCCGCCGCCATGCTCTGTAGCCTTCTCGGTATCATCGGCCAGACAAGCGGCTGCAGCAGCCGGGCCGGTGGCGCGGTCGTCGCTCAGCGTCGCCTCATGATCGGTGAGTTCGCCGAGCAGGCCCAGCACGGCCTCGCGATCGCTCTCCAGCATCCTGCGGATGGTCGTGGTCAAGGGAACGGCTCCGAACGAAAAAGACCGGCACAAAGCCGGTCTTTCGCGACGAGGGAATGACGATGTCGCCTTAGTGCGCCATCGCCTTGACGATGTCGTCGGTGACCTTCTTGGCGTCGCCGAACAGCATCATCGTGTTGGGACGGAAGAACAGCTCGTTTTCGACGCCGGCATAGCCGGCGGCCATGCCGCGCTTGATGAAGAGCACGGTCTTGGCCTTCTCGACGTCGAGGATCGGCATGCCGTAGATCGGCGAGGCCTTGTCGGTCTTGGCGGCCGGGTTCGTCACGTCGTTGGCGCCGATGACGAAGGCCACATCCGCCTGGCCGAATTCCGAGTTGATGTCCTCGAGCTCGAAGACCTCGTCATAGGGCACGTTGGCCTCGGCCAGCAGCACGTTCATGTGGCCCGGCATGCGGCCCGCCACGGGGTGGATGGCGTACTTCACTTCGACGCCTTCCTTCTTGAGCAGATCCGCCATTTCGCGCAGCGTGTGCTGGGCCTGGGCCACCGCCATGCCGTAGCCGGGCACGATGATGACCTTGCCGGCGTTCTTCATGATGTAGGCGGCGTCATCCGCCGAGCCCTGCTTGACCGGACGCGCCTCGACCGCACCACCCGCGCCGGCGGCCGCATCATCGCCGCCGAAGCCGCCGAGGATGACGGAGATGAAGCTGCGGTTCATCGCCTTGCACATGATGTAGGACAGGATGGCGCCCGACGAGCCGACCAGCGCGCCGGTGATGATCAGCGCCATGTTGCCGAGCGTGAAGCCGATGCCGGCCGCTGCCCAACCCGAATAGGAGTTCAGCATCGAGACGACGACGGGCATGTCGGCGCCGCCGATCGGGATGATCAGCAGGACGCCCAGCGCAAACGAGACCAGCACGATCAGCCAGAAGACGACATGGCTCTCGGTCTTCAGGAAGATCAGCAGCAGCACGACGAGCGCAATGCCGAGCCCGATATTGATGCCATGGCGCTGGGGCAGCATGATCGGCTTGCCGCTCATGCGCCCGTCGAGCTTCAGGAAGGCGATGATCGAGCCGGTAAAGGTGATCGCGCCGATGGCGACGCCGAGCCCCATCTCGAACAGGCTGGCGCCGCTGATGCCGCCGACCTTGCCGATGCCGAAGGCACTCGGCGCATAGAGCGCTGCCGCCGCCACCAGCACCGCGGCGAGACCGACCAGCGAGTGGAAGAAGGCCACAAGCTGCGGCATCTGCGTCATCTGCACGCGCTTGGCCATGAAGGCGCCGATGCCGCCGCCGATGGCGATGCCGCCGACGACCAGGAGCCAGCCCGAGAAGCCGCTCGGCGGGAAGAAGACGATGGTGGTGGCGATGGCGATGCCCATGCCGACCATGCCGTAGAGATTGCCCTGGCGGGACGTCGTGGGGTGCGACAGGCCCCGCAGGGCCATGATGAACAGGACGCCGGAGACGACGTAGAGCAGGGCGGAGAAATTCGCGGCCATCGGCGCTCAGCCCTTCTTCTTGTACATGGACAGCATCCGCTCGGTGACGAGGAAGCCGCCGAAGATGTTGACCGAGGCGAGGACCAGCGCGACGAAGCCGAAGATCTTGGCCCAGACCGGCCCGTCGCCGAGCGCAGGCAGGGCCTCGACGCCCACCGCCAGCAGCGCGCCGACGACGATGACCGAGGAGATCGCGTTGGTGACCGACATCAGCGGCGTGTGCAGCGCGGGCGTCACCGACCAGACGACATAGTAGCCGACGAAGACGGCGAGCACGAAGATCGCGAGACGAAAGACGGTCGGGTCGACCACGCCGCCGGTCGCGGCGCTCGCGCCGACCGCGAGGCTGTCGGCGTGTTGCGCGGCGAGATCGGCGGCCTGCCGCGCGGCGGCGGCAACAGAACGCGCCTGTTCGAGAGTCTGCTCGGGTGCCGGATTAGCCATTGGTGGTGCTCCCCTCGACGACAGCTACGGGTTCGACCGGCGTGGGCGCGGGCTCGACCGGTGCCGGCGCAGTTTTGGCTGCGAAGTTCGGATGGATCACGGCGCCGTCTTTGGTCAGGGCGGTCGCCTTCACCAGTTCGTCGTCCCAGTTCACCGCGAGCGCCTTGGTGGACTTGTCGATCAGCGTCTCGACGAAGGCGAAGAGGTTCTTGGCGTAGAGCTGCGACGCGGTGGCGGCCAGGCGGCCTGGCACGTTGAGATGGCCGACGATCCGGACGCCGTTGTCGGTGACGAAGACCTCGCCGGGCTTGGCCAGTTCGCAGTTACCGCCGCGCTCGACCGCGAGATCGACGATCACCGAGCCGGCCTTCATGCTCTCGACCATCGCCGCCGAGATCAGCTTGGGGGCCGGGCGGCCGGGGATCAGGGCGGTGGTGACGACGATGTCCTGCTTGGCGATGTGGCTGGCGGTGAGTTCGGCCTGCTTGGCCTGATACTCTTTCGACATTTCCTTGGCGTAGCCGCCCGCCGTCTGCGCCTGCTTGAACTCGTCATCCTCGACGGCCAGGAACTTGGCGCCGAGCGATTCGACCTGCTCCTTGGTGGCGGGCCGGACGTCGGTGGCGGTGACGATGGCGCCCATGCGGCGCGCGGTCGCGATCGCCTGGAGGCCGGCGACGCCGACACCCATGATGAAGATGCGCGCGGCCGGAACCGTGCCCGCCGCCGTCATCATCATCGGCAGGGCACGGCCATATTCGGCGGCGCCGTCGATCACGGCGCGGTAGCCGGCGAGATTGGCCTGCGAAGACAGCACGTCCATGACCTGTGCGCGGGTGATGCGCGGCATGAACTCCATGGCGAAGGCGGCGACGCCGGCCTTGGAGAGCGCCTCGACGGCGGCCTCGTTGCCATAGGGGTCCATGATGCCGACGACGAGCGCGCCCTTGGGAAGGTCCGCGATTTCGACCTCGGCGGGGCGGCGCACCTTCAGCACGATGGCCGCGCCCGCAAGCGCCTCAGTTGCGGTGGCTGCGATGGTCGCGCCGGCTGCCTGATAATCGGCATCGCTGATGCCAGAGGCCAGACCCGCGCCGCTCTCGACGACGATCTCGGCCCCTAGGCTCATGAATTTGCGGACGGTTTCCGGCGTCACGGCGACGCGGGTTTCCGCCCCTTGCGTTTCGGCTGGCACGGCGATGCGCATGACGGCGTAACCTCTCGGGCGCTGGGGACGGTTCAGTGGCCTGCGGGCAGAAGCAGGAGGGCGAGCATCAGCAGGCCGAAGGGCACCGCCGGCGCGCGCCAACCGATTCCCTTCGAGGCGATGCCGACGCCCGTGCCGACCAGCGTCAGCAGCGTGCCAATGATCGCGATGCCCCAGGCATGCTTGGTGCCGCCGACCGCCAGGGCGGCCACGATCGCCAGGCAGGCGACGGTGCCGACTTCGGCGAAATGCACGAAGCCCTGATAAGTCCGCTCATGCTCGCGATAATCCATCTGCGGGATGTCGGAGGCGGGGTGTCCGTGGTCGGCCATGGTCTGATCCCAGTGAAACACTCGTTGCACTGCCTGTAGCGCACCTGCGGAAGGTCGGCAACGGAGTGCAGGGCGGCGGCGGGTGCGCCTGTTTTGTGTCAGGCGATGATGTCGGGGGTCAGCGCATCCTCGATCTGCGACATGCGGTCCTTCAGGTAGAGCTTGCGCTTCTTCAGGCGCTGGACCTGGATCTGGTTGATGGCGCCGACCCGCTCGAGTGCGTCGATCGCGCTGTCGAGATCGCGGTGTTCTTCGCGCAGGCGCGCCAGTTCGGATGTGAAGGCCTCGACCTCGTCCGGGCTCAACTCGAATCCCATTGCCATCTCATCATCGCCGCGATTGAGCATGACTATGCGGAGACGCCGGGCGCCCCGCAAGTGCGGGAACGACCGGTTCGGGCGCGGTGTGTCGCATTCGCGCTGTCGGGGAAAGGAGCCGGTTAGGATCACAGAATGTCATGCGGCGCTGCGAGATAGCCCCGCAGACGTGAAGCCGGCTCTATGTCAGACTGCCCTGCGTCAACCGCTCATCAGGAGGATCCAGATGTCGCTGCAGACCCATCTCGTCGAACTCGAACGCAAGCATCGCCAACTCGAGGAAGCCATCGCGCAGGCCGCGTCCCGCCCCTCCTCGGACGATCTCTCCGTGGTCGAGATGAAGCGAAAGAAGCTGCTGCTGAAGGAGGAGATCGAGCGCGTGCGACAGACCTTGCCGGATCGAACGCTGCACTGAGGGCCGATCCGGGCAGATGCGGCCCGGCCAATCCAAGCTGATGTCGTCTCGATTGGCCGGTCCCGCAAGGACCGGCTTTTTTGTCGCCGGTTTCTGGCCGTTCGCATCGCTCGCCTGCCACGCGGAACTTCTGCCGGGCGCTTCTGGTTAGGCGGAGACAGGCAGGAACGAATGATGCGACCGCAAGACGACACAGACGCTCCCGGCGCTGATACGACCCTCCGGGCGCCGCGACTGGCGCCGGCCGGGGCTTCGCGGCGCGAGACGCTGGCGCTGCTGTTGTCCTCCTGCGCGCTCGGGCTGAGCCCCGCCTTCGCCCAGACGGTGCCAAATTCTCCCGCACCAAGCCGAGGCTTCAGCTATGAGGACGTCGTGGCCCAGGCCCGCCAGCTCGGCGAACGGCCTTTCGATGCCGATGCGGCCTCGATTCCGGCGGAGCTGTCGAAGCTGACCTATGACAGCTATCGCGAGATCCGGTTCCGGCGCGAGCGGATATTCTGGCGAGAGGGGGGCTCGGATTTCCGGCTGCTGCCGTTCCATCTCGGCTTCCTGCACGACAAGCCGGTGCAGCTTCACATCATCAACGATGGCGCCGCCATGCCCATCCCCTTCACCACCTCGCTGTTCGAGTACGGCAAGGTCCCGGTGCCCAAGGGCTTGTCGCCCTCGATGGGATTTGCGGGCTTTGCCGTCACCACCACGCTCAACGATCCCCGCCGGCAGGACGAGGTCATCTCGTTTCTGGGCGCGAGCTATTTCAGGTTGATCGGGCGGGGGCATCATTATGGGCTGTCCGCGCGGTCGCTGGCGCTGGATATCGGCGGCGCGCAGCCGGAGGAGTTCCCGTTCATGCGGGCGCTCTGGCTGGAGGAGCCTTCCCGCGAGTCGAGCGAACTGGTGATCTATGCCCTGCTCGATTCGCCCTCGGTCTCCGGCGCCTATCGCTATGTCGTCAGGCCCGGCCAGAAGACCCATGCCGAGGTCACCGCGACGGTCTTTCCGCGGCGCAGCATCGAGCGGCTCGGCATCGCGCCCCTGACCTCGATGTTCCAGGCCGGGGAAGGCGATCTGGCCCAGCGCAGCGATTTCCGGCCCGAAATCCATGATTCCGACGGCTTGATGCTGCAGACCGGCCAGGGCGAATGGATCTGGCGGCCGCTCCGCAATCCGACCAGCCTGCGCATATCGAGCTTCAGCGACGACAATCCGCGCGGCTTCGGGCTGATGCAGCGCGACCGGGATTTCGGCAATTATCAGGATCTCGAGGCGCATTATCACGCACGGCCGGGATACTGGGTCGAGCCGCTGGGCAACTGGGGCCAGGGCCGCGTCGAACTGATCGAGATTCCGACGGACAACGAGGCGTTCGACAATATCGGCGCCTGCTGGACGCCGAACACGCCGCTGCCGGTCGGCGAGCCGTCCGAGTTCCGCTACCGGATCACGGCACTATCGACCACGAGGCATCTGCACGACTACGCCCAGACGCAGCACAGCTTCAATGGTTCCGATCTCGAGGACGGGCATGTCGAGGGACATGGCACCAAGCGCTTCATCGTCGATTTCGCCGGTGGAGACCTCGAATATCATCTCGCCGCGCCTGATCGTGTCGAGATCGCGGCGTCGGTCACCGCCGGAACGATCACCTCGACGATCCTGCAGCCCAACCCAGACGCGAAAGGCTTTCGCATGATCGTCGATGCGCGGCTGCCCGAGGGCGAGACGGCGGAGCTGCGGCTCTTCCTGCGTTCGCGTGGGCAAACCCTGTCGGAGACGTGGACCAGCACCTGGTCGGTGCCCGCCAAGCCTGCCGTCCCAGCACCATAGGGCCAAAAAGAAACGTCAGCCGCCGCTGGCGCGATTCGTTGGCGGACCGGGGATCGCTGCGATCCCACGGAACCTCAGGGCGCCCACTGCATTTCTCCTCGGCATATGGGCGCTGACAGCGAGGACAACATGGGCATTCTTGGAACGATCATCATCGGCTTTCTGGCGGGCATCATCGCCAAATTCCTGACGCCGGGCTCGAACGAGCCGTCCGGCTTCATTCTGACCACCATCCTTGGCATCGTCGGGGCGTTCGTCGCGACCTATCTCGGACAAGCGATGGGCTGGTACGGGCCCGGCGAAGGTGCGGGCCTGATCGGTGCCGTCGTCGGCGCCGTGATCGTCCTTGTCGTCTGGGCGATGTTTTCCAACCGCAGAAGCTCGGTCTGAGCAGCTGTTCCACACGCAGGAGGTTTGGCTGTGAACGATAACGCAAATAGCGCTTTCCCATCACTGACGGCGCTGCTGGGCCTCCTGGCTGTCGCGGGCTATCAGAACCGCGACAAGATCGGCGAGTGGTTGCAGGGCGCGACACGTCCCGATGTCGGGCAGGGGTCGATGGCTGGCACGGCAGGGCAGGGCCAGTCCGGACGCAGCGAAGGCGGCATCCTCGGCAATCTCGGCGGCATGATGGGCGCTGGCGGGATCGGTGGAATGCTGGGCGGAGGGCTCGGAGAACTGATCGACAAGTTCAAGCAGGCTGGCCAGGGCGACAAGGCCGATTCATGGGTCAGGCAGGGTCCCAACGCAGAGGTCGCGCCGCCCGATCTCGAGCAGGCGCTGGGCCCGGAGATGATCGAGACGCTGACGCGTCAGACCGGCCTCTCGCGCGACGAGTTGCTCGCGCGACTGTCCCGCGTGGTGCCGGAGGCGGTCGACAGCGCGACGCCCAATGGCACGCTGACCTACGCCGGTGCCTGATCGGCTACGCAAATAGATGGTGCGGGCTAAAGTGCCCGCGCCATCTCGCGCAGCCTGAATTTCTGGATCTTGCCGGTCGACGTCTTGGGGACTTCGGTGAAGACCACCGTTCTCGGGCATTTGAAGGCGGCGAGGTGATCCCGGCACCAGGCGATGATCTCGGCTTGCGTCGCCGTCTTGCCCGGCTTGAGTTCGATGAAGGCGCAAGGGGTCTCGCCCCATTTCTCGTCGGGCCTGGCGACCACGGCGGCGGTCTGAACGGCCGGATGCTTGAAGAGCGCGTCCTCGACCTCGATCGAGGAGATGTTCTCGCCGCCCGAGATGATGATGTCCTTGGAGCGGTCCTTGAGCTGGATGTAGCCGTCCGGGTAGCGCACCCCGAGATCGCCGGTGTGGAACCAGCCGCCGGTGAAGGCGGCCTCCGTCGATTTCGCGTTCTTGAGATAGCCCTTCATCACGACATTGCCGCGCATCATGACTTCGCCCAGCGTGGCGCCGTCGCGCGGGACGGGCTGCATCGTCTCGGGGTCGAGCACGTCGAGCCCTTCGAGCGCCGGATAGCGCACGCCCTGGCGGGCTTTCAGCGCGGCCTGCTCAGGGGCGGGCAGGGCGTCCCACTCGCCGTTCCAATCGTTGACGACGGCGGGACCGTAGACCTCGGTCAGCCCATAAAGATGCGTCACCTCGAAGCCGGCCTGCTTCATGCCGGCAAGCACAGCCTCCGGCGGGGGGGCGGCCGCGGTGAAGAAGGAAACGGTCTGGGAGAAGGCGCGGCGCTCGTCTTCGGGGGCGTTGATGAGGGCGGACATCACGATCGGCGCGCCGCACAGATGCGTCACGCCATGGTCGGCGAGCGCATCATACATCGCCTTTGCGCGGACCTGGCGCAGGCAGACATGGGTGCCGGCGACGAGCGACAGCGACCAGGGGAAGCACCAGCCATTGCAGTGGAACATCGGCAGCGTCCAGAGATAGACCGGGTGCTTGCCCATATTGCCGGTGATGATGTTCGAGGTCGCCAGCAGGTTGGCGCCGCGATGGTGGTAGACCACGCCCTTGGGGTCGCCCGTCGTGCCGGATGTGTAGTTGAGCGTGATGGCATCCCACTCGTCCGCAGGCATCTGCCAGTCGAAATCCGGATCGCCGGCGGCGATGAAATCCTCGTATTCGACCGTTCCAAGCCGTTCGCCTGGGCCATCATAGACCGGGTCGTCATAGTCGATGACCAAGGGCTTGGCCTTGCACAGCGTCAGCGCCTCTCGAATTGTCTTCGAGAACTCCCGGTCGGTGATCAGGACCTTGGCGTCGCCATGGTCGAGCGAGAACGCGATGATCGCGGCGTCGAGGCGGGTGTTGAGCGTGTTCAGCACGGCGCCGCACATCGGCACGCCATAATGGCATTCGAGCATCGCAGGGGTGTTGGGCAGCATGGCGGCGACGGTGTCGTTCTTGCCGACACCATGGCGGACCAGCGCCGAGGCCAGCCGCCGCGAGCGGGCGTAGAACTCCGCGTAAGAGCGCCGCAGCGGGCCGTGGATGATCGCTGTGTGGTTGGGGAAGACCGAGGCCGCGCGCTCGAGGAAGGGCAAGGGCGTCAGCGGCTGGTGGTTGGCCGGGTTGCGGTCGAGATCGGTGTCGTAGGCGGATGTCGTCATGCGGTGTCCCCTCCCGTTCGGCTTAGCCTCTGCGGGCCTTGTGCGTAATCCATCCCTTTGTCCGATGGTGCGCAAGGGGGCGAGGAGAGCAGGCGCCCCTCAGCCCAGCCAGTGCAGGCCTTTCAGCCCGTCATAGGTCAGCTTCAGCCCGACCAGCAGCAGCAGCGTGTAGATGATCCTGTAAAAGCGCTTCACCGGCACACGGCGCACCAGCCAGACGCCGGCCAACGTCGAGACGATGGCGACGGGGAGCAGCGCCAGCGAGGCGGTGAGGTTGGCGGTCGTGAACTGGCCGAGGGCGATATAGGGCACGACCTTGATGATGTTGATCAGCGCGAAGAACAGGGCGCCGGTGCCGACGAAGACGGCCGGCGGTAGCCGCAGCGGCATGGTGTAGATCTGGTAGGGCGGTCCGCCGGCATGGGCGATCATGCTGGTGAAGCCCGACAGCGCGCCCCAGAAGGTGCCTTGCGGATAGTTCGAGCGCGTCGGCGGCAACTCTGCCTTGCCGCCGGAGACGAGATTGCGCAGCGCGAAGACGACCGAGATCAGCCCGATCGCCAGCACCACGGCGCCATCCGCAACCCGCGCCGCCAGAAGATACCCCGCGAAGATGCCGAGCGCGGCGCCGGGCAGCAGCGTCGCCAGCGTGCGGCGGTCGAAATCGCGGCGATAGGACCAGACGGTCACGACATCCTGCGACATCAGCACCGGCAGCATGATCGCGGCGGCCGTCACCGGGGAGACGACTTGCGCCATCAGCGGCAACGAGAGCAGGCCCAGCCCCGAAAAGCCGCCCTTCGACAGCCCCATCAGGATGACCGCCGGCACCATGGCGGCGAAGAAGGCGGGGTCGAGCAGCATGGTCGGGAGAGGTCCGAAAGGCGAAGGGCGGCGATTGCGCCAGATCAACCGTGGCATCTTCCGAGGCGCGGTAGAAGTTCAAGGGCTCAGGGGCGCCATGTGCGAAAGTCGCTCTCGACGGTGCACGCCGCCTCTGTGAAGGGAAGATCATAAAAACAAGATCTGGGGAGGGCGAACGATGACCGAGGCGGGCCGTTACAAGCAGGTCTATGCGCGCTGGCAGGCCGATCGGGAAGGCTTCTGGGCGGAGGCCGCGCAGGCGATCGACTGGGTGTCGTCGCCGCAGCGGATCTTCGACGCCACGCAGGGCGCCTATGGGCGCTGGTTCCCGGACGCGACCTGCAACACCTGCTTCAACGCGCTCGACCGGCATGTTCGCGACGGGCGCGGCGAGCAGCCGGCGCTGATCCATGACAGCCCGGTGACCGGCACCAAGAGCGTCTACAGCTACGCACAGGTGCTCGACGAGGTCTCGGCGTTGGCCGCCGTGCTGCAGGATCTCGGCGTCGGCAAGGGCGACCGCGTCGTCATCTACATGCCGATGGTGCCGGAGGCCGCCTTCGCCATGCTCGCCTGCGCCCGCATCGGGGCGGTGCATTCGGTGGTGTTCGGCGGCTTTGCGGCCAAGGAACTGGCAACGCGCATCGAGGATGCGACGCCCAGGGTCATCCTGGCGGCGACCTGCGGCATCGAGCCCAGCCGCGTGGTCGCCTACAAGCCGCTGCTCGACGAGGCGATCGCGCTGTCCGCGCACAAGCCCCAGGCCTGCCTGATCCTGCAGCGGCCGCAGGTCGAGGCCTCGATGCATGCGACCCGCGACAGGAACTGGCGCATGCTGGTCGCGGCGGCGAAGGCGCAAGGGCGACGGGCGGACTGCGTCGAGGTCGCGGCGACCGATCCGCTCTATATCCTCTACACATCCGGCACGACGGGCAGGCCCAAGGGCGTGGTGCGCGACAATGGTGGCCACATGGTCGCGCTGAAATGGACCATGGACAACCTCTACGGGGTGAAGCCCGGCGAGGTGATGATCACGGCGTCGGATGTCGGCTGGGTCGTCGGTCACAGCTACATCGTCTATGCGCCGCTGCTGCAGGGCGCGACCTCCGTGCTCTATGAGGGCAAGCCGGTGGGCACGCCCGATGCCGGCGCGTTCTGGCGGCTGATCGCCGAACACAAGGCGGTGGTGCTCTTCACCGCGCCGACCGCATTCCGCGCGATCCGCAAGGAAGATCCCGACGCAACGCTGCTGCCAGCCTATGACCTCTCGCATTTCCGGGCGCTGTTCCTGGCGGGCGAGCGGGCCGATCCGGACACGCTGGTCTGGGCGCAGGACATCCTGAAGGTGCCGGTGATCGACCATTGGTGGCAGACCGAGACCGGCTCGCCAATCGTCGGCAATCCGCTCGGGCTAGAACTGCTCCCCGTGAAGCCGGGCTCCCCGAGTGTGCCGATGCCGGGCTACGATGTGCAATGCGTCGACGAGGGTGGGCGGCCGGTGCCGGCCGGGACGATGGGCGCCATCGTCCTCAAATTGCCCTTGCCGCCCTGCGCCCTGCCGACTTTGTGGCAGGCCGACGCGCGCTTCGTCGAGTCCTATCTCGCAGCCTTCCCGGGCTACTACAACACCTCGGATGCCGGCTTCATCGATGCCGATGGCTATGTCTTCATCATGGGACGCACCGACGACATCATCAATGTCGCCGGCCACCGGCTCTCGACAGGCGGCATGGAAGAGGTGCTGGCCTCGCATCCGGCGGTGGCGGAATGTGCCGTCGTCGGCATCCGCGATGCGATCAAGGGCGAGCAGCCCTGCGGCTTCGTCGTGCTGAAATCGGGCGTGACGCAGAGCCCCGACGCAATCGAGCGCGAGCTGGTGGCGCTGGTGCGCGAGAAAATCGGCCCGGTCGCCGCCTTCCGCCTGGCGCTGACGGTCGGGCGGCTGCCGAAGACGCGCTCCGGCAAGATCCTGCGGGCGACGATGAAGAAGATCGCCGATGGCGAGGATTACGCCGTGCCGGCCACCATCGAGGACCCGGCCGTACTCGATGAGATCGGCGTGGCGCTGAAGGGCAGAGGGCTGGGGTAGGCGCTCGCCCGACGTTGGTTCTTATGCGTTCTTGTGAGGAATTGTGAGTTTTGCTAGGATGCGCGCATGAAACACGATGCCATGCGCCCCCTCACCATTTCGCTCTCGCCCAAGCAGTTGGCGCGGTTGAGCCAGGCCGTCGAGAGCGGCGCCTATGCCTCCAACAGCGAGGTGGTGCGCGACGCGCTGCGCCTCTGGGAGCAGCGCGAGGAAATCCGGGCGCTCGAACTGGCGCGGCTGAAGCAGGCCTATGAGGAGGGGATTGCGAGCGGGGAGCCTGTCGACGGCAAAGAGGCTTTCGCCCGCATTCGCGCTGCTGTCTTTGACACACAAGACGCGTAACGCAGACGGGTTTTCGCATTCTGCCCCGGGCGATGAGCGACATCACATCCATCGCCGCCGGAATCAGTGCAGAAAGCCCTTCCGCCGCCCGCAATTGGCTCGACGCGCTCGACCGCCGCTTCGGCCATCTCGGCGATATGCCAGGCCTGGGGCCGTCACGTCCTGATATCGGTCGGGAGGTGAGGCTGTTCCCGCACGGGCCCTACGTCATTTTATACCGGCCAACGCCCGACGGGGTCGATATCGTCCGTGTCATCCACGGCAAGCGAGACCCGGAGAGCTGGCTCTAGGCGCGGCCCTCCGGAAAACCTCGCGCTCAGCCCTCGTCGTCCTCGTCGACCGGACGCTTCATCTGCTTGAGCTTGGAGAACACCGAATCGACGTCGATCGCGGCCTCTTCCTCGCGCTTGGGCTTGCCCATGTCGGCGAAGGTCTGGCCGATCGGTGCGGATGCAGGCGCGGTGGTTTCTTCCGTCGGCAGCAGGGTCGAGCCGGTCTCGACGATCGCGGCGGGGCGGTCCTTGGCGGCGCGGCCGACCTCGAAGTCCAGATCGATCTGCGAGCACAGACCGAGGCTGACCGGATCGATCGGCGACAGGGTCTGGGCGTTCCAGTGCGTCCGGTCACGGATCTGGGCGATGGTCGACTTGGTGGTGCCGATCAGGCGGATGACCTGGGCGTCCTTCAGCTCGGGATGGTTGCGCAGCAGCCAGAGGATGGCGTTGGGCCGGTCCTGGCGCTTGGAGACCGGCGTGTAGCGCGGGCCCTTGGACTTCTTCATCTCCGGCACCTTCACCTTGCGCTCGGCAAGCTTGAGGTGATGGGCGGGGTTGCCGGCGGCGCGCTCGAGTTCTTCGCGGGTGAGCTGTCCCGAATTGATCGGATCGAGCCCCTTGATGCCGGCGGCGACTTCGCCATCGGCGATGCCGCGCACTTCGAGCGGGTGGAGTTTGCAGAACTCGGCGATCTGCTCGAAGGTCAGGGACGTGTTCTCGACCAGCCAGACCGCGGTGGCCTTCGGCATCAGCGGGGGTAACGACACAGGCTGTCTCCTGAATTTCGAAAGCCGGCGATCGGGGCCGGGTCAACGTCGCGGACAATAGCTCTCGGGCGCCGACCGGCCTTGTCGGCCGGCCATCCACATCATCGACGATGAACAGGATGGCGCGGCTTATAGGCGAGGCGGGCGCCGCTGTCCAAGAAAAAGCACGCTGATCGTGCCACCCGGGCGGCGGTGGCGCGGCGGGGCCATCGAGCTTAAACTCCTGGAGCTGTAGCAACGGAGACCCTGATGGCGCTGTTTTCCGACGATGACCGTCCAAGGCCCAAGCCCGTCCACGAGATCGGGCAGGATCTGTCGATGCTCTCGCTCGCCGAGATCGATCTGCGGGTCGCGGCGCTGCAGGCGGAGATCGAGCGGCTGGCCCGGGCGAGGGAGAAGAAGGCAATCTCTCGCGACGCCGCCGATGCCTTTTTCCGGAAAAACGATTGAAACAGCGGCCGATTCGAAAGGCGTTAAGGGCTGATTAACGATTCCAAAGTATGAATCGAACCGTCCAGATCGTCTGGATGTGAGTGGCTCCTGCCCGCTCTGTTTGACGCCTCCCTGTTGACCTTCGAGCCGCCTCCGGGCGGCTCTTTTTTGCGTTCGGCATCGGCGTTAAGGTTAACCGCACCTTAACAGCGCGGCCCCCCGGCATCGGCGCTATCCTTGCGACATCGACGGCATGAACCGTGGCGCGTGCCATGCGAACACGGTGTTGTGTCGATGGGAGACAGTGCGGTGAACGATCTGGCCATGAACGACCTGCTGCGCGCGCGCGACGCCGAGGACGGCGCAATCTCCTTCACCCGGGGGTTTGTGAAGTCGGATGCCTTCATGGCGCTGTTTCGGGAGGGCATGGGGCTCGTCGAGCAGACCGCGGCCTATCTCGACGGTGAGGGGCGGGCCGATTCGGCTGCGCTGCCGCGGGAGGTGGCGCTGAGCTATGCGACCGAGAGCATGCGGCTGACGACACGGCTGATGCAGATCGCGTCCTGGCTTCTGGTCCAGCGCGCCGTCGCCGAGGGCGAGATGACGGCCGAACAGGCGCGGGCCGAAAACGACAAGGTTCGGATTCCAGAGCCCATCGCGTCCGCCGCGCAGCTTGAGACCGAGCGGCTGCCGCAGGGCCTGCGCGATTTGATGGACCACTCCTTTCGGCTGCAGGTGCGCATCCGCCATCTCGAGGGCCAGATGTCGGGCCAGGTGCCCGTCGCCGACAAGGCCAATCCGGTCCAGGACCAGCTTGCCGGCCTCAAGGCCCGGCTGGGAATGGCTGGCTGAGCAGCAAGACAGCGTCTGGCGGCTCGCGACACGTCGTCACGCCGCCAGGCACAGGCCACGATAAATACATGCCAATCAAAACGGCCCGGTCGAAAGACCGGGCCGTTTTGATTGAGATCAGCGCGGACGAAGGCGCCCGCTGTCAGGTCAAAGCCCGACGATCACTTCTTGCCGAGCGCGCCGATGGCGGAAAAGCGCGAATTGAAGCGCGAAACGCGGCCACCACGGTCGAGCATGTGCTGCGTGCCGCCGGTCCAGGCCGGGTGCGTCGTCGGGTCGATGTCGAGGTTGAGGGTGTCACCCTCCTTGCCCATCGTCGAGCGCGTGAAGTATTCCGTGCCATTGGTCATGACGACCTTGATGGTGTGGTAGTCGGGATGGATGCCGGTCTTGGCCATGGCTAAATCCTCAAACGTCGATAAACGGGCGTGGGCGACTAGCAGGCAAAGCCTGCCCGGCCCGTCGAATAATTCGTAAGAGCCTGTCGTGAAGTCGCGAGCACATATCGTAGCCGCGCCGACAGCGCAAGCAGGACTGGACAAAGACGCGTGGCGGAGTTTCAAAAAGACGCCAAGAAGGCCCGGCCCGATCTTCGCTTGCTGGCTTCCTTCTGGCCTTATGCGCTGAAGAACAAGGGGCGGATCGGACTGGCGCTGCTGGCGCTCGTCGTGGCTTCCGCCGCGACGCTGGCGCTGCCGATGGCGGTGCGCCGGGTGATCGATGTCGGGTTCTCGGCCGGCGAACAGCAACTCGCCAACAGCTATTTCATCCTGCTGATCGGCGTCGTCGCCGTCCTGGCGCTGGCCAGTTCCGCGCGGTTCTATCTGGTGATGACGGTCGGCGAGCGGATCGTGGCTGATCTGCGCGCGGATGTGTTTTCGCATCTGACCCGGCTGGAACCGGCCTTCTTCGATTCCAGCCGGGCCGGCGATCTGGTCTCGCGGCTGACCGCCGACACCACGCAGATCAAGTCGACCTTCGGCTCGACGGCCTCGATCGCGCTGCGCAACGTGATCATGACGATCGGCGCGCTCTCGCTGATGATCGTCACCAGCCCGCAGCTGTCGGCGATCGTGATCGGGGCCATTCCGCTGATCGTGCTGCCGCTGGTGTTTTCCGGCCGCTCCGTGCGCAAGCGCGCCCGCGCGGCGCAGGACCGGCTGGCCGATGCCTCGGCTTTTGCGGCCGAAGCGGTCGGCGCGATCCGCACCATGCAGTCCTTCGGGGCCGCGCGGCAGACGGCGGCGCGGTTCGCATCGGCCTCGGACGAGGCCTATGACGCCTCGCGGGCCGCGACGGCAGGACGCGCGCTTCTGTCGGGCGTTGCGATCTTCCTGGTCAGCGCCAGCGTCGTCTGGGTGCTCTGGACCGGGGCGACCGAGGTGTTCGAAGGCCGCATGACCGGCGGGCGGCTGTCGCAGTTCCTGCTCTATGCGGTGCTGGCAGCCAGTTCGCTGGGGCAGCTCTCCGAGGTTTATGGCGAGATCTCGGCCGCGGCCGGGGCGGCGGGGCGGCTGGGCGAGATCCTGGCGATGAAGCCCGCCATCGCGGCGCCGCCAAACCCCGTGGCGATGCCGCAGCCGCCGCGCGGCGAACTCGCTTTCGAGAACGTCGCCTTCAGCTATCCCAGCCGCAGCGTGGCGGCGTTGTCGCAGCTCAGCTTCACGGTGCGGCCGGGCGAGCGCGTCGCGCTGGTGGGGCCTTCGGGGGCCGGCAAGAGCACGGTGCTGCAGTTGGCGCTGCGCTTCTTCGACCCGGCCTCGGGCCGCGTCGTGGTCGATGGCGTGGCGGCGCCGCAAGCCGACCCCGAGGCCTGGCGAGAGCGCTTCGCCCTGGTGCCGCAGGAGCCGACGGTCTTCGGCGTCTCGGTGCGCGACAACATCGCCTATGGCCGTCCCGATGCATCTCTGGCCGAGGTCGAGGAGGCGGCACGGCTGGCGGCGGCCGATGGATTCATCCGGGCGTTGCCGCAGGGCTACGACACGATCGTCGGCGAGCGCGGCGTGACGCTGTCGGGCGGGCAGCGCCAGCGGCTGGCGATCGCGCGCGCGGTCCTCAAGGACGCGCCGATCCTGCTGCTCGACGAGGCGACGAGCGCGCTCGATTCCGAAAGCGAGCGCGCCGTGCAGAACGCGCTCGACGCGCTGATGAAAGGCCGCACCACGCTGGTCGTGGCGCATCGCCTCGCGACCATCCTCTCTGCCGACCGCATCCTTGTGATGGAGGACGGCTGCGTCGTCGAGGAGGGCACCCATGCCGAGCTCAAGGCGCGGGGCGGGCTCTATGCGCGGCTGGCGGCGCTGCAGTTCGGGCTGGAGGCGGCTTGAGCGGCGCCTCGCGATCAGGAGTTCAGGTTGATCGTGTACTTGCCGGCGTTCGGCACGGTGCCCTTGAAGCCGACGCTGCGTTCGCCCGAGGCGCAGGTGCCGCCGACGATCTCGCGGGTGATCGCGCGGGAGGGCACGCAGAAGGTCTTGTCGACGCCGGATTTGGCGGGCCAGTGGACTGTCCGGCCCTCCTTCTCCGCATAATAATAGAACAGAGCGGTGTTCCAGCGGGCGACGCTCTTGCAGCCTCCGGCGGGAATGGTCTGCCAGGCGGTCAGCGTCCATTTCTTGGTCGCCTGGGGGACATGCGCCAGCGCGGTGAAGATCTTCGAGCCGGTCTTATTGCAGAAGACGATTTCGCTCTGCTGCTGGGCGACAACCGGCGTGCCGATCGACATCACGGCGGCGAACGCCGCCAAGCCTGCTATCCGCATTCTGCTTCCCCCCGGAAACCGGTATCCTGCCCGCACGATTTTTTCTCTTCCGTAAGGGCAGGTTTGTCAAACAACGCCTTCTGTCGGGCGTCACCGGCCATGCGTGCGCGGATAGGCGCTGGGCTCCGGCGAGGTCCAGCCGGCCAGCAGCGCCGGCTCGGTGCGATAGATTTCGACCTTGAGAGGGTAGCAGGCGGCGACATCGCTGGAATGGGTCGTGCTGCAATCGCCGCCGGGACAGGCCGAGAGCGCGCCGATGAGGTCGATCTCGGCGAAGAACTCGATGTAGTCGCCCGGGCGCACCGGGCTCGCCTTCATGAAATATTGATGCGTGTCGCGGGTGAAGCCGGTGCACATGAAAACGTTGAGCACGTCGTGGACATGCATCTCGGCCTCCTTCACCGGCATCCCCTTCGCCTTGGCCAGCGCGCGGGTCAGGTTGGAATGGCAGCAATGATGGTAATCGCCGCCCGACAACAGGCGGTTGGTGTAGGGGTCGCAACGCGTGCCGATGACGTCATGGATGCCGCCACCATCGGCGTCGAAGCCGTACCAGGCCAGCGTGTCATGCGTGATCGTGGCCAGGGGCCGCAAGGCCGGCAGGCTGCTCCAGAGCCGGTCGCCGGTCGAGACATGGGTCGCGTGGAGCTGGCGGGTCTTGCCGCTGAAGAACCGCTCCGAGAGGTCGTGCGCGTTCCAGAGGTTGAGATCGCCGACCTGCGGGCCGTCGACGCCGATGATCCGAAAGAAGTGGCCGCCAGGGACCGCGAAGGCCTCGGCGTCACGCGGCGCGACCAGGGTCTCGTCGATCTTCGTCAGCTGCTGCCGGGCCCGCGTCAGCATCGCCATGTCGGGTTTGGGCAGGGCCTCAACAGGATAGCAGACCGTCAGGGGTCTGGCGCGGCGCTGCGCGGCGTCGGCGGGCTCGGCTGTCGACATGGTGCTTTCGTCCCCCGGTCGGCGTCAGTTCAGCGCGGCGGCAGAGCCGCGTAATAGGCGGCGAGCGCCGCGATCTCCTCGACGCTCATATTGCGCGCCATGTAGCGCATCTCCTTATGGACACGCTTGCCGGAGCGGAACGCCATCATCTGGTTGAACAGGTAGCGCTCGTTCTGGCCGGCGAGATGGGGCACCTCGGTGTCGCGCGCGATGCCGTCCACACCGTGGCAGGCGGCGCAGTTCTCGACGGTCGTGGCGCGTGGTTCGGCCATCGCGGGCCCGCCGGCGAGCGTGGCGAGGGCTAGCGCCAGCAGACCGGCCCCGCGCGGGCGAAACATGCAAACGTGTCCGATGGGATGCCTCACCGCTCGGTGATCTTGAACTCGATGCGGCGGTTGCGGCGCCAGGCATCGTCGGTGTTGGCGACGTCGAGGGGCTGGTTGTCGCCGAAGCCGGTCGCGGCGATGCGGTCTGCCGGGATGCCCTTGGTGACGAGGTACTCGACGACGGCGATGGCGCGGCCGGCGGAGAGATGCCAGTTGGTCGGGTACAGCGGGTTGTTGCGGATCGGTCTGTTGTCGGTGTGACCGTCGACGCGCAGGATCCAGGGAATGTCCGGCGGCATCTCGCGGCCGAGATCGGCGATGATGGCGCCGAGCTTGTCGAGTTCGCCGCGTCCATCGGCCTTCAGCACGGCCTGGCCGGCGTCGAAGAAGACTTCGGACTGGAAGACGAAGCGGTCGCCGACGACGCGGATGTCGGGCCTGGTGCCGAGCACCTGACGCAGGCGGCCGAAGAAGTCCGAACGGTAGCGGGCGAGTTCCTGCACGCGCTGGGCCATCGCCACGTTCAGGCGCGATCCGAGTTCGGAGATGCGGGCCTGCGATTCCTTGTCCTTGGCCTCGGAGGCGCCAAGCGCCTCCTCCAGAGCGGCGAGCTGGCGGCGCATCGCGACGATCTGCTGGTTGACCATCTCCACCGTGGCCTGGGCACGGGCGGAGAGCTGCTTTTCGGCTTCGAGCGCCTTCTGGGCCTCGGTGAGCTGGGCCGGCGCATTGCTCGCCTGGGAACTCAGCATGTCCTGGATGCGGCCGCGCTCGGCCTGTTCGCGGGTCAGGGAGGATTGCAGGAGCTGCAGGCTTTCCTGAGCCTGGCGGTTGGAGGAGCGCTCAAGGGCCAGCAGATCGGTGAGCTCCGAGATCTGGCGGTTCAGCCGATCGAGCGCGGTGTCCTTGCCGGTCAGCTCCTGCGACAGGAAGAACTGGCCGAGCACGAAAACCGAGAGCAGGAAGACGATGCCGATCAGCATCGTCGAGAGCGCATCGACGAAGCCCGGCCAGAAATTGACCTCGTCGCGGCGGTGGGAGCGGGAGAGGGCCATGGTGTTTCCTCCCTCCTAGAACTGTTGCCGGGTCAAACGCGTTGTCATCCCGGGCGGAGCGAAGCGCAGACCCGGGATCCATGCCTGAACCGTTCCGGAATAGATCCCGGGTCTCCCTGCGGTCGCCCGGGATGACGGCGCCGTCATGGCAAGTTTGAGGAGCGCCATCACGGCTCCATCACATTGTCGGCGGTGAGGCGCTCCAGCAGCCGCTTCAGATCCTTCTCGCGCCCGGCCTGCGCCTCGACCCAGTCGCGGATGAGCTGCTGCTCCGAGCGCATGTGCTGGACGAGGCCCTGGATGCCCTCAGCCAGGCTGGCCAGCGCCTGGGTCGCGGCGCGGTTGTTGGCGCCGCTCTCGGCCATGGCGGCGCCGAGCCGGTCGAGACGGTCGGAAAGCGGGTCGCCCGTCAGGGGCTGGAGCCCGCCCAGCGGCGCGGCGCCGGCGATGGCAGTGCGGGTGCCGAGCCAGCTTTCGATCTCGTTGCGGAAGCGGCGCTGGGCCTGGGCGACCTGCAATTCGAGAAATCCGAGGATCAGAGAGCCCGCGATGCCGAAGAGCGAGGATGAAAACGACAGGCCCATGCCGGCGAGCGGGGCGGCGAGGCCGGCCTTGAGCTCGTCGAACAGCACGCCGGCCTCGGCGCCGGTGCGCAGGCTCTTGATGACGTTGCCGACGGAGGAGACCGTGTCGAGCAGGCCCCAGAAGGTGCCAAGCAGTCCCAGGAAGACCAGGAGCCCTCCGAGATAGCGCAGCACCTCGCGGCCGTCGTCGAGCCTGACCGCGATCGATTCCAGCACGCTCGCGGCCTGGGATGGCGCAAGGCTGTGGCTGTCGAGCGCCGACAGGACGGGGCTCAGCGGTGCGATGACCGCGCCGCGCCTGATCTGTGCCTGACCGGGATCGACGGCCAGGCGTGTCGCGGCGCGCGCCTCGGAATGGATACGCCAGAGTTCGCGCAGGGCAATCAGCACGCCGACGAAGAGCGAGCCGAGGATCAGGCCGTTCAGGCCCGGATTGGTCATGAAGGCGGTGATCAGCCCGGCCTGCAGGATGAAGCCGAGGAAGCCGATCAGCGCCAGAAAGACGACCGCGCGAATGACGTAGCGCAGGGGCCGCGAGAAGCGTGCCTCCTCCCGAGCGGGCGCGGCCGTCTCTCTCCCGGCCGCAAAATCCACATTCGCCATGCTTCGTCTTCCGTTCGCCATCGTGCCGCAGGGGGACTGTCGCTTTCCCTGCCGCGATGATCAAGCGCGAAAGATCAAAGAGATATGACGCGGTGGCGACCTGTTGCTGCGGTGCGGCGCGCTTCAGGCCGTCTTGAGCGCGGCTCGCAGGGCCGGCTCGCCGATCTCGTTGCCGCAGATGACGTCGCGCGCCATGGTCGGCTGCTTGCCGTCGAGCGTGCCGAAGGTGCCGCCGGCCTCGCGGATCATCACCGCGCCCGCCGCGAAATCCCAGGTGTTGAGATCGCGCTCCCACCAGGCGTCGAAGCGGCCCGCAGCGACATAGGCGATGTCGAGCGCGGCGCAACCCATGCGTCGAACGTTGGAGAAGCGCGTCATGACCGCGCCGAGCTCACGCAGGAAGAGCGGATGGCCGCCCTTGCCGATATGCGGCACGCCCATGCCGATCAGCATCTCGGTCGGCTCGCGGCGGCCCGAGACGCGCATGCGGCGGTTGTTGACATAGGCGCCCTTGCCCTTCTCGGCGATGAAGAGCTCGTCCTTGGCGGCATCGTAGATCACGCCGGCGATGAACTGGTTGTCGCGCTCCAGCGCCACCGAAATGTTCCAGTGCGGGATGCCGCGCAGGAAGTTGTGGGTGCCGTCGAGCGGGTCGATATGCCAGCGGTTGCTCTCGTCGGTGCCGGCGACCGCGCCGGCCTCCTCCATGACGAAGCCATAGCCGGGGCGCGCCTTCTCCAGTGCGGCGCGGATGATCTCCTCGGCCTTGGTGTCGGCCTTGGAAACGAAGTCGCCCGGGCCCTTGGCGAGGACCTGCAGGTTCTCGACCTCGCCGAAATCGCGCTTGAGCGAGCGGGACGCCTTCATCACGGCGTCGGTCATCACGGTCATCAGGGGAGAGCGGATCATCAAAAACCTCGTTCGCGCCGGCTCGGCGCATCCCGCGACGCTCGAATGCGAGCCGCTCGGCGGGCCATCAAAAATTTCAACCGGTCACTTGCTCGCCTGTCAGGGCGACGTCAAGGCCGCGCTCTCGATCCGATCGGCCGCGATGCGGGCGGCGCGGGTCTGCTGCTCCGGCGTCAGCCGGTCGAAAAGCTGCGCCAGCGCGGGATCGTCGAGGCCGCGCGCGCGGGCGGCGAGATGCCACGCTGCCGCCTCGATCGAGTCGGGGGGAATGCCGCGGCCACTCTGGTAGAGCCGCGCGATGCGGTTTTGCGCGATCGGGTTGCCCTTGCCGGCGGCGCGCAGGAACAGCCGGGCGGCGGCGGTTTCGTCGGCCGCGACGCCGGTGCCGTTGAAGAGCATGATCGCGTATTCGATTTCGGCGGGCAGGAAGCCGGCCTCGGCAGCCTGCTTCATCCACTGGGCCGCCTGGACGTCGCTTTTGGGCATGCCGCGGCCCTGTTTCGCCAGGGTGGCGAGCGCGTGCAGCGCATCGGGAATGCCAGCCTTCGCGGCGGACTCGAGATTCCTGATGGCGAGCACGTCGTCCTCCGGCTGCCCGGTGGCGAGCAGGGCGAGCGCGAGGTTGTAGTTGGCGGCAGCATGGCCCGCTTCGGCGGCCCGTCGCAGGAGGATGCCGGCGCGCGCGGGGTCGCGACGGCCGCTGGCCTCGTCGAGCAGGGCGATCGCCAGCGCATAGGTCGCATTGATGTCGCCTCGCTCCGAGGCGCGCTCATACCATTCCGTCGCGACCTTCTGGTCGGGAGGCACGCCGAGGCCCTGCCGGTAGAGCTCGCCGAGAAGCGTCATCGCCGCGGCGTCCCGGCTGTCGGCCTCGATGCGCTTGAGCGCTTCCGACAAGGCGCGGCGGTAATGGCCGGTCTGGTAGGCGGCATAGGCGGCGTCGCTTTGGGGGGCGCTGCTCGGGGCCGCGCCTGCCGGATGCGCGAGGGCCGAGCCTGCCAGCAGCGCGAGGCCGGCGAGGCCGCGGCGCAGGCGCCTCACCTTGCCGCCTTCCGGATGGCGCAGGCGGCAATGGCGGCATTGGCCTGCTCGACCAAGGCGCGGATATCCTGCCCCTCCGCGAAGGCCCAGTCGCCGAGGGCGATGAACTCCGCCCCGGTTTCGACCAGCGCCGGCACGGAGTCGAAATCGGGCGCATAGGCCACGCAAGGGGTCTCGAAGATCTCGGCCCACCAGCCAGCCCGCTCGATCACCGCCGCCAGCGGCGGCAGCGAGCCATCGGGGCGCGGTTCGCCAAACAGCACGTAATCGACACCGGCTTCACCGATATCCATTGCATCGTGCCGGGCGCGCAGGCCACCGGCGCCGATGATGCGCTCGCCCTTCAGGCTGGAGCGCGCTTCGGCCACGGCTTCGGGGCCGCCGGTCAGATGTACGCCGTCGGCGCCACCGCGCGCGGCGACCAGGGCGGACGCTTCGACGACCAGCGCGACATTGGCGGCCTGGACAGGGCCTGCCAGGCGCTTGACGGCCTCGATGCGGCTACGCTCGTCGCTCTCGGCAAGGCGCAGGATCACGGCAGCAAGATCGCCGCCTGCCTGGGCCTGCATCAGCTTGAAAGCCATCGCATCGGCATCCGCCACAGGCGGGGTGACGAGCATAAGGCGGGTGGGTGGGTTTTGCGTGGTCATGATGATGCGCGCAAACGGCCCGCGATGGCGTCCAATGTCAAGACGCCGAGGCCGGCGACGAGGCTCCAGAAGGCCGATCCGACCCCGAAAAGCGTCAGGCTGGAGGCGGCGACGGCAAAGGCGATGATCGCGGCGAAGCGCTCCCGATCCGAGGACATGGCCTGGCCGAGTGCGCCGGTGAGCGAGCCGACGAGGCCGAGACCCGCGACGGCGACGATGAGCGCCTTCGGCATGGCGACGATCAGCGCGAGCAGCAGTCCCGCGCAGGCGGCGATGGCGAGCCAGGCGACGCCATAGACGATCCCCGCCTTCCAGCGCTGTTCGGGATCGCGATGCGTGTCGGGGCCGGTGCAGATCGAGGCGCTGATGGCAGCCATGTTGACCATATGGGCGCCGAACGGTGCGGTGAGGAACGAGGTCAGCCCCGTGACGAACAGGCAGGAGGGCACGGGCGGATGGAAGCCGGCGGCCCGCAGCACGGCGAAGCCGGGAAGATTCTGCGCCGCCATGGTGACGAGATAAAGCGGTATGCCGATGCCGAGCATCGCTGCCATATCGAGGCGCGGTGTGACGAATTCGAGGCCGGTCAGGGCAAACCCTGCCGACGGCCAACTGGCAAGGCCGCTGGCGAAGGAGAGCGCGAGACCGGCGCCGAGTGCGGCGATGACGCCGAGAAACGGGTTGATCAGCCGCGCCATGAGGAAGACCGCGAGCAGAGGCAGGACGAGGCCGGGCGACATCCGCACCTCGTCGAAGACGGCCACGACGAAGCGAAAGATGACGCCTGCGAGCATCGCGGCGGCGATCGGCATCGGGATGCGTTCGATCAGCGCCCCGAGCGGGCGGAAGGCGGCCGTCAGCATCATCAGCGCTGCCGCGACGAGAAACGCACCGACGGCGGCGGCCATGTCGAGGCCGGTACTGGCTGCGATCAGTGCCGCGCCGGGTGTCGACCAGGCGCAGATGATCGGCATGCGGTGGCGGCAGGAGAGCCACAGGCTGGCCACGCCCTTGGCGAGAGCAAGACCTGCGATCCATGACACGGTCTGGCCCGGCGTCGCGCCGAGCGCCTGCGCGGCCGCCAGCACGACCGCAACGGAGGCGGCGAAGCCGACGAAGACCGCGACCAGTGCTGAAAAGACGATCGACATGCAAACCTGCGGCGGAAAGGCCGGATGCGGCGAGGCGGGGGTTCCTTCAACCAGAAACCGTCTTCGCTCGGAAGTGCCTAGGCGAGCGGCAGGCATGTCCAGAGCGAATTCAGGCGCGGCGTCGTCACCACGCCGTCACCGCTCCCGGCTATCCCTCGACTTCTTCCAATGCCAATCTGAAGCTTCGTCAGGAACAGCCCCATGAACGACGAAACGCACTCTGAATCGACCTTCGGCGCCAGCATGCTGGAGCATGAGGATGCCGAGCCCCAGAACCTCAGCAGCAACGCCACGATGGGTGAGTTGATCTCGCAGCGCTTCTCGCGCCGTGGTTTTCTCAAGGGTGCGCTGGCGGTCTCGGCGATCTCCGCGACGGTGGGTACGCTCGCTCTGGAAACGGCCGGGCAGGCCCAGGCGCAGGGCGCGAAATCCGCCTTCGCCTTCAAGGAGGTCGAGTTCGGCGTCGATGCCGACCACCATGTCGCGGATGGCTATGACGCCGACGTGCTGCTGCGCTGGGGCGACCCCGTCACCGCTGATGCGCCGGCCTTCGACCCGGCAAACCAGACGCCGGAAGCCCAGGCCAAGCAGTTCGGCTACAACAACGACTTCGTCGGCTATCTGCCGATGCCGGGCGCGGCCGACGCGTCCGCCCATGGCGTGCTCTTCGTCAACCACGAATACACCAACCCGCATCTGATGTTTCCGGGCGTGGTCGAGATGAAGAACGGCAAGCCCGTCCTGAAGAACGCGACGCCGGAGCGTTTCAAGATCGAGGCGATGGCGCATGGGGCGACTGTTGCCGAGATCCGCCGCACCGACGGCAAATGGGCGCTGGTGAAGGATTCCAAGTACAACCGCCGCATCACGGTCGCGACCGAAATGCAGCTTTCCGGCCCCGTCGCGGGATCCGACCGCGTCAAGACCGGGGCTGACGCCACGGGCCGCAAGGTGCTGGGCACGCTCAACAACTGCGCCGGCGCGATGACGCCCTGGGGCACCTTCGTCTCTGGCGAGGAGAACTTCCACGGCTATTTCTCCGGCAAGCTGCCCGAGGGCCATCGCGAGGAGGTCAACTACAAGCGCCTGGCGATTCCGTCCTCTCCCTATGCCTGGGGCCGCTTCGAGGAGCGCTTCGACATCTCCAAGGAGCCCAACGAGCCCAACCGCTTCGGCTGGGTGGTCGAGGTCGATCCGTTCGATCCGAATTCCGTGCCGAAGAAGCGCACGGCGCTGGGGCGCTTCAAGCATGAAGGCGCCGACATGATCGTGGCAAAGGACGGCCGCGTGGTGGCCTATCTAGGCGACGATGAGCGCTTCGACTATGTCTACAAATTCGTCACGGCTGGGCGTCTCGACCCCAACAACCGTGCCGCCAACATGGACCTGCTGGATTCCGGCACGCTCTATGTCGCGAAGTTCGCGGCGGATGGCGCGGTCGAATGGATGCCGGTCGTGTTCGGGCAGGGACCGCTGACGGCGGCCAACGGCTTCCAGAGCCAGGCCGACGTCCTGCTTGAGACACGCCGCGCCGGCGACCTGCTCGGCGCCACCAAGATGGACCGGCCCGAGGACATCACGCCCAACCCGGTCACGGGCAAGGTCTATGTCATGCTGACCAACAACACCCGCCGTACCGATGAACAGATCGACGGAGCCAATCCGCGCGCCAAGAACGCCTTCGGCCACATCATCGAGATCATCGAGGAGGGCGGCGACCATACGGCGACCAAGGGGCGTTGGGAGATCCTGCTGAAATGCGGCGATCCCTCGGTGGCAGAGGTCGGCGCGACTTTCTCGACCGACACGACCAGGAGCGGCTGGTTCGGGATGCCCGACAATTCGGTGGTCGATTCCGCCGGGCGACTCTGGGTCTCGACCGACGGCAACGGGCCCAAAGTCACCGGGCGCACCGACGGGCTCTGGGCGGTCGACACGGAGGGCGGGGCGCGGCGGACCTCGAAGCTGTTCTACCGCGTGCCGCATGGCGCCGAGCTTTGCGGGCCCTGCTTCACCCCCGACGACACGACGGCGTTCGTGGCCGTGCAGCACCCGGGCGATGACGGCCCGGACTGGCCGGCCTTCGGCCGCCGCTCCTATTACGAGGATCTCTCGACCCGCTGGCCCGACTTCAAGCCCGACATGCCGGTGCGGCCGTCGGTGGTGGCGATCACCCGTAAGGGTGGGGGGAAGATCGGGGTTTGAGCGCACGCGTCATGGTCGGGCTTGACCCGACCATCTCTCAACATGGAAACGCCCGGCAAAGCGCCGGGCGCTTTTTGTGACATCATCACGAGGAGATTCTCGGGTCCGCACTTCGCGCGGCCCGAGAATGACGGCTTGGTCTCAAGCCGCCTTGCCGAAGGTCGGGTCGAGCTCGCCCTTGGCGTAGCGCTTGGCCATTTCGGCGGTGGTCGCGACGCGCTTGATCTTGCTGGCCTGGCCGGCGGTGTTGAACTCCTGCAGGCGCAGGGCGCAAAGCTTGGTCATCGCCTCCATGGCGGGCTTCAGATATTTGCGCGGGTCGAACTCGCCGGGATGCTCGGTGAGGATCTTCCGGATCTGGCCGGTCATCGCCATGCGGTTGTCGGTGTCGATGTTGATCTTCCGGACGCCGTGCTTGATGCCGCGCTGGATCTCCTCGACCGGCACGCCCCAGGTCTGGGGCATCTTGCCGCCATACTGATTGATGATGTCCTGGAGATCCTGCGGCACGCTGGACGAGCCGTGCATGACGAGATGCATGCTCGGCAGCTTCTTGTGGATCTCCTCGATGACGTTCATCGCCAGGATCGCGCCGTCGGGCTTGCGGGTGAACTTGTAGGCGCCGTGCGAGGTGCCCATCGCGATGGCGAGCGCATCGACCTTGGTTTCGGCGACGAACTTCACCGCCTCGTCGGGGTTGGTCAGTAGCTGGTCATGGGAGAGCTTGCCCTCGAAGCCATGGCCGTCCTCCTTCTCGCCCTCGCCGGACTCAAGCGAGCCGAGCACGCCGAGCTCACCTTCGACCGAGATGCCGCCGAGATGGGCCATGTCGACGACCTGCTTGGTCACGCCGACATTGTAGTCCCAGTCGCCCGGGGTCTTGCCGTCGGCATGGAGCGAGCCGTCCATCATCACCGAGGTGAAGCCGGCCTGGATCGCGGTCATGCAGGTCGCGGCCTCGTTGCCGTGGTCGAGATGCACGCAGACGGGGATGTGGGGGTAGATCTCGGTGACCGCGTCCATCATGTGCTTGAGCATGATGTCGTTGGCGTAGGAGCGGGCGCCGCGCGAGGCCTGGATGATGACGGGGGCGTCGGTGGCATCCGCCGCCGCCATGATCGCCAGCGCCTGCTCCATGTTGTTGATGTTGAAGGCGGGCACGCCATAGTCGTTTTCGGCGGCGTGATCGAGCAGTTGGCGAAGCGTGATGCGGGCCACTTTGGCACTCCCCTTGAAGGCAATGGATAGGGGGAGGGTTTAAAGGCGAACTGCGACAAAGGTAAAGCGAAAGCGGAAAAAGCCCCTGAAATCAGAGGCCGCGCGCTTCCAGCACGCGCACGCGCTCCTCGACGGCGGCGAGGTCCTCGGCAAATTGTCCGGCGGCGCCCTTGGCCATCACCATCAGGCCAGCGGTGTCGCGGCGATGCTTGCGGACGAGGTCGCCCATTTCGTCGAATCGCTTCTCGACCCCTTCGAAACGGGCGTTCATATCGGTTCGAAGCGACGACATGTCGGCCTGAATCTTTTTCAGGATTTCGAACATCGCGGTCTGCACGTTTTCACTCATCGTAGCGCTCTCCGAGACGATGAGAACATAGCATAAACATGCGCTGCCGCAAGAGCCAGGGCGACGTCAGCCCTTCCGCAGCGCCTCGACGCCCGGCAAGGCCTTGCCTTCCATCCATTCGAGGAAGGCGCCGCCCGCCGTCGAGACATAGGTGAGGTCGTCGGCGACGCCGGCATGGTTCATCGCCGAGACCGTGTCGCCACCACCCGCGACCGCGACCAGGGTGCCGGCCTTGACCCGCTTGGCCGCAGCCTTGGCGACCGTGACGGTGGCGGTATCGAAGGGCGGCAGCTCGAAGGCGCCGAAAGGCCCGTTCCAGACCAGCGTCTTGATGCCGTCGAGCTTGAGCACGACCTCGGCAACGCTCATCGGACCGGCGTCGAGGATCATTTCGTCTGCCGCGACATCGCCCACCGTCACGACCCGGTGGCCCGGGTTGGCCTTGAATTCGCGGGCGACCAGCGCATCGACCGGCAGCATGATCTCGCAGCCGGCAGCTTTCGCCTTGTCGAATATCTCGCGGGCGGTGGCGGCGAGATCATGTTCACAGAGCGACTTGCCGACATCGACGCCTTCGGCGGCGAGGAAGGTGTTGGCCATGCCGCCGCCGATGACGAGGACATCGACCTTCTTCACGAGGTTGCCGAGCAGATCGAGTTTGGTCGAGACCTTGGCGCCGCCGACGATCGCCATCACCGGGCGGGCGGGGTTGTCGAGGCCAGCCGAAAGCGCTTCCAGCTCCGCCTGCATGGTGCGACCGGCGAAGGCCGGCAGGACATGGGCCAGGCCCTCGGTGGAGGCATGGGCGCGGTGTGCGGCCGAGAAGGCGTCGTTGACGAAGAGGTCGCCATTGGCGGCGAGCGCCTTGACGAAATCCGGGTCGTTTTTTTCGTCGCCAGCGTGAAAACGGGTGTTTTCCAGCAGCAGGACATCACCGTTCTTAGCGGCGGCAATGGCCTTGGAGACGTCATCGCCGATGCAGTCAGCCACGAAGGTGACGGGCTGGCCCAGCGCATGGGCCAGCGCCGGCACGACCTGCTTCAGGCTGTTGGCCTCGTCGACGCCCTTGGGCCGGCCGAAATGGGCGAGCAGAACGACCTTGGCGCCCTTGGCCGACATCTCGCGGATCGTCGGCAGGATGCGGTCGATGCGGGTGGTGTCGGTGACCTTGCCGTCTTCCATCGGCAGGTTGAGATCGACGCGCACGAGCGCGCGCCTGCCAGCAAGGTCGGCGTCGTCGAGCGTCTTGAAATTCATCGAACCAGCAAGCTCCCGAACAGGCCCGGCACGCCGAAGCGCAGGACCAGAACCGTGAGGGCGACGGTGAGCACGGCCGTGACGATCGCAGTCACGAAAAGCGTGCCGGCGCGCGGCGTGGCATCGACGCGGTCGCGCAGGGCGGCCATCTCGCCGCGGATCGCGGCGAAGTCCATGGTGCCGGCGGCGGCATCGACCTTGTGGGCGCTGCGCTCCAGCGAAGCCTCGGCGCGGGTCAGCACGGCCTCGTAGCGGGCGAACTTCTCCTCGATGCGCGCGGCCTTCTCCTCGATGCGGGAAAGCTGGTCGAGCTGGCGCGGCTCGGTGACGGAGGCAGGCTCGGCTGCGGGCGCGGCGCCGCGCGCATCAAGCGGCGTGCCATTGCTGGGCGCGGAATTGACGGTCATCGGCATTGAAGCGTCGGCAGGCGACGCGACCGTCGGCTCGATCTTGGCCATGGTCGTTCCGTTCGGTTTCGAGAAGATGGCGGGGCCGCGCCAGACCGGCGCGGACCCGAGAGGCGTCAAAATCAGAGCAGCTTGCCCATGGCGACGGCGGTGTCGCTCATGCGGTTCGAGAAACCCCACTCATTGTCGTACCAGGCGACGACGCTGACGAACTTGTCGTCCATGACCTTGGTCTGGTCGAGCGCGAAGGTCGACGAGGCGGGGTCGTGGTTGAAGTCGATCGAGACGTTGGGCTGGTCGGTGACGGCCAGGATGCCCTTGAGTGGGCCGCGTCGGCTCGCCTTGAGGATCGCCTCGTTGACCTTCTCGACCGTGGTCTTGCGCTTGGCGAGGAACTTGAAGTCCACCATCGATACATTGGGGGTGGGCACGCGCACCGAGGAGCCGTCGAGACGGCCCTTGAGCTCGGGGATGACGAGGCCGATCGCCTTGGCGGCGCCGGTCGAGGTCGGAATCATCGAGAGCGCCGCGGCGCGGCCGCGGTAGAGATCCTTGTGCATCGTGTCCAGCGTTGGCTGGTCGCCGGTATAGGCATGGATCGTGGTCATGAAGCCCTTGTCGATGCCCATCGCGTCATGGAGCACGCGCACGACCGGCGCGAGGCAGTTGGTCGTGCAAGACGCGTTCGAGACGACGACATGGTCGCTGGTCAGCGCGCCGTCATTGACGCCGAAGACGACGGTGAGGTCGGCGCCGTCGCAGGGGGCCGAGACCAAGACGCGCTTCGCGCCGGCCGCCAGATGGGCCGAGGCCTTCTCCTTGGTGGTGAAGATTCCGGTGCATTCCAGCGCGATATCGACGCCGAGCGCCTTGTGCGGGAGGTCCTTGGGGTCGCGGACGGCGGTGACCTTGATCGGGCCGCGGCCGACATCGATCGTGTCGCCGGAGACCGTCACCGTGCCGGGGAAGCGGCCATGGACGGAATCGAAGCGGAAGAGATGGGCATTGGTCTCGACCGGGCCGAGATCGTTGATCGCTACGACCTCGATGTCCTTGCGCTTCGACTCGATGATCGCGCGCAGCACGTTGCGCCCGATGCGGCCGAAGCCGTTGATCGCCACCTTGACCGTCATCTCAAAGCTCTCCTTCGCCGAAGCCCGGCGCTCGCACGCCATTCACGCGGGCAATTCGGCCAAAGCGTGGCCGAACGCAAGTGTCTCTGCGGGAATATCGGGCGCGTTTTGCGAATATCCGTCCCGCTTGGTGGATATCAGCCGTTATGGCGCTTCATCGCGGCATCGACGACGGCTTCCGTCGTGATGCCGAAATGCTTGTAGACCTCCTTGTAGGGCCCGCTGGCGCCGAAGGAGTTCATGCCGACGAAGATGCCGTCATGGCCGATCACGGCATCCCAACCGAAGCGGACGCCGGCCTCGATCGCGATCCTGACCGGGGCGTCGCCGATGACGGCTCCTTGCGTGGCCTCATCCTGGGCCAGCAGCAATTCGAGCGAGGGCACGGAGACGACGCGGGCCTTGACGCCCTTCTGCGCGAGCTGATCACGGGCGGCAACCGCAATCTCGACCTCGGAGCCCGAGGCGAAGAGCGAGACCTGCGCCTTGCCGCCCTCGGCTGCCAGCAGTTCGTAACCGCCCTTGGCGGAGCGGTTGGTCGCGGTGGCGTCGGTGCGCAGCTGCGGCAGGTTCTGGCGCGAGAGGGCGAGCACGGTTGGGCCCTTGGTGTTCTCGATCGCGAACTGCCAGGCTTCCGCCGTCTCGATTGCGTCGGCCGGACGGAAGACATGCATGTTGGGCATGGCGCGCAGCGAAGCGACATGCTCGACCGGCTGGTGGGTCGGCCCGTCCTCGCCAAGCCCGATCGAGTCATGGGTCATGACATAGACGATCGGCAGGCCCATCAGGGCGGCCATCCGCATCGAGGGGCGGGCATAGTCGGAGAAGACCAGGAAGGTGCCGCCGCCGGTGCGGAAGCCGCCATGGAGCGTGATGCCGTTCATGGCGGCGGCCATGCCGTGCTCGCGGATGCCGTAGCGGACATAGCGGCCCTTGGGGGTCTTGGGCGTGAAGTCCTCGGCAGCCTTGGTGCGGGTGTTGTTGGACGGTGTCAGATCGGCCGAGCCCATGACGAGGTCGGGCAGCACCGGCACGATTGCCTCGAGCGCGAGTTCGGAGGCCTTGCGGGTGGCGATAGCCTGCGGCGCCGCGATCAGCGCCTTCTTGTGGGCGAGGATCGCCTTGTCGAGCTTCGCCGGCACGCCATGCACCTGGCGGCGGTCGAATTCGGCGCGCTTGCGCTCGGACATCGCCTCGTAGCGGCTCTTCCAGTCGGCATGGGCGGCGGCGCCGGCCGCGCCGAAACCCCGCCAGGCCTTCAGCGTGTCGGCCGCGACCTCGAAGGGGCCGCCGGTGATGCCGAGGTTCTTCTTGGCGGCGGCGAGTTCCTCGGCGCCGAGCGCCTCGCCATGGGCCTTGGAGGTGCCCTGCTTCTTCGGCGCGCCGAAGCCGATGATCGTCTTGCAGGCGATCATCGTCGGCTTGTTCGACTTCTGCGCGCGACGGATCGCGGCTTCGATCGCGTCGGGGTCATGGCCGTCGACACGCTCGGCGCGCCAGCCGCAGGCCTTGAAGCGCGCGACCTGATCGACATTGTCGGAGATCGAGAGGGGGCCGTCGATCGAGATGCCGTTGTCGTCCCACAGCACGATCAGCTTGTTCAGCTTCTGGTGGCCCGCGAGCGCGATCGCCTCATGGCTGATGCCCTCCATCAGGTCGCCGTCGGAGGCCAGCACATAGGTGTGGTGATCGACGATCTTCTTGCCGTATTCGGCGGCGAGCATGCGCTCGGCCATCGCCATCCCGACCGACATGGCGAGACCCTGGCCGAGCGGGCCGGTGGTGGTCTCCACGCCCAGCGTCATGAAGTTCTCGGGATGCCCAGGGGTCTTGGATTCAAGCTGGCGGAACTTCTTGAGGTCGGCGATCTCCATTCCGGGAACGCCGGTGAGATAGAGCAGGGCGTAGAGCAGCATCGAGCCATGGCCGGCCGAGAGCACGAAGCGGTCGCGGTCGGGCCAGCGCGGATCGGCGGCATCATAGGTCATGATGCGGGTAAAGAGCACGGTCGCGACGTCGGCTGCGCCCATCGGCAGGCCGGGATGGCCGGACTTCGCCTGCTCGACACCGTCCATCGCCAGCGAGCGGATGGCGTTGGCGAGCTTGTCGTGCTGGGCGCGGTCGATCGTGGTCATGGCTGTCTCAGGCTCCGTCTGGCGGGAAGGACGGGGCCGCTGCCAATCCTGCGCGCGGGCAGGCGGAGGACGGTCCGGCATTCCGAAGTCGCGTTGTCGCGGCGAATGGTGGCTCGATTAGGCCGTCGGCTTGCTGGGAGTCAATTCGCCCGGCCCTCTCTACGGGGCCCGCGGAGCGAGAACGCGCGGCGTCTTCGCAAGCGCGACCACAGCAAGCGGGCACAAGCCGTTGAGATCGGGCGCCATATCGCAAGGCCGGAGCGATTCACGTTTTAGATCGACATAAGCTAGTGTCCCGAATCGTGTGAGCCGGCTTCGATCTGAAGGAGAGCGACGGTGGCGAGCCTGATGCTGGAGAATGCCCTGATGCGCCTCGATGGCGCGCTCGGTCAGCTTGAAGCGGCAGCCCGGCGGCGTGTCGAAGCGGAGCGGGGCCGGGCCAATCTGGAAACCGAGCTGGCGCTGATGCAGGACGACCGGGCGCGGCTTGCGGCCGAGCTGGACGGGGTGACCGCCAGGCTCGGCGATGTCGAGACCGCCGCGGCGGATGTCGATCAGCGTCTCGAGCGCGCGATGAGCGTCATCGGTGCCGTGATCGCCCGCGCCCAGGCCGAGGCCCTGCCGCCGGAAACGCAGGACGAGGCGCAGGACGATCTGGAACCGGCCTATCCGGAGCCAGCCGAACCCGACGCCGGCGTCCGGGACCACTGAACGAGGAGCGCCATGCCGCAAGTCAACGTCACCATTGCCGGCAAGGCCTACCGCATGGCCTGCGGCGAGGGTGAAGAGCCGCATCTGGAAGGGCTGGCGCGTCTCTATGACGGCAAGATCCAGGAGATGCGCGAAGCCTTCGGCGAAATCGGCGATATGCGCCTGCATGTGATGGCGGCGCTGATGGTCGCCGACGAGGCCTCCGAGCTGCAGCGGCGCGTGGCGCGGCTCGAGGCCGATCTGGCGGCGATGCAGGGCGATGCGGGCGTCGCCGATCGCCGCCTCGGCGAGGTGGAGGACCGGGCGGCCGAGGCGCTGGCGGCAGCGGCGGAGCGGATCGAAGGGATTGCCCGAAGCCTCATTCCCACGGCCGTCGGCTGAGTTGCCGGCGGATTGTTGTCCGACTGCCCGTGTGTTGCGATTTCGCGGGATGGGGCGCCGCGTACACTGGCGCTTTGCCGGCGCATTCCCTACATTGATCCGGCTGGGCTGCCTGGTGCGTGCGAGAACTGTATTCCCGGGCCCATACGACTCCCTAGGGAGCTGTCCCTGACCGGGTCCCTGGACCCGGACACACGGCGCCCACCTACTTTAGTAGGTGTCCCGGGATCGAAATCTCCACGGCCGAGGTGGCTCAGCACTGTTGCCATGATGGATGTATCCGCTTCAGACGATCTCGCCCGCCGGAAGGCCGCCCTGCGCGAAGCCGCTCTGGCGCACCGCGACGCGCTCGAGATCGATGACAGGCTGATCTGGGACGAGGCGATCGCCGGGCGCGTGCTGGCGCTTCCCGTGTTCGACGATGCGCAAGGCTCCGTCTCCGCCTATTGGCCGATGCGCTCGGAGGCCGATCCGCGCCCGATCCTGGAGGCCCTGCACGAGCGCGGCGTGCGGCTGTGCCTACCGGCGATCATCGACAAGCGAATGCTGTTTCGGCGCTGGGCGCCCTATGAGCCGATCGTGCCCGGCGGCTTTGGCACGCTGGTGCCCGATCCGGCGCAGCCGCAGGTCGCGCCCGCCATTCTGATCGTGCCGCTCGCGGCCTTCGACCGGCGCGGCTACCGCATCGGCTACGGCAAGGGGCATTTCGATGCCAAGTTGACCGAACTCGGCCCCGTCATCAGCATGGGCATCGCCTATGCCGCGCAGGAGATCGCGGCGGTTCCTGACGAACCGCATGACCGGCGGCTCGACTGGATCGTCACCGAGCGCGAGATCATCCGCTGCGGGTGAGTGGGGTGCTCTGTCGATTTCCCCTCCGCGTCATTCCGGGCAAGCGAAGCGCAGACCCGGAATCGATCGTAAGGCCCGACGGTGCTTTATGATGGCTTCCGGCGCTGCGCCGCTGCGCGGCTTGGCCGGAATGACGATGCGGGTGGCGCAGGGGTCCAGTGACGCGACTGCGCCGGTTGATTCCGCGCCGCATTCGCGCGACGGAGAGGGCCGCTCCTTTCCGGACTCTTCCCCATGCGCTTTCTCTTTCTCGGTGACATTGTCGGCCGCCCCGGGCGGATCGCGGTTCAGGACCGTCTGCCGCGGCTACGCGACCAGTGGAAACTCGATTGCGTCGTCATCAATGGCGAGAACGCGGCCGGGGGCTTCGGCATCACCGAGGCGATCTGCGACGAACTGATCGCGGCCGGCGCCGACGCCGTGACGCTCGGCAACCATTCCTGGGATCAGCGCGAGGCGCTGGTCTTCATCGAGCGGCAGGACCGGCTGGTGCGGCCGGCGAATTATCCCAAGGGCACGCCGGGGCGCGGTGCGACCGTGGTCGAGGCGCGCAACGGCGCCCGCGTGCTCGTCGTCAATGTGATGGGTCGCATCTTCATGGAGGCGTTGGACGATCCCTTCGCGGCGATGGAGCGCGAATTGTCGGCCTGCCCGCTGGGCGAGGTGGCGGATGCCGTGATCGTCGATTTCCATGCCGAGGCGACCAGCGAGAAGCAGGCGGCGGGGTATTTCCTCGACGGCCGCGCCAGCCTCGTCGTCGGCACCCATACCCATGTCCCGACCTCGGACACGCGCATCCTGCCGGGCGGCACCGCCTATCAGTCCGATGCCGGCATGTGCGGCGACTATGACTCGATCCTGGGCATGCAGAAGGAAGAGCCGGTGCGGCGCTTCCTGCAGAAGACGCCGGGCGCACGGCTTGAACCCGCGACCGGCGAAGGCTCGCTGTCGGGCGTCGCGGTTGAGATCGACGATGCGACCGGCCTGGCGAAGGCCGTCTGGCCGGTACGGCTGGGCCCGCATCTGTCGGAGGCCGTGCCGCCCTGGGCGCAGGGCTGAAATGCTGAAAGGCTGAGACGCGCAAGGCCCCGACGAGCAGCGCCCGCGCGTCAGCCGGCCTGGCTGCGCTGCATCAAACCATCGAAGGCATCCGACAGCGAAGCTGCCTCGCGCGCCAGCGTGCTCGCCACGTCCAGCACCTCGCCGACGCTGTGGCCCGCAGCCGCTGCCATTTCACTCACGCCGGAGGCGGTCTGCGCCACCTCCTGGGTTCCGATCGCGGCACGGTCGACGCTGCGGGCAATCTCCTGCGTCGCCGAGCGCTGCTGTTCGAGGGCGCCCGACACGGACGCTGTGGTGTCGTGCATCTGGCGGACATAGGCGACGATGCTGTCGATCGCTTCCACGGCCTCGCGCGTCGCAGCCTGCATGGCCGGAACCTGCGCTGCGATTTCGTCGGTGGCCTGCGCCGTACGCGATGAGAGCTGCTTGACCTCGGTAGCGACCACCGCAAAACCCCGCCCGGCCTCGCCGGCGCGGGCCGCCTCGATCGTGGCGTTGAGTGCCAGCAGATTGGTCTGCGCCGCGATGTCGCGGATCATCTCGACGATGGAGCCGATGGTCTGCGCCGATTGGGCAAGGCTTTTGACGATGACGTCGGTCTTGATCGCGGCGGCGTTGGCGCTATTGGCCATGCTCGCGGCGCGCGTGACCTCGAGCGCGACATGGTCGAGCGAGACCGACAATTCGCTGGCCGCGCTCGCGACGTTCTGGACGTTCATCGAGGCGTCGTCCGAGGCGCGGGCGGCGACGAGAGCCTGTGCGCCGGTATCCTGGACCATATGGTTCATCGTGCCGGCCAGAGCCTCGACTGTGCCGGCGCCGCTTTTCACGGCCCCGACGACCTGACGCACCGTGACGGCAAAGGCCGCGATCTCGGCGCGCGTGTGCTCACGGCTCTGTTCCTGCACATGGGCGTAGGTTTCGAGCAGCAGTTCGAGGTCGAGCGCTGCGCATTTGTTGAGGGCCGAGCGCGTCGCGATGCGCCGGTTGCGGTCGCGGCTGTGCCACCAGCCGAACAGTTTCTGCAGCGACTGGCGATCCAAACCCAGTTCGAGGCCGATCTGGTTGACCACCAACGCATGGTCGATCGCGATGCCATAAGCCGGGACATGATGGCGATGGAAGGCCGAGGCCAGACGATGCGCGGAGTGCGTAAAATCATCGCCGAGCGCGCCGGACACCAAGCTGGTCCAGTGGGCAACCCGCAGACCGTGAATCTCCGGGATGCGGAAGGCCCGGGCGGTTTCCGGCCAGGGGGCCAGGTCGTCATGCATGTCTTCCAGCATGAACGGCAGCCGCGCCCGGGCAAAATCCGCAAGCGGGCGTAAGGAGGCAAGATCGCTCTCGGCGATCTGGAACGCGCGGAAGCGCAGGTCCTGCTGCGCGATCGGTGTGCTGGACTGGGTGGTCATGAAGGCCCGTCATTCGTCCAGAAGGGAGTGCCCCCGGGTCGTGCAGTTAGTCTGCGGCGCTTCTGGCAAAGAATGACTTAACGTCAGGTTTCTCCGATCGCGCGATTGCCGGAGATCGATGCGACTGCCCCGGTGGGCGCATGCGGAACGCCTGCCGGTCGCGATCGCTTGCGCGCCGGCGAAGCCGCCGCCTATAAGGCCGATCTGCCCCGCGCCGGACCGCCCAAGGCCTTCCGGGGGGCAGATCGATTGAAGGCAGCAGAGGCTCAGGTTCCATGGCCGGTCATTCCCAGTTCAAGAACATCATGCACCGCAAGGGCAAGCAGGACGCCGTGCGCGCCAAGCTGTTCTCGAAACTCGGCCGCGAAATCACCGTCGCGGCCAAGATGGGCATGCCCGACCCGGCGATGAATCCGCGCCTGCGCATGGCGGTTCTCGCCGCGCGCGCCGAAAACATGCCCAAGGACAACATCCAGCGCGCCATCATGAAAGCGGCCGGCGGCGAAGGCGACAACTATGACGAGGTTCGCTACGAGGGCTACGGGCCCGGCGGGGCCGCCGTCATCGTCGAGGCGCTGACCGACAACCGCAACCGCACCGCGTCGGCCGTGCGCTCCTACTTCACCAAGTCGGGCGGGGCGATGGGCGAGAGCAACTCGGTCTCCTTCATGTTCAATCGTGTCGGCGAGATCGCCTATCCGCCGGAGACCGGCGATGCCGACAAGCTGATGGAAGCGGCGATCGAGGCGGGCGCCGACGACGTTATTTCGGATGAAAACGGCCACACCATCCTGTGTGCTTTCGATTCGCTGAACGAGGTCTCGAAGGCGCTGGAAGCGGCGCTCGGTGCGCCGGCCTCAGCCAAGCCGGTCTGGCGGCCGACGACCTCGGCCCCGCTCGACGAGGAGAAGGCGGCTTCGATGATGCGGCTGATGGAGGCGCTCGACAATGACGACGACGTCCAGAACGTCTTCGCCAATTACGAGATTTCCGACGAGGTGATGGCGAAGCTGGGGGGGTGACGGGCGCCGCCGTCATTGCGAGCGCAGCGAAGCAATCCAGATCGTCGGGCGTAGCGGCTCTGGATTGCTTCGCTACGCTCGCAATGACGTGCCAGGTCCCTACCGCCCCACGAGTCCATCCCACAGCGGCAGGCTGATCAGCGCGCTGAGGAAGATCACCGCATAGGCGATGCGGCGGAAGGTCATTTCGTTGGCCAGCCGGAAGCCATGCGTGCCCGCCCACATGCCGGCGCCATAGACCGCCATCAGCGGCAGGGCCATCATGAGCGCGGTCATCGTCAGGATGTCGTTGCGCCAGAGGATCGCGCCCGAGATCAGCGTCGAGAAGCCGAAGAAGGTCTGCAGATTGGCACGGGTCTTGTGGCGGTCGTTGCGCTGGGCGCCGAGCCAGAACACGGCGAGCGGCATGCCGCCAATGCTCGCCATGCCGTTGAACAGCCCCGACAACACGCCGACACCCAGCGAAAGCGGAATGCCCGGCCGGCCGTGATAGCGCCAGCCCGAGGCCATCAGGGCGACGGCGGTCAGGATCAGCCCGGCCAGGATCCAGCGCATCGTCTCGCGGTCGAGCCAGATCAGGAGCCAGATGCCGGCTGGCAGCGCCAGCGTCGCGGTCAGCAGCAGGGGTGCGACCTCGCGCCATTCGGCCTGCCTGGCATTGCGGGCGGCGATCGGCAGGGCGAAGGGCGCATCGATGCACCAGATCAGCCCGAGCGCCGCGACCGGGCCGATTACCATCGATGCCAGCGGCATGAACACCATGGCGAAGCCGAAGCCTGTAAAGCCGCGCACCAGCCCACCGAGCAGCGTCGCGACGAGGAGGACGGCGAGGCCGGTCGGCGAGACGGCGGGAAAGAGGAGGCTGAGGAGATCTGACATCGGCCTGAGGGATAAGGGAGCAAGGTCCCTGGGAGGGCAGGAGCCAATCGCACCAACAGCCTGCCGCGCGCCGGGGCAACCCCCATCCGCGTGATGCGACCGATGCGCAGCGTTCATCGATCGGCTGTGGGTGGGAAGGGATCGTTAGGACACGCCATGGAACAAAGCGTGTCCAAGGTTTAGGCTGCGCCCGACATGAACCCACCGATTCGCATTCTCGGCATCGACCCCGGCCTCCGGAAGACGGGTTGGGGCGTCGTCGTGTCGGAAGGCAGCAAGCTCGGCTTCGTCGCCTGCGGCTGCGTCGAGAGCGATGCCGGCCTGCCCCTGTCGGAGCGGCTGCGGCAGTTGCATGACGGGCTGACGCGGATCGTGATGTCCCACATGCCCGACGAGGTCGCGGTCGAGGAGACCTTCGTCAACCGCGATCCGCAATCGGCGCTGAAGCTCGGCCAAGCGCGGGGCGTCGCGCTGGTGGTGCCGGCCCTTGCGGGCCTCAGCGTCGCGGAATATGCCGCCAACCTCGTCAAGAAGACGGTGGTCGGCGTCGGCCATGCCGACAAGAAACAGGTCCAGATGATGATCCGCGTGCTGCTGCCCAAGGCGGAGACCCGGTCGGCCGATGCGGCGGATGCCCTGGCGGTGGCGATCTGCCACGCCCAGCATCGCGGCATGCGCGCGCTGGTGGCGCAGATGCGGGTGGGGTGATGATACAGCCGGTCGTCTCACCCACAGCCCTCATCCTGAGGAGCGGGCGCAGCCTGCGTCTCGAAGGATGTTTAAGTGCGCACTGGAGCATCCTTCGAGACGCCGCCCCGCGGCTCCTCAGGATGAGGGCTGGTGGGTTCGAGAGTGGGGCTGACGCGGACGGTGAGGCGAGACGATGATCGGCAAGCTGAAGGGGGTCGTCGATTCCTATGGCGAGGACCATGTCATCCTCGACGTGCAGGGCGTCGGCTATGTCGTGCAATGCTCGGCCAAGACCTTGCAGCGGCTGCCCAAGCCCGGCGAGGCGGCGGTGCTGTCGATCGAGACGCATGTCCGCGAGGATGCGATCCGGCTCTACGGCTTCATGTCCGACAATGAGCGCGACTGGTTCCGGCTGATGCAGGCGGTGCAGGGCGTCGGCGCCAAGGTCGCGCTCGCCATCCTCTCGACGCTGGAGCCCGGAGCGCTGGCGACGGCGCTCGCCACCAACGACAAGGCCGCTGTGGCACGCGCTCCGGGCGTCGGCCCCAAGCTTGCCCAGCGCATCTGCGCCGAGCTCAAGGACAAGGCGCCGGCCTTCGGCCATGTCGATCCGGGCGTGGCGCAACTGGCCGGCGCGCTAGCGGAACGCAAGCTGCCGCAGCCGGTGGCGGACGCCGTCTCGGCGCTCAGCAATCTCGGCTATCCGCAGGCGCAGGCCGTGGCGGCCGTCGCGGCGGCGTCGCGCGAGGCGGGCGAGGGCGCGGGGACGGCTCAACTCATCAAGCTGGGCTTGCGGGAACTGGCGAAGTGAGCGGCGATGGCGCTTTGACCATCCGCCCGGTCAAGGACAAATCCGCCTTCCTGAAGGTGATGCTGGCGAGCTGGGGTTCGCACAGCATGATGATCGATTTCACGGTCTATGATTGCGCGGAACTCGATCTGCTCGGGATCGCCGGCAAGGACGGGACCTTCATGGCCTATGCGAGCTGGACGATGCAGGGCGAAGTCGCGCTGCTCTGTGCGCTGCATTCGGTGGCGCGGGGGCAGGGCGCCGCGATCCAGTTGCTCGAAGGGGTCAAGGCGGCGGCGCGGGGGCGCGGGGCCGTGCGGCTGAAGGCGATGCTGACCAATGACAACATGCCGGGCATGACGTTTTACCAGAAATGCGGCTTCCGCTTCTCGCGGCTGCATATCGAGGCGATCGACAATTTCCGCTCGGTGGTGCCGAGCATCGTGAAGACCGGCTACATGGACATCGAGATCCATGACGCGCTCGAACTGGAGATCGCGCTGTGAGCGAGACCCGCCGCCCCGGCCTGCTCTCCGCCGAAAAGCGCGACGACGACGCCGAGACCACGCTGCGGCCGCTGTCGCTGTCGGAGTTCACCGGCCAGGCGGCGGCGCGGGCCAATCTTCAAGTTTTTATCGAGGCTGCCAAGGCGCGCGGTGATGCGCTCGACCATGTGCTGTTCGTCGGCCCGCCCGGGCTCGGCAAAACCACGCTGGCGCAGATCGTGGCGCGGGAGCTCGGCGTCAATTTCCGCTCGACCTCGGGACCGGTGATCGCCAAGGCCGGCGACCTCGCGGCGCAGCTGACCAATCTCGAGGAGCGCGACGTGCTCTTCATCGACGAGATCCACCGGCTCAATCCGGCGGTCGAGGAAATCCTCTACCCGGCGATGGAGGACTATCAGCTCGATTTGATCATCGGCGAGGGGCCGGCGGCGCGCTCGGTCAAGATCGACCTGCCAAAGTTCACGCTCGTCGGCGCCACCACCCGCGCCGGCCTGCTGACAACGCCTTTGCGCGACCGCTTCGGCATCCCGATCCGGCTGCAGTTCTACACCGTCGAGGAGTTGCAGAGTATCGTGGCGCGGGGCGCGCGGGTGCTCGGCGTGCCGATGTCTGACGACGGCGCCAACGAGATCGCCAAGCGTTCGCGAGGGACCCCGCGCATCGCTGGACGGCTGCTACGCCGGGTGCGCGATTTCGCCATCGTCGATGGCGATGCGATCGTGACGCGCAGCGTCGCCGACAAGGCTTTGAGGCTGCTCGATGTCGACGCCATCGGCCTTGACCAGATGGACCGGCGCTACCTGACCACCGTGGCGATCAATTTCGGGGGCGGGCCGGTCGGGATCGAGACGATCGCCGCCTCCCTGTCGGAGCCGCGCGACGCGATCGAGGAGATCATCGAGCCCTTCCTGCTGCAGCAGGGCTTCATCCAGCGCACGCCGCGCGGCCGCATCCTGACGCCGCACGCCTTCCGGCATCTGGGCATGCCCGAGCCGACGCGGGAGGGCGCGCAGTTCGGGCTGTTTGGGGATGGGGAGGAATAGGAGGCTGGTTTGCGAGCGGTGCGGCGTCATAATATGATACGGAGCGCAGCGGCCTGATGGATGAAGGTGCGAACGGATGACGCTCAATCTGCCCAAGGACATCGAGACGCTGGTGCTCGCGCGGGTCGAGAGCGGCGACTTCGCCAGCGCTGAAGAAGCGCTGCGTGATGCGATGAAGCCTTGGCTCGATGCGGAGCATTCGCGGCAGGAGAAGCTACAATCCATCAGGGCCAAGATCGCCGAGGGGGATGCCGATCCGGCCGACCTGACGCCGGCGGAGGTCGCGTCGCGGCTCGACAAGCTTGCCGAGACGGTGACCAAGCGCCCGCATGATGCCGTATGAACTGTTCTATTCGGCGAAGGCACTGTCCGATCTCGAAGCGATTTTGAACCATGTCGCGCTGGACAGTCCAAGACAGGCGCGGCGGTGGGTGGCTGCCATCGAAAGGCGTTGCGCCTTGTTATGCGAATTTCCGGAACTTGGCGTCGAGCGGTCGGATGTCTCGCCGGGCCTGAGGATCTTTCCATACAGACGGGCTGTGATCGCCTACCGCATTCAGATGACGCGGGTCCGGATCGTTCGTGTCTTCTATGGTGGTCAGGACTATTCGGTGCTGATGGAGATATGATCATGCGGATTGCAACGCGCGTGCAATTCACGATGGCCGGCCTGCTGGCGTTCTCGGTCACGCTCGCGCGGGCCGCGGAGCCCTCTCCCGAGGCCCCCATCCGCGAAGCCTATGCCATCACGATTCGACAACTCGCCGGCAGCGGCGCCAGGCCCGTCGCGGCTCCGTGGCAGCCGCCCAACCGCGACAAGCTGATGAGCAGATCGCTTGCCGCCCTGTTCGCACGCGACGAGCTGTTTCAGACGGAAAGCGGCGATATGGGCCATGTCGGCGCCGATCCGTTCCTCAGCGGGCAGGATGGCGAGATCAAGAACCTGAAGGTCACGGTCTCCGAGAAGCCCGCGAACGGCAAGGCGCTCGTCACGGCCGCCTTCCGCAGTTTCGGGCAGCCGATCAGCGTGCGATTTCGCATGGTCGAGGAAAATGGCGCGTGGAAGATCGACGACATCGTCAACCGCGTCGATGGCAAGGATTATCCGATCCGCGCCGAACTCTCGCAGCCTTATGAGTGCGGGTCTTTCATGAAGAAGCCCTGCAAGCGCTGAGCGCTCGCAGGGCTGTCCTTGTCGAGCCGACTGGGTCAGCGGGCGAATTTGGAGCGGTGCATCGCCGAGCGCTGGCCGGCATGGTCGAGCGCGCCGGACTTGGCCGATTTGCGGTTGACGATCGGCTGCATGCCCTCGTCTCGCGTGCGGCTGAGCGGACGCTCCAGCGCCTGCTTGCGCATCTTCATCGCCAAAGCCTTGCGAGCGAGCGAACGCTGGCTCGGCTGACGCAGCTTTTCCGTCCGCCGGGTCTGCTCGGCACCGACGCGCTTGAGGGCGACGGTCAGTGCATCCGCCTTGACCTTGGTGCCGCTGTTGTCGGAGGCGCGCTCGGCGCCCTGGGGCGCGACCTTGCCGCGAAATTCACGGCGCTGGCGGCGGGCGACGTCACGGGCCTTGTCGCGGCGGTCGCGCAGGTTCTTCGCCAGATCGCGCAGGTCGCCGTCGGGCACGTCTCCGATCGCGCGGCTGCGGGTGCGAGCGACCAGGTCCCATTCGTCCTTGTCGAGGACACGTTCCAATTGCTTGGTCGAGAGCGACATGAAGAATTCCCTTTTCTTGTGGTTGTAATCTCCCTGGGGCAACGCCTTCCGCGTGGGCAACGCCTTCCGCGTGGGTGCGTTCCCCGGCGCGGCGGTCTGTCCCAGCCCACTATGCCGCGCCTGCCGCGCGGTTTAAAGCTCCGCCCTCCCGCCATTTTCTCCTGCCCAGAGCCATGACCGCCTCACACAGCCTTTCCGTCCGCGTCTATTACGAGGACACGGATTTCTCCGGTGTCGTCTATCACGCGTCCTATCTTCGCTTCATGGAGCGTGGGCGCACCGAGTTGATCCGCTCGCTCGGGATCGCACAGCGTGAATTGTTCGACGGCGAGACGGCGCTGGGCTTTGCGGTGCGCAGCATGACCATCGACTTCCTTCGGCCGGCCGTCATGGACGATCTTCTGACGATCGAGACGGTTTCGGTCGCCGCGCGCGGCGCGACCATGGATGTCCAGCAGCGCGTGCTGCGCGGCGAGGAGGTGCTGGTGACGGCGAAGGTCAAGGTCGCCTGCGTCGGCGGCGGGCGGGCGCGGCGGATTCCCGACGGGCTGCGTCAGCGCTTGGGGATCGAGAGCTGAACCTCGGTCGACGCCCGCATGGCGCCATGTTAGCGCTCGTCACATGAGCTGGAAACGCGACAAGCCCGAGCCTGCCCCCCGCGGTTATCACCATGGTAACCTCAAGGAGGAACTGGTGCGCGCCGCTTTGGGGCTGATCGGCGAGAAGGGGCCCAACGGCTTCACCTTCGCCGAGGCCGCGCGCGTCGCAGGCGTCAGCCCGGCCGCGCCCTACCGGCATTTCCGCGACCGCGACGATCTTCTGGCCGATGTCGCGGCGCGCGGCTTTGCCGTGTTCGAGGCGGCGCTGGCGCGGGCCTGGGACCAGGGGCGCCCGGACCCCGAGGCCGCGTTTCATAGGTTGGGGCGCGCCTATCTCGCTTTCGCCCATGACGAGCCGGCCTATTATTCGGCGATGTTCGAGGCGGGCGTGCCGCTCGATGCCAGCCCCGAGCTGCGCGCTGCGGCAGACCGCGCCTTCCAGAACCTGCGCGCTGCCTCCGAGGCGCTGATCGCCCTGCTTCCCGCCGGCAAGCGCCCGCCGGCGCTGATGATGGCGCTGCATGTCTGGTCGATGTCGCATGGTGTCGCCGCCCTGTTCGGCCGGGCCGATGGCGGGCGCCGGCCCTTGCCGATGTCGGCGGCCGAGCTGCTCGAGGCCGGCATGCTGATCTATCTGCAGGGGCTGGGCATCGGGCGCGGCACAGGCGGCAGCGCCGCCGACTGATCTCGTTGTCGGCGATCTTGACAAGCGGATCGCCGTTCCCCATTTATGTAAATGTGATTTACATTCACGCTCTGTCATGGTGAGGGATCAATGCCGATCGTCGAGAAGCTCGATGAATATGGGAAGGGAGCCTGGATCGCCTTCGCGGTTCTCGGCTTCATCGTGTTCTGGCCTCTGGGTCTCGCGACCCTGGCCTTTTTGTTCTGGAGTGGACGCATGGGTTGCGGAATGGGCGGCGCGGACCGCTACGAACACAGGATGAGCCGTCTGCAAAGCAAGATGGAGCGTCTGAAGGAACGGATGGGCGGCCGTGAGAGCGGTTTCGGCGGCTGGGGCCGCGGCCCGTCGAGCGGCAACCGCGCCTTCGACGAGTATCGTCAGGAGACGCTGCGGCGCCTTGAGGACGAGCAGAAGGAGTTCCAGGACTTCCTCGGCCGTCTGCGGATGGCCCGCGACAAGGCCGAGTTCGACCAGTTCATGGCCGACCGCCGCAGCAACGGCGCCGAGCCGCAGGGCAACGCCGGCTGAGCCCTCCGCCAGCTGCCGCTGCGACATCGTCGAGGCCCGTCCCGGGAAACTGGGGCGGGCCTTTTTTCGCTTGGCATGCTGGGACTAAACGGCAAGGCCCGGCCGAGGCGTATACCCGGCATTAACCTTGCTGGAGGCTTAACTCGATCGCGCGCCTGCGTTCCGGAGGATACCCCGTTTGCGCCCATCTTTCGCCGGATTCACAGGCGATTGAGGGACACGGCATTCCCCGGATCGCGGATCGGGCGGCGTCGCGGGGTCACCCGTGGTGCGTAGGGCGGGCATTGGCCGAAACACCGGCCGCGCCGCCGGGCAGAAGGACGACGCAGATGAACCCCGCCGATGTCGCGCAGGCCGCGCCGCAAATCGACATGTCGTTCTGGACCCTGTTCTGGCACGCCCATATCGTGGTCAAGCTGGTGATGATCGGGCTGCTGGCAGCCTCGGTTTGGTGCTGGTCGATCATCATCGACAAAACCCTGCTGTTTCGCCGCACCCGCAAGGAGATGGACGCCTTCGAGGAGGTGTTCTGGTCCGGCCGTTCGCTGGAAGAACTCTATCGCGAACTTGCCGCCAAGCCGGTCTCGGACATGTCGGCCGTGTTCGTCGCGGCGATGCGGGAGTGGAAGCGGTCCTTCGAGAATGGCGGACGTTCCGTCGCCAGCCTGTCGCAGCGCATCGACAAGGTGCTCGACGTGACGATCCAGCGCGAGACCGAGCGCTTCGAATCCAAGCTTCTGGTGCTGTCGACGATCGCGTCGGCGGCGCCCTTCATCGGCCTGTTCGGCACGGTCTGGGGCATCATGAACTCATTCACCGCCATCGCGGTCTCGAAGAATTCGTCGCTTGCGGTTGTAGCGCCTGGCATCGCCGAGGCGCTGTTTGCCACGGCGATCGGCCTGTTTGCCGCGATTCCCGCGCTGATGGCCTACAACAAGCTGCAGTCCGAGGTCGGCAAGGCGTCGAGCCGGCTCGAAGCCTTCGCCGACGAGTTCTCCGCGATCCTGTCGCGGCAGATCGACGAGCGGCTGGCGGCTTGAGGAATCACTGACATGGGCATGTCCGCAGCATCCGGCGCCAAGGCCGGTGGACGACGGGGCCGGCGCAGCCGCCGGCACGCGGCGATCGCCGAGATCAACATGACGCCGTTCATCGACGTCATGCTGGTTTTGCTGATCATCTTCATGGTCGCGGCGCCGCTGATTGCGACCGGGGTGCCGCTCGATCTGCCCCAGACGGGCGCCAAGCCGATCAATGTCGACCAGAAGCCGATCACGATCGCGATCGACGGCAAGGGCCAGATCTTCCTGCAGGATCAGCCGACGCTGGAACCGGATCTGGTGGTCAAGCTGCAGGGCCTGGCCAAGCAGGGCTTCGACGAGCGCATCTATGTGCGCGGTGACCGCATGGTCGATTACGGGCGGGTGGCGTCGGTGATGTCGACGATCACCTCGGCGGGTTTCAAGCGGGTCGCGCTCGTCACCGAGCCGGCGCGCTGAGGGTGATGGAAGCGAGGTTGCGACGGCTGTGAAGCTTTCCTCCGAACCGGGCATGGTGATGTCGGCGCTCGGCCACGCGACGTTTCTCGTCGCGGGGCTGCTGGCGTTCTCTTCGCCTGCGCCGCTGCCGGATAATCAGGAAGCGATCGCCGTCGAGATGGTCGATGCCAGCGAGCTGAATCAGGTCACGCGCGGCGAACGCAAGGCGGAAAAGGTCCAGGAGCAGCCGATCCAGCGCGCCGAGCGCCAATCCGAGATCGTCGAGCGCAAGGAAGAGGGCGAGGCCAAGCAGGACACGCCCGCGCCGCCGACGCGCCCGGCCGAACTCAAGCTTGCCGATGACAATGCCTCGGCGCCGCTGCCGCCCTCGCGCGCTGTCAATCTGCCCAAGACCGAGCCGAAGCCGCCATTGCCGGAGCCGGTGAAGCAGCCGCCGCAGAAGACCGGCCCCAGCGCCGCCGAGATCGCCGAGCAGAAGCGCGAGGAGATGGCCAAGCTCGCCGAAGAGGCCGAGATCGCCTCGAAAGCCAAACAGGCCGAAGAGCAGGCGAAAGCCGCTGCCCGGGCCAAGAGCGAGGCCGAGGCGCAGGCCAGGCAGGAAGCGGCGGTCAAAGCCAAGGCGGAGGCACAGGCCAAGGCAGAGGCTGCCGAGGCCGCGAAGGAAAAAGCGGAGCTGGCCGCCAAGGCGAAGGCCGAGGCCGAGGCCAAAGCCAAGATCGCGGCTGCCGCCAAGGCCAAGCAGGAGGCCGAGGCCAAGGCCAAGCGCGAGGCGGAAGTCGCCAAGAATTTCAATGCCAGCGACATCGCCAGGCTGCTGCAGTCCAAGGAGCAGGCCCAGTCGACCGGCTCGGCCGCGCCGCAGGTCAACCGCACCGCTTCGCTGGGGACCGAGCGCGGCGCGTCGCAAAAGCTCAGCCCGTCGCTGCGCGGCCAGCTCGTCGGCATCATCCAGGACCAGCTGATGAAGTGCTGGAACGTGCCGATCGCGCTCGCCAATGCGCGCGGGGCGATCGTGCCCCAGGTGCGCATGAAGCTTGCTGCCGATGGCTCGCTCGTCGGCCAGCCGAGCGTGGCGAATTCCTCCTCCGATCCGCTTTTCGCGGTCGCGGCCAGTTCGGCCCTGACCGCCACCCGCCGCTGCGCGCCTTTGCGCATTCCGGCGCAATTTGCCGCCTATTATGACGACTGGCGCGACGTCGTCGTCAATTTCGACGCAAGGGACGTGCTGTGACCCTGATCGACCGTACCGATCTTCCCGTTCTTTCGACGGCGCCGACGCGCCGCAGGCTCCTGGCGCTTGCGGGGGCGTCCTTGCTCGTGCCGGCAGGGGTGTCGCTCAAGCCGGCGCCAGCCCGAGCCGAACTCGTGATCGATCTGCGCGGCGGCTCGTTCCAGCCGCTGCCGATCGCGATCGCGGATTTTGCCGGGGAAGGCGGCGTGCTCGTCTCGGGCGTCGTCAGCAACAATCTGAAGCGCTGCGGCTATTTCGCGCCGATCGACAAGGGGCGCCACGCCGAGAAGAACCCGCCCTTCGACGCCGCGCCCGATTTCGGCGCCTGGAAGGCGACCGGCGTGCAGGCGCTGGTGACGGGCCGCGTCTCGCGCGACGGCACGGGCCGGATCAAGGCCGAGTTCCGGCTCTGGGACGTCACCACCGGCACGCAGACCGATGGCCAGCAGTACTTCACCGACCCCAACAATGCCAGGCGCGTCGGCCACATCATCTCGGATGCGATTTTTACGAAGATCACCGGCGTCGGCGGTTTCTTCGACACCCGCGTCGTCTTCGTGGATGAATCAGGACCCAAGGAGAACCGGCGCAAGCGCTTGGCGATCATGGATCAGGACGGCGCCAATGTGCGCTACCTCACCGACGGCTCCGTCTCTGTGGTGACGCCGCGCTATTCGCCGGTGTCGCAGGAGGTGACCTACATGTCGCAGCGCAGCGGCGAGCAGCCGCGCGTGCATGTGCTCAACATCGAGACCGGACAACGCCAGATCGTCGGCAACTTCCCCGACATGACCTCAAGCCCGCGCTTCTCGCCCAATGGCGCGCGAATCGCACTCAGCCTCCAGCAGGGCGGCAACGCCAATCTCTACGCCATCGACATCGGTTCGCGCACGACGATGCGGCTCACTTCGACCGGCGCGATCGACACCTCGCCCTCCTATTCGCCCGACGGCACGCAACTCGTTTTCGAGAGCGATCGGGGTGGCTCGCAGCAGCTCTACTTGATGGGCGCCGGCGGTGGCGAGGGCAAGCGGCTCTCCTTCGGGCAGGGCACCTATTCGCAGCCCTCCTGGTCGCCGCGTGGCGATCTGATCGCCTTCACCAAGCGCACCGGCGGCGGCTTCGCCATCGGCGTGATGCGCGCCGACGGTTCGGGCGAGCGGCTCCTGACCGAGGGCTTCCATAACGAGGCGCCGAACTGGGCGCCCAACGGCCAATACATCATGTTCTTCCGCGATCCGGGCGGGCAGTCCGGCGGAAAACTCTACATGGTCGACATCACCGGCCGCGTCGAAATCCCTGTGCCGACGCCGGCCTTCGCCTCAGACCCAACCTGGTCGCCGCTGCTGACGGCGGCGCGGTAGGGAAGTTCACCTCTCCGTCATTGCGAGCGCAGCGAAGCAATCCGGAATGTCTCGCTCGACGTTCGCCTGGATGGCTTCGCCGCGCTCGCGATGACGATAGGGACTGCTAAAGCGGTGCAAAAGCGCCACAATGCGGCGAAAGCGGCCTCTTGCAGTGTTTGATTAACTATACGCCGCAATGCCGCCACTTCGCCTTGTTCTGGCAAGGTCTCGTTTAGGTTGACGCTTCATTGATGAAGACCATGGATGCAGGCCGATCTGCATCGCAGCCTTGTCCTTTCAACGCCGTCCGCGAAACGCGACTCGCACCGCACCGAACGCCCCGGAGTCCCCTCATGCTCGCCACTCTCTTCGCCGGCGGCCGCGCCGTCCGCTTCGCCGCTGCCATCGCCGCTTCGCTGGCGCTGGGCGCCTGCGCCAACACAAACCAGAACGCCGATGCGAATTCGGGTTTCGGTGCGGGTGGGGCGGCCACGCCCGGCAGCGCCCAGGACTTCGTCGTCAATGTCGGCGACCGGGTCTTCTTCGAGACCGACTCGACCGATCTGACGCCCACGGCAGTTGCAACGCTCGACAAGCAGTCCGCCTGGCTGCAGCGTTTCCCGCGCTACACCTTCATCGTCGAGGGGCATGCCGACGAGCGCGGCACCCGCGAATACAACTTCTCCCTGTCGGCGCGCCGCGCCCAGACGGTGCGCGACTATCTCTCGTCGCGCGGCATTCAGGGCAACCGCATGCGCATCGTGTCCTATGGCAAGGAGCGCCCGGTAGCGGTCTGCAACGACATCTCCTGCTGGTCGCAGAACCGCCGCGTCGTGACGGTGCTCGACGGCGCCGGCGGTGGCGTCTGACGCCACGCTGCTGCAAACACCATCGGGCCGGCGCCTTCCTTTCGGGAAGGCGCCGGCCCTTTCATATTTTGGCCGTGGTCATGGCGTGTTATAGGCCTGCCGTCACTCAACCCCGGTTCTCATGATGCTCCGACAGTTTCGCCTCGATCACGCGGTCCGCAGCGGCCTTGCCGCTCTCGCCCTGGGCTTGGCGGTATCCTGCCTGAGCCTGCCGGCCAGCGCGCAGGACGCGGCCGATCTCGTGGTGCGGACCTCGCGGATGGAAAACCAGATCCGCCAGCTTTCGGGCCAGATCGAGCAGCTACAGTTCGAGAACCGTCGTCTGAGCGAGCAGCTTCGCAAGTTCCAGGAAGATGTCGATTTTCGCCTGAACGAGCGGGCCGGTGGTCGTGCTCCTGGGGCAGCGGCGCCGGGCGGGGCCGCGCCCGCGGCGGGGGGCGCACCACGCACCCAGCGTCGCAGCGATGCCTTCGACCCGACACTCCAGCAGGGTGCCGCCGGGGCGCCGCGTTCGCTCGACGGCGGCATCGGCGGCATCATCGAGGATGGCTTTGCCGAGGGCGGTGCCGGCCAGGGGCCGCTTGACCTGCAAGGTGTCGGACGGGGCGCGCCCCAGGGTGCGCTGCCGCAGCCGGTTCCGCGCGGGCCGAGCGTGGCGGCGGCCAGCGGGCCGGCAAGTGCCAAGGAGGCCTATGACCTCGCTTATGCCTCGATCCTGCGCAAGGAATACGAGCAGGCCGAGATGGGCTTCCGCCAGTTCCTGCAGAGCTATCCGCGCGATCGTCTCGCCGTCGACGCCACCTACTGGCTCGGCGAGAGCTATCTCCAGCGCAAGCGCTATCGCGAGGCGGCCGAGCAGTTCCTGAAGGTCTCCAGCGATGCGCCGAGATCGGCCAAGGCTCCCGATAGCCTGCTGCGGCTCGGCATCGCGCTGAACGGGCTCGGCGCCCGGGACCAGGCCTGCGCGACCTATGCCAAGGTCGGGGTCGAATATCCCGCCGCGCCCAATTCGGTCCGGCAGGGCATCGAGCGCGAGCGGCGGCGTTCGGGCTGCGCTTGAGCGCGGTTCCGCAGACCTCCATTGACGATCCGCCGATCGGCGCAGCCGAGGCGGCCGATCTCTTTTCCGGGCTTGCCACAGAACCTTGCCTTCTGGTCGCGGTGTCGGGCGGACCCGACTCCGTTGCGCTGCTTGCCCTGCTGGCCGAATGGACGCGCGAACCGGGGCGCCCGGAGCTTCATGCCGCCACGATCGATCACGGTCTGCGCGCGGCCTCCAGCGCGGAGGCTCAGGCTGTCGCGGCGCTGTGCGGGCGGCTTTCGATCCCCCACCGCATCCTGACCTGGCAGGGGCTGAAGCCGAAAACCGCGCTGCAGGAGCAGGCGCGTGCCGCGCGCTACGCGCTCCTGGCAGAAGAGGCCGAGCGTCTGGGCGGCGCGGTCGTGGTGACGGCGCATACGCTCGACGACCAGGCGGAAACGCTGCTGATGCGGATGGCGCGCGGCTCCGGCCCCGCCGGCCTGGCCGCGATGCGCAAGCGCGTGCGCAGAGGGGCCATGACGATCGCGCGCCCGCTGCTGGGTGTGCCTAAGGTTCGTCTGATCGCCACCGCCGAGGCGCGGGGCATCGCCTTCGCGACCGATCCCAGCAATGGCGATCCGCGCTTCGAGCGCGTTCGCTGGCGCGCGCTGATGCCCGCCCTCGCTGAAGAAGGCCTGGATGCGCAGCGGCTGGCTGTGCTGGCGCGGCGCATCGCACGTCTTGACGAGGCGGCGACGCGGCGCGCGCAGACGGTGCTGTCGGATCTGCTGCTGCAGGACGATTCCACGGCCGTCGTGAGGCTGCGATTTGCCGCTTTGCTGGGAGAGCCCGAGGAGATCGTGCTGCGTGTTGTCGCGCTGGCCCTGGCGGAAATCGACAGCGAGCGCGGCTCCGGGCAGCGGCTGGAGCGGCTCGAAGCCTGTGTCCAGGCGCTGCAGGAGGCCGCCCAGACCGGCCGTCGCATGGTCCGGACGCTGGCTGGCAGCGTAATGACTTTATCTCCGAGAGGCATCTTGAGCCTGGCGCGCGAGGGGCCACGCAGACGCGGCATTCACCCTGCGGCATCATAGGCGAGAGCCGATTTTCTGTTTCCCTTGGCAAGGGCCCCGGTCGCACCTAGATTACTGCAGCAAACTCTCGGCCTTACCGGCTCATCCGGCGGGCCTGATCGGACACATGATGAATCCGAACTTCCGAAATTTCGCCCTCTGGGTGGTGATTTTCCTGCTGGTCCTGGCGCTCGTCACGCTGTTTCAGAGCCCCAGCCAGCGCGCGACGACGAATGAAATTCCCTACAGCCAACTGATCAACGAATCGGAGGCCGGCCGGATCACGAATGTCGTCGTGGCTGGGCAGGAGATTTCAGGCACATTCTCGGACGGTCGCAGCTTTGTGACCTACGCGCCTTATGGCGATCCGGCGCTGCTCAAGACGCTGGCCCAGAAGGGTGTTCAGGTCTCGGCCCGCGCTCCGTCGGAGGGTACGCCCTGGTTCGTGGCGCTGCTGGTCAATTCACTGCCCTTCGTCATCTTCATCGGCCTGTGGATTTTCATGTCCCGCCAGATGCAGAACGGCGCCGGGCGCGCCATGGGCTTCGGCAAGTCGAAGGCCAAGCTCCTGACCGAGGCGCATGGCCGCGTCACCTTCGAGGATGTCGCGGGCATCGACGAAGCCAAGGAAGACCTGACCGAGATCGTCGAGTTCCTGCGCGACCCGCAGAAGTTCCAGCGGCTGGGCGGGCGCATTCCGCGCGGCGTGCTGCTCGTCGGCCCCCCCGGCACCGGCAAGACCCTGACGGCGCGTGCCGTTGCGGGCGAGGCCAATGTGCCGTTCTTCACGATTTCCGGTTCGGACTTCGTCGAGATGTTCGTCGGCGTCGGCGCCAGCCGCGTGCGCGACATGTTCGAGCAGGCCAAGAAGAACTCGCCCTGCATCATCTTCATCGACGAAATCGACGCCGTCGGCCGTCATCGCGGCGCCGGTCTCGGCGGCGGCAATGACGAGCGCGAGCAGACCCTCAACCAGCTCCTGGTCGAGATGGACGGGTTCGAGCCCAACGAAGGCGTAATCATCATCGCGGCCACGAACCGGCCCGACGTGCTCGATCCCGCGCTGCTGCGCCCGGGCCGCTTCGACCGCCAGATCGTGGTTCCGAACCCCGACGTCGCCGGTCGCGAGAAGATCCTCAAGGTCCATGTCCGCAAGGTGCCGCTGGCACCCGACGTCGATCTGCGCATCCTCGCCCGCGGCACGCCCGGCTTCTCCGGCGCCGATCTGATGAACCTCGTCAACGAGGCGGCTCTGCTCGCGGCGCGGCGCGCCAAGCGCATGGTTACCCATGCCGAGTTCGAGGACGCCAAGGACAAGGTCATGATGGGCGCCGAGCGCAAATCCATGGCGATGTCCGAGGAAGAGAAGAAGCTGACCGCCTATCACGAAGCCGGCCACGCCATCGTGGGCCTGTATGTCCCCGCCGGAATCCCGGTCCACAAGGCGACGATCATCCCGCGCGGCCGCGCGCTGGGCATGGTCAAGTTCCTGCCGGAGGGCGACCGCTACTCGATGAAGTACAAGGAGTTCACCTCGCAGCTCGCGGTCGCCATGGGCGGACGCGTTGCGGAAGAGATGACCTTTGGGCGCGAGAACGTCACCTCGGGCGCCACCGGCGACATCCAGCAGGCGACCAAGATGGCCAAGGCCATGGTCACCCAGATGGGCTACTCCGACGAGCTCGGCATGGTCGCCTATGGCGACAACCAGGAAGAGGTCTTCCTGGGCATGTCGATGGGCCGCAGCCAGAACATCTCCGAATCCACGGCGCAGAAGATCGACGCCGAGGTCAAGAAGCTGGTCGACACCGGTTACCAGGACGCCAAGAAGATCCTCACCGACCATCACGAGCAGTTCGTGGCGGTGGCCGAAGCCCTGCTTGAGTTCGAGACGCTGACCGGCGAGGAAATCCGCGACCTGATCGCCGGCAAGCGCCCGACGCGCGATCTCGACGATACGCCTTCCGCGCCGCGCGGCTCGGCCGTGCCGAGCGCCGGCAAGGGCCGCAAGCGCGACGAGCCCGATGCCGGGCTGGAGCCGCAGCCTCAGGTGTGATGGCGCTCCCTCACGGGTGCCACGTTGTGAAAAGGGCGCCCTTCGGGTGCCCTTTTTCGTTTGTGTCAGATCGTCGGTCTGAAAAGACGGCGTCCGGTGACTCGGCGGCGTCAGCCGCGCCCGACGGGGGCCAGCGCGGCCCCGGCGCGGGAGGGCGCCTCGTGGATGACGAAGCCATCGCGCCCGCCCTGCTTGGCGGCGTAGAGCGCGGTGTCGGCATGGCCGGCGGCATCGGCGAGGGTGTCGGCCTGGGCCACGAGACAGGCACCGATGCTGACGGTGATCGGCAGCGAAAAGCCGGCACCGAGCGAGACGGGTCGATCGCGCGTGGCCGCGCCGAGCTTCGCCGCGACCGCTGTCAGCGCCGGCAGGCTGGTCTCGGCCAGCAGGACGATGAATTCGTCGCCGCCCCAGCGACCGCAGACATCATAATTGCGCATCAGCCCCTCAAGACGCGCGACGACCTCGATGATGACCTGGTCGCCGGCCTGATGTCCGTGGTCGTCGTTGACCGGCTTGAAATGATCGATGTCGATCAGGAGCAGGGCCATTGGCCGGCTGGCGCGCCTTGCACGGTTCTGCTCGGCCTCGAAGGCGCGCTCGAAGCCGCGCCGATTGAAGATGCCGGTCAGCGGGTCGTGATGGGCGAGGCGCTCCAACTCCCGCGTCCTGTCGGCGACCATCTCCTCGAGGCGATCGGTGTTGTGCCCCACCGCCTTCGCCATGGCGCCCAGGGCGCGCGAAAACCGGCCGATCTCGTCATCGGCGGCATCGCTGGCAACCTCATCGAAGCGGCCGGCCTGCACTCGCTGGACATCGGCCTCCATGCGCGCCAGCCGGTCGAGCACGCTGCGCTTGAACAGCAGGGTCGAGAGGGCGGCTGCCGCCAGCAGCATCGCGGCTAGCAGCAGCCCGATCGGCAGGAACATCCGCCGGTCGATGATCTCGTCGACATCCATGATGGTTACGTTGAACCAGCCGAGCCGGTCGAGATATCCCACGCCGACCAGCGCCTGGTGGCCTTCGATCTGCATAAAGCGCGAGCGCACCAGAGCCCCCCCGGCCGCCACCTGCTCCATCATCGCGGCCAGGGCGCTGCGATCGGCCTGGTCGTCGAGCAGCGTAAAGATTGTCGTCTTGGCCTTGGTGTCCTTGGTCAGGCTGTGAAAATCGACGAGCTTGGGGTTGCGATGGGCCTGAACCGCGCCGTTGCGATCGACGAACATGCTCTGGACGCCGGTCTGCGGGATATCGACAACCTCGCGGATGAACTGGCTCAGATCGACGCCGGTGCCAATGATCCCGAGCACGCGGTCGCCCTGCCGGATGATGCAGTTGATCCAGACCTTGGTGACATTCAGCGTGTCGTCATGGTCGACATTGAGGTGGCAGCCCGAGGCCAGCGCCACCGTCTTGTAATACCAGCCGTCGCGCGGATTTTCGCGTGACAATGTATATCGCCTGCGAGCGTGCTCGTAGGTGTTGTCCTTGTCGTTGAAGTAGTAGTTGCCGGAACCGTCGAGCACGACGAAATAGCTCTGGTCCTTGAACGAAATCCGATAGTGCTCGAGCTCGGCCAGGCCGCGCTGGGCCTTGGCGGGGTCGGCCTCGTCTTTCGCCCATTCCAGTATGGCGGGCGAGCGCGCGACCGTTTCCGCCAGCGAAACCTCGCGCATCAGCGAATCGAGACCGCGATAGCGGTCGAACAGGATCTGCTTTTCGGCGAAGAGCGTGCCGAGCTTGATTACCGTGCTGTCGACGAGCCAGATGAACACGCCTGCCGCCGGCAGGGCGATCGCCACGAGAATGGCCAGGGTCCAGACCAGGACGCGGCTGCGCAGGCCCCGGGGCAACCATGTCCCTGCAGCGCCTGATCCCATCAATGCGAGATCTCCCAGAACAAGTCGCGGGCCCGGCCCACGCGCCCACCGATCGCTAAACTTGTCGGCAAGGTTTTAACAATTCGCCAACGAATCCAGGTTGTTCGTGCGCGCTCAGAACAGGCCCTCGATCCGCCCCTGTGCATCGATATGGATGCGCTCGGCGGCGGGCACGCGCGGCAGTCCGGGCATCGTCATGATGTCCCCGCAGATCGCGACGACGAAGCCGGCGCCGGCCGAAAGCCTGACCTCGCGGACGGGCACGATATGCCCGCTGGGCGCGCCTCGCAGCGTCGGGTCGGCCGAGAAGGAATACTGCGTCTTGGCCACGCAGACGGGCAGGTGGCCATGGCCCAGGGCCTCGAGCTCGGCGAAACGGGCCTTGACCCTGGCATCGCCGGAGATGCCGGCTGCGCCATAGATCTCGCGGGCGATCGTCTCCAGCTTGTCCCACAGTGGCAGATCATCGGGATAGAGCGGCGCGAAATCGGCCTCCGCGCCTTCGGCCAATGCCACGACCTTGTGCGCGAGTTCTTCCGTGCCGGCGCCGCCTAGCGCCCAATGACGACAGATCACAGCCTCAACGCCGAGATGATTGCGGCAGTAGCTCGCGATCATCTCGTGCTCGGCGGGTGAGTCGCTGACGAAGTGGTTGATCGCGACGATCGGGGGCACGCCGAACTTACGGATGTTGCCGACATGGCGGGCGAGATTGGCCAGCCCCGCCTGCAGCGTCGCCAGATCCTCCTGCCCGAGCGCCTCCTTGGCGGCGCCGCCATGCATCTTGAGCGCGCGCACGGTCGCGACAATGACGGCCGCTGCGGGCTTAAGGCCCGCCTTGCGGCACTTGATGTCGAAGAACTTTTCGGCCCCAAGATCGGCGCCGAAGCCGGCCTCGGTCACAACATAATCGGCAAGCTTCAGCGCGGTTCGCGTCGCGATCACCGAGTTGCAGCCATGGGCGATGTTGGCGAAGGGGCCGCCATGAACGAAAGCGGGCGTGCCCTCCAGGGTCTGCACCAGATTGGGCATCAGTGCGTCCTTGAGGAGGACGCTCATCGCGCCCGTCGCCTTGAGGTCGGCCGCCGTCACCGGGCGCTTGTCGCGGGTGCGGCCGATAACGATCTTGCCGAGCCGCGCCTCAAGGTCATCAAGGTCGGTCGCCAGGCAGAAGATTGCCATCACCTCGGAGGCGACGGTGATGTCGAAGCCGTCCTCGCGCGGGAAGCCGTTGCTGGCGCCGCCGAGCGATGAGACGGTCGAGCGCAGGGCGCGGTCGTTCATGTCCATGACGCGCCGCCAGGCGATGTGGCGGGTGTCGAGATCGAGCGCATTGCCCCAATAGACATGGTTGTCGATCAGGGCGGCGAGCAGGTTGTGGGCGCTGGTGATGGCGTGAAAATCGCCGGTGAAATGCAGGTTGATCTGCTCCATCGGGACGATCTGGGCATGGCCGCCGCCGGCGGCGCCGCCCTTGACGCCGAAGCAGGGGCCCAGAGACGGCTCGCGCAGCGCGATCATGCAGCTTTTGCCGATGCGGGTCAGGCCGTCGCCGAGACCCACCGTCGTCGTGGTCTTGCCCTCGCCCGCGGGCGTCGGATTAATCGCGGTGACGAGGATCAGCTTGCCGTCGGGCCGCGCCGCGAAATCGGGGATCGTCTGCTTATCGACCTTGGCGATGTACTTGCCATAGGGGTGGAGGGCGTCCTGTGGAATTTCGGCGCGGTGAGCGATGTCCACGATCGGCTGGAGCGTCGCTGCGCGCGCGATCTCGATGTCAGTCGGCATCCATGCCCCTCAGCTTGGCTCTGTCCGCCGGTCAGGCCCGGAGCGGAATCGTGAGCGTGACACTGCCGTGAAACCGGGCATCCTGCCACTGCTTTCGCGAATGGGAGGGGCGCGACCGCGACCGGTCGCGTGATGTCTTTTGATATGCAAGCGCCGCGTCCAAGCTGCTAGGCCAGCGCTCTGGAACCGGCTGGGGCTTGCCGCGCCGGGTGCGGGCTGGCATCAGCTTGGGCTGGACTTCGAAAAGCGCGGAGAGCATGGCGGTTTGCCCGGGGAATAACGCAACGACGCAGCCGATCTGGCCGGTCGGCGGCGGTGAGGTCGGCGCGATCATTCGCAGCTGGACCGGGCGGGAAACCGTGCTCGGCGCGGCCTCCACCTGGCCCGAGCGTCTTCGCTCGACCCTGCAGGTGGTTCTCGCCTCGCCGACGCCGCTGGTGGTGCTCTGGGGCGAGAGGGGCCTGCTGCTCTATAACGATGCCTATGCCGTCATCGCCGGCGCCAAGCACCCCGGCATTCTCGGTGCGAGCGTCTTCGACGCCTGGCCCGAGATCGTGGATTTCCACCAGGAAATGATGACGAGCGTCCTTGCGGGGGCGTCGCTTTCCTATCGCGATCTGCCGCTGGTGCTTCATCGTCATGGAGTGGCGGAGGATGTCTGGCTGAATGTCGATTACAGCCCGATCGTAGACGATCGCGGCGCGGTGCTCGGCATCCTTGCCGTCGTCATCGAGACCACGGTCCTGGTGCAGGCCCGCCGCGAACGCGACACGGCCGAGCAGGCGCTGCGCCGCCGCGAAAGAGAGATGGCGCAGGTCCAGAAGATCGGCAAGGTCGGCGGGCTTCAGGTCGATCTGGTCGGTGGCTTCCGCAATACGCGCTCGCCTGAATATCTCCTCGTTCATGGTCTGCCGCCTGACGCCGTGCATGAAAGCCATGAGGACTGGGTGCGCCGGATCCATCCGCAGGAGCGCGCCATGGTCGAAAGCCATTTCCGCGAGACGGTGGCGGGAACGGAGCGCGACTACCAGGCCGAGTACAGGATCATCCGCCCCAGCGACGGCGCGGTGCGGTGGATCTCGGCGATCGCCCAGATCGAGCGTGACGAGACAACCGGCGCGGCGCTGCGGTTGATCGGGGCCCATCTCGACATCACCGAGCGCAAGGAAACCGAGGCGCAGCTTCGCCTGCTGATGCAGGAACTGGCGCATCGCGTGAAGAACACGCTGGCGATGATCCAGGCCATCGCCTCGCAGACGCTGCGCGGCGCGACCTCGCTGGAGGCTGCCAACGAAACCTTCAGCGCGCGGATGTCGGCGCTGGCGCGTGCGCATGATCTCCTCGTCAGCGGCCAGCGGGCCCATGCCGGCGTGGCCGATATCGCAACCAGCATCATCGGTATCCAGGGGGACCCGGCGCGGTTTGCCATCGGCGGCCCCGAAGTGGTGTTGGGGCCGCGGGCGGCGCTGGCCTTGACGCTGGTCTTGCATGAACTGGCGACGAATGCGGTCAAATACGGGTCCCTATCGAACCAGACCGGCCAGGTTTCGCTGTCATGGCGGATCGACGAAATCGACGGCGCGCCGCAGTTCCGGCTGCGCTGGCAGGAGAGTGGCGGTCCGCCCGTGGCGACCCCGTCGCGTCGCGGTTTCGGCTCGCGCCTGATCGAACGCACATTTCCTTCAGTGAGCGGGCGCGCCGAGAGCGCCTATCTGCCCACCGGCCTCGTCTTCACGCTCGACGCGCCGCTCGAGGCTCTGAAGGATGGGGACGGCGAGGAGCCCGACCAGGGCTGACGCGCGTGGGCGGCCCCGGGGGCGGCCCTATGCGAAAGGCCCCCGCTTGCGCGGAGGCCTCCTGATCGTTCGACGCCGTTGGGATGGCTCAGAAGGTGCTGAAGCGATAGTTCAGGCCGGCACGGACGATGTGGCCGTTATTTTCCATGCGCGAGACGTAAGACCCCGGGGCCAGCGCGAAGTTGACCTGGTTCACGGCAACGTTCTGCTTGCCGAGATCGTAATAGAGATATTCCGCCTTCAGCGAGAGATTATTGGTGAAAGCGTATTCGACGCCGCCGCCGACCGTGAAGCCGACCTTGATGTCGCTCTTGCCGCCGACATAATCGACCTGGCCCGGAAGAGCCGCGTTGAAGAAGGTCGCGCGGTTGGAGACGTCGCCATAGGCCAGACCGCCGGTGGCGTAGACCATGACGCGATCGAAGGCGTAGCCGGCGCGCAGGCGGACGGTGCCGAGATAATCAAGGTCCTGGCTGAACACCGAGGTGGCGTTGCTGGTGCCGAGCCGCGACGTGCGCGACGAGATATCGGTGTACTGGATGTCGGTTTCGATGCCGAGCACGACGCTGCCGATCTGATAGTTGTAGCCGATCTGCGCGCCGCCGATGAAGCCGGTCTCATCGTTGGAAATCGAGGAGGGGCGGCGCTCGGCGAGGACGTTGCCGATGGTGAACGGCGCGGTCCCAACGGTGCTGATCGTGTTCTCGGTGAAGACGCCGCCAGCGTTCACGCCGGCATAGAAACCGGTCCAGGTGAAGATCGGAGCCAGGGGGGCGTAAACGGGCCCCTTGCGCGACGGCAGATCGGCGGCAAGCGCCGTGCCGCCCAGCGCGGCGAGCGCCAGGGCGGTCAGGATGGTCTTGGTCATGGTCGAAATCTCCAGGAAGGCGTTTCGCTTGTCAGGCGATGTGGTCGTCGCGGAGATCGACCCTGCTTTCGGGCGGCGCTGGGCGCTATGACGGCAAAGCCACAGAAACGTTCAATCGTTCCGCAGGGGCAGCACCCCGATCACATGGCCGTGACCGGGGTGTGGGACCACCGATCAGCCTGCGGCGAGATGGGCGTTCTGGGGAAACAGATGCTTGCGCGCCTCGTCGTCGAATTCGGTCTTGAAGGCGAAGGCATCCTTGAGCGCGACGGCGCGCTGCGCGGCCGGGCGTGCCGAAATCTCGTCGAGATGGCGCTTCACGTTGGGAAACATCTGCGCCCAGTCGTCGCCGATCGCGAAGGACAGCCGCGTCGCCCAGCCCCAGACCGACATGTCGATCAGGGTGTAGGTGTCACCGAGCATGTAGCGCTGCTTGCCGAGCTGCGCGTCGATGATGCCCCAGTGGCGCTCGGCCTCGCGGGCGTAGCGGTTGATCGCATAGGGGATCTTCTCGGGCGCGAAGCGGCTGAAATGCACCGCCTGGCCGCAATAGGGCCCGATGCCGGTGGCGACGAACATCAGCCAGGACAGCATCTCGCCGCGGGCCTTGGGCGTGTTCTCCGGCAAAAACTGGCCGGTCTTCTCGGCGAGATAGAGCAGGATGGCGTTGCTGTCGAAGATGGTGGCGTCGCCGTCGGTCAGGGCCGGGGTCTTGGCGTTGGGGTTGATCGCCAGAAACTCGGGCTTGAACTGCTCGCCCTTGCGCGTGTCGACCGGCACCATCTCATAGGGCAGCCCGGCCTCCTCAAGGAAGAGCGCGATCTTCGCCGGATTGGGGGAGGGGTGATAGTAGAGCTTGATCATCTTCGTCTCCTGGGTGCGTTGTCGAATGCGGCGTCCGCCTCAGGGCTGGCGGCGCAGATGGGCGGCGAGCTCCCGCAGGGTCGCGATGGTGAAATCGGCCTCGAAGCCGAGTTGCTCTGGCCGCATCCGCAGCGCCTTGAACATCAGGGCTGGGCCGATCGTGGCGGCGCTTTGCATTTCGCTCCGCAATGTCTCGGGCGCCAGACGCGCGATCCGTGCAACATCAAAACCATGCGCCTTGGCCCCGGCGATATCGAAGCCGTTGGACGAGACGAAGAGGATTTCGTCGCGCGCCAGGCCCAGCCGCGCCTCGACATGGGCATAGCCGCGCGGATCGGGCTTGTAGACGCCGATCTCGTCGACGCTGATCACGGTTTCCAGAAGACCATCGATCCTGGCCTGGGCGACGAGGCGCTTCAGCATGGCCGGGCTGCCATTTGAGAAGATCGCCAGGCGCAGCGGCGCCAGGGCTTCGAGGGCCGTGCGGGCTTCGGGGTAGAGCGCCAGCGCGTCATAGGCCTCGGCAATCTGCGCCACGAGGTCGGTCGTCGCGACCAGCCCCAGCGTCTCAAGCGTATAGGCGAGTGAATCCCGGGTAACGGTCCAGAAATCGGCGTACTGGCCCATCAGCGCCCGCAGCCAGGTATATTCCAGCTGCTTCAGCCGCCAGATCTGGGTAATGGCCTCGCCATGGCCGGGAAAGGCCGCGTCGGTGACGCCCGCCACCGACTGCACGTCAAAGAGCGTGCCATAGGCGTCGAAGACGACGGCCTTGATCGCCATGGGTTGCTCTCCCTGGACATGCGCGTTTGAAGTCTTAGCACTCGCAATCGCGCCGTGCCGCATGGTATCCGCACAGCGGCCTTCAAATTTGCTCACAGGTTGCCATGTCCGCCCCGCGCCCCGTCATGCTGATGATCCTCGATGGCTGGGGCTGGCGGGAGGAAACGGCAAACAACGCGGTGCGCCTGGCGCATACGCCGCATTTCGACCGGCTCTGGGCGGCCTCGCCGCGCGCCTTCCTGAAGACCTCGGGGCTCGATGTCGGCCTCCCGCCCGGCCAGATGGGCAATTCCGAGGTCGGCCATCTCAATCTCGGCGCCGGCCGCGTGGTGATGCAGGATCTGCCGCGCATCAACCTTGCCATCGAGGATGGCTCGATCGCCCAGATGCTCGCGGCCTCGGGGCTGGTCGATGCGCTCAAGGCGAGTGGCGGCGCCTGCCATCTGCTTGGACTGGTCTCGCCCGGTGGCGTGCACGCGCATCAGGACCATGCGGCGGCGCTGGCCCATCTCCTGGTCGCACAGGGCATCCCGGTGCGAGTGCACATCTTCACCGATGGACGCGACACGCCGCCGCAATCGGCGGCCGGCTTCATCGGCAATTTCATCGACAGCCTGCCCAGTCAGGCCGTCATCGCCAGCGTCTGCGGGCGCTATTTCGCGATGGACCGCGACCATCGCTGGGAGCGGGTGGAGCAGGCCTGGCGCGCGCTGGTGCTGGGGGAGGGGCAGGCTTTCCCCGATGCTCCGGCCGTGATCGCCGCCGCCTATGCAGCGGGCGTCAACGACGAGTTCATCCCTCCTTCCGTCATCGGCGGCTATTCCGGCATGCGCGATGGCGACGGGCTGCTCAGCTTCAACTTCCGCTCCGACCGGATCCGCGAGATTCTCGACGCGGTGCTGGAAGCGGATTTCAAAGGGTTCGCGCGGGCGCGCCAGCCAGCGCTGGCAAAGGCGGTCGGCATGACCTCCTACAGCGCCGCGCTCGATGCGGTGATGCCGGCGCTGTTTGCGCCGCAGACGCTAGCTCATGGGCTTGGCGAAACGGTCGCAGCGGCCGGGCTTACGCAGGTCCATATGGCCGAAACCGAGAAATATCCGCACGTCACCTACTTCTTCAACGGCGGCGAGGAGACGGCCCTCACCGGCGAGGACCGGATCATGGTGCCCTCGCCGAAGGTCGCGACCTATGATCTCCAGCCTGAAATGTCGGCGCCGGAACTGACCGAGCGGGCGGTGGAGGCGATCGAGTCCGGGCGCTACGATCTCGTCGTGCTGAACTTCGCCAATCCGGACATGGTCGGCCATACCGGCGTGCTGGCGGCTGCGATCAAGGCGGTCGAGACCGTCGATGCCGGGCTTGGGCGCATCGCGGCTGCGATCGAGCGGGTCGGCGGGGCCATGCTGGTGACCGCCGACCATGGCAATTGCGAAACCATGGTCGATCCGGAGACAGGCGCGCCCCATACCGCGCACACCACCAATCCCGTTCCGGTGATGGTCGTCGGCAGCGAGGCCTCAGGGCTGTCCGATGGGCGCCTTGCCGATGTGGCGCCGACATTGCTGGCACTGTTGGGCCTCGCCCAGCCTGCCGAGATGACCGGCCGGTCGCTGCTACGCTGAGTTTTTCGAGGGTGGAAACAGGAACGGCGCGGACCGGGTCCGCGCCGTCGAAGACGATCGGGTCGCGAGCGTCAGTATTTGCGGACGGTCGGCGCCGGTGCGTAGATCGGCCGCTCGACCGGGCCGCAGCATTCGGGCTCGCCGAAGTTCCAGCGCATGCCGATCTTGATGTCGTGGCTGTCGATTTCCTTGGCCTTCAGCGGTGAATAGCTCTCGGGCAGGAAGGCGTTCTGGATGCGCCCGGACTGGGCCTCGCCAAGGTTGAGGTAGCGATATCCAATTTCGAGCGTGAGGTTCTTGTTCACCTCATAGCCGAGGCCGGCCATCAGCGCCCAGGCGACGCCCGATTTGGTGCCGCTGTCTGCGGTGCCCAAGGTCGCGCTGTTGAGAGAGCCGGTGAGGGCGCCCTGGTCGGTCAGCCCGGTGATGCGATTGGACGCGTAGCCGATGCCGGCGCCGATATAGGGTGTCAGGCAGTTCCAGGTGCCAAGATCGACATAGCCGTTGAACAGGGCAACAATGGAAGACAGGTTGCCCTTATAGGTGTTGCTGAGCCGGGCGATGCCGCCATTGGCCGCGAAATCGACCCTGTCGCTGACGCCGATCTGGCCGGCGCCGCGATATTCCAGCGTGCCGTCGAAGCGCAGCCAGTTGTTGAGGCGGTAACCCGCGCCGGCACCGACGAAGACCGAGAGATTGTCGGTCTCGCCAAAGAACCGGCCGCCGGCGTTGGCGACGTCCTGCTGGTAGTATTTCTTGACCTTGGTTTCGCCGACGCCGATGTCGCCGCGCAGGTAGAAGCCGCTGCTGATCGTGCCCTTGAGGCCGAGCGGCTCATGGGGCGGAGGCGGGGGGGCATAGGCGAGATCGGCTGCAGCGGCGGCGGACGCCCCGAGCGCCAAGGCGCCTGCCAGCGCAAAAGTTTTCAGGCTGCCCATGGCAGTTTCCCTCGAGTTTGCGCGGCGCCTTCTACGCAGCCCACGCTTGTTACCGACAAGCCAACGATGCCGGTAATTCCTTAAACGAGGCTTAACCTTGAGAATTAACCTCAACGAGCCATGAAGATTTGTAGGAAGTTAGGGCTCGGACCCGCCAGGGTCGAGGAGAACGGCACGATGCCGAACAACCCGCCCCAGGCCAACTGCCGCTGGAGAAACTGCCGCTCACCCGTGCTCTACCGCGTCCGCAGCGCCATCGAGCGCATGCTTTGCCGCCTGAAGGACTTGATCGCTATGAGCGGCAAGCCGGCAGTTGGTCTCGACCCTATTGCTTGGCGAGAGCGGCGCGCAGTTCTTCGGACCACACAGCGTAGCCCTCGCCAGTAAAATGGATCCCATCAGTTGTCATATGCGAGTGGAGCAACCCATCAGCGTCCACCATTTTGGGCCAGAGATCGATAACGGTCGCGCCTGCCTCGACTGCAATCTTTTTTGCTGTGCTGTTCAATGCCACCAGACGAAGGTTCCAGTCCGCAGAACGCGTCGGCGGGGCCAGTGTCACAATCAGCCGTGGGGCAGTCTTGGCCAAAGAAATATTGGTGCGATAAGCGGCTTCAAATCCGCCGAACTTGTCATGTCCATGTAGAACGTCATTCGTGCCAGACATGTAGAGTATCACTTCGGGCCTCTTTGCCAAGGCCTGCTCGACAATCAGCTTGATGAGCTCAGTATTGTATCCGTCGCGAGCAATATTCTGGATACCGAGAGGGTTGGTGCGCAATCTGTAGGACCAGGGGTGTCCAGCTCGCGAAATACTGTCGCCGACTATCAAGATATGAGGCCGAAACACTCTTCCCCAAAGGCGTGAATAAGCGTTCGCGGCTCCAATCCGAACGTCGGGATCGATCACTGCGGGGTATGCTATGAGCGCCACGAACACAGTCGTGAGGCCCCACATCCAACGCTTCATTGTCGAACTCCGTGGCTCGCGGAGGTTGATATTCTCCCGCCTGGCTCAGCGCAACTGACCCCACCACCCATCTACAAGGCAGAGGGGTCCTTGGCCCGCAAAACCCGTGCCTATGAGCGCCGCTAGCCTGTGGTGGTGCGCAGCCGCTTCGCGGTCCCGGTGCTGCGGCCCGATGGGCGCCCCGATGTCCCCAGGGCCCCGCTCACGCCGGCGCACTGCTGACCTTCGTTTCCCAGCATCTAGCCGACGCATCCCATGCCGGCCTCATGGCTGAAAAGCGCATGGAAACGACAGCGCCGCCGCACCGGCACCGCGCCAAGTGGTTGAGCCGATGGCAGACGATTCGCGGCTCGGCCAGGATGACGGCGCGCGGAAAGGGCAGGGGACCTGACCCTAAGCCGCAGCCTTCGTCACGGCATCGACGATGTCGTCGACGGCGCGCATGACCAGCGCGCGGTCGTCGCCCTCGGCCATGACGCGGATCACCGGTTCGGTGCCCGAGGGGCGGATGACGAGGCGACCGCCTTCGCCCAGCATCTCGCGCGCTGCCTCGATGGCGCTGACCACTGGCTGCTTTTCGAGGGGCTTGCCGTTCGCATAGCGAACGTTCTTGAGGATCTGCGGCAGCGGTTCGAAGCAGTGGCAGACCTGGGAGACCGGGCGGTCCTGGCGCTTGACGGCGGCCATGAGCTGGAGCGCGGCGACGAGGCCGTCGCCGGTCGTGCCGAAATCGGAGAGGATGATGTGGCCGGACTGCTCGCCGCCGAGATTGAAGCCGTGGCTGCGCATGTGCTCCAGCACATAACGGTCGCCGACGGCGGTGCGGGCGAGGCTGAGCCCTAGGCCCGCCAGATAGCGTTCCAGGCCGAGATTGGACATGATGGTCGCGACCACGCCGGGCTGCGACAGGCGGCCATCTTCCAGCCAGGTCCTGGCGATCACCGCCATGAGCTGGTCGCCATCGACAACCTGGCCGAGCTCGTCGACGATCAGGACGCGGTCGGCGTCGCCATCGAGCGCGATGCCGATATCGGCGCGCAATTCGCGCACCTTGGCGATCAGCGCGTCGGGCGAGGTCGAGCCGACATCCTTGTTGATGTTGAAGCCATCCGGCTCGACGCCGATCGCGATGACCTCGGCGCCGAGTTCCCAGAGCGCCTCGGGCGCGACCTTGTAACCGGCGCCATTGGCGCAATCGATGACGATGCGCAGGCCTTCCAGGCTCATATTGCGGGGCAGGGTGCGCTTGGCGAACTCGATATAGCGCGCATGGGCGCTCTCGATGCGCTTGGCGCGGCCGAGCGTCGGCGAAGTCGAGAGGCGCAGCGACAGATCGGAATCGATGAGCTTGGAGATCTCGCTCTCGACCTCGTCGCTGAGCTTGTAGCCATCGGGGCCAAACAGCTTGATGCCGTTGTCTTCATAGGGGTTGTGCGAGGCGGAGATCATCACCCCGAGATCGGCGCGCATCGAGCGGGTCAGCATGGCGACTGCCGGTGTCGGCATCGGCCCAATCAGCATCACATCCATGCCCACCGAGGTGAAGCCCGCAACCATGGCGTTTTCGATCATGTAGCCGGAGAGGCGCGTATCCTTGCCGATCACGACACGATGGCGATGGTCGCCGCGGTGAAAGGCCAGGCCCGTCGCCTGGCCGACCTTGAGAGCGAGGTCCGGCGTGATCACGCCATTGGCGCGTCCGCGAATGCCGTCGGTCCCGAAATATTTGCGTGTCATGTCGTGTCCGTCCAACCGGGCGTGCGGCCCGCATCGGCTGCGTTTTATAGCGGGAAATGGTTTCCGCCTTCTCACGATTTGTGACGGATCGTAGACGGGCGGCTGATGTCGCGCGTCGCCGTGGGCTTCAACCATTCCCGCGCCGTCATTCCGGGCAAGCGAAGCGCAGACCCGGAATCCATCGAAGGGCGCCGAGGGTACCTTACGATGGATTCCGTATCAGCGCCGCTTGCGCGGCTTGTTCGGAATGACGGCGAGGGTGATGTTCCAGCAGACACCTCACCCGAAGGCGAGTTGCACCTTCATCGCCTTCGACTTGTCGGCGGCGAGGTCGAAGGCTTCGATCGCGCGCTCGACGGGGATGGTGGCGGTCAAAAGCGGCGAGAGGTCGATCGTCTTCGAGCCGATCATTGCCACCGCCCAGTCGAACTCCTCGTGGAAGCGGAAGGAGCCGCGCAGGTCGAATTCCTTGGCAACGAGGACGTTCATCGGCAGCGTGAAGTTCCCGCCGACGCCGATCTGCACGATCGTGCCGCCCGAGCGGACGACGTCGAAGGCGCCGGTCAGCGCATGCTGGTTGCCCGAGGCCTCGAACATGACGTCGAAGGCGCCCTTCTCGGCGCCGTATTCGGCCTTGAGCCGGTCGGGCTCGGCCATCGTGTTGATCGCCTGCGTAGCGCCCATCTTCAGTGCGGTGGGCAGGGGACCGTCCACCACGTCGGTCGCGACGATCTCGGCGGCGCCGGCCGCTTTTGCGGCGACGATGGCAAGGATGCCGATGGGGCCCGAGCCGGTGACGAGGACGCGTTTGCCGAGCAGCGGGCCGGCGCGCTTGACGGCATGCAGGCACACCGCCAGCGGCTCGGCGAAGGCGGCCTCGGCTGCGGTGACGTGGTCTGCGACCTTCACCGCCTGGCGCTCCTCGACGACCAGCATCTCGCGGAAGCCGCCCTGGACATGGGGGAAGCGCATGGCGCTGCCATAGAACAGCATGTCCGTGCAGTGCTGCTGCTGGCCCATCTGGCAGTAGCGGCATTGGCCGCAGGCCCGGCTGGGATTGACCGCGACGCGATCGCCGACTTTCACCCGCGTCACTTCGGCGCCGACGGACTCGACGCGGCCGGCGATCTCATGGCCGAGGATCAGCGGTTCGCGGACCCGGATCGTCCCGAAGCCGCCATGCAGATAGTAGTGCAGGTCCGAGCCGCAGATGCCGCCGGCCTCGATCCGGACGCGCACCTGCAGCGGGCCGGGTTCGCCGACCGCGACCTCGTCGACGCGAAGGTCCTTCTCGGCATGGATGACGACGGCGCGCATGGCTTCTTCCCTAGGGTTGGCGTTCTTCTCAGCCCTCATCCTGAGGAGGGCTGAGGGAGGCCCGACAGCCTCGCCGATATTGTCTAATCGATTGAAAGCTGCTTACCCAGTTTCGCCGAGCCGGCGCAATTCGAAAGATGCCGGCGATCCCCTGGAGAGGTTTCCGCCATGTCTCTGTCGCTGTTCAGTCTGGAGGGCAAGATCGCCCTCGTCACCGGCTCGGGGCAGGGGATCGGGCTTGCACTGGCCGAAGGTCTGTCGGAGGCCGGCGCGCATGTCGTGCTGAACGGGCGCGACAGGGCCAAGCTCGAACGCGCCGCGCAGGCGATCTCCTCAGCCGGCCGCAAGGTCTCGGTCGCGCCTTTCGATGTCACCGACCATGTGGCGGTCGAGGCCGGCGTCGCCATGATCGAAGCGGAGATCGGGGCCATCGACATCCTGATCAACAATGCCGGCATGCAAAAGCGTGCCCCGATTCACGAGTTCCCGGTCGAGGGCTGGCATGAGGTGATGGCGACGAACCTTCACTCGGTGTTCTACGTCACCCAGGCCGTGACGAAGCGGATGCTGCCGCGCAAGCGCGGCAAGGTGATCAGCATTGGCTCGGTGATGAGCGAGCTGGGGCGGGCGACGATCATCCCCTACACGGCCTCCAAGGGCGCGGTGAAGATGATGACGCGCGGGCTCGCCGCCGAACTGGGCAAGCACAACATCCAGGCGAACGCGATCGGCCCGGGCTATTTCACCACCGAGATCAACAAGGCGCTGATCGCCGACGAGGCCTTCACCGCCTGGGTCTGCAATCGCACCCCGGCCGGGCGCTGGGGCGAGACCAAGGAACTGGTCGGCGCGGCGATCTTCCTGTCCTCGGCGGCGTCCGACTACGTCAACGGCCATCTGCTGATGGTCGATGGCGGGCTGACCGCGGTGGTGTGAGGGCGGGGCAGCGTCGCCGTCATCGCGAGCGCAGCGAAGCGATCCAGCGTCTCGCGCGGCGCACCCTGGATTGCTTCGCTGCGCTCGCAATGACGGTTAAAGGCGCTTCGCCTTGCCGTTCAGCCCTTCACTAGCCGCTGCGCGTGCCAGGCGATGTGCTGGGCCATGAAGGTCGAGATGAAGTTGTAGGAGTGGTCGTAGCCCTCGCGCATCTGCAGTTCGAGCGGGATGCCAGCCGCGGCGCAGGCGACCTCCAGCAGTTGCGGCCGCAGGCCCTCGTCGAGGAAACCGTCGGCGGTGCCCTGATCGACCAGCAGGTCCTTCACCCGGTGGCCGTCGGCGATCAGCAGCGTCGCGTCGTAAGGACGCCAAGTGCTCTCGTCGGGTCCGAGATATTTCTCGAATGCCGGGCGGGACCAGCCGGCGGTCGAAGGCTGGGCGATCGGCGCGAAGGCGGACACCGAGGCGTAGTGGTCGGGGTTCTTCAAGGCCAGCGTGATCGCGCCATGGCCGCCCATGGAATGGCCGAAGATGCCCTGGCGGGCCATGTCGAGCGGGAAGTGCTGTGCGACCAGCTCGGGCAGCTCGTCGCGGATATAGCTCTCCATCCGGTAGTGCCTCGCGTAGGGCTCCTGTGTCGCGTCGAGGTAGAAGCCGGCGCCCGAGCCGAACTGCCAGTTCTCCGGCTCGTCGGGCACGCCCTCGCCGCGCGGCGAGGTGTCCGGGCAGATGATCGCGACGCCGTTCGCAGCGGCGGCCGCGCGGTATTCGCCCTTGTCCATGACGTTCTGGTGCGAGCAGGTCAGGCCCGAGAGGTACCAGAGTAGCGGCACCGGTCCGTCCTCGCTCTGCGGCGGCAGGAAGATCGCGAAGGTCATCGGGCAGGCGCAGGCCGCGCTGTCATGGCGATAGACGCGCTGTGAGCCGCCGAAGGCCTTCGAGGACGAGACGAGTTCCATGGGGTGTTCCTTATGCTCTGGTCGTGGCCGTCATGGTCGGGCTTGACCCGACCATCTCGGAAACCAGTGCCTTTTATGGGGCAGGCATGCTCTGCGGAGAGGCGCTCCTCCTCCGGCCAGAGATGCTCGGGTCTGTGCTGCGCTTCGCCCGAGAATGACGGATGGCCTCAGTACACCACCACGCTCCTGATCGACTTGCCCTCATGCATCAGGTCGAAGCCGGTGTTGATCTCGTCGAGGCTGAGCTTGTGGGTGATCAGATCGTCGATGTTGATCTTGCCCTCCATGTACCAGTCGACGATCTTGGGCACGTCGGTGCGGCCGCGCGCGCCCCCGAAAGCCGTGCCCTTCCAGACGCGGCCGGTGACGAGCTGGAAAGGGCGCGTCGCGATCTCCTTGCCGGCCTCGGCGACGCCGATGACGATGGATTCGCCCCAGCCGCGATGGCAGCATTCGAGCGCCTGGCGCATCACGTCGGTGTTTCCGGTGGCATCAAAAGAGAAGTCCGCGCCGCCGCCGGTGAGATCGACGATGGCCTGCACGACCTTGTCGTTGCCGACTTCCTTCGGGTTGATGAAGTCGGTCATGCCGAACTTGCGCGCCATCTCCTGGCGGGCCGGGTTGATGTCGACGCCGATGATCTTGTCGGCGCCGACCATGCGGGCCGCCTGCAGGACGTTGAGGCCAATGCCGCCGAGACCGAAGACCACGACATTGGCGCCGGGCCAGACTTTCGCCGTGTAGATCACCGCGCCGATGCCGGTCGTCACGCCACAGCCGATATAGCAGATCTTGTCGAAGGGGGCGTCCTCGCGGACCTTCGCCAGCGCGATCTCGGGCAGGATGGTGAAGTTGGCGAAGGTCGAGCAGCCCATGTAGTGGAAGACCTCGCCGCCATCGCAGGAGAAGCGCGAGGTCCCGTCCGGCATGACGCCTTGACCCTGCGTCGAGCGGATCGAGGTGCAGAGATTGGTCCGGCGCGAGAGGCAGCTTTTGCAGCTGCGGCATTCGGGCGTGTAAAGCGGGATGACATGGTCGCCGGGCTTGAGCGAGGTCACGCCGGCGCCGACCTCGCGGACGATGCCGGCGCCTTCATGGCCGAGGATCGCCGGGAATTTCCCTTCCGAATCCATCCCCGACAGCGTGTAGGCGTCGGTGTGGCAGATGCCGGTGGCCATGACCTCGACCAAAACCTCGCCGGCCTTGGGCCCGCCGATCTCGATGGTTTCGATGGTGAGGGGCTTGCCGGCTTCCCAGGCGACGGCGGCGCGGGTTTTCATCGGGCGTTTCCTTTTGCGGTGGCGTGTTCGAGTCGGGGGCGCGGTTTCAAACCGGCGGTGTCAGGCTTCTGATCCGGGCAAGTCCCAGCGGGGCGATGTCGGCGAGTTCTGCCAGCGGCTTCCAGGCGGCGGCGTGGACCTCCTCGATCTGGGCGACGAGCGGTGCGTCCGGATCGGCCAGGAAGAGATATTGCAAATCGTGATGGATATGGGCGGGTTCGCCGCGCGCGGGCTTGCCGGGCACGTCATGGCTGTCGATGACGAAGGGGATGTCGCCGCCGCCGTGCCAGGGATGCAGCGTCAGCCCCTGGACGCCGGTTTCCTCGACCGCCTCGCGCGCTGCGGACGCCGCGAAGGTTGCGGCCTCCTCCCAATGCCCGCCCGGCTGGAGCCAGCGGCCGATCACGACATGGTCGATCAGCAGGATGCGGGCATGGTCGGGCGAGAGCACATAGGCGCTGGTGGTGAGATGGCCGGGAAAGGTGTCGCGCGCGTCGAGCGCGTGGCCCTGCTCGATCTGCCAGCGCAGCAGCGCCAGATGTTCGCGCGGGCCGGCGATGTCGGCGCGGTAGCGGGCGACGGTCTCGGTGAGGCGGGGGAGGAAGGGCGTGGTCATGACCCTGCATAGCCGATTCCGCGCAGCTTGGCAGTGCCGCCCTCGGCTTTCGCCGCCGGGGGATTGATGCGTCTGTCCGAGCGATCATGACGCCAAGCCGATGTATTGCGACAGTCGATCGCTTCTGCCCGAACGGTCAGGCGGCTTCCAATCAGGCGGCGTGGCTTGTATAAAAATCTTTCATTCCCATCTAAGGCCGCAAACTCCGGGATATCCTGCCGGCCCGGCTCATTCTATTTGAAGGACACGATGTTAACCCTCCTGGTCGCCTTTGCGGTGCTGTCCATCGCGCTGTCTTTCATCTGCTCGCTGTGGGAAGCGGTTCTGCTCAGCATTTCGCCCTCCTACATGCAGATCGAGCTCAACAAGGGCAGCAAGTCCGGCCTGATCCTGCGCGACTTCAAGAACAACATCGACCGGCCCTTGGCGGGCATCCTGACGCTGAACACGATCGCGCACACGGTCGGCGCGATCGGCGTCGGCGCGCAGGCGACCCTGATCTGGGCCGACAGCAACCCGCTGATCACCGGGCTCGCCGTGCCCGTGGTCATGACGGCCGCGATCCTGATCCTGTCCGAGATCATCCCCAAGACCATCGGCGCGACCAACTGGCGGGCTCTGGCGCCCTTCACGATCCGCTCGCTTGATCTCGTTCTGAAAGTGTTGGCTCCCATCGTCTGGCTCTGCCAGTCGATCACCGGCATCTTCAACTCCAACAAGGAGAAGCAGATCTTCAGCCGGACCGATTTCCTGGCCATGGCGCAGATCGGCTCGCAGGAAGGCCATCTCGACGAGACCGAGATCCAGTTCATCCAGAACCTGCTGCAGTTCAAGACCCGCCATGTGCGCGCCATCATGACGCCACGCATGGTGATGGTGACGGCGCCGCAGACAATGACGGCGCGCGAATTCTACGATCATCAGGACGAGTTGACCTATTCGCGGATTCCCTTGCGCGAGGACGCCACCTCCGAGACCATCATCGGCTACGTCCTGAAGGACGAGGTGCTCGAACATCTGATCGATGATGAAGGCAACAAGCCGCTGAGTGCCTTCATGCGCGAAATCCCGGTCGTGCCCGAGAGCTACAGCCTGTTTCAGCTGTTCAACGACTTCGTCAAAAAGCATGAGCATATCGCGCTCGTGGTCGACAGCTATGGCGGGACCGCCGGCATCGTCACGATGGAAGACGCGATCGAAACGCTGCTGGGCACCGAAATCGTCGACGAGACCGACACGACGGTCGATCTGCAGGACAAGGCCCGGCAGCAGCGCAGGGTCCGTTTCACCAAGCCCGCCTGATGCCGGCTGCGCCAGAACCTGTGAGCGATCGTCCGTTCTCAGGAGCGGATTTTGAAAGCAGTTGGGTGTGATGGCCTTGGGTGAACTCTTCTCTGTGCTGCCATCACCCGGCGTCGATCGCGTCCCTCTTCTCGTTGCGACCGTCCTGGGCACGGGACTGCTGGAGCCTTTGCGCGCGGGCCTTGCCGTGGCGATCTCGTTCCCGCTGATCTATGGCGCCAACCGTGCCGGCCATCGTCTGACAGGGGCTGCCGGCGTTGCGGGTCTTGCCATCCTGGGTTGGTGGGCGGCGGAAAACTGGGCCAACGCGACAGGCACCTCGGATGACCGGCGGATCGTCGTCGACGAGGTCGCCGGGGTGCTGGCCATGGCTGTCGTTGCCCCTCGCCTGCGCGTGGTTCCGCTGGCCTTGCTCGCGACCGCCTTCTTGGCCATCGACCGGATCAAGCCTTGGCCCCTCTCCGAGCTCGAACGCCTCTCCGGCGGCGTCGGCGTGATGGCGGACGATCTGGCCGTCGGGGTGGCGATCGGCCTCGCCGTGACCGCGCTCAGTCAGATGCTGCGGCCGCGAGGCTGATGCCGGCAATGAGGCGACGTTGCTTGTTGTGGGCGTAGGGCGTTGTCCGCGACACGCTGCAATCAGTCGCCGGCGACAGTTTCGAGGACTTGCGCGCGAACTGCAGAGGCTTGCACGCGACCTGAAGTTGTGTCTTTGAGCTTGCGTGTGTCAGCGGGCTTTCGGAACCGTCGTGCAGGGCCACCTCGTCTGCCCCTATTGTGATGCTACGCTCAACGCCAGCGCGCTCTCCTGCCGTTGCTGCGGACGCGACCTGACGCCCGTCCTGCCGCTGTTGCGGCGCCTTGATGCGGCGGAAGCGCGCCTCGCCGGGCTGGACGAGGCCCGAGCCCAGCTTGAACAGGCGCTCGATGAGGTCCGCCGCTTTCGAGCCGAGGCCGTGTCGTCCCCCGCTGCCGCGCCGGATGAAAGCGCCGCTGCGGAGGCAAGGGGCCCGGCCGCCGCTGATCGCGCGCCGGTCCCGCGCCGACGGCTCTGGGCGCTGCCAGCCGGTTTTCTCGCCCTGCTAAGCGTCTACGGGATGGTGGTGCTTTGGCTCGATTTGTCGCTCTCGGTCTTGCGGACGGGCTCGATCATCGTGCCCTTCGCCACGGGGGCGATCTATCTCGGCGTTCGCTCGCGCCTGGCGAAGGCGGATATCGCGGTTGCGATCGGCTTTGCGCTTTTTTCCGTCGCGGCGATGAACGCGTGGCTGGGCTGGAGCGACAACATCCCCGTGTTGCCACAGGGAACCGCCGCCTGGCGCGAAACGATGTTCTATGCGCTGAGCATCGGCGCCTCGCTGTTTGCCGGGATGCTGCTGCGCGTCTCGCAGGCGGCGCTCAGCGCCAAGGGGCTCGACTCGTTGCCTGAGCTGCGGCGGGGATTGTCGTCGGTGCACGGCAAGCTGCCGGTCGAAACGCTCAAGACGATCGAGACGACGATTCTCATGGCCAGCACCGTTTTGTCCGTCATCGCCGGACTGATTGCCGGCCTTTTGGGATTGAAGTGAAACCGATGCGCCCGAAGCCCTCCTGCCGCCTCCTCGCCGCCTCTGCCGCCGCCTTGGCCCTCGCCCTGGCTGCCTCCTCCCTCATCAGCGCCGCCCGTGCTGCCGAGCCGGTTCAACTCATCACCCGCGAAGAGGCCGGATTGCCGGCGCCCGACACGACGGGGATGGCGGTGCGTAACCTCACCCGCGGGCCCGGCATCGACACGCAAGGCACGCTCGGAACGGGCGTCGCCGGAAAGCCGCTTCGGCTGGCGGTCAAGTTCCTTCCGAGCAACGGGGTGCCCGTCGATCCCGACAGCGTGCGGGTGATCTACCGCCGCCAGCCGGCGCTCGACGTCACGATGCGGGTCAAGGCCTTCATCACGCCCCAGGGCATCGAGGCGCCGGCCGTGCTGGTGCCGCCGGGCCGGCACATCATCGAGATTCAGGCCACCGACAAGGAAGGCCGCGTCGGCCGCAGCCAGATGACGCTGACGGTCGCGCCGGCGCCGTAGGGCTTTCGCAAAAGAGAGGCGCGGTGGTAGGTCCGCGTCGATTGAGCCAGGATGCGGCGAGACAGGGTTGGGTCACCTGCCGCACGCTCCGTGGCGCGCTCCGCTCATTGGCGATTTGACGATTCCCGGCCGCGCTTATCGGAAGAGCATGACCGGAATCGCGCATGACCGGATCATCTCGGTCGTGGTGCTGCCGATGATCAGGCTGCGGATGCGAGAATGGCCATAGGCGCCCATGACCAAGAGGTTGATCGCATGGCTGTCGATCGCCTTCACGATCACCGCATCGGGCTCGCCCGTCACGATCTCGGCCTGGGCCCGGATACCGGCTGCGTTCAGCTTCGCGGCGGCAGCCTCGATCTGGCGGCGGCCCTCTGCCGTCTCCGAACCGGCCATGAGCAGGCGCACCTCCAGGCCCTTGAACAACGGGCTCTCCGCCATGTGGGCCACGGCCTTGTTGACGCTGGGGCCGCCATCGAAGGCCACAAGCACGTGCTCGATCGGCTTGAAGGAACGGCTTGCGACCAGCACCGGCTTGGTCGTGGCGCGGACGGTCCGCTCCAGATTCGAGCCGAGATGCAGCTTGGCGAAATCGGCCGCCTCGCCGCGCTTGCCGATCACCACCATATCGGTCGTCGGCTCCAGGTCGTGCAAGGCGTCGATCAGGTCGCCATGGCGCAGCTTCGTGGCAACCTCGATGCCCTTGAGCGCAAACCGCGCCTTGGCCTCGTCGAGGATGGCGCGTCCGCGGCGCTGGCTGAGCCTGGCCTTCTGCTCGTCGAGCGCGGCGAGTTCGGCTAGCAGCGTGTCGCGCGTGTCCATCAGCAGATTGCCGCTGAGATCGGGCGAGGCGGTGGCGACATCGCGCCGCCCCAGCACATGCATCAGTTCGATGGATGACGGGCCCTGCGAGCCCAGCCAGGCCGCATGGTCGCAGACGCTCTGGGCGTAGATCGACCCGTCGAGCAGTGCCAGGATTCGTGCCATGTTCATCTCCCTCAATGCCCCATCAGGCGCTCGAGGGCGCCGGGCTTATCGTGGATCGCGAGCTTGTCGACGATCGTTTCGCTGGCCTGGTTCAGACCGAGGATTTCGACCTCGGCCCCTTCGCGACGGAATTTGAGCACGACCATGTCCAGGGCCGCCACACTGGAAATGTCCCAGATATGTGCCCTGGTGACGTCGATGACGACCTTTTCGAGGGCCTCCTTGAAGTCGAAGGCGGCGGTGAAATCGTCGGATGAGGCGAAGAACAACTGGCCTTCGACGAGATAGCGCCGCGTCGTGCCGTCTTCCGACAGTTCGGACGTAACGCGAAACAACTGCGCGATCTTCCAGGCGAAGAACACCGCGGACAACAACACCCCGATCAGCACGCCGATGGCGAGATTGTGGGTGGCGATCACGCCGATCACGGTGGCGATCATCACGATGCTCGAGCTGCGCGGATGGCTGCGCAGATTGGTGATCGAGCTCCAACTGAATGTGCCGATCGAAACCATGATCATGATCGCGACCAGCGCCGGCATGGGGATCTGGCGAACGAGATCGCCGAGCACGACGATCAGGAAGAGCAGTGCGACGCCGGCAAAAAAGCAGGACAGCCGGCCACGCCCGCCGGATTTGATGTTGATCACGGACTGGCCGATCATGGCGCAGCCTGCCATGCCGCCAATGAAGCCCGTGGCGATGTTGGCGACGCCCTGGCCGACGCATTCGCGGTTCTTCTGGCTCTTGGTGTCGGTCAGGTCGTCGACGATCTGTGCCGTCATCAGCGATTCCAGCAGGCCCACCGCCGCGACCGCCGCCGAATAGGGCAGGATGATCAGAAACGTCTCGAGCGTCAGCGGAATCTGGGGGATCAGGAAGAATGGCAGCGTCGAGGGCAGCTCGCCCATGTCGCCGACGGTCCGCACGTCCAGCTTCAGAGCGATCGCGACGACCGTCAAAACGATGATGCATACCAGCGGGGACGGGATCGCCTTCGTCAGCCGCGGGAAGAGGTAGATGATCGCCAGCCCCGCCGCGACCATGACATAGGTCAGCATCGGCACATTGGTCAGCTCGGGCAGCTGCGCCATGAAGATCAGGATCGCCAGAGCGTTGACGAAGCCGGTCATGACCGAGCGCGAGACGAAGCGCATCACATAACCGAGCCGGAAGACGCCGGCGAAGACCTGGATGATGCCGGCCAGAACGGTGGCGGCCAGCAGATATTGCAGCCCGTGCGACTTGACGAGCGTGATCATCAAAACGGCGGTGGCCGCGGTGGCGGCCGAGATCATGCCGGGCCGCCCGCCGACGATGGCAGTGATCACCGCGATCGAAAACGAGGCGTAGAGCCCGATCTTGGGATCGACGCCGGCAATGATCGAGAAGGCGATGGCTTCCGGGATCAGCGCGAGAGCGACGACGGTGCCTGCGAGCAGGTCTCCGCGGACATTGCCGAACCATTCGGCTCGCAATTTCGAGAGATCAAATGACATTCAGTGCTCCGTTCGCGGCAAGTCGCGGACTTGCGCGTCAATGATAGCGTAATGGAAAAGAGAAAGGCGGGAGCCGCCGGTCGGCATCACGTGGCGCAACCTCTCACAGCCCAGCGGCGAGGCCGGGCGGAGCATGCAACTGACGTGAAAAAAGCCGAACTACATGGGTTGCGCGTCCCTGCACAGCGCTGGTCGCCGTGCCTGCTGCAATGCAGCATAAAACAGGTTGTAAGGGCGCGGAACCTGGACCGCAAACATTTTCTGCTGCGCATTGCGTAGCGGGCCCGAGGGCGCGCGCCAGATACTGGAATTGCCGGCAGGCCAGTGACCCCAGACCCAGCCGGCGCCATCCTGAGACAGCGCCGGTCGGACTTCCTGTCAGCCAAGCTTCCCATAAGCCGGAACGGTCAAGAACTCCTCGAACTGCGGCGCCAGCGAGAGTTTCGAGAACAGTTCGATCGCTTCCGGGAAGCGACCCTTCTCATAGGACTCAGCGCCGACCTCGCTTTTCACGCGCTCCATCTCCTCCGCGAGGCAGCGCTTGAACAGCTCGGGGGTGACCTTGGTCTTGCCGTCAACCTCGACGCCGTAGCTGACGAACTGCCAGATCTGGGCACGGCTGATCTCGGCCGTCGCGGCGTCCTCCATCATGTTGTAGATCGGCACTGCGCCGCGGCCGCGCAGCCAGGCTTCGAGATACTGCACGCCGACGCGGATGTTCTCGCGGAAGCCTGCCTCCGTGCGTGTGCCCTGATGGACCTCCAACAGGTCCTTCGCGGTGACGTTGACGTCCTCGCGCTTCTTGTCGAGCTGGTTGGCCTGCGGCATCAGCCGGTCGAAGACCTCCATGGCGACGGGGACGAGGTCGGGATGGGCGACCCAGGTGCCGTCATGGCCGTTGCCGGCCTCGCGCTCCTTGTCGGCCTGGACCTTGGCGAAGGCCGCCGCATTGGCCTCCGGGTTGTTCTTGACCGGGATCTGCGCCGCCATGCCGCCCATGGCAAAGGCGCCGCGGCGGTGGCAGGTCTTGATCAGCAGCAGCGAATAGGCGTTCAGGAAGGCCTTGGTCATCACGACCTGCGAGCGGTCGGGCAGGACGAAGGCCGGGTTGCGGGCGAGCTTCTTGATGAAGGAGAAGATGTAGTCCCAGCGGCCGCAGTTCAGCCCGGCCATGTGGTCGCGCAGTTCGTAGAGGATCTCGTCCATCTCGAAGGCAGCGGGCAGCGTCTCGATCAGGACGGTGGCCTTGATCGTGCCAGTCTTCAGGCCGAGCGCATTCTGCGCCGCGACGAAGACGTCGTTCCAGAGCCTCGCCTCGAGATGGCTTTCGAGCTTGGGCAGGTAGAAATAGGGGCCCGAGCCGGCCGCGAGCGCCGCCTTGGCGTTGTGAAAGAGGTAGAGCCCGAAATCGACCAGCGAGCCCGAGGCGATCTCGCCGTCGATCTCGATATGGCGCTCCGGCAGATGCCAGCCGCGCGGGCGGATGATCAGCACGGCGGGGTTGGGCTTGAGCGCATAGGCCTTGCCGGTGTTGGCGTCGGTGAAGTCGATCGCGTTGGCCCAGCGGTCTTTCAGGTTGAGCTGGCCCTCGATCATGTTGGTCCAGAGCGGTGAGGAGGCGTCCTCGAAATCGGCCATGAAGACCTTTGCGCCGCAGTTCAGCGCATTGACGATCATCTTGCGGTCGACCGGGCCGGTGATCTCGACGCGGCGGTCCTGCAGATCGGCGGGGATCGGCGCCACCGTCCAGTCGCCCTCGCGGATGTGGCGGGTCTCGGCCAGGAAATCGGGCGTCTCGCCTGCGTCGAAGCGCTTCTGGCGCTCGGTGCGCAGGCTGAGCAGGCGCAGCCGCGTCTCGTTGAAGCGGCGGTGCAGCTCGGCGACGAAGGCGAGCGCGTCATGGCTCAGAACCTCGTCGTAGCGGGCGGCGAGCGCGCCCTTGACGACGACGCCTTTTGGCAGGGCGAGGGTTTGCGGCGACGGGGATGGCTGCGACATGAGGGTCTCCTGAGCGGGCGGCGTCGGCTTGCGGGCCATCCGTTATGACGCAGATGCCGGCTCCTCGAAATAGGCGAAAAAGCGTGTTCACTTATGCCGTTTCGGAAAATATTGGCGTGGTTGGCTCTTCTCCGTTGCGGCTCGGCTGCCAAGTAGTCGATCTGAAATCGCAGTTGAGAGCAGGAAATCAAGGCATTGGATACAATTGAAAAGATGGTTTTCAGCCCTGCGTAAGGCGCGCCGCTGTCTCCTCTTAACCTGGGGATAGCCATCAAGGAGTGCCGGCATGGGTCTGAAGTCCTGGCTGCAGATGCGGCTGCGCGCCTTTCGCGGCGACGAACGCGGCAACGTCTTGGTGCTGTTTGGGTTCGCGCTCGTGCCGGTGATCGGCCTGACGGGCGCCACCATCGACTACTCCCGCGCGACATCGGCGCGTCTGGTGCTGAATGCGGCGCTCGATTCGGCGGCGCTGATGGCGGCGCGCGATGCAGCCAAACTGCCCGATAGCGAATTGCGCAGCCGGATCGACAAATGGATCAAGGCAAACCTGAGCGGTGACAGCGCCAAGGGCTTTACCAGCGCCACGACCGTGATCGACCGCACGGCGCGCACCATCGCAATCGAGGCGCGGCTCGACATCGACACCAGCCTGGCCCGGATTCTGGGCCCCGACGCGGTGACGATCAAAAGCCAGGCGCAATCGACCTGGGGCATGAACACCATCGAACTCGCGCTGGCGCTCGACAATACGGGGTCGATGAAGTCCTCGGGCAAGATGGCGGCGCTGAAGGCCGCCTCGCTCAACCTTATCCAGATCATGAAGGACGCAGCGTTGGAGGCCGACCAGATCAAGATCTCGATCATTCCCTTCGCCACCCAGGTGAAGATCGACACGGCGCTGAAAGACGAGCCCTGGTTGCGCTTCGACCAGACCAAGCCGAACTGCACCACGGATAAATGGGGAAACAAGACCTGCGGCACACCGATCCCGATCACCAAATCGACCTGGACTGGCTGCGTCAGCGACCGTGATCAGCAGAACGACGTCAAGGACAACGAGTCGGTCCTGGCCTATGCGACGCTTTACCCCGCCGATTTTTGCGCTCAACCGACGCTGGCGCCGATCCAGCCGCTGACTGCGGACTGGACCGTGCTGCAAAACGCCATCAACGGCATGACGCCGGTGGGCAACACCAACGTCACGATCGGTGCGATCTGGGGCATGGCGACGCTGACGCCGGGTGTGCCCTTCTCCGGAGCAAAGCCCTTCCCGACGCCACGGCTGTCGAAATACATGATCCTGCTCACCGATGGCGACAATACGCAGAACCGCTTCACCACCAATGGCGGCCAGATCGACGATCGCACGAAGCTGGCCTGCCAGACGGCCAAGACGGCGGGGATCAGGGTCTATACCGTGCGCGTGATCAATGGTGACCGGACATTGCTGCAAAACTGCGCCAGCAGCCCGAGCATGTATTACGAGGTCACCAGCGCCGCGCAGCTGACTCCGGTGTTCCAGCAGATCGCCCGCGAGATCAGCCAGGTGCGCCTGACGCAGTAGGTCGCGACGGCTGCGCCCATCGGAAATCCCGCTTCGTCTCGCGTCGCGTCGAGGCGGGTGCGCCGTCGTCCATCGCCTGATTGCAGACAATTTTACCGATCGCTTTCAGCCGGCTGCAAGCCACAGCGTGGCTCATGGGCGCTCAAGCATCGACCGAAAGTTTTGCAGATGGGCCTGAAGGGCTTGCTCGCCAGGCGCCTGCGCGCGTTCCATGACAACGAGCGTGGCAACGTCCTCGTCATGATGGGCTTCGCGCTCGTTCCCATCATCGGGGTGGCCGGCGCGGTGATCGACTACGGCCGCGCCACCTCAGCCCGTCAGACGCTGAGCGCGGCTCTGGACTCCGCCGCGCTGATGGCCGCGCGGGATGCCAGCAAGCTGACGGATTCCGAGCTTCGCCGCCGGATCGACGAATGGATCACGGCGAACCTGCATGGCGACAGCGCCAAGCGCTTCACGGGCGCCACCTCCGTGATCGACCGCACGGCGCGCACCATCAGCGTCCAGGCTCAGGTCGATGTCGATACGACGCTGACGCGCGTGATCGGCAAGGACTCGATCACGGTCAGCAGCAAGTCCCAGTCGAGCTGGGGCACAAACACGATCGAGCTGGCACTGGCGCTCGACAATACGGGGTCGATGGCGTCCTCCGGCAAAATGGATGCGCTGAAGGCTGCCTCGCTCGATCTCATCCAGATCATGAAGGACGCGAGCGACGAGCCCGAGCAGATCAAGATCTCGATCGTGCCATTCTCGACACGGGTTTTGATCGACACCAGTCTAAAGAACGAGCTCTGGTTGCGCTGGGACATGAGCCGCTTGACGACAATCACGACCTGTACAGGGGCAAACTGGTTTCGCGTCTGCAGACCCACGACCACCCGGCAAATGATTTCCAAGTCGATCTGGGAAGGCTGCGTGGCCGATCGCGACAAGTCCTACGACGTCCGGGATGGCGATGGCGGCAATTCGAATGCGTCCGGTTATCCGGCCGATTTCTGCGACCAGTATTCGCCCGACACGCAGGCCAGGATTCTGCCACTGACCAGCAACTGGACGGACCTGACCAACCGCATCAACGCGATGACTCCGGTCGGCTCCACGAACGTCACCATGGGCGCGGTCTGGGGCATGGCAACGCTGAGCCAGGGAGCACCCTTCACCGAGGCCAAGCCGGTCACCACGCCTCGCCTGAAGAAGTTCATGATCTTGCTGACGGATGGCGACAACACTCGGAATCGCTTCGATGGCAACGGCTCGAATACCGAGCCGCGCGTCGATGAGCGGACCAAGCTCGCTTGTGCCAACGCCAAGGCCGTCGGGATCAACGTCTATACGATCCGGGTCATGGACGGAAACCGCAACCTCCTGAGGGACTGCGCGTCGAGCGTCGGGCAATATTACGAGGTGGACAATGCCTCCCAGTTGACGCCGGTGTTCAAGCAGATCGCCCGCGAGATCAGCCAGGTCCGGCTGACGCAGTAGGGCTTCAGCCGGAGTTGAGCGCGGCAAAGCGCTCGAGGAAGCGGTCCTGCGCGCTTTGCGTATCGAGCGGCTCCAGAAGGACCGTGACCGCGCGCGGAAGCGGCTGCGGCCGGCCGAAATAGCGCAGCGCCTCGTCGCGCGCGAAGCCGGCGAGTTGCGTCGCCTCCAGGAAGGCGGCGATGGTATCGGCCTCCTTGGTCTTGCGCTTGAGCGGGGCGGGTGCTGCGGCCGGCAGCCCGAAGCGCAGATGAATCGCGCCCAGGAGCCGCGTCTCGACTGCCTTGTAAGCGTCGCCCATCACCACCTTGAACGGCGAAATCATGTCGCCGATCACGTATTCGGGCGCATCGTGCAGCAGCGCCATCAGCCGCCATTGATCGGACCAGCCGGGGTTGAGGTGGTCGGCGATGGCCTCGACCAGCAGGCTGTGCTGCGCGACCGAGAAGGAATGGGGCCCTTGCGTCTGGCCGTTCCAGCGCGCGACGCGGGCAAGCCCATGGGCGATGTCCTCGATCTCGACATCGAGCGGGGAGGGGTCGAGCAGATCGAGCCGGCGGCCCGACAGCATGCGCTGCCAGGCGCGGGGCGGGGCGGAAGCGCGAGCCATGATCAGGCGGCTTTCGTCATTGCGATCACAGCGAAGCAATCCAGAGACGTCGAGCGAGCCCTCCTGGATTGCTTCGCTGCGCTCGCAATGACGGCAGAGCGATTCATGCCGGCCGCACGTCACGCGCCAGCGCGGCGCATTCCTGCCAGCGGAAGCAGCCGGTCAGGTGGTCGTTGACCAGTCCGCAGGCCTCCATGAAGGCGTAGACGATGGTCGGGCCGCAGAAGGTGAAGCCGGCCTTCTTCAGGTCCTTCGCCATCGCCTCGGAGAGGGCGGTCTGCGTCGGCACTTCGCCTTGCGTGCGGAAGCGGTTCTGCAGCACGCGTCCGTCGAGACGCTTCCAGAGGAAATCGGCGAAAGGCTCGCGCTCGCTGATGGCGAGATAGGCGCGTGCGCTCTTGATCGCGCCCTCGATCTTGCCGCGATGGCGGATGATGCCGGGGTCGGCGAGCAGTTGGGCGACATCCGCCTCGGTGAAGCGTGCGACCGCTTCCGGATCGAAATTGGCGAAGCCCGCGCGGAAGGCGTCGCGCTTCCTCAGGATGGTGATCCAGGACAGGCCGGCCTGGAACCCGTCGAGGATCAGCTTCTCCCAGAGCGCGCGGGAATCGTATTCCGGCACGCCCCATTCGGTGTCGTGATAGGCGAGATAGAGCGGGTCGGTGCCCGGCCAGCGACAGCGGAACTTGCCGTCGGGTCCTTTGACCGCGATGCGCTCCTCGCTGATGGCGGCAAGCTCGCTCACGCGGCGGCTCCGAATCCGGCCTCGCCGGGGAAGGGGAAGCGGATGAAGTCGGGCTTGGCCAGCGTGAAGGGCAGCCCGCCGCCGAGCAACGGCTCGCCCGCGGCCAGCGCATCGGCGACGCGATCGAGCCGGAGCATGGCGAGCGCGCGGCCATTCGCGGCCGAGCCGATCCTGCCCAGGGCCTTGCCGCCCGCCATCGCTTCCGCGCCCGTTTCCGCCGCGATGCCGCCTTCGAAGATGATGGGCACGACACGGGTGCGGGCCGTGCCGCGATGCTGCATGCGCGAGACGACCTCCTGGCCGATATAGCAGCCCTTCTTGAAGGAGACGCCGCCGATCTGGTCGAGCAGTGCCTCATGCGGAAAGGCGTCGCCATAGGCGAAGTCGCGCCCGCCATCGGGGATGCCGAGCGCGATGCGGCGGGCGTGATAATCCTCCATCGGTGCTGGCGCTATCTCGGCTGCCCCGGCGCGGTCGGTCATGGCCCTTTGGCCCAGCGCCGGCAGACGTGGATCGGTGTAGACGAGGCCGGCATCGCCGGGCAGGGCCGAGCCGTCGGTCGAGGCGATGACGGCGGTCGCCTCGGTGAGATCGTCGAGGGTCACCTTGGCGCGCAGTTTGTACAGCTTGAGGCGTTTCATCAGATCGGTGGTCTGGAGCAGGGGCGTGTCGAGCAGGAAGCCGCCGCCCTCATGGTCCGGGACAGCGACGATCAGGGCATCGCTGATGATCTTGCCTTGCGGTGTCAGCAGCGCGCCGTAGCCGGCCTGGTCCGGCGTCACCGCGTCCATGTCGTTTGTGACGAGGTTCTGCAGGAAGTCGCGCGCATCCTCGCCGCTGACGCGGATGACGCCGCGATCGATGAGGTGGGTGGCGGGCATGGGGCGGGTCCTCGCGACGAGGGCTGCGGTTTTCAAGCGGCCCTGGACCCGATAGGTAGGCTGCTTCAACTGCTTGCTCAACCACCGAGGACCCCCGCCATGCCGCAAACCTTTGACGTCATCCTCAAGGGCGGCACGGTGGTGAACCATGACGGGCGCGTGCAGCGCGATCTCGGCATCACCGGCGGCAAGATCATGGCGCTGGGCGACCTGTCGCAGGCGTCGGCGGGCGAGGTGATCGACTGCACGGGGCTGCACATCCTGCCCGGCGTGATCGACAGCCAGGTGCATTTCCGCGAGCCGGGGCTCGACCACAAGGAGGATCTGGAAACGGGTTCGCGCGCGGCGGTGCTCGGCGGCGTGACCTGCGTCTTCGAGATGCCCAACACGATCCCCCAGACCACCAGCCCTGAGGCGCTCGCCGACAAGATCGCGCGCGGACGGCACCGCATGCATTGCGACTTCGCCTTCTGGGTCGGCGGCACGCATGAGAACGTCAAGGACGTGCCGGAACTGGAGCGCCTGCCCGGCGCGGCCGGCATCAAGGTGTTCATGGGCTCGTCCACCGGCGACCTGCTGGTCGAGGACGATGAAGGCGTCGCCGAGATCCTGAAGCGCACGCGCCGCCGCGCCGCCTTCCATTCCGAGGATGAGGGCATGCTGCGCGAGCGGATGCCGCTGCGCGTCACCGGCGACCCGTCGAGCCATCCGGTCTGGCGCTCGCCCGAGGTGGCGCTGACCTGCACGAAGCGGCTGGTGCGGATCGCGCGCGAGACCGGTGCCCGGGTGCATATCCTGCACATTTCGACCGGGGAGGAGATGGAGTTCCTGAGGGATCACAAGGATGTCGCCACCGTCGAGGTGCTGCCCAACCATCTGACGCTGGTCGCGCCCGATTGTTACGAGCGACTGGGCACCTATGCCCAAATGAACCCGCCAATCCGCGACGACGGGCACCGGCAGAAGATCTGGTGGGGGCTCACACAGGGCATCGTCGACGTGCTCGGCTCCGACCATGCGCCCCACACCCATGAGGAGAAGCACCATGCCTATCCGGCAAGCCATTCCGGCATGCCGGGCGTGCAGACGCTTGTGCCGATCATGCTCGACCATGTGAATGCCGGCAGGCTGACGCTCGAGCGTTTCGTCGATCTGTCGAGCCACGGTCCGCAGCGCATCTTCGGGATGGAGGGCAAGGGCCGGATCGCGGCCGGCTACGATGCCGACCTGACTATTGTCGACCTGAAGCGGCGCGAGACGATCACGAATGCCTGGGGGGCCTCGAAATGCGGCTGGACGCCCTATGATGGCGTCACCGTCACGGGCTGGCCGGTGGGCACCTTCGTGCGTGGCCGGAAGGTGATGTGGGAGGCGCAGATCGTGACGCCGGCGCAGGGCGAGCCGGCCCGCTTCCTCGAGGCGCTGCCGCGCCTCTGAACGGACGCGCCGCCGTCACGAGTCCCGACGCTCAGGGCTGACGCTGATCGTCCTGTTCGAGGGCGACCTTTGAGGCTGCTTCGTCAGTGGACGTCCGCTGGTGAATCGCCGCAGCGAACGTGATCACGAAGGCGAGCCAGCCGACGATGAGTGCGAGCCCAGCCGCCCAAAGCGGAGCCATGATCCATAGCCAGCTCCAATCGATGATACTGTCGAGTTTCAGCACCACCAGAACGAGGGTCAGCGCCGCAATCGCAGCCGCTACCGCTCTCACCATGTCCTGCCCCATTGTGTTGCACCGTGCCGAAATCGCGACCGGTGCTTATTTTTTGCTTACAATGCATCGCATGCCTTGGATGCAAGCCGCAATGACATCGTCGTGATGCCGTCAACGCTTTTTTCGTCGCTCAACGGGCTCCGCGATCCCGGCCACGATCCGACTGCGGCTGCTATGCTCGCGTCCAGCACCGTCATGGGCCTGTCGGTGTTGCCCGCTACCGTCAGGCGAGGCGTGGAGAGCGGGCACGCCACGGTGTTGCGATGCCCTCGAAACGATGCACGCCACATCATGGCGTGCGCCACCACGGTATGAGCCAGATAGGCCGGATTCGCATTGTCATCAGAGGTTCACATCCTTGCTGCAATGGGTCGATCGCTGACGTTATATTTGATCCGATTGTATCGAAAATGGAATAAGCGTTCTGTCATTCGACGCGGATTGCGGCCAGGAGAACGGCATATTGCGAAATGAAGCGCATAGCGGTGCGTCCATTGCGGTGCGCGACCTGCATGTCGCCTATGGCGGCACGCGCGTCCTGCACGGCGTCAGCATCGACTTTACGCCAGGCAGCTTCACCGCGCTGCTGGGCTCTTCGGGCTGCGGCAAGACCACGCTTCTGCGCTCGCTGAGTGGCTTCGTTCCCGTCGAATCCGGCTCCATCATTGTCGGGGGGCAGGATGTCGCGGCGCTGCCGCCCGAGAAGCGCGGCATGGCGATGGTGTTCCAGTCCTATGCGCTGTGGCCGCATATGAGCGTGCTGCAGAACATCGGCTACGGGCTGAAGCTGCGCGGCGTACCCAAGGCGCAGATCGCCGCCAAGGTCGCCGCGATGCTCTCCATGCTTGGGCTTGCAGGTTATGAGGACCGCAAGGTCACGGCGCTTTCGGGCGGGCAGCGCCAGCGCGTCGCGCTTGGTCGGGCGCTCGCCATCGACCCCGGCATTCTTTTGCTCGACGAGCCGCTCTCCAATCTCGACGCCAAGATCCGCATGGTGATGCGCCACGAGATCCGCGCCATCCAGCAGCGGCTCGGCCTCACCGCCATCCATGTCACCCATGACCGCGAGGAGGCCATGACCATGGCCGACCGGCTCGTCATCATGCAGGCCGGCACGATCGCGCAGGTCGGCACGCCCGAGGAGGTTTATGACCGCCCGGCGAGCGCCTTCGTGGCAAATTTCATGGGCGCGGAGAACATCCTGCCGCTGCGCGTCGCGCGCTCGGAGGCTGGCGCCTCGCTCACGACCGGCGATGCGACCGCGCATTTGGCGCCCGGTTCCGGGCAGGCGCTGCCGGCCGGCGAGGCGGTCGCCTATTTCCGCGACGACGTTGCAAGGCTCGATGCCAGCGATGCGGCCGCCGGCGCGGATCTGCTGGTGCCGGCCCGGATCGCCGCGCGCGCCTATCCCGGCGGCGTCTATCGCTACCGCGTCGAGGCGGCCGGCTGCCAGATCACGGTCGACGATGCCGACCGCCACGAACTCGGAACCACGATCGGCCTGCGCATCCCGCTGCAGCGCCTCCACATCTTCCCGGCATCCGAGGCCGGGATCGCCGCCTGACGTCCCAACCCGGAGTTCATCCATGCGCATCCTCACGATTGCCTGCTCGCTCGCAGCGCTGATGGCGGCCTCGCCGCTCGCCGCGCAGACCCTCAACGTCGCCTCGGCCGGCGACCAGAACATGGTCGATTACGTCAAGGACTATCTCGGGCCGATGTTCGAGAAGGCCAACCCCGGCGTGAAGGTCGTCTCGGTCGGCACGGGTGCGGGCGATTCCGGCTCGCAGAAGATCTACGAGAAGCTCGACGCCCAGAAGGGCTCGGCGACGACCGATTTCGACGTCGTCGTGATCCACCAGAAGGCCACCGGCCAGATGGTCAAGGAAGGGCTGCTCGACAAGTACACGGCCAATGTCGCCACCGCCAAGCTCGCCACCGGCGAGGCGGCCAGGAACGCGCTCGGCACCGACGTGTCGGGCTTCGTGATCCCGATGTTCCAGTCGCAGACCGCGCTGGCCTACAATGCCGACATGGTCAAGGCGCCGCCTTCGACCTTCGCCGAGCTCGCCGACTGGGCCAAGAAGAACCCCAAGCAGTTCGGCTATAACGGCATCAAGGGCGGCATGTCGGGCGTCTCCTTCGTCGCCGGCTGGGTCTATGCCTTCGGCGGCGACGCCGAGAAGCTGATGAAGGGCCCCTATGACGCGGCCACCAAGACGACCTGGGACAAGGCCTTCGCCGATCTGAAGGAGTTCAACAAGGTCGCCACGATCACGCCCGGCAATGCCGGCACGCTCGACATGCTCAACCGCGGCGAGATCGCGATGGGGCCGGTCTGGGTCGACATGTTCTATTCCTGGCAGGCGGACGGCAAGCTGCCGCCGAACATGAAGCTGAAGCTGATCTCGCCCGGCATGCCCGGCCAGCCGATGTACTACGCCGTGCCCGCCAAGGCCGGCCAGAAGAAGCTGGCGGAAGCCTTCATCGCGCTCGCCACCTCGCCGCAGGTGCAGGCCGACGGCATCGTCAAGAAGTTCAACTGGTATCCGGGCATCGACGCCGCCAACCTGGAAGGCAAGCTCGACAAGGCCGCCTGGGACAAGCTCTTCGTCGACGTCACCCCCGCCGACCTCGCCAAGAACGGCAAGGCCTTCCCGATCGCGCCCTATTTCAACGACATCCTCGAGGGCTACGAGAAGAAGGTCTCGAACTGAGATCGCGCTTACTCGGGGTGATGCGGGACACGTCCGTGTCATCCCGGGCGTAGCGAAGCGGAGACCCGGGATCCATTCCTGAACCGTTCAGGAATGGATCCCGGATCAGCGCGGCTGACGCCGCTTGTCCGGGATGACACCCGTAAGTTCTGACAAAATGCGAGTGGAATGAACCTCTCCCAACGCCATCTGGGACTGATCCTGATCGCGCCCGGCCTGATGCTGGTCGCGGCGCTGTTTTTGTATCCGCTGGGGTTCTCGCTGGTCTCCGCCTTCAGCAAGGACGGCTCGTTCACGCTGGAGTGGTTTTCCAAGGCGTTCGAACTCTACTCAACCGACATTGTCTTCACGGTGGTGATCGTGGTCGCGTCCTGCGCGCTGACGGCACTCGCCGCCATCATCATCGCCGGCACGCTGACGCTCGGCGAGAACCGCTACATCGTCGGCACGCTCAGGGCGCTCTATCGCTGGCCGCTCTTCATCCCCTTCATCGTTGCGGCGCAGTGCATGCGCACCTTCCTCGCCAAGAACGGGCTGATGAACAACACCTTCGTCTCGATGGGGCTGATCGAGCCGCTGCAGGCGGTGAGCTTCCTCGACTGGCGCGGCATCATCGCGACCTTCGTCTGGAAGCAAACGCCCTTCGTCGCCCTGCTGCTGGCGGGCGCACTCGCCTCGATCGACCGGGCGACGCTGGAGGCCGGCCGCAATCTCGGCGCCTCGCGGGTGCGGGTGCTGTTCGAATTGGCGCTGCCGCAGGTGATGCCGACGCTCATGGTTGCGCTGGTGCTCTCCTTCGTGACGATGCTCTCGGTGCTGTCGGTGCCGATGATGGTGTCGGGCTCGCAGCCGACGATGCTGACCGTCGACATGGCCTTCCGCATCAACGCCTATGGCGATTACGCCACCGCCAACGCACTGGGCGTCATCACCTATCTGATCAGCGCGGGAGCCGCGATCCTCTACCTCAAGCGCGGCCTGTCCGAGGGGGCAGCGCGATGACGAGGATCGCCTCTTCCGCGCGTCTGGTGCTGGCGGTCTCGCTGCTGGCAGCCTTCGCCTTCGTCCTGCTCGGCCCGATCCTGAACCTGGCGCTCTGGTCGGTCGCCGAACGCTGGTACACGCCCCATAAGCTGCCCGTGACCTATGGCACGCGCTATTGGGAGCAGGTCTTCCGGCCGACCGGCGACGCGATGGCCTCGCTTGGCACCAGCGTCTGGATCGCGGTGCTGACGGTCGTCTTCGCGCTCGCGCTCTCGATCCCGGCCGGCTACGCGCTGGCGCGTTTGAAGCTGCCGATGCGGGCCTTGTTCATGCTGATGTTCCTGCTGCCGCAGGCGTTTCCGTCGGTGGCGATCTACATCAATGTGGCGCGGATCTTCTACCAGCTCGGCATCAACGGTACGGTCTTCGCCGTGGTGCTGGTCCACACGACGCATGGGCTGGTCTTCTCGGTCTGGATCGCGGCGGCGGCCTTCGCGGCGGTCGACAAGGATCTCGAACTCGCCGCCCGCAACATGGGTGCCTCTCCCATGCGGGCCTTCCTCACCGTGACGCTGCCGCTGGCTGCGCCGGGCATCCTCGCCAGCGGGATCTTCGTGTTCCTGGAATCGCTCGACGAGTTCACCGGCACCTTCTTCGTCGGCGTGCCGCAGGTCACAACGTTGCCGCTGCTGCTCTACAATGCCGCGATGGGCGGCAACTACCAGGTCGCCTCGATTACGGCGCTGATCCTGCTCGTGCCCTCGGTGCTGTTCATGCTGTTCATCGAGCGTTTCCTGCGCGCCGACGTGCTGGCGAAGGTGGGGGCTTAAGCTGCCCGCCCCGAACAAGCGCGCGGATTGGCGGTTCGCGGCTACAGGGCTTTAAGCTTCCGTAGCCATAGTCTGGCCCGGCGCCGCGCGATGCGGCGCGAGGCGAGGTCAGCGGAGCGCGATGTCGGTCGGGTCAGGTGAGACGGCGGAGATGGATGCCGTGCACGCCGCGCGCGCCGCGATCGATCGCGGACGGACGATCGCGGCCTTCCTGTCGGGGCTGGGGCTGTTCCTGCTGCTGGCGACACTGCAGCCCTTCGCCGGCCCGCCGCAGACCGCCGAGGGCGAGTCCAGCGGCAATGTCGTCAACCAGATCGGCTATGTCACGCTCGCCCTGATCTATGGCGCGGCGATGCTGGCCTTCTGCGAACGCGCGGCCCTGGCGCGGCTGCGTTCGAGCAGCCTGATCGTCGTGCTGCTCGTCGCGGCGATCTCGCTGCCGCAGGCGCTGGATCCGGAAGCTGCGTTCCGGGCGCTGCTGCTGGCGAGCTTCGCCATGGTTCTGGTCGTCGGCACCCTCGCCCTGCCCTGGACGGAGGAGAGCTTCGCCAATGCCGCCGCCAATGCAGCGCTTTGCCTGCTGCTCCTGGTCTATGCCGCGCTGATGTTTGCCCCGACGCTGGCGATCCATGGCTCGGAGGGCGTCGAGGGCGTCCATGCGGGGCACTGGCGCGGCCATCTCACGCACAAGAACTATGCCGCACCGGTGTTCTCGATGGTCGCCATGATTGGCATCTATGTCTGGCGCATCGGTTTGCGCTGGCGTGGCGCGGCGATCGTGTTGCTCAGCGTCGTCTTCGTGCTCAACAGCGGCTCGAAGACCACCATGGGCTTCCTGCCCATCGCCATCGGGCTGGTGATGACGGCGCGCCTCGCCGGCCGCCCGCGCCTGATGCTGGCGCTGCATCTTTGCATGGTGGTGCTGATCGGTGCGCTGACGGTTGGCACCGTGTTCTCGCCGGCTCTGCTCAAGCTCTCGGCCGCGATCAATGCCGACCCGACCTTCACCGGGCGCGACGAGATCTGGAAGTTCGCATCCGCCAAGATCGCTGAGAAACCCTGGCTGGGCCATGGCTATCTCAGCTTCTGGCAGACGCCGGCGGTGACGCGGCTGGAGGAGAATTTCGAGGCGAGCTGGGATATTCGCGGCATCGGCTCAGGCCATAACAGCTATCTCGACGCGATGCTGATGTTCGGCGTCCCTGGCGGGTTGGCGATGATCTACTGTCTGATGATCAAGCCACTGGCGAATTATCTCACCGCCCACGCCGATCCGCAGCGCCGCCGGCTCGCCGATCTCGCCGCGATGATGGTGATGTTCATGACCTATATCGGCATGCTGGAATCGTTCATCCTCAACCGGGCCGAGCCGGTCTGGCTGCTCCTGGCCTTCGCGGTTCTCGCCCTCGAACTCGCCAGCCGCATGGCGATCCGACGCGCCTGAAGCCGGGGCCAAGACGGCATTCGCTCAGCGCAGCGCCGGCTGCGGTGCGCCCTCCGGCAGGGCCTGCGTTTCGGCGGGGCGCGGCGGCATCGGGATATGGCGTTTCAGCCTCAGCACGGGCTTCTCGACGTAAAGCCAGGACAGCAGGGCGAAGCCGAGGACCAGCGGCAGCGACAGCGCAAACAGCAGCGGGCCGTTGCCGTGGACGAAGGCGAGTTTGGCCACCAGCGCCTGCTGGATCGGGAAGCCGTAGAGATAGATGCCGTAGGACACGTCGAGCTTGCGGATCGCCTCGGGCAGATGCAGCGGCAAAAGTCCGATATAGACCACGCAATAAGTCAGGAACGGCGCCACCAGGAAGCCTAAAGCGCGCTCGCCCGCCATCAGCAGCAGCGCGATGGTCAGGGCGCCGAGGAAGAGCAGCCAATGGACTTTGAGCTGGTCGCGCCACTGGTAGCAGAGGCAGCCGATGAGGAAGTGGAAGGCAGCGACCGCCCAGTGGTAATTGCCGGGCTGGCTGCCGAAATCCGCCTGGAAGGCTGCCGCCGTCAGGAGGCAGCCGAGCGCGGCGACCAGCGCCGCCAGCAAGAGGCGCCGCCGCAGCAATCCCAGGCCGATCATGAAGGCCATCAGGGCGTAGCAGTAAAACTCAGGCTTCAGCGTCCAGAGGTTCTGGTTGACCGTGTTGGGCAGCGGGTTGGTCTCGAAAACGCCCGGCAGTTCGAAGCGGATGCGACCGACGATGTTGCCGAAATATTCGATGAAGCGGATGTCGCGGACATAGTCGACAAACGGATAGGTGGTGAAGAGCGGGCCCAGCACGATCGCCGACAGCGTCACCTCGACCAGGAGCGCGGGCGCGATGCGGATGACTCGGAGCGCCAGGAAGGGCGTGACGGCGGCGCTACGGATGGCGCTGCCGGTTACCAGGAAACCGCTCAGCGCGAAGAAGGCGGGGACCAAGCTGAGCAGGAGCAGGCCGTTGAGGCCCGACCAGTCCTGGCTGAGGTCGGCACCCGCGACCCAGCCGGAATGCGCGGCCAGGATGAGGATCGAGAGACCCAATCGCATGGCGTTGAACCCTGGCCCCTCGCCGCGATGGGCGCGCAGGATATCGCCGGCACTGGGCATGGCACGATCGAAGCCGGGCATGACGATCGGCTGCTCCTTACGGCTGGACGGTGGATCGCCCTGCCGTAGGGTCGTGCCCGCCTGCGGGCCCGCGCTCAATCGTAATCCTTTGGTAAGGTTAACGCTGCGCTGCGCCGGGTTCGGGCTCTCGCCCTCGCGCTTCGAACGCTTCAGTGCTTATGACATGGACGGCGGAAACCGCATGTCGCGAGCTCAGGAGATCTTCCTGTTCAAGCCGGCCAAGCAGTCCCAGCGCCTCGTCAGGATCATCGAGACAATCATCCTGCGCCATGTCACGACGTGCCACGGAACAAACCGATCGGACCACCCGAGGCCGTCGACCCATAAGTGACGAGCGGCACGTCCCTGCTCGTGTGCGGTCATTCAGAAGGTCGCCACGAGGCGGCTTTCTGGATCCGGCTGCGCGCCACTTCCTGACATTTGGGAGATAGCCGAAACCTGACATTCGTCATCGATCAACCGGATGTCTGGAATCATGGTCTTGTGGCCACGCAGACATGGCACATGTGCCGCGCCTCAAATTTGTCTCGTCGAAACACGTCTCTTGCCAGGGCCGATAGGCCTTGGAGAATTGCCATCACAAGGCTGGCCAGCGCTTCCAGGTAAGTCTCGCCTGGTTGGCTGAGGGTTATCCGGTTCGGCCCCATAGCTATTCGGGAATTCCAGCCCTGCGCATACCCTCAGCGAAGCGGTCGATGTAGCTCCGAGCATTCATGGGCAGCGTCTCGAGGATCCCGGAGACCGCCATGCCGGGATGCGCCGCGAGGAAGGTATCGGCCACTTGTCGGATCTCTTCCGAGCGATTCAGGGTGGGCGAGCGCGGAGGCCAGCACGCGATGGACGAAAGTTGCGCTGGGTCGGGTGGCAACCGCTGCACGTCAGCTGTGACCGCGCCGCTCCATGGCCATCTTGTGAAGCCGCTTCGACGCGACCTCGTCGGTCTGAGATTGATCGATCATCACCGATAGTGCGGCAAGTACGATGTCTTTTTTGCCGGCACCGGGATGCTCTTTGCGGACGGCCGCGAACAGCTCCTCGGCGTCGCCGTAGTGATGTACGAGACGCAATAGCGTCGCTCCAATAAGGCCCGGTCCGTTTGGCATGAATCCCCCTCAAACCACGCGCCCTGACGTCTCTCTAACCAATTACGCGGATTCCCGCGAGACAGGCGCAACCTCGCCGCTTCGCCACCGGCTCTCCAGACGCTGCAGCACGATGAAGACCGAAGGCACCACCGCGACGGTCAGCAGGGTCGAGCCGATCATGCCGGTCAGCGTGGCGAAGCCAATCGATTTCTGGGCGTTGGCGCCGGCGCCGCTCGCCAGCACGAGCGGCACCAGCCCGAGGATGAAGGTGAGCGAGGTCATCAAGATCGGCCGCAGCCGCAGCCGGGCCGCCTCGACCGCCGCCTCCGCCAGCGGCAGCCTCTGCTTGAGGTGGAGGTCGCGGGCGAAGCCCACGATCAGGATCGCGTTCTTGGCCGAAAGCGCGATCAGCAGCACGAGCCCGATCTGCGTGTAGAGATTGCTGGAGAGCCCGAGCGCCAGCATCGCGCCCGCCGTACCGAGCAGCGCCAGCGGCACGGAAAGGATGATGCCGAGCGGCGCGATCCAGCTCTCGTATTGTCCGGCCAGCACCAGGTACACCAGCAGAAGGCTCAAGCCGTAGACGAGGAAGACCTGCCCGGCCAGTTCCTTCTCCTGATAGGACAGCGCCGCCCATTCATAGCCCGTGCCGGGCGGCAGCGTCTGGCGGGCGATCTCGGCGAGGATGTCGAGGCCCTCCCCCGAACTGACGTCGCGATTGGGCGCGCCGATCAGAGCCGCTGCCGGATAGAGGTTGTGGAAGCTGATGAGCGACGGACCGATGCTGGGGCGGATGTCGGCGATGGCGCCGAGCGGCACCATTTCGCCGTTCTTGGCCCGCAGGTTCAGCGTCCGCAATCCCTCCGCTTCCATCCGCGCCTCGGCTTGGGCCTGGACGAAGACCTGGAAGACACGGCCTCCCTTGCTGAACTGGCCGACATAGGCCGAGCCGATATAAGCACCAAGCGCGTCGGTGGCGGCGCCGAAGGAGATTCCCAACGCCTCGGCTTTGGTGCGGTCGATCGCGAGTTCGACCTGCGGCGCCTGGGCGCTGAAGGTGTTGCGCGCCGCCTGGAAGCTGTTCTGTGCCCGGGCCCGCTCGGCGATGGCGTCGGCAAGGCGCTGGAGCTTGGCGTAATCGAAGCTGCCGTCACGCAGCTCGACCTTCATGGTGAAGCCCGAGGCGTTGCCGATGCCCTGGATCGGCGGCGGAGGCAGCACCAGCGCCGCGCCGTCGTCGAGATCGGCCATCGCCCGGTTGAGCGCACCATAGAGTCCGAGCAGGTCCTCGCCCTTCTTGCGCAGCTTCCAGTCGGTCAGCATCACATAGGCAACGCCGGCATTGGCGAGGCTGGCATTGTCGTTGAGCGCCGAGAGGCCGGCGATGGTGATGACCTTGTCCACGCCAGGCACGGCGCGCGCACGTTTCGTGACCTCGTCGAGCGCGGCCGTCGTGCGCGCCAGCGAGGCCCCGTCCGGCAACTGCACCGAGACCAGCATGTAGCCCTGGTCCTCGACCGGCAGGAAGGAGGTCGGGATGCGGCTGAGCGCATAGACCGACGCCCCCACGAGCAGCAGCGTCACCGTGAAGACCGCCGCGCTGCGCGCCACCAGCCGCCGCACCAGCCCGACATAGGCCCGCTCGCAGGCGCCGTAGCCGCGCTCGAACATCCGGTAGATCCAGGCGCGCTGCGCGACCGGTTTCGGCGCCCGCAGCCAGAGCGCGCATTGAGCCGGCTTCAGCGTCACCGCGTTGACGGCGCTGATCAGTGCGGTGGCGGCGATCACCAGCGCGAATTGCTGGTAGATCTCGCCGCTCAGCCCTGGCAAGAAGGCAGCCGGCAGGAACACCGCCATCAGCACCAGCGTGATGCCCATGATCGGGCCGATCAGCTCCTCCATCGCCCGCACGGTCGCGTCGTGCGGGCTCAGGCCGCGCTCCATGTGATGGGCCGCGCCCTCGACCACGACGATGGCATCGTCGACGACGATGCCGATGGCGAGGACCACGGCCAGCAGCGTCGAGATGTTGACGGTGAAACCGAGCGCCGCCATAGCTGCGAAGGTGCCGATGATCGTCACGGGCACGGTGGTGGCCGGCACCAGCGTCGCGCGCCAGTCCTGCAGGAAGATCAGGATCACCAGCAGCACAAGCACGGTAGCCTCGACAAGCGTCTTGTAGACCGCGCTCAGCGAGGCCTCGACGAAGCGTGTCGTGTCGAAGGGCACGCTCCAGCCCATGCCCTCGGGAAAACGCGCCGACAGGGCTGTCATTCGCGCCTGCACGAGCTTCGCCACCTCGAGCGCATTCGCCTCCGGCAGCTGGAAGATGGCGAGCCCGGCCGAGGGCTGGCCGTTCAGCCGGAAATCCTGGCCATAGGCCTGGGCGCCGAGTTCGACGCGGGCGACGTCGCGCAGGCGGGTGATGCGGTTGCCGTCGGCCCGCACGATGATCGCCTCGAAGGCCTCGACCTCGTCGAGCCGGCCGAGTGTCAGCAGGGTCGTCTGGAACGCCTGGTCGCCGGCGGTGGGCGCCATGCCGAGTTGGCCGGAGGCGACGGCGCGGTTCTGCTGGTTGACCGCGTTGACGACGTCGGCCGGCAACAGCCCGCGCAGCTGCATCTTCTGCGGATCGAGCCAGATCCGCATCGCGTATTGTCCCGCTCCGAAGACGTTGACGGCGCCGACGCCCGGCAGCCGCGCGATCTCGTCGAGCAGGTTCAGCGTCGCGAAATTCGACAGGAACAGGCTGTCATGCCCCGCCCGGTCCGAGGTCAGCGCGACGATCTGGAGGATCGCGGTCGAGCGCTTGTTGGTCTGAACCCCTTGTGTCTGGACCACGGAGGGAAGCTGCGGCAGCGCCGTTCCGACGCGGTTCTGCACGAGGATCTGCGCCTTGTCCGCGTCAGTGCCGATCCGGAAGGTCACAGTCAGCGTGTAGAGGCCGTCGCTGGTGCTGTTCGAGGACATGTAGATCATGTTCTCGACGCCGTTGACCTTCTGCTCGATCGGCAGCGCGACCTCGCGCGCGATCGCCGCCGCGCTTGCGCCGGGATAGCGCGCCGTGACCTGCACCGTCGACGGCACGACATTGGGGTATTGCGCGACCGGCAGACGCAGCAGCGCCACCAGCCCGAGGATGACGGTCAAGACCGCAATGACATTGGCCAGAATCGGCCGCTCGATGAAGAACTTGGCCATCAGCGGGCGGCCTTTCCGACGTCAGCGACCGGTTGCACCCGGCTGCCGGGAATCGCGTTCTGCATCATGCCGACGACGACGCGGTCGCCGGCGGCGAGGCCAGCGCGGATGACCCGCAGCCCGCCCTCGCTCGCCTCGCCGATCTCGACCGCACGCTGCTCGACGCGGTCCTGCGCGTCGACGACGAGCACATAGCGCCCGGTCTGGCCGGCGCCGAGCGCCGCCTCCGGCACCAGCAGCGAAGGCACATCGCGTTGCAGCGGCAGCCTGACCCGCACGAATAGCCCCGGCAGCAAGACGCCTTGCGGATTGGGCACGGCCGCCCGCACTGAAAGCGTACCGCTGGCCATGTCGAGCTCGGGGGCGACATAGTCGAGTTGACCGACATGCGGGTAGCCTTCGTCTGTATCGAGGCCGATTTCGACGGGAAATGCTCCGAGCCCGGCCAGAGTCAACCCGCGCTGGCGCATCGCCTCGCGGATCCGCAGCACGGTCTGCTCATCGACCGAAAAACGCACCTTGATCGGATCGCTCTGGACGATCGAGGCCAGCAGCGTCGGCCCACCAACGCCGACCAGCGCCCCCTGATCGACAAGATGGGCGGAAACGATGCCGTCGAACGGCGCCTTCACCTCGGTATAGGCCAGGTTGAGTTTTGCCTGCGCCACCTGAGCGGCGGCCTGCTCGCGGGCGGCGGCTGTCGAATCGCGCCGGCTCTGGGCGCTGTCGAGCGCAGCCTCCGAGGCGGCCTGTCGCTGGGCGAGCTGCTTCTGGCGGGCGAGATCGGCCTCGGCCTGGACCAGCAGGGCCTTCTGCTGCGCTTCGGCGGCCTCGGCGAGCTGAAGGTTCAGCCGGTAATTGTCGGGCTCGATCACGAAGAGCACGTCGCCCTGCTTGGCGGCCTTGCCTTCGCTGTAGCGGATCTCGGTCAGCGTGCCCGAGACCCGCGCCACGAGATCGACCCGCTTCGCCGCAGCGGTCTGGCCGGTCAGCTCGAGATAGCGCGTCACCGGCCGAGATACCGGCGGCGCCACGCGGACCTCGGCTGTAGGCGGGGTGGATGAGGCTGGCTTCTCGTTGCAGCCGGCCAGCATGACGGCGAGGCCGAGCAGCAAAAGCCAGGCCGTCGGTCGGGAGGAGATGGAGAGGTTGGTCACCGGAATCCTCACAGGGGTGGACCGGGGATGAGGGCGTCGCCCAGCAGCGTCACGGAGCGGCCGAGCGCCCGGCGCTTGGCCTGGCTGGCCGCCCGGGTGGCGGCCGAGAACCCCGCGGCGTCGAGTTCGCGCGCCGAGACCAGCGCGATGTGCTTGGTGGGATCGGGCCTCTCGGCGTCGGTCGGCACCGAGCCGGGCTGACGGCCCGGCGGCAGCGACAGCGTCAGGCTGGCGTAGCGGGTTGCGTCGCCGCGCTCGCCGGAGAAGAGATATCCAGGCGGCTCGGCAGTCGGCCCACGGGTTGTCACCGCCAGGAGCGTACGGCTCTGCGTGCCGACCACCGGCTCCGCCACGGGCACCAGCAGCCCGCGACTGGGGCCCGCACAGCCTCCCGCCGTCGGGGCGACGAGCCCCGCTGCCAGCAGCGCCCTGCAGCCGATTGGACAACGCATCAGACGACCTCTCCCGGATTGTTCAGCGGCGGCGAGGCTTGCGGCCGCTCAGCCGCCGCGCGCCTCGACCACCTTGCGGCATTCTGCCGAGAGCTTGGCCTTGTTCGTGCGGAGGCAGCCATTCATCGGCTGCGGCTGGCCGATGAAGGAAGCGCAGTGCTTCTGCGCGTCCGAGCGGCAGGCCATCTGTTCGGCGCGCGTCGGTCCCGACTGTGCTGAGGCGAGGGAGGCGCCCGCGAGCAGGAGCGCGCAGGCGAGCAGCAGCGTTGTCTTCATGGGTCGATCCTTTTCGAATGGAAATTGCCCCGCGGTCGGGTGACCGGCGAGTCCGCGGACCATGGCGCGATGCGCGTCTCCCGCCCATGCCATGTTCATGGGGAGCGCTCACGCGGCGGCCCGGGGCAGGGCGTCCACCACGGGCACGGCACTGGACAGGGTGTCCGTGGTGACGGCCACGCTGCGGCAGATGCCGGGAATGGCGAGTTCGTCGATCGCCTCCTCGACCAGCCGCTGGATCAGCGCCCGGCCGCGCTCGGCGCTCGCGGCACCGATGCTGAAGGACAACACCAGCGAGGCGCTCTCCCCCTCGGTGGGCTCGTTGAGCTTGGCCGCGATGTCGCCGACGATCGCCTGTCGTATCGGTGGCTCGCTGCGCAAGGCGTCGGCCGCCTGGCGCGTGAACAATATGATGTCGTCGCGGTCCGGCGCGCGGTCGAGCGCGACTGTGACGCTCAGGCGCACCAGCTTGCGGCTGTGATTGGTGACCGCCCCGAGCTCGCCGAGCGGAATGGTGTGAAGCCGGCCATCGTCCTCGCGCAGACGGATGCTGCGCAGGTTGATCTGCTCGACCAGGCCGCGCCGTTCACCGACCTCGACCGACTCGCCGATCCGGAAGACGTCGTCGACGATGTGGAATACGCCCGAGACAATATCCTTGACCAGAGCCTGCGAGCCGAAGCTGATCGCCAGGCCGACGATGCCGGCACCGGCCATCAGCGGCGTGATGTCGACGCCGAGAGCCGAGAGTCCGACCAGCGAGAACACCACGCAGATCAGCGTGATCGTGGTGGCGCGCAGGATCGGCAGCACCGTCGAGAGCCGGGCGAGGCGCGCATCCCGCTCCTGCGCCGTACCGGCGGCCTCGGTCGGCGTGAGCGCCGCCTCGGTCCAGACATGCACGAGCGCAGCGCAGGCGGCCCCCATCACGAACACGAGCGAGGCGAAGTTCAGCCGATAGCCGAGCATCTGCCCGCCATCGGCCGGGAGCCAGCCGAAGGCCCCGACCAGCCAGAATTCGAAGCCGATCCGTAGGATCATCACCGCCGCGAGGCTGTCGATGACCACGCGCAGCACGAAGAGTTGCCGCATCTCGGCCGGCTGGCGCGAATCGCGGATGCTGACGGCCACCGCCCGGTCGAGCGCGAGCGCCATCAGCATCACCACGATCGTCCCGACGGCGCCACGATAGAGCGCGAACGCGCCGCTCACCCAGCCCCAGAGCCAGAAGATGAGGGCGAGCAGGCTGAGCCCGATCGCCAACAACCTCGCCCCCGCGCCAATGCCGTGGCGGCCAAGCGACACAAATACCTGAACCACGCCCGCCGTCAGCGCGGCGGCAACGAGGCTGGAGATCAGCTTGGCGGCCTCGCCGCTCAGGCCCACCCGCTGCGCAGAGGCGAGCAGGACCGCGTGCAGATGTGCAATCGCCAGCAGGATCGCGAAGCGGCGCACTGCCTTGCGCGCGCCATCATCATCGACCCGCGCCAGTCGGAAGCGCTTCATCGTGGGCTGGAAAAGGATGAACAGCAGCGTCAGCCCCATCAGCCAGCGCACCAGCGCTATCACCATGTCGCGCGGCAGCGCCTCGGCGCCCGGCAGGATGCCGAGCCCCCGCACGAGCAGCACGCGTCCGGCTAGCGCTCCCGCCAGCAGCGCCAGGAGTTCGAGGCCGGCAAGACCTGCCATCCCGGCGAGCGCGCTGCGCATCGTCCCGACCCGATGCCGGGCGGGCGAGAGGGCGGTGCGCGCCGCGACGAAGACCAGCGCCACGACAAGGCAGACACCGAGCGTGCGCGGCAGCGTCGCCGCCGCCTCAGGCCAGCCGCGCTCGGCCACGGCCACCAGTTCGCCCGGCAGGCCAGGGAGGATCGTCAACGCTGTGACGAGCTCGCGATCGATGGTCTCGACGAGGCGTCGCACCGCATCGAAGGGCGCGATGCCGCTGTTGACGCTCTCCGCCGCCGCGCCGACGGCAGGCGGCGCTGATTCGCCCGGCATGGACTCCTCCCTCTGGCCGGCCGCATGTCCCGGTTCCGATGCGTCAGCCCGACCTATCACGCCACTGGGGGCAGGCTCCCGCCACCCCATCTTCATGGGATACCAGCGGCGGGCGGAGAGCCTCAGATTGAGGAGACGTCGCTAAGGCGTGGCCGTCCGGCCGGGCCGAAGACGCGCATTGCAAGGGAGCATCAGACGATGGTTCGCATTCCAGTGTTCACGCGCAACGGCCTCGCCCTCGCCGCGCTTTCCGCGCTGGCGAGTCTGACGCTGGCCGCCGCGCCGGCGCAGGCGGTGGTCTATTGCAAGACGGTCGGCGTGCCGAAGGGCTGCGTGGTTCGCCCGGCACCGGTTGTGGTTCGTCCGGCACCGGTCGTGGTCGGCGCGCCCGTGGTCGGGGCACCGGCCGCCCGGGCTGCGGTGGCGACGCCGTATCGCGGGGTCGGCGTCGGCGCCCGTGGCGTCGGTGTCCGCCCCGGAACGCCCGCCAATCGCGGCGGCCCGGTTAACCGCGTCGGGCGCCGCTGACGGACGCTTAACCGCCGGACGCCTCGATATCGGCAAAGCGGTCTGGAAGGTCGAGCGTCACGCGCGTCCCCTCCCGGCCCGAAACGACCGAGAGCTGCGCGCCGCATCGCTCCGCCCGTCGCCGCATATTGGCGAGGCCCCGCCCTGTCAGGGGCGGGGCCT
>NZ_LJHQ01000019.1 GCF_001295925.1 Allobosea sp. AAP35 | reverse complement strand
CGCGCCGCTGCTGCGGCCCTGGCCGCCTGGGCCGCCCGTGCTGCCTGCGCGGCGGCGGCAGCGGCGCGCGCAGCCTGAGCGACGCGGTAAGCCCGGTAGGCCCAGAGTCCGCCGCCGATGATCAGCGGTATCGCCATCAGCGCAGTCCCGGAAATTCGGCTTCCTCGGCGGCGACCATTTCGGCGAAGACCGCATCGAGCGTGTCGTCAGGAGCCAGCCCGCTACCGGCGAAGACCTGCCCCATCGTCGGTCCCTCCGCGACGGCTCCGTCGGTCACCGCGATCATGTAGGTCCATTTCCCCAGCGCGCGCTCCGAGCCCAGTCCGAGCGCGCGGCCCGTGTTCTCCCCATGCACAATGAGAGCCTGCAGTTGCGCAGCGTCCATCGTCCCGGTTTCCACCGGCGCCGCCTCTCGCAAATAGCTCGCAATCCGTTGGCGCGAGGCCGCGACGCGGCCAAGATTGAGGCGCGCGATCTGGTCGGGCGAGAACCGCAGCATCCCCGTATCGGCCGCGACAGCTTCCGGACCCGCGAACGCGGCGAGACTCCCGCCGCCGAAACACACCCCCGCCGCCGCGCCGAGGAGGCGCGCCATCTGCCCAGGGCGAAGCAGCGGCATCATCGCGCCAAGGACGACGGTGTCCCAATGGCGGAAGACGACCGCTTCATAGGCCGGCGCGTCCGGCGTCTCGCGTTGGCGATCGGGAATTTCGACCAGATTCAGCGTACGCAGATGCCTGAACAGCGCAGGCTCCCCGCTGGGCCAGGACCAGAACACCGGTGCGGCGCGACCTGCATTCATCGCGCGCAGACGATCGATATCGTCAGCCCGCGACAGCGAGATCAGGAAGGGTCCAGATGACACGGCCGCAGCGTCGCCGGCCTCGAGAAACAGCGGGCGACCGCCGAGCCCGTGAATCGCGAGATCGGCCGCGAGGTCGACAAAGAGCGCGCCGTCGACGACCGCGTACCAGTCTGGCGGCAGCGCCTGCAGGGCTGCGCTGCCATCTGCGGGGCCAGCCGGATCGGTAGGCGCAATCATGCTTGGCGGCGACACGGCCTGACAAACGGCGCGTTATTGGCGGCGGCGCTCGCCATGCAAGGCTGGCTGGTCTCCGGCGCGGCTCCGCCAGCGCCCATATTGCCGCCCCCGCCGGCATCGCCGATCAGCACCGTCGGTAATCCCGTGATGATGACCCCGCCATGCGTGGTGGTGTCGCCGATGCGGGCCGCCGGCAGGTTGTTCACCAGCACGCTGGCCGAGCCTTTCACGATCATGTCGATCGGGCCGACGCAGACGCATTTGTCGGTGACGCGCGCCTGCGGCAGGCCCCCGGTGATGACGTTGGGCGAGCAGGTCGGGATGATCGGCCCACCGACATGGGGCACGGGGCCGGGCGAAACCATCGGACAGGTGTGCAGGTCGCTGACGCGGGCGGCGGGCATTCCCATGACGAAAGGCTCCTCGAGGCGCATCCCAATCCAGCCCAGCACCATGACGGTTGCATGACGAATGCTCGACAGCCGACATGATCCATGGCGGATACACAGCTGTCAACGACGACAGCTACGTCATTCCAGGGCTCAAGGGAGGACTGGCCGAGCGAGCCTGCGTGCCCGATTGCGCCAGTCCAAATCCGCTCGCCTGAGCGCCGACCCCTGCCCTCAGCGCGAAAATTTCTTGTACTGAATCCGCTTCGGGATCGTGGAGTCGATACCCAGCCGGCGCTTCTTGTCTTCCTCGTATTCGGCGAAGTTGCCCTCGAACCATTCGACATGGCTCTCGCCCTCGAAGGCGAGGATATGGGTCGCTATCCGGTCGAGGAACCAGCGATCGTGGCTGATGATCACGGCGCAGCCGGCGTAATCCTCCAGCGCCTCTTCGAGCGCCCGCAGCGTGTCGACGTCGAGATCGTTGGTCGGCTCGTCGAGCAGGAGGACGTTGGAACCCGCCTTCAGCATCTTGGCGAGATGGACGCGGTTGCGCTCGCCGCCCGAGAGCGAGCCGACCTTCTTCTGCTGGTCGCCGCCCTTGAAGTTGAAGGTCGAGCAATAGGCGCGCGAATTGATCTCGCGCTTGCCGAGATAGAGGATGTCGTTGCCGCCGGAGATTTCCTCCCAGACGTTCTTCTTGTCGTCGAGCGAGTCGCGGCTCTGGTCGACATAGCCGAGCGTAACGCTCTCGCCGATCTTGATGGTGCCGGAATCGGGCTTGTCCTGCCCCGTGATCATCCGGAACAGCGTGGTCTTGCCGGCGCCGTTGGGGCCGATCACGCCGACGATGCCGCCGGGCGGCAGCTTGAACGACAGCCCGTCGATCAGCAGCTTGTCCTGGAAGCCCTTTGACAGATCCTCGAAATCGACGACGTTGTTGCCCAGCCGCTCGGCGATCGGGATGATGATCTGCGCGCCGTCGGGGCCCTTGTTGTTGGCTTTCTGGACGAGCTCGTCATAGCGCTGGATGCGCGCCTTGCTCTTGGCCTGGCGGGCCTTGGGCGAAGCCGAGATCCACTCCTGCTCGCGCTCCAGCGTCTTCTGCCGGGCGACATCCTCGCGGCCTTCCTGGGCGAGACGCTTCTGCTTCTGCACCGACCAGGCCGAGTAGTTGCCCTCATAGGGGATGCCCTGGCCACGATCGAGCTCGAGGATCCAGCTCGTGACGTTGTCGAGGAAGTAGCGATCATGGGTCACGATCAGGATCGCGCCCGGATAGGTCCGCAGGTGGCCTTCGAGCCAGGCGGTCGTCTCGGCGTCGAGATGGTTGGTCGGTTCGTCGAGCAGCAGCAGTTCGGGCTGCTCCAGCAGGAGCTTGCAGAGCGCGACGCGGCGGCGCTCGCCGCCCGAGAGCTTGGCGACCTCCCAGTCGTCGGGCGGGCAGCGCAGCGCGTCCATCGCCTGATCGACCTTGGAGTCGAGATCCCAAAGGCCCTTGGCCTCGATCTCGTCCTGCAGCTTGGTCATCTCGTCGGCGGTCTCGTCGGAATAGTTCATCGCGAGCTCGTTGTAGCGGTCGAGCACGGCCTTCTGCGGCGCGACGCCGAGCATGACGTTGTCGCGGACGTTGAGCGTCTCGTCGAGCTTGGGCTCCTGCGGCAGGTAGCCGACGCGTGCGCCCTCGGCGACCCAGGCCTCGCCGGTCCATTCCTTGTCGAAACCGGCCATGATCTTGAGCAGCGTGGACTTGCCCGCGCCGTTGACGCCGAGCACGCCGATTTTGGCGTCCGGGTAGAAGGACAGGTGGATGTCCTTGAGAACCTGCTTGCCGCCCGGATAGGTCTTCGACAGGCCGCGCATATGATAGATGAACTGACGGGACATGGGGCGTGCGGGCTCCGCTGGCGGACTGATGGTCTGGCGTGTCGGGAAATCTGCCGCGTATGTAGCGAGGCGGGCGGCCAGCCGCAACCGGCGGCTTGATTGCGCCGGCATTCGCCGACGGAAATGATGGGGTCGAAGCGGCGAATCGAAGGGCCACCGACGTGTCTGGTGAAAAGAGCGACGCCACCATCGAGTTGCGCCTGGCCAACAGCGCCCAGCTCTTCAACACGCTTGACCCTTTCCCTTTCAGCGAGGGCGACATCGCGGCCGATGCCGAGCGCTACATCGTCGAATGGGCGCAGGAACTGCCCAAGGATGCGGCCATCGCGATCCTCATCCACCTGCAGGGCACAGCCACCCCCGGCAAGCCGCATCCTGATCTGGCCACCGCCCTCACCGGCTGGTTCGCCGCCAAGGCGCGGGCAGAATCTCAGGCCCTGCGCGCCCTGTTCCGCGACGGCCGCCTCGCCTTCCTGATCGGTTTTGCCGGGCTGTCCTTCTGCCTCTTCCTCAGCTTCCTGCTGACTCAGCGCAGCGAGGGGCCGTTCGCGCGAGTCGTCCAGGAAAGCCTCGTCATTATCGGCTGGGTCGTGATCTGGCGCCCCGCCGAGATGTTCCTCTACGACTGGCTGCCGCTGCTGCGGCGCAAGCGGCTCTATCAGCGGCTCGCGGAGGCCAAAGTCACGATCACGCCGGCCGCACCCGACGCATCCTGACGTCGCTGAAAGGCTCGCACCTGAACACTGTATGCAGCATATCTTGAAGGGTTACCCGAAACCGGTCTAGTCTCTCGCCTGGAAACGCCGGAACAACCCGGCGCCAATCCCTGGGGAGGGACCATGAAACTCATCGTCAAGGCCGCGCTCGGCGCGGCAGCTTTGCTGGTGTCCACCGGCGCGTCCGTCGCATTTCCCGACCGACCGGTGCAGTTGATCGTGCCCTGGGCTGCCGGTGGCGGCATGGATGCGGTGATGCGGATTTTCGCCGCCGGCTACGAGGCCGAACTCAAGCAGCCGGTCAATGTCGTCAACCGCACCGGCGGCGGCGGCCTGACCGGCCATACCGCGATCGCCAATGCCACGGCCGACGGCTACACCGTCGGCGGCATCAGCCCCGAAATCTCCTTCTTCAAGACGCTCGGGCTCGGCGACATCACCATCGACAGCGTCGACACGTTTTCGCGCGTCTCGCTCATCCCGGCCGGCGTCACCGTCAAGGCCGACAGCCCGCTGAAGACGGCCGCCGACTACATCAAGGCGGTCAAGGACAATCCCAAGGGCACCTTCATGGCCTCGGGCACCGGCGTTGGCGGCTCCTGGCACATCGCTTCGGGCGGGTTGCTCAAGGCGGCGGGACTCGCGCCCGACACGGTGCGCTGGGTGCCCAGCAATGGCGGCGCGCCGGCCCTGCAGGATCTCGCCGCCGGCGGCATCAGCGTCTTCACCGGCTCGCCGATCGAGGCCAAGGGCATGCTCGATGCCGGGCGCGTGCGCACCATCCTGCTGATGACCGAGGAGCGCCATCCGAGCTTCCCCGACGTGCCGAGCGCCAAGGAGGCCGGGCTCGACTGGACCTATTCGAACTGGTTTGCGCTTTCGGCGCCCAAGGGCGTCCCGGATGACCGGCGCAAGATTCTGTTCGAGGCTGCCGAGCGCACCATGCAGCGCCCCGAAGTCCGCAAGGCGATGGCCGATCGCGGCATCACCCCGGTCTGGGACAAGCCCGGCGAGTTCACCGCCTATGCCAAGGCCTTCACCGAGCGCGGCAACGCGGTCCTGAAGGACCTCGGCCTCGCCAAGCAATAGCCCCGCGCGGGCGGCGAGGGCACGCTTTCACAAAAGCGACATCGCCGCCCGCCCCCGCTTCCCTTCGGCCCGGCCCATGCATCAGATTGGGCCGAGCCGAAACGGAACGGGGTTGCGCGATGCAAGACGCCACGACGTCCTGGAACAGCCTCCGCATCGGGCTGATCGCCCTGCTCGCCGCCTGGCTGGGCGTCATGCCCGCCAACGCTCAATCCGACGAGCCGGGCTGCCGGCCCGACATGGCCTCGCTGCGGCTGCCGATCCAGCGGGTCAATCTCGCAAAGGACGAGGTCCGACTGACCTTCGTCGGACATGCCACCTTCCTGATCGAGACGCCCGCCGGCGTGAAGGTCGCAACCGACTACAACGACTATGTCCGATCCACCGTGACGCCCGACATCGCGACGATGAACAAGGCACATTCGACCCACAATTCCCGCAATCCCGATCCCGCCATCAAGCGGGTGCTGCCGGGCTGGGATCCGACCGGGACGGGGGCGGCCCGCCATGACGTCACCATGGGCGACCTGCGCGTCCGCAACGTGCCCACCAACATCCGCTCCTATTCCGGCTCGACCGATTTCGACGGCAATTCGATCTTCATCTTCGAGATCGGCGAACTCTGCATCGCCCATCTCGGCCATCTGCATCACCCGCTCGAGCCCGGCCATCTGCGCGCGCTCGGCCGCGTCGATGTCGTGCTGTTTCCCGTCGATGGCAGCTACACGCTCGATCAGGAGGGCATGCTGGAGGTGTTGAAGACGCTTCAGGCGCGCGTGATGATCCCGATGCACTTCTTCGGAGGCGGCACGCTCAGCCGCTTCCTAGGCCGCTCCCAGGATCTCTGGCCGGTTGAACGGCGCGACCAGCCGGTGCTGACGGTGACCAAGGCCGGCCTGCCGGCCAGGCCGACGGTCATCGTGCTGCCGGGCCACTAGCGCGACCAACCTGCGGAATATCTGGCTTTAACCTCCTGGTGAGGCTGCGCAGAGGCTTTCGTTGCGCCTTGGGCCGACACTGGCATGCTGAGCATCGTTCGCTCTTTGCCAGGACGCCCTCATGACACGCGCGCTCATGATTGCCTGTCTCACGACTGCCTTTCTGGTGCCGGTTGGAGCCGAGGCCGCCAAAATGCGTTTCGGCGGCAAGAGCGGCCCCAAACCCTCACCCGAAGCGTCTCAGGCGAGCAGCCGCGGCCGCGGTCTCGTGGTCGTTCCGGTCGCGGGCCGGGGCATCGCGGAGACCGCGAGGGCCGAGGACCAGGCGCCGGCCCGCGTGCCGTTTCCACCGGCCACGACGACGATGGCAGCCCCCGCCGTGATGCAGCTCACCGCCACCGGCGAAACCAAGGTCTGGTGCCGCAGCGAAACCGTGGTCGGTGGCTTCTGCGTGCTCAACTGAACTGCGGGGTCAGCCGGTCCGCGCCGGCCGCCCCTCGATCGGATAGGCCGGGTCGCTGTAGCCCGGCGTCGACGGGTGGCCAGCCGGCACGAGCTTGTCCACCAGCGCCTCGTCCTCGGCGCTGAAGGTGATGTCGAGCGCCGCCAGATAGGCCTGCCATTGCTCCAGCGTGCGGGGCCCGGCGATGGCGGCGGTCAGGAAGCGGTTGTTCAGCACCCAGGCCACCGCGAACTGGATCGGCGTCATGCCGCGCGCAGCCGCATGCTGCTTGATCGTCTGGGCGATGACGAGGCTCTCGTCGCGCCACTCTGTCTGCATGATCCGCTTGTCGCCGCGCGCCGCGCGCGTGCCCTGCTGCGGCGCTTCGCCGGGCTCGTATTTGCCGGTCAGCACCCCGCGCGCCAGCGGCGAATAGGAGGCGACGCCCAGCCCGTAATAGCCGCAGGCCGGCAGATGCTCGACCTCTGGCATCCGGTTCATCGCGTTGTAATAGGGTTGGCTGACGATCGGCCGATCGATGCCGAGTTCATCGCAAAGCCGGCAGATCTCGGCGACCCGCCAGGAGCGGTGGTTCGAGACGCCGAAATGCCGGATCTTGCCCTGCCGCACGAGATGGGCGATGGCGTGCACCGTCTCCGCCAGCGGCGTCGCATGGTCTTCCTTGTGGAGATAATAGATGTCGATGAAATCGGTCCCGAGCCGGGCGAGGCTCGCCTCGCAGGCCTGCAGCACCCATTTGCGCGAGAGCCCGCCTTGGTTGGGGCCGGCGCCAAAGGGACTGCCGACCTTCGTCGCCAGCACCCAGTCATGCCGGTTGGCGCCGATGGCGCGCCCTGTGATCGCCTCCGAACGGCCTTCCGTGTAGACATCCGCCGTATCGATGAAGTTGACGCCGGCCTCGCGCGCATGGTCGACGATGGCACGCGACGCGACCTCGTCGGTCGCGCCGCCAAACATCATCGTGCCCAGGCACAACGGCGAGACCTTGAGGCCCGACCGGCCGAGTTGGCGATACTCCATCGAAGACGCTCCCGTGCAATCGCGCGGCCAGGCCAAAGGCCAAGCCTCATCATGTCGGGCTCAGACTGCCCCGGCCCGGCGCACCAAACCAGCGTCACGCACGCCGGCTGCCCCTGCAAGCCACGCGCCCGATGCTTAGGCTCGCTCCGGCGGCCGGCAACGCAAGGAAATGCTTAATCTTTCATGCCAGGGTCGCGACATCGCTCCCTTGGCTGCACCCGATGAATCTCGCCACGCTTGCCCAAAGCCAGACCCTCGCCACGCTGTTGCAGGCGCTTGCGCCGACGACTGGGCTGGTCGCGGGCAAGACGGTCGAGGCGCGCCTGCTGGCGCTGGCCGGTGACGGCACCGCCACGGCACAGCTGGGCTCGGAGACGATCGAGCTGGTGCTGGCCGGTCCCACGGCCCGGCAAGCCGCCCTCCAGCCCGGCGCCACGCTCGTTCTCACGTTCGAGGCTGCGACCGAGCCCGGCACAAGCCTGAAGGCGACGCTGGTCGATATCCGCCCGCCGGCCGCGACGCCGGTTCCGGCCACAACCACGCCAGCCCAAAACGCCGCTACGTCCGCCCCATCCGTCCCGACCCCCGGTTCGCCGGCCTCTTTCGCGACCCAGCCGAGCACCCTGCGAGCGGGGGCAGTGCCGCCCTCCGGCGCGGAGCCTGCCGGCCAGCCCGGTGCGCCGACCGCAGCCTCGGCCTCCTCGCTGGCGACAGCGGCTCGCGTCCAGGCCGGGCCGCTGCTGGGGCCGGCACTGGCGCGGCAGGACAGCCTCGCTCCGCTGCTGGCCAATCTGCGGGCGCTGTCGCAAGGCTCGCTCGCCGTCACCATCCCGAAGCCGCTGGCGGTCCTGGTCGAGGGCATCCTCGCCCAGGCGATCCCGGCCGAACGCCGACCGCTGACGGCCCAGGGGCTCAAGACCGCCATCGCCACTTCCGGCCTCTTCCTCGAAGCCCGTCAGGCGCAGGGAGCCGCGCCTGCTCCCGGAACGGATCTCAAGGCCGGCCTGCAGGCGCTGCGGACCGCGCTCGCCCCGCTGGTCCAGGCCCTCTCCCTGCCAGAAACCAGCAGATCGGCTGCGGCCGACAAGGCGCCCGCCGGCATCGGCCTGCCTTTGCCGACCCTTGATCCGTCCGCCAGGGCGACACCGCCCCGGCGCGACGGACCGCTGATCGCACAGCCCATCGCCGAGCCCAGCCTGATGGCGGGCGAAAAGCCGCTTGCCATTGTCGAGACGCTGCTCGACCAGACCGATGCGGCGCTCGACCGCATCACGCTCTCGCAATACGCGTCACTGCCGGCGGAGGCGGCGCGAACGGAAGCCCAGCAGAGCCAGCGCTGGCTGACCGAACTTCCCCTCGCCTTCGCCAACGGCGTCACGATGCTGCCTCTGCAGATCGAGAAGGAACCGCCGCGCCGCGAGAGCGACGGCACGGCCGGCCCGCTCTGGCGCGTGCGTTTCGCGCTCGATGTCGAGCCGATGGGGCCATTGCAGGGCGTCGTCACCCTGCAGGGCCGCAGCGTCGGCATCACGCTCTGGGCCGAGCGCGAGGACACCAGCAAGCTCTTGCGCAGCGCGTCGCCCGGGCTGGAGGCCGCGCTTCTCGACGCGCAGTTCGAGCACGGCGCCATCGAGATCCACACGGGCCAGCCGCGCGTCGCCCAGCCCATGGCGGGGCAGTTTCTGGACCGGATGTCATGAGCCATCCCGCCGTTCCGCCCTCCCCGCGCCAGATCGCGGTTGCGCTGGAATATGATGGTCAGGGTGCGCCCAGGGTCACCGCCAAGGGCCGCGGCGAGCTCGCACAGCGCATCATCGAGACCGGTCGCGAGCATGGCGTTGCAATCGAGGAGAACGCGATCCTGGCACAGGCGCTGTCGGCGGTCGAACTCGACGACCAGATCCCCGAAGAGCTCTACCGCGCCACCGCGCAGGTCATCGCCTTCGTGCTTTCGCTGCGCGGCGACATGCGCCCCCGTCGCGGCAACGGCAGCCCGACGTGACCATGAGCATCGTCGTCCGGCGCATCAGGCCCACCGATTACGCCAGCTACGGACCCGCCTTCGCCGCTCTGGCCGTGCGCGCCTGCGAGCCCAATCCGCATATGGCGCCTGCAGCCATCGCCGCCGCCCGGACTGTCCTGCCGGAGGACGGGATCGTCATTCTCGCCGCCTGGCTGAGCGAAGCGCTCGGTTCGGAGCGTCTGGCAGGCCTTTGGGCGCTGCGCCGCCGGCGCGATTGGCGCAGCGGTTTCGTACCCGTGCTGACCGCGCCGCTTCTGCCGCTCTACGAAGTCTCGTCGCTGCCGGTCCTCGACGCCGACCGGTGCCAGGACGTCATGCAGGCGATGCTGCGCCATATCCGGGCTGCGCGCGACCTGCCTCATACGCTGACCCTGCCACTGCTACCGCTCGAAGGGCCAAGCTTCGTCGCGCTGCAGGAGGCCTGCCGCGCCGGGGGCGGCCGCCTGACCGTGAGCGAACGCTGGCAGAGACCGGTGATGCAGCCTGCGCCAGGCGATGACGCCGAACATTACCTGCGGCGCGCGCTCGGCCAGGGCTACAAGAAGCGCATGCAGCAGTACCGCGCCATCGCCCGCCATGGCGCTGTGACCTTCCGGCGGCTGCGCGGCGAAGCGGCGCGCGAGGCCCTGCCGCCATTTCTGGCGCTGGAAGCGGCTGGATGGAAGGGCGAAAGCGGGACCGCCATCGCCCGCCTGCCTCAGGCTCATGCCTATTTCGACAGTCTCGCCGCGCAATTTGCAGCCGTGGATTCCCTGCAGATCGATACGCTCAGCCTCGATGGCCAGCCGCTTGCCATGGGTCTCCTGGTCGAAAGCGCCGGTACCCGGCATTTCCTCAAGATCGCCTATGACGAGACGCAAGGCCGCCACTCGCCGGGCCGGGCCCTGACCATCGCGATGCTCCAGGCGGACTTCGCCGGGGCCCCGCCAGCGTTCTTCGACAGCGGCGCCGGCGACGGCGTCGATGCCGGCACCTATGTCTGGGGTGAGCGTCGCGCCATGGGCAATGCCGTCATCCGCCTCGGCAGCACCAAGCCCGGCCTGCCCGAAGCCGCAGCAAGGCTGCGTCAAGGCTTGCGCCGCGTCAGGGCCTGGCTCCGGCGGCGCTAACGAAAGAAACCGAGACGAAAGAGGGTGGCGTCGGCCGGGGCGATCGGCAACATCTGCGCCAACGCCCGAAAGGCCAGGAGCCCGTTTATGACCACAGCCATCAAGATCGGCATCGTCACGGTGTCGGACCGCGCCTCCGCAGGAATCTATCAGGACGAGGGCGGCCCGGCCATCAAGGCCTATCTGGACCAGGCGCTGGCTTCGATCTGGACGCCGCTCGCCCGGATCATCCCCGACGACCGCGCCGTGATCGCACGAACGCTGATCGACCTCGCCGACGAGGAAGGCTGCTGCCTAATCGTCACCACCGGCGGCACCGGCCCCGCCCCGCGCGACGTCACCCCCGAGGCGACGGAGGATGTGATCGAGAAGCCAATGCCGGGCTTTGGCGAACTCATGCGTCAGGTCAGCCTTGCCAAGGTGCCGACCGCGATCCTCTCGCGCCAGACGGCCGGCATTCGCGGCCGCTGCCTGATCGTCAATCTGCCTGGCCGGCCTCGGGCCATCGCCGAATGCCTCGACGCGGTGATGCCGGCGATCCCCTACTGCATCGACCTGATCGAAGGCCCCTATCTGGAGACCGACCCGGCGGTGATCGTGGCCTTCCGGCCGGGGCAGAAGCCAAAGGGATGATCCGTCAGCCGCCGCGCGTCGCCAGCCACTCCGTATAGGTGCCGCGCTTCAGGTCGAAGCGGTCGTTCTGCCGGGAATAGCCATCGGCGAACATCCGGCCGACCGGCTTGTAGTCGTCGATGCTGACCCGCAGCGTAGCCGGATCGACCAGCCCTTCGCGGGCATGGATCCGGACGACTTCGCCGATCAGCAGTTCGCGCGTCGGCGTGAACGCCATCGACACGGTCTTCCGGCATTCGAGCGCGAACGGCGCCTGCGCGATATAGGGCACCCCGATGCTGACCCCGGGCAGAAGCGACAGCCCCGCCGCCTCGATCTCGCTGATCTCGGGCGGGAAATCGATGGCGCAGATGTTCATCGCCTCAGCCAGCGCCTCATCGACGAGATTGACGACGAATTCGCCAGCCGCTGCGATGTTGCGGGTGGTGTCCTTGGGGTTGTTGCCCGGCTTGTGCTGGAGGCCGAGCACGATCAGCGCCGGGTCTTCCGAGAAGACATTGAAGAAGCTGAAGGGCGCGGCATTGACCACCCCCTCGGCCGACAGCGTGGTGACGAGCGCGATCGGGCGTGGCGTGACGCTGGCGCAGAGCAGCTTGTACCGGTCGCGCGGGGCGATCTCGGAGAAGGCGACGGTGAAGGCGCTCATCGCCTCACTCCGGCTCGACCACGCCCACCTGGGCGGTGATCTTGCCGTAATGCTCGATCCGGCGATGCCGCTTGAAGTCGAAGATCGTTTCCTTGCCGAAGCGGGTGTCGTCGAGATCGCAGGGGACGACGATGATGCCATCCGCCTCGCCCTCGAGCTCGGCGACGATCTCGCCGTCGGGATTGACGATCAGCGTCCCGCCCATCAGGTGGTGGCCATCCTCGTCGCCCGCCTTGGCGACGGCGACGACCCAGCAGGAGTTCTGGTAGGCGCCCGCCTGCACCGAGAGCCGGTGGTGAAACAGCCGCTGCGCCAGACCCTCGCCACCCTTCTGCGAGTTCACCGAGGGCGTGTTGAAGCCGAGCACGACCATCTCGACGCCCTGCAGCCCCATCACCCGGTAGGTCTCGGGCCAGCGCCGGTCATTGCAGATGCACATGCCGAGTAGGCCGCCCATCGTCCGCCAGACCGGAAAGCCGAGATCGCCCGGCTCGAAATAGCGCTTCTCGAGATGCTGATGTGTCCGGTCCGGATCATATTCGACATGGCCGGGCAGATGGATCTTGCGGTATTTGCCGACGATCGCGCCGCTTTTGTCGACGATGATCGAGCTGTTGAAATGCTGCCCGTCCGGCGTCAGCTCGGCATAGCCAAAGCTCATGCCCATGCCATGCGCCAGCGCCCGGTCGAACAGCGGCTGCACTTCCGGGTTGGGCATCGACGCTTCGAACCAGGCATCCGCCTCGGCACGGTCCTCGTGATACCAGCGCGGGAAGAAAGTCGTCAGCGCCAGCTCCGGATAGACGATGAAGTCGGCCCCTTTCGCCTTCGCCTCGTCCATCAGTGCGACCATTCTGGCGACGACCTCGCGCCGGGTCTCGGCCTTCTGGATCGGCCCGAGCTGGGCGGCGGCGACGGTCAGGATGCGGGACATGGAAAAACCTCGGCGGCAGGCAAAGCAGTCACAACGGGATGGTGTGATGGCCTTAGCGAATTCGATGCCAGCCGCCTATCCAGGCGCCATGTTCGCGACGCTCAGCCCGCCTGCAATTCCTGCCCGATCGCCCGCACCAGCTGCGGGCCGATCGGGTCGGTCAGCGAGGAATAGCCGCCCAGAAGCTCGCCGGAGCGGCCGATCAGATATTTGTGGAAGTTCCAGCGCGGAGTCTCCGTCGGGCGCTGTGACGCGGCCCAGCGATAGAAGGGGTGCGCCTCCGGCCCCTTGACCATGGTCTTCTCGGCGAAGGCATAGGTCGCACCATGCGTCTGCCGCGCGGCCTCGGCGATTGCCGCGCCCTCCAGCGGCTCCTGGCCGCCGAAATCATTGCTCGGCACCGCGATCAGCATCAGGCCGCGACCGCGATAGCGCTGCCAGAGCTGTTCCAATGTGGCAAACTGCCCGGCGAAACCGCAATTGGTCGCGGTGTTGACGATCAGCACCGGCCGACCGCGATAATCGGCGAGCGGATAAGTCCCCCCGCCAGCCTTCCCGAACCGAAAGGACGATGCCGACGGCACCGTTTGCGCAACCGCGCCACCGACCGGCAGCGCCAGCGACGCGACCAACCCACCCAAGACATCCCGACGCCGCAAGGTCATGACAGGCTCCCTCCTGGCCAGGCGGATGAATTGCCTCATCCGCCGATCGCACGATCATGCCACATACGCCGGCTGCCCCGAAACGGATGTGCCCCGCGGCCTTTCGGCCCGGGGCACCCCTTGTGACATTGCCATGGCGAGCCGCAGCAGCGGCGCAGGCTGCCTGCGCTCAGTTGCTCAGCGCCAGAACCTTCTTCACCCGGACTTCGAGATCGCGCAGCTCATAGGGCTTCACCACATAGTGGTCCGCCCCGTTCGAGGTTGCCTCGTCCATCTTGTCGACCGACCGTTCGGAGGTCGCCATGATGATCTTGATCTGGTTCAGTTCCGGCACTGAACGGATGGCGCGCAGCAGGTCGATGCCGCTCATGCCGTCCATGTTCCAGTCGAGCAGCAGCAGATCATAGCGCTTGGTCTGCATCTTCATCAGAGCTTCGCGGGCGTTTTCCGCCTCGTCGATGTCCTGGAACTCGATCTGCTTCAGAAAATATGTCGCGAGTCCGCGCATGCTCTTCTGGTCGTCGACCACGAGGATCCTGTACTCGCTTCGCGCTTTCATATCGTTCTCCTCACGCGGTGCGCAGATGGGGTCGCTCGCCGAGCAGATTGCTCACGGCAGCGCCAATCTGATCAAGCGCGACAACCCGTTCCGTGGCACCAATCTCGAATGCCGCTTTCGGCATACCGTTTACCACACAGGTTTCGCCACTTTGGATTAACGTCTCGGCGCCGGATTTGCGCATGGCTAACAAACCCTCAGCGCCATCCCGGCCCATGCCGGTGAGCAAAATGCCCACCGCCTGCGTGCCGATGCTGCGCGCGACCGACTGGAACATCACGTCGACCGACGGCGAATGCCCGCTGACAAGCGGGCCCTCCCGCAGCATGCAGACGAACTCGCCCCGGCGCTCCTCGATCTCCAGATGGCGCGGCCCGCCAGGCGCGACCACCGCCATGCCGGGCTTCAGCTTGTCGCCATCGCTGGCCTCGCGCACGTCGAGACCGGTGGCGGTTGCCAGCCGTGCCGCGAACTTGGCGGTGTAGCCGGGCGGCATGTGCTGCACCACGGCGATCGGCAGGCGCAGATGAGCAAGATCGCGCATCACCACCTGCACGGCCGGAACGCCGCCGGTCGAGGCGCCGATGGCGATGAAGGAAGCCTTGCCGCCGGTCCGCGCCGCCTCGCGCGGCATCGCCGCCCGGACGGGTGCGGTTTCGCGCCGGGAGGCAAACATCCGGCGGCTGGCGGACGCGCGCTGCAGCGCACCCACCAGATGCTTCATGAACCCTTCGAGCGTATTCGTCGTGCCGTCAGGCTTCTCGATGAAATCGATCGCGCCGAGCTCGAGCGCCTGGATGGTGTTGTCCGCACCCGGCCCGCCAAACGCGGAAACGATCAGTACGGGGAGCGGATCCTGTTTGAGGACGCGCGCCAGGAGCTTCAGCCCATGACGGCCGGGCAGTTCCAGATCGAGCGTCACCACATCGGGCCGCAGGTCCTGGATCGCGTCCCAGCCCTCTTCGGCGCTGCCGGCGACGCCGATCACCTTGAAGCCGGGGGCGCCGTCGATGATCTGCGTCATCAACTTCTGCATCAGCACGGAATCGTCGACGACGAGGACCTTGACCGGGTTGGCCGCCGAGGGGGGCATCATCGACATCACCAGACCTCCACTTCACCGGCTACGGGCTGCGTCTTGAGGCGGTTGAGATAGGCGACTTCCTGCTCGTGTTCGGTGCTCTTCTGGCTCGACTGGACATGCTGCACCCAGGCCCGGCCGGTCGACGGCTGATAGTGGATCCGCCGCGAGCGCGTCCCTCCGACATCCTTGGAGACAGTCCGGATGCCCTCGCGATCGAGAAACTCGGTCACGAAGGCGATGTTGCCGTCCCCGATCGCCAGCATGGTCGCGCCCGACAGGACCCGCGCCCCGCCGAATACCTTGGCCTCGAGATTGCCGCGCCGCGCGCCGCGCTTCAAGAGCCCGTTGATCAGCACTTCCATCGCCGTATCGCCATAACGCTCGCCGGCGCTGGCATCGTTGCTGCCGTTGTTCTTCGGCAGGAGGAAGTGATTCAGGCCGCCGACGCCGGCCTGCGGGTCTCGCATGCACACCGAGATGCAGGAGCCCAGCACCGTGGCGACGATCTCGTCCTTGGCGGCGGTGATCTCATGCTCGCCTGGGGCGACGGTGATGATCGTCGCCTCGAAACGCGGGTCGAAATAACGGCGGGAGGAACGCGCGACGCTCATGGCAGTCTCTCATAGATCGTGCGGCCGATCAGGCGCAGCTGAGGGTGAGGCTGTGGCAGCGATTCCGAATGGCCGAGGTAAAGAAACCCACCCGGAACGAGCATCGTGACGAACCGATCGAGAATGGAGGCCTTGGTCTGCGTGTCGAAATAGATGAAGACGTTGCGGCAGAAGATCACGTCGAACGGGCCGCTCATCGGCCATTTCTCGATCAGGTTCAGCCGCTTGAACGCGATCATGCGGCGCAGATCCTCGGTGATGCGCGCCTCGCCGCGCCCCGCATGCGCCTCTACCTTGAGCAGCGGCTTGACGTCCGAGGGCAGCCTCTCGAACTGGTCCGCAGGATACAGCGCGGCCTCCGCCTTCATCAGAATGTCGGTGTCGATATCGGTCGCCAGGATCTTGAAGTCGATGTCGCTGCGCGAGCCGAGCACGTCGCGCGACACGGCCGCGATGCTGTAGGGCTCCTCACCCGAGGACGCCGCCGAACACCAGATCCGGATGCGGCCGCGTCGCCCGCTCCGCTCCTGAACCAGCCGCGGCAGCACGTCCTTGCGCAGATGGTCGAAATGGTGACGCTCGCGGAAGAACGAGGTGTGGTTCGTCGTGACCGCGTTGATCAGCTCGGGGATCTCGTCTGCGGCCTGCGGCGTCTTGAGGAAGGCGCAATATTCGGAGACGGAATTCAGGCCGAGCGCCTTGACGCGACGGGCCAGCCGCCCACGCGTCATCGCTTCCTTGTGCTCGCGGATCACGATGCCGGCCTGTTCGTAGACCAGCTTGGAAATGAAGCCCATGTCGTCGCGCGTCAGTGTGACGTCGGCGAGAGAGCCTTGGGATAGGGCCGCACTGGATCTCGACATTGCCGCTAGAACTCCGCCCACTCATCGGCACGCCCGCCGCCGGCAACACGCCGACGCGGCTCCAGCCGGATTTTTGCCGCCGATTCGGGCCGGCGCGTCTCGTTGGTCTTGGCTGCCGGGCGGGCCGGCGTGGTGGCGGCATGCCGCAGCGTGCGGGCCGGTTCGGCAGGGCTGCGTGGTGCAGACGTGACTGAGTGATGGGAGGCGGCGTTAAGAGAGCCCTCCGTCCGGAAGAACGATACCAGCCGCCGCAGCGCCTCGATCTCGGTCATCAATTCGGTCGCCGACGTCGCGCTCTGCTCGGCCAGAGCCGAATTCTGCTGTGTCGTTTCGTCCATATGCGCGACTGCCCGGCTCATCTCATCGATGCCATGTGCCTGCTCGGCCGCGGCCCGCGAGATTTCGACCACCGTCGTCGAAACCTTGCCGGCGGCCTCGACGATCCGCTCCAGCGCATCGCCCGTCGAGCGCACGAAACGCACGCCCTCTCCCACCTGTTCGTTGGAACTGACGATCAGGCCCTTGATGTCCTTGGCGGCCTGGCTGGAGCGCTGCGCCAGCGCGCGCACCTCCGAGGCGACGACCGCGAAGCCCCGGCCGGCATCGCCGGCTCGCGCCGCCTCGACGGCCGCATTCAGCGCCAGAAGATTGGTCTGGAAGGCGATGTCGTCGATCACGGAGACGATTTCCGAGATCCGCACCGACGATGTCTCGATGCGCTCGATGGCGCTGACGGCTTGGGCGACGACGTCCTTGCCGTCCTGAGCGACGCCCATCGCCTCGTTGGCCAGTTCCGTCGCCTGGCGCGAGCGACCGGCGCTCTGCTTGACCGAGGCCGCGAGCTGTTCGGTCGTGGCTGCGGTCTCCTCGAGATTGGCCGCCGTCTGCTCCGTCCGGTTGGCAAGGTCGCCCGCACCGGCATCGATCTCGCCAGCCGCTCGCGCGACATGGCCGGCAGTGCCCTGGATCGTCGCGACGGTCTCGCCGAGATGCGCCAACGCCACGTTCAGGCTGGACTGCAGTTCCGCAAGCCGGCCGCGATAGCTGCCGTTCATGCGCCGCGTCAGATCGCCTTCGGCCAGCCCGCCGACCACCGTCGAAAACTCGCCGACCGCGTTCTCGACCAGCGCATTGATCGCATTCATGCCCTCGGCGATGCGCTGAAGGGCCTCGGGCTTGCCTGCCACCGGCACGCGGCGCGAAAAATCGCCCTCGACGGCGGCGGCGACCATGTCGGCGACCTCCGCGGCAGCAGCCAGTTCGTCGGTCATTTCGAGCCATTCGACAGCCGTGCCCAGCCTGCGGCCATCACCATGCATCACCGGCGAGAGCGAGAGCGAAACCGTGCGCCGGCCGAGATTGAAGCGGATCGCCGGCTGCGGGCCGGGCTTGAGTCCGGTTTGGCCCTGAATGCTCTCCATCACGCGGCCGAGCATGTCCTTGGCCGAGCAGCCCGGGAAGGCGGCGCGGAAATCCTCCTGCGCCTCGCCGAAAAACCGCAGCAGCGAGCCGTTGACATAAACGACGCGGCCTTCGGTATCGCAAACCATGACATTGGTGCGGCAGCCGTCGAGGGCAGCACGGATGCGGGCCGCTTCCAGGCCGGACGCATGCATGCTCGTCAGCGCCCGCGCCAGATCGCCGATAGCATCGGTCCGGTCGAGGCCGGGAACAGGCGTATCGTCACCGGTCGCCAGGCGGCCGAGCGCATCACGCATGACGCGGATCGGGCGCTGGATCCTCCGGCCGGTGGCCCAGACGGAGATGCCCACAACGGCCAGGCCAGCGGCAGAGAGACCGATCAGGGATGTGGCGTCGAGCCCCCTGGCGGCTTGGTATGCCAGGGTTGCCGCTGATCCGGCCGCGACCATCGCGGTCGTGGCGAGCATCAGCGGGAGTTCAAAACCGATTCGCGGAGTGTGACCGAGGGCGTTGCCCATGACGTCTGTCGTTTCTTGTTCGGCCCGCGCTTGATGCAACGCCACTCCTCGGGCCCGTCAAAGGTCGAAAGCTCAGCTCGCGCGTGCCAGCTTCGCTACCGGGGCTTCGACACCGCCGTCGCGAATGACGGCCGCGAGATCGAGCAGGGCGACGATGTCGGTGTCGAGCAGCACGAGGCCCTCGATCAGCCCGTGTTCGTCGCGCTCCAGGTCAGGTGCAGGACGAACCGCGCTGACCGGCACATCCACGATGTCGGAGACGGAATCGACCAGCAGGCCGGCGACCTTGTCTTCGATATCGACGACGACGATGACATGGGTCGCAGTCGCGTCGGTGGTGCCGAGCCCGATCGAGGTGCGCAGATCGTAGACCGCCAGGATGACGCCGCGCAGGTTGAGCACGCCGCGAACATGGGGTGCCGCATGCGGCAGCGGCGTCGTCGCCTGCCAGCCCTTGATCTCGCGGACCATGCCGACATCGATGCCGAAGGTCCGGTCGCCCACCTTGAAGGTAACGATCCGCCGCGCAGCCGATTCCGGCTGCGCCGACGAGAAGTGCTTTTCGCCGAGTTGCAGGGTCATGGTCATCCAGCCAGTTTAAGTTCGGTTGCGGGGGGGCGCTCGCCGGTCGCGGCAAGGCGCAGCATCGAGTCGACGTCGAGGATCAGCGCGACGAGGCCGTCGCCCAGAATGGTGGCGGCAGACGCGCCGTGGACAGTGCCGTAATTGCCTTCGAGGCTCTTCACTACGACCTGCTGCTGGCCGACGATCTCGTCGACAGCGATGCCGACATTATCGCCGCGTTCGGTCTCGGCGATAATGATGATGTTTTCGTTGGGCGAACCCGACGACCCCATCACCGCGCCGAGCCGGTGCAGCGGCGTGATCTCGCCGCGCCAGCGCAGGACTTCCTGCCCGAATGTCAGATGTTCGATCGGCGTCGAGGCGAGATGCTGCGTCTCGATCACGCTCGCGATCGGGATGACGTAACGGTCGTCGCCGCAGCGGATCACCATGCCCTCGAGAACCGCCAGTGTCAGCGGCAGGGCCAGCGTGAACTTGCAGCCTCGGCCCGGTTCGGAATCGACCGAGATGCGACCGCCAAGCGATTCGACGTTGCGGCGCACCACGTCCATGCCGACGCCGCGGCCCGACACGTCGCTGATCACCTCGGCCGTGGACAGGCCGGCGGCGAAGATCAGCTGGTCGATCTCCTCGGGCGCGAGCTTTTCGTCGGCCCCCACGAGACCGCGCGACCTCGCCTTGGCGAGCAGTCTCTCTCGGCCAATGCCACGACCATCATCGGTGACCGAGATCACGATGCGGCCGGCGCGATGTTCGGCGATGAGCTTGATCGTACCTTCCGGGCTTTTGCCGGCGGCGATGCGCTCGTCGGGTGTCTCGACACCATGATCCATCGAGTTGCGGATCATGTGGGTCAGCGGATCGGCGAGTTCCTCGATGATCGTCTTGTCGACCTCGGTGTTTTCGCCCTCCAGCACGAGGCGGACTTCCTTGCCGAGCGTCTGGGCGAGTTCGCGGACCAAGCGCGGCATGCGCTGGAACACCGCCTTCACCGGCTGGGCCCGCACTGCCATGACATGGTCCTGCAGCTCGCGCGTCTGGCGCGACAGGGTCAGGATACCTTCGGCGGTCTTGGCATAAACGTCGTAGGGCAGCGATCGAACGCATTCGACCAGCATCGACTGGGTGATGACGATCTCGCCGACGAGATTCATCAGCTTGTCGATGCGGTCGAGATCGACACGCACGCTGACGGCCTGGCGCTGGCGCCCCGCGGCCGCATCATTGGCCGGTGCGCGAGCGGCAGCCTTTGCGGCAGCAGGCGCCTCGATAACGGCCGCGACCGGGGCGGGCATCGCGGGGGCAGCCGGCTGAAGGTCCGGCGTCGCCATCGCGGCGTTTGCCGGGCCGAGCTTGGCCAGGATCGCCGACAGATCGGCGGCAACCGAGCCCGAAACCTCCGAAGCCGGGGCTGCCGACGCGGCAGCGGGAGCTTCGACCGCCGGCCGATCGTCATTGGCCGGCGCGTCGGCCAGGACCTCGATCTCGAACTCCTCGGTCGCGAGGGTGAAGTCGAACCGGCTGCAGATGTCCTCGACCGACAGATTCGTGCGCAGCGTGACGATGAAGCGCATGAAGCAGTCGGAAACGTCGATTGTCTCGAGCGTCGGCACATGGCTGAGATCGCAGACGATCGAGACGATATCTTCGGCCGGCAGCGAGGCGAAAACCACCCGTGGCTCGATCACGCGGCGAAAAAGATCGCTTTCGGGCGATATCCGCAAGATCACATCGCGGCCGGGTTTCTTGGCGGCAGGCGTGACCACCGGCTCGTCGTCCCAGCCGGTGGCGACCGCAGGAGCCGGGCCGGTCTTGGCTTCGACCATTGCCAGCAGGTTGCCGAGCGCGGCGACACCCAGCGGCGCGTCATTGGCGGGAGCGGCGGGGGCGACGACAGGAGGAGGCGCCGCGACCGGCGCGACCGGAGCCGCAGCGGCGCCGGGCGCCTTGCCGACCTGTTCGAGCGCTTCCAGCAGATCGGGCCGGGGCCGGGCGGGCTCATCGTTGCGGGCGGCGGAGACAAGGTCGGCAACCGCGTCCGAGCAGCGCAGAAACAACGCGAAGGGCGCGTCTTCAAGTGCGACGCGGCCCGAGCGAAGATGGTCGAGCGAGGCTTCGAAGACATGCGCGAAGGCGACCAGATCCGTGCAGCCAAAGGCACCGGCGCCACCCTTGATGGAATGGATCGCCCGGAAGGCGGCGTTGACGTCCTCGGAATCGGTCGAGCCTTCGTCCAGCGCCTGCAGGCGCAGTTCGAGTGCACCCAGTAGCTCTTCACACTCCTGGAAAAAGGTCTGCTTGAGTTCCGCCAACGGATCCATGGACGCTGAGCCTCAGTTCTTGTAGCGGGCGACGAGGCCCAGCAACGTCGTAGGCTCGAAGGGCTTGACCATCCAGGCACTGGCGCCCGCGCGTCGGCCCTCGGCCTTGATTTCGGCGCCGTTCTCGGTGGTCAGCACGATGATGGGCGTGTTCTGCCCCGCGGGTCGCGCCCGGCACGCCCGGGTGAATTCGATCCCATCCATCAACGGCATGTTGAGGTCGGTGATCACGAGATCGGGCTTGAATTCGTCGAACTTGACCAGCCCAGCTTCGCCGTTCTCCGCCTCCGCCACTTCATGGCCGGCATTGCGTAAGGTCAGGCTCAGCAGACTGAGCAGTGTCTTTGTATCGTCGATGGCCAGAATGCGCATTCATATCACTCCAAAACGAGAGCGCTGTGAGCGGGATCGAACCCGATCGCCTGCAGGGATTCGCGACATTCCGCCGAAGCCGCCTTGAGCGAAACCGACAGACCATGTGCCTTGGCACTGGTCGCGGCAGAATGCAGCAGCTGGATCCAGAGACTGGGCAGTGGGCCTGCGTTGGCACATTCCACGGCAACGCTTTCCTTCTGCTCCATTGCGACCAGCAGCTGGTTGCGGAAGGCGGCCGCTTCGGAGCGGCCTAAAAATGCGGGGAGCGAGACGGTGATGACCATATTGAGACCCAAGATTGCGCAACTCACCATCGGCGCCGACTGGTAAAAATTTCCCTAACTGCCCGACGTTACGTCAACGTTTCTGACCGGACGGTGGCAGATAAGTGTCGCCGGGGTCCTACGGGGGTCCGTCCCTGGGACCAGCGAGTCCGCGCAGAACATGCAGAGGCGAGATGGCAAAGCACCCTCCCCTCGGCCTGCTGCGAAAGACGTTCAGAAAATGCTGTTGCTGATCGCGCGGGGCACGAGCGAGATCGCGCCGTTGGCTTCACGATATTTTCGCGGGATGTTGATGATTCCCGACAGATGCAGCCAAAGATTGTTGGGCGAGATCGGCTTTGTGATGATTTCATGGGCGCCGAGCTTGGCCGCCTGCACGACCGAACGCTTGTCGGGTCGCTCCATCATCACCAGCACCGGCGCCTTGGCGAAGGGCGAGGTCTTGAAGGAGCGGATCGCCGCCAGGCATTTCGTGCTGCCATTGTCGGGAAGGTCCCAGTCCAGCATCACGATATTGGGCTGCTTCTGAATGAACATCGTCGCGGCCGAGGAGAGGTCGGAGGCCTCGAAGATGCGGTGCAGTTGCGCCTGATAGAGCATCGTCCTGACGATGCGGCGATAATGCGGGCTCGCATCGATCAGCAGCACCGACAGATTGGGAAATGACGGGGCTATATGCATGATGCTGGGCCCGACAACTCACTCAACGAAAACACGCGACACACGACTTGAGACCACTGCCGGCTAGACGTTCAGGCCGAAGCGAAACCCGCCCCAATGCCGGCCCTTGACCATGATCGGCGCCGACAGATCCTCCATGACGAGGAACTGGCCGCCGCCCATGTCGCGGCGATAAGTCTGGAGCAGGAAAGGTTTGCGGTTGCGGGCGGTCGCCAGCCCCGTGCGATCGGCGAAAATCCGCCGGTTGCGGCAATTGGCGTTGTTCCAGACCGGATCGGCGCCCTGGGGCTGCGCATATTTCCGGTTATGCGTCGGCAGGAAGCCGTTGCGATCGACCGCCGCGCAGAACACGATGCGACGGTTGGACGTCAGCAGTGGCTCCTGGATCGGCGGCAGCACCCTGTCGCACAACGCCACGAAGCGCGTCATGTGCTGCACCGGATCGCTGCCCGCGATCGGCTGGTAGGCCTCGTCGAACAGATCGGCCATCGTCAACTCGCCCCGATCGACCGCCTCCTCAAACAGGCTGCCGATCCGGGCGGCCGTCTCCATCGCGGTGGCGATCAGCTCCGACTGCGCCGTGCGGACCCCCGAAGCCGCGATGACCCCAAGGATGCTCTCACTGATCGACACCAGCGCATCGGCGCGCTGCGAGGCCTTGTCGAGGTTTTCGCTCGAATGATCGACGCCATTGACGAGCGCCCGCAAATCCTCGCCGACCTTGGCAAAAGCGACCGCATTCTCCCGCGTCGGGTTCGAGATCGCATCGATATCGCCGATGAGCCCCACGACCGAGCGGCTGAAACTGTCCAGTTCGCCAAGCTGCTGGGAGATCGACTGGCTTTCCTCGCTGGCACGGCGCGCGGTCGAGGCATTCTCGTCGCTCTTGGCCGCCAGCAGATCGACCGACTTGACCAGCGCATCGAGTTGCCTGGCGCTGAGCGCTGTTGCTTCGCGTGTCTGCTCGGCGAGATGCTTCACCGCGGCGGCGATCACGGCGAAGCCGCGCCCGGCCGTCCCGCTGCGTGCCGCCTCGACCCCGGCATTGACCGATAGCAACTGGATTTCGCGCGTGATCGACTGCACGGCATCGCTTGAGGCCCTGACCTTGTGCGCGTCGGCGACCGCCTGCGACAAAGCCTCGGAGATCGCCTTGGCGCCCTGCGACAGCGCCTCGATGTCCGACTGGGCCGCGTTGAGCCCGAGCTTGACCGACCCCGTGACGCGTTCGAGGCCATTGCGGACGACGGAGGCCGTGGTCTGCGCCCCTTCGGCCGCCTGCTGGATGGCGCGGTTGGCACGGGAGACCTGGTCGACGGCGGTGACGACGCGGTGCAGACCGTCCGTCTGCCCCTCGAGCTGGCGCGTCACATCGCCAATTCGGCCGGAGATATCGGTGATCTCGACCCCGAGCTTGCCGAAGCGCTCCGCGATGTCGCGAACCGCACGCGCGGCGGCAGACTCAGGCGTCCTGTCTTCATTGGCCGGCTCAAGGGCTTTCAGCGCGAGCGCATGCATCGTCGGCGGGTCCTTCGCGGGCCTCAGCAATCCCATCCGACACTAGCGAAACGCGGTAAATCGACCGTTAATGCAACTTTCAGGCGTAGTTTGTCCCGCGGCCTGTGCGTTCAGCCACCTGTCGAGATGCGCGCATGATCCTCACAAGGTCGCGAAACCCGTCCGATCGGGAACTGTCTGGCGCGGGAAACCTTATATGGATTGCATCTGCAGACGTCGCTCTCGCATAACCCTGCGGCAAGGCAGAACCGACATCGCCATTGGAGACTCAACCCATGATCACCACCAACGCGTTCTCCCGCCGCTCTCTGCTCGGCTTCGGCGCCGCCGCCCTCGCCTTGTCAGCCGCCCCCAGGGTGTGGGCGCAGGCAACGGCGCCTGCTGCGGCGACGGGCCCGTTCTCGCTGCCCAAGCGCGCCTATGAGGCCGCCGCGCTCGAGCCGCATATCGACGCCACGACCATGGACATCCACTACACCCGGCACCACGCCGCCTTTATCACCGGCTTGAACAATGCGGCCAAGGACCATGGCGTCCTCGCCTCCAAGCCGATCCATGAACTGCTTGGCGACATTGGCGCCCTGCCCGAGGCGGTGCGCGTTGCCGTGCGCAATGCCGGCGGCGGCCACGCCAACCACAGCATGTTCTGGGAGATCATGGGGGCGGGCGCCGGTGGCGCGCCGACCGGCGACGTCGCAGCCGCGATCACCAAGGATCTCGGCGGCTTCGACAAGTTCAAGGCCGATTTCGAGGCTGCCGGCCTGCGCGTCTTTGGTTCTGGCTGGGTTTTCGTGACCGTCGACAGGTCCGGCAAGCTCGCCCTTGTGAGCAAGCCCAACCAGGACAGCCCGCTGATGGACAAGCAGATAGTCCTGCTCGGCAACGACGTCTGGGAGCACGCCTATTATCTGAAGTACCAGAACCGCCGCGCCGAATATCTCAAGAGCTGGTGGAACGTCGTCAACTGGGCGAAAATCAACGAGCGTTTCGCCGCTGCCAAGGCCGGCAAGCTGACCGTCTGATCCCGGCGCAAGCGACCACTGCGCTTGATCCATCGCACGCTACCCGGTCGCAAGGCCGGGTAGTGTCGTTTCAGCGTCGACGCGGGCAGCCCTGCACCGCTGTCGCACTTGCTTACGCCCGCGGCGCGACCTAGTTTAGAATTGTTCTATTATAGAGGCCGCCATGCTGAAACGTTTCTCTCTGTCCGCCCTCAGCGGCAAGCGCCGCTTCGACGATCTCAGCGAGAAGGAAATCCTGGCGCTGGCGATCTCGTCCGAGGAGGAAGACGGGCGCATCTATGCGATCTATGCCCAGAAATTGCGGACTGACTTTGCGGCCTCCGCGGCGATTTTCGACGGTATGGCGAGCGAGGAGAACGGCCACCGCGAACGGCTGCTTGCGCTCTATCAGCAGCGCTTCGGCGACGTCGTCCTGCCGATCCGCCGCGAGCATGTCGCCGATTTCTACACCCGAAAGCCGGTCTGGCTGATCGAGAACCTCGGCCTCGATCAGATCCGGGCCGAGGCCGAAGACATGGAGCGCCGGGCGCGCGACTTCTACGTGGCCGCCGCCGGCCGCTCGACCGATGTCGAGACGCGCAAGCTTTTGGGCGCGCTCGCCGCCGCCGAAGCCGCGCATGAGGCCAAGGCGCAAGGCCTCACGACAGAACATCTCGACGACGCGTCGCGCTCCGATGAGGATCTCGCCGCCAAGCGCCAGTTCGTCCTGACCTGGGTCCAGCCTGGACTCGCCGGGCTGATGGACGGCTCGGTCTCGACGCTTGCGCCGATCTTCGCCACCGCCTTCGCCACGCAGGACCCGCGCACCACCTTCCTGATCGGCCTGTCCGCTTCGATCGGTGCGGGCATCTCGATGGGCTTCACCGAGGCCGCCCATGACGACGGCAAGCTCTCGGGTCGCGGCGCCCCCTGGAAGCGCGGGCTGGCCTCGGGCGTGATGACGACCCTGGGCGGGCTCGGCCATGCCCTGCCCTATCTGATCCCCCATTTCTGGACCGCCACCACGGTCGCGCTCATCGTCGTCTTCGTCGAACTCTGGGCCATCGTCTGGATCCAGAACCGCTATATGGAGACGCCCTTCCTGCGTGCCGCTTTCCAGATCGTGCTCGGCGGCGGGCTCGTGCTGGCGGCGGGCATCCTCATCGGCGGAGCGTAACCACGTCCTCAGCCCTCATCCTGAGGAGCCGCGAAGCGGCGTCTCGAAGGATGCTCCAGAGCGCGCTGGACCATCCTTCGAGACGCGCCCTGCGGGCGCTCGTCAGGATGAGGCCGGAGAGTGCTACGAGGCCGGCGCCCGCGCCTCGCATACCCCCGCCTGCTGCAGCGCAAAGGCAGCCCGCAGACACCAATCCTCGCGCCAAGGGGGGGCGATGATCTGCACGCCGATCGGTAGCCCCGCCCCGAACACCGGCACCGCCGCCACCGGCAGGCCGATGCAGGAGATCGGCTGGGTGAACAGCCCGAGATTGGGCCGCAGCGGCACGGTCTCGCCGCGCAGCTCCAGCGTCTTCTGGCCGACGAGCGGCGCCGGGCAGGGCGTCGCCGGGGCGATAATCAGATCGACCTCGTCGAACACGCGCATCATCGCGTCATGGAACCAGCGCCGCGCCCGCTGCGCCTGGACATACCAGGCCGCCGGCAGCATCGCGCCGGCGAGGAAGCGGTCGCGCGTCTCGGGATCAAAATCATCGGCCCGTTCGCGCAGCCGGTCGAGATGGAAGGTCGCGCTTTCGACATTCGTGACCAGGAAGGCGGCCGCACGCGCGATCTCGGCCCCCGCCAGATCGACTCGTCGGGTCGCACCGAGCCCGAGCGCCACGGCAGCCACCGCGTGCGCGGCCTCCGGCATGCCCTCCGGTGAAAAATACCCGCCGGCGATCCCGATGCGCAGGTCATCGATGACCTGTTCGAGCTTCGGCATGACGGGCTCGACTGGCCGCTGCGCGCAGGCGGGGTCGCCGGGGTCGCCCCCCTGCATCAGGTCGTAGGCTATCGCCAGATCGGCCACATCGCGGGCGAACGGGCCCAGATGGTCGAGCGAATCGCAAAAGGGAAAGCTGCGCGTGCGGGCCAGCCGTCCATAGGTCGGCTTCAGCCCGAAGACGCCGCACAGCGAACTCGGCACCCGGATCGAGCCATTGGTGTCGGATCCAAGCGAGATCGGCGCGAGCCCCGCCGCGGTCGCCGCGCCTGATCCGGAGGAGGAACCGCCCGCCATGCGCGCGAGATCATGGGGATTGCGGCAGGGGCCGTCATGGGCGTTCTCGCCGGTGAAGTCATAGGCATATTCGCCCATGTTGAGCCCGCCGAGCAGCACCGCGCCGGCCGCCGACAGCCGCTCGACCAGCACCGCGTCCCGCGCGGCCGGCGCCCGCTCACGATTGATCTTCGATCCAGCCCGCGTCGGCAGGCCCGCGATGTCGAACAGGTTCTTGGCCGCGAAGGGGACACCCGCCAAAGGGCCGAGCGCCTGTCCTGCGGCGCGGGCCTTGTCGATGCCCCGAGCCTGCTCCAGCGCGCGCTGCGCCGTGACGTCGGTGAAGGCGTTGACGAGCGGGTTGACGCGGTCGATCCGCGCCAGGAACGTTTCGGCGACCGACTCGGCCGAGACGGCGCCCTCCCTGACCTGCGCCGCGATGCGATGCGCGGGCGTGAAGACGTCGATGCTCACCGGGCTCGCTCCACAACCCCGGGCCGGAAGACGCCGGCGAGTTCGAGCGAATCCTGGTCGAGCGGCGCGGCCCCGACGATTGCCGCCATGCCTTGCGCAATCGCCAGGAACTGCAGCACGCCGGGCCGCTGCTGGTCGGTGATCGTCAAACCCAGCGCCGGGGCGATCGCGTCGAGATGGCGGGCGGGATCGAAGCCCGCGGCAGGATCGGTCTGGCTCATGCAATCAGCACCCTCTCTTGCTCGGCGATGCCCGGCGTCGGCGGTTCGCTTGTCGGGCAGGCGAGCGCCGCCAGCACATCCCCCGTCGTCGAAACCCAGCCGAAGATGCCGCCCTGCGCCGCAATCATCCGCAGGCCGACCTCGTGGAACTCCGCGAAATAGGAGGCGCAGGCATCGCCCAGAACGAGGCAGCGATAGCCCCGGTCGTTGGCCTCGCGCACGGTGGTGTGGACGCAAACCTCTGTGGTGACGCCGGCCACCAGCAACGTCTCGATGCCGCGATTGCGCAGCATCAGGTCGAGATCGGTCTGGTAGAAGGCGCCTTTCCCGGGCTTATCGATCACCGGCTCGTCGGGTAGCGGCGCGAGCGCGGGAATGATCTCGTGCCCCGCTTCGCCCCGGATCAGGATGCGCCCCATCGGCCCGCAAGCGCCGATGCGCTTGTCGACCGGCCCGCGCTCGACCTTGGCCGGCGGCGCGTCCGAGAGATCGGGGCGGTGCCCCTCGCGGGTATGGATCACCAGTATCCCCGCCGCGCGCGCCCCCGCCAGCATCGCCCGGCAGGGCTCGACCGCAGCAACCAGCCGCGAGACATCGTTGCCGAGCGCCGCGCCGAAACCGCCGGGCTCGAGGAAGTCGCGCTGCATGTCGATGATGACGAGCGCCGTACGCGCGAAATCGACGCTGAGCGGAGCGGGTTTTGCTGGAATCTCGAAGCGGCTCACGGCTTGCGCCCCCGTTCGCGGTCGAACGGAACAGGCTTTGCAAGGGCTGTGCCTGAGACCGAGTCACGCGGCCGTCGCGGAATCGGCCTCTCAGGGACAGCCGCGAGGCGATTGAGATCGCAATGGAATCCGGGAGAACCGAAATCTGAGCGTCGGGTGCCCACGCCCGACGCGCCGACCAAAATCGCGACGACCATGTCCATTGCATAATCTTTGCATGCATGTTGAAGAAATATGCCTAATTCTTGGTCTCGCTGAATGAGAGAGCAACCGTGCCAACCTTGACCAGCCTCGTTGCCGACCACCTGGACGGCACCTCCACCATCCCTCAGACGATCGCGGCGGCTTATGCCCGCCACCGCGCCCATGGTGACGCAGCAATCTTCATCGCGCTCCGACCAGAAGCGCAGGTGCTGGCGGAGGCTGAAGCCCTGCAGCAGGAAGGCCCGCAGGGCCGTCCGCTTTGGGGCATTCCCGTCGCGGTGAAGGACAATATCGACGTCGCCGGATTGCCCACCACGGCCGCCTGCCCGGCCTTCGCCTACGAGCCCGCACAGGACGCCAGCGTCGTGGCACGGCTGCGGGCGGCCGGCGCGATCATCATCGGCAAGACCAATCTCGACCAGTTCGCCACCGGTCTGAACGGCACGCGCTCGCCCTATGGCGTGCCGCGCAACGCGCTGCGCGCCGATCTCGTCCCCGGTGGATCGAGTTCCGGCTCGGCCAGCGCGGTGGCCGCCGGCATCGTGCCCGTGGCGCTCGGCACGGACACGGCGGGTTCCGGTCGCGTCCCGGCAGGCCTGCAGAACCTCGTCGGCCTCAAGCCCAGCCTTGGCCTGGTGCCGACTGCCGGCGTGGTGCCGGCCTGCCGTACGCTGGACTGCGTCTCGGTCTTCGCGCTGACGGTCGCGGATGCCTCGACGGTGCTGGACGTGATCGCCGGCCCCGATGCCACCGACCCGTTTTCGCGTCCGGTTGTACTGGGCCGGCCGGGTGCGGTGCCGCCGAAGCTTCGGGTCGCGGTGCCCCGGCCGGAAGACCTCGACGTCGATGGCGATGCTGGGGCGGCGGCGAGTTTCGCGCTCGCCGTCGATCGCGCCCGGGCGCTCGGTGCCGAGATCGTGCCGCTCGACATGGCGCCGTTCTATGAGACGGCGCGGCTGCTCTATGACGGCCCCTGGGTGGCCGAACGCTTCCTGGCGATCAGCGATCTACTGGCGACAGACCCTGACGCGATCCTGCCGGTGATCCGCCAGGTCATCGCCGGCAAGCCGCTGCCCGATGCGGCAGAGACCTTCGCCGCTCGCTACCGCGTCGCCGAACTCGCACTTGCAGCCCGAGCCGCGCTGAAGGGCATCGACGCGCTCATGGTCCCGACCGCGCCGCGCCCGGTGACGCTGGCCGAGATGGCGGCCGATCCGATCGGGGCCAACTCGCTGCTTGGCCGTTACACCAATTTCGTCAACCTGCTCGATCTCTGCGCGCTCGCCATTCCGGTCAGCCTCGCAGCCGATGGCACGGCCGCAGGCGTGACGCTGATCGCGCCATCGGGCCACGATGCGGTGCTCGCCGGCCTCGGTAGCGCACTGCATGCGGCCGCCGGCCTGCCGCTGGGCGCGACCGGCCTGCCCTACCCCGCGCCCCCCGCCACGCCGGTTCGGGCTGCACCTGACACCGTCGAGATCGCCGTCGTCGGCGCCCATCTGTCCGGCATGCCGCTGAACCGCGAATTGACGGACCGGGGCGGCAGCTTCCTGCGCGCCACCACGACCACCGCGGATTACCGCCTCTTCGCCCTGCCCGGCGGCCCGCCGGCACGCCCGGGGCTGATCCGCGTGGGGGATGGCGGGGCTGCGATCGCGCTCGAAGTCTGGTCGCTGCCGCCCGACGGTTTCGGCCGCTTCATCTCAGGCATCCCCTCCCCGCTGGGCATCGGCACGCTCTCGCTGGCCGACGGCACGAAGACCAAGGGCTTCCTCTGCGAGACCATCGCGACGCAAGGCGCCCGTGACGTGACGGAGTTCGGCGGATGGCGGGCCTTTGTGGCGGCTCAGGCGAAGGCGTGAGGGCTTGAGGCAGTACCGATTCCACGACCGTCGACGTCATCCCGGACAAGCGGCGAAAGCCGCGCTGATCCGGGATCCATGCCGGAACGCATCCGGCAAAGGTTCCGGAATGGATCCCGGGTCTCCGCTTCGCTTCGCCCGGGATGACGACGCGCTTTACTGTTGAGGGGGTTAACTCACCGCACTCCAGCATAACTCCTGAAGGCGTCGCGCACGATGCCGATATGGGCGCGCATCGCCTCGACGGCCCCGGTCTGGTCGCCGCGCAGGATCGCCTGGACGATCAGGTCATGCTCCTGATAGGAGCCACCGAGACGGCCCGTGGCGCGGAACTGGGCCCGGCGGAAGGGCGCGACGCGAGCGCGCGTCATCAGGGTCAATTCGGCTAGATAGCCATTATGCGAACCGGCATAGATCGCGGCGTGGAAGGCCTCGTTTTTCTCGTGATAGCTGGTCGGATCGCCCTGATGCACCAGCAACCGGAGATCCTCATGCAGGGCCTCGAGTCCACGACGCTCGGGCACCGTCATGTTGCGCGCGGCGAGCCCGGCACAAAGCCCTTCCAGCTCGCCCATCGCCTCGAACATGTTGTTGAGCTGCGAGGGCGTTGGCAGCGCGACCACCGCCCCGCGATGCGGCCGCACGCTGACCAGCCCAGAGGCCGAGAGCTGGCGGATCGCCTCGCGCACCGGCGTCCGCGACACGCCGAAGCGGGCGGCCAGTTCCTGCTCGTCGAGCGGCGTGCCCGGCTCGAGCGCGCCCGAGACGATCTCGTCGGCGATCTGCAGGCGCAGGCTCTCGCTGCGCGTCAAAGGCGCGGTGGCGGGCCTCGGCTTTGGGGTGGTGGCAGCTTGGCGCGGCATGAGCGTCAGAATCACCCGGCGGAGACATCCCGCCTTCGAGGTTTAGCAGGCTGAAGCGTCAGGAACACCTAACCCCGGTGGTTCGGCAAAGGCTCATTCGGCGATCGCGCTGACATGAGCGGCCACCACCCGCCAACCCTCCGGAAACTTGACCCATGTCTGGCTCTGGCGGCCAATCTTGCCGGCCATGCTCTCGCGCCGGAACAAAGTGTTGGCCGTGGCGAAAGCATCGCCATAGGTGGTGATGACAGTGCGCTCGATCGTTCGCGTCAGCCCGACCGAGGGCCGCGCCGCCCGGAACGCCGCGATCTCGCTGAAGCCGTAGAGGTTCTCGCCGATCCCGTAGCGGATCGTTTCGGGCGCATCCTTGAAACAGGCGTCCAGCACCGCGACGTCGTTCTCGTTCAGGGCCTTCTCATAGACCATGAAGGCCGCCTCGACTTCGGCGACGATGGCGGGGTCGTTGATGGTCATGAGGTTCTCCAGTCTTTGTCGCGTCGTCTTCCTCAGCCTCATCCTGAGGAGCGCCGCAGGCGCGTCTCGAAGGATGCTCCAGAAAGCGACCGCTGGAGCATCCTTCGAGACGCCGCTTCGCG
>NZ_LJHQ01000018.1 GCF_001295925.1 Allobosea sp. AAP35 | reverse complement strand
GTTGCGGCAGCTCCCGCCGTGTCATCGTCTCGTGCGGCAACGGCCGGCTCGGCCTGCGGCAGGGCCGACATCATATCGGCGGGCATCGGCTCGCGGGCGGGCTCCCGCTCGCCGGGCGCCAGAGCGTCCTGTGTCGCTTCGGCCGTCTCGGCTTGGAGTTCGGCTTGCGTCAGGATCGGCGCATCGGGTGTTTCGGATGCGGGTGCATCGGCGGAAACGAGGTCTCCGGTCGCGTCGGCAAGCTCTGGCACCGGCTCCGGCCCGGCCGTCGGCTCCTGCGACGCAGGCGCGTCGGCCATCGCGGCATCGGAGGGCGGCGCAGCCTCTGACGGCGTCGTCTCGGCCGTGCTGCTGTCGGAATGGCCGGTTTCGGCATCGGCGCCCGTCATGGCGGATGACGCGTCGTCGCCGCCCGCAATGTCGGGCTGGCTGTCGGCCGTCGTCGCCTGATCGGGCTCAGGCGCCTCGGGCGGGGCTGCCGCGGCGACGGGCCTGGCAGGGGGCGCCGCAAGCGGCACCGTGATCGCCGGGCCGGGACGCTTGAGCGAGACATAGCCGAGCGAACGCAGGATCGAGGCGAAATCCTCGCCGGCGCAGCCGACGAGCGAGGTCATCGCACCAGTCACGACAAAACCGTCCTGATCGGCGCTTCCGGTCGGAGGCGTCCCTTGTGTGAGGCCGGGCCGATAGGCGATGGCGGGGCGGATCAGATCGGCCAGGCGCTCGAGGATATCGACGCGCACCGCCCGCTCGCCGCAGACGCGGTAGCCGGCGGCGCGGTAGAGCCCCTTGGGAACCGCCTTGTCGACCGGGAAGGAAGTCCGGCCCGAAGCCGCGAGATGGGCGATGTCGTCGAGCCCCGACAATTCGGGCCCGCCATGCTTGAGCGCCCAGAGCTGGGCGGCCAGCGCGCGCGGCGCCGGCTTCAGCAAGGCCGGGACGTAGAGATGGAAAGCGCCGAAACGGATGCCGAGATGGCGCAGGGCGGCGCGGCCTTCCTGGTCGAGCGCCTTCATTTCCTCGCCGACCTTGGCGCGCTCCAGCACGCCAAGCGCTTCGGCCGCCTGATAGGCGATGCCGCGGGCGATGCCGGTGAGGCTTGTCGCATCCTCCAGCAGCTGCAATGCGCCCAGCAGACGGGTGACGTGATTCTTCAGCCAGAGCTGCAGCCGCGCCTCGACCTGCTCGCGGGCCTGACCGACTAGCTGCTCCTCGACCAGCAGGCGCAGGCGCGGCTCGATCGCCTTCTCGCCCGCGACGAGGCGCGCCACCGGTTCGCCGATCCAGCGCAGCAGGCCGTCATGCGACAAAACGAAGGCATCGTCGCCGGCGAGAACGACCCGGGCGGCGCGCGCCTCGATCTCGCTCGCCAGCGCCTTCATCGCCGCCATGTTCAAGGCTTTCGCCTCCGGCCCGCCGGCCTTGGGGTCCGCCGTAAAGCGGAATCCCTGCAGCATTCCGACGTGCTGGCCCTCGACGAGCACGTCGCCCGTCGTGGTGACCTCAGCCTCCAACATCGCATTCTCCCGCAAACGGCGCAGCAGCACAGAGGTGCGCCGGTCGACAAATCGGCTCGCAAGACGCTCGTGCAGAGCATCCGAGAGCTTGTCCTCTACAAGACGCGCAACCCCCTGCCAATGCTCCGGATCGGGCAACCAGTCCGGACGGTTGGCGACGAAGGTCCAGGTGCGCACCTGCGCGATGCGTGCCGAGAGCGTATCGATCTCGCCATCGGTGCGATCGAGCGCCGAAAGCTGGGTGCGATACCAGTCGATATCGAGCCTGCCATGGCGCATCAGCCGCAGATAGAGCGTGGTCGCGAGGTCGGCATGCTGCTGTGGGGCGATCTTGCGATAATCGGGCAGGCCGCAGACCTCCCAGAGCCGCTCCACCGCCGGGCGGCCCTGCGCCAGCGCCTTGATGTCGGGGTCGCGAGCGAGAATCTCCAGCGTCGTCATGTCCTCGGCGATCAGCGCGCGCGTCAGCCCCGGCTCGGTCGGCTGCAGGTTCAGGCTGTCGAGCAGCTGCGCGACCGAGCGAAAATCGAGATCGGTGTTGCGCCATTGCAGCTGCCGCACCGGCTCGAAGCGGTGGTTCTCGATCGCCTCGACCAGATCGGCCTCGAAGGGCGGACAGCGGCCGCTGGTGCCGAAGGTGCCGTCGCGCAGATGGCGGCCGGCCCGCCCGGCGATCTGGCCAAACTCGGCCGGGTTGAGTTTGCGGAACTGGTGGCCGTCATATTTTTTGTCGGCCGCGAAGGCGATGTGATTGACATCGAGGTTCAGCCCCATCCCGATCGCGTCGGTGGCGACGAGATAGTCGACATCGCCGGACTGGTAGATCTCGACCTGCGCGTTGCGGGTACGCGGGCTGAGCGCGCCCAGGACAACCGCGGCGCCACCCTTCTGCCGCCGAATCAGCTCGGCGATCGCGTAGACCTCCTCGACCGAAAAGGCGACGATGGCCGAGCGGGGCGCCAGGCGCGTGATCTTGCGGTCGCCGGCGAACAGGAGCTGCGAGAGGCGCGGCCGTGTCACGACATGGACGCCGGGGATGAGCTGCTCGATCACGGGCTTCATCGTGCCGGCGCCGATCAGCATGGTCTCGGCCCGGCCGCGCCGGTTGAGCAGCCGGTCGGTGAAGACATGGCCGCGGTCGAGATCGGCGGCGAGCTGGATTTCGTCGATGGCGACGAAATCGACGGCGAGATCGCGCGGCATCGCCTCGACCGTGCAGACCCAGAAGCGCGGGCGTGCCGGCTTGATCTTTTCCTCGCCGGTGACGAGCGCGACGGCTTCGACGCCGACCTTGTCGACGACGCGCTGATAGACCTCGCGCGCCAGCAGGCGCAGCGGAAGGCCGATCATGCCCGTCGGATGGGCGACCATCCGCTCGATCGCAAGATGGGTCTTGCCGGTATTGGTCGGGCCCAGCACCGCGGTGACGCCTTGGGCGCGGACCGAGGGAGGCAAAGAGCGTGGAGGGATCAAGTCGCAGCCGATCGTGAGGTGAGGCTTCGCATCGGCGACGCCCGGCGGGCGTCGGAAGACGGCGCGGCGCAGGGGCGATCAGGAGGCGGAACGAGTCCTGAACGAAGCGGGTCCGAATCGCTGACTCGGGTGGAATCGGGTTTCGTTCTCGCCCAAGCCTGGATCCGCCGCGGCAAGGCTGGCCTTCGCAAGCCCTGCTCCAGCAAGGCCCTTCGCCATTCCCGGCCATTCTGTCTGCAACTGCAACATCGGCATCGCCAGTCCTTTGATGCACAGGCGCCCGGAGGCTCCTGCCGCGCTTGCGGGCTGCAGACTATCTAATCGCTCCGCGCCAGGAAACGAGGGCTGGGCCCGCCAGCACCGGAAGCGCCCTGCTCAGCCAAAAAAATCGACGAAGACATCTGCCGCCTCGTCTGGCGCCTCGACATGAACGAAATGACCCGCCGTTTCGCAGAAGGTGACTTTCGCCTCGTCGAAATGTTCCGGCACGAAGGCGGCCCATTCGGATTTCAGGACGGGATCGTGACGGCCCCAATGCACGCGCGTCGGCTGATGGATGCGCACCGAGGGAGTTGGGTGCCCGTCGATCGCCGCCAGCCGCGAGGCGTTCTGGCTGCGATACCAGTCGAAACCGCCGCGCAGATTGCCGGGCTTCATGAAGTTGTCGATCCAGAGGTCCAGCGCCGGATCGAAGGCGTCCTTGCGATGGCTCCAATGGGACAGAAAATACGACAGATACAGCGCGCAGGACTGGCGGCTGAGCCCGACGAGCGCCTCGGCCAGCGGCAATTGCTGGAAGGCCTGATACCAGACCTCGTTGACATGGCCGTCATGGACCCAGCGCCCGGCGATGCTCTGGGTCGGGCAGTTGAAGAACATGAGCCTGTCGACGAGTTGCGGGTGGCGTCGCGCCAGCGCCTGGGCGGCATAGGCGCCGACATCATGGCCCACGACGCCGACGGATTCGAAGCCCAGCGCCGCGATCAGCGAGGCCATGTCGTCGGCGTGAGAGTTGGCGCCGACATCGGCACGCGGCGCGGGCGATTTGGCGCTGTCGCCGAAGCCGCGCAGATCGGGCGCGATCAGCCGGAAATCGCCGTGCAGCCGGTTCATCAGCGGCAGCCAGGTCGCCCAGAACTCCGGCCAGCCATGGAGCAGCAGCACCGGCGTGCCGGAGCCGACCTCGGCGACATGCAGCGTCGTGTCACGCACGGCGATCTGGCGATGGCGCAGACCGGGCGGGGTGTCGAAGTCGCTGGACATGGTGGCTCCCGAGACAATCTGGAAAAAAGGCTAGCGCCTGCCAGCCCCGCGCGGCAATCGCTTCGCGGGGCCCGATCAGGTCAGGGCGCTGCTTCTCCACAGGCGCTCGCATCGCTTTGCCAATGCGGCATGCCGAATCGGCATCGAAATACAGGCTGGCGGCAGCAGGCGGGCGGGGGAAGCAGGGGCCGTGGCGGCGGTTCCTCAGGCCCATTCGCCCTTGCGGAAGACCGGGACGCGGCGGCCGTCGGCGTGGACGCCGTCGATGTCGACCAGGTTCGAGCCGATCATCCAGTCGATATGGATGAAGCTCTTGTTGCCGCCCTGGGCCGCGACCTGCTCGGGGGTGAGCTTGCCGCCCTCGAGGAAGCATTTCGAATAGCACTGGCCGAGCGCGATGTGGCAGGAGGCGTTCTCGTCGAAGAGCGTGTTCAGGAACAGGATGCCGCTTTTCGAGATCGGCGAGGAATGCGGCACCAGCGCCACCTCGCCAAGGCGCCGCGCGCCCTCGTCGGTGTCGAGCACCTTGGCGAGCACGTCGGCGCCGCGGCTCGCCTTCGATTCGACGATGCGGCCGGCCTCGAAACGGACCTGGATCTCGTCGATCAGCGTGCCCTGATAGGAGAGCGGCTTGGTCGAGGAGACATGCCCCTCCACCCGCAGCGCATGCGGCGTGGTGAAGACCTCCTCGGTCGGGATGTTGGGGTTGCAGGTCACGCCGTTCTTGGCGGTCGAGGCGCCGCCCTGCCATTCATGCCCGTCGGCGAGGCCGACCATCAGATCGGTGCCAGGCCCGGTGAAATGCAGCGCCTGGAAGCGCTGGCCGTTGAGCCATTGCGTGCGGCTGCGCAGCGTCGCGTTATGCGTGGCCCAGGCCGCGACAGGGTCGCCGCTCTCGACCCGCGAGGCGGCGAAGATGGCGTCGGCAAGCTTGCCCACGGCCACCTCCTCGGCGTCGCCAGGAAACACACGCCGCGCCCAGGCGGCGGTCGGGTAGGCCAGGATGTTCCAGTTGATGTCGAAGCCCGCGATCTTCTCCAGCGCCGGCTGATAGGCGACCGAATTCGCCTTGCTGGCGCGCGAAACCTTGGCGGGGTCCTGCTCGGAGAGCAGCATCGGGTCGTCGCCGACGATGGCCAGCCGCGCGGTGTTGTTGGCGAAGGCTTTTGCCACGCCCTCATGCAGCCAGCCGGCCGCACGATCGAAGCTGTCGTTGGCGGCATAGCGGTAGCGCGCCAGCGTCACCTCCTCGTCGGACAGGATCGGTGTTACCAGGCCGGCGCCGGCCTTGTAGGCGTGCTCGGCGATCTTTCGGACCAGCGGCAGCGCCGTGACCGGGGCGGTCAGGAACAGGTCCTGCCCGGGCTGCAGATTGAGGCCGACGCGAACGGCGGCCTGGGCCAGCCGGTCGAGTTTGTCGGGGTCGATCGTTGCGGGGATGCTGCGCTGATGGATGGTCATGGGACGCCTTGGCTCGCGATGTCCGGCGAATCTAGTGCAGAGCGACCCGCGCGCCAATGGACCAGCGCGTCGCGGAGAGGCACGATGGCGCCGTTCCCGCGAGCGCCTGCTCGCCTTCGCTCCACACGAGACCGCCATGTTCCTGCTCAACACGCATCCCGATCATCGCAGGCCGCTGTTGCCGGCCGATGCGGACGGCCTCGGGGCCACGGGTGCGGCGGAGGTCGAGCGGCAGATCAGCCAGCGAGACAATTATGCCGTGACGCCGCTGCAGGCGCTGCCGGCCCTGGCGCGCGAACTCGGCGTCGCTGCGATCCACGTCAAGGACGAGGGGCATCGGCTCGGGCTCGGCAGCTTCAAGGCGCTGGGCGGCTCTTATGTCGTCGTCAGGCTCGTGCTGGAGGAGGCGGCGCGGCGGCTCGCGCGTCCGGTCGATATCGCCGAGTTGCAAAGCCCGGATATACGGGCGGTCGCGGCCTCGATGACCTTCTCCTGCGCCACGGACGGCAATCATGGCCGCTCGGTCGCGCAAGGCGCGCAGTTGGTGGGCGCGCAGGCGGCGATCTTCGTCCATTCCGGCGTTAGCGAGGAGCGGATCGCCGCGATCGCCCGCTTCGGCGCGAGGATGATCCGGGCGAAGGGCACCTATGATGATTCGGTCGCGGAGGCCGCGCGCGTTTCGGACGAGAAGGGCTGGATCGTCGTCTCCGACACCTCCTGGCCGGGTTATGAGCGCATCCCGGGGCTGGTGATGCAGGGCTATACGGCGCTGGTCGCCGAGGCGCTGCGCCAGATGCCGCAGCCGCCGACCCATGTCTTCGTGCAGGTCGGGGTGGGCGGCATCGCGGCCGCCATCGCGGCGCATTTCGCGCTGGTGCTCGGCGACAAGCGGCCGATTTTTGTGGCGGTCGATCCAGCGCGGGCCGCCTGCATGTTCGACAGCGCGAAAGCCGGCGAGCCGGTGAAGGCGGCGGTGGGCGAGCCGACCGTGATGGCGATGCTCGACTGCTACGAGCCCTCGCTCGTCGCCTGGCGCATCCTGTCGCGCGTGGCGGACGCGTTCATGACCGTTGAGGACGCGGATGCGGTTTCGGTGATGAACCGGCTGGCGCGGCCGGCGGGGGACGACCCCGTCATCGTCGCGGGCGAAAGCGGTGGGGTGGGGCTGGCCGGGCTGATCGCCGCCACGGCTGATCCCACGATCCGGGCGCAGCTCGCGCTCGATGCGTCGTCGCGGGTCTTCGTCGTCAACACGGAAGGCGCGACCGACCCCGACCGCTATGCCGAACTGGTCCATGGAAAGGCGGCGGCCTGAAGGTGTTCGATCGTCTCGCCTGCTTCTGATGCGGCATGTCGTGCCGGCATGGCTGCCGGCCGATGCGGTCGGGGCGCGGCAGGCTGCTCTGGCCTAAGCTCGCATGGCGCGGCCGGGCGCCCATCACGGGCGAGAGCCGGCGCAGCCTGGCCTTGATGGGGGAATCGTCGATGACCGCTGTGAACGAGGTGCCCTACCGCACGCAGAACTGGACGCTGCGCAAACCGATGGCGAGCGGGCGTAACGGCATCGTCGTGTCGCAGAATCGCGAGGCGGCGGAAGCCGGCGCGGCGATCCTCGAGGCCGGCGGCAATGCGGCGGATGCGGCGGTCGCAGCCTGTTTCGCGCTGGCCGCGGTCGAGCCCTGGAACAGCGGGCTCGGCGGCATCGGCTTTGCGGTCGTCCTCAAGGCCAATGAGACCACGGCGAAGGTCGTCGATTTCGGCCCGGTCGCCCCGCGCGGCGCCGATCCTTCAGCCTATCCGCTGACGGGCGCGATGAAGAACGACCTCTTCACGTGGCCCGAGGTGGTGGGCGATGCGAACATCCACGGCCCGCTCTCCTTCGTCATCCCGTCTTCGGTGGCCGGCTATGCCGCGCTGAAGGAGAGCTTCGGGACAGCGATGCCGGTCTCGGAGCTTCTGGCGCCCGCGATCGCGATGGCCAGGCGCGGGCTGGCGCAGGATTGGTACACGACGCTCAAGATCTCCTCCTCGGCCGCCGTGCTGCGGCTCTATCAGGAGAGCGCGCGGATCTATCTGCCCAATGGCTTGCCGCCGGTGCCGCCGTATCAGGGCAAGCCGGGTTTCTTCCGTCTCGGCAATCTCGCCTCGGCACTGGAGCGCCTCGCCACGGCAGGACTCGACGATTTCTATCACGGCGAACTGGCCGGACGGCTCGTGGCCGACATCCACGCGCTGGGCGGCGTGGTCGATGCCGAGGATCTTGCCTCCTGCCAGGCGATCGTTCGGGACGCGCCGACCATCGACTGGCGCGGCACGCATCTCGTCCACACCGCCGGCGGGCTCACCGCCGCGCCGACGCTGGAAGCGGTCGTCGCCGGCATGGCCTCGGCCAAGCCCGCGACGGGCGGCCCCGATGCTGACTGGTTCGCGACCCTGTCGCGGGTGATGCGGAAGGCCTATGCCAGCCGCCTCGAGGGGCTGGGTGCTGCCACGTCTGCTCCAGGCTCGGCCGCGAAGGAGCCCGGCGACACCTGCACCACCCATCTCACCGTGGTCGATGGCGAGGGCACGCTGGTCACGGTCACGACGACGCTGCTCTCCTCGATGGGCAGCCGCGTCGTGCTGCCCGATACCGGCATCCTGATGAATAACGGCATGATGTGGTTCGATCCGCGGCCCGGCAGCGCCAATGCGATCGCGCCCGGTGCCCGGCCGCTTTGCAACATGTGCCCGGTGATCGTGACGCCCAAGGACGGTCCCGGGCCGCGCTATGCCGGCGGCGCCTCGGGCGGACGGCGGATTCTCGCCAGCGTCTACCAGATGCTGGCCTGGACGCTGGATTGCGGCATGGGGCTGGAGGAAGCGGCGCATCAGCCGCGCATCGACGTCTCGGGCCCCGACCAGACCAGCGCCGATCTGCGCCTGCCGGCGGAGACGCTGGCGGCGCTGGAGCAGGCCGGGCCGGTCGTCGTGGTCGAGCACAGCGTGCTGCCGATCAACTTCGCCTGCCCGAACCTGATCCGCGTCGATGCGGGAGGGGCGGACGGGATCAGCGACGTGATCTCACCCTGGTCGGCGGCGGTGGCGGCGAAGGATTCGTCCTGAGTCGGCTTCGCGGCGGGCTCTGAAACGTGTCGGCGCTCGCTATCCAAGTCTGTAGCGGACGATATCGATCCACCAGCGTTCGGCTCTGGCCACCGTCTGACAGGCCTCTTCCAGGGCCTCGACCCCGAGGCCCCCAATCGGGTCCGCGAGTCTCGATTGGATCGTCAGCGCCCGGTTGACGCGGTCGAGCAGGGCCTGCCCCGCCTCGGTCGGTGCATAAAGCTGCCGACCAGCGGCGCTCTTGGCCATGATGAGGCCCTTCTTGACCATCGCACGCTTGCGGCGTCGGGCGCGCTCGTCGCTCCAGACCCAGCTGTTCAGGAGCTGCGATTGCCCGCCCTCGGTGGCGTCGAACATGATGACGAGATCGCCGGCTTCGACATCGCTCCGGCCAGCTCGATCCAGAATATCCGCGAAAAGCCGGTGCATCTGCGTTTCCGCACGGCGGATCGCCAGAACGGATCGAAGATATGCGGCCTCATAGGCAGCGGGATCGCGCTCCCGTCGCGGCACGGCGTGCTGCGGTGCAGCCGCAGGCACCGCGGCCGTCGCGAGTGGCACCGCGCTCGCTGCGACGGTGACCGTCAGGCCGACGCCGATCGCTTGTCGTCTGGTTGAACCGAGCTGCCTACCCATCGTGCCATCCCTCGCTTTGAGAACCTGCTGGTGAGAAGAGCCTGCCGGCGGCGGTCCTTGACGTTCTGCCCGGCCAAACTGTGGCGGCGCTCCTGGCGCGGGCTCAGCCGAAGCCCAGGAATCCGGATTTGGCGGCGCTCCTGGCGCCGGCTCAGCCGAAGCCCAGGAATCCGGGCACAGCGTCGATCCGCGGGCCGGCCGCGAGCCTGGCGATGTTGGGCACAGGCCGGGCGGTCAGCGGATCGCCGGCTAGCGCCGCTTCGAGCGCGGCCGCCACGGCGAGCACCTTGGCATCGCCGCCGCGCGGGCCGACGATCTGCAGGCCAAACGGCATGCCGTTGTCGTCGAGCCCGACCGGCAGCGAGATCGCCGGGTGGCCGACGGTGGTGGCGGCATAGGCCAGGGCCAGCCAGTGGAAATAGGTCCGCGTCGGCTGGCCGTCGATCTCGGCCGGGTAGAGTTCCGCCCAAGGCCGGGGGCTCAGCGTCACCGCCGGCGACAGGATGACGTCGTAGTTTTCGAAGAAACCCTGCCAGCGCTGGTAGATTGCGGTCTGCCGCTTGAGGGCGCGGGCGATGTCGAGAGCGCCATAGCGCAACCCCTCCTCGACATTGGCACGGACATTGGGCCCGACCATCTCGGGCGTGTCGCGGACCGTGTCATGGAGATTGGCGAGGAAGCCGACCGCGCGCAGCACCTCGAAGGTCTCGTCGGTGCCGGCGCAGTCCGGCGTCGCTTCCTCCACGGCCCCGAAGAGCGAGGCGAAGGCACTGAGCTTGTCGGCAAAGACCTTGCGGATGTGCTTTTCGGTCGGCGCGAAGCCGAAATCGGGCGTGATCGCGACCCTGAGGGAGGCGAGGTCGATGGTCCCGGGACGGGCGAAATCCGCCGCCCGGCGGATCGTGCTGCCATGGACCGTCGTCGCCAGCGGGTCGGCCGCGTCGTCGCCGATCATGCTCGACAAAAGCAGGCAGAGATCGGGCACGGTGCGTGCCATCGGGCCGAGCACAGGCAGCGGGCTCCAGCCGAAGGGGCGCTTCTCGCTGGGAACGAGGCCCGGCGTCGGCCGGAAGCCGACGATGCCGCAATAGGCGGCCGGGTTTCGCAACGAGCCGCCCGTGTCGGAGCCGGTCGCGATCGGCACCATGCCGGTTGCCAGGGCGACAGCCGACCCGCCCGAGGAGCCGGCGGCGGATTTCACCGGGTCGAACGGGTTGCCCGTGGCGCCGTAGACAGCGTTGCGGGTGTTGGCGCCGGCCCCCCATTCGGGCGTGTTGGTCTTAGCCAGCACGATCGCGCCGGCTTCGCGGACCTTGGCGACGATGAGCTGGTCCTCTTTGGGCACATGGTCGTGGTAGAGTTGGCTGCCATAGGTGGTGCGCAGCCCGGCGACGTTCTCCAGATCCTTGATGCCGATCGGCAGGCCGTGCAGGGCGGGCAGCGCTTCACCGCGCATCGTCATGGCATCGGCCGCCTCGGCGGCGGCGCGGGCGCGTTCGTCGTCGCGAGCGACCATGGCGTTGACGGCGGGATCGACGGCATCGGTGCGGCGGATGCAGCTTTCGAGCAGCTCGCTCGCCGAGAGCTTCTTGGCGCCGATCAAGGCGCGGGCCTCGACGGCGCTGAGGTCGCAGGGTTCGGTCAACTGGTCAGGCCCCTCGTTGAGGACCCCGCGACGCAACAGGCGTGGCTGAGGTCCGGCCAGGGCAGTCTAGGGAAAAGCATGAGCGGGTGAAGTGCGGGCAGCGCAGGGTTCCCATGTGACCGCGCCGACCGATCAGCTTCCTTGCCCGCCGATCCAGAGACCGAGAAACAAGGTCGCGCCGAGAACGGCAACGAAGGCCGCCGCCAGAACTTCGAGCCCGGCAATGATCCGCGCGCTGCGCAAGGAGGAGCCTCCCGCGAGCCGCAGCGCCGCGAATTTGAAGAAAACGGCGAGTGCAGCCAGCGCGCCGGTTGTCAGGGCTGTGCCGAACGCCATGGCGAAGGTCGCCGCGATGCCGGCCCAGAGCAGACCCTGCGAGGCGGCGAAGACGAGGATGATCAGGGCACCCGCGCAGGGGCGCAGACCCGCCGCGAAGACGACGCCGGCCATCTCGCGCCAGTTCCGCAGCCGGGCAATCTCGTCGGGGCCGGGCATGTGGACATGGTCGCAGGCCGGATCATGGGCCTGCGCACCACGGCCGAGCATCAGGAGCGCGCCGGCCTTGCGCCAGAGCACAAAGACACCGACCAGGGCCACCAGCGCGAAGCTCGCACGCTCGACCCAATCGGTCGCCACCGCCATGGTCTGGGCGGTCTGACGCAGGGCGATTGTCAGGGTACCGACAAGCGCGATCGCGACCAGCGCCTGCAGGATGGCGGCAGCAAAGCTCAATCCCAAGCCGCGCCGCAGGCTGCGATCATCGGCGACGATGTAGCCGGAGATCACCGCCTTGCCGTGACCCGGCCCGGCTGCGTGGAAGACGCCATAGCCGAAAGCCAGACCGAGCAGGCCCCAGAGTGCTGCGGGATTGGCCGCCACGGCCTTCAAGGTCGCCGTCAGATCGCGGTAGAAGGCTGACTGCCAGGCCAAAATCATGCCGCCGATCCCGGTCGTCGCGGGCGCTGCCTCGCGTGGCAGCGGCACGCCGAAGGGATTGCGCGGCGGCGGGGGCGGTGGCGGACTCCAGGCGGCAAGCAGTGTGGCGAGCAATGCCAGGCTGCCGGCGATGATCGCAAGCGCGAGCGCCATCACGATCAGCCGGCGCGACAAGGCGGGCCAGGGCAGGATCGCGAGGCGCGGCGCGTTCAACGACATCCGCAAACTCAAGGGCAAGCGACGAGCGCGCGGGTCGTCACCTGCAGCCCGCTGGTGTCGGGCGTGGCGGTGATGTCCTCCTGCGCCAGCTTCTGCTGGACCGCCGGGTCGAGCTTGGGCGGGCGGGCGACGCGCACGATGCAGCCCTGGGGCGCGCCTCGCGTGATCACGGCGTCGGGCGTATCGACGATGGTGAAGGCGACGAAATAGGTCGGGTCGCCGATCTCGATGCCGAAGGAGCGGTTGGCCGGTGCCGGGCTCTTCAAGGGCAGGGAGTAGGTCAGGGTCAGGATCTTGCTCTCGAAGACAAGCCCAGCCTCCGTCGGCGTGCCGAATTCCTGCGGCTTGCCATTGGCCTTGGCCGTGGTGAAGAAGCCGACATCGGGCAGGGATTCGACATTGATCTTGGCGAGTTCGGCCAGTTCGTCAGCCGTCAACCTGCCATCGCCGTTCTTGTCGAGGCCTTGCGTGATATAGGCGGAGTACGCCTCGTCGAAGCTCCAGATATGCTTCAATGCCCGCACCGCCCCGTCGGGCGCATACAGGATTTCGGCGCGCGCGGTGACGAAGACATGAGGATGTGCGGCCGCCGGTCCCGCAACGCTGGTCAGCGCGGCGCAGGCCATCAGCGTTCGAAGGGCAGTGCGTTTCGCCACGGGCGACGTCCTCGGCATGAGCGGAAGCTGGTTCAGCATGGTTAACGCTCGGTTAATCCGGCATAAAGCACCTGATCGGCTGTCGCATAGCGGGATCGCCGAGAAACGCGGCTGAATCACGGCGCGGCGATGGTCGATTGGCCGGTTACGCCCAATCTTGAGTTTCCGTGCGGAGCCGGACCATAGTGACCGTGTCGAGCCCTGTGGCTTACGACGGAGACAGAATCGATCGTGATCCCGCCCGAAGACCTCAAGCGCATCGCCGCCTGGTCGCGCGACCTGCGCGAGGAGGAGTTCGAGGAGGCGCGGCGCGGCATCTCGTTTCGCAGCTATGGCAAGGGTGCCCATATCTGCCATGTCGGCGACAGGATGGAGGCCTGGACCGGCATCGCCGAAGGGCTGGTCAAGATGTCGACGACCTCAAAAACCGGCAAGCCCGCGACGCTGGCCGGGATGAGGGCGGGCGCCTGGTTCGGCGAAGGCACCGTCATCAAGGGCGAATTGCGACGCTACGAGTTGGTGGCGCTGCGCGAGACGCGGCTGGTGCTGATGCGGCGCTCGACCTTCCTGTGGCTGTTCGAGCATTCGGCTGCGTTTAACCGCTTTCTCGTCCATCAGTTCAACGAGCGCCTGGCCCAGTTCATCGCGCTGGCGGAAACCGAGCGCACGCTCGATTCGACCGGGCGGCTGGCGCGCAGCCTCGCCTGGCTGTTCAACCCGACGCTCTATCCCGATGAGGGCCGCACGCTCGAGGTCAGCCAGGAGGAACTCGGCCTGCTCGCCGGCATGTCACGTCAGGTCGCCAATCAGGGCCTGCAAAAGCTCGCTGATCTCGGGCTGCTCGAGATCGGCCATGGCAGCGTGACGATCCTGGATGTCGAGCGGCTGGCGCGCTACGAGGGATAATGCTCGCCGCAGTGCCGGGCGAACACAACTCCGCAAGACAATAGCGACCAAATCGCCGTCTGTCTGTCAAGCCTCCCCTTGCAAAGCGCATGCGTCGCTGCGAGGCTTGCATCCAACGAGGCCCAAAGCGGCCTCAACGAAGGCCGGTGCCATGTACGCCGGCTGCTCAGGGTGGAGACGGACGATGGCAAGCGCGAGCGCCGGCCAGGCGGATACCTTTCCGAAATTGCTGCTGCGCAATGGGCGCGAGCGCGGCGCCCGCGTCGCGTTCCGCCACAAGGATCTCGGCATCTGGCAGTCCTGGAACTGGGCTGAAGTGACCGAGCAGGTCCGTGGCTTCGCACGGGGTCTGCAGACTCTTGGGCTGAAGCGCGGCGAGAAGGTCGCGATCATCGGCTACAACCGCCCCCGGCTCTACTGGGCGATGGCGGCGGCGCAATGGCTCGGCGCGGTGCCGGTGCCGGTCTATGCCGACAGCGTCGCCGACGAGATGGCCTATGTTCTGGATCATGCCGAGGCGGTCTTCGCCGTGGTCCAGGACCAGGAGCAGGTCGACAAGATCCTCTCGATCGCGGAGCGGCTGCCGAAGCTCAGGCACATGCTCTATGACGAGCCGCGTGGCCTGCGCGACTACGATCACGGCACGCTGCACCCGATCGACGATGTCATTGCGTCAGGCCGCAAGGACCTCGTCGCCAACGCGGACGCCGCGCCGGATCTGGAACGCGAGATGCTCGCTGGCCAGGGCTCCGATCTCGGCATCATCCTCTACACCTCGGGCACGACGGGGCGGCCCAAGGGCGTCATGCTCAGCCACACCAATGTCATCACCGCCGCCGAGATCGGCTGCCAGTTCGATGGCTTGACCGAAAGCGACGAGATCATCGCCTATCTGCCGATCGCCTGGGTCGGCGACCATGTCTTCTCCTATGCGCAGGCGATCGTCGCGGGTTTCTGCGTCAACTGCCCGGAAGGGCCCGAGACGGTGATCGACGACCGGCGCGAGGTCGGCACCACCTATGCGTTCGCGCCGCCGCGTGTCTTCGAGACCATGCTGACGCTGACCATGGTGCGGATGGAGGATGCCGGCGCGCTGAAGCGCCGGATGTTCCACTATTTCCTCGGCGTGGCGAAGGAGCATGGCGAGAAGATCCTGAACGGGGAGAGCGTGCCGCTGGGGGCAAGGCTGCTCTACGGGCTCGGCGACATCCTGGTCTATGCGCCGCTGCGCAACCGTTTCGGCCTGACGCGGATCAAGGTCGGCTACACCGCCGGCGAGGCGATCGGCCCCGAATTGTTCAAGTTCTACCGCTCGATCGGCGTCAACCTGAAGCAGCTCTACGGGCAGACGGAAGCGGGCGTCTACATCACCATGCAGCCCAATGGCGAGATCCGGGCCGACACGGTGGGGCGTCCGGCGCCGCTGGTCGAGATCCGAATCGACGACAATGGCGAGGTGCTCTACCGCTCGCCCTCGATCTTCGGCGGCTACTACAAGGACCCCGAGAAGACCGCCGAGACGATGACCGCCGATGGCTATGTCCGCTCCGGCGATGCCGGCTTCTTCGACGATGAGGGCCACCTCAAGATCATCGACCGCGCCAAGGATGTCGGCAAACTCAACAGCGGCGATCTGTTCCCGCCGAAATACATCGAGAACAAGCTGAAATTCTATCCCAACATCAAGGAGGTCGTCGCCTTCGGCCAGGGCCGCGATTTCGCGACGGTTGCGGTGAACATCGACCTGACGGCGGTCGGCAACTGGGCCGAGCGCAACAACGTCGTCTACGCCTCCTACCAGGAGTTGGCCGGGCACGATCTGGTCTACGACATGATCGCCCAGCATGTGGATGAGGTGAACCGCTCGCTGGCAGCCGAGCCGCTGATGGGCGGGGCGCAGATCAGGCGCTTCCTGATCCTGCACAAGGAGCTCGACGCCGATGATGGTGAGCTGACGCGGACCCAGAAGGTCCGGCGCGGCTTCATCGCCGAGCGTTACGCGCCGCTGGTCAATGCGCTCTATGACGGCTCGCAGGCTGCCGACATCTCGACCGAGGTGACCTTCGAGGATGGCCGCAAGGGCGTGATCTCGGCCCGCGTCAAGGTCCGTGACGTCAAGACCTACCCCGTGACCGCGCCCGAGCGACCGATTCCAGCGAGGGTTGCGGCATGAACGCGGAACCGATGAACGTGACCGGCGAACCCATCGGCGAGAAAAGCGAGGTTCTGCTCGCCGTGCAGAACGTCTCGCTGCGCTTTGGCGGCGTGAAGGCGATCTCGGATGTCTCCTTCGACATCCGCAAGGGCGAGGTGCGCGCCATCATCGGCCCCAACGGCGCCGGCAAGACCTCGATGCTGAACTGCATCAACGGCTTCTACCAGCCGCAGGAGGGGCAGATCAGCTTCAAGGGCCAGCGCCGCGACAAGATGAAGCCGCATCGCGCGGCGGCTGCCGGCATCGCCCGCACCTTCCAGAACGTCGCTTTGTTCAAGGGCATGTCGACGCTCGACAACATCATGACCGGGCGCACGCTGAAGATGAATCGCGGCTTCTTCTGGCAGTTGCTGCGCCACGGCCCGGCGATGAACGAGGAGATCGAGCATCGCCGCGTCGTCGAGGACATCATCGACTTCCTGCAGATCGAGCACATCCGCAAGCTCCCCGTCGGCAAGCTGCCCTATGGGCTGCAGAAGCGGGTCGAGCTCGGACGGGCACTCGCCATGGAGCCGGAACTGCTGCTGTTGGACGAGCCGATGGCCGGCATGAACCTCGAGGAGAAGGAGGACATGTGCCGCTTCATCCTCGACGTGAACCAGCAGTTCGGCACCACGATCGCGCTGATCGAGCACGATATGGGCGTGGTGATGGATCTCTCCGACCGCGTCGTCGTGCTCGAATACGGCCGCAAGATCGCCGACGGCACGCCCGCCGAGGTCAAGGCCGACCAGAAGGTGATCGATGCCTATCTGGGAGTGGCGCATTGATGGCGAACGTCCCGTTCCCTCGTTCCTTGCAAATGCGCGCCGTCATTCCGGGCGCAGCGAAGCGGAGACCCGGAATCCATCCTAGAGCGCTGGCGCCCTTCGATGGATTCCGGATCGGCGCGGCTACGCCGCTTGTCCGGAATGACGCTGAGGATTTGAACAGCCGTCAGGATCAACAGCCATGAGCGACGTCGCCGCACGGCCCGCGCCGAACCTCCTGGCCAATGGCTGGGTCAAGGCCGGGCTGATCCTCGCCGGCATTGTCGCCGCCGCGCTGATCGGCGCCCGGCTCGATTCCTCCGGCACGCTCTACAAGATCTTCATCGACCCCTTCGACCAGATGGCGGCCGCGCCCGATCTTCTGGTACAGACGATCTGGGAGGGGCTCGTCACCGGCGTGCTCTACGCGCTGATCGCGCTGGGCTTCGTGCTGATCTTCAAGGCGTCGGGCGTGTTCAACTTCGCGCAGGGCATCATGGTGGTGTTCTCGGCGCTGACGCTGGTCGGCCTTTACGAAATGGGCGTGCCGGCCTTCCTGGCGGTGATCCTGACGCTCGGCGTCATGTTCCTGCTGGCGGTGACGATCGAGCGGGTGGTGCTGCGGCCCCTGGTCAATCAGCCCGACATCATCCTGTTCATGGCGACCTTCGGGATCACCTATTTCCTGATCGGGCTCGGCGAATCCGTCTTCGGCGGCAACCCCAAGCAGATGATCGCCGAGCAGCTCTATCTGCCCAAGGGCGCCATCGACCTGAAGATCCTCGGCGGGCTGGTGACGCTGCAGAAGATCGACATCGCCGCCGCCATCATCGCCTCGGTGATGATCGCGGCGCTGGCTGCCTTCTTCCAGTACACCCGGATCGGGCGGGCCTTGCGTGCGGTCGCCGACAGCCACAAGGCGGCGCTCTCGGTCGGCATCTCGCTCAACCAGATCTGGGTCATCGTCTGGTTCACCGCCGGCATCGTCGCGCTGATCACCGGCATCATGTGGGGCGCGCGATCCGACGTCTCCTTCGCGCTGGAGATCGTGGCGCTGAAGGCGCTTCCCGTTCTGATCCTGGGCGGCTTCACCTCGATCCCGGGCGCGATCATCGGCGGGCTGATCATCGGCATCGGCGAGAAGATGGGCGAGTTCTACTGGGGCCCGCTGATCGGAGGCGGCATCGAGAGTTGGCTGGCCTATTTCATCGCGCTGGGCTTCCTGCTGTTCCGGCCGCAGGGCCTGTTCGGCGACAAGATCATCGAGCGGATTTGAGGGCCAGAGCATGTTCTATCGCGAGGCCGGCCAGTTCAAATCCACCTACGCCGCCGACATGGCCGTGTTCCCGATCCGGCAGGACCGGATCGGGCTGGCGATCATCCTGGGCATCGCCTTCATCGGCATCCCGCTGCTCGGCAACGACTTCTTCATCACCTCGGTGATGATCCCCTTCCTCGTCTTCTCGATGGCGGCGATCGGGCTCAACATCCTCACCGGCTATACCGGGCTGATCTCGCTGGGCACCGCGGCCTTCATGGGGGTCGGCGCCTATGCCTGCTACAAGCTGACGACGGTGTTCCCCGATGTGAACATCATCGTGCTGATCCTGGCGTCGGGGTTCTTCTCGGCGGCGATCGGCGTGCTCTTCGGCCTGCCTTCGCTGCGGATCAAGGGCTTCTATCTCGCGGTGGCGACGCTGGCCGCGCAGTTCTTCCTGCAATGGGCCTTCGTGCGCGTGCCCTGGCTCTACAACTACAACGCCTCGGGCGCGATCGAGGTGCCGCAGCGCCTGCTCTTCGGCATCCCCATCACCGGCGCCTCGGCGACGCCTGAGACGCGCTACTACGTCTGTTTGGGGTTGGTGGTGGTCCTGACCTGGTTTGCCTCGAACCTCGTCCACGGCAAGATCGGCCGCTCCTGGATGGCGGTGCGCGACATGGATATCGCCGCCGAGCTGATGGGCATCAAGCTGCTCAACGCCAAGCTGCTCGCCTTCGCGGTGTCGTCCTTCTATGCCGGCGTCGCCGGAGCGATGATGATTTTCCTCTGGTATGGTGGCGGCGAAGCGGCCGATGCGTTCTCGATCCGCCTCTCCTTCAACATCCTGTTCATGGTCATCATCGGAGGCCTGGGGTCGCTGATCGGCTCGTTCTTCGGGGCGGCCTTCCTCTCGATCCTGCCTACTGCGATGAAATTCGGCCTGCCGGCGCTGGGCGTGCCGATGGCGGGCGCCACCGCCGAACATGTCACTTTCATGCTGATCGGCGGGCTGATTATCTTCTTCCTGATCGTCGAGCCACATGGCCTGGCGCGTCTTTGGCAGATCGGGAAACAGAAGTTGCGGACCTGGCCATTCCCCTACTGAGAGCGGGGCACGACCGAGACGACGATCCGCGTCGGCCTTCAAGGACGCGGACGACAAGCAGACCGGCCGGGCCTCGACGCCACGGCCGGAGGGAAACGAACGGAGGACACCGATGAAGACACAGCATCTGATGAAGGGCGCGGCACTCGGGGCGCTCATTGCCGCCGGTAGCGTCGCCGCTCCCGCCCTGGCGCAAGACTCAGTCTATTTCGCCAACAACGCCTATCGCACCGGCCCCTTCGCCGGATCGGGCATCCCGATCGGCGACGGCATGCGCGACTACATCACCATGATCAACGAGCGCGACGGTGGCGTGAACGGCGTCAAGATCGTCTACGAGGAATGCGAGACCGGCTACGACACCAAGAAGTCGATCGAGTGCTACGAGCAGGCGAAGGGCAAGAACACCATCGTCTATTCGCCCTGGTCGACGGGCGCGACGCTGGCCGCGATCCCCCGCGCCCATATCGACAAGATCCCGATCCTGTCGATGGCCTATGGCCTCTCGGCCTCGGCCGACGGCACCAACTTCCCCTGGGTCTTCATTCCGCCCTTCACCTATTGGGACGGCGCTTCGCTGATGGTGCGCCACATGGCGGCCGAACTCGGCGGCATGGACAAGCTCAAGGGCAAGAAGCTCGGGCTGATCCATCTCGATGCGCCCTTTGGCAAGGAGCCGATCCCGGTGCTCGAGAACCTCGCCAAGAAATACGGCTTCGAGGTCAAGCTCTACCCTGTCGCCGCCGCCGACATGCAAAATCAGGGTTCGCTTTGGCTCGGCATCCGCCGCGACCGGCCAGACTATCTCTACAACCAGGGCTGGGGCGCGATGAACCCGACCGCGGTGAAGGAGGCGATCAAGAACAACTTCCCGATCAACAAGCTGGTCGGCGTCTGGTGGGCCGGCGGTGACGATGATGCGCGCGCTGGCGGGCCCGAGGCAAAGGGCTACAAGTCGCTCAACCTGAATGCGGCGGGCACCAATTTCCCGGTCATCCAGGACATCCAGAAATATGTGATCGAGAAGGGCAAGAGCTTCGCGCCGAAGGAGAAGGTCGGCGAGAACCTCTACAACCGCGGCGTCTACAACTCGATGCTCGTGGTCGAGGCGATGCGCAACGCGCAGAAGCTGACGGGCAAGAAGGTGATCACTTCCGAGGACATGCGCCGCGGTCTGGAAAGCCTCAACATCACCGAGGCGCGGCTGAAGGAGATCGGCATGGAAGGGTTCGCCACGCCGACCACGATCTCCTGCACCGACCATTCCGGACACAGCAAGGCCTATGTCGCGGAGTGGGACGGCACCAAATGGACCAAGAAGGGCGATTGGCTGGAGCCGCTCAAGGACGAGGTCCGGCCGCTGATCGAGGCCAACGCCAAGGACTACACCGACAAGGCCGGCAATTGGCCCAAGCGGACGGAGCCCTGCGAGAAGTCGTCGTGAGCTGAAGCGGCAGCCGGAGAGATCCGGCCGTCGCACCCTCGCCGTCATCCTGGACAAGCGGCGGAAGCCGCGCCGCTCCGGAATCCATCGTCGGGCTCGACAGCGCCCTATGATGGATCCCGGGGCAAGCCCGGGATGACGTCGCGCTTTGTCCAAGCCAGCATGCTGGCAGCCGCCGGGAGACCGCCATGTCCACCGCCACGCTCGACCTGCCGACCGTCACCACCCCCACCACCGACAACATCCTGTCGCTGAACAACATCGAGGTGATCTACGATCACGTCATCCTCGTGCTGAAGGGCGTGTCGCTGCATGTCCCGCGCAAGGGCATCGTCGCGATCCTGGGTGCCAATGGGGCCGGCAAGACGACGACGCTGAAGGCGATCTCCAACCTGCTCAAGGCCGAGCGCGGCGAGGTGACCAAGGGCTCGATCGTGTTCGAGGGTGAGCGGGTCGACCGCATGTCGCCCAACGAACTGGTCCGGCGCGGCTGCATCCAGGTGATGGAGGGCCGGCACTGCTTCGGCCATCTCTCGATCGAGGAGAACCTGCTCACCGGCGCCTTCACCCGCCGCGACGGCAATGCCGCGATCAAGCGCGATCTTGAAAAGATGTATGAGCTGTTCCCGCGGCTGAAGCAGCGCCGCAACTCGCAGGCCGGCTACACCTCGGGCGGCGAGCAGCAGATGTGCGCGGTCGGGCGCGCGCTCATGTCGAAGCCCAAGATGATCCTGCTCGACGAGCCCTCGATGGGGCTGGCGCCGCAGATCGTCGAGGAGATCTTCGAGATCGTGCGCCGGCTCAATGCCGAGGAGGACGTGTCCTTCCTCGTCGCCGAGCAGAACACCAACATGGCGCTGCGCTACGCGACCTATGGCTACATCATGGAAACCGGCCGCATCGTCATGGATGGCGAGGCTTCGATGCTGCGCGAGAACGAGGATGTGAAGGAGTTCTATCTCGGCGTCTCCGAGGGCGACAAGAAATCCTTCCGCGAGGTGAAGAGCTACAAGCGCCGCAAGCGGTGGCTGTCGTGACCGGCGAACTTGCTCACTCCCATCGCGTGTCATCCCGGACAAGCGGCCCTCGGGTCCGGCCTCAGGCCGGCCCAAGGACAGGCTCCGCCGCGCCGATCCGGGATCCATTCCGGAACCCATCCGATCGAGGTTCCGGCATGGATCCCGGGTCTCCGCTTCGCTGCGCCCGGGATGACGAATCGCTTTTCGCCCAAAGCGTCACTTGAGGACGAGGCCGATGACCGAGCACCATGACGCTCTCGAAACCCGCTCCCCCGATGCCCGCGAGGCCGATCTCTTCGGACGCCTCCCGGCAGTGCTGGTGGCGGCGATGCAGGCGCCGGCCTATGCACAGCGGCTGGCGGGGATCGACCCCGCAGCCATCACCGACCGCAATGCGTTGTCCACCCTGCCTGTCCTGCGCAAGGCGGATATGCCGGCCCTTCAGAAGCAGGCGCTGCCCTTCGGCGGCTTCGTGCCCGTTTCGCCCGGCGGTTTCGGCCGGTTGTTCACCTCGCCCGGCCCGATCTTCGAGCCCGAGGGCACGGGCGCCGATCCCTGGGGGGCGGCGCGGGGGCTGTTCGCGGCGGGGTTCCGGCGCGGCGACATCGTGCTCAACACCTTCGGCTATCACCTGACGCCGGGCGGCTTCATCATGGATTCGGGTGCCCGTGCGCTGGGCTGTGCCGTCATCCCGGCCGGTCCGGGCAACACCGAGCAGCAGATGGAGGTCATCGCCGCCTACCGGCCAACGACGTATGCCGGCACGCCGGATTTCCTGAAGATCCTGGTCGAGGCCGCAGACAGCCGCTGCGTCGATATCTCCTGCATCAAGCGCGCGGTGGTGTCGGGAGCGGCCTTCCCGCCGTCGCTGCAGGCTTGGGTGCGCGAGCGCGGCATCGATGCCTACCAGCTTTATGCCACTGCCGATGTCGGCATCATCGCCTATGAGACGTCAGCCCGCGAAGGCCTGGTGCTGAACGAGAACCTGATCGTCGAAATCGTACGGCCCGGCACGGGCGATCCCGTGGAACAGGGCGAGGTCGGCGAGATCGTCGTCACCAATCTCGATCCACATCATCCGCAGATCCGGCTCGCGGTGGGGGATTTGACCGCGATCATGCCCGGCCTGAGCGCCTGCGGGCGGACCAACGCCCGCATCAAGGGGTGGATGGGCCGCGCCGACCAGACCGCCAAGATCAAGGGCATGTTCGTGCGGCCCGAGCAGATCGCCGAGATCGCGCGGCGCCATAGCGAGATCCACAAGCTGCGTCTTGTCGTCGGCCGCGCGGCGGAAGCCGACACGATGACGCTGAAGGCGGAAATCTATGCCGAACCGGCGGGTTTGCTCGACGCCATGTCCTCGACCCTGCAGCAGATCACCAAGCTCAAAGGTGTCGTCGAGATCCTGCCGCTGGGCGCCTTGCCGAATGACGGCAAGGTGATCGCCGACGAGCGGCCGATCGGCTGAGTTTTCGGCCGATCGGTGGCTTGACCGGGCTCAGGGACCCGGTGCGGCCGGCGGCGGCGGTGCACCTGTCGGCGCCTTGGTCGGATCGGGCTGGATCAGATCGGTGCGGGCCTTGTTCTGCAGATCGGGTTCGTCGGCGGCAAACATCGCGGCCGCCAGCGGCGACAGCATCATCACCGCGATCAAACCGGCTGCGAGATATTCCTTGGCTTCGAGACGCATCACGTCCTCCTGAAGATCTGAGAACCCCCGCCGTTCGAGCAAGCAACGTCACCCGGCCGGCCGATGTTCCGTCCGGGTGCGCTGCGGCACGACGGCATGGCCAGCCTGCGACGCGACCGGCGTCACCAGTGGATTTCCGATGCGCCTTGCTGCCTCAGCCAGACATTTGTCTGCGAGAACGGCTTCGAGCCGAAGAACCCGCGCCTCGCCGAAAGCGGCGATGGGTGTGGGCTGGCGAGTACGAGGTGGCGGGTTTCGTCAATGAGGCCGCGCTTGGCCAGTGCCGGATTGCCCCAGAGGATGAAGACGACATGGCGCCGCTCTCGCGAGACGGCGGCGATGATCGCATCCGTCACCGCGCCCCAGCCGAGCAGCAGATGCGAGCCCGCCTTGGCGGCGCCCTCGCGCACGGTCAGCGCCGTGTTGAGCAGCAGCACGCCCTGTTTCGCCCAGGGGGTGAGGTCGCCCCCGGCGGGCACGACGGCGTCAAGGTCGTCCGCCAGCTCTTTGCCGATGTTGACCAGCGAGCGCGGCAGCGGCGGCGGGCCGACATAGGAGAAGGCCAGCCCATTGGCGTGGCCCGGCGTCGGATAGGGATCCTGTCCGAGAATGACGACGCTGACCGTGTCCAGCGGCGTCAGCGCCAGCGCGGCGAAGATGCGCTCGGGCGCGGGCGCGACGACGTGACCGGCCTCGCGCTCGGCATCGACTGCAGCGCAGGCACGCTCGGCCTGCGCTCCGGCCTCGAAGACCGACAGTTCGCGCCACCCCTTCGCGGCATCGCTCGCGAGGAACGCCGCGAGCGCGGCTCGGCAGTTCACTTCAGGACGATCCGCCCCTCGACCCTGGCATCGATCGTGCCGAGCTTGCGCAGATAGACCATGACCTCATTGGCCATCAGCTTGCCGTCCGTCAGGCCGATCAACGTCTTGCCGCGCCCCAGGGCCGTATAGCCGTCGCCGCCGTCCAGCATGAAGTTGTTCGAGGCGACGGTGAAGCTCTGCTCCGGCTTGATCTCGGCGCCATCGACCTTGATCGATGTCACGCGCGAGCCGGGCGGTTGCTTGAGATCGGCCTCGATCGTCATGCCGGAGACAACCGGGAAGCGCCCGGAGCCCTGCGGCGCTGGACGAAGCCCGTTCTCGATCGCGTCCTTGACGTCCTTGCCGGTGATCTCGACCATCACGGTGGCGTTGCCGAAGGGCAATTCGCTGAGCACATCGCGCCGGGTCAGCTTGTGGCCGGCGGGATACTGCTTGTTGGCGCGGATGCCGCCTGCATTGGTGATGGCGAGCTGGGCGCCGGTCGCGGATTTGATCGCATCGGCGATGAGATTGCCGATCGCCGCCTCCTGCGTGCGGATGACGCCGGTGCGCGAATCGAGCGGGGCGGCGAGCACCGCGACATCGATGTCGAGTTCCTTGGAGAGCTCGGACTCGTAGCCTTTCACCAAGGCCGCGATTTCGGGATCGGGCGTGGCGGCGCGCGAATCGTTGACGCGGAAGGTTGGCGTCCAGGAGACCTGGCGGGCAGCGCCTTCGCCACGCACGCTGACGGCGATGTCGATCGCCGTGACGTAGTTGCCCTCCTCATTGGACTCGACCATCACGACCTTGCCGTCATAGGCGATGGCGAGGTCGTGGTCGTGCCCGGTGAGCAGGATGTCGACGACGCGCGAGCGCACGATCGCGTTGTCCATGCCGCGATCGGCATGAACGACGGCGACGAGAATATCGGCGCCCTGGCTTTTCAGCGCCTTCGCCTCACGCTGGAGCGCCTCCATGGTCGAGGAGAATTTCAGGTCGCCAGGGTTGGAGATCTGGGGCGTGGGATCATAGGCCGTGCCGATGACGCCGACCTTGACGCCGCCAAGTTCGAAAATCTGCGAATCCCGGTGGCCCGGGAGTAGTTGGCCGGCGGCGTCGCGCAGATTGGCGGCGAAGGTCGGGTAGTTCTGGGCGGCGGTGAGCTTGAGATAATTGTCCTTGCCGAAGTCGAATTCGTGATTGCCGGGCACGAAAACGTCGAGCCCCATCTTGTTCTGCATCGCGACGATATGGGCGCCCTGGTCGAAGCCCGACATCAGCGAGGGCGAGTAGCAGTCGCCCGCATGGCAAAACAGCACCGGCACGCCCTTGGCCCGCTCCGCCTTGGCGATGCCGGCGGCCCGCGCGAAGCCGCCGCGGCCCTTGTCGTCGCTCATCTTGTAGATGTCGTTGACCAGCAGCAGCGTGAAGGCAGGCGCCGGCTGCTGGGCCAGCGCGGCCGGGGCAGTGGCGGCCAGCGCGGCGGGGGCGGCGATGACGCCCAGCGCGTTTCGGCGAGTGAGCTTGGTCATGGGATGGGGCCTCTGTTGAGAACGTCTCCAGCGTAGCAAAGCTTGCGCCGTCCTGGCCAGCCAAAGGATGGTCGAGAGCGGGCGGACCGCGGGCGATGTCGCTCTCCAGTGTCGCACCCGGGTGGTCGAGACTGGACGAAACTGCCAACTCGTCTAAATCACGGCTGCGGTCCGTGATCCGTTGTCGTATCGGATCTCGTATCGCAGCCTTAAGCTTGTGCGTCGGCCCTTTTCCGAACACCGCGAATGCGGTTGTGGGCCGGTGCCTGAAGGACATCTGCGATGATAGTCGAGACCAAGCCGGCCCCCGTGCAGCACGCCGTCGTGCTCCCGCCAGACCATCCGCCGGTCAAGACCGGGCGTATCGGCGTGCTGATGATGAATCTGGGCACGCCGGAGGGCACGACCTACTGGCCGATGCGGGCTTATCTGCGCGAGTTTCTCTCCGACCGGCGGGTGATCGAGACCTCGCGCTGGCTGTGGTGGCCGCTGCTCAACCTGATCATCCTGACGACGCGACCGGCGCGCAAGGGCAAGGACTACGCCTCGATCTGGAACAACGAGCGCGACGAGGGCCCGCTCAAGACGATCACGCGCTCGCAGACCGAGCAGCTGGCGGCCCGGCTCGGGCCCGAGATGGGCGAGCGGCTCGTCTTCGACTGGGCGATGCGATACGGCCTGCCGGACGTCAAGAGCCGCCTCGAGGCGCTGCTCGCCCAGGGCTGCGACCGCATTCTGATGGTGCCGCTTTATCCGCAATACGCCGCCCCAACATCGGCCACGGCCTGCGACCAGGCCTTCCGCGCGCTGATGACGATGCGCTGGCAGCCGGCGGTCCGGGTCGCGCCGCCTTATCATGACGACCCAGCCTATATCCAAGCCCTGGCCGCCTCGATGCGCGCCTCGCTGGCGAAACTCGATTTCGAGCCGGAGGTGATCCTGTGCTCCTTCCACGGCATGCCCAAGGAATACTTGCTCAAGGGCGACCCCTATCACTGCCATTGCGCCAAGACCTGGCGGCTGCTGCGCGAGGAGCTGGGTTACAGCCGCGAGCGGTTCAAGCTGACCTTCCAGTCGCGCTTTGGGCCCGATGAATGGCTGCAGCCCTACACCGACGAGACGGTGAAGGCGCTTGCGAGCGCCGGGACGAAGTCGATGGCGATCGTCGCGCCGGGCTTCTCGGCCGACTGCCTGGAGACGCTGGAGGAACTCGATGTCGAGAACCGCGAGATCTTCATGCATCATGGCGGCGAGAAATTCGCCTATCTGCCCTGCCTCAACGACTCGCCCGAGGGTGTCGATGCCATCGAGGCGGTGGTGCGGCGCGAGCTGATGGGCTGGGTTTGAGCTCACGACCCCGGTTCTGCCGGCGATCTCGCATCATGCAAAAAGGCCGCTCGGGTGAGCGGCCTTCTCTTTGACGCCAGCGTCGCTGGGCGAAGCTTACTTCGCCGGGGCGAAGATGCCGATGCTGCTGGCGGTGATGTCGAAGGAGAGCGTGCCGACCACGGTCGGGTTGCACCAGTTCGAGGTGAAGCCGCCGCCGGCATTGCCGCGATTGATGCCGCGCGGATCGGAGGTCAGCGTGAAACATTCGGTCTTGGACAGGTTGGTGTCGTGGTAGCGGACATCCGCCGTCAGGTTCTTGTAGGTGTAGGAGACGCCGACATTCCAGTAATTGTAGTCGGGCAGGCGGATCGGCACCGGGAAGGCGATATTGGCGTTGGTGGTGCCGAGCCAGTAGCGCCCGAACTCGCCTGACACCGACAATCCCTCGACGAAGGGCAGGTTGTACTTGGCGGTTGCCGAGGCATAGGTGCCGTCCGCGCCGGTTCCCAGCCAATCCCAGGCGTGGAAGACGTTCGCGCCGACGACGACCTTGTCGTCCCAGTTATACGAGACCTTGCCGACGACTTCGGTGAAGTCGGTGTTGCGCGGAGTCCAGATCACACCGAGCGAATCGACGAAGCGTTTCTCGCTGGGGTAGTAGTACTGGACCACGCCGAAATCGAAGCTGACGGGGCCGAATTTCGGCCGGATACCGGCGGTGAAATCGATCTCGGCCGGCGGATTGGTGGCGAGATCGACATTCGACCCCCAGACGCCGACATAAAACAGATTGTCATAGAACTGCAGTTCGACGCCGCCCTGGATCGCGGGTTTGCGGTCGGTCTGGGAAATGCCGCGGAAATTGTAATCCGTGACGCCCTTGATGCTGATGGCTGCATCGATCCAGGTGATGCTCGGCGGGATCGGCGTGAGGGAAGCACCCTTGCGGCTTGGCAGATCCGCGGCCTGTGCCGCGCCGCCGAAGGCCGCCAGCGACAGGGTCAAACCGGCGATGGAAGACCGGACAACATCGAAGGCCATGATCTGCTCCGTGCCAAAACAGGCGCGAATATTCGCGCTTTCCCGGCAAAGAGGATGGCGGCGCCGCGTTTTTCGGCAAGGCGAGCTTTTTGGCAGATTGTTTTCGATTTAGGCAAAAGACCCCGCGAAGCGGGGCCTTGATGCCGCGAAAACCGTCTTGTTCGATGAAATGCTGCGACGTTGTATTTTCGTCACAATCTCGGGCGGCATTGCGCCGGGATCAACGCCTGGAAGGCTGGCTGGCAAACGCGGCCGCCGGCTCGTCAAGGCGGGTGGTCCTCAGCTTGTCGGACCGACGCGGCGGCAGGGGAGCGACCACATTCGTCGGCGCCGAGGGCACGACCGAGGCAACCGGCGCCGAGCCTTGGGTCTCCGCCTGACCCGCGTTGCCGATCAGCGGCACGAAACTCAGCGCGCGGCGATAGAAGGGCTCGTTCTCCACCGAGGCCGTGCCAAACGAGCCGGTCGCGGTCGGAACGCCATCGGCAGCGCCCGGCTGGACTTTGGCGAGCTGCGTGGCGGCGGTGGCAACAGGAGCAGCGGCAGGCTGGGTTGCCTCGGCCTTGACTGGCTCCGGCTTGGCGGCCGGCGTCACAGCCGACGAAACGGCGGCCAGGACCGCGTCGTTGTCGGCCGATTCAGCCCGCACCGTCGCCTTGGGTTTGCCCTTGTCGTCGAACACCACGACGCGCGGGCCGATGGTCAGCGCATCGGGGCGGCTGACACCGACATCGCGCGACGCCCAGGAGGCCGAGCGGTTGAGCGTATCGGAGCCGGCGGCGACAAGGGTGCGCTTGAAGGAGCCATGCTGATCGCCATCGTCATAGATGAGCTTGACGGCGGGCGTGCCCTTGGCGACGAGCGCGGCGACCTGGACCTCGTCCTGCTGGCGCTTCTGATGCACTGCCTGGGCGACGGCGGGGTCGCTGGTGCTGCCGTTGAAGACATAACGACCACCGGAGACGCCGACCTGGGGCTCATCGCCTGTGACGTCGAAATAATCGGTGCCTTCCTTCAAGTTCTTCCAGAAGGCGATGTTGGAATCGAGCCGGTGCTTGGCGAGATTCTGCGGCGTCATGCGGAAGGGCAGCGCCTGCATCTGCACGGCGCGCTGGCCGCCATTCTGCGCCTCGCGGACGAGTGCATAGATCTCGCCCATCTGATCGTCGGTCATCGAATAGCAGCCCGCCGAGGAGCAGGCGCCATGCACCATCAGATGCGCGCCGGTGCGGCCATGCGAACGGTCATAGGCGTTGGGGAAGCCCATGTTGAACGAGACGTAATAGGAGGAGTTCGGGTTCATCTGCGCCGGGGTGATGGCGTAGAAACCCTCGGGCGCCATGCGGTCGCCTTCGCGGATCTTCGGGCCGAGCTGGCCCGACCAGCGGCACATCGGATAGGTCTTGAGCAGGGCGTACTGGCCGTTGGGCTTGCGCTTCCAGATCTCGAGTTCCGACTCCTTCTTGTAGGAACGGATCAGGATCGGCTGGTCCTTGCTCATGCCCTTCTCGGCCATGAGCGTGTAGGTCGCGGACGGGATCGGGATGTGATGCCGCGCGGAACCGCGATAACGGTCCTCCTCGCAGGCACCCAGGGACAGGGCAACAAAAGTCACGAGCGCGATTTGCTTGAATGCCACGTCGTCAATCCCAATCGCTCGGCCGGCCCTGATGCCCGACCTTCTGCCTTCGCAAGACGGCTAAATTGTGCCGGCCATCCCGTTGTAGAAGCGTTAGCCTTGAAGCTTCCTTACCACAGGCTTCTGCCGCGTGGCCACATGGTGAAGGCGACGTTAAGCTCCGACGCCGCCGATGCCCGAGATGGACCGCGGCGCGGCCGTCAAAGGCTGCGGCCGATCGCCAGGAACTTCTCGGCGCGCTGCGCGACGATGTCCTCGGCAGACAGCCCGGAAAGCTCCGCCAGCGCCGCCGCCAGCGCATCGCCCGCCCGCGCGATCACGACGTCCCGGTCGCGATGGGCGCCGCCGGTCGGCTCGCTGACGATCCGGTCGATGACGCCGAACTTCAGCAGGTCCTGCGCCGTGATCTTCATGCCGGTGGCGGCATCCTGCGCGCGGGCGGTGTCGCGCCAGAGGATCGAGGCCGCGCCTTCCGGCGAGATCACCGAATAGATCGCATGCTCCAGCATCATGACGCGGCTGGCGGCCGCGATCGCGATGGCGCCGCCCGAGCCGCCCTCGCCTATCACCAAGGCGATGCTGGGCGTGCTCAGGCCGAGGAAGGCCTCGGTCGAGCGCGCGATCGCCTCAGCCTGGCCGCGCTCTTCCGCCTCGATGCCTGGATAGGCGCCGGCGGTATCGACGAAGCTGAGCACAGGAAGCCCGAAGCGGTCGGCGAGCTCGACGAGCCGGACGGCCTTGCGGTAGCCCTCGGGCTTGGCCATCCCGAAATTGTGCCGGATGCGGGTGTCGGTGGAATCACCCTTCTCCTGGCCGATGACGCAGACCGGCTCGCCGCGAAAACGGCCAAAGCCGCCGATGATGGCCTCGTCCTCGCCGAAGGCGCGGTCGCCCGCCATCGGCGTGAATTCCTCGATCAGCGCGGCGCAGTAATCCTTGAAATGGGGACGCTGCGGATGGCGCGCGACCAGGGTCTTCTGCCACGGCGTCAGGGCGGAATAGAGATCCTTCAGCGCCTGGCTTGCCTTGGCCTCGAGCCTGCTGATTTCTTCAGACAGCGCATAGCCCTCGCCCTTGGCGTCCAGGGCCTGCAATTCATCCACCTTCGCCTCAAGTTCGGCGACCGGTTTTTCGAAATCCAGATAGCTTCGCATGGTGATCCAGTTCAGTTTCGCACCGGTTCGGCGCTGGGCGCGCCGAGCGCTATGCGGGACCGGGCTCGCGAAAAGCGGCGGACCTTGGCCGCGAGCGGACTTTTTTGTCAACCCGGAGGGGCGCGGTCGCCGGCTGTGTCGGTTCGCTGCGTCGGGGCCGGCTGCGGCATCAGGATCGGGCGAAAAGCGAAGCTGCGGCGGGTCGCGCGCAGCGGAATACGGCGATAGACCTGCTTGGTCGCATCGATGACATGGACACCCGCGAAGGGCAGGGCCAGCCCCGCCCCGACGCGCTCCCAGGCCGAGGCCGAGCGCATCAGCAGCCGCCGACGCAGGGGAGGGACATAGAGCGCTTCAGTCCAGTTCTCGGGGGCAAACTCGGCGGCGCGCAGCAGCGATTCGAGCTGCGAGCGGCTGAACGGCCGGCCCTGTCCAAAGGGCGTGCCGTCCATTCGCGCCCAGAGGCCGCGCCGGTTCGGCACGACGAGGATCATCCGCCCGCCCGGCGACAGCACGCGCCCGACCTCCTCGATCAGATCATCGGGACTTTCCGTCTCCTCCAGCGCGTGAACAAGCACGACGCGGTCGATCGAGGCTGTCGGCAGGGGCAGCAGCGTCGGCTCGACCAGCGCGGACGCCGACAGGCCGCCGGTCGGCCAGTTCACCACACCCTGCGCCGCCGGCATGAAGGCGATCACCCGTTCGGCATTGACGCCGAGCACGGAGAGATAGGGCGTGGAGAAACCCAGGCCCAGCACGCGCTGTCGGGTGCAATCGGGCCAGAAGCGCAGCATGGCCGTGCCGATGAAGCGCCGCGCCACATGGCCGAGCGGGCTGGCATAGAAGGCACGCAGGTCGGCGACGTCGAGGGACATGGAGCCGCAAGATGCGGTGCCGCGTCGATGTGCGCAAGGGCAGGGCGCAAATGGCGATTGGCGAGGAGTGATCGGCGAATGGGGCTGGGCCTGCGTCGCGGGGTGGCGCTAAGGTCCGGCTTTGTCTATTCGGCACTCGCCATTCGCACCCCGTTCCGGAGTCCGCCATGCCGCTCGATCTCCATGTTTTTCCGACGCTGAGCGACAATGCCGGCGCATTGCTGCATGACCCCGCCACCGGGGCCTGCGCGGCGATCGACGTGCCCGATGCGGCGCAGGTTCTGGACGCGGCGCAAGCCAAGGGCTGGACGATCAGCGACATCTTCGTCACCCACGCCCATGCCGACCACACCCAGGGCGTGGCGCAGGTGAAGGCTGCGACCGGAGCCAGTGTTTGCGGGCCGGCGGATGCAGCGGGCTCCTGCCCGCTGGACCGGGTCGTCGGAGAGGGCGACACGGTCCGCTTCGGCGGTGAGACCTTCGAGATCTGGCATACGCCAGGGCATGCGCCGGGCCATCTCAGCTTCGTCTCGCGGGAGGCAAAGCTTGCCCTCGTCGGCGACGTCGTCTTCGTGATGGGCTGCGGGCGCGTCCAGCCGGGGCAGATGGCGGCGATGTGGACGTCGTTGTCGCGGATCATGGCGCTGCCGGGTGACACACGCTTGCTCGGCGGTCATGATTACACGCTGTCCAACGCTCGCTTTGCCGCCGCGATGGAGCCGTCCAACGCGGTGGTCGCGGCAAGGCTTTCCGAGGCGCAGGCCGCCAAGGCCGAGGGCCGCTTCTGGGCCCTGACCACGGTGGCCGAGGAGGCAAAAACCAACCCGTTCTTCCAGGCGGCCGAGACCACGCTCGCGGCTGCCGTCGAGCGCGTCGGCGCTCCCGCGGGGGAAGTCTTCGCCGCGTTGCGCGAAGCCAAGAACCGGTTCTGAAGGATCAGCGACGATGAACGGACTGACCGCCGCCGAGGTGATCCGCCTGCTCGAGCTCAAGCCGCATCCCGAGGGCGGGCACTACCGCGAGACCTTTCGCGACCCGCGCGAGATCGACGGGCGCAGCGTCTCGACCGCGATCTATTACCTGCTGGATGTCGGCGAGACCTCGGACTGGCACCGGGTCGATGCCGCCGAGACCTGGCACCATTATGCCGGCGCGCCGCTGGTGATCAGCGTCTCGCCCAACGGGCATGACGCCTCGGCGCATCATCTTGGCACCGATCTCGCGGCCGGCCAGCGCCCGCAATTCGTGGTTCCGGCGGGTTGGTGGCAGAGCGCGACCTCGCTGGGCGCCTGGACGCTGGTCGGCTGCACGGTGGCGCCGGGCTTCGTGTTCGAGGCCTTCGAGATCGCTCCGCCCGGCTGGCGGCCGACCCCGCGCAAGGCCGGTGGACCAGTATGATGACCGAGGAACGGACCGCGCTGAGTCAGGACGATCTGACGCTCGTGCTCGATTGCGAGCGGCGCATCGTCAATGCCTGGCCGTCGCCCGCAACGCTGCTGATCGGCGACTGGGTGGTGCGTTTCGCCGGCGGCTATTCGGGGCGCGCCAATTCCGCCTCGCCGCTGAAGCCAGGGGCCCAGCTCGACGAGAAGACACTTGCGCTGATCGAGGAGCTCTACCGGGCGGACGGCTTGCCGCCCTGCATCCGGCTGACGCCGCTTGTCGGCGAGGCGACGCGAGACTTGGTCCTGGCGCGCGGCTATGAGGTGAAGGACGCGTCATTGGGGCTGGTCCGGTCGCTCACCGACGTGGTGTTCGAGGCCGAGCCCGATCTCCAGATCGAGGCGCGGCCGAGCCAGGAATGGGTCGCCGGCGTCGCCGCGCGCCAGACGGGAATCAAGGCCGATCCGGTGAAGCTCTCGGCCATCGTCGATGCGGTGAGGCTGCCGGCGGCCTTCGCGACCTGGATGGTCGCAGGCGAGCCGGTCGCCTTCGGGATGAGCGTGGCCGAGCGCGGCATGGCCGAGATCGGCAGCGTCGTGGTCGATCCGGCCCATCGCGGCCATGGCTATGGCCGGCGCCTGATCGGCGGGTTGATGGGCTGGGCCCGCGCGATGGAGGCCGACTGGGCCTATCTGCAGGTCGACCGCACCAATGCGGTCGCGCTGGGCTTGTATGGCTCGCTGGGGTTCAGGCAGCTCTACACCTACGAGACGCGGGTGCTCGATCTGGCGGAGTGAGCGGGGGCGTCATTCGCGGGCGCGCCCCGGGAATCTCCGGCTCGATGAGGCGCCGGAGACATCTGGTCGCGAGGTGCTCGGGTCTTCGCACGAGATGCTCGGGTCTTGGCCCGAGCATGACGCGCTCGGCCCTCAGCCCAGGCTCGCCCGCTTCACGAAGACGCCGCCCTTCATGATCAGCGGCATGTGCTTGCCCTGACGGGTCAGCAGCGAGAGGTCCTTCAGCGGGTCGCCGTCGACGACGATCAGATCGGCATGGGCGCCCGCCGCGATCGTGCCGATCTTGCCTTCGAGCTTGAGAAGCCTGGCGGCGACATGGGTGGCCGAGCCGATCACCTCATGGGCCGGCAAGGCGCGGCCGCGGATGACGAACTCCTCGGACTGGTAGCGGTGCATCTCGCCCAGCAGGTCGCTGCCATAGGCCATGGCCAGCCCGGCTTGCTTCATGATGGCCAGCGAGTTCATGCCGGCCGAGCGCACGACATCGACCTTGGCGATCGAATCGGGCGGAAAGCCGAGCTTGGGGCCATCCGAGACCAGCTTGTCGTAGGTCACGAGGGTGGGCACCGCGACTGCGCCCTTCGACGCAGCGAGTTTGGCCGTCGCGGCCTCGATCAGGTTGCAATGTTCGAGCGAATGGACGCCGGCCTCGACGCAGCGGCGGATGGCCTCGTCGGTGTAGACATGGGCGGAGACATAGGTGCCTGCCATGCGCGCCTCCTCGACGATCGCATCCAGCTCGCTGACGGAGAAGCCGAGGAAATGGATCGGGTCGGTCGGCGAGGCGCAGCCGCCATTGGCCATGATCTTGATGAAGTCGGCACCGCCCTTCATCTCCTCGCGCGCGGCGCGGCGGACCTGGTCGAGCCCGTCGCAGATGCGCCCGAGCGCGCCGAGGCGGTGGCGGGTGAGCGGCGTGGCGGTATCGTTGTAGCGGCCGCGGAAATCGCCATGGCCGCCGGTCTGGCTGAGCGCCTTGCCGGAGATCACGAGCCGCGGCGTCGGGAATTGGCCTTCCTCCGTTGCCTGCTTGAGCCCGAAATCGGCGCCGCCGACATCGCGCACCGTGGTGAACCCACGCATCAGCATATCCCGCATGATCACGAAGGCCCGCGCCGTGACGAGCGAATCCGGAAGCTGCGCGTTGCGGCCGAGATCGGCGTCGCTGGCGACGACATGGACATGGGCGTCGATCAGGCCCGGCATCAGGGTCTTGCCCTTGAGGTCGACGACCCTGGCCTTGGGCGAGGCGACGGCCTTGCCGACCTCGCGGATCGTCGCGCCCTCGACGAGGACATTGACGGGAGCTCCCGCCTCGGGCGCGGTCCCGTCGACGATGCGGGCATTGGTGAAGAGCGTGCTGGCCATGATGGGTCTCGACGACAGGACGGGTGAAGGGAGGATCAGCGGGTGAGCAGCGCGGTGCCGTAAAGCCCGATGGCGAAGACGGTGTGGCCGGCGATGTTCATCAGCCGCACGGTGTTGGCGTTGGTTCGCTTCGAGGCGGCGATCCCCGCGCCCATGCCCGGCTGCAGGATGAACCAGCCGCAACCGACCGTGGCGAGGCCGACGATCAGGGCCGGCAGGAAGGTCGGGTTGCGGGCCCATTCGATCCCCCAGATCGCGAGCACGATGGCGGCGAAGAGGATGCCGACGGCGTAATGGGCGACCCAGCCGATGGCGCGCTCATTGGCGACCGGCTGCGAGCGGGCGATATCCTCATGCAGCAGGCGCCCGCGCGGCAGATGCGCGAACCAGCGCCCGACCAGCGCCCAGTTCGGCAAAGGCAGGCCGAAGGCCCGGTTGAGGAGCTGCGCCCAGAGATCGAGCAGCGCGGTTGCCCCGACGCCGAGAATCGCCGCCCGAATCCAGAAGTCCACCATGTCTTTCCCCCGCCCCCCGGAACGCCGGCATCTCGTCAGCCATCCGGGCTTGTCATGGAGCGATGCAAGGCCGCGAGCGTCAACTGGAGATGACCTCCGGATCGCTGCGCCGGGCGCAGGCACGCCATGCAGCGGGCGCCCCGCGCGGGAACACGAAGGACCAATAAGGGGTTGCGAGCCAACACCATTCATGGGGGGCTCGACATGGTCGGCAAAGCAGCCAAGGCAGCAGGCAAAACCGCAGGGACGGCACGCCAGCGTGAAACGGGGCCGCACGGACCCCATGGTGCGGCCGAACTGCCCTCCGTCAGCGTGGTCAGCTACAATCTCGAAATCCGCGACGAGGACGGCTTCGTCGGCGACAAGGCGAGCCGTTCGGCCTTCGTCGAGCATCTCGACGCGCTGCGGGCGGAGTTTCGCGAGCAGCGCGGCGATCCGCTGAAGGGCAAGACCGCCGAGATCAGCAAAGGCGATCTGGACGCCCTCCTGCGCGACGGCGATCCCCATGAGGGAGCGCTCATTCTCAGCGCGATCGAGAACTTCGCGCAGTCGCTGGCCTTCGTGATCCGGCGCTTCGTCCGGCTGAAGAGCTGGGCGCAGGTCGAGCGGATCGCTGTGGGTGGCGGCTTCCGCGACAGCCGCATCGGGGAACTCGCGATCGGGCGGGCCAATATCATCCTGACCATGGACGGCCACGGCATCGATCTGGTCCCGATCAGGCATCATCCCGACGAGGCCGGAATGGTCGGCAGCGCGCATCTGGCGCCGAAATGGATTTTCGACGGATATGACAGCCTGGTGGCGGTCGATATCGGCGGTTCGAACATCCGTGCCGGCATCGTCGCCCTGCGTCAGGACAAGGCTCCTGATCTGAGGAAGGCGAAGGTGTGCTCGTTTGAACTCTGGCGGCATGCCGATGACGAGCCGGGCCGGGACGAGGCGATCGCGCGGCTGGGCGAGATGATCAGGGGCCAGCTCAAGCAGGCGAAGAAGGACGGGCTGCGGGTCGCGCCCTTCATCGGCGTCGGCTGTCCGGGCCTGATCGAGGCGGATGGCGCAATCGAGCGCGGCGCCCAGAACCTGCCGGGCAACTGGGAAAGCAGCCGTTTCAATCTCGTCGAGAGCATCCGGGACCATGTGCCTGAAATCGGTGGTCACGAAACGCTGGTGACGATGCACAACGATGCCGTCATCCAGGGTCTCAGCGAAATGCCGGCCATGCAGGATGTCGAGCACTGGGCCGTGCTGACGATCGGCACCGGGCTCGGCAATGCGAGCTACCGCAACCGGACAAAGCCGGCAGGCAACGGCAAGGACAATTCCGAGAGCAAGGCCAAGTCGAAGTCCAAGGACAAGGCCAAGTCCAAGGCCAAGGCCGACGGAAAATCCGACAAGGACTGATAGCCGTCGCCTCGCCTCCGCTGGGCCGCGCCATGATGATGTCTGGTTTGGGCGCGAAGGAGGGCTGTCCTTCCGCGTCCGCTGCTCGGCACCAGGTGCCTTGCTCCGCTACAGACAGGTTTTGCTCTTGCTTCTCGATCGCCCGCGCGCGCCTTGCGTTGTGACCGAAGCTGTGACGAGGGTCGAGCCGGGATCGAATCATCAGGCTCAGCGAGGCCGGACCGGAATGGCTGCGCGCATCGGGCGATCGCCCTCATCACCCCGCCGCATGTGGCACGGCTTCATCATCGCTTTGACGCTGGTGATGGCGGGAATTGTTGTCTGTGGCTCCGCCTTCGCGCAGCAGCCCGCCACGGAGGCCGGGCTGCCGCGCGCGCGGCTCGATGGGATCCGGCTTGAGCTGACGCAGATCGAGGCAAGCCTGGCCGCCCCGACCGCGACGGAGGCCGAGCTGCAGCGCCAGCGCGTGCGCCTTCAGCCCTCGCTCGAACAATTGCGCCAGCTGATCGAGGAACAGATCCCCCGGGTCGAGCAGGCCAAATTGCGGCTCGAACAGCTCGGAGCCAAGCCCGACGCGGCGGCGCCGGCCGAAAGCGCCGAGGTGACGCGCGAGCGCGAGGCCCGTCTCAAGGCTTTCACCGACGCCGACGAGACGATGAAGATCGCCCGCGCCGCCTTCCTGCAGGCCGAACAGTTGCAGACCGCGATCGGAGACCGGCGCCGCGAGCTCTTCGCCAGGGCGCTCTTCGCCGCTGGGCCCACGGTTTTCAGTCCCGAGATGTGGGGCAGCGCGATTTCCACCGTGCCGGAGGATCTGCGCGCCTCGGGCTATATCTTCGGCGGCTGGCTCTCTGGCGTGGCCGATTCGATGTCGGGCTGGCGCGGCGGCGTGGTGGCGCTCGCCTTCATCGGGGCTTTGCTGCTCTACGTCGTGCGCGGCCGCTATCTGCCACGCTTCAAGGCGCGCTTCGGCAATACGCAGGACACGGGCAGTCTGCACTGTCTCTATATCGCGCTCGCCCATGTCGTCGCGGGCGCCGCGCCGCCGGCGCTGGCGAGCTGGCTGATCTATGCCGCCTTGAATACCGCCGGGCTGCTGCCCTTGCGGATCCAGCCGGTGATTGCGGCACTCGTCGCCGGGTTCGCCGTCGTCGCCTTCGTCCAGGCCGTGCTCGATGCGCTGTTTGCCCCAAGCCAGCCGCATCGGCGGCTGATCAGCGTGATGGATTCGACCGCGCGCGTCGTGGTCTGGATGGGCACCTCGCTGGCGCTGGTTTTGTCGGTCAGCAAGGTGCTCGAAGCCTGGCTGACGGCCATCGCGGCGGGCCTTGCGGTCTCGATCATCCTGCGCAGCATCCTGGTGATCATCTTCGCGGTCACGCTGGTCGCGGGGCTTTACCGCCTTCGCGACAATGACGAGGTCGAGGAAGAGGCCTGTCTGGGCCCCTATGTCGCGGTCGATGGCGCCAGCCTGGGGCCGATCCGCATTCTCGGCTGGGTCGTCGGCCTGGTGATGACGCTGGCCGTGCTCGGCGGCTATGTGATCTTCGCCTCGTTCCTGACCGAGCAGGTGCTGTGGCTTGCGATGGTGGCCTGCGTCTTCGTGCTGGCCTACCAGCTGGTGGATCTCGGCATCCCGCATTGGCTCACCGGCAAGGGGCGATTGGCGCTGACCCTGAAGGCGGGGCTCGGCATCCGTACGGGCACGCTCGACAAGATCGCCGTGATCGCGGCCGGCCTGCTGAAGCTGATCCTGGTCATCGTCGCCTTCCTGCTGATCATGGCGCCATGGGGGCTGGAATCGACGGATTTCCTCACCTCGCTGCAGGCGGCCTTCTTCGGCTTCCAGCTCGGCGGCGTCACGATCTCGCTGTCCTCGATCATCATTGCCGGGCTCTTGTTTGCCGCCGGCCTCACCGCCACGCGCTCGATGCAGAGCTGGCTCGAGGCCAAGTTCCTGCCGACGACGCAGCTCGACACCGGCCTGCGCAATTCGATCACCACGGCGGCGGGCTATGTCGGCTACATCGCGGCCGTGGCGCTCGCCGTCTCGGCGCTGGGGCTGAGCCTGGAGCGGCTGACGCTGGTGGCGAGCGCGCTTTCGGTCGGTATCGGCTTTGGCCTGCAATCGGTGGTGTCGAACTTCGTCTCGGGGTTGATCCTGCTCTGGGAGCGGCCCATTCGGGTCGGCGACCAGGTCGTGGTCGGCGACGCCGAGGGTATCGTCAAGAAGATCAATGTCCGCTCGACCGAGATCGCGACCTTCGATCGCTCCTCGGTGATCGTGCCGAATTCGAACCTCGTCTCGGGCGTGGTCAGGAACCGCGTCCGCAACGACCGCACCGGGCGCATCCTGATCGCGCTGTCGGTTCCCCGCACCCTCGATGCCGGTGCGGTGCGTGGCATGCTCAGCGATGTGGCGAGCGCGCATGGCGACGTCATGCAGAAGCCGCCGCCGACGATCCTGTTCAAGAAGATCGCCACCGCGACGATGGATTTCGAGCTCATCTGCATCGTCGCCGAAGTCGATATCGTGGCGCGCGTCACCAGCGACCTCAACTTCGCCATCCACAAGCGGCTCACGGAGATGGAGCCGGCGGTCGGCACGCCAGAATTACTGGTAAAGGGGCTCGAAGGGGTCGAGCAGTCGCTCGGCGATATCGCAGCCGCCGTGACGCGCGATGGCAAGGCGCCCGCACCACGACGGGCCAAGCCGGCAGTGCTGTCGGCATCGGGCCCACGGGCGGCGCTCGGGCCGGCCGGCGACGAGGATGGGGCCGATGCCCCCCCCGAACCGGCGCCCGCGCCCGCGCCGCCGGAACCGGCCAGGGACGACAACAAGGAATGAGACGATGTTCAGCTTCAATCGCGGCCTGGCGAAAGCCCGGCCGATGACATGCCCCGTGCTTTTCGCCGGAGCACTTGCCCTGATGGGCGTCGCAGGCTGCACCGAGCCTGTGCGCCCGAGCCAGCCGGCTTTCTACCGCGATCTCGGCTCGGCCTCGGCGCGCGTCGATGCCAATGAGGCGCGGGCGATGATCTCGGCCTATCGGCTCAATGCCGGGCTGAACACGCTCGTGCTTGATCCCGATCTGGTGGTGGCGGCGCAGCAGGAGGCCAGCGCGATGGCCGCAGCCGACAAGCCGGCCCAGGCAGAGGCCGTGAAGGCGAGGCTGGCGCGTGGCGGGGAGATGGGTACGGAGGCCAATCTCTCGGCGGGCTACCGCCGGCTGGCCGAGGCCTTCTCGGGCTGGCGCGATTCGCCGCAGCACGACCGGGTGATGAAGACGCCGGGTGCAAAGCGGATGGGCATCGCCACGGCCTATGCGCCGGGCTCGAAATACCAGGTCTACTGGGCCCTCATCCTCGCGCCCTGATCCTGCCACGGTGATCCTGGCGCCGCGATAGCGGGTCTCGGTCGCCTGGAGGCGGCGTTGCCCGGTGAAGGCGCTTTGGAATGCAAAGGCCGATGCGAGACCCGATCAGGGCGCCAATGTGCTGGGTAGGGACGGCGCGTCGGCCTTGAGCGTGAGGGAGATGCGCCGGTTCACCGCAAGATAGGGATTGTCCTTGATCATCGGCTCGGACGTGCCCTTTCCGGCGACCGACTCGAAGCGGTCGTCCGGCAGGCCGCCATTGGCCAGCATGTCGCGCACGGCCATGGCCCGGCCGACCGACAAGGCCCATTGCTCGCGCTCTCCGGGATGGCCGGGGCGGGCGGCGGCGGTGTGGCCGGAAATGACGATCTTGTTCGGCAGCCGCCGAAGCGTGGGGGCGATTGCGAGCATCAGTCGCCGCACGCGTTCGTTGGGCTGAAGCGCATTCTCGGCAAACATGGCTCGGCCTTCGAGGTCCACCAGTTGGATGTTCAGGCTGTCGTCCTCGACGCTGATGATGATGTTGGTCGCGAGTTCGGCGATTTCGGGCATCTCGCGCAGAGCCTGGCGCAGGGAGACGGCAGCGCTGGCAAATGCGCGGGCGGTCTCGGTCGGCGACAGCTTCTGGTCGCCCTCGGGCATGTCCTTCGGCGTGGTCAGATCCGAGGACGCCTCAGGACGCTCGGGGCCGACATTCTTCAGCTTCGTCCGAAAGGGCTGGCCGTCGATCTCGATGATGCCGGAATAGCGGATCTCCTTTTGCGTGCCGAAAGCCTCGCGCATCGAGCCCGCGACGACCTGCAGCTTCTGCTTGTCCTGCGTCGAGTAGGCCGCGAGCATGACGAAGAAGGCCAGGATTGAGGCCAGCAGATCGGCGAAGGTCACCATCCAGACCGGCGCTCCGGCGACCGGGGCGACTTTCTTGCGCGCCATGGCTCAGGCCTCGACGAAGGCGGCGCGATGGTGGTCCGGCAGGTAGGCGACCAGCATTTCCTTGACCAGCGTCGCGCTCTTGTTGTCCCGGATCTGCAGCACCCCATCGATCACCATGTTGCGGATGACCTCTTCGGCCTCCAGCTTGACTGCAAGTTTGTCGGCCAGCGGCAGGGCGAACAGGTTCGAGATCACCGCGCCATAGAGCGTGGTCAGCAGGGCGATCGCCATCGCGCCGCCGAGTTTCGAGGGGTCGGACATGTTGGCAAACATCATGATCATGCCCAGGATGGTGCCGATCATGCCCCAGGCGGGGGCTGCATCTCCGATCGCGCGATAGACCTTGGCGCCGGCATCGAGGCGCATCAGGAAGTTGTCGCGGTCGCGTTCCATGGTGCTGACGATGAATTCGCGATCATATCCGTCGGCAAGGTAGCGCACGCCCTGCGCCAGAAAAGCCTCGGAGACCTTGACGTTCTCGAGCGCCGTCACACCCGACTTCCGCGCGATGTCGGCAAGCTTGGTGATCTCGTCGATGATGCCGCGGGGTGTCGAGCCCTTGTTGGTGAAGGCGTAGCGGGCGCCGATGGGCAGGCCGGCAAGCATCACGGACAGGGGGTAGCGGATCATCGTGCCGGCGATGGTGCCGCCGAGAACCATCACGATCGAGAGCGTATCGACGAACATGTCGGCGCCGCCGCCGGACAGGACAACGATCATCACGATCGTGCCGACGCCCAGCACGATTCCAAGGCTTGTCGCGATGTCCATGATTTTACGCCCTCAACGCAACGGACACACAGCTATTCCGACTGCACGCCTTGCAAATTTCTATGCGCGGCGCGTTGAAGGAAGGGTTAAGGATGACGCTCCTTTCGGTCCGGCGTGTCGCCAGGGTTCATCGATGTCATTGTTTGCGATCTATATGCGCGTCCTTGGCGAGCTCGGCCCGGAAAAGCGGCTGGGCGTGGTCCTGGCGCTGGCCAATGTGCTGCTGGCGGCTGCAGCCTTCGCCGAACCGATGCTGTTTGGCGCCCTGATCGACCGCCTGTCGGCCTTCCAGGGTTCGGGCCAGCGCCCGGCCTGGAGCGATCTCAACGCGCTGATTTTCGCCTGGGCGGGTTTCGGCCTGTTCTCGATCGCCGCGTCCGTCTTCGTCTCGCTGCATTCGGACCGGATCGCGCATCGGCGGCGCCTGGCGGTGATGGCGAATTATTTCGAGCACGCCCTGACGCTGCCGCTGGCCTATCACACGCAGACGCATTCGGGCCGCGTGCTCAAGGTCATGCTCGAAGGCACCAGCGGCATGTGGGCGCTGTGGCTGTCCTTCTTCCGCGAGCATTGTGCCAGTTTGGTCGCGCTCTTCATCCTGCTGCCGTTCACCGTGTGGAAGAACTGGCAGCTGGGGCTATTGCTGATCTCGCTCGTCGTGCTGTTTGGCGCGCTGACGGCCTATGTGCTTCGCAAGACCGACACGCTGCAAAGCAATGTCGAATCCTACCACTCGAATCTTGCCGAGCGCGCCTCGGATGCACTCGGCAACGTGCCGGTGATCCAGAGCTTCACCCGGATCGAGGCGGAGGTGCGCGGCCTGCGCTCGACCATCGCCAGCCTGCTCGAGGCGCAGCTCCCCGTCCTGTCCTGGTGGGCGATCGCGACGGTGGCGACGCGCGCCTCGGCGACGCTGACGGTGCTGGCGATCTTCGTCGTCGGGGCGTGGCTGATGATGCAGGGGCTCACCACGGTGGGCGAGATCGTCACCTTCATGGGCTTTGCCACCATGCTGGTCGGGCGCCTCGAGCAGATCGTCGCCTTCGTGAACTTCATCTTCATGCAGGCACCGAAGATGCGAGAGTTCTTCGATGTCCTCGATACGCTTCCCGCCGTCCGGGATCTGCCGAGCGCACCCGATGCCGGTCGGCTCTCGGGTGCGGTCGCCTTCGAGAACGTGTCGTTCTCCTATGACGGCAAGCGCGCCGCCGTGCAGGATATGTCGTTTTCGGTGCTGCCAGGCGAGACCATCGCCATCGTCGGCTCGACCGGCTCGGGCAAGTCGACGACGCTGGGCCTGCTGCACCGCGCCTTCGATCCGCAATCGGGCCGGATCACGGTCGATGGGCAGGATATCCGCGAAATCTCGCTGTTGTCGCTGCGCCGCAATATCGGCGTCGTCTTCCAGGAGCCGATGCTGTTTGCCCGTTCGATCCGCGAGAATCTCTCCGTCGGCAAGCCGGATGCGACGGAAGAGGAGATGCTGGAGGCGCTCGACCGGGCGCAGGCGAGCGAAGTGATGGCGCGGCAGACCGACGGGCTCGACACGCTGGTCGGCGAACGCGGCCGCACGCTTTCGGGCGGCGAGCGCCAGCGTCTGTCGATCGCGCGCGCGCTTTTGAAGAACCCGCCGATCCTGATCCTCGACGAGGCAACCTCAGCGCTGGACGCCGCCACCGAGGTCAAGCTGCAAAAGGCGCTGGAGGAGGTGATGAAGGGGCGCACCACCTTCGTCATCGCCCACCGCCTGGCCACCATCCGCAATGCCGACCGCATCCTGGTGTTCGAGCAGGGCCAGGTCATCGAAATGGGCACCTTCGACGAACTGGTCGCCAAGGGGGGACGTTTCGAAGCGCTGGCGCGGGCGCAGTACCTCGTCACGGACAAGGCGGCCGCACTGGCTGAGGAGGCGGCAAGCCCGCTGGCGCGCACCATCGCGGTCGATTGAGGTCGCCGGAGAGCGCGTTGACGGCTACGCGCGGCGAACCCAATCGCCTCTGAGGCGTTGACTTGCCGTGGGCTGCAAAACGGCCTGTCTTGGCATGGCCATTTCCCCGTCATTTGTATCGCGAGCACTGTCTTGAAGGCCACGATCGTTCGCCTGTTGTGTACCTGGGCGACCGTCGCCGCCTTCCTGCTCTCGGGGGAGGCCGTGCTGGGGCAACTCGGCCAACCACTGCCGTCGATCCTCATCTTCGGCTGGCTGCTGGGCATCATCATCTGGGCGGCGTTCGGCGTGGTTCACGAGGCCGACATCCTGGCCGCCCGGCTGGGCGAGCCGTTCGGCACGCTGATCCTGACCTTGTCGATCGTGATCATCGAGGTCGCACTGATCTCGGCGGTGATGCTCGGCGCCAAGGGGGCGCCGACGCTCGGCCGCGACACCATGTTCGCCGTCCTGATGATCGTGCTCAACGGCGTCGTCGGCATCGGTCTCCTGGTCGGCGGGCTGCGCCATTTCGCGCAGAGCTACAATCTCAACGGCGCCTCGTCCTATCTGGCCATCATCATCCCCCTGACGGTGATCCCCCTGGTGCTGCCGAATTTCACCACGTCGACCGGGCTGGGGACGCTGACCTCGATGCAGGCGATCAGCTTTTCGGTGTTCACGCTGGCGCTCTACGGCGTGTTCCTGGTGCTGCAGACCGGGCGCCACCGCAGCTTCTTCCAGCAGCCGACCGGCGATCAGGCGCCTGTGGTGCGGACCGCGGCGCGGCAGGAACTCAACGTCGAACGGCATCTCGATCATCACGATCCGGGCGGGCGGACGCGGGTTCGTGTCGTCCTGCTGCTCGCCAACATCCTGCCGATCGTCATCCTGGCGAAGAGCCTCGCCACCGTGCTCGATTTCGGCATCGTCCAGCTCGGCGCGCCGGTCGCGCTTGGCGGCATCCTGATCGCGATGGTCGTGTTCACGCCCGAATGCATCGCGGCGCTGCGCGCGATCAACGCCAATCAGCTGCAGCGCGCGATCAATCTCTGCCTCGGCGCGGCTGCCTCGACGCTGGGCCTCACCGTGCCCGCCGTGCTCGCGATCGGCCTGTTCACGGGCCAGGAGGTCGTGCTGGGGCTGTCGAACGCCAATATGGTCGTCCTGGCGATGACGCTTCTGCTGAGCTCGATCACCTTCACCGGCACACGCACCACCATGCTGGAGGGCGCCGTGCATCTGTCCGTGTTCTTCGTCTTCCTGGTGCTGGTGTTTAGCCCGTAGAGACAAGCAACGTCATCGTGCCAAATCCGATGAACCTTCAAGGCGATCAAAGCGTTGAAGATGCTGTTCATGATTTGCTGATACGCCTCCTGCCTCATCGGGAACCAGTTTGTGACGATTGATTGCGCCAGATGCCGGGATGGCGTTTCGTTCCCGATCCCATTTTCGATGGCTTTCCAGCCGATCATCGATGTGTCGACGAACCAGATCTTCGCCCATGAAGCGCTGGTGCGCGGACAGAACGGCGAAGGCGCAGCCTCGGTGATGGCTTCGGTGGATTCTGCCAACCGCTATGCCTTCGACCAGCAATGTCGTGTCAAGGCGATCGAGCTGGCCTCGGATCTGTTCAATCCGGGCAGCGATGTCGGCCTTTCGATCAATTTCATGCCCAACGCCGTGTACGAGCCGCGCGCCTGCATCCGCCAGACGCTCGCGGCGGCCAGCCGGGCCGATTTTCCGGCGCGGAAGATCATTTTCGAGTTCACCGAGGATGAGGAACTCGACACCGCCCATCTGTTCAAAATCCTCAGAGCCTACCGCGAGATCGGCTTTCGCACCGCAATCGACGATTTCGGCGCGGGACATGCGGGACTGGCGCTGCTGGCGGCGTTCCAGCCCGATATCGTCAAGCTCGACATGGGCCTGATCCGGGGTATCGACGGCGACACAGCGAGACGCAAGATCGTCAAGCACATGGTGGCGATGCTCGACGATCTCGGCGTGATCGCGATCTGCGAGGGCGTCGAGACAGCTGAGGAGTTCAGGGCCTTGCAGGATGTCGGCGTGACGCTGATGCAGGGGTATTTTTTCGCCCGCCCGGCCTTCGAGGCACTGGCAAAGCCGGGCACCGCCCATGACGCCGCCTGAAGCCGCACGGTCTTGGCTATTGACGGCCTCGGCTACAAGCGCGGAAACCGCTCGGCAGCCGCGCTCAGGACGCCGCTGACTCGCCTGCCAGCTCGCTTTCGATGAACGCTTCGACCTCCTCCGCGGCAACGCCGGGTGCAATAAAGCTCCTGCCGATGCCGCGTGCGAGGATGAAGGTCAGTACCCCGCGCCTCACCTTCTTGTCCTGGCCCATCGCGGCGACGATCTCCTGGGCCGAGCCAGCGCCGCCCGGCACCTGCTGGAGCGTGGTCGGCAGCCCCACCGCATCGAGATGGCGCGAGACCCGGGTCGCATCCTGGCCCGGGCACAGCCCCAGCCGCTGCGAGAAACGGAAGGCGAGCGCCAGTCCGATCGCGACCGCCTCGCCATGGACCAGCCGGGCGGAATCGTAGTTGGTCAGTCGTTCAAGGGCATGGGCGAAGGTGTGGCCGAGATTGAGAAGCGCGCGGTCGCCCTCCTCGCGCTCGTCGCGGGCGACGATGGCCGCCTTCGCCTTGCAGGCGACGGCAACCGCATGGTCGCGCTCGGGGCCGCCGGCGATGATGCGGCTCCAATTGACCTCGCACCAGTCGAAGAAGGCGGGATCGTCAATCAGCCCGTATTTCACCACCTCGGCATAGCCGGCCTTGAACTCGCGCTCGCTCAGCGTATCGAGCAGGGCGGTGTCACAAATGACCAGCGCGGGCTGGTGGAAGGCGCCGATCAGATTCTTGCCATGGCTGGAATTGATCCCGGTCTTGCCACCGACGGAGGAATCGACCTGCGCCAGCAGCGTCGTCGGAATCTGCACGAAGCGCACGCCCCGGCGCAGCACGGCCGCTGCAAAACCGGTGAGATCGCCGACGACGCCGCCGCCAAGCGCAATGACGAGGTCGTCACGCTCGATCTTCGCCGCCAGCAGCGCATCACAAAGCCCGATGAAGCGGGCATAGGATTTCGTCGCCTCGCCCGGCGGCACGGTGATGCGGGTGGAATGAATGCCTTCCTGCTGCAGGCAGGCCTCCAGCGCCGGTGCATGCAGGGCCGCCACGTTCTCGTCTGTGACCAGCGCGACCTTGGCACCGGGTGCCATCGCCGCGATCAGGGCCGCAGCCTCGCAGAGTTGGTGACGGCCGATATGGATGTCGTAGGCGCGGCCTTCCAGCGCAACCGGCACCACGAGCCGGACGCCGGGATTTTCACTGGCCGGAACGGTCATGACATGGGCTTTCGATCCGGGTCGGCGCGCAGATGCCGCTCCAGCGCCGTGATCGCCGCGCTGACGACGACGTCATGCGGCTCGTCGCGAGAGACCAGCGTCAGATCCGACAGCGCATAGACCGGCTCGCGCTCGGCCAGCATCGCGCGCAGCGTGCCTTCCGGATCGGCGGTCTGAAGCAAGGGCCGGTTCGAGCGCTTGCGGACCCGCCGCATCAGCACCTCGGGCTCGGCCTTGAGCCAGATCGAGATGCCGAGATCGGCGATGCGCGCGCGCGTCTCGGCGTTCATGAAGGCGCCGCCGCCGGTCGCCAGGACGAGGGGGGTGCGCGTCGTCAGGATGCGGCCGATGACGCGGCGCTCGCCATTGCGGAATTCGGTCTCGCCGCGCTGGGCGAAGATCTCGGAGATCGTCATGCCGGCGGCCGTCTCGATTTCGGTATCGGCATCGACGAAGGGCAGGCCGAGCCGCGTTGCCAACCGGCGTCCGACCGAGCTCTTGCCGGAACCCATCATGCCGACGAGCACGATGGCGCGGCTACCGATCGCAGCGCGCAACTCGTCTCGGTCCAGGCTGTCGATGGGGTCGGCGACGGTCATTCTGGCGTATCCATGAAAGCCCGTTTAGCATGAGGGATCATGCGGCGTCATGCCCTGCGACGGCAGGATTCAAGGGGAACTGCCACGCGGTGTGCCCTTGCGTCCGGGGGCCGGCATCGGGAATAAGCGATGGGGCTCCCCATCGGGGATGCGAAGCGATTCGAGGGCCGCCGCACCGTGCCGACGCTGTTCAGATTCGTCGCGATCCTCGCCTTGCTGGCGGGCCTTGTCTTCGGCGGCATGGTCGCGCTGGTCACCTTCGTCCAGCCCGTGCCGCGCGAGATGATCGAGACCGTGCCGCCTTCCAAGCTCCAGCCGAAATGAGCCGGATCGCGCAGGCGCGGCGCAACGGCTTTCTCGACATGCTGGCCGCCGAGCGCGGCGCCGCCCGCAATACGCTGGACGCCTATCAGCGCGACATCGACGATTATCTGGAATTTCTCGGCGGGCGCGGGCTCGATACGGTCTGTGCCGACGATATCCGGGGCTGGCTCGCGGACATCTCGGCGCGCGGGCTGAAGGCCTCCTCGGCAGCGCGGCGCCTCTCGGCCGTGCGCCAGTTCCACCGTTTCCTCTACACTGAGGGCTTCGCCACGGGCGATCCGTCGGCCGCGATCGAGGGGCCGCGGCAGGGACGGCCACTGCCCAAGGTGATTTCGGTGACCGATGTCGACCGGCTGATCGAGGCCGCACGGTCGGCCTGCGAGCGCGAGGGGCTGTCGTCGGCGGCGCGGCTGCGGGCGCTGCGCATGCGCTGCCTGATCGAGATGCTCTATGCCACGGGTCTGCGCGTCTCCGAACTGATCGCGCTGCCGCTCTCGGCAGCGACGACGCGCGAGCGCTTTCTCGTCGTGCGCGGCAAGGGCGACAAGGACCGGCTGGTGCCGCTCAACGATCCCGCGCGCGAGGCGGCGCGCGCCTGGCTTTCGGCGCTGCGCGAGAGCGGCGCAGCCGACAGCCGCTGGCTGTTTCCCTCCGAAGGCGAGAGCGGCCATCTCACGCGCCAGGCCTTCGGGCGGGATCTCAAGGCGCTCGCCGGCGCGGCTGGGCTGTCAGTGAGCCTGAGCCCGCATGTGCTGCGGCACGCCTTCGCCAGCCATCTGCTGCAGAACGGCGCCGATCTGCGCGTCGTGCAGGAATTGCTGGGCCATGCCGACATCGCCACGACCCAGATCTACACCCATATCCTCGATGATCGCCTGAAGAGCATGGTGCGAGACCTGCACCCGCTGGGCGACGAGACCTGACGAGAGACCGCCGATGCCCCCAGCCGTGTCGATGCCGCCGATCCTGACGCCCCTGGCTCCGGACAGTTTTCGCAGCAAGCCCTGGAAGAATGGCGGCGGCGTCACGCACGACATCGCCGATGCCTGCCGAACCGGCGCCGACCCCGCCGGCTGGGAGGGCATGATCTGGCGGCTCGGGCGCACGGCCATCGTACAGCCCGGGCCGTTCTCTGATCTCACCGGCTATGAGCGGCTGCAGGCGGTGATCACCGGTTCGGGGCTGGTGCTGGAGGGGGCCGATGCGGAGATCGATCTTCGCACCGCGTTTCGCCCGGTGCGCTATGATGGCGGCATGCCGCTGGTGAGCAGGCTCGAGAACGGCCCTGTCGAGGTCGTCAATCTGATCGTCGATCGGGCGCTTTGCACTGCCGACCTCCGCGCTCCCCCGATCGGCGAGACGCTGACGCTCGAGGCCGCAATCCACATCCTCTACGCGCCGGGCGATGGCGTGCGGGGGCGCTGCGGCACTGCCGAGATCGTCATCGCGCCGGGGCATGCGCTGCGGATCGATGCCGAGGCGGAGGCTGCGTTGACGCTGGTGGCAGGCCGGGCCCTGCTCGCGACAATCCGGCTGCGCTGAGCCCGGGCCCAGCCGTCAATGCCAGCCGAACCGCGTGGATCATTATGTCCGGCGTCAGGAGGCCGCCGGCTCGTCGCAGCGGATCGGCATGGCCTTGCGCGGCATTTCGCCGATCGCGGGGACAAACTGGCCGGTCAGCGGGTCCAGCAGCATCAACACCCCGGTGGCGACAGCGAAATAGGCGCCATGCAGATGTAAGCGCCCCTTGCCCTCGAGAATCTGGACGCAAGGGAATGTGCGCAGATTGGCCAGCGACTGCTGGATCGAGGAGAAGGCCAGGCGTTCGACATAGCCATCGAGGCCCTCATGGCGTCCGCGCCCGCCGGTGCGCTCGGCGGCAGGGCCGATCAGCGTGATCCATTTGCCGATGAAGTCGCCCGAGGAGAGCGGGCCCTGCGCATCGTCGGCAAAGGCGCGGATGCCGCCGCAGCGGCCATGGCCGAGCACGACGATATGTTCGACCCGCAGCGCCTGGACGGCATATTCGAGCGCCGCCGACGTACCGTGGAGCCCGTCATCGGGCGAGAAGGGCGGCACCAGATTGGCGACGTTGCGCACGACGAACATCTCGCCGGGCCGCGCATCGAAGATCACCTCCGGGGAGACGCGTGAATCGCAGCAGCCGATCAGCATGATCTTCGGCGTCTGGCCGGTTTCGGCAAGCTGCTCGTAGCGATCCTTCTCGCGGTCGAAGCGATCGTCCAGGAAGGCGCGGTAGCCGTCGGTCAACCGGTCGGGAAAGGGAGAAACGGGCTTTTCCATGCCTCTTTCGAACAGCAGGCGCGCTGTTTCGTCAAGTGCAATGCTGCGGCGCGGCATGCGCGCATCGATCACCTGCGCGCGATTTTCGCTTCCAGCCGGGTTGTGAGGCCGCTCGCCTCGCCCGTCAGCAGCACGGTCTTCAATCTCGCCGTGGCGCCGGCGACGAGAGCTACAGCCGAGCGGGGCAAATCGAGTTCGCGGGCCAGCAGCGCTATCAGCGCCGCATTGGCCTCGCCCTCAGTTGGCGCGACGCGGACCCGGACTTTCAAGACGGCCCTGCCATCGGCGAGCGTCTCGATGCCGTCGATCGCGTCGCGGCCCCCGCGCGGGGTCAGCCTTACCGCCAGCCGGAGCCCGTCAGGTCCGAGCGACCAGGGCGGGCTCACCCTCAGAAGACGGCGGGGTAGAGATAAAGCACGATCACGCGTTCGATGAAGAAGATGATCAGCAGCAGGACGATCGGCGAGAGGTCGATTCCGCCCATGTTGGGGAGCATATTGCGGATCGGCCGCAGCACCGGCTCGGTGATCCGATAGAGCATGTCCCAGACGGTGGCGACGAACTGGTTGCGGGTGTTGAGAACGTTGAAGGCGATCAGCCAGCTCAGCACAGCCGAGAGGATCAGCAGCCAAGTGTAGATCTGCAAGGCCAGCAGCACCACGTCGAGAACGGCACGCATCGTCATTCCTCTAGATCGTCGTTGGCAGATGCGCCGTGCCTGTGCGCGGCATGATTCACATGGCGCAGGCGATTGACAGACACGCGACGCAAGGCCTAGAAGGCCAGCGCCTCGGGGCTGTAGCTCAGATGGGAGAGCGCTGCAATCGCACTGCAGAGGTCAGGGGTTCGATTCCCCTCAGCTCCACCAAGGCCCTGTGAAAGCCGCCGATGCAGCGGTGTTTGCCGGCCTTGGTGGAACGTCCCCCCGACGCCGAGTTCCCCTGCAATCTGCGATCGGCAAGCCGTTGCGCGAAGATGTCGCCTGCTTGCGCGGCGGCCGCCCTCTGGGGTTGTCTGGCGCGGGGCATGAACCGAAGCGCGGGCAACACATCGCTCCGATCGCCGGCTGCCGGCCTTCGACAGCAGGCCTCGGCGCCCGCCGCCCGGTTGCTCCCACCCGCAAGGTCGATGGTTTGGACGATCCCGATGGGCACCTACTCAACCGGCGGGTGACCGTCATCATCCGCAAATGGGCTATGCCGCTCAGCCGTGCTGAAGTTCATCCATATAGGCGGCTTCCAGCATCTGGCGGCAGGCGGCGGCCTGCTCGCGCACGGCCTCGAGCGAGACGTGGTTGCCGATGTCGATCAGGTCGCGCAGCGCGAAATCCACTGCCGACATGAGATCGAGCGGCTGGCCGGCCGGTGCGTGCGCCTGCGCCGGCGGAAGTCGAAACTGCAGAACCTGACCCATATCACTCTCACTGTTGGCGAATCGCCTGCAGTGTGACGCGAACAGGGTCAGCAATCGGTTAATGCCGGGCCGATGGTTTCAGTTCTGGATGAAGTTGGTCGGCAGGGGTCGCACCGCCGGGCCGCTGAACGAGCCGGTCCTGGCGTCGTTGGGCTCGGCATGGCTGAAACCGAGCGCGGCTGCCGGGCTGGGGCCGGCGATCGGGGTGCTGGCGGGCGCGGTCGTGCGCGCACGGGCGGTCGCGACGGTGGTGCTTCTCCCGGCCGGCGTCGGCGTGCGTGCAACCGCCGCAAACAGCGAGTCGAGGCCGGAGCGGTCGGCGTCATAGGCCGCCACGATCGGCGTCGGCGCGGCGCGCGCGGGTGCCGCCGCCGCGACGCTGACGCCACCGCTGCCGGGACGGCTCGGAGGCAGCGGATGGGTCACTGTGACGAGACGGCCTTGCGGGACAGGCGACGCAGCTACGACAGGCTGGGCTCCGATGTCCCAGCCGCGCAGGCCCGGCTCTGCCGCAGGGCTCGACTGGCCGGCGAGGGCGAAACCGGCCAGTTCCGTCGGGCGCTGCGGCGGCAGCGGGGCGTTGCTCGGCCGGCCGGCGACAATGGTTTCGGGCAAGGCGGCGATCTCGCCGGGACGGCGCGGCGGCAAGGCGGCGAGTATCAGCTTCTGGTCGGGCATCGCGGTCGCAGGCGCGAAAGCCAGCGCGCCGCCATTCGCGGGCAGTGCCGCGACCTGGACGGCGCCTTCGGCTTCGCCCGGCAGCGTCAGTCCGCGTGGTCGCGCCAGCGGGATCGGCGCATCGACCAGCGCCGGCCGGTTTTCCTGAGGCGGGGCGGCTGCGGCATTGACGGGCGCGACGGCCCGCTCGGCGGGGGGCTCGGGGGCGCGAGGCGACAAACGCTCCGAGCGTTCCTCCGCCAGCGAGCGCATCGCCGGGGCCGTCGGGGCGACCGCCACCGCGAAGCGGCCGCCATCGGAGGCATTGCTGTCGACATAGCCGGTGTTGGCATAGGCCATGACGGTCGGCTGCGGCTTGGGCGTTGCGCGGCGACCACGGGTCGGGCGGGCATCCGCCTCCTCCTCGTCGCCGCCGAAGAGCGAAGCCCAGAGACTTTTGCGGCCCGAGGAGATCACCGCGCCCTCGTCGAGATCGGCCGCCGCATAACCGGCAACCGCGCCGCCGCCGGACAGGATTTCGGCCTTGGCGATTTCGTAGCCGCCCAGTGGCTGGCCATCGGCCGGCAGATGCACGGTCTTCTCGTCCGGGAACAGGCGTACGAGCTGGTCGCGTGTCATGCGCGGCCAGGAGCGCACCGAGCCGGCGTCGAGATGGATGAAGGGCGTATGCGCGCCAGGATAGAAGCCGACGCCGCCGCGCTGAAGCCGCATGCCGGCCTCGCGGATGCGTGCGGTGGCGGCATCGGGCAGGTAGAAATCCATGGCCTTGCCCAGCGTATGCTGGCTGTGCTTGGCAACCGCGCGCGAGCGGCGCCGCAGCATCGAATTGGTGCCCGGCGAACGATAGGCCGACACGACATGGAAGGGCTGCTCGGAGCCGACCTGGCGCTGGACCTCCCAGGCGACGTCGAAGAGACGCGGGTCCATCCGGATCGGCTCGTCGGTGCGCCAGTCGCGCAGGGCCCAGTTCAGCTTCTCGAGGCCTTCGGCGAGATAGCGCCCGTCACGCTTGAAGGTGACGGTCGTCTCCTCCTTGGTGTGCATGTGCCGGATCGAGATGGTGCGCGTATCGCCATTGGCGACGGCATCCTGCGTGCCACGAGCGCCCAGGAGCAGCGCGCCGGCCGCGATACCGAGTGTCAAGGCTCGACGGAGCACCCGGCTTGTCCGCCATGAGGCTCGCCCCCGAAGCGTGGCGTCTGAACTGCTCAAATCTGCCTGACCCGTCTCGATGCCGCGCGCAGCGGCGCGATGAACGTGAACGAACAGTTGCGGAGAAGCGTTAACGACTCGTTAGCAAGCCGGCAATTGCGTGCCAGCCATTTCTGCACCAAGGCTGGCTAGCTGTCGATCATGGCGAAATGGTGCCCCGTATCAGCCATTGGGCGATGATGGCGCCTTCACCCCATATCAGCCGCGTTGTTCGAGCGCCTGCCGCACCAGGCGATGAAAGCCGTAGAGATCGTCGTAGGTCGTGAGCTGGCCGTCGGCGCCGACGACATGGGTGTTGTAGACCAGATGGATCGAGAGCGGCTGCGGCAGGTTGATCCTGCGCTCGCCTGAACCGATCAGCCGCTTCAGCCGCTCCTGCGTCCATTCCGGCCCCAGCACCTGGTCGGCGAGCAGGAAGGGGTTGTCGACGCGCACGCAGCCATGGCTGAAGGCGCGCTTCTCGTTGGCGAAGAGCCTCCGGTTGGGCGTGTCGTGCAGATAGACGGCATGGTCGTTGGGGAACATGAACTTGATCCAGCCGAGCGCGTTGCGCTCGCCCGGCGGCTGGCGCACCGAAATGCTGCCGTTCCGGCCGCGCGTCACGACATAGCCGCGCTTGGTCGCGTAGTCCGGGTCGGCTGCCAGTCCGGGGATGAATTCCTTCCTCAGGATCGAAGGCGGCACATACCAGGACGGGTTGACGATGACATGGTCCATCCTGTGCGAGAAGATGGGCGTCGCGGTCTCGGGCTTGCCGACGATCGCGCGGGTTTCGTGGACGATCTGCCCCTGGCGGATGACGCGAACGCGGTATTCCGGGACGTTGACCATGATGTGGTCTTGGCCGAGATCGGCCGGGAGCCAGCGCCAGCGCTCCATCTGGGCGATGATGTCCTGCTCGCCGCGCGCCGTTGCGGGCGTGCCGAGCGCGGCCAGCGTCTGCGCGCCGAGGATGCCGTTGGCGGGCAGGCCGGCCCGTTTCTGGAAGGTGGCCAGCGCGGTCGCGGTCGAGCGGTCGAAGACCGGCTCCTGCGTCGGGCCGAGGCCAAGTCGCGCGCGCACCAGCGGCACGCGTTCGTCGCGCATGCCGAGCTTCAACGCGGGCCCCGACGGAATCCGGACCAGCGGCGTGTCGTCGAGGTGTTCGCGCAGCCTGGCGAGATTGGCCCGCAGGCGGCGGTAGCCCTCATGGGGCGGGTTGTAGGCGGCGAGCACGGCGCCTGCATCGGTCGCCCCGGTGAGTTCGGACAGGACCTCCGTCGCGGAGGGCAGGGACAGGGTCGGCGTCAGCAGTTTCGACAGGCGGCGCGGATCGATGCGCGCCCCGCGGGCGTCACGGGCATAGAGCACGGCCAGCGCCGACAACCTGACATCGGCTTCGGCAAGGCTGCCCTTGTCGCTGATTTCGAAGGGCGGCAGGGGATAGTCGGTCGGTCGCAACCCATCCTCGCCCGCGCGGCTGAGCTGTGCGGTGAGGCGCAGGCCTGCCTCGCTCCAGCCCTTGGCATCGATCCAGAGCGGCTTGTGGCCGTTGGCCTCATAGGCAGCCAGGATGTCGGTCCGCTCGCGCTCGCCCAGGCGCGGCAGTGCCAGGGCATCGGGGGCGCGGGCGGCAATGTCGGCGGCGAATTCCGAGCCCGCCGGCAGATCAATGACGACCTTCGGCAGGTCTGGCGGGGGGACCAGGGGCTCGGCCGACCGCAAGGGTCCGGCTCCGGACCGGCTGTTGAACGGGGCGATCAGGGCCGGATCGGCCGGCGGCAGCTCGATCTCGGGGATGTCGAGCGTGATGGGCTCATCCGCCACGCCGGGGGTCGCGGCGGGCGTCATCGGCAGTTCCGGCGTGGCGAGGCTCGCCTGCGGTTGTGCCGAGGGCTTGACTGCGCCCGTCACCATGCCGGGTTCGGGCGCGGCCTCCGCGCTCGCCTGCGCCCGCGGGAGAGCAGGCTTCTCGTCGTCGAGGAGGATCAGCGAGGGCTGTTCCGGCAACGGAATTCCAAGGGTCGGGTCGATGGCACCGGCGCCTTGTGCCGATGCGGCGGCGGATCCGAGCGCAAGGGCAAAAGCCGAGACGCAAGCCAGATTCGCCCATTGGCGACGACGCATGGTGGGCTATCCCTCATTCTGCCGAGAGCCGCATTCCTGCGTGACTCGGGTTGTTTCGACAAGATGCGAGGGCGCAACAGGCGCCTGCATTCGGTGTGTCGCGGCTCAGGCCGCGTCGGTTTCATCGGCGGCCGCTTCAGCCTCGATCAGCCCGTAATCCTTGAGCTTGCGGTAGAGGGTCGAGCGCCCGATGCCGAGCTTGCGCGAGATTTCCGACATGTGGCCGCGATAATGGGCCAGGGCGAATTTGATGATCTCGCGTTCGAGATCGTCGAGCTTGCGCATGTCTGTGCCTTCGACGAGATCGAGCGCGTTGGGGTCGCGCACCGGCATCTGGATGATGCGCGGGGTCTCGTTGCGTGCCTCCATAGGCCCCAGCGAGGCCGGGGCTGGCGGAATGCGGACGTCGTAGCCCTCCATCTGCGCGGCGATCTGGGGGAATTCGGTGATGGTGAGTTCGTCGCCATCGGCCAGGACGACGGCGCGGAACATGGCGTTCTCGAGCTGGCGGACATTGCCCGGCCAGTCATAGCCTGAGATCAGCGACAGGGCCTCGGCCGAGATGCCGCGCAGCTTCTTGCCTTCTTCGGCGGCGAAACGCGCCAGGAAGCCGCGCGCCAGATCGGGAATGTCCTCGCGGCGCTGGCGCAGCGGCGGCAGCGTGATCGGGAAGACGTTGAGGCGGTAATACAGGTCTTCGCGGAATTCGCCGGCCTTTACCTGATCGAGCAGGCTTTTGTTCGTCGCCGAGATGATGCGGATGTCGACGCGCACCGACTTCTTGCCGCCGACAGGGTCGACCTCGCCTTCCTGGATCGCGCGCAGCAGCTTCACCTGCGCGTCGAGCGGCAATTCGCCGACTTCGTCGAGGAAGAGCGTGCCGCCGCTGGCCTCGACGAATTTGCCGACATGCCGTTCCGTCGCGCCGGTGAACGAGCCCTTCTCATGGCCAAACAGGATCGATTCGACGAGATTATGCGGGATCGCGCCGCAATTGACCGTGACGAAGGGCTTGCCCTTTCGGTCGCTTGAGCCCTGGATCGCGCGCGCCAGCACCTCCTTGCCGACGCCGGATTCGCCCTCGACCAGGATCGGGATGTTGGATTTGGCGGCGCGCTCGGCCAGGCGCACGACGCGGGCCATGTCGGCGCTCTTGGTGGCGAGGTCACGAAAGCCGAGCGTGCCGGAGTTGCGGCGCTTGATGTGGCGCAGCTCATGTTCCAGCGCGCCGAGCTTGAGCGCGTTCTTGAGCGAGATCTGCAGGCGCTCGGCGCCGACCGGCTTGACGACGAAATCGATCGCGCCGGCGCGCATCGCCTGGACCACGGTCTCGATCGAGCCATTGGCCGTCTGCACGATGACCGGCGTCTCAATGCCGCGCTCGCGCAGGCCGGCCAGCACGCCCATGCCGTCGAGCTCGGGCATCACGAGATCGAGCACGATGGCGTCGAAGCGGTCGCCCTCTGGCCCGGCCAGAAGCTGCAGGGCCATGCTGCCGGTCTCGGCGGTGACGACGTCGTAGCCCGACCGCTTGAGTATGGCGTCGAGCAGGCGCCGCTGGACGGGATCGTCATCGACGACGAGGACGGTTGCGGTCATGAAGGAGCCTGGCAAGGGGATGCTGACATCGGGCGTGCGGAATCGCTGTTCCGTTCTGGGGCATCCTCGACCAGAACGGTTAAGCGCTGCTTAAACGCGGTGCGCGCGGGCCTGCGGCGCCATCGGTCTCAAAGCGACATTGATCCGGTGATCCGCCTTGCGCATATGAGAGTCGAGTTCGGCCAGTCCGCGAGGTGATCCAGACATGACGATGGCGTTTGACGAGGCGATGCGCGCCAGCCCGGCCGAGACGAAGGCAGCCAGCACCGCCAAGGCGCTGGGGCCCCTGCCGGAATGGGATCTCAGCCATCTCTATTCGTCGATGGAATCGGACCTTCTGAAGGCCGATCTCGACCGGGCCATGAGCGATTCGCAGAGCTTCGCCGGGCTTTATCGCGGCAAGCTGGTGGCGCTGGCGGAGCATGAGGATGCCGGGAAGCTCCTCGCCGAGGCCGTCAAGGGGTTCGAGGCGCTCAGCGATCTGCTGGGCCGGATCGGCGCCTATGCGGGTCTGGTTTATGCCGGCGACACCACCGATCCGCAGCGCGCCAAGTTCTATGGCGACACGCAGGACAAGCTGAACGCGGCCGTGACCGAGCTGTTGTTCTTCGAGCTGGAGCTCAACCGCATCGAGCCGGCGCTGCTGGCGCGCCTTTCGGCAGAGGGGCCGTTGTCGCACTGGAAGCCCTGGCTCGAGGATCTCGCCAAGGACAAGCCGCATCAGCTCGAGGACCGGATCGAGGCGCTGTTCCACGAAAAGTCGATGACCGGGCATGCCGCCTGGAACCGGCTCTTCGACGAGACCATCGCCTCGCTGCGCTTCACGTTCGGCGACGAGGAGTTGACGCTCGAACTGACGCTCAACAAGCTGCAGGATGCCGATGGCGCGGTGCGCAAGGCCGCCGCCGAGGCGCTGAGCGAGGTGTTCCGCGCGCATTTGCGGACCTTCGCGCTGATCACCAACACCCTCGCCAAGGACAAGGAAATCTCCGACCGCTGGCGGAAGTTCGAGGATGTTGCGGATTCGCGCCATCTCGCCAACCGCGTCGAGCGCGAGGTCGTCGACGCCCTGGTGTCCGCCGTGCGCGAAGCCTATCCCCGGCTCTCGCACCGCTATTACAAGCTGAAGGCCAAGTGGTTCGGGCGCGAACAGCTCGATTTCTGGGACCGCAACGCGCCGCTGCCGAAGGTCGAGCAGCGCACCATTCCCTGGACGGAGGCACGCGACACGGTGCTCGACGCCTATGGGGCGTTCTCGCCGGAAATGGCCGGCATTGCGCGGCGCTTCTTCGACGAGAAATGGATCGACGCGCCGGCGCGGCCCGGCAAGGCGCCGGGCGCCTTCGCGCACCCGACCGTGCCCTCCGCGCATCCCTATGTGCTGGTCAATTACCAGGGCAAGCCGCGCGACGTGATGACGCTCGCCCATGAACTCGGCCATGGCGTGCATCAGGTCTTGGCGGCCCCCAATGGTGCGTTGATGGCACCAACGCCGCTGACGCTCGCCGAAACCGCGAGCGTCTTTGGCGAGATGCTGACCTTCCGGCGCCTGCTCGACGGCACCATGGATCAAAAGCAGCGCAAGGCGATGCTGGCGGCCAAGGTCGAGGACATGATCAACACGGTCGTGCGCCAGATCGCGTTTTATTCCTTCGAGCGGAAGGTCCATGAGGCGCGCAAATCAGGCGAACTGACCGCCGAGGCGCTGTGCGAACTGTGGATGAGCGTGCAGGCCGAGAGCCTCGGGCCCGCGATCCGGCTTGGCCCTGGCTACGAGCCGTTCTGGTGCTACATCCCGCACTTCATCCATTCGCCGTTTTACGTCTATGCCTATGCCTTCGGCGACTGCCTGGTGAACTCGCTCTACGGCGTCTACCAAAACGCGGCGGAGGGCTTCCAGGAGCGCTATTTCGCCCTGCTCTCGGCGGGTGGAACCAAGCACCATTCTGAGCTGCTGGCACCCTTTGGGCTCGACGCACGCGATCCCGCCTTCTGGCAGATCGGCCTGACGATGATCGAGGGGATGATCATTGAGCTGGAGGGGATGGAGTAGGGGAGGTTCGGCGTCATGGTCGGGCCTGACCCGACCATCTCTGAAATCAGTGCCACTGGTCTTGAGATTCTCGGGTCAAGCCCGAGAATGACGCGGGTGGTCAGAACTGCACCCTCAGCCCCACCTGCGCGACGTTCGCCGTGTAGTCCGAGCCCTGCGCCGTCGAGTTCAGCCGCTCCTGGGTGAAGCTCGCGCGCACCGCGAAGGTGCGGGTCAGCTTGTATTCGATGCGGGCGCCATAGCTTGAGAAATCCTCGCGCAGGCCCTGGCCGTCATACTCGGTGCGGCCAAAATTCGTGACACCCGTGACGATCAGGTTGCGGCGCAGAGCATGGGCGACCTCAAGCGAGACACGCCTTACCGTGGTGCCCGACGAGCCGGCGATGGTGGTGTCGCCGAGTTCCGAGGTGCCGCGCAGCGTCACCGTGGTCAGCGGCGTTGGCGACCACAGGATCGCGGCGTCGCCGATGAAGCCCTTCAGGTTGCGCAGCCGGCCATCTTCGTATTTGCGGTTCTGGTAGCCGACGGAGACCTCGCCGGTGAGCTGGCGGCTGATCTCGAAGGTCGAGCCGACGCGGCCGGTGGCGCCATCCGAGGAGCGCCGGTAGCCGCTGGAATCGATCGCCTGGTCGAATTCGCGGGTGTCGACCTCGCCCTGGACGAAGGGCTTGAAGCCGGGCGTCACCTCATAGGCCGCGCGCAGGCGCAGTCCATATTGCGTCTGGTTGCGGTCGCGCTGGCTGACGATGCCGCCATTGCTGAGCTTGCCGTCCTCATAATCGCTGCGGTCGACCGAGCCCCGCAGCGTCATCTGCAGGCGGTTGATGTCATGGGTGACGCCGGCCGAGGCGCCGTATTGATAGATCAGCGGCCGGCCGGTGACGGCGGCGGTCAGGTCCGGCGAGCCCGGACGCTGCGTGTCGAGCCGCGCGCGGGTCTCCAGCAGGATGCGGGTGTCGCGGGAGGCGTCGAGCCGCAGATCGAGATTGCCCTCGCCGTCGGGGCGCGAGGCGTCGCGGTCGCGGAAGTACTCGCTGTAGCCGCCGCGCAGGCGGCCCTTCAGCTCATGCACGTTCCAGTCAGACTGGATCTCGACCTCCGCGTCATGCCGGCTGAAAGGCGAGCCCTTGCGGGTCGATCCGGCCGTGCGCTGTGGATTGGTGTCGTAGCCCACGCCGTTCGTGATCGCGGGCTTCAGCACCACGCTGCCCAGCCGCAGGCCAAGCGGAGCGTAGGGGTCCTCCTCGGTCGCAGCGTTGCGACGGGGCGGCGGCGGCAGGGGAGTGGACGGCGGCAGACCTGTCACCGTCGGCTGTGGCGCGCGAAACTGGCGCTGTGTCACGCCGCGCACGCCGCTCGCCCGAACCGGGCGGCTGGCATTGGGCGGAGCGCTGCGCGAAATCGCCGAGGGCTGGTCCTGGATCAGCGCGGCGGGATCGCGCACGGAGTCGGGTGTCGCCGAAAAGCTGGAGGCGGATGGCTGGTCAGGGGCGGGCTGTTGGGCGACATAGGCCGGGACGGTGGGGCGCAGGGGCGCGCGGCGCGTCTGCTGGGCCGAGACGATGCTCGCCGCCAGCACGAGGCTGGCCGCGGCGGTGCCGGTCAGGAGCAGGGTGGCACGGCGGGACACGGGGCTTCGATCGCTCCAGGCATAAGCCTCGGCGCATCCGGGATGGCGCGCATGGTTAACGGAGTTAGAACGATCGCGGTTAACGGGGCGTCAATAAGCAGCGGGGCGAGGGCGAGAACTGGAACCCTTGGCTGTGCCTGTGCTAGAGCGCCCGCCATGACAGCCGATATCCGCGCCTCCGCGCTCCGCACCATCGCCACCGAGCGCGCCGGCCTCGACACGCTCCACGCCGCGCTCGGCAACGGGCTGGGCGAGCCCTTCAGCCAGGCCGTCGCGATGATCCGGGCCGCCGGGGGGCGCGTCGTCGTCTCCGGCATGGGTAAATCCGGCCATGTCGGGCGCAAGATCGCCGCGACCTTGGCCTCGACCGGCACGCCCGCACTGTTCGTCCACGCGGCCGAGGCCAGCCATGGCGATCTCGGCATGGTCCAGCCCAATGACGTCGTCATCGCCCTGTCCTGGTCGGGCGAGACGGCTGAGCTCGCGGCCATCGTCGCACATACGCGGCGCTTCCGCGTCGGGCTGATCGCGATCACCGCCAATGCCGACAGCGCGCTGGGCCGCGAAGCCGATATCACCCTGCTCCTGCCGAAGGCGGAAGAGGCCTGCCCGAACGGGCTGGCGCCGACGACCTCGACGACGATGCAGATGGCGCTGGGCGATGCGCTGGCCGTCGCGCTGCTCGAGGCGCGTGGCTTCTCGCGCCAGGATTTCTTCGTCTACCACCCCGGCGGCAAGCTCGGCGCGCAGTTGAAGACCGTCGCCAGCATCATGCATCGCGATGGCGCGCTGCCGATCGTCGGGCTCGATGCGGCGGTGCCCGATGTCGTCGCGATGATCTCGGCCAAGGGTTTTGGCTGCGCCATCGTGATCGACCCCGACGGGGCGCTCGCCGGCGTGGTCACCGATGGCGATCTGCGTCGCAAGCTGATGGGTGGCGGCTTGGCGCAGCGGGCGCGGGATGTGATGAGCGCCAATCCCCGCTGGATCGCGCCCGATGCCCTGGCGGGCGAAGCGCTCGAGATGGTCAACCGGCTGCGGATCACCGCGCTGATCGTCGCCGATGCCGATGAGCGGCCGGTGGGTCTCGTGCATGTGCACGATCTGCTGTCGCTGGGGGTGGCCTGAACAGCCTCCGCTCAGCCTCTAAGCGGATCGTTCTCGATCAGGATCGGCTGGCCATGCGGCGTCGCCTCGGCGGCGCGAGCCCAGGAGGCCGCCAGCGCATCGACACCGTCATGCGAGGCGACGCCTTTGGCGATGAGCAGGTGTTCCAGCGCCTCGCACCAGCGCTCGTAATAATCGGAGCCGTCGCGGCAGCCGCCATTCGCGACCGCCTCTCGGATCTCGGTGCCCAGCGCCTGCGCCCATTCATCGGCCGTGAACACGCCCCGCTCCTGCAACTGGACGACGAGCGCGAAGACCATCGCCTGCCAGGGTTCGGCGAAGACCGGCCCCTCAGCATCGCGCGGGATCGGCGTTCCGGCCGCCAATGTCATCGCGAGGTTGGGATCAGGCCGGTTCAAGATAGCTCTCCCAGGCCTCGATCGAGACGGATGATGTCGCGTCGGCGTTGCGGCCCCAGAGTTCGGGGCCGGTGAAGACGACGGTGTAGAGCCATTGCGCCGTCTCGGGCAGCCCCTGCGCGCCGGTGTCGGGAAAGACATGGCAGCCCGTGACGCGTTCGATCACGCCTGTCTTGCCGCGGGCATAGCGCGGCAGTCGGGTGTGGTGCTGCGGGTGCATCACGATGGTGCGGACCGCATCGCCGACGGCGAAGCGCGCGGGGGCGGCTGCCTCGCGCTCGTAGGGGAAGCCGCGTCGCAGAACGCTTGCGACCTCCTCGCCCTTGAGAACGCGCTTGGGCGTCTTCGCCGGACTGAGCGGTTGGCCCTGCGTGAGCTCCTCGGGCGTGACGAAGCCTTTCTCGACCAGCATCCGGTGCAGCCCGGCCAGCCAGATCTCGTAATAGGAGGAAGACAGGTACTCCGCCGGCGGCAGGCTCTCGCGGGCTGCGCGCATGCCGTCGATCGTCCAGGCGCCCATCGCCCCGGCCGCGACATTGATCGCGAGCACGCGCTTCTCCCATTCGGCGTGGAAGATCGGCTCGTTGGGTTCGGGCTGGACGGGCCCGAAGCCCATCTGCCCGCCGAGATCCTGCCCGCCATTCATGATGCAGTCCCCGTTTCGGCATCCTCCACGCACGGCAGCCCGGTACCGATCATCGCGTCGCGGTTGACGATTGTCGCGAGCTTGTCCTCCGACCAGCCCTCGGTGCCAGCAGGGCGCATCGGAATTACGAGGAAGCGCGTCTCGGCGGTGGAATCCCAGACGCGGATGCGCTGGCCGTCGGGCAGGGTGATGCCGAAATCGGCGAGCGTGCCGCGCGGGTCGATCACCGCCTTGGATCGATAGGGCGGGGATTTGTACCAGACCGGCGGCAGGCCGAGCAGCGGCCATGGATAGCAGGAGCAGAGCGTGCAGACGATCAGGTTGTGCTCTTCCGGGGTGTTGAAGCAGGCGACGGTATGCTCGCCGCCGCGCCCGCCAAAGCCGAGTTCGGCGACGGCGGCCGTGCCGTCCGCCTTCAGCCGCGCCGCGAAATCCGCATCGACCCAGGCGCGCGCCACGACGCGGGCGCCGTTGCGCGGGCCGATCTTTGTTTCATAGGTGTCGATGATCGCGTCGAGCGCGGCGGGGTCGACATAGCCCTTCGCCACCATCAGCGATTCCAGCGCCTTCACCCGCGCCTCGATCGGGGTGAAGTGGTTGTCGTGATCGTGGTCGTGGTGGTGGCCGCTCATCGGCTGTCCCCTTCAGACGTCTCACCCTCGCCGTCATTCCGGACAAGCCGCGAAGCGGTGCCGATCCGGAATCCATCATAAGGCGATATCGGTGCCCTAGGATGGATTCCGGGACGGCGCTTCGCTTGCCCGGAATGACAGCGAATCATGAGGGCTTAGGCAAGCCTCATCAAGCGATCCGGATACGGGCAGCCCGCTCGAACTTCGTGGCGAAGGCGATCAGCGACTTGTCCGAGCCCTTCGGCCCGAGCAGCGAAAGGCCGAGCGGGGCGCCCTCGCGTCGCGCGACCGGGATCGTCACCTGCGGAAAGCCCGAGAGCCCGCCGAGGCAGAGCAGGCGCAGCGCCCGGTTGCGGAAATCGTCGAGCTGGTCTTCCGGCGCGCTGACCAGCGGCGCGATATCGGGCACGGTCGGCAGGATCAGCACGCCGTCCTGGCCGAGCAGCTTGGCGAGCCTGGTGCGGAAGGCCTTGCGGACGGCCTCGCCCTTGGCATGGTCGGCGTCGGTGATCGCCTTCGAGAAGGCGAAACGCTCGGCCACGCCGGGGCCCAGCGGCAGACCGAAGCGCTCGATCATGGCGCCGTCGGCGGTCCAGGCCTCGCGGCCCTGGAGCCAGCGGAAGGCCCAGTAAAGGCCATCGAGATCGCGCACGGCCTTGACCGACTCCGGCTCGCCGAGTTCGGGCACGATCCGCTGCACGACATTGCGCAGGATCGTCTCGGCTTCCGGCACGGCCTGGGCGAACATGTCGTCGGCCAGCAAAAGCCGCGGCGCGACCGGCAGGGCGAGCTTGTCGGAGCCGAGCAAGACCTCGCCCACACGGGCGAAGACCTCGCCATCGCGCGCAAACCAGCCCGCCGTGTCGAAGGAGTCGGCCAGCGGCCAGACGCGCTTGAGCGAAAGCCTGCCATGGCTCGGCCGGATGCCGAACAGCCCGCAATAGCTCGCCGGCGCTCGCACGGAGCCCCCTGTGTCGGAGCCGAGCGCAATATCGACGAGCCGCCCCGCCACGGCCGCTGCCGAGCCTGAGGACGAGCCGCCGGTGATGCGGTCGGGCGCGGCCGGATTGATCGGCGAACCGAAATGCGCGTTCTTGCCGTTGAGCGAGAAGGCGAGTTCGTCCGTATGGGTCTTGCCGACGAAGCGCGCCCCGCCATCGAGCAGCGTCTTCACGATCGGTGCGGTCTTGGTCTTGATGCCGGACTGGGCGAGGACGATCGGCGAGCCAGCCCCCGTCGGATAACCCTTGATGTCGAACAGGTCTTTGACCGCGAGCGTCAGCCCGGCGAGCGGCCCGGCCGGCGCATGTTTCACGGGCACTTCCGGATAGGGAACGAAGCAGCGGAACGGGTCGTCGACGAGCATCTTGTTTAAATCCCCCTGGCACGATTTTTGGCGTGGACCCACGCCGTCATCCCGGGCAAGCCGCGAAAGCGGCGCAGCTCCGGGATCCATCATAGAGTTCTGTCGACGCCCTATGATGGATCCCGGGACGACCTGCGGTCGCCCGGGATGACGGGCGTGTTTCCGCGTGAAATCATTCCGCTTCAGCAGCCCCTGGCATCGCCGTCGGAGCGCGGATCATGCGTCGCTTCGACATGGCCCTTCTTGTGCTTCACCAGCATGCCGGCATGGCCGAACTGGTCGGAATAGGCTTCCGAATATTCCTCGACCGGATGGCCGGCGCCGGTCAACCGGGCGAGCAGCATCGGGTCGAAACGGCTTTCCAGCTTGAGCGAGAGCGAGCCGGCGCCCCAGGTCCGGCCAAACAGCCAGCGCGGCGCATCGACGGCTTGGGCCGGGCTCTGGCCGAAGCGATAGCGCGACAGGATCTGCGCCTGGAACTGGGGCTGACCGTCGCCGCCCATCGCGCCATAGGACATGATGCGGCCGTCGTCGAAACGGGCGAAGGCCGGGTTCAACGTGTGGAACGGTTTGCGGCCGGGCTGCAGGGGGTTGAGCGCCCTGGCGTCGAGCGAGAAGGAGACGCCACGGTTCTGCCAGTTGATGCCGGTGCGCGGTAGGATGCAGCCCGAGCCATATTCCCAGTAGATCGACTGGATGTAGGAGACGGCAAGGCCCGACCCGTCGATCGCGCCCATCCAGACGGTGTCGCCATCGCCGGTCTTGAACGGCCAGGCGGCGGCGCGCCTCTTGTCGATCGCCTCGGCCTCGCGGGCGAAAACGGCCTCGGTCAGGACGCTTGCCGGATCGACCTTGGCGAAGGCGGGGTCGGTGACGATTTTGTCCCGGATCGCGAAGGCGCGCTTGGTCGCCTCGACCAGGCCGTGATGGTGGTCGAAGCCCTCGGCGCGGGCGATGGCGAGCTTCTCGAAGATGCCGAGGATCATCAGGGCGGCGACGCCTTGCGTCGGTGGCGCGCAGTTGTAGACGGTGAGGCCGGGCAGCCTGATCGACAGCGGCGCGACGAGGCGGGCCCGGTAGCCTTCCATGTCCGCACGGGTGACCGGCGTGCCGATCCTCTCGAGGTCGGCGGCGATCTCGCGGCCGATATCGCCGCGGTAGAAATCCGACAGGCCGGCATCGGCCAACTGACGGAAGGTCGCGCCGAGCGCGTCGGGCTTGCGCCGCGCGCCGGCCTTGGGCTGCTCGCCGCCCGGCCAGAAGAATTCGCTGAAGCCGATCGCCTCCTTCACGGCATCGACCTGCTGCGGCCACGTCCGCAATTCCGACGGCGAGATCTCGTAGCCATCGGTGCAGTGGCGGATGGCATCGGCGAGCAGATCCTTCAGCGGCATGCGGCCGCCGAGCGCTGTCGAGAGCGACAGCGCCGCCTCCCAGCCACCGATCGCGCCCGCGACCGTCAGCGCCGAATCCGCCCCGCGCTGGGGAATGACGTCGTGACCCTTCTCACGGTAGCGCTCTATGGTGGCGAGCGCGCCGGCAGGGCCGCAGGCCTCGACCGCATGGACCTTGCCGCCGGGCTCATGGATCAGCCAGAAGCCGTCGCCGCCGATCGCGTTCATATGGGGGTAGACCACCGAGATGGTCGCAGCCATGGCGACCATGGCCTCGATGGCGTTGCCGCCCTCTGCGAGAATGGCGCGTCCGGCTTCGGAAGCGAGATGGTGGGGGGCGGCGCAGGCCGCCGAACCGAAGACAGGCGTATCGATCATCAGGGTCTTTTCAAGCTTGGCGGGAGAGACCATTTCAGCCGGACGGCGCGATTTTGTTGCATGCTGGAGCCGGCTTCGCTAGAGCTTGCCTCCGAAAAGTGGCTCCCGCTGCGTGCCACGACCAAGGACCGAAGACATGGCCGCAAGGCGCACCAACTGGCGCAACCTGATCATGGTGGTTTCGCTCGGCATCCTGATCGCGGTCGAATTGTTCGGCGTCGCCCTGGCTTCGGGCTGGGCGCTGGCCGGGCTGTTCGAGCTCGGACCCATCGTCGGCTATGTGCTGATGGCGCTGTTTGCCGGTTTCGCAGCCTATGGATTGCTCAATCTGATGCGCCGCGTGATCAAGGTCGAGCGGCTGACCGAGGGCGCCTGAGCCTCAAGGGCACGCCTTCAGAATCACCGGATCGGCTTCGGGCGGGAGATAGTCCCCCATCGGCCGGCAGGCGCCGGCCACACAGACCTGCCAATCGGCAGTGGCGCCCGAGCGACGCATCACGATCTCCCGCTGCGCCGGCAGCTGCGGCCTCCAGCGCCAGAAACCCTCGACGAGCCTGGCCTCCGGCGGCGCCTCCATGCCGGCTCCCGAGCCCTGGATGCGCGCCTCCATCATCATGAGCCCGTCGGGCGTATCCCGCCAGACCTCCGCCCAAAGTGTTTTCTGAACCGAATGGCGCCAGGCCAGCGTGATCTCGCCGGCGCCCAGCGACACGACAAGGGCGCCGGCCGCCAGGCACAGGCTCATGCTAGCGACGATCTCATGCTGACGCGCGCTCGGCAGATCGGGCGCGCCAGAGATGCAGGCCGATCAGCAATGCGGCCAGGCCGAAGCCGATTTCGTCGGTGATCGGCAGCGCCAGCACCAGCGAGGCTGCGGCCGCTGCAGCCAGCGCCCGCTCCCAGACGGCCATGTCGCGCTTGAGGAAGCCGATCGTGGCCGCGCCCCAGAGGCAGACGGCCAGGAGCGCCTTGCCGATGATATAGATCGCGCCGAGCACATAGGCGAAGCCGGTGACGCCCTGGACCGGCTGCAGCATCAAGGCGGGGTCGTAGACGGCCATGAAGGGGATAACGAAACCCGCCATGGCGATCTTGATGGCCTGGAACGAGATCTTGAAGCCGGATTCCTTGGCGATCGGTGCCGCCGCGAAGGCCGCCAGCGCCACGGGCGGCGTCAGATCGGCCATGATGCCGAAATAGAACACGAACATGTGGCTGACGATCAGCGGTACGCCTAGTTTCAGCAGGATCGGCGCGGCGATCGAGGAGGTGATGATGTAGTTGGGGATCGTCGGGATGCCCATGCCGAGGATCAGGCTGACGATCATGGTCAGCACCAGCGCCAGGAACAGCGACTGCTCGCCGACCGCCACGACGGCGTTGCCGAAGATCGTGCCGACGCCGGTCAGCGTCATGGTGCCGATGACGATGCCGACCACGGCGCAGGCGACGCCGACGGGGATGGCCTGGCGCGCACCGTCCGCCAATGCCTCGCGACAGGCGGCCACCGTCTCGGTTCCGCCGCGTGTCATCAGGCTGGCAAGGATGAGCAGGAGCACGATCCCCACCATGACCAGGATGCCGTACCAGAAGAAGAAGGCGCAGAGCAGCCCGAGCCCGACCCAGAACAGCACGCGCAGGGCGATCGGTCCGATGCCGAGGGCAATCGAGCCGCCCAGGATCAGCACCACCGTCAGCGCCAGGCCGACCGAGCCGGAGAACAGCGGCGTATAGCCGGAGAACAGCAGGTAGACGAGAACCGCCAGGGGCAGGATCAGATACCATTTTGTTGCCAGCGCCTTGCCGGCGCTGGGCAATTCATGGCGCGGCAGACCGACCAGCCCACGCTTGCCTGCTTCCAGATGCACGGCGAGGAAGGCGGCGGTGTAGTAGAGAATCGCCGGTACGATCGCCGCCTGGACGACATCGGCATAGGGCACGTCGATCGTCTCGGCCATGATGAAGGCGACCGCGCCCATCACCGGCGGCATGATCTGCCCGCCCATCGAGGCCGTGGCCTCGACGCCGCCGGCAAAGGCCGCCCGGTAGCCGAAGCGCTTCATCAGGGGAATTGTGAACTGGCCGGTCGAGACGACATTGGCAACGCCCGAGCCCGAGATCGTGCCCATCATCGCCGAGGAGAACACGGCGACCTTGGCCGGCCCGCCGCGTGCGCTGCCGAACAGGCCCATGGCGATGTCGGTGAAGAGCTGGATCATGCCCGCCTTCTCGAGGAAGGAGCCGAACAGGATGAACAGGAAGATGAAGGTGGCCGAGACGCCCGTCGGCGTGGCGTAGAGACCCTCGGTGCCGAAGGCCATGTGCTCGATCACCTGTTCGAGCGAATAGCCGCGATGGTTCAGCGGCGCGGGCAGCCATTGCCCGAACAGGCAATAGGCGAGGAAGAGGCCAGACACGATCGGCAGGGCCGGCCCCATGAAGCGCCAGCAGATGATGAAGATGACGGTGATCGCGCTGATGCCGACGACGAGATCGGCCGGCGTGACCTCGCCGGCGCGCGACACGAGTTCCTCGTAGAGAACCCAGTGATAGAGGCCGATGACGAAGCCGATGCCGGCGAGCGACCAGGCCAGGACGCGGGCCGTGGTCGTGTGGCTCTTGTGCTGGGCGAGCAGGCCGCCGGCGACCAGGCAGAGAAAACCGACATGCAGCGTCCGCAGGATCTGGTTGGGCAGCGAGCCGCCGAAACGCGCGAGCAGTTCGACCACGACGAAAATCGGGATCCAGGCGAGCACCATGCCGAGATAGGGCTGCGACCGCACGGCCTGAACGACGATCCAGACGAGCCAGACCGCCATCGTCGCGCGCAGGACATCGACCAGGGTGATGCCGATGAAGCGATGATCGAGCGGGACGTTGAAGGCGGTGGCGATCTGGAACAGCGAGAAGGCGACCGCAATCCAGAACAGCAGCCGGCCCGGCCAGCCGGGTCCGAAGCCCGGCGGCAGGCCATGCTCGGGATCGACCGGGACCGCAGGCGTCTGCGTGTGAATGCCGCCGATATCGGGCACCGCCAGTGGCTGCGTCTCGTCTTTGCTCATCGTCTCATCATCCACTCAGAGAAAAGGCGAGGCCGGTTGAACCGGCCTCGCCCGTGATTTTTGCCGCAGGATCGGCTCAGGAGCCGACCTTCAGGCCCTTTTCCTTGAAGTAGCGCGCCGCACCCGGATGCAGCGGGATCGGCATGCCTTCGAGCGCGCCCTCGAGCTTGATCGAGCGGGCAGCGGCATGCGCGGCGCCGAGATCGCCGAGGTTCTCGTAGATCGACTTGGTCATCTCGTAGACGGTCTCTTCCTTCATGCCCTCATGGGTCACGAGGTAGTTCATCACCGCCGCAGCGGGGACCGCTACCGTCTGGCCGGTATAGGTGTTGGCCGGGATGGTGGCCTGGACGAAAGGCGCGCCAGCCTTCTCGACCGCGGCGGCCGGCACCTCGACGACGACGATCTCGACCGAGGTGGCGAGATCGCGCAGCGAGGCGACGCCGAGGCCTGCCGATTGCAGCGTGGCGTCGAGCTGGCGGTTCTTCATCAGCTCGACCGATTCGGCGAAGGGCAGGTACTCGACCTTGCTGAGGTCCTTGTAGCTCATGCCGGCAGCCGCCAGCACGGCGCGGGCATTGAGCTCGGTGCCGGATTTCGGCGCGCCGACCGACAGCCGCTTGCCCTTGAGATCGGCGAGCGTCTTGATGCCGCTGTCCTTGGAGGCGACGATCTGGATGAAGTTGGGGTAGATCGCGGTGACGCCGCGCAGCTTCTTCAGCGGGGTCTTGAAGCCCGCTTCCTCGTCGCCCTTCCAGGCGGCGGCGAGCGAATCGCCGAGCGTGAAGGCGATCTCGCCCTTGGCCTGCTGCAGCAATTGCAGGTTCTCGACCGAGGCCTTGGTGGCCTGAACGGTCGGGCGGACATTCTTGATCTTGTCGCCATAGATCTTGGAGAGCGCGACGCCGAGCGGGTAGTAGACGCCCGAGGTGCCGCCAGTGAGTACGTTGATGAAGTCCTGTGCGCGGGCGCCGGCTGGTGCGAGCGCGATCAGGGCCGCAGTGGCGATGCCGGCGAGAGTCCGGCTGGATACAAGCTTTTTCATGTCACCTCCCAGTGATCAATGCCGGCGTCGAATGCCGGTCTCGCTCCCTTTGTAGATCAGGCAGGCATCAAAATGAAAGGCGCCGGACACCCGCCAAAAGGCGAGTGCCGTTTCGGCGTGACGCTTTCGCCATGATTGCCCGCCATCGAAGTGTCACGACCCGTCCTTGCCGGTTGCCCTTGCCGCTGGGACAGGCTAGCCCGATTTCAGCCCTGACGGTGCCGCCGTCGCCAGCCCAGCGAGCCTCGCCCGCCATGCATCCTCGTGCCAGACCGCCCCGTCCCGACCGCCGCATGCTGCTGGCCGGCGCCAGCGCGACAGCCGCTTTGGCCGCGCTCGGCTTTTCTCCGGAGGCGCTGGCGCAGCAGGGTCTGCGGCTCGGCGCGACCGAGGCTTTCAGCTTCGATGCGCTGAAGGCGAGAGCACGTGATCTCGCAGCCCAGCCTTATCAGGCGCCGCCGAGCCCGCGCCCCGACGTGCTCGAGCGGATCGACTATGACGGTCATGGCAAGATCCGGTTCAAGCCCGAAATGGCGCTGTGGGCGGACGGGCCCTCGCCCTGGCCAGTGACCTTCTTCCATCTCGGTCGCTATTTCCAGAAGCCGGTGCGGATGCATGTGCTCGATGGCGGGCAGGCACGCGAGATCGTCTATGACGAAAGTTATTTCGAGATGCCGGCGGATTCGCCGGCGCGCGAACTGCCCGCTGGCGCGGGCTTCTCCGGCTTCCGTTTTCAGGAGAGCCGCACGGGACATCCCGGCCGCAAGGGCGAGAAGCTAGACTGGCAGAAGAACGATTGGGTCGCGTTTCTCGGGGCTTCCTATTTCCGCGCCATCGGCGAACTCTATCAGTATGGCCTCTCGGCGCGCGGACTGGCGATCGACCCGGCCGTCGGCGGCAAGGCGGAAGAGTTTCCCGACTTCACCCATATCTGGCTGGAGACGCCTGCGCCCGGGGCCGAGCATGTCATGGTCTATGCGCTGCTCTCGGGGCCGAGCGTGGCGGGCGCCTATCGCTTCCGCATGCATCGCGGCAAGGGCGTGACGATGGAGATCGAGACCGAGATCCATCTGCGCCGGGATGTCGAACGGCTGGGCATCGCACCCTTGACCTCGATGTACTGGTATTCGGAGAAGGCCAAGGCGACCGCCGTCGACTGGCGGCCCGAGGTGCATGATTCCGATGGTCTGGCGCTCTGGACCGGCACGGGCGAGCGTGCCCTTCGGCCGCTCAACAACCCTTCGCGGACGATGGCGTCCTCCTTCGTTGACGAAAACCCGCGCGGATTCGGGCTGATGCAGCGCGATCGCGAGGTGGCGCATTATCTCGACGGCGTGTTCTACGAGCGCCGGCCGAGCCTCTGGGTCGAGACGCAAGGCAACTGGGGCAAGGGCGCCGTCCAGCTCATCGAGATCCCGACCGACGACGAGATCCACGACAACATCGTCGCGATGTGGGTGCCGGCCGGGCCGGCTAAGGCCGGCGCTTCCTATGCCTTCCGCTACAGGCTCCACTGGCTTGCCGACGAGCCCTTCCCGACCCCGCTCGGCCGCGTCGTCGCAACGCGGCTGGGCAATGGCGGCCAGCCCGGGACAGTCCGGCCAAAGGGCGTGCGCAAGTTCATGGTCGAGTTCAGAGGGGCGGCGCTGGAGAATATTCCCTTCGGCGTTAAGCCCGAAGTCGTGCTCTCGGCCTCGCGTGGGACGTTCTCCTACATCTTCGCCGAAGCCGTCCCCAACGACGTGCCAGGCCACTGGCGGGCGCAGTTCGACCTCACTGTGGAGGGCAGTGACCCCGTCGAGATGCGCTGCTTCTTGAAGGCGGGCGACACGGTGCTGACCGAAACCTGGCTGTATCAGTACCTGCCGTTCTGAGGCGGGTTTACCCGGCCTTGCGCAGCGCCTCGTTGATCCGCGCTTGCCAGCCGGGGCCGGTCGCCCGGAAGCGTTCGATGATATCGGCATCGAGCCGCAAGGTGATCTGTTGCTTGGGTGTCGCGACCTTGGGCCTTCCCCGGCCACGACGGATCAGGACGCCGTTATCGTGAACATCAGCGTCATCGAACCATTCATCGGTCAATTCGGGCACGTCGTCGGGGTCAACCCAGGCGGCTTTGGTATCGCGCTTGTTCTCGCTCATTGGCTTTCCTCATACTGATGATGCGGCGCGCGTGGCCACGATCAGTCCAGACGATGACAACGATCCGGCCGTCGAGCCGACCGACTGTGATGAAGCGTTCCTCCCCATAATCGATCCAACGATCTGGCTGCGTGAACGTCCTGCCGGCGAAAACCTCGGCGGCTCTGGCGAAATCCAGCCCGCGCTCCTGTAGCGTTGTGTCCCGCTTGGTTCTGTCGAAGACGATGTCCACGAATATATGTAACTCCATTAAATGTTTTCGGCAAATTGCGTTACCGGTTTCCACACGCCGCCAGGCCGGACTTGCCCATCGGGCCGCGTAACATTATATCATCGCGTATGGCCCGGCCCCACACGCACCCGATCTCCCACGCCGTCCCGGTCGATCCGGGCTGGTCGCTGCTGCGCCTGTCGGCGCCGGCGCGCATCGGCCTGGCCGCTGGCATCGTCGCGCTGCTCTGGGTGGCGACCTTCGCCGTCATCCTGTGAAGAAGGTCGCCAACCCATTGTCCGCCATTCGTCTCACCGATCTGACGCTGGGTTATGACCGTCACCCTGCCGTGCATCACCTGTCGGGCGAGATCGCCACGGGCAGCCTGACGGCGATCGTCGGCCCCAATGGCGCCGGCAAATCCACCCTGCTGAAGGGCATTGCAGGCGCGCTCTCGCCGCTTGATGGGCAGATCGCCTTGGCTACGGGGCGGCGCCTGGCCTATCTGCCACAGCAGGCCGAACTCGACCGCTCCTTCCCGATCCATGTCTACGATCTCGTCGCCATGGGTTTGTGGAACCGGGCCGGCATCTTCGGCGGCATCGGGCGCGGCGCCGCGGCCAAGATCGAGGCGGCGATTGCCGCCGTCGGGCTCGCCGGTTTCGAGCGTCGTCCCATCGTAGCTTTGTCCGGCGGGCAGATGCAGCGGGCGCTGTTTGCGCGGCTTTTGCTGCAGGACGCTGACATCATCCTGCTCGACGAGCCCTTTACGGCGATCGACGCGCGCACCACCGCCGATCTCCTGGCCCTGGTCCAGCGCTGGCATGGCGAAAGCCGCACCGTGGTCGCCGTGCTGCATGATATCGAGACGGTGCGCCGCGCCTTCCCGCAGACGCTGCTGCTGGCGCGCGAGACGGTGGCCTGGGGCGAGACCGGCGAGGTGCTGACGGCGGCCAACCTGCTCAAGGCGCGCCGCATGGTCGAAGCCTTCGACAGCCACGCTGCACCCTGCGAGCGCGACGCGGCTTAGGTCTTTCTCTGACGTCCACCCTCGTTCAAGACAAGGACGCCGTCATTCCGGGCGCAGCGCAGCGGAGACCCGGGATCCATCATAGGGCAACGACGGCGCTCTAGGATGGCTTCCGGATCGGCGCCGCTTCGCGGCTTGTCCGGAATGACGGGGTCGGGAAACCACGCTGTTGATCGCGCTCCTCTACGACCTCTTCATCGGCCCCTTCGCCGAATTCGATTTCATGCGCCGGGCGCTGGTCGGCGTCGTCGCTCTGTCGGTGTCGGGCGGCGCGATCGGCGTGTTCCTGATGCTGCGGCGGATGAGCCTGACCGGCGATGCGATGGCGCATGCGATCCTGCCGGGCGCCGCGATCGGCTATCTCGTCGCCGGGTTCTCGCTACCGGCGATGACGTTGGGCGGGCTTGCCGCCGGCTTTGCCGTGGCGCTCGCGGCCGGCGCCGTGGCGCGCGTCACGGTGATCAAGGAGGATGCGTCGCTCGCCGCCTTCTACCTGATCTCGCTGGCGCTGGGCGTCACCATCGTCTCGCTGCGCGGCTCGGCGGTCGATCTTTTTCATGTCCTCTTCGGCAATGTGCTGGCGCTCGACGACGACGTGCTGATCCTGCTGTCGGGCGTCGCGACGGTGTCGCTGCTCAGCCTGGCGGCGCTCTATCGGCCGCTGGTGATGGAATGCGTCGATCCGGGCTTTTTGCGCTCGGTCAGCCGGTCGGGCGGCGTCGTGCATCTGACCTTCCTGGCGCTGGTGGTGCTCAATCTGGTCGCGGGCTTCCACGCACTGGGCACGCTGCTCGCGGTCGGCCTGATGATGCTGCCGGCGGCGGCGGCGCGGTTCTGGACCGCCGACATCACCCGGCTGATCCTGCTCGCCAGCGGCTTTGGCATGGTCGCTGGCTATGCCGGGCTGGTAGTGTCCTATTCGGCCGGCAGCAATCTCCCGGCGGGGCCGGCGATCATCCTGGCCGCGGGGGCGCTCTATCTCGGCTCGCTTCTGATCGGTTCGCAAGGCGGGTTGCTGCGACGGCTCTTGCCTCGGGCGCATCTTCGGGCGTAGTAATGTTATAGTGTTTCATAACTTGCCGGAGATACCCATGCCGAACCGTCGCGCGCTCCTCGGAGCCCTGGCCGCCGGGCTGCTCCTCGCCCAGGCCCCGCTCGCCGCCATCGCCCAGGACAAGCTGCCCGTCGTCGCCAGCTTCTCGATCCTCGGCGATTTCGTGAAGGAGGTCGGTGGCGATCGCGTTGCGCTGACCACGCTGGTCGGCCCCAATGGCGACGCCCATGTCTATTCGCCGACGCCCGCCGATGCGAAGGCGATGGCCGGCGCCAAACTGATCGTCGTCAACGGGCTGAAATTCGAGGGCTGGATGACCCGGCTGATCAAGTCATCGGGCGCCAAAGCGACCGTTGCGACCGCGACGTCCGGCGTCACCCCGCTCGAGACCGAGGACGACCATGGCCACGGCAAGAAGGACCATGCACATGGCCATGATCATGGTGGGGTCGATCCGCATGCCTGGCAGAGCGTCGCCAATGCCAGGATCTATGTCGCCAACATCCGCGACGCGCTGGTGAAGGCCGATCCCGCCGGCAAGGACACCTATGAAACCAATGCCACGCGCTATCTGGCGCAGCTCGAGACGCTCGATGGCGAGATCCGCGCGGCGATCGCGCGCATCCCTGAGGACCGGCGCAAGGCGATCACCTCGCATGACGCTTTCGGCTATTTCGTGAAGGCCTATGGCATCCAGTTCATCGCGCCGCAGGGCGTCTCGACCGAGGCCGAGGCCTCGGCGCGCGATGTCGGCCGCATCATCCGGCAGGTGAAGGCGCAGAAGGTGCCGGCCGTGTTCCTCGAAAATGTCACCAATCCGCGGCTCGTCGAGCAGATCGCGCGCGAGAGCGGCGCCAGGCTCGGCGGGCGGATCTATTCCGACGCGCTTTCCGATGCATCGGGCCCGGCCGGGACTTACATCGCGATGATGAAACACAATATAACGCAGATCGAAAAGGCGCTCGCCGCCGGCCCGGCCTGACCGCCGGCTCTCACATTCCAGCCCTCATCCTGAGGAGCCGCGAAGCGGCATCTCGAAGGATGGTCCAGAGCGCGCTGGAGCATCCTTCGAGACGAAGCCTTACGGCTTCTCCGCAGGATGAGGGCTGGAGGTGTCTCAAGCCGGGGCGCGAGGAGCGGCCCGGCACTGCCGTTTGAAGAACCAAGGGTCACACCCATGTCCGAGAAAATTCCCGTCACGGTGCTCACCGGCTATCTGGGCGCCGGCAAGACCACGCTTTTGAACCGCATCCTCACCGAAGATCACGGCAAGAAGTTCGCCGTCATCGTCAACGAGTTCGGCGAGGCCGGCATCGATGGCGACCTCGTCGTCGGCGCCGACGAAGAAATCTTCGAGATGAACAATGGCTGCATCTGCTGCACCGTGCGCGGCGATCTGATCCGCATTCTCGACGGGCTAATGAAGCGCAAGGGCAAGTTCGACGCGATCATCGTCGAGACAACAGGGCTGGCCGATCCGGCCCCGGTCGCGCAGACCTTCTTCGTCGACCAGGATGTCGGCGACGCCACCAAGCTCGATGCCGTCATCACGGTGACCGACGCGAAGTGGCTGAAGGACCGGCTGATGGATGCGCCCGAGGCCAAGAACCAGATCGCCTTTGCCGACGTCATCGTCCTCAACAAGGTCGATCTGGTGACGCCCGAAGAGCTCGCCTCGGTCGAGGCCGCGATCCGCGCCATCAACCCCTATGCCAAGCTGCACAAGACGACGCGCTGCGACGTTCCGATCGATCAGCTGCTCGACCGCAACGCGTTTGATCTCGACCGCATCCTCGACATCGAGCCGGATTTCCTCGAATCCGGGCATCACCATCATCATTCCGACGCCGTGCGCTCGATGTCCTTCACGATTCCCGGCGATGTCGACCCTGAGAAGTTCATGCCCTGGATCAATGATGTCAGCCAGGCGCAGGGGCCCAACATCCTGCGCTCCAAGGGTATCCTCGCCTTCAAGGACGAGCCGCGCCGCTTCGTCTTCCAGGGCGTGCACATGATCCTGGACGGCGATCTCCAGCGCGACTGGAAGGATGGCGAGACCCGCAGCTCGCGCCTCGTCTTCATTGGCCGCGACCTCAACGAGAACGAGCTGCGTCAGGGTTTTGAGGCCTGCGCGGCGTGAGCCGTCTACGTCATGCTTGGGCTTGACCCGAGCATCTCCTGCCAGAGATTCTCGGGTCTCCGCTTCGCTGCGCCCGAGAATGACGGTGCGGTTCCCATGACAAACAGGCTGCGCTAGACCCCGCCCATGAACACGACCACCGCCCCCGTCTCGCTGCGCGAGCATGTCGTCCCCGTCGAGGCCGGCGCGCATGTCGTCGGTGCTCATTGGCTCAAATCGACGCTCGCGCTCGCGCTGGCCGATGGGCGCGTGCTGCGCTGGACCGACGGAGTGCTCGACTCGGCCGAGGTCCATGCCGGCGGCATTCTCTGCACCTGCAGCGATGGCGAGCGGCTGATCACCGGCGGCGATGACGGGCGGGTGGTCGCGACGACGGCCGATGGCGCCTCCACTGAAATCGCCCGCGACGCGAAGCGGCGCTGGATCGACGCGGTGGCGCTCTCGGGCTCCGGCAGCCTCGCCTGGAACACCGGCAAGACCGTCCATGCCCGTGACGACAAGGGCAGGCTACGCTCGCTCGATGTCGGCACGACGCCCCAAGGCCTCGTCTTCGCGCCGAAGGGTTTTCGGCTGGCAATCGGCCAAATGAACGGGGTCAGCCTCTGGTATCCCGCGACCGAAGCCAAGCCGGAATTCCTGGAATGGAAGGGCGCCCATCTCGACGTGATGTGGTCGCCGGACGGGCGCTTCGTCGTCTCCTCGATGCCGGAGAACGCGCTGCATGGCTGGAAGCTCGGCGACAAGCCGACGCATATGCGGATGACCGGCTATCCGGCCAAGCCGCGCTCGCTGTCCTGGTCGCATGACGGCCTCTGGCTCGCTTCCAGCGGGGCGGATGCTGCGATCGTCTGGCCGTTTCAGGGTGAGGGCCCGCAGGGCAAGGCGCCGCGCGAATGCGGCGCCCGCCACGCCAAGGTCACCCGCGTCGCCTTCCACCCCCGGGCGCTGGTGCTGGCGGTCGGCTATGACGATGGCTGCATCCTGATGATCCGGCTGACCGATGCCTCGGAGCTCTTGGTGCGCCCGGCGCTGCGCGACAGCGGCATCACCGCCTTCGCCTGGGACAAGGGCGGCAAGCGCCTCGCCTTCGGCACGGAAGACGGCATGGCCGGCGTGCTGACGCTGCCGGCGGCGTAAGAACGGCGATGCGCTTCGGCCTCTTCGGCAAGGGCGGGCCCGACAAGGCGCAGGCCGCCGAGCAATCCGGACGGATCAAGGCGCTGATGCGGGAGATCGCCGGGCTGCCCGAGGCCGCCGCCATGGCGGTCAACGAAATCATCTGCGCGGATCCGGCCTGTCCCGGCACCGAGACGGTGATCCTGGTGATGAACCCGGGTGAGAAGACGAGGGCGTTCAAGCTGGCCATGGCGATGGCGGAGGTGACCCCCGAGGCGCTGCGGGAGGCGGTGTCGGGCGGCGCTTGATATGGTGGCGGCCGCCATCTGAGGATCTCGCACAACGGCGCCGTCATCCTGGGCGACCAAAGGGCGACCGGGATCCATCATGGGGCACCGTCGGGCCCTACGATGGATCCCGGCCTGCGCGGCTGCGTCGCTGGTCCAGGATGACATGAAGCCGTAACTGCCGCGAGGTCGCCAGCCTGCTGACAGAACGCTGGACGGTGCGGGTTAAACTCCGGCAGCATTCAAAAACGCCTCGGATCGCCCGCCATGCCACCCCGCCCACCCAAGACGATCACCCTCTCGCGAGACGAGGCGCGGCGTCTCTGGCTGCAGGCCCAGCGGCTCGATACCCGCGAACCCTTCGGCTCGGGGCCCGAGGCGACGAAGGCGGCTGTCGAGCATCTCGGCTATGTCCAGATCGACACGATCAACGTGATCGAGCGCTGCCACCATCATATCCTGTTCAGCCGCATCCCGACCTATGAGCGGGGCGATCTCGCGCAGGCGCAGTCCGTCGATAAGAGCGTCTTCGAATACTGGACGCATGCGCTCTCCTATGTGCCGGTGCGCGACATTCGCTTCCATCTCGGGGAGATGAAGGCGCATCGCGATGAGCCCAAGCGCTGGTCGGCGGTGGGCGGGAGGGAGGAGGCGCGTAAGCTGCTCGGCCGCATCCGCAGGGACGGGCCGCTGACCATCCGCGACATCGACAGCGATGTGCTGGTCGAGAAGGCGCATCTCTGGGCGAGCAAGAAACCCTCCAAGGGCCTGCTGGAGCGCGCCTTCTACGATGGCGACCTCGTGATTCCGGCCCGCGCCGGCATGCTCAAGACCTATGAGCTGACCGACCGGCATTTCGGCTGGGACAAGCGGCCGACGCCGGCCTCGGAGCGGCAGGTCACGGCCTACAGGCTCGACCGCGCGCTGCGAGCCCAAGGCGTCGTCAGCCTCGATTCAATCTGCCATCTCGATGCGCCCGGCAAGGCGGCGGTGGCGGAGCTGATCGAGGCGCGGGTGAAGCGCCGGGATCTGATGCCGGTCGCAATCGCGGACTCGATTGTGCCGCACTGGATGCCGCGTGAAGGGCGCGAGCCTGCCGCGCCGCAGCCCGATCTCGTCCACATCCTCTCGCCCTTCGATCCGCTGATCATCCAGCGCAAGCGGCTGAAACTGTTCTTCGGCTATGCCCACGCTTTCGAGGCCTATCTGCCGAAGGAAAAACGCATCTTCGGCTATTTCGGCCTGCCCGTGCTGATTGGCGACGCGGTCGTGGCGGTGCTCGACCTGAAAACCGACCGCCAGGCGGGGCGGCTCCTGATCCAGCAATGGAGCTGGCTGGAAGGGCAGGAGACGCCGGAGCGGAAGGCGTTGATCGAGGCGGAGCTGGAGCGTTTCGAGCGGTTTCAGCTGGCCCGCTGAAGCATTGACGCAGTCCACCCTGGGATCGCAGAACAGCAAAAAGGGCGCAGAAAACCGCGCCCTCCGTCGCTCGTTACGGGATGAAAACCGCTCAGGCCGCCGGCAGCGCTGCGCGCGGGGATTCGATCCGCGTCAGCGCCTTCTTGACCGCATCCTGAACCTTCTCGAAGGCGCGGACCTCGATCTGGCGGACACGCTCGCGCGACACCCCGAACTCCTCCGAAAGCTGCTCGAGCGTGATCGGATCATCGGCCAGGCGCCGTGCCTCGAAGATGCGCCGCTCGCGCGGGTTCAGCACATCGAGCGCCTCGCGCAGGGCCGAGTGGCGGTTGTCGGCCTCCTCGGAATCCGCGAGCCGACGCTCCTGGCTCTCGCTGTCATCGACCAGCCAGTCCTGCCATTCGCCCTCGCCATCCTCGCGCAGCGGCGTGTTCAGCGACGCGTCGCCGCCGAGACGGCGGTTCATGTCGATGACGTCCTGCTCGTTGACGCCAAGCTTGGTGGCGATGGTTTTGACCTGCTCGGGGCGCAGATCGCCTTCGCCCAGCGCCGAGATCTTGCTCTTGGCCTTGCGCAGGTTGAAAAACAGCTTCTTCTGGTTGGCGGTGGTGCCCATCTTGACCAGCGACCAGGAGCGCAGGATGTATTCCTGGATCGAGGCCTTGATCCACCACATCGCATAGGTCGCCAGCCTAAAGCCCTTGTCGGGTTCGAAGCGCTTGACCGCCTGCATCAGGCCGACATTGCCTTCCGAGACGACCTCGCCGATCGGCAGGCCGTAGCCGCGATAGCCCATGGCGATCTTGGCCACGAGCCGCAGATGGGAGGTCACGAGCTTGTGCGCCGCGTCACGGTCGCCATGTTCGCGCCAGCGCTTGGCCAGCATGAATTCCTGATTCGGTTCCAGCATCGGGAACTTGCGAATCTCGTCGAGGTAACGCGAAAGTCCGCCTTCGGCGGACAGCACGGGCAGCGAAGCACTCGCCATGCTCGTTCTCCTTCACGGGCCCCCGCATCGCGGCAGACCCACCGCGCGATCAACCTTCGCGCAGGTTCGGATGTCATGATCAGGCCTAACGCCGCAACCATCCATAAGGTTCGGTCGGGCCGATCACTTGCGGCGCCCCCTTGGCCATCCGCATCCGATCCTCAGTATATGCCAAGAGAGCTTGGCGGAAACTAGGCAGCGAGGCCAGATCCGCTCACAGAGCCGCGAGCGCAGCTTGCAGATTTGCAAACTCGGCCGGCAAATCCGACTCAAACAGCATCTCTTCGCCGGTGACCGGATGCTCGAAACCCAGCAGGGCGGCATGCAGGGCCTGGCGCCCGAGCGCCGTCAGCGCGTCGCGCGCCGTCTGCGGCAAGCGGCTCGACTTGGTCGCGAAGCCCGAGCCATAGAGCTGATCCCCAAGCAGGGGATGGCCGAGATGGCTCATATGAACGCGGATCTGATGCGTGCGGCCCGTTTCCAGCCGGCATTCGACCAGGCTCGCCAGCGGTTCGGTCTCCTCGCCGCCCTTGAGCAGCGGCGGATAGCGCTCGATTACGGTGAAATGCGTGATCGCCTCGCGCCCGCGATCCTCGCCGACGACCATCATCTTCTCGCGGTTCTTGTTCGAGCGCTCGATCTGCGTGGTGATCGTGCCATGCGGCCGGCGCGGAAAGCCCCAGACGATGGCGAGATAGGCCCGCTGCAGCGGCCCGGTGCGGCCATGATCGGCGAACTGCTTCGCCAGCCCCTGATGCGCCTTGTCGGTCTTGGCGACGACGAGCAGCCCGCTCGTGTCCTTGTCGAGGCGGTGGACGATGCCGGGCCGCCGCACGCCACCGATGCCCGAGAGGCTCATCCCGCAATGGGCGATCAGCGCGTTCACGAGCGTGCCGTCCTCGTGCCCCCCGGCAGGATGGACCACGAGACCGGCCGGCTTGTCGATGACGATGAGGTGGTCGTCCTCATAGACGACATCGAGCGGAATATCCTGCCCGACGGGGTCTGGCGGGCGCGCGGCCGGAATGACGAGCGCGATCTCGTCGCCCTCGACGACCTTGCGCTTGCCATCGGGAACGACGACGCCGTTGAGGCGCACCCCGCCTTCCTTGATCACCTGTTGCAGCCTTGCCCGCGAGATTTCGCTGGCGAGCATGGCGAGCGCCTTGTCGAGGCGTTCGCCGGCCTGTTCGGCGGCAACATGCAGGAGGGTTCCGGCGCCGATCGGCGCCGCTTCAGGGTTCGTCTCGGCTGTCATGCCCGACGCTATAGGCCGGGCGGGCGCTCGCCGCACGCGTTTTCACGTTCCAGCAGGCGCGGCCTCACCCGAACAGACGGAACTTGCCCTTCTTCTCCTCGACCGGCGGCGCCTCGTCGGGTCCCGGATCGTCTGGCGCGTGCGACACCGGGAAGATCACCGGTTTGGGCCGGGTATCGGGCACCGGCTCCGGATCGGGCATCCTGGATTCGGTCTTCGCCGGGGTTTTGGGGTCGATCTTGCTCTCAGTTTTGGTCTCAGTTTTTGTCTCGGTTCTTGGCTCGAGCTTGGGTTCGGGCTTCGCATCTGCTCCTGTCGCCGTACCGGCGACCGGATTGAGCCCGACCACCGGATCGGGTTCGGCGACCGGGGTGACGCTTGGCTTCGGCTCCTCCGGCGGATGAGCCGGGGCGGGCGGGGGCGATTGCGCAGCGACGGGCGGCATGGGTGCCGTGGGCTCCGGCGCGGGGGCAGGGGCAGGCGGCATTGCGGCGGGAGGCGGCGCGACGGCCGTGACGACAGCGGGCTCGGGTTCGGGCGGCTCTGCCCGCGCCTCGATCAGCGGGGTCGAATCGTCGAGATCGGCCAGAACGTCGTCGAGCGCCGGGGCATGGCTGCCCAGCGTCGCCGGCGGCACCGTCCAGACGAAAGCGTCGAGCCGGCCCGAGATCGGCGAGACCGGCATCCAGATGTCGGAGACCAAACCGTCAGCGACCCAGGCGGCATCGCGCGGCGCGCGCGTCGCCCGCGACAGCCATTCGCGCACACGGCCGGCTGCACCATGTTCGGCCTCTTCGAGTTCGGCCATCAGCAGACAGACCCGCACCGAGGCGCCGCCGGCCAGAAGCGGCTTCAGCGCCTGTCGCGCTTTCTGGAAATCGCGGGCATGGATCGCGGCGCCCGCCAGCGCCAGCACGCCTTCAGGATCGGAGGGGCGCAGCCGCGACAGGGTGGTCGCCCGGGCCAGCCGGTCCTGCGCGCTGTCGCCGGGGCGGACATCGAGATAGGCGGCGGCAAGATCGGGATGCGAGACCTCCTTCCAGGCGGTCTCCAGAAGCTTGACGGCCTTGCGGATGTCGCCGCGCTCGCTGAGCATCCGCCCGGCCAGCGTCGCCGCCGGCGTCAGGCCGGGAGCGAGCTTGACCGCCTCCAGAGCCGCGGCAAGCGCCTTCTCCGGCTCGCGCCCCCGTGCCTCCAGCGCCTCGGCGGCGAGCAGCACCGCGCGCTGGCGCTTGGCGTCGGCCTTGTCGGCGAGCCGAAGCGCGGCGCGGCGCTCGACCGCGGTGCGGGCCGCCGGCCAGTCCCCGGCGCTGGTGTGGAAATCGAGCAGAGCGTCATTGGCCCAGGCCAGCGAGGGCGAGCGCCGCACGGCATCATCGGCGAAGGCGCGCGCGGCGGCCATGTCGCCCCGGCGCTTGGCCTCGACGAACAGCCCGCGCAGGCCCAGAACCCGCGTCTCGGGCTTGTCGAGCATGGTCTTGAAAGCGGCTTCCGCGCGACCCCGATCGCCGGAGAGCTGGGCGGCCTGCGCCTCCAGCAGCAGCGTCAGCGGTTCGTTGCCGGCATAGCGGCGGGCATCGACGGCATGGCGGCCGGCCGCGATCGGATCGCCCGCGCCGATGGCAACCATGCCGCGCGAAACCGCCTCGAACCCGCGCGCCCGGCGACGCGCCCGCGAGGCGAAACTGAACGCGCTCGGCAGCCCGAGCACGAAACGCAGCAGACCCCAGCCCAGCATCGCCAGCAAGGCGAGCATGACCACGCCGATCGCGGCGATCGCAACGCTGGTCTCGACCCGGTAACCCTGCCAGAGCACGGAGACCTCGCCCGGCCGGTCGGCGAGCCAGACGGCGCCGATGGCGAGCGCGGCGAAAACGGTGAGATAGAGCAGTACGCGAACCATGAACCTCTATCCTCCGTCAGCCGGCCACGCCGAGCGCGGCCACCGCATCCTGTGCGATCTTCGAAATGGCAGCATCGGCCTCGCCCCGCTTGCGCAGGGCCTCGCCGAAATCGGCGCTGTCGCGCCGCGCCGGCTCGGGCAACTGCCCCCACAGCGCGGCCGCGGCGGCGTTGTCACCCCGCACGATCGCGTTTTCGAGCCGGATCGGCAATGTCGCGGCATCGTCCACGCGCGTCTCGCCGACCGGGCGGATGCTCACCACCCGGCTTGCGAGCCCCATCAGCCGCTCCTGCCAGCCGGCCGAGGCCGGCATCAGCTCGCGAGCAAACAGCGCCCGATGCGTGCGAAGTTGCGCCAGCAGCGCGTCTTTCGTCGGGGCGCCCGAAGCCGCCACCGCCTCCAGTGCCGCGACCTGTTGCGACGCGCCGCCGCCCTTGGCCAGTGCCGCGACATCGCTGGCGAAGGGCTGGCCCGATTCCAGCGCCACCCGGACACGCTGCGCCAGAACGACGCGCGCGGCGGCGAGCGCCTGCGGGCTCGGCGCAGCGGCGGCCTTGGCGAGGCTCTCGACCGTGCCGATCCGGGCTGAATTCTGCTCCAGCCTTTGGCCGATCGCGCTGGTGGCGGCTTCGGCCCGTTTGGCCTGTTCGCTGAGCCCCGCAATCGCACCCGCGTCGGGAGCCTGGGCGCGCGCGATCTCGCCGGCGCGCACTGTCGCGGCCTCGGCCGCTGAATTAGCCTTTGCCGCGGCCTGCGACGCGGCCGTGGCCTTCCGGTCGAGATCGGCGGTGCTGGTCTGCAGGGCATCGAGGCGGCTCTGCAATTGGGCGACCTGCTCGGGCGTGACGGACGGCGTGGCGCGGCTCATCGCGAACAGGACCACGCCGGCACCGACAAGACCGCCGACGAGACCCGCCAGCGCGAGCGACGGCAGCCGGGACCTGGACGGTTCGGGTTGAGGCGCGGGCTTCGGCTCGGAGCCGACACCGTCCGAGCGCGTCGCCCCGACAGATGGGGTCGATGTGGCAAGCCGGGTCTGCTCGGCTGCGGGCGTCGCCCCGGATGGCCCGGTCGACGCCAGGTGCTCGGTGGGAGAGGCCGATGCGTCCTGACCTGACCCGTCGCTCGGCCCACCGGCGAATTCCTGCGGCAGGGCTTCTGTCGGAAGCACCGCCTCGGGCGGGACGCCGGGGCCGATCTTGGGACCGGAGGCGCTGTCTGGGGTTGTCTGATCATCGGTGACCGGTGGCGTGGTGTCGTCCGTGGTCACCACATCTTGGGGGACCTCGTGCGCCGTCGCATCGATCGTCGGCGGGGTCCGGCCCGATCGGCCGGCGCGGCCCTTCGACGAGCCGCCCCGCCTGGTCCCGGAATCGGGGCGCGAAGAGGGGGCTGCACTGTCCTTCGGCGTCTCGGGATCGTTCATCGCATCCTTGTCCGTCTCGAGGCCAGCCGACGCAACCCCGCCTTTTGTAACATCCGCGCTCAAACGATGGCGAGCCGACACTTGGTCCAGCGCCGCCAGCAGCGCTGCCTCCTCGGGATATTCGGCCACCAGCACGGTGCTCGCGCCCGCCGAGATCAGCGGGCCCGCGACATCCGCCGAGAGCGTGACATGGGTGAGATCGAGCAGCGCCTCCGCGACGCCGGCTTCCCGCGCCAGTGCGAGGCATGTCCTGACGCCGCGCGTCGAATAATGCAGGGCTCCGTCGGCCCCGCCCTCGCGCAGGGCTTCCCGTGCTGCTTCCGGGAAGCTCGTGACAGCCTGCGCCTCATAGGCCACCCAGGTCGCGATCTCGAAGCCGGCCGCCGCCAGCCTGTCGCCGACATCGTCATGCCGGTCGCGTCCGACGATCAGCAGAAGCCGGGCGGGGGCGGCGAGATTGTCGCCGATCAAGGCAACCAGATCGTCGCGATTGCCTTTTGCGCTGTGCGCAGCGGCAAACCCAGCCTCGCGCGCCTTGGCGGCCGTGCGGTCGCCCACCGTGAAGACCGGCAGGTCGTGCCGGTCGACAGAAAGTTCGCCAAGCGCGGGCACCGCGTTGCCGCTGGTCAGCACGATTGCGGAAAACGACCCGTCGGGCGCCGGCTCCGGCAGACGAAGAATCTCGAACAGCGGGGCAACGATCGGCTCATGGCCATGGGCCCGGATTGCCGCTGCGGTGCGCTCGGACTCGGCCGGCGGGCGGAACACGAATATGCGCATGCGATCTCTCCTTGCCCTCCACCGGCTGCGCGGCAGCAACCTCGGCCACGCGCGCCCGACAGAGGACCTTGCTCGGCACCACCGCCGGTCGCGACAGTTCCTGGCGCATCAATCCCGCGTCAGGCGCCAAGGCGCAAGCCGGTGCGTGCGCGCAGCCTTGCAGCGAGGCGATCGACCTGAGTATGCCACCCCGTGACAAAGCCCCGACGCAAGCTTGTGTTCCCCGCGCGGATCAGCTGCCGCGTTGCGCAATCGACCGATCGGCCGGCCCGCTGCAGACCCAAGCCCCCATCCGCCCCTTGGCCTTCTGCGCGCGGGCGTTATAGGAAGGACGTCCCGGCGCAGGATCGCGGGCGATTGCGCTCTGGCTCCTGTCCCTCCCGCTCCCGAGACCTCATCGACCGATCATGCGCGTTTTGGGAATTGAGACGACCTGCGACGAGACCGCGGCCGCCATCGTGTCGGTCGAGCGCTCGGGCGAGGTCAAGATCCTCTCGAACGAGGTGCTGAGCCAGATCGCGGCCCATGCAGCTTATGGCGGCGTCGTGCCGGAAATCGCCGCGCGCGCCCATGTCGAGGCGATCGACCGCATCGTCGCCCGCGCCTTCGAAACCGCCGGCCTCAAGCCGGCCGAGATCGATGCCGTGGCGGCCGCAGCCGGCCCGGGCCTCGTCGGCGGCGTCATGGTCGGGCTGACGACGGCCAAGGCGATCGCGCTGGTCACGGGCAAGCCCTTTATCGCCATCAACCATCTCGAGGCCCATGCCCTGACGGCGCGGCTGACCGACGACCTCGCCTTTCCCTATCTGCTGCTGCTCGTCTCGGGCGGGCACACGCAGCTTCTCGCCGTGCGCGGCGTCGGCGATTATCTCAAGCTCGGCGGCACCATCGACGATGCTGTCGGCGAAGCCTTCGACAAGATCGCCAAGATGCTGGGCCTGCCCTATCCCGGCGGCCCTTCGGTGGAACGCGAGGCGCTGAAGGGCGATCCGGAGCGCTTCGACTTTCCTCGGCCGATGAACGGCCGGCCCAATCCCGATTTCTCGCTGTCGGGTCTCAAGACGGCGGTGCGGCTGGTGGCCGAGCGCATCGCGCCCTTGTCGGATCGCGATGTCGCCGATCTCTGCGCCTCCTTCCAGGCGGCGGTCGTCGATGTGCTGGTCGATCGCACCCGGGCGGGCCTGCGTGCGTGCGCTGCTGCGGGTATCACTCCCTCGACGCTGGTCGTCGCCGGCGGTGTCGCCGCCAATCAGCCGATCCGGCGCGGCCTGACGCGGCTTGCCACGCAGGCCGGGCTGCCGATGGTCGCACCGCCGCTGCCGCTCTGCGGCGACAATGGCGCGATGATCGCCTGGGCCGGGCTGGAGCGGCTGCGTCTCGGCATGATCGACGATATGAGCGCGCTCGCCCGCCCGCGCTGGCCGCTGGACGAATTGCGCCCGCAGGCGACCCCGCCCGCGTCCGCCCCCGTGTCGTAGATGACCGTCGCTGGCGATTTCGGCACGATCGGTCTTGTCGGCGCCGGGGCCTATGGCGCGGCGCTCGCTCTGGCCGCCGCGCGCGCGCGCCGCAAGGTCGTACTCTGGGCGCGCGATGCGGAGACGGTCGCGGCGATCGAACGGACCCGGGAGGCGCCCCGCCTGCCCGGCGTCGCGCTGCCCGAAGCCGTAACCGCGACGACCTCGCTGGCTGCCCTGGCGACGACCGATGCGCTCGTGGTGACCGTGCCGACCCAGAGCTTGCGCGAGGTCTGCGAAGCGTTGGCCGTTATCCTGCCGAGCGGCCTGCCGGTGGTTTCGGCGGCCAAGGGTATCGAGCAGTCGACCGGGCTGTTCACCACCCAGGTGATCGCGCAGGCCTGTCCGGGCGCGCGGCCCGCCATCCTCTCGGGGCCGAGCTTTGCGGTCGATATCGGCCAAGGTCTGCCCACGGCGGTGACGCTGGCCGCCACCGACCCCGATCTGGCGCGGGCGCTGGCCGAGGCGCTGAGTTCGCCGGCCTTCCGCATCTATCACAGCGCCGATCCGCGCGGCGTCGAGATCGGCGGCGCGGCCAAGAACGTGCTCGCCATCGCGGCGGGTATCACCATCGGCCTTGGGTATGGCGAAAGCGCGCGGGCCGCCCTGGTGGCGCGCGGCTTTTCGGAGCTGCGCCGCTTCGGCGAGGCCCATGGCGCCCAGGGCGAGACCCTGATGGGCCTGTCGGGGCTGGGCGACGTCGTGCTCAGCTGCGCCTCGCCGCAATCGCGCAACTTCGCCTTTGGTCTTGCGTTGGGGCAGGGACGCAATGTCGCGGATGCGGCCGGCGGCAAGCTGGCGGAAGGCGCCTTCACAGCCTCGATCCTCGCCAGCATGGCGCGTGAGCGCGGCATCGAGATGCCGATCGCGGAAGCGGTCGCCGGCATCATCGCCGGAGCGAGCGGCGTGCGCGAGGCGGTCACGGGCCTGCTCGCCCGGCCGCTGCGCGCGGAACTGTAGAGGGAGATAGCGATGGCAGGCGACTGGTCTGATCTGACGAAGCGCGTGGCGAAGGGCATCGCCGAGGTGCGCAAGACCACGGGCTCCGAACTGGTGGCCGAGAGCCTGCCGGTGGCGCTGGCGGGGCGCGTGCCGGCCGGCCCCGTGATCCAGCATCGTCGCCGCCGGGCGGAGGGCACGCACCGCTTCGTGCTGATCCTGCCCTTCGGCGAGGGTGAGGTCAGGGTCGAGCTCGAGCCGAAGGACTATGCCTCGCTGACCCGCGAGATGGTGCGCTTCTGGAACGAGCAGGGGCAGGAGGCGTCGAAGCCGCCGGTCGCGCAGGAAGAGGCGGGCGGCGAATAGCGAGTGGCGATAGGAGCCATCTTGCTTTTCCATTCGCCATTCGCCACTCGCTATTCGCCGTCTTCTTCCGATCATAGAGCGCACCCATGGCCCACTGGCTCGTCAAATCAGAACCCTCGAAATGGTCCTGGGAGCAGCAGGTTGCGGCCGGGCCTGAAGGCACGCACTGGGACGGGGTCAAGAACCACACCGCCAAGCTCAACCTGATGGCGATGAAGCTGGGCGAGCAGGTCTTCTTCTACCATTCCAACGAGGGCTTGGAGGTCGTCGGCATCGTCGAGGTGATCAAGGAAGCCTATAACTGGATTCCCGGCGAGCCCTGGGTGCTGGTCGATTTCAAGGCCGTGAAGCCGCTGCCCAAGCCCGTGACGCTGGCGCAGGTCAAGGCCGAGCCGAGCCTCGAGACCATGGCGCTGGTCAAATCCTTCCGGCTTTCGGTGCAGCCCGTCACCGACGCCGAATGGGATATCGTCTGCAAGATGGGCGGGCTCTGAAACGCCTCCGCGACCCATCCTTACAAGGTTGGATCAAAGTAATAATCAGCGACGCGCGGATGATCGCGTAGCGCCTCGGGGCGGTAGCGCGGGTGATGCGCTTCATACCGGCGTTCGATGTCGTCGCAGAGTCGGTCCCGGTCAGGGTGGAGCTTCAAGACGAAGCCGCTGCGGTCCCGCTTGAGCCAGAACCGGCCCCAGCCGGTGCGCTCGTCATGGTCCTGGCCCGTAACGGATGCCGCGAACCGATAGGCGCCGGGGTCGAACCGGATGCCGACCAGCGGTTGCGCGCACCGGTCGATCATCCAGGCCAGCGCCAGATCCGAAAGCGCCCGGTCCTCATAGCCGCCGCCGACATCCGAATGCGATCCCGGGAACCAGACCTGGTCGATGGTTTGCGCCGGGTGGCGCTCGTCCTCGTCCCAGGGCACGGGCGCGAAGATGCGGCGGTCCTCATCGACCGCCAGCGCCTGAAAGCCGAACGGAATCAGCGGGTTGAGCTTGGCGTCGTGGAAGCGGTGGCGCAGCGGGTTCAGCAGATCGACGACGCCGGGGAGCCCGAGTGCGGCGACCGTGTCGAAGACGCCCACGACATGCACCGGTGCATCGCGGCAGGCATAGCGCCCGCGAAAGGCCAGGGCCTTGGCGCGGCGCTCTTCCGCGCCCCGGGGACCGTAATGGGTCTGGTAGATGGCGATGGCCTCGTCGAGCAGCTTGGCCCGCAATGCCGTTGCCGCCGGCGTGTCCTGCGTGATGTCGAGCCCGTCCTGCACGCGGCCGGGAATGCCGCACAGCATCACCGCCGAGGCGAGACTGCGCACCGTATAGGCACCCCGGCTGAAGCCGAACACGGCGATGCGCGCATCGTCGCTCCAGTTGCGGACCAGAAAATCGTAGCACTCATGGATGTTGCGGGTGATGCCCAGGCCCGTGGCCTTGTCGACGAGGTTGCGCGCCCAAATCGCCCAGTCGAGCCGCTTTCCCGGCTCGGTGCCGACGCCGGGATCGTAGAAGCAAAGCTGTCCCGGGATTTCGCGCGCCCATTCGTAGAGCCTGAAGACATTGGTCGCTCCGTCTTCGATGCGGACCCCGCGCTGCCCCGTGCCGTCCGAAAAGATGCAGATGGTTCTTGCCATCACAGCCCCCTGCCTGGTGCGGCCAGCCTAACGCATGGCCGCAAAAATGCAATCATAGGTTGAGATATGGCGTCGGGGATGCTTGGCTCTCCCCCGAAAGTGCGAGGCCGCTCGGCTTGCTGCGGAGCGCCCGGGGCTTATGATGTCGCGAGCCAACAAGAGGGCGGGGCGCTTGCGTCGGAACCGTCCAAACGGCCCAAGTCTGGGGAAGCGCCTGCCATGACCGAGATCATCTACGATGTGCCCGCGAGTTGGGCCAAGACGGCCTGGGCGAGCGACGCCAGCTACAAGGAGATGTACGCCGCCTCGATCAACGACCCGGACGTCTTCTGGGGCGAGCAGGGCAAGAGGATCGACTGGTTCAAGCCCTACACCAAGGTGCGCAACGCCAGCTACAAGCCGGGCGAGGTCTCGATCAAATGGTTCGAGGACGGCACCACCAACGTCGCCTATAACTGCATCGACCGGCATCTTCCGACGCGCGCCCATCAGACCGCGATCATCTGGGAGGGCGACGACCCCTCCGAGTCGAAGGCGATCACCTATGGCGAGCTTTACACCGAGGTCTGCAAGTTCGCGAACGTGCTGAAGGCGCGCGGCGTCGAGAAGGGCGACCGCGTCACCATCTACCTGCCGATGATCCCGGAGGCGGCCTACGCGATGCTCGCCTGCGCCCGCATCGGCGCGATCCATTCGGTGGTGTTCGGCGGCTTCTCGCCGGATTCGCTGGCGAGCCGCATCGAGGATTCCGATTCGAAGATCGTCATCACCGCCGATGAGGGCCTGCGCGGCGGCCGCGCCGTTCCCCTGAAGAAGAACGTCGACGCCGCCGACGACAAGGTCAAGGGCGGCATCGGTACGGTGATCGTGGTCAGGCGCACCGGCGGCCACGTCACCATGCGGGAGGGGCGCGACGTCTGGTATCACGAGGAGGCGGCCAAGGCCTCGGGCCATTGCCCCCCTGTCGAGATGAACGCGGAGGACCCGCTCTTCCTGCTCTACACCTCGGGCTCGACAGGCAAGCCCAAGGGCGTGCTGCACACCACCGCAGGCTATCTCGTCTACACTTCGATCACCCACCAGTATGTCTTCGACTACCATGATGGCGAGGTCTACTGGTGCACGGCCGATGTCGGCTGGGTGACCGGCCACAGCTACATTCTCTACGGCCCGCTCGCCAACGGCGCGACGACGCTGATGTTCGAGGGCATCCCGACCTATCCGACGAATTCGCGATTCTGGGAGGTCATCGACAAGCACAAGGTCAACACCTTCTACACCGCCCCCACCGCGATCCGCTCGCTGATGGGCGCCGGCGAGGAGCCGGTGAAGAAGACCAGCCGCGATTCCCTGCGCCTGCTCGGCTCGGTCGGCGAGCCGATCAATCCGGAAGCCTGGGAGTGGTATCACCGCGTCGTCGGAGACCGCCGCTGCCCGATCGTCGACACCTGGTGGCAGACCGAGACCGGCGGCATCCTGATCACGCCGCTCCCGGGCGCGACGAAGCTCAAGCCCGGCTCGGCGACGCGGCCGTTCTTCGGCGTCAAGCCGGAGATCGTCGATGCCGAGGGCAAAGTGCTGGAGGGGGCCTGCGAGGGCAATCTCGTCATCGCTGAGAGCTGGCCCGGCCAGATGCGCACGGTCTATGGCGACCACAAGCGCTTTGAAGAAACCTATTTCGCGACCTATCCGAACAAGTATTTCACCGGCGATGGCTGCCGGCGCGATGCCGACGGCTATTACTGGATCACCGGCCGCGTCGACGACGTCATCAACGTCTCGGGCCACCGCATGGGCACGGCCGAGGTCGAATCGGCGCTGGTCGCGCATCCGTCGGTCTCGGAGGCCGCCGTTGTCGGCTATCCCCACGACATCAAGGGCCAGGGCATCTACGCCTATGTCACGCTGATGACCGGCGAGCAGCCGAGCGAGGCCCTGCGCAAGGATCTCGTCGCCTATGTCCGCAAGGAAATCGGCCCGATCGCCTCGCCGGATCTGATCCAGTTCGCGCCGGGCCTGCCCAAGACCCGCTCCGGCAAGATCATGCGCCGCATCCTGCGCAAGATCGCCGAGGACGAGTTCGGCACGCTGGGCGACACCTCGACGCTGGCCGACCCCGCCGTGGTCGAGGATCTGATCGAAAACCGCCAGAACAAGCGGGCGGGGTGATACCCGCCGGATCTCCTGCGCCGTCATCCTGGGCAAGCCGCGCAGCGGCGCAGCCCGGGATCCATCATAGGGCTCCGTCGCTGCCTTATGATGGATCCCGGGACGACCTGCGGTCGCCCAGGATGACGGGGTGGGAACTGGCAGGTTGTGTGACCGAGCCGCTCCTCACATCGCCGCTGCCAGCACCTCGATCTCGACCTTGAAGGCCGGCAGGGTGAAGCCCGAGACGATCATCAGCGTCGAGGCGGGGGGCGGCGTCGCGACATGGGCGTCGCGGGATTCCATATAGCCCTTCATATGGGCGCGGTCGGTGACATAGGCGTTGATCCTGATGATGTCGGAAAGGCCCATGCCGGCTTCCGCCAGGATCGCGGCGATATTGGCGAAGCACATATCGGCCTGGGCGCGCACATCCTCGGGGATCGTGCCGTCGACCGCCACGCCGAGTTGTCCCGAGCAGGCGACCAGCCGATACCCCGCCGGCACCGCCATGCCGTGGCTGTAACGCGCGAAGGGCGCGGCGATGGACGCCGGAGCGAGCGGGCTCAGGCCGGACGGATGTGCGGCGGGCGGATCTGAGACGAGCGGATCTGAAACGAACGGATTCATGGGCGATCTCCTGCAAGGTCGCGACTATGCCCCGCCGCTTCGCGCGGAACCAGATCGCGCCCGGCGGGTTCGCAACCCGATCGGCCTGCGCTAGGAAGGTGCGGGCCGATCATGCTCATGTCACGTTCACGAGGATGGGCTAAAAGCACAATCGGCCACGAAACCGTCAGGCCGCACCGCAGGATCGATCGGAACAGAGGCTTCATGACCAAGCAGACCACCACCCTGGCCATGACCCTGAAGGCCGCAGGCCTGCTGCCGCTGCTGGCGCTCACGGCCTGCGCCGGTTCGCAGCGCTTCGTCGGTGGGCCGGGCCCTGGCCCGGGCCAGGGCTCCGGCTATGGCCAGCCGACGCTGCCATCCGCGCCGCCGATCAGCTCCGCCCCGGTGACCTCCGAGCCGCTGCCGCCGCCGGGTGGCTACCCGCAGACGGGTGGCTATCCTCAGACAGGGGCCTATCCGCAAACCGGCGGCTATCCCGTCGCCTCTGCCCAGCCCGGTGCACTGCCGCCGCCGCAGGACCCCTATTACAACCCCTCGGCCCCGGGCATGCCGCAGGAGACGCCGGCCCCGGTGGCACCGCAGCCCAGCGAGATCCCGACCCTGCGCGGCGGCGGCGGCCAGATCGCCACGCTCGGCGCTGGCACGAACACGGCCCGGCCTGCCGTGTCCTCGCGCGATGGCGTCATCGGCAACTGGACGGCCAAAGAAGCGACCGGCAGTTCCTGCCGCATTCAGCTGTCGAGTTCGCCCGCGCTCGATCTCTACCGGGCCAATGCCGCCGGCTGCGCCAACCGCGACCTGCAGCGCGTCACGGCCTGGGATTATCGCGACGGCGAGGTCTATCTCTACCAGCAGGGCGGCACTGTGGTCGCACGTTTGCGCACCAGCGGCGGCGGGGCGATGGACGGCGCCGTGACGAAATCGGGCGCCGCGCTTTCGCTCAGCCGGTAAGGCAACTCACAGCCTGCCGCACATTCGGGCTCACGCTCCCGGGGCGCGTCCCAGGAAGGCGGGGCGCCAGAAGCGGCGCTGCATCGCAACCGCCATCGCGGCAAAGCCGCGTGCGGTGTCGATCGCCTCGTCGAGGATGGTGAAGGGTGTCGCGGCGCCTGTGGCGATGACGCCTTCGACATCGGCATAGCCGCCGGCGAGATCGGCCTCGAACTTGCGCGCCATGCGCCGCATCGCAGCGTTTTCCGGCAGGCAGGTCATGTAGAGCGTGCGAATGCCGCGGTTGCGGGCTGCGGTGATCAGACGTTGGAATAAGGCTGCGCCGATCCCGCGCCGGCGCCAGTCGCGCTCGACGCTGAAGGCGGCCTCGCCCGTCTGCGCGACGATATCTTCGAGCCCACGCAACTCGGCCGCGCCACGAACGTCGCCATTCTCGATATAGGCGTAGACCAGCCCGCCGACACCGAAGGTCGTCGTGGCATAGGTCTCGAGAAAGTCGTCATTCACCGCAGTGCCAAAGCGTTCGCGACGGGTCGCGTCGTCGAGCCTCAGCAGATGGGCCTTGAAGAGGTCGCGTTCCGTGGGCCAGAGCCGGCGGACTTCGCCCTGACCGGTCGTCGCGCCGGCCTTCTTTAAAGATGTCACTGTATCATCTCCTGCGAACAGCGCTGGATGCGCGCGGCCGACCAGGAGGCGAATCGTCCCTAACTCGCCTGCAAATTGGCGCTTTACCCCTGAATTGCAAGAGGGCGGGCGCAGGGCGCAGCAGCATCTGTGGGCAGGGTGACGAGTCAGACGCTCCACGTGCCTTCGGTGAACGGACGCTATTGGCGGTCGATCGGCCAGGCCTTGAACACGTCGAGCGCTTCGCAGGCCTGCGCCTGGGCGGCCAGAGCCGGCCAGCGCACCGTCGGCGCAAAGTCTGGAATGACGAAGCGGCAGAAACCCCAGGCGATGGCGGCGGCGATGTCGCAGGGCAGAAGCTCCGGCCCGGCCGTCAGTTCGCTTCGCCCGGCCGCCGCATCGAGCAGATCGAGCGCGGTGTGAAGCTGGGCGACGATGCGCTCCTGCCAGGGCGCGTAGCGCTGCGCTTCCGGCCGCTTGCGCTCGTATTCGATGGCGACGGCCTTGTCGGCGGCAATAATGCCGATGCCGGTGAGCGCCAGATCGCGCGTGCGCGCGCCATGATCGACAGGGCGCAGCGAACGGCCGGCGATATCCTCGAAATGCTGGATGATCAGCAGGGATTCGCTGATCGCGGTGCCGTCATCGGCCACCAGAGTCGGCGCCTTGATCAGCGGGTTGATCGCGCGGAACTCATCCATATGCCGAAAGACCGAGACCGAGCGGTGCTCGAACTCAAGACCGAGAAGCGTGCCGGTCACGGCGGCGCGGCGAACATAAGGGCTGTCGAGCATTCCAACGAGCAGCATCGGTCATCTCCATGGCGGGCTGACGGAAAAGTGCCGGCAACTGCGCGCAAAGCCACGCCAAATCGCGTGATGGCGAGGATCACGCCGGTTGATGCGCGCTTTGCTCAAGGGGCGACGAGCCGCCTGTGAGGCCATGCTCCCGCAGCGCGATCTGGCAGGGGTCCCAATAGGGCGCGCCGCCGAAGCGCTCGACCAGAAGATCGATCAGCACCCTGACCTTGCCCGGCACATAGGCGCCGGGCGGGCGCACCACATAGAGCCCGTGTTCGGTCATGGGGTATTGCCACAGCAGCGGCTCGAGAGAGCCATCGCGGATCGCGTCGCTGGCGATGAAGGTCGGCAATTGCACGAGGCCGAGACCGGCCTTCGCCCATTCCAGCAAAGTCTCGCCGCTGTCCGCGCGCAGCCGCCCCTCCGGACGAACCGAAACCCGGCGCTTGCCGGCCTGGAAGGTCCAATCAAGGGAACTGGTTCCGGTGTAGAGCAGGCATTCATGCCGGGTGATGTCGGCGGGGCTGAGCGGTCGCCCCTTCCTTGCCAGATAGTCGATGCTCGCCAGGATGACGGCGTGAACCGGCGCGATCTTGCGCGCGACGAGGCTGGAATCCTTCAGTGTGCCGATCCGGATCGCGGCGTCGAAACGCTCGCCGATCAGATCGACATAGCGGTCGCTGGCCTCGACATCGATCTCCAAGAGAGCATGGCGGGAGGCAAGTTCGCCCAGCAACGGCGCGACATGCCGGTTGCCGAAGGTCAGCGGCATCGACAGGCGCAGACGACCCGCGACCCCGCCCGCCGCCTGCGCGATGGATTCGCGTGCCTCGACGAGATCGGCGAGGATGCGCTCGCCGCGCGCCTTGAATTCGAGCCCGGCCTCGGTCGCCACCACGCCGCGCGTCGTCCGGCTCAGCAGCCTCGTGCCGAGATCGGCCTCGAGCCGCGCGATCCGGCGGCTGACGACCGATTTGGCCAGGCCGAGATGATCGGCGGCACGGCCGAAGCCACCGCTCTCGACCACGGCGATGAAGCTGCGAATGTCGTCGAGCTCCGACATTGCGTTCCCCTGAGAGCAACAGTCTGGTGCGATTTATAGCGGTTCTGTTGCTGAAGTCGAACCTCCATCTTGCCCGCTATCGAGCCCCTTTCAAGATTTTGAGGTCAGTCATCATGTCCAGCCTTCTCGTCATCAACAGCAGCGCCTCGGGCGCCGCCTCCGTCTCCAAGCAGCTCATCGATGAGACGGTCGCCCGGCTGCGCGGCCAGAACCCGGCGCTGACGGTCGTCGAGCGCGATCTCGGCACCAGCCCGGTGCCGCATCTCGACGCCGATTCCACCGCCGCCATCCGCGGGGCCGAGCCCGCCAACCCGGCCCAGGCGGCGGCGAAGCAGCTTTCCGACACGCTGGTGGCCGAGTTGAAGGCAGCCGACGTGATCGTCATCGGCGCGCCCATGTATAATTTCGGCATTCCCTCGACGCTGAAGGCCTGGTTCGACCATGTGCTGCGCGCCGGCGTGACCTTCAAATATGGCGAAGCCGGCCCGGAAGGGCTGCTCACGGGCAAGCGCGCCATCGTCGTCGAAAGCCGCGGCGGGCTCTACAGCTCGGGCCCGGCCCAGCCGATGGACTCGCAGGAGCCGCATCTGCGCACGCTGCTGCGCTTCATCGGCATCGCCGACATCACCTTCGTGCGCGCCGAGAAGCTGGGCTTCGGCCCCGAGGCGCGCCAGCAGGCGATCAACGACGCGCAGGCCGAGCTCGCCAAGGTCGCCTGAGCGCCGCACTGCCTTCCCGAACGAAAACGCCCGCCCGGAAAACCGGAGCGGGCGTTTTGATGTTCACGTCCCACATCCAGACCGTCATTCCGGACAAGCCGCCCCCGGGTCCTGCCTTCGGCAGGCGCGAGGACAGGCTCTGCGGCGCCGCTCCCGAATCCATCCTAGAGTACCGCCGGTGCCCCATGATGGATTCCGGGCCTGCGCTTCGCTTGCCCGGAATGACGGTAGAGGATGCTCGTTCGGCGGATGCCCTCAGGCGCTCTCGCCGACGGCCTGCAGATAGAGGTCGAGGATCGCCTCCTCCTCGGCGCGCTCATTGGCGTCGCGCTTGCGGATGGCGATGACCTTGCGCAGCACCTTGACGTCGTAGCCATTGCCCTTGGCCTCGGCATAGACCTCCTTGATGTCGTCGGCGATGGTCTTCTTCTCTTCCTCGAGCCGCTCGATGCGCTCCACGATGCTCTTGAGCTGGTCGCCCTGAACCGGTTCGTCCATCTGATATCCTTCTCGGTGATGGCGTTGAAATGTCTGGATGGGGAGATTTGGCCGCAGGGTTCGCACCGGGCGGGCGTCGCCGTCAAGCCGCGACCGGGCGGTGGCAACATCTCTCAACAGCCGCGTGCCGCCGAGCGACAGGAGCCGCACCGGGCAGGCGACGAAAGCCTGATGACGCGCGGCGCCCCCGCGCCTAGAACGAGTCACGCGGTCGAAACGATCGACGAAGACAACCACCGGGCAAAACGGGGCGGCCTTGCAGCGATCCAACGACCAGACGCAGCGGATGCGCACAGAGGCACGCACGATCTTCGACGCCGCCGTGGCGAGGGCCCACCCGGCCGGCTGCCTGCCGGGCCATCTGCCACCTCCGCCCGCGCGCGGCCGCCTGATTCTGCTGGCAGCCGGCAAGGCCGCCGGCAGCATGACCGCGCTGGCTGAAGCGCATTATCTCGATGCGGGTTTTCCGGCCGAGCGGCTCGTCGGGCACGCGGTGGCGCGGCACGGCTACGAGACGGCCACGCGCCAGATCCCGATGGTCGCGGCAGGCCACCCCGTGCCCGACCAGGCCAGCCTCGACAGCGCGACGCGCGCGCTCGAACTGGCGGCCTCCGCCACGACTGAGGATCTCGTGCTAGTGCTGCTCTCGGGTGGCGGCTCGGCCAATTGGGTCGCGCCGGCCGGCGGCCTCACGCTCGCCGAAAAACAGGCGGTCAACAAGGCGCTGCTGCGCTGCGGCGCGCCGATCGGCGAGATGAACATCGTGCGCAAGCGCCTGTCGCGCATCAAGGGCGGGCGGCTGGCGCTGGCGGCGGCGCCGGCCCGGCTTCTGACGCTGGCCATCTCCGACGTGCCCCATGACGAGCCGACGGCGATCGCGTCCGGCCCCACCGTCCCCGACCCCACGACGATGAGCCAGGCCCGCGCCATCGTCTCGCGCTATGGTCTCGCTCTGCCCACGGCGGCAAGCGCGCTGCTGGACGACGACGCCAGCGAGACGCCCAAGCCCGGGCACTCCGCCTTCGCCGGCAGCGAGTTCCGCATCATCGCGCGGCCGCGCGATGCGATCGCGGCGGCTCATGATGCGGCCGTTGCGGCAGGCTACGAGGTCCATGATCTCGGGCCTGACCTCGAGGGCGAGGCGCGCGACGTCGCCGCCAGCCATGCAACGCTGGCTCTGGCGCTGAAGCGCGAGGGCCGTCGCGTTGCGATCCTGTCGGGGGGCGAATTCACCGTGACCTTGCGCGGCACCGGTCGGGGCGGGCCCAATCAGGAGTATGCCCTGGCGCTCGCCATTGCCCTTGGCGCCGAGCCCGGCATCGTCGCGCTTTCGGGCGACACCGACGGCACCGATGGCGGCGGCGGCGAAGCGACCGATCCCGCCGGCGCGATCATCGACGACACCACGCTGGCGCGCGCCGCGGCGCTTGGCCTTGATCCTGCCAGATGCCTCGCCGACAACGATTCGACCGGTTTCTTCGCCCCGCTGGGCGATCTGCTGGAAACCGGCCCGACCCTGACCAATGTCAATGATTGCCGCGTGATCCTGATCGAACCCCAGCCATGAACGCCATCCAACGATCGCTCCTGCGAATCGCCCTGCCGCTCGCCGGGCTGCTGGCGGGTGCGGCTCCCGCCCTTGCGGATCTGCGCATGTGCAACACCACGCCCAGCCGTGTCGGTGTGGCGATCGGCTATCGCGACGCCCAGGGTTGGACCACCGAGGGCTGGTGGAACATCGGGCCGCGCGCCTGCGAGACCCTGCTGCGCGGCACGCTGGCGGCGCGGTTCTATTACGTCCACGCCGTGGATTACGACCGTGGTGGCGAATGGACCGGCAAATCCGTCATGTGTACCCGCAACAAGGAATTCACGATTCGCGGGATAGAGGACTGTCTGGCGCGCGGCTATGAGCGCGCCGGCTTCTTCGAGGTCGACACCGGCGAGCAGAAAAGCTGGACGATCCAGCTCACCGACACCACCGGCGGCGCGCCCGCGCGGCCCTGAGGGATAGTGACATGAAGCGCGAACGCCGCATCAAGATCATCGCCACGCTGGGACCCGCCTCGGCGACGTCCGAGATGTGCGGCAAGCTGTTTCAGGCCGGCGTCGATGTCTTCCGCATCAATATGAGCCATACCGCGCGCGAGACGCTGCCCGAGAAGGTCGCCATGCTGCGGGCGCTGGAGACGCAGTTTCGCCGCCCGGTCGGCATCCTGGCCGATCTCCAGGGCCCCAAGCTGCGCGTCGGTGCCTTCGGCGGCGATGGCGGGGTGACGCTGGAGAACGGCGCCCGCTTCACGCTCGATTCCGATCCCGCGCCCGGCACGATCGAGCGCGTCCATTTGCCCCATCCCGAGATTCTGAGCGCGCTCGAACCCGGCCACACGCTGATCCTCGACGATGGCAAGCTGCGCCTCACGGTCGAGACAGCCAGCCCGACGCAAGCCCTGACCCGCGTCGTCATCGGCGGCCGGCTGTCCTCGCGCAAGGGCGTCAGCCTGCCCGACACCACCATCGCCGTCTCGGCCATGACCGATAAGGACCGCTCCGATGCCGAGGCCGCCGCCGAGGCCGGGGTCGACTGGATCGCCTTGTCGTTCGTGCAGCGGCCGGAGGACATGGCCGATCTGCGCAGAATCGTGCGCGGGCGGGCGCTGGCGCTGGCCAAGATCGAGAAGCCGCAGGCACTGCTGCGGCTTGAGGAGATCATCGACGCCTCGGACGCGATCATGGTGGCGCGCGGCGATCTCGGCGTCGAGATGCCGCTGGAGAAGGTGCCGGGTACGCAAAAGCGGATCACCCGGATGTGCCGCCGCAAGGGCAAGCCCGTCGTCGTCGCCACGCAGATGCTGGAGAGCATGATCACCAGCCCCGTGCCGACGCGCGCCGAGGTCTCCGACGTCGCCACCGCCGTGTTCGAAGGCGCCGATGCGGTGATGCTCTCGGCCGAAAGCGCGGCCGGCCAGTTCCCGATCGAGGCGGTCTCGATGATGAACCGCATCGCCGAGGAGGTCGAAGCTGAGTCCGTCTACCGCTCGATCCTGGAGGCGCAGCGCGCCGAGCCGGAGGCGACCGGCGCCGACGCCATCGCCAAGGCGGCCCACGAGATCGCCGACACGCTGAAGCTCAAGGTCATTGCCGCCTGGACCTCCTCGGGCTCGACGGCCTCCCGCATCGCCCGCGAGCGGCCGAACTCGACCGTGATCGCGCTCACACCCAACCGCGCCACGGCCCGCCAGCTCACGCTCGTCTGGGGGGTGCATTCCGTGGTGACCAAGGATGCCAGCGACAATGACGACATGGCCTCGCGCGCCTGCAAATTCGCCGTGCGCGAGAAATTCGCCAAGCTCGGCGATCGCATCATCGTCGTCGCCGGCGTGCCGTTTGGAACTCCGGGCGCCACCAATATGGTCCGCATCGCCTTCGTGGCGAAGGAGCATGTCGAGAAGGCGTGAGCGTCAGGCTGTTTTTTTGCCTTCTCGCGCCAGAGCGTTCTCGAGCGTCCGCCGGATGAAGCTCTGATAGGGAATGCCTTCGCGGCCGGCGCGCGACTTCACGGCGTCGAGTAGGTCCTGCGGCACGCGCATGCTGATCGTCGCCGTCTTCGCCTTGAACTCGAAGCGAACGGGCTCGAAGGATGACAGATCGTATTCCGTGAGATCGGCGTGATCGACAAAGTCTTCTGCCTCCTGATCGGTGGCAAAAACCGGGAAGGGCTTAAGCGCCTTTGGTGCTGTCATAGTACTGCACCTTCTTTGCGTGCATGGGGCAGGCAGAGATAGGCCGAATGCGGGTGCCCGCAGGTGTGATGCGAAGGGTAAAGACGATGAAAGCGTATCGGCTCGCCAGGGTGCGCCCGATCGCGGCATAACGTGTCTCCGCCGTGGCGGCTCGCGTCGGAATGACCACCGGCGTCGCGGCGAAAACCGATTCAATGTCCTCCCGCGACAGGCCGTGCTTGGCACATTTCGGCCAGTTGCCGGCGTTCCATTCGAAATCCAGAAACTGCAAATCCTGCAGCATCACATTCTCGGAACGTCATGACAAACCAAGCGATCGTCCTTGGTGTGACAAGACCTCTGTCCCTCAGTTCAGCGCCAGCCCCGACCTTGGCCCGACCATCTGGTCGATCGCCTCCACAACGATTTCCGGCGCGGCATGATGGGGCATGTGGCCGACGCCGGGCAGCAGCACGAAGCGGCCCTGCGGCGCCTCGCGCGCGATCGCGGCCGAGTGGATGATCGGCGAGACGATGGCGTCGCTATCGCCGCTGATCGCCACCACCGGAACGCGCAGGCCGCGATAGCGCGGCATCTGGGCGCTGACGAAGGCGTGTGTCGCGGCGATGTCCTGCGAATTCGCCCGGAAGGTCTGCGGCCGCAGCAGCAATGCGATCTCGCCACGCTCGAGATAGCCTGGCGCAACCGGGCGCGGCGCAAAAACGCTCTGCGCACCGGCATCGAGCAGCTGGCTTGCCGCGGGCACCCCGACGAGATGCGCAAAGACCGGACCGGTCAACGGCCACACCCCCAGGTGATGATACCAGTCGATGCCACCGGGCCAGGGATGGGTCACGGCGCCCAGCAGAACCAGCCCCCGCAACCGCTCCGGATGATCGAGCGCGATCTTCGTCGCGGCGGCCCCTCCAAGCGAATGCGCGACCAGCACGAAGCGCTCGGGCACGATCGCATCGATGCCCTGCATCAGGATGGCGGCCTGGCGCCCCGGATCGGCCATGGCGTCGCCCGCGATCCGGTCGCTCCAGCCATGGCCTGGCCGGTCGAGCGCCACAACGCGGTAATGCGACAGATCGGGACCCAGCGTGGCCAGCAGATCGGCATGGTTCGAGGAGGCGCCATGGATCAGGACGACGGTGCCGCGCGCCTCGGCCGTGGGCCGGGTCTCGCGGTAATGCAGCCGCCCTCCGGTGACGGCAACGAAGCTGCCGGTCGGCGGATGGCGCTTCGAGGCCTCAGCCCCCAGCCATTGCGACCAGAGGGCGAGCCCGGCAAGAACGAGGATCACAACCAGAACAAGCGCGCGGAACAGCATGCTGCGCATACGCGGAAAGGCCGGTCTCGGTTCTGTCAGGCCGTCAGGTGTCGCGACCGTCAACCTCGATCTTGAGCGAATCGACCGCGCTCTTCACCGCTTCCAGCTGCGGGTAGATCTCGAGTGCCCGCCTGAAGGCGACCATGGCGCGCTTGTCGTCGCCCTGCTGGCGCAGGATCGTCCCCAGCCCCATCATCGCGCCGTAATGGCGCGGCTCGCGCTTCAGCGCCTCGCCGATGTCGTAGATCGAGCGGATCGGGTCGCCGGCGAGGAAGAGCGCATTGGCGCGCTGGTTCCAGCCTTCGGCCCAGTCCGGCTCCAGGGTGATCACGCGGTCGAGCAATTCGATGGCGAGTTCGATCTGCTTGCCCTTCATCGCCGTCTGGGCGCGGGTCATCAGCAGATCGGCCGTTGGGGAGTTTGACCGGGCCCAACGCCGCTGGATCAGATTGGCGACGCCTCGGGCCTCCTCCGGCGTTTTGGCCGCGGCCAGGCGCTCGAAGAGCTTTTCGAGGGTCGCAGCCGGCCCGCGCATCGGGCCGGGCGTCGCGACGGGATTATCGTCCCTGTCGCCGGGAGCGACTGCGCCTGGTCGCTGCGGCGGTGCATCGGGCGTCTGAGCGACGCCAGCCGCCGTGGCGGAACCCCACAGAAAGGCGGCGAAAAACGTGCGAGCGATCATCATGGCGCCAAGTGTAGACGCGCGCCAAGACAGGTCAATTCCCCGGCGATCACATCCCGGCGATAAGGACGCCACGCAAAAAAGCGGGCGCGCCCGAGGGCGCCCGCTCTGCCTTCATCTGCTGGTGAGACGAGGCGGCCCTGTCGGGGCCGCAGCAACCTCAGCCCTGGCGCGCCTTGAAGCGCTTCTGGACCTTGTTGATGATGTAGACGCGGCCCTTGCGGCGCACGAGCTGGTTGTCGCGGTGACGGGCGCGCAGCGACTTCAGCGAATTGCGGATCTTCATGGTCTCAACTCCATCGATCCGCCCTTTCAGGAACGAACCGGTCAAAAACAAAACCTGTCGAAAACGCCTTCAGCGACGCGAACCGGAGAACCGGCCCTCATCGACCACGCGAATGGTGCGGCTGATGCGATGCCGGCTGTATAAGGAATTCTACGAAGATCGCAAGGCCGAAGACCCGTCACGCCACGAAAAACCGTGATGGCGGCGCTACGCTGACGACAGGCCGACCCAGTTGGTGCCAAACGGAACTTCAACCGAAGCGGTGCGTTATCGTCTCACTTCAACCGCTGGGATAGCATCATCATGAAATTGACCACCTTGGGCCTGCTGGCCGCCTGCACGATCGCGCTCGGCGCCTGCGGTAGCACGACTGACCAGCGCATTGGCGGGGCGGCTGCCGGCGCCGGAACCGGCGCGCTCGTCGCAGGGCCTGTCGGCGCCGTTGTTGGCGGTGCGGTGGGGGCGGTCAGCGCACCGACCGTCGTGCGCAGCACGCGCCGCGCGACGCGCTGACGATCAGGGCATCGGCAGGCGGCCTCACGGTCGCCAGCCGATATCCTCCACGGGTGCGTTCTCGCGCGCCTCGTCCTTGCGGGCTTCCTCAACATAGGAAAACAGCGCCCGCAGCGCAGCTTCCACGCCTTCACCCGAAGCCGACGACAGCACGATCGGCATCCGCTTGCAGGCCCGCTTCAGCCGCGCGATTTGCTCCTTGAGCAGTTCCGGCGAGAGCGCATCGACCTTCGACAGCGCCACGATCTCCGGCTTCTCGGCCAGCCCCTCGCCATAGAGCGCCAACTCGTTGCGCACGGTCTTGTAGGCCTTCCCCGCATGTTCGCAGGTGCCCTCGACGAGGTGCAGCAGCACGCGGCAGCGCTCGACATGGCCCAGGAACCGGTCGCCGAGCCCATGGCCTTCATGGGCGCCCTCGATCAGACCGGGAATATCCGCCAGCACCATCTCGCGCGCATCGACCCTCACGACGCCGAGCCCCGGATGCAAGGTGGTGAAGGGATAGTCGGCGATCTTCGGCTTGGCGGCGGTGACGGTCGCGAGGAAGGTCGACTTGCCGGCGTTGGGCAGGCCGATCAGCCCGGCATCGGCGATCAGTTTCAGACGCAGCCAGACCCAGCGCTCCTCGCCGATCAGGCCGGGATTGGCGTGGCGCGGCGCCTGGTTGGTCGCGGTCTTGAAATAGGCGTTGCCGAAGCCGCCATTGCCGCCCTTGCACAGCACGAAGCGCTGGCCGGGCTCGGTCAGGTCGGCGACCAGTGTCTCGCCATCCTCGTCGAAGACCTGCGTGCCCGGCGGCACCTTCAGCACCTTGGTCTCGCCATTGGCGCCGTGACGGTCGGCGCCCATGCCGTGCCCGCCGATCTTGGCCTTGAAATGCTGCTGGAAGCGAAAATCGATCAGGGTGTTGAGCCCCTGCACGCATTCGATGATGACATCGCCGCCGCGTCCGCCGTCGCCGCCATTGGGCCCGCCGAACTCGATGAACTTTTCACGGCGAAAGGAGACGCAGCCGGCGCCGCCATCTCCCGCCTTTACATAGATCTTGGCCTGGTCGAGGAATTTCATGGCTTCTCAGTAGTGATCGCGGGGGCAAAGGGCAATGAGAAGCGTCATGCTCGGGCGCAGACCCGAGCATCTCTTCGTGGAGATTCTCGGGTCTGCGCTGCGCTTCGCCCGAGAATGACGGCCCCCTCAAGCCGCCAGCCTCGGCGCCGCCATCTCCTCGCGCAGCGCATCGGCGAAGCGGCGCGCCGCCAGCCCCGGCTGCGGACCCATGATCAGCCCGACGGAGAGCTCGAACAGCGAAGGCAGGCCCTCCGCCGGCCCGAGCCGCCGCGCCGCCGGCGGCACCGCACTCTCGGTGACGGCCGTGACGCAGAACCCCGCCTCGACCGCAGACAGCATGCCCGAGGTATGCGAGCAGGAGAACACCAGGCGATACGCCTTCTCCGCATCCGCCAGCGCAGCCAGCAAACGCGGCCGCACCCGGCAGCCCTCCGAGAACAGCGCCAGCGGCAATGTCTCCTGCAATTCGGGCCGATGCCCGCGCGCCGCGATCCAGACCACAGGCTCGCGCCGGATCACCTCGCCGACCGGGCGCCTGGGGTCCTGCGTCACGACGGCGAGATCGAATTCCCCCGCCGCCACAGCAGGCTCGATCCGCTTCGACAGGTCGCAATGCAGTTCCAGTTCAACCTTGGGGTGCTCGGCTGCAAAACGCGCGATCAGCGGCCGCAGGAAGGCATCGACATAATCGTCGGGAATGCCGATTCGCAGTCGCCCCGAGGCGCTGCTGCCGCCGAGATCGTCGAGCGCCTCGCGCTGGATCGCCAGCAGCCGGCGCGCATGGGCGATCAGCCGCTCGCCGGCATGGGTCGGCACCACGCCCCGGCGCGAGCGTTCCAGCAGCTTGTGGCCGAGCTGGTTTTCGAGATCCTGGATGCGGACCGAGATCGCCGATTGCGTCCGCCCCAGCCGCGCGCTGGCTGCCGTGAAGCCGCCGCTTTCGACGACCGCCACCAGCATATCGAGCGCCGCCAGATCGAAATGCGCGGACATGGCACAGCCTCCATCGATCGCTTTTAAGAATGGTTAAATCAGAATAATCCGTTTTTCCGATGGAAGGAAGAGGGGTAAACCGTGATCCACTGAGCATGCGAACCTCCGCGTCATCCCGGCGCAAGCCCGGGATGACGCGGAGGTTCATGAGCCCGTATTCTGAAAGCACGTCATGTCCGCTCCCGCCTTATCCCCCTCGGCCGCGCTGCCCAGCCCGACCGCGCCCGCGCTCGCGATGTTCCTCGCCCTGCTCGCCGGCGCGACCTGCATCGGTTTTTCGGGCGTGTTCGTGCGCTTCGCCGATGTCGGTCCGGCGGCCGCCGGCTTCTGGCGCATGGCCTTCGCGCTGCCGGTGCTCGGCCTCTGGATGGGGCTGGAACAGCGTCGGCCGGGGCGCCCCGCCGCTGCGGCCGGCGCCTTGCTGCCGATCGCGCTCGCCGGCCTCGCCTTCGGTGTCGACGTTGTGCTCTACAACGCCGCGCTCGGCTTCACGACCATCGCCAACGCCTCGCTGCTGGGCAATCTCTCGCCGGTGGCCGTCGTGTTCGGCGGCTGGCTGCTCTTCGCCGAACGGCCCAGCCGGCGCATACTAGGCGCGCTGTCGCTGGCGCTGGGCGGCGCTGCCATGCTGGTGCTGCCGAAATTTGCCGGCACAGCCACGCCTGCGGCCGGCGGCCTGTTCGGAGACAGCCTCGCCATCGGCGCCGCCTTCTCCTATGCCGCCTACATCATGGCCGTGCGCCGCGCGCGCGACCGCACTGATGCCGGCCGGCTCAGCCTGATCTCGAGCGCGATCTGCGCCGTCTTCTGCCTGGTCACCGCTTTTGCGCTGGGCGAGACGATCATCCCCGCAAGCCTCCAGGGCTGGCTCGCGGTGATCGCGCTAGGCCTCGTCTCCCACGCCATGGGCCAGGGCCTGATCACGCTTTCGCTCGGCCATTACGGCGCCAGCGCCGCCTCGCTGGTCATGGTCTGGCCGGCACTCGTCAGCGTGCTGGCGGCCTGGGCCATTTTCGGCGAACAGCCCTCTGCTGCCCAGGCCTTCGGCGGCATCGCGATCCTGGCCGCCGTGCTGATGGTGCGGAAGGGCTGACAGCCCCGCAGGATTGCCAGCTAAGAAACCCGCTGGGATCTGCTCCGATCGTCCGGGATTGCGATATCGAGCACCAGGCGTCATCCTTGGCGCCTTGATGAGGCGAGGTGAGCATGGTGCGGGGATGTGTTCTGGCTTGCGCCATGCTGCTGGCGCCGATGGCGCAGGCGGCGGGCCCCTTCGGCAAGATCGTCGTCGGCAACTGGACCGGCGGCGCCTACACCAACGACGCCACGGGGGCCTTCTCGCATTGCGCCGTCAATGCCGGCTATCGCAACGGCACGCGGATGCTGACCTCGATCACGGCCGATTTCAAATGGCTGATCGGCTTTGCCCATCCGAACTGGAAGCTGAAGCCCGGCAGCACTCTCAAGCTGCAGCTGGTTTTTGACAGCCAGTCGCGCATTGATGTCGTGGCTTCCGTCAAGACTGCAAACCTGCTGACCATCGCGATGCCGGCCGATTCCCAGCTGATCAACGCCTTCCGCCATGGTCGCCTTCTCGAACTCGTCGCCAACGACCAGCGCCTGAGCTTCGCCTTGACCTCGACCGGCGAGATGCTGCCCGCGCTCGTCGAATGCGCCAAGCAGAGCGCCAGCCTGCGGGGGCCGGTCAATCCAAACGCGCGGCCCGATGGGGCCGCCGCGCCCAGCCAGGCCGAGATCCAGGCCAAGGCCGAGAAGAAGGCGGTGCTGGAGAAAACCCGCGACCTGATCCGCACCCGCATGCTGACCTGCATCGGTCGCGAAGGCGGCCCGATGCTGGCGACCGACGAGAAGGCGGAGGTCGTCGCCAAGGCCGCGATGATCTTCTGCAGGGCCGATGTCGATGCGCTCGCCCAGGCGATCATCGAGATCCAGGAGCATGACGGCACAAGGCGCGTCGATCGCGAGGCCGTGCGCCGCGCCGCGACGCAGCGCGTGCAGGATGTCGTCGTCGCCCAGATCGTCAAATCCCGCGGCGAGATGCTCAACCGCCGCAACCAGCCCCCAGCGGCCCCGCCCACAGGCAATGCGCGGCCGATTTCGCCGTCCTTGTAATGACGCATCGCGCAGCCGAGCGCGACCTCACTCTTGCCGAACTTCACCAGGCCGGATCTGCCTGTGCGGACATCAGCCTTTTCTGATCACGAAGCGCTGCCGGGATCACCAATCGTTAACCGCCGCAGGCCCTAACTGAAGGACGGCTCCTTGGTCGGCCGGGCGACAAGCCCGGTTCACGCGCTCCCCGGAGTTCAACGTGCAGGTTGACGACCACCGAAACCATGAGCTGGCGCGTCTGGCGGCCGTGCAAGCGCTGCAGTTGCTCGACACGCCCGCCGATCCGTCGTTCGATGCGATCGCCGCCCTGGTCGCCCAGCACTTTTCCTGTCCCATGGGTCTCGTCACGCTGGTCGATCACGACCGGCAGTGGTTCAAGGCGCGCTGCGGTCTCCAGGTCACGCAGACCCCGCGCGACGTTGCCTTCTGCAATGTGACAATCCAGTCGCCGGAGCTGACGGTGGTGGAGGACGCCATGCAGGATGCCCGGTTCAGCGACAATCCGCTGGTGACGGGGGCGCCCCATATCCGTTTCTATGCCGGCTATCCGCTGTCGATCGACGGCGAGAACCGGCTCGGCTCGCTGTGCATCATCGACACCGTGCCGCGTTCCTTCACGCAGGCCCAGCGCAGCGCCCTGGCGCGTTTCGGTCGGCTGGTGGAGGATCTTGTTCGCCTTCATGCCACGGGTTTGGCGCTCAAGGCGGCCGCGAAGGAGCAGATCGCGAAAAACCGTGAACTCGAATCGAAGAACCGGCTCCTCCTGCAGATCGAGCGGATGGCCGCCATCGGGGCCTGGTCAGTCGATCTGGACACAAAGCAGTCAACCTGGTCCGACGAGCTTTTCCGGTTGCACGATCTGCCCGTGGGGACCGCTCCGTCGCTCGATGGCTCGTTTGAATACTATACGCCGGAGTCCCGCCCGAAGGTGCAGTCACGCATTGCCGAAGCGGTGCAGACCGGCGAACCCTTCGAGTTCGCGGGCGACTTCATCACCGCCACGGGCCGCCGGCGGCGTGTCCGTTCGGCCGGCCAGATCGAGGTTGTCGACGGCGCCCCGGCTCGGCTGATCGGCGTGTTCCAGGACATCACCGCGCAGCATGAAGCGCAGCAGCGGCTCTGGCATGCCGCCAATATGGATTTCATGACGGATCTCGCCAACCGGGCCCATTTCGAGAAGTCGCTCATCGCCAGTCTCGCGGAGGCGGAAGCCGCGCAATCGACGGTCACGCTGTTCCTGATCGATCTCGACGGCTTCAAGGAAATCAACGACACGCGCGGCCATCAGGGCGGTGACGACGTGCTGAAGGCGGTCGCCGGATTGTTGACGCAGCGCGCTCCGCCCAACAGCACGGTCGCCCGCCTGGGCGGCGACGAATTCGCGGTCATCGTGCCGGGCATGGCTGGGCGGTCGCGGCATCGGGCGATTGCTCGCAAGCTGCTCGGCGCGCTGAAGCAGCCCATCATCGCCATGGGCGAGAGCATCGTGGTGTCGGCGACGGTCGGCGTGGCGAATTATCCGGAGGATGCCCAGCACTGGAAGGAACTGCTGCACTGCGCGGACATCGCGCTCTATAACGGCAAGCGGCGGGAGCGCGGCGCGGTCGGCTTCTATGTGCCCGAAATCAGCATGCTGTTCGACAAGCGCCGCCTGGCCATCGAGAAGGTCGAGCGGGCCATCGTCGGCAACCGCCTGCTGCCCTTCTACCAACCCTTCGTCCATTTGTCGGACCGGTCGATCTACGGCTACGAGGCGCTGGCGCGCATCCGCAACCGTGACGGATCGATCAGCGCGGCGGGAGATTTCTCCGAGGCCTTCTCGGACCAGCGCTCATGCCGGCGCATCGGCGAACGCATGATGAACCTGGTCACCGCCGACATCGCCGGTTTGCGGGCGAGCGGCATCAACCCCGGCATCATCAGCCTGAACGCGACGGAAGCCGAACTGCATTCGCCCGAATTCACCAGCCGGCTGCTGAAGCGCCTCGATGATTGCGCGATCGACCCCTCGACCATCAAGCTGGAAGTCACGGAGACGCTGTTTCTGGGCAACGACACCAGCGCGATCCGCACCGAACTGAAACGGCTGAGTGCCGAAGGCGTGCTGATCGCGCTCGATGATTTCGGGACCGGCTATTCATCCCTCACCCATCTGCGTGACTTCCCGATCGACCAGATCAAGATCGACAGGTCGTTCGTCTCCGGGCTCGGTCCCAACACCGAAAGTCAATCGATCATCAAGGCCCTGGTCGATCTGGCCCATGCCCTGGACATGACCGTCTTGGCGGAAGGCATCGAGACCGAGGCGCAATATGATCTGCTGCGCGCGATCGGATGCGATTCCGGGCAAGGCTATCTCTTTGGCAAGGCAAACCCGGTGGCCTTCGTCAGGGGCGGGCGCCGCCGGGCGCACAGGATCAAGTCGGCGGCGTGAGCCTCTCGGCGCCCGACAGTGTTGAGGTCGCCGCCGACGCGGCGTTGCCAGCGACAGATGGATTAACCTGTTCGGGATATGCTAAAGCGGCGTTCGAAACGCGTTTGAGCTTTCGCCCCGAGAGCCGTCGAAAGCAGCAGAGCCCGGTCATGGACGATTCCATCAAGTCAGCGACTGCGGAGATGGCTGTGGACCTCGCCTTGGCGGTGATCTCTTCATCCGACTCGCCGCTGCTGCTGCTGAATGACCGGTTGCAGATCATCGCGGCCAGCCGGTCGTTCTACCGGGCCTATGCGCTCAAGCCGGCGACCGTCGTGGGCCATACGATGGCCGAACTCGGGGCGGGCGAATGGGACATTCCCCAGCTGGCCTCCCTGCTCAAGGCCACGGCGTCTGGTTTCGCCGAGGTCGAGGCGTTCGAGATCAATCTGCAACGGGGCGACCGCAGCCCCCGCCGCTTGATCGTCAACGCGCAGAAGCTCGAATATGAGAATGAAGGCGCGATGCGCATCCTTCTCTCCGTGCTCGATGTCACCGAAGCGCGACGCAGCGAGAGACAGAAGAACGAACTGCTGCGCGAGAAGGCGATCCTGCTTCACGATGTTCAGAACCGCGTCGCCAACAGCCTGCAGATCATCGCCAGCATCCTGATGCAGAGTGCCCGCAAGGTGCAGGCGGACGAGACACGCGCCCCTTCGGAGGGGGAACACCCGCTGGAGCCGATCGCCACCCTGCAGCAGCAGCTCGCCACGTCGCAGATCGGCGAGGTCGCGCTGCGCTCCTATCTCACGACCCTGTGCGGCGGCCTCGAAGCCTCGATGATCCATGATCGCGATCTGATCGTGCTCGATGTCGACATCGATGACAGCGTCGTCGATGCGGACTGGTCGATCAGCATCGGCCTGATCGTCACCGAACTCGTGATCAATGCGCTCAAGCATGGCTATCCCGGACAGAGCGGGGGCAAGATCACGGTGAGCTTCAGCAAGACCGGCTGGGACTGGACGCTGGCCGTGGCCGATGACGGCATCGGCATGCCAAAGGCCGAAGACGCCAAGGCGGGCCTGGGCACGGGCATCATCGAGGCGCTGGCCGGTCAGCTGGGCGCCGAAGTCTCCGTGACCGATGCCCGCCCGGGGACGATCGTCACCTTGTCGCATGTCGCGGGCGAGGACACATCCGAGACCGCGCAGCCCGACCCGTGAACGATCCGGGCTGACACTGGCGCCTTCCGCCCGCGTCACGGCAGCACCGCGCCTGGTGATGAGCGCGCTGGCCGCAAAGCGGGGATAGGCGGCCAGGTTGTCCCCGCCTGCTGCGCCCATGCCTATTCTCCCCCCGTTCCGCCCGACCAAGGGGGCTGTCGCGAGGCGTCGTGCGGCCGGGCGGAATGCGGTGTTCGGGAGGAGCGGCCCTCGCAGGGCCGGCCGCCCGGAGGGGCTGCTCGTCGCCGGGGCCTTCAACCATCCCGGTCGAGACCGACCTTAATGGGCGGCGGGCGAAACCACAGAGAACCGCGCGCGGAGCCGGACGGCGGGTAGCCCCCGCCGCTTCGACATTCGACATCGACATCGACATCGGCACGCGGCCAAAGCCGCCGCGCCATCCGGCTCCGCGCACCCCTCGGGGGATGTGACTGAAGCGAAACCCCGCGGCGGGAGCCGGTCGGGGGATTTGGTGTGGGCGGCGTAGCGCAATGAAGTTGCCGGCTTGGCCAGCCCGGTCAGGGCCGACCGCGCGCAACTCGGCAATACGGCTACCGGGCCCTTACCCTCACTCCGCCGCCAACCGCGGCGGCGGCAGCGGCAGCTTCATCTGCGCTGCTCCGGCATCGACCTTGCCGTGCCCTTCCTCGGGCATCGGCTCCCAGAGGCTCTCATCCTCGGCCTTGCTGAAGAAGCGGCCGAAGAGCCAGGAGGTGCCCTTCGAGAGATCGTCCATCACCGCGTAGAAGGACGGCACGAAGACGAGGCTGAGCACGGTCGAGACCAGGAGCCCGCCGATCACCGCGATCGCCATCGGCGCGCGGAACTCGCCGCCATCGCCGACGCCGTAGGCTGAAGGGGCCATGCCCGCCGCCATCGCGATCGTCGTCATCACGATCGGGCGGGCCCGCTTGCGCCCGGCTTCCAGCAGGGCGGTGCGGCGGTCCTTGCCGCGGCCCTCCTCCTCCACCGCGAAATCGACCAGCATGATCGCGTTCTTGGTGACGATGCCCATCAGCATCAGCAGGCCGATATAGACCGGCATCGAGACCGGCTTGCCTGTCGCCAGCAGCGCGATGACCACGCCGCCGAAGGAGAGCGGCAGCGAGAGCAGGATCGTGATCGGCTGGAAGACCGAGCCGAAGAGCAGGATCAGCACCGCCAGCACCAGCATCAGCCCGGTCGTCATCGCCTGGATGAAGCCGGCGACGACCTCTCCTTGAATCTCCGCATCGCCGGTGGCGGCGATCCAGACGCCGGGCGGCAGCCCGACCTCTTTGACGATCTGGTTGAAGGTCTCCTGCGCCGTGCCGAGCTCGAAGCCGCGCTTGAGATCGGCGCCGATCGCGGCGCGGCGGACACGGTCATAGCGGTCGATCGATGACGGCCCCTCGCCAAAGCCGATATCGGCCACCGCCGTCAGCGGGATCGAGACGCCGCTGGTGTTGGTGACCCGCAGCGCCGCGATGTTGCGGATGTCGGCGCGGGCCGCCTCGTCGAGCTGCACGCGGATCGGCACCAGCCGGTCGCCGGCGTTGAACTTGGCGAGATTGGCGCCGACATCGCCGATCGTGGCGACGCGCACCGCCTCCGAGATCGCCTCGGGCGTCACGCCGAGGCTGGCGGCCGCTTCCAGCTTGGGCCGCACCGTCAGTTCGGGGCGCGACAGAGATCCCGAGGTCGCGACGTTGAGATAGCCGTCGACCTGGCGCATCCGGCTTTCGATCCGCGCCACCGCCTCGTCGAGCGCAGCCCCATCCCTGGACAGGATCGAGAATGCCATCTCGCGCTCGCCGCGCTCGTTGACATACCAGGCGCGGACATCGGGCACGCTGGCGAGCTTTTGCGCGATGACGACCTTGAGGTCCTTCTGCCGCGCGGTGCGCTCGGATTTGGGCTTGAGCTTGATGGTGACGGCGGCGCGCCGCACCTCGCGCTGGCCGGTCGGCGAGGAGCCGCCGAGCACAAAGACCTGCGTCACCTCGGGAATGGTGCGCAGCGCGTCGACGATTTTGTCGGTGGTGACGCGCGTGTCCTCCAGCGTCGAGCCGGGCGGCAATTCGACCGAGGCCACGACGCGCGCGGTGTCCTCGTCGGGGATGAAACCGGTCGGCAGCAGCGTCGTGGCGTGGATCGAGCCCCAGAGGAAGGCGAAGCCCAGCACCAGCGTGACATAGGACATGTTGAAGGGAATGCTGCGCCAGCGCCCGCTGCCGTCGAAGCGCGGCCAAAATGGCAGCCGCCGCGAGGCGGTCGTCGCCTTGAGCAAGCCGACATAGCCGCGCATGACGACGCCGTCCTTGGCCTCCTCATGCTTCACCGGTTTCATCAGATAGGCCGCCATCATCGGCGTGATCAGCCGCGCGACCAGCAGCGAGAACAAAACCGCGACCGCGACCGTCAGCCCGAACTGGCGGAAATACTGGCCGGCCACGCCGCCCATGAACGACACGGGTGCAAAGATCGCCACGATCGTCAGCGTGATCGCGATGACGGCGAGCCCGATCTCGTCGGCGGCCTCCATCGCGGCGCGATAGGGCGATTTGCCCATCTTCATGTGCCGGACGATGTTCTCGATCTCGACGATGGCGTCATCGACGAGAATGCCGGTGACCAGCGTGATGCCGAGCAGGCTGACGAGGTTGAGCGAGAAGCCCATCAGCTCCATCGCCCAGAATGTGGGAATCGCCGAGAGCGGCAGCGCGATCGCGGTGATCAGCGTCGCCCGCCAGTTCTTCAGGAAGAGAAAGACGACGAGCACGGCCAGCGCCGCACCCTCCAGCAGCGTCGTCATCGCCGCCTTGTAGTTGCCATAGGTGTAGGCGACCGCGTCGTCGATGGGCCTCAGCGTGATGTCGGGGAAGCGCGTGTTGAGCTCGTCGATACGCGCCGCGACGACGTCCTTGACCGAAAGCTCGCTCGAGCCCTTCGCGCGGAAGACCGAGAAGGAGACGACCGGGCTCTTGTCGAGCCGGCCGAAGGAGCGCGGCTCTGAATTGCTGTCCTCGACGCGGCCGAGCTCCTTCAGCCTGACCTCGCGGCCGCCGCCCAGGATGATCTTGGTCTCGGCCAGTTCGGCGACGGTTCGCGCGCCGGCGAGCGTCCGGATCGCCTGTTCCTGCCCGCCGACCTCGCCGCGCCCGCCGGCGAGATCGACATTGGTCGCGCGGATCTGGCGGTTGACCTCGCCGGCCGTGGTGCCGAGCGCCAGCAGCCGGTCGGGATCGAGCGAGATCCGGATCTCGCGATCGACGCCGCCATAGCGATCGACCCGGCCGACGCCCTTCAACCCCTGCAATTCGCGCGCGACGACATCGTCCACATGCCAGGAGAGCTGTTCCAGCGTCATGCCCGCCGAGAAGGCGCCATAGCTGAGGATCGACTGACCCTCGACATCAATGCGCTGGATGATCGGTTCGTCGATCGTGCGCGGCAGGTCGGCGCGGACCTTGGCGATCGCATCCTTGACGTCGTTGACGGCGCGGTCGGTGTTGGTTTCGAGCCGGAACTCGATGACGGTCGACGACTGCCCGTCGGTCAGCGTCGACATCACATGCTTGACGCCGGTGATGTTGGCGACCGCGTCCTCGACGCGCTTGCTGACCTGGCTCTCGAGCTCGGACGGCGCCGCGCCCGACTGGGTGATCGTGACCGAGACCAGCGGCACGTCGATATTGGGAAAGCGCGTCACCGGCAGCTTCGAGAAGGACAGAAGGCCCAGCACGCAGAGCACGACGAAGAGCAGGATCGAGGGAACCGGCTTGCGGATCGACCAGGCTGAGAAATTGATGTCCATGGACGTCGCTCCGCTCAGTTCGTCGCGACGGGCGTGATGACGTCGCCATCGCGCACGAAGGTGCCGGCGCGCGCCACGACCGTCTCGCCCTCGGTGATTCCCGAGACGATCTCGGCCCGCCCGTCGCCGGCGAGCCCGAGCTTGACGGTCTTGGTCTTGACCTTGCCGTCGCTGACGCTCTGCACGGTCGCGCCCGAGCGGGCATAGGTGATCGCCGACAGCGGCAGGGTGACGACGGTGTTGCGGCCGGTCTCGATCACGCCGCGCGCAAACGAGCCGATCGCGACCGGCGGATTGCCGGTCAGCGCGACGCGCACGCGGCCCAGCCTGGAGGCCTTGTCGACCTCGGGCGCGATCAGCCGGATGGTGCCGGCCAGGGCTTGCGTCGCGCCTGCCGGCGTCACCGCCACAGGCTGGCCGAGCTTCAACCCCGGCAGTTCGACCTCGGCCACCTCGGCTTCGAGCTCGACCGCGCCATCGGCGATGATGCGAAACAGCGGCTCCGTGGCGGACATCGACGCGGTCGCGCCGAGCTTGGCGCTGCGCCGGCTGACGATGCCGCCCTGCGGTGCCTTGATCTCGGTACGCCCGAGCTTGACGGCGACGTCGCGGCCCTGCGCGGTGGCGAGAGCCAGATCGGCGGTGGCGATGGCCAGCGCCTGCTTCGAGGCGTTCAGCTTTGCTGCCGCCGCGCGGGCCACCGCGTCGCGCTGGTCATAGACCTCGTTGGAGACGTTGCCGCTGCTGCGCAGGGCCTTGGTCCGGTCGAAATTATTGGTGGCGGCGACGAGATTGGCCTGCGCTTCGGCGATCTGGGCATTGGCCTGGGCGATCGAGGCCTCGGCGCGCGCGATATTCGCCTCGTTCTGGCTGAGCTGGACCTCCAGCGTCGTGCGCGAGAGCCGCGCCAGCACCTGACCCGTCGAGACGCGGTCGCCTTCCTCGGCCAGGATCGCGACGATCGACAGCGCATCGACCTCGGGCTGAACCAGCACCTCGTCGCGGGCGATGATCGAGCCGGAGACGACGACGCTCTGGACGATTTCCGAGACGATGGCCTTGGTCACGGTGACCGAGGGGCCGGCCGCGGGCGCTGCCGCAGCAGGGGCAGTCGGTGTCTGGGCCCGAACCTGCCCGGCGGCAAGGCCCATCGCCAGCAACGATACAACCACAAGGCGCATGCTGGCTGGGGCAGGGGACATTGGGCGGGATTCCAGATGGGGGGCGTGTAGCGGGGTCGGCATGAACGTGTACATGGCTATACGCTCCCGGCTTCGGGTTGGAGCAGCACCTGGGCAAGTCCGCGCATCGCCTTGAACAAGGTTTCGGCCGCCATGGCAGGATCGAACTGAGGATCGGTGGCGCGGCGGCAGAAAAAACCGTCGGCCATCATGAAGACCGCCTGGAGGAAGCGCGCATCGTCGAGATTGGCCGGAAGCTCGCCATTGGCCTTGGCCCCGGCGATGGCCAGCGCAAGTCCGCCGACGAGCGTGCCGTCAATGGCGGCGCACATCTGCGCCATCACCGGGTTGCGCGCCGCTTCCGCCCAGATCTGCAGCGCGATGATCGATTTTTCGCGAGGCTCCTCGACGAGGTGCCGACGTCCCAGCGCCTCGAGCTGGTCGAGAACGCTACCCTTGGCCGGGTCGAGTTCGGCGAAATCGGCCGCGATGAGCGAGCGGTCGCGCTCGGCCATGCCGGCGATGATCGCGTCCTTGGAAGCGAAATAGCGATAGAGGTTGCCCGGGCTCATGCCGGCCTCGGCCGCCACGTCCTGCATCGTCGCGGCATGGAAGCCGGCGCGCGCAAACACGCTCTCGGCCGCATCGAGGATACGCGTCTGGCGTTCGGAGGGCACGCGCTCCGGTGCGGCTGTGGCGGTTGTCACGTAAAACCTTGCAGGCATGAGAATGAACGTTCATTCTCATGCCTGTGTCGGCGCGTCGAGTCAAGCTGGAGTGGGAGGACGCTGCTCAAAGGTGCAGGCGCAAGTCACGCAGCGGATCTGTCATGCGTGTCGGGCGGCCCAGCGATACCGGCGCAGGCCCATAAATTGCTTGCTACCCCCCTGCTACCAACACATTCTGAGCCTATGCACTCCGTCCTTGCCAATTTCCCTGACCGAGGCTTACCGGCGTTCCTGATCTCGCAATGAACCACCACGCCCTCCCGGCCCGCCCGCTGCGCCGGCTCCGCGCCCCCCGGCGCCCCCGCCTGCCCGTGCTGAAGCCCGTGCTGATCGTTCTGCATCAGGAGCACTCGACGCCCGGGCGCGTCGGGCGCCTGCTCCAGGCCCGCGGACATGCGCTCGACATCCGCAAGCCGCGCTATGGCGATCCACTGCCCCAGACAATGCGCGAGCATGCCGGGGCGGTGATCTTCGGCGGGCCCATGTCGGCCAACGACCCCGATGATTTCGTCAAGGCCGAGATCGACTGGATCAATGTCTGTTTGAAGGAGGAAGCGCCCTATCTCGGCATCTGCCTGGGCGCACAGATGCTCGCCCGGACGCTGGGCGGCACGGTCTACACCCATCCCGAAGGGCGCGCCGAAGTTGGCTATTACGGCCTCGACCTCACCGACCATGGCCGCGACCACGCTGTCGAGGCCGGCTTCGCCTGGCCGCGGATCGTCTATCAATGGCATCGCGAGGGTTTCGACTGTCCGCACGGCGCGCAATGCCTGGCGACGGGCGGCGATTTTCCGGTACAGGTGATCCGCTCCGGTCCGAAGGCCTATGGCGTCCAGTTCCACCCCGAAGTGACGCCGGCCATGATGTGCCGCTGGTCGGTTCGCGGCCATGAGCGCACGCTGATGCCCGGTGCCCAGCTGCGCCATCTGCATCTCGAAGGCTGGTACCAGCACGACCCGGCTATCCGGCTCTGGCTCGATGGCTTCCTCGACCATTGGCTGAAAGCCCCGGCGGAGACTGAATCCGCGTGACCCGTTCGGCCATCGTCCTCGGCGCCGGCATGGTCGGCGTTTCCTGCGCGCTTGCGCTCCAGAAGCGCGGCTTCGCTGTGACGCTGATCGACCGGCGCGAGCCCGGCCGCGAGACGTCCTATGGCAATGCCGGGGTGCTCGCCCGCTCCTCGATCGTGCCGCTCAACAACCCCGGGCTGTTTGCCAAGCTGACGAGCTATCTCGGCAATCGCCACCCCGCGCTGAACCTGAACTGGAAGCGGGCGCTGACGCGGCCCGGCTGGCTGTTGCGCTTCCTGTGGGAAGCGCGACCTTCGCAGGCCGCCGCACGGGTCGCAGCGCTCGAGTCCCTGACGTCGAGCACCGTCGAGCGCCACCGCGTGCTCATGGCAGAGGCTGGTGTTCCCCATCGTCTGCGTGAGACCGGCACACTCAAGCTCTGGCGAACTGAAGCCGGGCACGCGGCGGCGCAGGCCGAACATGATTTCCTGGCGGCGCATGGCATCGCCTCGCAGGTGCTCGATCGCCAGGGGATTTCCGGTGTCGAACCGGCGCTGAATCCGATCTTCCCTGCCGGCCTGCTCTGCCTGGAGAATGCGTCGGTGGATTCGCCCGGTGCGGTGACGCAGGCCTATGCCGAACTTTTCGTGCAGCGGGGCGGGCGGATCGAGCAGGCGCAGGTCGAGAGCCTGACCCGCATAGAGGCCGGTTGGCGCGTGCAGGCCGGAGCGGGTGTCTTCCAGGCGCAGAACGTCGTCGTCGCGCTCGGGCCCTGGAGCATGGACCTGCTGGCGCGGCTTGGAATCGACGCCAAGCTCGATGTCGAGCGCGGCTATCACCGCCATCTGCAGGCGGAAGCGGGCGCACGCCTCTCCCGCCCGGTCTACGATGTCGATGCCGCCTATTTCATGGCGCCGATGGAGCAGGGCTACCGCATCACCAGCGGCGTCGATCTCAGCCACCGCGACGCGCCCGACAACCACCGCCAGATCGACCAGGCGACCGCCAGCGCGCGCGAAGCCTTTCCGCTGGCCCCATTCAGCGGCGAAACCTGGCGCGGCGCGCGGCCGACCCTGCCGGACTCGTTGCCGATGATCGGGGCGGTGCCGCGCCACCCCGGTCTCTGGCTCGCCTTCGGCCACCAGCATATCGGCTTTTCGACCGGGCCGATCACGGGAGAGATCGTCGCGGCGCTGGTCTGCAGGGAAGCACCACCGGTCGATCCGACGCCGTTCGCGCCGGGGCGGTATATCGCCTGAGCGGGCAGCACCACATCATGGTCGGGCTTGACCCGACCATCTCGGAAACCCGCGTCTTGCTGGTCCCCGAGATTTTCGGGTCTGCGCTTCGCTCCGACCGAGAATGACGCTGTGGCCGTCTCAGACCTGGCGGCTGACCATCATCTTTTTGACCTCCGCGATCGCCTTGGCGGGGTTGAGACCCTTCGGGCAGGCATTCGCGCAATTCATGATGGTGTGGCAGCGATAGAGCCGGAAGGGGTCTTCCAGATTGTCGAGCCGATCGCCGGTGGCCTCGTCACGGCTGTCGATCAGCCAGCGATAGGCCTGCAGCAGCGCGGCGGGACCAAGATAGCGGTCGCCGTTCCACCAGTAGCTCGGGCAGGACGTCGTGCAGCAGGCGCACAGGATGCATTCATAGAGCCCATCGAGCTTCTCGCGGTCCTCTTTACCTTGCGCCCATTCCTTCTCGGGGGATGGGGTCGTGGTCTTGAGCCAGGGCTCGATCGAGGCATGCTGGGCATAGAAGGTGGTCAGATCGGGAACGAGGTCCTTGATCACCGGCATATGCGGCAGCGGATAGATCGCGACCCGCCCCTTGGTTGCGCATTCGTCGATGCCCGTGGTGCAGGCAAGCCCGTTCTTGCCGTCGAGATTCATCGCGCAGGAGCCGCAGATGCCCTCGCGGCAGGAGCGGCGGAAGGTCAGCGTCGGGTCGATTTTTGACTTGATCCAGATCAGCGCGTCCAGAACCATCGGCCCGCAATCCTCGCGGTCGACGAAGTAAGTGTCGGTGCGCGGGTTCTCGGTGTCGTCGGGGCTCCAGCGATAGACCTTGAACTCGGTCAGCTTCGTGGCCCCGGCGGGCTTGGGCCAGGTCTTGCCCTCGACGAGGCGAGAGTTCTTGGGGAGATTGAATTCGGCCATTGTCTCAACGCGCCTTCATCTGCATCGCTAGCTCTACAGCCGGCATGAGGTCATTGTTGTCTTCGATACGAAGCATGCGGATATCGCTCACCGATGGGCCAAACCAAGGATAGGTCATCGTCAATTTTTGGACTGCCATCTGGCATCTGACGACATCCACATCGTCGTTGCCGAAATAGACGCTGCCCTGCCGGCGGTCGAAGCCTTCGTCTCGCAGGAACCGCTCGATGTCCTTGTACGCGTTCTGCCACGACGGTGTGGGGTAGCTTTCCTCCAGCACTTTTGTGTCGAGATCGAACGTGATCGCATAGGTCACCGGAGGTCTCCCGCGTCTCCTGTTGTCGCCCATGGCCGCAACGCGAAGCGCAGGCGCCGTGCGATTTGCGTCGCCGCTCCGAGTCTTCAGATGCATGAAGCGGCTTGCCATCAGTTCCTGCCTATTCCGCAGCCCTCAATACACCCGAGCCTTGGGCTTGATGTACTCAATGTCGTTCGAGAGCGTGTAGGTGTGCACCGGGCGGTCGTCGAGTGAGACGGTGCGGGCCGTGTCGTCGATCCAGGACAGGGTGTGCTTCATCCAGTCCTTGTCGTCGCGGTTGGGATAGTCCTCGCGGGCATGGGCGCCGCGGCTCTCGGGCCGGTTCAGCGCCGAGTCCATCGTCACCACGGCCTGGGTGATCAGATTGTCGAATTCGAGCGTCTCGATCAGGTCCGAATTCCAGATCAGCGAGCGGTCGGTGGTGCCGATATCGGTGATGCCGCCCCAGATCTCGTGGATCTGCTTGTGGCCCTCTTCAAGTGTCTCGCCGGTGCGGTAGACCGCGCAATTATCCTGCATGGTCTTCTGCATGCGCCCGCGCAATTCGGCGGTCGAGGTGCTGCCGGCCGCGTTGCGGTAGCGGTCGAGCCGGGTCAGCGCCAGATCGGCCGAGTTCTTCGGCAGTTCCGGCTGGCTCTCGCCGGCGGTGACCGTGTCGGCGCAGCGCAGGCCGGCCGCGCGGCCGAAGACCACGAGGTCGATCAGCGAGTTCGAGCCCAGGCGGTTGGCGCCGTGAACCGACACGCAGGCAGCCTCGCCGATGGCCATCAGGCCTGGGACCACGGTGTCGGCATTGCCGTCGACCTTGGTCAGGACCTCGCCATGGAAGTTCGTCGGGATGCCGCCCATGTTGTAATGCACCGTCGGCAGCACGGGAATCGGCTCGCGCGTCACGTCGACGCCAGCGAAGATCTTGGCGCTCTCGGAGATGCCAGGCAGGCGCTCATGCAGGATCTTCGGGTCAAGATGGTCGAGATGCAGGTAGATGTGGTCCTTGTTCTTGCCGACGCCGCGCCCGCCGCGGATTTCCATCGTCATCGAGCGTGAGACGACGTCGCGCGAGGCAAGATCCTTGGCGGACGGCGCATAGCGCTCCATGAAGCGCTCGCCTTCGGAATTGGTCAGATAGCCGCCCTCGCCGCGCGCGCCCTCGGTGATCAGGCAGCCGGCGCCGTAGATGCCGGTCGGGTGGAACTGCACGAACTCCATATCCTGCAGGGGCAGGCCGGCGCGCAGCACCATGCCGCCGCCGTCGCCGGTGCAGGTATGGGCCGAGGTCGCCGAGAAATAGGCGCGGCCATAGCCGCCGGTCGCCAGGATCGTCTGCTGCGAGCGGAAGCGGTGGAGCGTGCCGTCATCCATCTTGAGCGCGATCACGCCGCGGCAATGGCCGTCCTCGTCCATGATCAGGTCGATGGCGAAGTATTCAATGAAGAACTCGGTGTTGTAGCGCAGCGCCTGGCCGTAGAGCGTGTGCAGCATGGCATGGCCGGTGCGGTCGGCCGCCGCGCAGGTGCGCTGGGCCGGGGGGCCCTCGCCATATTCGGTGGTCATGCCGCCGAAGGGGCGCTGGTAGATCTTGCCGTCCTCGGTGCGCGAGAACGGCACGCCCCAATGTTCGAGCTCATAGACGGCAGCCGGCGCGTTGCGGACGAGATACTCGATGGCGTCCTGATCGCCCAGCCAGTCCGACCCCTTGACGGTGTCGTACATGTGCCACTGCCAGCTGTCCTTGCCCATATTGCCGAGCGAGGCGGCCACGCCACCCTGGGCCGCCACGGTGTGCGAACGCGTCGGGAACACCTTGGAAATGCAGGCCGTGCGCAAGCCGGCCTGGGAGCAGCCGACCGTGGCGCGCAATCCGGCGCCGCCGGCGCCCACCACCACCACGTCGAAGGTATGGTCGGTGATCGCATAGGCCTGACCGGTATAGGCCGGGACCTGACGTGACTTGGTGATCGCCATCGGATCAGCCTCCAAAAGAGAGCTTCAGCACCGCGAAGGCGCAGGCCGCGCCGACAGCGATCGCGAAGAAGGTGTTGGCCATCACGGCCGCGATCTTGAGGCCCTCACCATGGATGTAATCCTCGATGATGACCTGCATGCCAATCCGCATGTGCACGCAACCCGATACGACGAAGAGCAGCATCAGGATCGCCACCAGCGGGTGCGACAGAATGGCCAGCGCCGCCGGATAGGGCTTGCCGACCAGCGCGATCGCAACGCCGAGGAAAACCACGGTCAGAACCAGGTTGGCGACCGCAGTGACGCGCTGCAGCCAGAAGTGTCCGGTGCCCGATTTGGCGGAGCCGAGGCCACGGACGCGGGACAGCGGCGTGCGCATCGATGAGTTGGAGTGCATGATCTCGCTCCTCAACGAACGGCGTAGGCGACGAGCCAGACGAGCAAGGTCAGCCCACCAGACGCCACAATGCTGTACTTGGCCATGTTCATCCGGGTCTGGGGATCATAGCCATGACCCATGTCCCAGACGAAGTGGCGCAAGCCCCCCATCATATGGTGCAGCAGAACGAAGGAATACAGAAACAGAACGAGGCGGCCGAGCAGCGAGCCCGCGATCCACTGCGCCGTGTCGAACGCCGCCGGGCCCGAAGCCGCTGCGACGAGCCAGGCGGCGATCAGCACAGTGCCGGCATACAGCGCCACGCCGGTGGCGCGATGCGCGATCGACATCGCCATGGTCCAGGACCAGCGATAGATCTGCAGATGCGGCGACAGCGGGCGCGCCGCCTGTTTGACCTCGGCCAAGATCGTTCTCCGACTCGCGCGGCCCGGACAAGGGCCCACCCATTTGGGATTGTTCTAGAGTGTCTGGGTCTGTAACGAAACCGGAACGCTGCTGCAATGCGGCATGGCGACAGCGAAGTGACAGAAGACATAATCTGTCATTCGTAACGAGCGTTAGCGCGGGAGTAGCGCCCAGTAGTCGAGATCGAGGATGACGTCGGCCGCATAGTGATCACCCGATTTCAGCGGGTGATCGGAGCAGGGTCGGTTCTTGGTCGCGACGAGCCGTAGCCGCAGCGCCCCGACATCGTTCCGCCCGACCAGTTCCGCAGCTTCCAGGACTTCGCTCCAGGCAAAGACCGTGTCGCCGGCAAAGAGCGGCGCAACATGGCGCCCGCCATTGATCGCGGCGATGTGAAAAGCGTTGCCGAGCCCGTTGAACGACAACGCCCGGGCGAGGCTGATGACATGGCCGCCATAGATCAGCCGTTTGCCGAAGCGGGTCTCGCGGGCGCCATGCCCGTCGAAATGCACCTTGGCGGTGTTCTGGTAGAGCCGCGTCGCGATCTGGTGCTCGGCCTCCTCCACGGTCATGCCGTCGACATGGTCGATGCGCTCGCCCGCCGTATAGTGGCTCCAGCGGAAGGCCGAACCGGCCAGAGCGTCGTCATAAGCGGCGAGATCGAGCGCCGGGCAGCCCTCACCGAGCTCCTCCACTGCAACCACCTTGGGCAGTTCGGGCACCTGCTCGGCATGGGCCGGGGTGCCTGGCTGGCGCTTGCGCACCAGAACCCAGCGCACATAGCTCAGCACGATCTCGCCATGCTGATTGCGGCCGATCGAGCGGACATAGACGATGCCGCTGTCGCCGGCGGAGGTCTGCTTCAGCCCGATCACCTCCGAGGTGGTCGAGAGCGTGTCGCCCGGGAAAACCGGCTTGAGGAAACGCCCGTCCGCATAGCCGAGATTGGCGACGGCGTTCAGCGAGATGTCGGGAACGGTCTTGCCGAAGACGATGTGGAAGACCAGCAGATCGTCCACCGGCGCGGCGGGATAGCCGATCGCGTGGGCGAAGGCGTCCGAGGACTGGACCGCGAAACGCGGGCCGTAAAGCGCTGTGTAGAGCGAAACGTCACCGACTGTGACCGTGCGCGGGGTCGCGTGGACGATATGCTCGCCGAGATGGAAGTCCTCGAAGAAGCGGCCGGCGCTGGTCTTGGGCACGGGATGATGGGTCGATCCGGGCATGGGCTTGCTCGCGATGGGCTGCTGCGAGTGTGCGCTGCACGACACGGCAGCGTAAAGCCCCGGCGGAATGCGACGAAGGATCAGGCACGGACTTGCAAGCCCTCGCCATCACTCCGGGCGAGCGCAGCGAAGACCCGGAATCCATCATAGGGCACGACGGCACTTGACGATGGATTCCGGATCGGCGCCGCTTCGCGGCTTGTCCGGAATGACGGTGCGGAGAGGCAGAGCCCTCAGACGTACTGTCCGTGGCAGTGCTTGAACTTCTTGCCGGAGCCGCAGGGGCAGGCTTCGTTGCGGCCGACCTTGCCCCAGGTCGAGGGATCGGCCGGGTCGCGGTCGAGGACGGCGGTGTCGCCTTCCAGCGCTGCGAACTGCAGGCCACCGGCGCCGTAATCGCCGAAGGGCGAGGGCAGGGCGTCCTGCGGCGGGGCTGTCTCCTCGGGCGCCTCGAAGCGGACCTCGATGCGCATCAGATTGCCGGTGACCTGCTCGCGCAGCCGCCCGATCAGCGAATCGAACAGGTCGAAGGCCTCCTGCTTGTATTCCTGGAGCGGATCGCGCTGGGCATAGCCGCGCCAGCCGATGACCTGGCGCAGATGATCGAGCGTGACGAGATGCTCGCGCCAGAGCGTGTCGAGCGTCTGCAGCAACACCTGCTTCTCGACATAGAGCATCACCTCCTCGGTGTTGCGCTCGATCCGCGCCGCGTAATCCTCGTCGGCGAGCTTGCGGATGCGCTCGCGCAGTTCGGCATCGGCGATGCCCTCTTCCTTGGCCCACTCCTCGATCGGCAGATCGAGATTGAGGAACTGCATCACGCCTTCCTTCAGCGCGGCGGTGTCCCACTGCTCGGGATAGGCCTCGGGCGGGATGTGGCGCGTCACCAGATCATCGGCGACACCCTGGCGCATGTCATCGATCGTCTCGCGCACGCTGGCCTGGCGCATGAAGTCGCGGCGCTGCTCGAACACGACCTTGCGCTGGTCGTTCATGACGTCGTCGTATTTCAGGATGTTCTTGCGGATGTCGAAGTTGCGCGCCTCGACCTTCCCTTGAGCCTTCTCGACCGCCTTGTTGATCCAGGGATGGACGATCGCCTCGTCCTCCTTCAGGCCGAGCTTGGTCAGCATGCCGTCCATGCGGTCGGAGCCGAAGATCCGCATCAGATCGTCCTGCAGCGACAGGAAGAATTTCGACCGGCCGGGATCGCCCTGGCGGCCGGCGCGGCCACGCAGCTGGTTGTCGATGCGGCGGCTCTCATGGCGTTCGGTGCCGACGATGTAGAGCCCGCCGGCCTTGATCACGCGCTGCTTGAAGTCGACGACCTCGGCGCGGATCTCCGCCTCGCGCCGCGTGCGCTCCTCGCCCTCGGGCATGTCGCCGAGATCGTGCTTGATGCGCATGTCGGCATTGCCGCCGAGCTGGATGTCGGTGCCGCGACCGGCCATGTTGGTGGCGATGGTGATGACGCCTGGCGCACCGGCCTGGGCGACGATATAGGCCTCCTGCTCGTGGAAGCGGGCATTCAGCACGGCGAAATAGTTCGACGGCTTGCCCTGCCGCGCGGCGGCGTAGATCGGCTCCAGCGCGTTGGGCGCCGAGAAGTCGATCTGCTGGAAGCCGTCCTTCTGCAGCATCTCGGCGACGAGTTCGGAGCGCTCGATCGAGGTCGTGCCGACCAGCATGGGCTGCCCGAGCTTCTGGGCTTCCTTGATCTCGCGGATGACGCCGCGGACCTTCTCCTCGAAGGTGCGGTAGACCTCGTCATCCTCGTCCTTGCGCGAGACCGGCAGATTCGTCGGGATCTCGACGACCTCGAGCTTGTAGATCTGGAAGAACTCGTCGGCTTCGGTGGCCGCCGTGCCGGTCATGCCGGCGAGCTTGGAGTAGAGCCGGAAATAGTTCTGGAAGGTGATCGAGGCCAAAGTCGCGTTCTCGGGCTGGACGGTGACGCCCTCCTTGGCCTCGAGCGCCTGATGCAGCCCTTCCGAATAGCGCCGACCCGGCATCATGCGGCCGGTGAACTCGTCGATGATCACGACCTCGTCGCCACGGACGATATAGTCCTTGTCGCGGGTGAACAGCGAATGCGCCCGCAGCGCCTGGTTGACGTGGTGGACCAGCGTGACGTTGTGCGCGTCGTAGAGGTCGCCTTCCTTGAGCAGGCCGGCTTCGCGCAGCAGTTCCTCGATATGCTCGTTGCCGGCTTCCGTCAGCGAGACGGCGCGCTGCTTCTCATCGACCTCGTAATCGCCCTTGACCAGCCCCGGCAGCACCTTGTCGATCGAGACATAGAGGTCCGACTTGTCGTCGAGCGGGCCCGAGATGATCAGCGGCGTGCGCGCTTCGTCGACCAGGATCGAGTCGACCTCGTCGACGATCGCGAAATGGTGGCCTCGCTGCGACATCTGCGAGACCTCGTATTTCATGTTGTCGCGCAGGTAGTCGAAGCCGAATTCGTTGTTGGTGCCGTAGGTGATGTCGCAGGCATAGGCGCGCTGGCGCTCCTCGTCGTCGATGCCGTGGACGATGATGCCGACGCTCAGGCCAAGGAAGTTGTAGAGCCGGGCCATCCACTCCGCGTCGCGGCGGGCAAGGTAGTCGTTGACCGTGACGACATGCACGCCCTGGCCCGCGAGCGCGTTGAGATAGGTCGGCAGGGTGCCGACAAGCGTCTTGCCCTCGCCGGTCTTCATCTCGGCGATGGAGCCTTCATGCAGCACCATGCCGCCGATCAGCTGGACGTCGTAGGGGCGCTGGCCGAGCACACGCTTGGCCGCCTCGCGAACGGTGGCGAAGGCGGGAACCAGCAGGTCATCGAGCTTGGCGCCAGCCGCGATCTGCTCGCGAAAGGCTGTGGTGCGCGCCTGCAGCGCCTCGTCGCTGAGCGCAGCGACTTCCTTTTCCAGCGCATTGATCGCCGCGACCCGGGGGCCATAGCCCTTGACGCGCCGGTCGTTCGACGAGCCGAAGAGTTTCTTTGCGAGCGCGCCAAGCATGTTGGGCCTTTCGGTGGTATGGTCTTGAATGCCGCGCAGCCTTGCATGCCGCGAGCAGCCGAAAACCTGAATTCTCAATGCGACCGCGTGTTTAGACGCGTGCGGGGGCGGGGTCCAGCACTGCCTTGCAACGCTTAGCGCCTGTCGCGGCACGCGCGGCCTGAAGCCACCGGATTTCGCAGGATGTAGGGTTTCCCCACTCCGCTTCCAAGCCCGCAGGAAGCCGCGCGCCTGGGGCGCCCGGCGCGCGCTCCCGGCTTGGCCATGCCCGCGCGGTGCAAAGCTTCGTGATGGGCCCTGTCGTGCGGCTTGCGCGCCTTGCCTTTGCCGCGTTCAACTGGCAGTGCAGCCGCGATCTTTTTGTTTGCGGCTCTGTTGTTGAAAAAGGGCATTCCCCCATGAAGTTGTCTCGTCTTGGCATGCTCTCGCTTGGCCTTGCGCTCGTCGCGACGCCCGTCTTCGCTCAGGCCGACAAGGTCGTCGCCCGGGTCGATGGCATTGCCATCACCGAGCGCGAGATTTCGCTCGCCACCGAGGATCTCGGCGAGCGCCTCGCCCAGCTGCCCGACGAGCGCAAGCGCGACGAGGTCATCAACTACCTCGTCGACCTGAAGCTCGGCGCCCGGGCTGCGGCCGCAGCCAAGACCGCCGACGCCCCGGACTTCGCCGCCCGTCTCGCCTATTTCCGCGAGAAGGTCCTGCTCGACCAGTACCTGACCGCCGAGGCCAAGAAGGCCGCGACGCCGGAAGCGGCGCGCAAGCTCTATGACGAGACCACCAAGGCGATGGCGCCGGAGGAGGAGGTCAATGCCCGCCACATCCTCGTCGAGGAGGAGGCGCAGGCCAAGGCCGTCGCCGAGCGGCTGAAGAAGGGCGAGGATTTCGCCAAGGTCGCCGCCGAACTCTCCAAGGATCCGGGCTCCGGCAAGGAAGGCGGCTCGCTCGGCTGGTTCACCAAGGACCGCATGGTGCCGGAATTCGCCGACGTCGCCTTCAAGCTGAACAAGGGCCAGGTCTCCGACCCGGTGAAGAGCCAGTTCGGCTGGCACGTCATCAAGCTCGAGGACAAGCGCAGCAAGCCGCTGCCGGATTTCGCGACGGTGAAGCCGCAGATCGACCAGTATCTCGAGCGCAAGGCCCAGCAGGACATCATCGTGGCGCTGCGCGAGAAGGCCAAGGTCGAACGTCTCGACCAGCCGGCCGCGCCCGCGACGCCGGCTCCTGCGCCGGCCGAGACGAAGAAGCCCTGAGCGGCCGCTGACAGACGACTGACGATTTGCCATGGCCCGCGCTCGATGCGGGCCATGTGCGTTTCAGACGAGATCGTCGAGCTTCACGCGCAGCGCATCGGCGATCTTCTTCATCGTCTGCAGCGTGCCCTCGCGCTTGCCGGTCTCGATCTGCGAGAGATAGGGCTGGGCGATGCCGGCCATTTCCGCCAGCGCGCTGACGGTCAGCCCGCGATGCTCGCGCCAGACACGCACGAGATTCTCGCCCGCAAGAATGCGGTCCACCATGGCAGAGGGGACGAACTCTTCTTCGTCCGCGGCGAGGCGCTGCTCGAAGCGGGCGATGGCTGCGGAGTCGGCCGCATCCTCGGCCGCCTCGACCAGACGGTCATAGGCATCCCGCGACAGCGCGACGAAGGCCTCGCCGTCGATCATCAACTCGAGTCGCTCCTTCATGGCAGGCTCCTCTCAGTCATAGGCAGACCCGCGCGGCGCGACGCGGACGATCAGCACGACCGAGCCATCCTCGCGGAAGATGACCCGCCAGTCTCCGACGCGGAGCCTCAGATAGCGCTTGTCGCCCTGCAACGCCTTGACGTTGTTGGCTTGTGAGGCAGGGTCGGCGACATATTGCTCGATCTTGCTGCGGATGCGATCGGCGACATTCGTCGGCAGGCCCCGCAAGGTCTTCAGTGCGTCTCTGCTGTAGATCGCCACCTTCACAAAATGAATATAGCATAATGCAATGCCGCGTCGAGAGCGCCATAGCGATCCGAGGAGGAGGCCGACCTTGCCTTCGCGACGCCCCTGCGGCACACCGGCCTCCCGCACAGGAGACGCCACCATGGCCGGCAAGGATGTTCCCGTTTCCCCGCTCGCGCCCAAGCGCCAGCCCAAAGTGCCGCCGGTTCCGGGCGTGCGTTTCGCCACCGGCGAGGCCGGCATCAAGTACAAGGGCCGCACCGATGTCTGGCTGGCGCTGCTCGACGAGGGCACGCAAGTCGCGGGCGTCTTCACCCGTTCGAAATGCCCCTCAGCCCCGGTTGACTGGTGCCGCGAAAACCTGCAGCAGGGCTCGGCCCGGGCCGTGGTCGTCAATTCCGGTAACGCCAATGCTTTCACTGGCCTGAAAGGCCGCGAGACCGTCGCGCTCACGGCGAAAATCGCGGCCAAGGCGGCCGGCTGCAAGCCCCACGAGGTCTTCATCGCCTCGACCGGCGTGATCGGCGAGCCGCTCGATGCCACCAAGTTCGAGGGCGTGCTCGAGGATTGCGCCAAACGCGTCGCCGACGGCCCCTGGATCGACGCCGCCAAGGCGATCATGACAACCGACACCTTCCCCAAGGCACTGACGCGCAAGGCCAAGATCGACGGCCACGAGGTGGTGCTCGCCGGCATCGCCAAGGGCGCCGGCATGATCGCGCCCGACATGGCGACGATGCTCTCCTTCGTCTTCACCGACGCGCCGATCGCCGCCCCCGTGCTGCAGGCGCTGCTGTCGAAGGGCGTCAAGGGCTCGTTCAACGCGGTCACCGTCGACAGCGACACCTCGACCTCCGACACGCTGATGCTGTTTGCGACGGCTAAGGCACGCGCGAGGGGCGTACCTGCCATCACCGAAATCGGCGATCCCCGCCTCTCGGGCTTCAAACGCGCGCTGAATTCGCTGTTGCTCGAACTCGCCCATCTCGTCTGCAAGGATGGCGAAGGCGCGCGCAAATTCGTCGAGGTCAGGGTCGCGGGCGCCGCCTCCTCGCGCTCGGCCAAGCGCGTCGCGCTGTCGATCGCCAATTCGCCGCTGGTCAAGACCGCGATCGCCGGCGAGGACGCCAATTGGGGCCGCATCGTCATGGCCGTCGGCAAGGCTGGCGAACCGGCCGACCGCGACACGCTCGACATCTCCTTCGGCGACATCATGGTGGCGCAGCAGGGCGCCCGCGCGCCGTCCTATGACGAAGAGGCCGTCTCGACCTATATGCAGGGCGAGCACATCGTCATCACCGCCGATCTCGGCATCGGCCGCGGCAAATCCACGGTCTGGACCTGCGACCTGACCAAGGCCTATGTCGAGATCAACGGCGACTACCGGTCCTAGATGACTCACCGTCATTGCGAGCGCAGCGAAGCCATCCAGGCGTTTGCGCGATCCCTCTGGATTGCTTCGCTGCGCTCGCAATGACGGAGCAGGCCCGCCCCAGCCCCAGCCGCGCCTTCGTCGCCGGGCATCTGCTGGTCTGCTCGTTCTTCTGGGGCTCGAGCTTCCTGTTCATCAAGCTGACGGGTGGCGCAATCTCGCCGCTGGCGCTGGCCGCCTCGCGCGGGCTGATCGGGGCGGCGGCGCTCGCAGCCTATGTCGTCTGGCTCGGCCAGAGCCCGATCCCGCGCCGCGACGAGATCTGGCACTGGCTCGTGCTCGGCACCACCAATGGCTGGGTGCCCAATGTGCTCGTCGCCTATGCGCTGGTGCAGCTGGCGAGCGGCCCGGCCGCGATGATCCAGGCCGGCGGGCCGCTGGTGACTGCGGTGTTCGCGCATTTTCTGTTCTCCGAAGAGCGCATGGGTCTCCGGCGGCTCGCCGGCATCCTGCTCGGCATGGCCGGCGTCGCGCTGCTGATCGGCCCACGCCTGGTCGAGGGCGGCGGCACGGCGCTCGGCGTGCTCGCCATGGTCGGCGTCATGCTGGGCTACAGCGGCGGCAACCTTTATGCGCGCGCGGTGCCCGCTTCGGCGGGCGATCCGGCCAGGCTCGCGCTCGGTCAGCAGGTCGTCTCCGGCCTCGTCGCGCTTGTCCTGACGCTGGTCTTCGCCGGCCCCGCCGCCTTCGCGCCGGTGGCCGATCATGTGCCTGCCATGCTGGCGCTGGGCCTGCTTGCGACCGCGATCCCGATGGCGGTGTTCATGCGGCTCATCCGCGCCGCGGGGCCGACGCGCGCCGCGATGACGGGCTATCTCGTGCCGAGCGTCGCGACGATCCTCGGCATCGTCGTGCTTGGCGAAACGCTGGAGTTGCGGCAGGTCGTCGGAGGCTGCATCATCCTGGCCGGCGTCTTCCTGGTGACGACGTCGCGGCGTGCGGCCAAGTCTGCATGAGAGGATGGGCGGCATGAAGGTCCGGGTCATCATCTGCGTGGCCTTGGCGCTGTCGGCCTGCGTCGAGCGTAAGCCCGCGACCGTCGCCTTCTCCGTCGAGGAGGCCGCCTTCATCAAAAAGCCCGGCACCACGACAATCACCGGCCATGCCTTTCGGACCAAGCCGAACGGAGCGGTGGTGAATGCCGCGGGCGAGGTGGTGCGGCTGGTGCCGGCCACGGCTTACGCCCGCGAGCGCTTCGCGAACCTCTACGGGAAGCGCAGATATGTGCCCCATCGCGACTATCCCCGTGACAACACTCCAGACCCCGCCTATGGCGAGTACACCCGCACCACCAAGGCGGAATCGAACGGACGCTTCATCTTCCAGAACGTCGCAGCCGGCGCCTATTTCGTGACGACCCAGGTGATCTGGGGCGACGAGGACGCCTTCTCTCGAGAGGGCGGCTCGGTCTATGACAGCGTCACCGTGACGGGCCGGGAAACCGAACCCCTCCATGTCATCCTCTCCGGAAATTGAGCCGTTAATCCCCGTGAAGCTTCTCCTCGTCGTCGCCTGCGCCCTGATCGATGCCGACAACCGCGTGCTCGTGGCGCAGCGTCCCGAGGGCAAGGCGCTGGCGGGACTGTGGGAGTTCCCCGGCGGCAAGCTCGAACAGGACGAACGGCCCGAGCCGGCGCTGATCCGCGAATTGTCGGAAGAGCTCGGTATCACGGTCAGGGAAGAGTGCCTGGCGCCGCTGACCTTCGCCAGCTTCGCCTATCCCGAGTTCCACCTGCTGATGCCGCTCTATATCTGCCGGCGCTGGGAGGGAACGGTCGCCTCGCGCGAGGCGCAGGCGCTCAAATGGGTCCGTCCCGGCAAGCTGCGGGATCTTGCCATGCCCCCCGCCGACGAGCCGCTGATCCCGCATCTGATCGATCTATTAGGCGCGTAAGCCAGGCTTCGCGCATTTGCTGATCCCTCAGGGATGCTGTTTCCCGGGGGACCATTTGGCATCAGGCATCAGTAGAGGGCCGGCAGCGGCTGCAGCGGCAGGCGGATCGGTCCCAGATAAACGCGCCCCTCGCGCAGCACGATCGGCGGGAGTGCGTTCAGACCGGGAGCCGCGCCCGGCAGCTGTGCGCTCAGGCGCCCGCCCAAGAGGCCGCCGAGCCCGGCTGCCAGGCCGCCGACCGGTATGCCGGCAATCTGGCGGATGCCGGCCAGCGAGGCCTGGAGCTGGCCGGCCGGCCGGTGGGTCTGGTCGATCAGGAACTGGCCGGTCGCTTCGATGCGGGCAGGGCCCTTGACCGATACAAGCCGCGTCAACTCGACCTGGCCGCCGACATTGCGCCAGGCTTCCAGCGCATCGGGGTTGAGGCCGATGCGGAAGGCCTCTGTCTGTGTCAGCGTCGCCTGGATATCGACATCACCGGGTTCGTTCGTGCCCAGCAACGCATCGAGCGCCGGCAGGACCGAGCCCTTGGCAGCGATGGCGAGATCGACCGCCTGGTCGGTTGCGGGGCGGGTCGGGTTGCGGCGCAGATGCGCTTCCAGCGAGGCGGCCTGCCAGGTCTCGGCGGTGAGGCCCGGCGCAGTCAGGCTCGCGGTCGGTGCGCTGATCACCAGCGAAAGGCGCTCGGGGTCGCCACTGGCGTGCGTCAGGCTGGCTTCGAGCCGCGTCCAGCCGAGATCGAGCCTGCGACCCTCCGGCAGCGTCGCCTGCAGCGGACCCGTGATCTGAGCGATGACCAGATTGGGGGTATAGATCTGGCCGACGGCGACCGCCGGCCCGGTCTGGACGCGGACCTCCTCGCCCCAGCGGGCAGAGGCCAGCGCCAGCGCGCCGCAGCGCAGTTCGACGCGGAAGGGAAAGCCCGTGACGGCGCGGTCGGTGCAGGTCCAGCTGCGGCCGAGCCCGGCTTCCCGGGCGAGCGCGGTATCGACGGCGTCGACGACCCGCGCGCGCACGATGAACCAGAAGCCGGTCCAGCCCGCGGCGACAAGCGCCAGCGCCATGAAGGGGGCGTAGAGCCAGGCGCGGCTGCTGCGGCGGCGGGGAGCGGGATCGGTCATGCGGGACAGTCCATTGCGCTGATGCGGCGGGATTGTTAGCTGCCGCGGGAGACGGACGCCAGCCGAACGGTCGAGGCCGGCATCCTCATCAAGCAGGCGGGCACGGCCAAATTATGGGATACCCACGGGATGGAGCGGGCATGACCTCGGCCTTCGGGGATGGCGAGCTTTGGGTCTTCGGCTACGGCTCGCTGATCTGGCGGCCGGGCTTTGCCTTCGAGGAAAGCGTTCCCGCGCGGCTCCACGGCTATCACCGCTCGCTGTGCATCTTCTCGCATGTGCATCGCGGCACGCCGGAGCGGCCCGGGCTGGTGCTGGGCCTCGACCGGGGTGGAATCTGCCGGGGGCTCGCCTTTCGCGTGGCGGCCGCGCAGGCGCAGGAGACGGTGGATTACCTGCGGGCCCGCGAGCAGGCGACGGCGGTCTATCTGGAGCGCCGGATGCCGGTCCGGCTGGAGGATGGCCGCGCCGTCACGGCGCTGGTCTATGTCGCCGACCGCCGGCACCTGCAATATGCCGGGCGGCTGTCGCATGAGCAGCAGCTCGACCTGGTGCGCCACGGCCGGGGCAGCTCTGGCGAGAACCCCGATTACGTGCTGCTCACCGACGAGTCGCTGCGCAAGATGGGCATCTTCGATCCCGTTCTGGGCGGGTTGGCGCAGGCGCTGGCGTCGGGCGCCGCGCCGTGGCCGAAGGTTTAGATCAGGTCCGAGTGCTTGCAATCGAAACCACGTCATCCTGGCCAAGCCGCGAAGCCGCGCAGGCCGGGATCCATCATAGAGCTTCGTCGCTGCCCTATGATGGATCCCGGTCGACCTGCGGCCGCCCAGGATGACGGCGTGGTTTCCTCATGACATCCGTTCGCGTCGCGCGCTCACACCTCCGGCATCAGGTCGAGCAGGGCGGCGCGGCGGCTGAGGCCGTCCTCGGCCAGCAGATGCACGTGGATCTCGCTGGCGCCGGCGAGCGCAACCGATTGCTGCCAGCGTGTCAGCGCGGCCTCGACGCCGAAGGGGCCGCTGTCGCGGGCCGCCACGATGCGCCGGTCGGGCGATACCGCCACCAGCACCGCATCGGTGAAGCCCAGCGCATGCTCGTCGCCGATGGCGAAGATCGAGGCGACATAGCGCCGGCCCGAGCGGCCGCGCCAGGCGGTGAAGCGGCGCTCGCCAAGGCCGGCCGCGCTGCGCATCGGCAGTTCCTGCGCCGTCTTGGCGCGATTCTCGACCTGGGTGTCCTGAGCCATCAGGTCCTGCCGGAACAGATCGCGCTGGCGCTGGTCGAAAGCGGGGCGGGCGTGACGCGAGATCGGCTGGCGATAGGCGAGAGCGGCCATGACGTTCCTCCTTTGTTCTGAAAACAAAATGAGAACAGCGGGGCGTCAAGTCAAGGCTTGCCGAGTGGGGGGATAGGGACTGCTGCCGCAATATGTCAGGAGCTGTCGGGCTGGTTGCGTCTGCGGGCTGGTGGCCGACGCGGGACTCAGGAGGCGGTCTTGGCGAGCGGATCGAGCCCGAGGAGCGCCAGTTCGGCGCGTCCTTGCGCCAGCAGACGGTCGCTCGCGGTCTCGATCTGCTCCTGCAGCAGCGCCTGGAACGTGGCCTTGTCGAGACCCGGCGCGATCGGCGGCAGGATCTCGAGCCGGATCGTGCCGGGACGACGCAGGAACTTCCGGCGCGGCCAGTACAGGCCGGAATTGAGCGCCACCGGCACACAAGGAAGTTTGAGCTCGCCATAGAGATGGGCGACGCCGAACTTGTAGGCGGGCGGTGCCCCGGCGGGGCGGCGCGTGCCTTCGGGGAAGATCAGCAACTGGCGGTGATTGTCGCGCAGCTCCACCTTGGCGCGGCGGGTGACCTGGGCCAACGCGCGGGCGCGGCCGCCGCGATCGACCGGGATCATCTTGAACTTGCTCAGGCACCAGCCGAAGAACGGGACCCAGATCAATTCGCGCTTGAGGATGAAGATCGGGTCCTTGAACAGCATCATCATCACGAAGGTTTCCCAGAAGGACTGGTGCTTCGAGGCGACGATGAGCCCGCCCGGGGGGATGTTCTCGCGTCCGGTGATCTCGTAGCGCGTGCCGGCGATGACCCGCATCAGCCAGAGTGCGGTGTGAGCCCAGGCCACCGTGACCCCGAGCAGCGCGCGCCGCGGCAGCAGGAGGGCGGGCATGGCGGCAAAAACCAGCCAGAGCGCCAGGTTCACATAAAACAGGACGTTGAAGACGAGGGAGCGCAGGACGAGCATGGCGCGCAAAGAGCTTGCCGCCCTGCCGCCGTCAAGCGTCGTGGCGGGCGTCAGCCGTCGATACCGCCGTTTTTCAGCTGGCTGCGTCTTTCCTGCTCCGGCCCCATCAGCTCCGCCGGCTTCGACGAGACCGGCTTGCGGCCGCCGATGATGATCGACAGTCGCGACGTCTCGGGATCGTCCTCGAAGAGGCTGCGCAGGCGGGCGGCGATGTATTTGGCATATTCGGGCGCCAGCACCCGGATCGTGCTCCAGCGCGTCCACCAGCCGCCGGTGTCGATCTGGTCGGTCACGACCGGATGCGGCACGAGGCGGATGTCGGGCATCGCATGGGCGAATTCGGCGATGGTGCGCGGCATGTGATAATTCGAAGTCACAACCAGAAGCGAACCGAAACCATGCTTGCGCTGCCAGCGCCGCGCCTCGATGGCGTTGCCGATGGTGTTGCGGGCGCGATAGTCGAGATCGACGCAGCAGCCCAGGAGCTCCCGCGCCGAGGGGTTGAGCTTGGCCAGCTCATCGCGGCCGGTCTTTTCGTTGACGCCGCTGATCAGCAGGCGCGAGCCCCGATCGGCACCAAGCAGGCCGATGGCGTCGCCGACGCGTTGCGATCCGCCGGTGACCACGACGATGGCATCCGTACGCGGCACCGCCACCGGCTCGTGCCCCGCGATTCCGGAGGCGAAGCGGATATAGCCGAGGCCGAATGCAAGGCAGACGACAGAGGTCAGGATGGCGAACCAGAAAGTGACCCGCCTCAGCGTGAAGCGACGGTTGCCTCGATCTACAGCAGGCGCTGCATCGGTCCCGACGGCGACCGCGCGGTGACGCACCGGCCGACCTTCGTCCGCCCGCCTTTGATGGGCTCGCTGCCGGGCGAGCTGTTCGTGGCTGCTGCCGATCATCGCCATGACGTTTGAAACCTAGCGCGCCAATCGGGCGTAAGCACGGCAGCGAGCTTGCTGCCGGGCCGATAGGACCGGCGGCTGCGCATCAAGAGCCGAAGCAAGCCCGCATATCGATCCGCACCGCTTCGCATCACGCCGTCCCCCCGGCCAGCACACGCAGATGATGCCTGACGGTGACGCGCGAGACGAGGCCTGAAATCGCGGCCACAACCACGGCGACGAGGATCACCGCGACATAGCCCGACCAGCCGATCTCGAAGGCCCCAAACATCGCCTGGAGCTGCTCTGCCTCCGGCGCCGTCCTCCAGCGCGAGGACAGGAAGCCCAGGAGTCCGATGACGAGGATGGCCGCAGCGCCGCCGATGGCGCCGCCTCTTAGCCCAAGCCTGACGAATCGGCTCTGGAATTCGCGCGCGATGAAGGCATCGTCGGCACCGACGAGATGCAGCACCTCGACACTGTCGCGGCTGCCGGCCATGGCGCCACGCGTCGCAAACGCCACCGCCAGCGCCGCCGCCGTCAGCACCAGCAGCACCACCGCCGCGCCCGACAGGATGATGGTGCTGGCCATGGTCGAGAGCCTGCGGACCCAGAGGCGGTGGTCGTCGAGGATGGCGGTGGGCACCTCGCGCCGCAGCGCCGCGCCGAAGGCGGTGAGATCGGGGCCGGCGCCCGCGCGCAGTTTCAGGACGATCAACCGGGGCACCGGCAGCTCGACGAGGTCCAGCCCCGCACCGAGCCAGGGTTCGAGCAGCTTGTCCGATTCGGCCCGGGGAACGGCGCGCACCGACTCGATGCCGTCGATCGCCTGCGCCATCGCCACGGCACGGCCGATGTCGCCTTCGATGTCGCGGCGCGAATCCGGCCTGATCTGGATCGTCATTTCGTTGGCGACGGCGCCGCGCCACTGCTCTGATGCGCGCGCGGCGAGAACGGCGGCGCCGGCGCTCAACGCCGCCAGAAAGGTCAGGATCGCGATCACCGCCATCAGGGCCCGGGCCGCGACCGTATCGATGGGCACGAGCGGCTGGTCGCGCCGCAGATTGCTCGGCAGCGGCCGGTCCTCGGGCTCGAAATCCGCATTGCCGGGGTCAGGCATCGACATGGAGATGACCATCGGCGAGGACGAGGCGTGGCGCGTCGTAAAGCTCCATCAAGGCGAGATCATGCGTCGCGATCACAACCGCCGTGCCCAGCGACTGCAGTTCCATGAACAGCCGCAGCAGCCGCCGGCCGAGCGCGGGATCGACATTGCCGGTGGGCTCGTCGGCGAGAACCAGCTCGGGCCGCCCGATGACCGCCCGGGCAATGGCGGCGCGCTGCTTTTCGCCGCCCGAGAGGACGGAGGGCACGGCGTGCATGCGTTCGCCCAGCCCGACCCAGCGCAGCAGCTCGACGACCTCGGCACGATAGCTTGATTCCTCCTTGCCGAGCACCCGCAGGGGCAGGGCGACGTTTTCATAAAGGGTCAGATGATCGAGCAGGCGGAAATCCTGGAAGACGATGCCCATGCGGCGACGGAAGGCGGTCAGGGTCGCAGCATCGAGCCGCGAGACATCCTGTCCGAACAGGTTGACGAGGCCGCGCGTCGGCTGCAGCGCCATCAGGACAAGGCGCATCAGGGTCGTCTTGCCGGCGCCCGACGGCCCGGTGAGATACTGGAACGAGCGCGGCGCGATGCTGAAGTTGATGTCCTTCAGCACCTCCGGGCCCATGCCATATCTCAGGCCGACATTCTCGAACCGAACCAATTCCGTTTCCTCAAGCCCTGCTTGCCGACGCGAAACCCGAGCATGGCGCCAGAGTTCTTCACGGGACGTTAACCATGAACCGCGCCAATTGAGAGACGCAGCCAGCGACGCGCGCTGCCGACGCTTGAACCGGCTGCCTGTCTGTCGGAAAGCTGACGGCGACCGTCCGGCAAAATGCGCCAGACGAAGGCGCCCGTCCAACACGCATAGGAGCCGCTGGCCCCCGCCATGCTGATCGTCTGCCCCTCCTGCGCCAGCCGCTACGAACTCGACGGAGCCAAGCTCGGCACCGAGGGCCGCAAGGTGCGCTGCGCCAGTTGCCAGACGCTTTGGCATGTCATGCCGGAGCCGGATCTGCCCGAGGTTCCCAGCGCCGAAGAGACGCAGGCGCTTCTGAACGAGGAGCTGCAGCAGGCGGCTGCGATCGAGGCGCAGGTCTCGGCGGTCGAGGCCGAAGCGGCGCTGGCAGCCGCCGCCGCCGCGCCGCCGCCGCCGGCCCCCGACACATCCGACAACGCCCGACCGGACCGCAAGCGCAGCGGCAAGGCGTCCGGGCCGAAATCAAGGAAGGTCAAGACGGCACGGCTTCCCGCTGCTCCGGTTGCCGGGGCCGTGGCCCTGGTCGGGCTCGCCCTGCTGGGCCTGCTGGTGTGGCAGCGGGATCATGCGGTGCGGGCTGCACCGCAGCTTGCATCCACCTTCGAGATGCTGGGCTTGCCCATCAATGTGCGGGGCCTGAAGCTGAGCGCTGTGGAAAGCGGGCTGATCGACGATGCGGGCGGGCGCTTTCTCGTGGTCGAGGGCGATGTGACGAACATCGCCAGGGGAAATACCCCGGTGCCTTCGATCGAGGTCTCGGTCAAGGACGCCGCCGGGCAGGTTCTCTACAGCTGGAAGACCGACCCACCGCGCCCGGCACTGGAACCCTCCGAACTGATGCGCTTCCGGGCGCGGCTCGCAGCGCCGCCCGCTGCGGGACAATCCGTGCAGGTGCGCTTCGCCGATGCCGGCCCCGTCGCCGCCGCAAACGTTCGTTGACGCCACACCGAGCGGGCGTGCGGCGGGCGCAGTACGATCGGGCTATCCAGGTGCGGCCAGGCGCACTAAATCTCCGACAGAACCAAATCTCATGAGCCACGCCATCACTCCAACCGTAGCAGGGGGAATCGAGCCGGGGCGCGAAAGGACGACGACCATGCCTGAGCCGAAACGCATCAGGGTGCTTTACGATGAAGCCGCGATCGCGCGCCGCAACGAAGAAATGGCGACGGCCATCGCGGCGACCGCGCCGGCCGATCTGCTCGTCGTGGCGGTGCTCAAGGGCAGCTTCATGTTCGTCGCGGATCTGATCCGCGCCATGCACCGCGTCGGCATGACGCCGCAGGTCGAATTCGTGCATCTGTCGAGCTATCGCGCCGCGACCGTGTCTTCGGGCCAGGTCGAGATCCTGCGCGATGTTCAAAGCGATGTCCGGGGCCGCGAGGTGCTGCTGGTCGACGACATCCTCGAATCGGGTCGGACGCTCGCCTTCGCCAAGGATCTGCTGGCGGCGCGCGGGGCCTCAAAAGTGTCCTCGGTCGTGCTTCTGGAAAAACCCGGCAAGCGAGCGGTAAACATCGTTCCCGATTATGTCGGGTTCGAGTGCCCCGATTATTTCGTCGTCGGCTACGGCATGGACGTGGCCCATTCCTACCGCCAGCTGCCCTTCGTCGGCGTCATCGAGACGGCCGACCAGGCCGGCCTGCCGGGGATCTGAGGCGATGTCGCGCATTCTGGTCGTCGATGACGAGGAGCCGCTGCGGACGCTGGTGGCGCGGGGGCTGACGATGGACGGCCATTCCTGCCTGATGGCGGCCGACGGGGCCGAGGCGCTCGACACGCTGATGGCCGAGCAGGGCCGCTTCGACCTGCTGCTCACCGATATCCGCATGCCGCTGATGGACGGGATTGCGCTGGCGCTGGCCGCCAAGCAGGCCTTTCCCGACCTGCCGATCATCCTGATGACGGGCTATGCGGAACAACGCGAACGGGCCCGCAGCCTCGATGCCATCGTCTCAGAGGTGATGACCAAGCCCTTCACCATCGCGGATCTGCGCAGCACGGTGCTGAACGTGATCGAACGCTCGATCGGGTGAGCCGCCGCCTCAGCGATTGAGCCACCAGATCGAGATGGTGAGCAGCGTCGCGAAGGAGACCCAGGCGACATAGGGCCATTGCAGATGGGCCGCGAGCCGGTCGAGCCTGGCAAACAGCGCGATGGTGACGAGGATCATCGCCAGGAAGGGCAGGATCACCAGCATGCCGCCGAGCGGGCTGTTGAGCCCGAAGAAGACGCAGGACCAGGCCAGGTTGAGCGCCAGCTGCACGTGATAGGCGACAAGCGCCGGGGTCTTGCCGGGCGTGCCGGCGGGTACTCGCAAAATGCGGTAGACGCCATAGGCCATCAAAGCAAAGAGCGTCGTCCAGACCGGCCCGAACACCCAGTTGGGCGGGTTGAAGGGCGGTTTGGCGATGGTCGGGTACCAGGTCATCACCTGCGGAATGGTGACGGCGTTGCCGAGCACCGAGACGGCGACCACCGGGATCACCGCGATCAGCGCATCGACCCAGACCGGTCTTGGCGCCGAGCCTGCGGGGGATGACGATGGGTTGGACGATGGTGCGCTCATGCCTTTGACATGGAGCCAATCTGCGCGCGAGGCAAGCGTGCAGGGCTGCTTCCCCCCTTGCGCCCCGGCCTGCGCCTGCGCCAGATGCGTCGGCTTACCTTCGTCGTTTTAGTCCCTCTTGGAACTGTCTCGGATTTCCCATGCCCCAGCGCCCGCTTCACCCCCGCTCCCTCGCCGCGCAGGCGATGGGCAAGATCGACCCGCTGACCAAGGGCGTGGTGCCGCCGATTCATGTCTCGACCACCTATATCCGGGACGAAGACAACGGCTATTCCGGCGGATTCGTCTATGGCCGGCCCGATAACGAGACCACGCGCGAGGCCGAAAGCGTGCTCGCCATGCTGGAGCAGGCCAAGGCTGGCGCGCTGCTGTTCGGCTCAGGCATGGCGGCGGCGACCGCCGTCTTCCAGGCGCTGTCGCCGGGCGACCATGTCGTGGCCTCCAAGGTGATGTACTGGGCGCTGCGCTCCTGGCTTTTGACGGAGGCGACGCGCTGGGGTCTCGTCATCGACTTCGTCGAGACCGACGACCTCGCCGCGCTTGCCGCCGCCGTGAAGCCCGGCAAGACCAAGCTGGTCTGGGCCGAGACGCCGTCCAACCCGCTCTGGACGATCACCGACATCGCGGCCGCCGCCGAGATCGCCCACAAGGCCGGCGCCAAGCTCGCGGTCGATTCGACCTGCGCCTCGCCGGTGCATACGCGACCGCTTTCGCTCGGCGCCGACATCGTGATGCATGCCGCGACCAAGGTGCTGAACGGCCATTCCGACGTGGTCGCAGGCGCGCTCTGCGCCCGCGAGGACGATGAATTCTGGAACCGCATCAAGACCGTGCGCAAGGGCCAGGGCGGGATTTTGGGCCCGTTCGAGGCCTATCTGCTGATGCGCGGCATGCGCACGCTCCATGTCCGGCAGGAGCGCCAGAGTGCCTCGGCCATGGCGCTGGCGCAGCGTCTCTCGGCCCATCCGCTGGTGGCCCGCGTGCTGTATCCCGGCCTGCCGCAGCATCCGGGCCACGACATTGCGGCGCGCCAGATGGAAGGCGGCTTCGGCTACATGCTCTCGGTGCAGGTGGTCGGCGGCGAGGCGGCGGCGGTGAAGGCTGCAGCCCATGTCGAACTCTACAAGCGCGCGACCTCGCTCGGCGGTGTCGAGAGCCTGATCGAGCATCGCGCTTCGATCGAGGGCGCGGGCTCGCCCTGCCCGCCCGATCTGCTGCGGCTCTCGACCGGCATCGAGGATCTCGAGGATCTCTATGCCGATCTCGACCAGGCGCTGAAGGCCGGGCACGCGTAAGCCTGTCAGCACGTCATGGTCGGGCTTGACCCGACCATCTCGGAAACCAGAGAGACGGGTCACGAGATTCTCGGGTCTGCGCTTCGCTCCGCCCGAGAATGACGCAGATCTCACACCCAGATCGTCTTGGCCAGCGCCAGCAGCTGCGTGCGCTGCGCCAATCCGTTGCGGCCGCCATTGATCAGCTTGGTCACGGCCACGACGTCGTTGGCATCGGCGGCGACATTGATCTTGCGCTCGCGCCAATAGGCGAAGGCGATGGACAGCGAGATCGCGGGCTGCATCGCGCGATCGGGGTCGGCTTCGAGATCGATGCCGATCAGTCCCCCGAAGCGGCGGTAGTTGAAGCGCCCGGTGAGCTGGAAGATGCCGCGGCCATGGTAACGGGCGCCGTCGCCGGCCTGCGTGTTGCCGAGGTCGCGCCGCCCGTCATAGCGGGCGAAATAGGCCGGACCGCCATATTCCTCCAGCGTGCGAAACCGGTCTGTCTCATGGGCGGCCTGCGCCAGGAAATGGCAGATGCGCAGGCGTGTGGTGATCCCGGCTGCTGGCGCCAGCGCGTCGAAATCGGCGGCGATGCCCTCGACGATCGCGCGTTTGCCGAGTGGGGTCAGGCGCATCAGGCGCGCAGTGGTGACGGACAGGGCCGACGGCTGCGCCGGCGCGGCGTTTGCGGCTGATCCGCGCATCGACATGGCTGGCTCCCTCGTGACAGGGGGGCCATCATCGCGGCGGGCGGGCCAGCGGGGATTGGCGGGGCGGGTTGTCCCCGGCGGTAAAGGCGTGCACGTCAGACGTGGGAGCCGTTGATCAAGCCCCGTGTCATTCCGGCCGAGCGCAGCGAAGACCCGGAATCCATCATAGGGCGCTGCCGGTACCCGTCTGGCTCTATGATCGATTCCGGATCGGCGCCGCTTCGCGGCTTGTCCGGAATGACGGCGTATTTGTGTGTGACGTTGCTGGCCCTCAACCCTCGACGGCGGTGTATTGCGTCTCGATCGAGGAGGCATGGGCCTCGTGGTCGAAACCGTAGATGTGGATCGAAATGGCGTCCTGCGTGCCGAGATTGCGCATGCGGTGGATGTTGGGGCCGGTCGGCAGCATGCAGGCGACATAGCCGGCCGCGCGGTCATGCTGCTCGGTGGCAATGGCGCGCTGTGCGTCGATGGCGCGGTACCATGTCTCGGTGACGGTGCCGCTGACGACGCCGAAGCAGCAGGAGCAGTGATGGTCGTGGATGCAGGTGGTCGCGCCTTCCGCCCAGACGATCGCCCAGACGCTGACGGCGTCGTTGCCGGCCAGCAGGTTGCGGCTGTAGCCGCCGGGTTTGCGGTCGAGCGGCAGGCGCGCGACGAGGTCGGGCATCGCGACGAGTTCGCGCAGGACGGTGCGGGCAGCAGCCAGATAGTCGCGCGAGAGCGTGCCCTCATCCGTCCGCAGGCTGCGCAGCACAGCCCCGCGCCGCTCCGCGTTCAGAAAACCCTGCATGCCGCCGCTCCAACTCGGTTCCATCGTTGGCTAAAAGCATAAGCGGAGAGGGGTGGAAGGGGTTTGCGTTCTGGCGGGCAAACCCGCCGCATGAGAAATTTGATAGCGTCACTGGGCATGTTTTGAGAATTGGATTGCCTGTTCTAAAAATAGGGCAACATTCTGTTTTCGATTTTCGAGGTTTTGATGTCCAAGCTCGACGCCTTCGATCTGCGCATCCTGGCCTGCCTTCAGGAGGATGCCAGCCTGCCGCTGGCGGCGCTCGCCGAGCGGGTCGGCCTGTCGGCGACGCCCTGCTGGCGGCGGGTGCAGAAGCTGGAAGCGGCGGGGTATATCCGCAAGCGGGTGGCGCTGCTGGACCGCGCCAAGCTGCAGGCCGGGGTTACGGTGTTCATCGCGGTGAAGACAGCCCGGCACTCGATGGAATGGCTGGAGCGCTTCCATGCCGCCGTGCACGACCTGCCCGAGATCGTCGATTTCTACCGGATGAGCGGCGAGATCGATTATCTGCTCAAGGCCTGCGTGCCCGATATCGCGGCCTATGACGTGCTCTACAAGAAGCTGATTTCGCGCATCGATCTCAACGACGTGACGTCGATGTTCGCGATGGAGGAGCTGAAGTCGACCACCGCGATCCCGCTCGGCTTCGCGGCGAACGGTGCCTAGCGCGGCGACGAAAAAGGGGAGCGGCGAACCGCTCCCCTCCCCCGCCAGGCGGCTTTGCCCCCCAGCCCTGGCCCCCAGCCGAACGCTTGAATCTCTTCGCAGTCCTTGATCAGAAGCGGTAGGTGACGCCGGTGCCGATCATCCAGGGGTCGATCTTGACCTTGCCGGTGATGAGGCCGTTGTTGACCTTCACCTTGGGCTCGAGGAAGACCTTCTTGACGTCGAAGTTGATGCCCCAGTTCTTGTCGATCATGTAGTCGAAGCCGACCTGAAGGGCGAGGCCGAAGCTGTCCTGAAGGTCGAAGCTGGTGAACCCGCCCTTGGCCTTCTCGTCGAAGAAGATGGTGTAGTTAACGCCGACGCCGACATAGGGCTTGAAGGCACCGAGATCGGTGAAGTGATACTGCAGCATCAGGGTTGGCGGCAGCAGCCAGGCCGAACCGATGCGCGCGCCTGCGAGCGTGCCGGCACCCTTCACATTATGAGGGGTCACGCCGAGAACGAGCTCGACGGCGATGTTCCTGGTGAAGAAATAGCTGATGTCGAGTTCGGGAACGACCGAGTTCGAGATGTCGAGATCGCCACCGGCGATCGGCGCGCCGCCAATCCTGAGCTTGGCGCTTTCCTGCGGAATCACGAACAGGGCGCGGCCGCGGATCATCCACGGGCTCCACTGGGTCATGATCGGCGCGAGCGGCGCCATCTTGGCGGACGGCAGATCGGCAGCCTGCGCCGCGGTCAGGGCTGTGCCGGCCAGCAGCGCGGTGCAGAGGGAAAGACGGAGAATGCGTGACATGGCGATAAGCCCCCAGGGATGCTTGAGCGCGAGGCGCCAAGGCGCGCCGCAGCTCATGTCCCCACCAGCCCCAATCCCGCCGCATTGCGATTGACCGAGATCAAAACAAAGCCGGCTGTCCTGCGCCTGTGGCTTTCGCATCACTTGCACGCTCAGGGCATCAGCCCTTGCCGACCTTCTGATAGTCCTTGATGTCGGAGAAGGTGACCTCGGGCGCGCGCTCGGCATCGTATTTGAGCGTGAACTGGCTTGAGGCCATGAAGACCGGGTCGCCGTCGAGGTCGTCGGCCATCGAGGACGGCTTCAGACCGACGAATTTCTGCAGAGCCACCTTGTCGGGCGAGGAGACCCAGCGGGCGATGGCGAACTGGCAGGGCTCGAAATCGACGGGAAGCGAATACTCGGCCTCCATCCGCTCCTTGAGGACGTCAAGCTGCAGCGCGCCGACGACGCCGACGATCGCGGGCGCGCCGTCATGGGGCAGGAAGATCTGGACGACGCCCTCCTCGGCCATCTGCTGCAGGGCTTCGCGCAGCTTCTTGGCCTTCATCGCGTCCTTCAGCTTGACGCGACGCAGGATTTCCGGGGCGAAGCTCGGCACGCCCTTGAACACGACGTCCTCGCCCTCGGTCAGCGTGTCGCCGATGCGCAAGGTGCCATGATTGGGCAGGCCGACGATGTCGCCGGCATAGGCTTCCTCGGCGATCGAGCGGTCGCGGGCGAAGAAGAACTGCGGGGCGTTCAGCGGCATCGGCTTGCCGGTGCGGACGAGCTTGGCCTTCATGCCGCGCGAAAGCTTGCCCGAGCAGACCCGCATGAAGGCGATGCGGTCGCGATGGTTGGGGTCCATGTTCGCCTGGATCTTGAATACGAAGCCGCTCATCTTCGGCTCTCCGGCCTGGATCGTGCGCTTGTCGGCGATCTGGGCGCGGGGGCTTGGCGCCAATGCGCCGAGCGCGTCGATCAGATCACGCACGCCATAATCGCGCAGCGCGGCGCCGAAATAGAGCGGCGTCAGATGGCCCTCGCGAAAGGATTCGAGATCAAAGGGCTTCAGCCCCTCGGCTGCCAGGAACACCTCCTCGCGCCAGATGTCTGCTGCGCCGTTCGGCAGCAATTCGTCGAAGAGCTTGTCGTCGGGGCCTGAGACCGCGAGGTCCTGGGCGCTCTCGTCGCCCTTCTGATTGCGCCGAAAGCTGTTGGCCTTGAGGTCATAGGTGCCGACGAATTCGCGCCCGCGCCCGACCGGCCAGGTCATCGGCGCGACGTCGAGCGCCAGCGTGGTCTCGATCTCGTTGATCAGGTCGAACAGGTCGCGCGTCTCGCGGTCGACCTTGTTGATGAAGGTGACGATGGGAATGTCGCGCAGGCGGCAGACCTCGAACAGCTTCTTGGTGCGCGCCTCGATGCCCTTGGCGGCGTCGATCACCATCACGGCCGAATCGACCGCCGTGAGCGTGCGGTAGGTGTCTTCGGAGAAGTCCTCATGGCCCGGCGTGTCGAGCAGGTTGAAGACATGCCCGCCATATTCGAAGGTCATCACCGAGGTGACGACGGAGATGCCGCGCTGGCGCTCGATTTTCATCCAGTCGGACGAGGTCTGGCGGCGTCCCTGCTTGGCGCGCACCTCGCCGGCGAGCTGAATCGCGCCGCCAAAATAGAGCAGCTTCTCGGTCAGCGTCGTCTTGCCGGCGTCGGGGTGGGAGATGATCGCGAAGGTGCGCCGGCGCGCATGCGGGGCGGCGGCGTCTTCCGCCGGCGCATCGGAGATCTGAAGATCGGTCATGGCGTGTGAGAACAGGATGAGGCTCGTGAAGTCAATCGGGCGAGGAGGGGCGTGTCGGTCAAGCCGGCCTGGTTAGGCGCTCTTAAACCCTTTGCACCCATGCTTTCGCCCAATCGGGGATCGGATAGGCCCCGGCCGTGAAAGCTCAATGCGATGTTCGGTTCGCGCAAAATCTCGACACAGATCTTCGGCGCCTTCGCCGTGTTTGCGCTCGCAGCCTGTCTCGCGGTCGCCGTCGGCGTGCAGACGCTGTCGCGCTATGCCGCGATGACGACCGATATGGAGATGGTTTCACACCGCACCCTGCTGGCGGAGCGGGTGAACGGCCTGGTCAATGGCGTCGTGATGGAATCGCGCGGCATCTACATGAGTTCGGACGCGCAGGACAGCGAACGGTTCATCAGCCCGCTGCTGACCAGTCTCGACGAGATCAAGGCTCTGGTGAGCGAGTGGCGCGGGTTGAACCGGTCTGGCGATCATGATGCGTTCGCATCCGTCGCGAGCCAGCTGGAGACCTTCATCCGCTTCCGCACCGATCTGGTCGCGATCGCGCGTGCGAAGGGCCCTGCAGCCGCCGATGAGTTCGGCAACAACGAGCCCAACCGCAACAACCGCAAGGCCCTGAACGGCGCGCTGAAGAATGCCGCCATGCTCCATGAGAGCCGGGCCGCCGTCACGGATTCGGAGCGCGCCGTGCTGCAGCGCTACAGCCTTTGGCTGCAGGCGGTTGGTGGCGGCCTGTTGATCCTGCTGGGGCTCGCCACCGCGCTGGCGCTGATCCATTTCCGCGTCAGCCGCCCCTTGCGACGCCTCGCCGCGACGATGCATCGCCTGGCGCAGGGCGAGGATGCCGCCGCCATTCCTTGCGTTGCACAGCGCGACGAGATCGGCGACATGGCGCGCTCGGTGGTCGTGTTTCGTGAAAATGCGCAGGCCCGCGAGATGCTGGAGCTTGATGCCAAGGTGGCTGAGAGCGCGCGGACTCTCCGCCATGCCCGGCGGGAGCAGCTGACCGCGGACTTCAACGTCCAGATCGATGCCGTGCTCGACAGCGTCCACAACAGTGCCGACCACATGGAAGAGACGGCGCGCAGCCTGAATGCAGTGGCCACCAGTGCCACATCACAAGCCAACGAGGCCCGTTCCGCCGTCCTCGACGCGTCCGATAATATCCGCTCCATCGCATCGGCATCCGAGCAGCTCTCGGAATCGATTGCCGATATCGCCGATCGAATCGGCCAGACCAACAGCGTGGTCAGGACGGCAGCCGGGGATGCCGCCCGCGCCCGGGCGAATGTCGCCAATCTGCTTGGGGCCGCCGACAGCATCGCCCGCGTCGTCGGTCTGATCCGCGACATCGCGGCCCAGACCAATCTGCTGGCGCTCAACGCGACGATCGAGGCAGCGCGCGCAGGCGAGGCCGGCCGGGGCTTTGCCGTCGTGGCAGGCGAGGTTAAGCTTCTCGCCAGCCGGACCGCCCAGGCAACCGACGAAATCGCCGAGCGGATCGCCGTGTTCGAGAGCGAGACGCATGGAGCGGTCGCGGCCATCGAGACGATCGCGAGCGTGATGGGCGAAGTGGCCCAGCACACGGTCGCCATCGCGGGTGCCACGGCCCAGCAGATGGTCGCGACCTCCGAAATCGCCAGCAGCGCCCAGGCGACAGCGTCGGGCACCGCAAGCGTCGCGCGCCAGATGGAGGACGTCACGGCGACCTCGCAGGCGGCGATGCTGTCTGCGCATCGGGCGCTGGCTACAGCTGAAAACCTCGCCCATGAGGCACAGGCTCTGCGTGGTTCTGTCGGCACCTTCTTCGCCGATATGCGGGCTGCCTGAGCGAAGAGACGCCGCAGATCGGTCCAGCCCTGCGGTGCACTGTTCACGTTTCCGTGATTCAACGGCTTCGTGAGGCCTTCCGAGGTGTCCACCGACGTCGTCATGCGTTCCCTTCACTGCGATTTCGCAGAGGGGGTAGGATGACACATCGCAACAAGGCCGATCCGCAGCCGACTTTGTCGGTTTTCGACGCGGTCACGATCATGGTCGGCATCGTCGTCGGCGTCGGCATTTTCAAGACACCGGCCCTCGTGGCCGGCAATGTGGGCAGCGAGGCCGCCTTCCTGGGCGTCTGGGTCGCCGGCGGCGTGATCACGCTGATCGGCGCGCTCTGCTATGCCGAGCTGGCTGCGGCCCATCCCCACGCCGGTGGCGAGTATCACTTCCTGGGCCGCGCCTATGGCCGGCCGATGGCGGTGCTGTTTGGCTGGGCGCGCGGTTCGGTGATCCAGACCGGCGCGATCGCGGCCGTGGCCTTCGTGCTCGGCGACTATGCGCAGCAGATCGCGCCGCTGGGGCCCTATGGACCGGCGATCTATGCCGCCTTGTCGATCGTCGCGCTCACCGCGCTCAACGTCGCGGGCACGGTCCAGAGCAAGACGCTCCAGATCGGCGTGACCTTCGTCGAGGTCGGCCTCATTGCCGCGATCATCGTCTGGGGATTCTTCGGCAGTGCCGGCGTGGTCTCCGCACCGCCACCGGTGTCGACGACGCCCGAATCGGCAGCGATCGGGCTGGCGATGATCTTCGTGCTGCTGACCTATGGCGGCTGGAACGAGGCTGCCTATCTCTCCGGCGAATTGCGCGATCCCAGCCGCAACATGGCGCGCGTGCTGGTCATCGGCACGGCGGTGCTGGTCGCATTGTATCTGACGGCCAATGCGGCGCTGCTCGCCATCCTGGGGCTGGACGGGTTGCGCGGCTCACAGGCCGTCGCCACCGACATGATGCGGCTTGTCGCGGGCGATGCGGGTGCGTTCATCGTCAGCCTTGCGATTGTGGTCGCCGCGCTGTCGACGCTGAACGCCACGATTTTCACCGGGGCCCGCGTCTATTTCGCGATGGCTCGCGACATCACCCTGCTGCCGCGCGTCGGCGAATGGGACGATCGCGGCCGGGCGCCAGCCAATGGGCTGATCGCGCAGGGCGCGGTCGCGCTGCTTCTGGTGGCGTTGGGGGCTGCGAGCCGCGACGGCTTTCAGGCCATGGTGGATTACAGCGCTCCGGTGTTCTGGGCCTTCCTGCTGCTGGTTGCGCTTGCCCTGCCGATTTTGCGCTGGCGGGAGCCTGATCGGGTCCTGCCGTTCCGCGTTCCGCTCTACCCGCTGACGCCGGCGCTGTTTGCCCTGACCTGCGTCTACATGCTGCATGCGAGCCTTGCCTATACCGGCACCGGCGCGCTGATCGGTCTCGGCGTGGTGCTGGCCGGTCTGCCGCTGCTGCTGTTCCAGAGCCGCCCCGACCCGCTTCCGGAGGCGGCGGCGCCTGTGGATGCCCCGGTGCGGGTCGCACCGCCCGAACCGATCCTCGTTCAACAAGGAGAGAGATGATGATGAGATTCCGCACGCTCGCCGCAGCTTGTGCCATTTCGGTCTTCGCGCTGGGAGCCGTTCAATCGCATGCGCAGCCCGCCCAAGCGGGGAAGGCGACGGCGACCACCCCCGATTACGTTCCGCAATCGGGACAGGCGGGCAAGGATGTCGTCTGGGTGCCGACGCAGGATGCACTGGTGCAGCGCATGCTCGACATGGCCAAGGTCACCAAGGAGGACAAGCTGGTCGATCTCGGCTCCGGGGACGGGCGGACCGTCATCGCCGCCGCCAAGCGCGGCCTCAATGCGCGCGGCATCGAATACAACCCCGATCTTGTGGCCTTGTCGAAGCGCAATGCCCAGGCCGAGGGCGTCAGCGACAAGGTGCGCTTCGAGCAGGGCGACATCTTCGAGTCGGATTTCTCGGAAGCGACCGTGGTCACGCTGTTCCTGCTGCCGACACTCAACGTCAAGCTGCGCCCGACCCTGCTCGACATGAAGCCCGGGACCCGCGTCGTCTCCAACAGCTTCACCATGGAAGAGTGGACGCCCGACGAGACGGCGGTGTTGGCGGAGAACTGCGCGAGCTTCTGCCGCGCGCATTTCTGGATCGTGCCCGCGAAGGTCGCCGGAACCTGGCGCCTGGGCGAGGGTGAACTGCGGCTGACGCAGACCTTCCAGATGCTCGACGGCACGCTGACCCGCGACGGCAAGGCGATGCCGATCTCGGAGGCGAAGATGCAGGGCAGCGAGATCGTCTTCGTCGCCGATGGGCGGCGCTACACCGGAACCGTGACCGATGGGCGCATCACCGGCCGCAGCGAGGCCGGCGGCCAGAGCCAGGACTGGCAGGCGACGCGCAACGCCAGCTGAGCTTGACGGGCAAGAATGAAGACCGGCGGCCGTGTCAGTTCTTGAGGCGGTAGCCGGTCTTGAAGATCCAGCCGGTCGCGACGATGCAGATCACCAGGAACAGCAGCGTCATGCCGAGGCTGACGGCGACACCGACATCGGCGACGCCAAAGAAGCTCCAGCGGAAGCCGCTGATCAGATAGACGACCGGGTTGAACAGCGCCACGGTGCGCCAGAGCGGCGGCAGCATCTCGATCGAATAAAACGAGCCGCCGAGGAAGGCCAAAGGCGTCACCACCAGAAGCGGGATGACCTGCAGCTTCTCGAAGCCGTCGGCCCAGATGCCGACGATGAAGCCGAACAGGCTGAAGGTCACCGCCGTCAGAACCAGAAAGAGCAGCATCCAGAATGGATGCTCGATCCGGATCGGCACGAAGAAGGTCGCGGTGAGCAGGATGATCAGCCCGAGCACGATCGATTTCGTCGCGGCGGCGCCGACATAGCCCAGCACCACTTCCCACCAGGCGACCGGCGCGGAGAGCAGTTCGTAGATCGTGCCGGTGAACTTCGGGAAATAGATCGCAAAGGAGGCGTTGGCGATGCTCTGGGTGAGCAGGGTCAGCATCATCAGGCCTGGCACGATGAAGGCGCCATAGGCGATGCCGTCGATCGCCTCCATGCGCGAGCCGATGGCCGCGCCGAAGACCACGAAATACAAGGAGGTCGAGAGCACCGGCGAAACCACGCTCTGCAAGGGCGTGCGCAGGGTGCGGGCCATCTCGAACCGGTAGATCGCGACGATGGCCTGCCAGTTGAACACCGGCGTGCTCCGAGCGAGCGTTTTCATGGGCGGTCCCTGACCAGGCTGACGAAGATATCCTCGAGCGAACTCTGGCTCGTGCGCAGGTCGGTGAAGCGGATGCCGGCTTCGCCCAGGCTCTGCAGAAGGGCGGTGATGCCGGTGCGCTCGGCCTTGGTGTCGTAGGTGAAGACGATCTCGGCGCCGTCCTCCGCCAAGGCCAGATCGTAACCGGCCAGCGCCGTGGGCAAGGCCTGCAACGGTGTCTGCAGCGTCAAGGTCAGCTGCTTGCGGCCGAGCTTGCGCATCAGCTCGACCTTGTCCTCGACCAGGATGATCTCGCCCTTGCTGATCACGCCGACCCGGTCGGCCATCTCCTCAGCCTCCTCGATGTAATGCGTGGTCAGGATGATGGTGACGCCGTTGTCACGCAGCTTGCGGACGAGCTGCCACATGTCCTGACGCAGTTCGACATCGACGCCCGCGGTCGGCTCATCGAGGAAGAGGATGCGGGGTTCGTGGGCGAGCGCCTTGGCGATCATGACGCGGCGCTTCATGCCGCCCGACAAGGTGCGGATCTGCGCATCGCGCTTGTCCCAGAGCGACAGGTCCCTCAGCACCTGCTCGACCAAAGCCGGATTCTTGCGCTTGCCGAACAGGCCACGACTGAAGGCAACGGTCGCCCGGACCGTCTCGAAGGCGTCGGTGTTCAGCTCCTGCGGCACGAGCCCGATGGTGGCGCGGGCGGCGCGATAATCGGAGACGATATCATGGCCGTCGGCGCGCACCGTACCCGTGCTCGGATTGACCAGGCCGCAGATGATGCTGATCAGCGTGGTCTTGCCGGCGCCATTTGGGCCGAGCAGCGCGAAAATTTCGCCCTGTCGGATATCGAGATCGACCGACTTCAGGGCCTGGAAGCCGGAAGCATAGGTTTTGGACAGGCCGGCGATGGAAATGATCGGTGTCATGGCGAGGCATATAGGCCCGTTCCCACGACGAAGCGATGGCAGCAAAGCGCAATGCTGCAATGCGCTGTCAGTTCCAAACGAGTTTGGCCGGGGCGAGCCCCGGCCAAATCACAAAACCAATGAGCAAAGGTCAGCTCATGAAGAACCAAAGCAAGATGATGATCGGAATCGGAATGCCGAGCAGCCACAGAGCAATCGAACGCATTGGAACACCCCCAGTTTAATGGTGACGATAATGCCGGAGCAACGCCGCGCCGACGGCGATTGTTCCGTCGAAGACAAGGCGATCGGCGCGTCCAAGGGGGCAGATGCACTTGAGGAGTCGCTGGATTTGTTATGTCGAGGGTACAAGGCAAGCATCGACAGGCGAAGGTCCTGCGATCGCGGCTGCGCTGGGATGCCAGAGCGGTGTATAGCCATGCGCCAGGGCGGCGAGCGAGGCAGGGGGCGTGAGCACGCTGACGACGCCTGTGGGACGCCGTTCGACGGCGTCGTAGCCGTCGGGCGTCCAGACCAGCGCCCCAGTGCCGCGTATGGCAAGCAAGCGCAGGCCGCAGGAGACCATTGCGCCATCGGGTAATGCATCAGCAGCAAGAGAATGAACGCGTTTGATCTGGCTGCGGCGTCTTTGCCCGTCAAGCAGCCGGTCGATCTCCGGGAAGGAGGGCGCGACGCGAAGCCCTTCGCCGCGCATCAGGGCGGCGCGATAGGCCAGCGCATCCGCCCGCCGGCACTCCATGCAGGGGCGGTGGCCGGCCGCGAGCGCCGTCACCTCGTCGCAGAAGAACAGTTCTGTATAGCCGCGTCCCCAGACCGGCCGGTGCCGACCCTTGAAGGCCAGAAGGCAGCAGATCCATTGCCGGCTTGCATAGAGCCGCCGCGGCAGGGCAAGCGTCTGCGGGTCGTGAAAGCGCCCGCCGCGATTGCCCAGCAGCAGGCCCCGTGCCGCATGGGCAAACAGGCGTCCATCGGGGCCGACGCGGTTGGGCAGAGGCATCGGCTCAATCCCGCAAAACAAGGCGGCGACAGTCTAGATCGATCGTTGCGGGAGCGCGACGGCGTGCTGGCGATGGGGGCTGGCTGCGGCGCTGTGGGGGCTGGCCGGCTGCGCGCGGATGACGCATGTTTGTCCCTGCGAGCAAGGCCGAATGGCCAGCCGTGGAGGAGGGGGCATGACCGGACCGACATTCGACGAGACGACAAGTCTCGTTCCCCATCCGGAACGGGGGGCCATTCTCGGCGAGGTGCATGCCCGGCCGTTTGCCCCGCTCGAGACACCACGACGCCTGCTGCATTTCGCCTTCATGACCGATGCGCGCCAGGCGCTGGCCGATCGCGCGGCGCTTGGCCGGTTCTGCGCCGAGCGCGGCGTGCCCCCGCCGCTCGACGATGCCAAGCACCACCGCGCCCGTTTCGGCGAGACCTCGCTGCGCTGGGAGCAACACAGCGAATTCACGACCTATAGCTGGGAGCTTCCAGGCACGGAGGCGACGCCGTTCCTGCCGCCGACGGGGGCGCTACCTCATGGCATGCGCGGTCTGGCGCAGCCGGGGCCGCATCTGGTCTCCGCCGATCTCCATCTGATGCCTGATCGCGAAGGTCTGGAACTCGGCGCCCTGTTCGACCCCGCAAGCCTCGCCTCGTCGCTGGTCGATAATGGCGGCGCGGTTGCGGCGACCGATTTTCGGGCTGGCGCCGACGGCTTCGTGCGTATCCTGTTGCTCGACCGCGGGCTGACGCCGGCCCGCGCCGGCGCGCTGGTGCAGCGGCTTTTGGAGATCGAGACCTACCGCACGCTGGCGCTGCTCGGCATGCCGGAGTCGCAGCGCATCGGGCCGTCCGTCCGTGGCGCCGAGGAAACGCTGGTGCGCATCGCCGGCACCATGACGCAGACCGGCGGTCTGGCCGCCGACCATGCGCTGCTCGACGAAATGACCGGGTTGGCGTCGAAGCTCGAGGCGGAGGCCGCGTCCTCCAACTACCGTTTCGGCGCGAGCCGCGCCTATGACAACATCGTCCAGCAGCGGCTGGTCGCGATCGGCGAACAGGCGCATGGCGGTTGGCCGACCATCGCCGCCTTCCTGGCGCGGCGCATGGCGCCGGCGATGCGCACCTGCCAGATGCTGCAGGAACGCCAGGCCGATCTCGCCACCAAGCTTGCGCGCGCCGCCAATCTGCTGCGCACCCGCGTCGATGTCGCGCTCGAGCAGCAGAACCGCGACCTGCTGGCGGCGATGAACGAGCGCACGCGGCTGCAGCTGCGCCTGCAGCAGACGGTCGAGGGGCTGTCGGTCGCGGCCATCGCCTATTACATCGTCAGCCTGTTCGGCTATCTCGCCAAGGGTGCCAAGGATGCCGGAATCCTGCGGATCGATCCCGGGCTGGCGACCGCGCTGTTCGTGCCGGTGGCATTGCTCGGCGTCTGGGCCGCCGTGCGGCGCATCCGGCGGGGCCATGGCGAGGGCTGAGCAGTGACCGGCTCTGGGGGGCAATCGCGATCCAGGGGCTTTTGGACTGCAGTTTCTGCAGCCTCATCAGCATCATCTTAACGTTACGCCGAGGTAAGACCCACAGCGCAACGCATTTGAAGTATTTTCCGCGTCATCCAGAGGCCCCGACGATCCGTCCGACGCCCGATGACTTTGGAAAAGCTGCCGCGCCGATGAACGCCTATATCCCCCTGATCCTGTTCACGGTGCTGACCAACGCCGCGGCGCAGCTGATGCTGAAACGCGGCATGACCGGCGTGGGGGCGCTCGACATCGCCGGCGACGGGCTGATTTCGACCGTCTTCCGCGTGGTCTTCAACCCCTTCGTCTTCGCGGGGCTGTGTACTTTCGTCATCAGCATGGCCTCGCATCTGGTCGTGCTGTCGAAGGTGCAGATCTCCTACGCCTACCCTTTTCTCAGCCTCGCCTATGTCGTGGTCGCGGCCTACGCCTATTTCGTCTTCAACGAGGACATGAGCGCGGCCCGCATCGCGGGCATCGGCTTCATCGTGCTCGGCACCATTTTCATCGCACAAAGCTGAGGGCCATCATGGATTTGATCGTTCGCCTGTTCCTGCGCCTTGGCGCCCTGCTCGCGCCCCAGACGGTTCCTGTGCCTGTACCGGTGCGCGCCCAGCGGCCGCGTCGCGACGGAGAGCGTGCATGAAGCACATCATCATCGGCGGCGACGGCTTCGTCGGTTCGCATCTGGCGGCGGATCTCCACGCCATGGGCGAGGAGGTGCTGGTCGCCGACATCGTCAAGAGCGGCCATGCCCATTACGCCTCGGTGCCGTTCCACCGCATCGACGTGACGGATGCGCAGAGCGTCGCCGGCATCCCGCTCGCTCAGGACGACCTGGTCTACAACCTCTCGGCCAAGATGCTTTCGCCGATCGTGACGCGGGCGGAGCGGCATGATTTCTTCTGGCCGGTGAATTATCACGGCACGCAGAACATCCTGTCCTGGATGGAGAAGGCGGGCGCCAACAAGCTCGTCCATTTCACCACCGACATGATCTATGGCCATTCGGTGACGGTGCCTCAGGACGAGACGCACCCCGCCAAGCCGCTGGGCGAATATGGCGAGAGCAAGCTCGCCACCGAGACGCTCGCCCAGAGCTATCGCGACAAGGGCTTCCAGATCCCGATCTTCCGGCCGCGCCTGATCATCGGGCCCGGGCGGCTCGGCATCCTGGTCAAGCTGTTCAAGCTGATCGACATGAACCTGCCGGTGCCGATGATCGGTTCGGGCAAGAACCCCTACCAGTTCATCTCCGTGTTCGACTGCGCCAGCGCCTGCGTCGCGGCCTGGAAGGCGGACTTCCCCAACAGCGCCTATAATCTCGGCTCGGACGATCCGCCGCCGGTTCGCAAGCTGCTCGGCGATCTGATCAGGCATGCCGGCTCGAAGTCGATCCTGCTGCCGACCCCGGGCTCGCTGGTGAAGCTGACGCTGAACGCGCTCGATGCGGTCAACATGCCGATCATGGACCCCGAGCAGTACATGATCGCCGACGAGATCTGCATTCTCGACACCTCCAAGGCCAAGCGCGAGCTTGGCTGGAAGCCGATGCATCGCGACGAGGACATGCTGCTCGCCGCCTACACCGAATATCGCCGGGCCAAAGCGCCCTCGCATGAAGCTCGCAGGAGTGTCGCCGCATGAGCATGCCCGCTTTCAAGTCCGAAGATGCCGCGATGACCGCGCCCGCCCGGCCGAAGCTCTACAGCGTCGAGGATGCCAAGAATCTCGATGTGCAGACGGTGAAGGAGCTCTTCACCAGCCACATTAATCCGGGCCAGGTGCATTTCCTCAAGCTGCTCGGCTTCGACAAGATCCTCGTCGATCGCGCCGAGGGCATGCACTACATCACCAAGGACGGCCGCAAGATCCTCGATTTCTTCGGCGGGTTCTGCTCGGTCGCCTTCGGCCACAACCATCCGCGCATCGTCGCGGCGCGCAAGAAATTCCAGGACGAGAACCGCCATGAGATCTGCATGGCGTTCATGTCGCAATATGCCTCCGCACTCGCGGCCAATCTTGCCGCGATCTCGCCGGGCGATCTCGACATGGTTTTCCTCGGCTCGACCGGCTCGGAGGCGATGGAGGCCGCGCTGAAGGTCGCCGAGCAGGCGCAGGGTCCGGCCAAGTCCAAGATCCTGCATGCCGCGAACTCCTTCCACGGCAAGACCAAGGGCGTGCTCTCGGTCACGGATTCCACGCTCTACCAGTCGCAGTTCAAGCTGGTCGAGAACCGGGTCAAGGTACCGTTCGGCGACATCGAGGCGGTGCGCCGGGCGCTTGAAAGCGACCCGACCATCGGCATCGTCGTGATGGAAACGATCCAGGGCGGTGGCGGCATCATCGAGGCGCCGCTCGGCTTCTGGCGCGAGCTGCGCGCGCTTTGCGACAAGCATGGCGTGCTCTGGGTCGCCGACGAGGTGCAGTGCGGCCTCGGACGCACCGGGCAGTTCTTCGCCTTCGAGCGCGACGGCGTGGTGCCGGACGTCACCGCGCTCGCCAAGGCGCTGGGAGGCTCCAAGGCCGCGATGGGCGCGATGATCGCGCGTCGCGAGCTCTACATGAAGGCCTATGGCAAGCCCAAGACCGCGCTGATCCATGCGCAGGCGACCTTCGGGGGCATGGGCGAGGCCTGCATCTCGGCGATCGAGGGGCTGAACGTGCTCTATGAGGAAGACCTCATGGGCAATGCCCAGCGCCAGGGCGACTATCTGATCGAGCGGCTGAACGCGCTGCGGGTCAAGCATCCGAGCCTGCTCAAGGAGATCCGTGGGCGCGGCCTGATGATCGGCGTCGAGTTCCAGGACATCAGCGAGACCATGCCCTTTGGGCTCAAGCACATGGTCGCGCTGCTCGACGACAAGCTGAAGGGTTCGCTCTGCGGCTTCATCGGCGCACTGCTCCTGAAGGATTACGACGTGCTCGTCGCCTTCACCGAATACAACCGCAACGTCATCCGGCTCGAGCCGCCGCTGATCGCGACGCGCGAGGATTGCGACACCTTCATCACTGCGCTGGACGACCTGCTGTCGCGCGGCATCACCCGCATCGTCACGGATTACCTGCGCAAGGTCGCGGTGTCGAAAGGCTGAGGCGTTCCTCGGACGTCTGCTTTGGAAAGGGCCGGTTCGCCGGCCCTTTTTCATGCGCTGAAGTCAAAGCGAAACGGCCCCCCGGGAGGATCGGGGAGCCGCTCTGAAGGGTCTGCGAGTTCCGGCGTCATGCCGAGATGTCTGGTGACGGCCCTGCGGGTTCCTGGCCCCGGGCCGACCTCACTCAGTAGTACCCGCAGACGCGGCGCCAGCCGACGATCTCGCCATAGCGGTTGATGCGCTCGACCATGTCGCAGCGGCGGACCGGGCCGTAGGCGTAGTAGCCGCCATAGGCCGGGCGGGACGCGGCGGCGGCGAGCAGCCCGCCGACGGCGAGCGCACCGACGATGCCGGCGCCATAGCCATAGCCGCGATGGCCCCAATGACGCGGACGTGCTTCGGCGGCGGTGGCCGCGAGCGTGGTGGCGAGCGTGAGAGCGGCAAGCGTGGCGGTCGCGATCTTCCTGAAGCGGGTCATCGTCTTGATCTCCCTGAAGGCTTTCGGGAGCGAACCATTCGCCCTCCATGACCGTTGGTCGCGGCGGATGGCGGGGCGGTTCAAAGGACGCGCAGATTTTTTTTGACCGCCGAAGCCAAAGCCCGGTGCGGCGCTTAGCCAGCCGTCACCCGCCGCCAGAAGCTCGACGAAAAGCCGGGGTCGATATGTTGCGCGAAATCGCGCCATTGCGGGAAGGAGGCCCGAAAGGTCGCAGGCGACATCCGGGCGTCCTTGTAGGGGTTGACGCGACCGCCTGCCTCGAGAGCGATCCGGTCGAGTGCGGTCAGCAGCCTCTCCGTCCGCGCCCCCCGGTTGGGAAAGTCGAGCGTGAGCGTCGCCCCGGCGACAGGGAAGGACATCATCCCGGGCGAGGGGACATCGCCGAAGAGCTTGAGCACGGTCAGGAAGGAGGCCTCGCCGGAAGCCAGCGTCAGCCGCAGCATCGCCTCGACCGCGTCGCGGGCATCGGCCATGGGGATTGCGCATTGGAACTGGCGCAGGCCGTTGGGGCCATAGGCGCGGTTCCAGTTGCGCACCCGGTCGAGCGGATAGAAGAACGGGCGATAGGCGATGCGGCGTGGATCAGGCGAGCGTGGCTGCATCGTACGATAGAGCAGGTTGAAGGCGCGCAGCGTCAGGCCGTTGATGAGCGGGATCGGCGGCTTGATCGGAAACGGCAGGCTGCGCCGGGGTCGGCTCGGCGACGTGTTGGCAGCCGGCGCGTGGTTGGCGCGGAAGAAGACGCCGCGCCCGAAGCTTGAGCCGCTGGCGAGCGCGTCGATCCAGGCGACGGTATAGTCATGCGTCGCGTCGGATTGAGCCGCGATGGCGAAGAAGCGGTCGAGACCGTCGAAATGGATCGTCTCCTGCATCATCTCGCCGGAGGCCACCGGCATGAGCTGCAGCGTGACCTGCGTGATCAGGCCGGTGAGGCCCATGCCCCCAATGGTCGCGGCAAAGAGGCCGGCATTGATGTCGGGCGCGCAGGTAAGCCGCTGCCCATCCGAGCGGACGAGTTCGAAGGCCAGGACATGGCGGCCGAAGGTCCCGGCGCGGTGGTGGTTCTTGCCATGAACGTCGTTGGCAAGCGCTCCGCCGATCGTCACGAAACAGGTGCCCGGCGTGACGGGCGGAAACCAGCCCGCTGGCACGACCAGCTTCAACAGGTCGTCGAGCAGGACCCCGGCCTCGCAGGAGACGACGCCGTTCTCGCGGTCGAAAGCGAGGACGCGATCGAGCCCGCGTGCCATGATCAGCCGCCCGCCATCGTTGAGGCAGGAATCGCCATAGGAGCGGCCATTGCCGTGGGCCAGCACCGGCCCCTGCTCCGGCGAGGGATGGGCCATCCAGGCCTCGGGCGCGAGCGTGGCACTATCCTTCGCCTTCAGGCCGCCCCAGGAGCCGATCTCGGACCGCGCTTTCATCACGGCCACAATGTCGCGGCGACCATGATCACGACGACGGCCGCGCCCGTCACCTGGCTGCGCCAATCACGGATCATGAACACCAGCGGATCGTCGGGCATGTGCCCACGCCGTGCCAGGAACCAGATGCGCGCCATCTGATACAGGATGATCGGGCAGACCAGCCAGATCAGTTCGGGGCGGCGATAGAGTTCCTTGACGGCGGCGCTGTCGACATAGAGCGCCATGATCAGCGCGCAGGTGCAGCCCGAGGCCATGCCGAGCTGCGACAGCGCCTCGATGTCCTCGGCATGGTAGCCGCGGCCGGCCTTTTTGAGGCCCGACTGGTCCTGCGTGATCCGCAGTTCGGCATAGCGCTTCACCAGCGCCAGGCTCAGGAACAGGAACATCGAGAAGGCGAGCAACCAGGAGGAGATCGGAATCGCGGCGGCGGCATTGCCGGCGAGGATCCGCAAGGTGTGCAGGGCAGCCAGGCCCAGCACATCGACCAGCAGCTTGCGCTTGAGGACGAAGAGATAGGCCAGCGCCAAAGCGAGATAGGCGGCGAGCGCCATCAGGAAGAGGCGAGGCTGCGGCAGCAGCCAGGACAGCGCGAAGGACGATGCCAGCAGCAGCGGCACCGCAGCGTATGCCTGACGCTCGGTGATCTCGCCTGCCGCAAGCGGGCGCTTGCATTTGGTCGGGTGGCGCCGATCGGCCTCGACATCGATGATGTCGTTGAGGAGGTAGATCGAGGACGCCATCAGGCTGAAGGCTATGAACGCGACGACGCCATGCCCGATCGCGGAAATGTCGAAGACGTCATGGTTAAGAAGAATCGGAACGAAGACGAGCCCATTCTTCAGCCAGTGATGCGGTCGCATCGCCCTGATCATCGCAGGCAAAGACATGTCCTTGTCTCTTTCTCCCGTGCGCCGGTCTTCCGCTCGGGCGCCGAATGACAGGGCCCGGGCGAGCGTTTGTTTGCAGTCGGCCGTTTCTGGCCTCTGCCTTACTCTCCTAAAATTCCTAAACCTGGGTGGATGACCGGCGCGCGCGGCGACTATTCAGCTGCGATGATTAACGGGGCGCTGAAGTTTTCCGCGCGATTGCGCGTGACGCGTATGAGATGGGCGCGCGGCGCCGGCCGCCGCGCGTGAGAACCGCCGCCATGGAGGGCGGGCGGCGAGATGACGATCAGTGGGCGCGCGTCAGACCTTGGCGGCGCTGGCGGCGATATCAATATTGGAGACGAGCTCGGCATCGAGCCCGAGCGATGCCGCCAGGCCGGCCAGGAAATCCTTTTCCCTAGGCGTGTCGGGATTGATGGCGATACGCGCGGCGGTGTAGATCTGCGCCGCGACCTCAGGGCTTTCCGCCCCCTCGACCAGAGCTTCGACCGAAGCCGGATTGGCCATTTCCTTAGCCAGCCATTCATTCGCCTCCTGGTCGAAACCGGCTTCGCGCAGGCCGCCGAGAATGACGGTCCGCTCGTCGGCGTCGATGTCGCCATCGGCTGCTGCGGCGGCGATCATGGCGCGGATGAAGACCAGAGCGGTCGCCTGGCTGGCGGCTTCGGGCTCGAAGCCGGTGCCCGCGGGCGCGGGCAGAAGGTCCGGGCTGGCGAGATCAAGCAGCGGCTTGCCCGATTGATGGTTCTGATAGGCCTTGTAGGCCAACCCGCCGATCAGGGCCATGCCGCCGAGGCGGGCCGCGGACCCGACGACGGCCCGGCCGGTCGATGAGCCGAAGACCAGCGCGCCGAGGCCGCCGAGCACGGCTGTCGCCATCGCCGGGTTCTTGTCGAACATCGCCTTGGCCTGGGCCAGCACATCCTGGGCGGAGCGACCGCCGGTGACCTGACCCAGCGCATCGCCAGCCTTCTGCTGCACGCCGGTCTGGCGGGCGGCGTCGCCGACGCCCTGCTGGGCCTGGGTCAGGATCTGGCCTGCCATGCCGGCGAGCCCGCCGATGCCGCCGCTCTGCTGGACCTTCTCGGCCAGCCCGCCCAGGATCGAGCCCAGGGTTCCGGTCTGGCCTTGTCCGCCCGGTTTTCCAGCCTGCGTTCCGGCGCTGACGAGTGCATCAAGGAGAGATTTGGCGTTGAACATTCCGCAATCCTTTTGTTTGCGCCATGTTCAGGCGCCTGACGCCGATCTAGGAACGATCATGCCCAGCCGCCAGCACGATCTCGATGAAATCGCGGTAACCTAGCGTCAGGAATCGCGGCGAACAACCGGCCGCAACATGTCGGACTGGCCGTTAGGGCGAGAGCCGGCGCATCAGGAGCGGCGCGCCGACGGCCGGGTCCTTGCGCCAATGGCCGTTCTCGAAAACGAGATCGACGCTGTGGCCCTTGCGCGCCACGAGCGAAAGACGGCCGGCGTTGTAGCGCCAGCCGGCTGGATCGAAGATGGTCAGGCCGGTATCGGTGCAGGACCCTTCGAAGGCGGCAGGCGCGCCGGCCTGGGGGCCAGTGCTCAGCACCAGGCGGCAGGCCTCGCGGTTCAGCTGGCGCATCAGGACGTAGCGCCCCGGCACCGTGTCGGCGGCCGGGGCGCGGCCCGGATCGACGAGGGTCGGGCGTTGGGCCGCTGTTGCGGTCTGCGTCGCGGCGTTCGAAGGCGCCTTGACGCTGCGGGGGTAGGATTTGGGGTCGAGACGATAGTCCTGGCCATCATCGGCCTTTGCCCGCAGCGCGGCCGACGGCCCGGTGCCATCGAAGCCGAGCAAGGCCTTCCCCTGCGCATCCGCCAGAAGCGGCAGACCCTTGGCGGTCACGGTCCAGTTGGAGACGGTGGCGAGGATCGGGATGGCCCGGCGGCAGGTCGCGGGAAAGCGCACCTGCCGGCCATGGGCTGCGGCTTCAGCACCCAGGATGATCGTGCAGCGGCGCGGTTGATCCACCACCTCCAGATCCCAGGCGCCCAGAAGCGGGCGAAGGGCGTCTGGGGCCTGGTCCGCGCCGCGGGGCGGCATCGTCGTCTGCGCGACGGCAGGGTGCAGCGACAAGCCGATGCCTGCCGCGACCACGCCCAGGCGGAGACGACGCCGCATCGTCAGCCCTTCCAGGGGGTTTCGGGCACGGGCGTCAGGGGGCCCTTGCCTTCGAACCAGGAAAAGAGGTTGTCGACGACGAGCTGGCCCATCTGCTCGCGGGTGTGGACCGAGGCCGAACCGACATGGGGCAGCAGCACGGCATGCTCGATCGCGATCAGCGCGGCGGGCACGCGCGGCTCGTCCTCGAAGACGTCGAGACCGGCCGAGAGAATGGTCTTGTTCTGCAGGGCTTCGATCAGCGCCTGCTCGTCGATCACGGTGCCGCGGCCGACATTGATGACGACGCCGTTGGGGCCGAGTGCCTTCAGCACCTCGGCATTGATGATGTGGTGCGTCGAGGCGCCGCCAGGTGCGACCGAGATCAGCGTGTCGACATCGGCCGCCATCTCGACCAGCGAGGGATAATAGCGATAGGGCACGTCTTCCTGGCGGGAGCGGCCGTGATAGGCGATCGGCAGGCCGAACGCCTCGACCCGGTGCGCCACCGCCTTGCCGATGCGGCCCAGCCCGACGATGCCGACCTTGCGCTTGCGCAGCGAGGTGGTCAGCGGATAGGGCGCCTTGAGCCATTTGCCCTCGCGCAGATAACGGTCGACCTGCGGCAGCTGCCGAACGGTTGAGATCAGCAGACCGATGGCGAGATCGGCGACTTCGTCGGTCAGGACGTCAGGTGTGTTGGAGACGACGAGCCCGCGACGGCCGGCCTCCGCCGCGTCGACATTGTCATAGCCGACGCCGAAATTGGCGATCATCTCGAGCTTGGGCAGCGCGTCGAACAGCGCGCCGTCGATGCGGATATGGCCGCCGCCGGCGATGCCGCGCACGCGACCGGAGATCTCGCGCAGGAAGGCGGCCTTGTCCGGCGCATTCCAGAGTTCGTGGACGGTGAATTTCGCCTTCAGCTGGTCGGCGGCATAGGCCATCAGCGGGCCGGTCATGAGGATTTCGGGGGCGTCGGGCCGTGTCATGGGGCGCGTTTTCCGTAGGCTGCGAGTGATGGGCGGGCGGCTTGATCAGGCGAATGTGAATCGATTAGATGGCCGATATCGCGGCTGCAGGGAAGCCGTCCGCTCGCCGGCGCTCGATCAAGGACCATCCCACCATGTGGGGCGTCCCCGCGAAAGCGCCGCTGGCGCATAAGTAATATGACTTATTCATGCGGTTTTCTGGAGCAGCGGCGTTGCTGCTGCCGGCGTCAGCATGGCCAAAGTCGTGTCGAGACTGTCGATGACGAGCGCGGTCATCCGCGCCGAGGCGAGATCCCCGTCGCGCTGGACGATCGCCTCGAGGATGCGCTCGTGATCGGTCAGCGAGGCGAGGAAGAAGTCGCGGCCGTCGATCGATTTCAGCAGCAGGGACCACTGCACGGTCGCCGCGACGGCGCTCGCCAGGCACATCAGCGTGGCATTGTGCGAGGCGGCGAAAACCGCCTCGTGGAAGGCGAGATCGGCCCGGATCGTGGCATCCGCATAGGGCTGGTTGTCGGACATGCCACGGAAGGCGGCCTCGATGCGCGCGATGTCGGCCGGCGTGCGGCGCTGCGCTGCCAGCCTGGCCGCCGCTGGCTCGGCGAAGCGGCGCAACTCGAAGAGATCGCGGATGAATTTCTCGTTCGGGTCGGCCTCGAAATGCCAGGCGAGGACATCGGGGTCGAGCAGGTTCCAGCTGTCGCGCGGTGCTGCCCTGGTGCCGCTCTTGGGTCTGGCCTCGACCAGCCCCTTGGCGGTGAGCACCTTGACGGCCTCGCGATAGGCGGTGCGCGACACCGAGATGTCGGCGCGCAGATCATCCGCGTTGGGAAGCAGTTCGCCGGCCCTGACAGCGCCGGTGATGATGGCGACGGCAAGCTTCTGGGCGACCTGACCGAAGAGGCGGTCGGGGTTGAGCGTCGTCGGTCGCGAATAGTCGCGTACCCGCATCTTCCTGCGCCTCCCCCGCTGCTGCGACTTGGCTCGGGCCTCGCCGCCCCCGGCGCTTGACACGCCTGTCTGTATGGTATGACTTTATCGCAGATGAACTGCGGCGCAAGTGACCGTCCTCCTCCGGAAGAGGCGCGGTCCTTAGCCGACAGCAACCTTCATCGATCGGTCGCAACAGGCCGATACACGATGCGACCCGGACTTCGCGCGACAAGCGCGGACCACCGGGTCCACGGGGAAACGAAGTTAGGAGAGGGCCCACATGGCCTCAGTCCAGATTGCCGACGTGCGCAAGGCGTACGGCACGACACAGGTGATTCACGGCGTCGATATCGACATCGACGACGGCGAGTTCGTGATTCTGGTCGGCCCTTCCGGCTGCGGAAAATCCACCCTGCTGCGCATGATTGCCGGGCTTGAAAATATCTCCGGCGGCGAGATCCGGATCGGACCCCGCGTCGTCAACGACGTGCCGCCGAAAGAGCGCGACATCGCCATGGTGTTCCAGAACTATGCGCTCTACCCGCATATGACGGTCGCCGCCAACATGGCCTTCTCGATGAAGCTGCGGAAGGCGCCCAAGGCCGAGATCGACGAGCGCGTCGGCAAGGCGGCCGGCATTCTGGGCCTCGACAAGCTGCTTGACCGCTATCCGCGCCAGCTTTCGGGCGGCCAGCGCCAGCGCGTCGCCATGGGCCGCGCCATCGTGCGCGATCCGCAGGTCTTCCTGTTCGACGAGCCACTCTCCAATCTCGACGCCAAGCTGCGGGTGCAGATGCGCACCGAGATCAAGGAGCTGCATCAGCGGCTCAAGACCACGACCGTCTACGTCACCCACGACCAGATCGAGGCCATGACCATGGCCGACAAGATCGTGGTGATGCATGACGGCATCGTCGAGCAAATGGGCGCGCCGCTCGAGCTCTATGACCGGCCTGCCAATCTGTTCGTGGCGGCCTTCATCGGCTCGCCCTCGATGAACCTGCTCAAGGGCACGATCACGGCCGGCGGTTTCGAGACCGATGGCGGGGCGGGACAGCCCAAGGTGGTCTGGCCGATCGGCAACCGGCCGGCCGGATCCGACGGCAAGGCCGCCGTGTTCGGCATTCGCCCCGAGCATATCCAGCTCGATGACAACGGCCTCCAGGCCGAGGTGGTGGTGGTCGAGCCGATGGGTTCGGAAACCCAGGTGGTGGTGCGTTGCGGGGGGCAGAGCCTGACCTGCGTTTTCCGCGAGCGCATCATGGCCAAACCAGGCGAGTTCATCCGCATCACACCCGATACCAACGTGACACATCTCTTCGACGCCGGCACGGGGAAGAGAATCGTGACCTGACATCGGCCGGACCACCGGTTCAAAAACGGCCGCTCAATGAGCCGTCGAACCATATCCAGGGAGGATAAACATGAACTTCGATCGCAGAACATTGCTCAAGGGCGGCGCCGCGCTCGGGCTTGGCGGCAGCACAAACCTGCTCGCCTATGCCAAGGCCTGGGCTCAGGCCTCGCCCTTCAAGGTCGAGCCGAATGCCCGCATCAATCTGATGCGCTGGAAGCGCTTCGTCGAAGCCGAAGACGTGGCGTTCATGCAGTTGGTCAGCGCCTTCGAGGCCGCGACCGGCGCCAAGGTCAACGTCACCAACGAATCCTATGACGATCTGCAGCCCAAGGCCTCGGTCGTCGCCAACACCGGACAGGGTCTCGACCTCGTCTGGGGCCTGTATTCGCTGCCGCATCTGTTCCCGCAGAAATGCATGGATCTCAGCGATGTCGCGAAATATCTCGGCGATAAGCATGGCGGCTGGGCGCCCTCGGCGGAGTCCTATGGCAAGCTCGGCGGCAAGTGGATCGGCGTTCCGATCGCGGCCAGCGGCGCCTTGATGAACTACCGCATCTCGTCGATGAACAAGGCGGGCTTCAAGGAATTCCCCAAGGATACCGCGGGCTTCCTCGAGCTCTGCAAGGGGCTGAAGGCCAACAACACCCCGGCCGGCATGGCCTTCGGCCACGCCTCGGGCGATGCCAACACCTGGGTCCACTGGATGCTCTGGAGCCATGGCGGCAACCTCGTCGACAAGGACAACAAGGTCATCATCAACTCGCCGGAGACGGCCAAGGCGCTGGAATACAGCAAGGCGCTCTACGACACCTTCATTCCCGGCACGGCCTCGTGGAACGATTCCTCGAACAACAAGGCCTTCCTCGCGGGTGAACTGCACACCACCGTCAACGGCATCTCGGTCTATGTCGCGGCCAAGAAGGAAAAGCCCGAGATGGCGGCCGATATGGACCATGCCTACATGCCGATCGGCCCTGTCGGCCGGCCGACCGAACTGCATCTGCCCTTCACGATGCTGGCCTTCCAGTTCACGAAGGTTCCCAATGCCTGCAAGGCCTTCATCGCCTTCATGCTCGATGCCCCGCAGTACAACCCCTGGATCACCGCGGCGCAGGGCTACCTGTCGCATTTCCTGAACGAATACGACAAGAACCCGGTCTGGACCGCCGATCCGAAGACGACGGTGTTCCGCGACATCGCCAAGCGCACGCTGACCCCTGCGGGGCTGGGTACGCTGGGCGAGAACGCGGCGGCGGCCATCGCCGACTTCGTCGTCGTCGACATGTTCGCCAACTACGTGACGGGTCGCGAGGACATCAAGGGCGCCATGGCCGGCGCCGAGCGGCAGGCCAAGCGGATCTATCGCTGACGCCTTTCCCAAGCCTGACGGACGGCCTGCTGCTGCGGGCCGTCCGCTCTGATCGCGTCCCATTTCGCGACCCGACCCGCAGTCCGGCCCATGAGGCCGGACCGATGTCCCGCATGACCCCGGACCCGCGATGGCCAATTCCGCAATCGAGATGCCGGCCCGCCTGACGCCTGCCCGAAGCGAGCGCACAGCCTGGCAAAAGCTCAAGGTCAGTTCCGGCTGGCTCGGTTTCTGGTACATGATGCCGGCTGCCGCGATCCTGATCCTGTTCCTGGCCTATCCGCTGGGTCTGGGCGTCTGGCTGTCCTTCACCGACACCAAGATCGGCCGCGCGGGCGTCTTCATCGGGCTGGAAAACTACATCTGGCTCTGGGAGGACCGGGTCTTCTGGACCTCGGTGTTCAACACCATCCTCTACACGACCGTCGCCAGCGCCGCGAAATTCGTGATCGGATTGTATCTGGCGCTGCTGCTCAACAAGCATCTGCCGTTCAAGGCGCTGATCCGCGCCGCCGTGCTGATCCCCTTCATCGTCCCCACCGTGCTGTCGGCGATCGCGTTCTGGTGGATCTATGACGCGCAGTTCTCGATCATCTCCTGGTCGCTGCGGCAGCTCGGCTGGATCGACTACAACATCAATTTTCTGGGCGATGTCTGGAACGCGCGCTGGTCGACGATCTTCGCCAATGTCTGGCGCGGCGTTCCCTTCATCGCGATCACGCTGCTGGCCGGCCTGCAGACTGTGTCGCCCTCGCTCTACGAGGCTGCGACGCTCGACGGCGCCACGCCCTGGCAGCGCTTCCGTCACATCACCTATCCGCTGCTGACGCCGATCATCGCGGTGGTGATGACCTTCTCGGTCTTGTTCACCTTCACCGATTTCCAGCTGATCTGGGCTTTGACCCGCGGCGGACCGGTGAACGCGACCCATCTGATGGCGACGCTGTCCTATCAGCGCGCGATCATCGCCGGGCAGCTCGGCGAGGGCGCGGCGATCTCGACGGCGATGATTCCCTTCCTGCTCGCGGCGATCGGCATCGCCTGGTACGGGCTCCAGACACGCAAATGGCAGCAGGGTGGCAGCAATGAGTAACGTCGGAGCCATTCAGGACAGCGCCGGTCGCCAGGGCACAGCCGATCACAGCGAGGGCATGGGCTATCTCGAGACGTTGCCGCGCCGCGTCGTCACCACCTATATCCCGCTGATCCTGATCCTGATCGTGCTGCTGTTCCCGTTCTACTGGATGGCGCTGACGGCGGTGAAGCCCGATCATCAGCTGATCGAGATGGACAAGGTCAGCCCGTTCTGGACCTGGGAGCCGACCTTCAAGCACATCCACAAGCTGCTGTTCGAGAGCGAATACCCACGCTGGCTCTGGAACACCATGTTCATCGCGACCTGCGCGACCTTCATCTCGCTGGTCGCCAGCGTGCTCGCCGCCTATGCGATCGTCCGCCTGCGCTTCAAGGGCGCGGTCACGGTCGGCGCGCTGATCTTCCTGGCCTATCTGGTGCCGCCCTCGATCCTGTTCATTCCGCTTGCCACCGTGATCTACAAGGTCGGCCTGTTCGACACGCCGCTGGCGCTGATCCTGGTCTATCCGACGATCCTGATCCCGTTCTCGACCTGGCTGCTGATGGGCTATTTCAAGACGATTCCCTATGAGCTCGAGGAATGCGCGCTGATCGACGGCGCTTCGCGGACGCAGATCCTGATCCAGATCATCCTGCCCCTGGCGGTGCCCGGGCTGATCTCCGCCTTCATCTTCTCCTTCACGCTGTGCTGGAACGAGTTCATCTACGCACTGACCTTCCTGTCCTCGACGCAGAACAAGACGGTGCCGGTGGCGATCGTGAACGAGTTCGTCGATGGCGACATCTATCGCTGGGGCTCGCTGATGGCGGGCGCGCTGGCCGGCTCCCTGCCGCTGGTCATCCTCTACGCCTTCTTCGTCGAGCATTACGTGTCGGCGATGACGGGGGCTGTGAAGGAATAGACCATCCGGATCTCTGCCTTCGTCCATCGACACATGCGCCGTCATCCCGGACAAGCGGCGCTGCCGCGCCGATCCGCGATCCATTCCTGACCCGTTCCGGAATGGATTTCGGCTCTGCGCTTCGCTCCGGCCGGGATGACGGCGGAGCTTGGAAAGCCCCAGCGAGATGACAACCTCCATCGCCTTCATCGGGCTCGGCGCCATGGGCGCGCCGATGGCTGAAAACCTCGTCAAGCGCCAGTTCCGCGTCACCGGCTTCGACATGCGCGCGAGCGCTCGCGAGGCGCTGGTCGCGGCTGGTGGGCATGCCGCCGGTAGCGCGGCCGAGGCAGCGACCGGTGCTGATGTTCTGGTGCTGATGGTGGTGAATGCCGCTCAGGCGCGCTCTGTGCTGTTCGAGGCCGGGGCGCTGGCGGCGCTGGCGCCTGGCGCGCTGGTCGTGCTGATGGCGACCTGCCCGCCGGGCGAGGTCGAGGCGATCGCGGCAGAGGTCGCGGCAGCGGGGCGGCATCTCGTCGATGCGCCGGTCTCGGGTGGCGTCAACGGCGCGCGCGGCGCGACGCTGACGATCATGGTCGGCGCAGCCCAGCCGAGCTTCGACCGGGCCCGGCCGGTGCTGGAGGCGCTCGGCGACAAGGTCTTCCATGTCGGCCAGACGCCGGGACAGGGCGCGACGGTGAAGACCGTCAACCAGCTGCTTTGTGGCGTGCATATCGCCGTTGCGGCCGAGGCGCTCTCTCTGGCGGAGAAGGCCGGCATCGACGGCAAGCTGCTGTTCGAGATCATGGGCGGCTCGGCGGCCTCCTCCTGGATGCTGCGCGACCGCGGCCCACGCATGCAGGAGTCGGACCCTGCGGTGGCGAGCGCGGTCGATATCTTCGTCAAGGATCTGAGCATCGTGCTCGATGCCGGACGTGCCGCCAAAACCGCATTGCCGCTGGCGGCGGCGGCCCACCAGATGTTCCTGGCGTCGTCAGGGCTCGGCCATGGCGGGCGCGACGATTCGCAGGTGGTGCGCGCCTATCGCGCGCTCAACGCCAAGCCGGCCAACGATGCCTGAGCCGGAAGCGGCCGCCTCAGAGGCGCGGCGGGCTGGTCGTGCCGCGGATGACGAGGGCCGGCGTCAGCAGCAGGCGGCGGGGCGGGGCGTGCGGCTCGGCGATGCGGCTGATCAGGAATTCGGCCGATTTGCGCCCCATCTCGTCCTGGAAATTGCGGATCGTCGTCAGGGCCGGATACCATTGCGCCGCCTCCTGGACGTCGTCGCAGCCGACGATCGAGAAATCGGTGCCGGCTTCGCGGCCGCGATGGCGCAGGCCCAGCATGGCCCCGAAGGCCGAGAGGTCGTTCATGCAGACGGCCGCCGTCGGCGGGTCCGGCGCATCGAGCACGGCCTGGATACCCTTCGATCCGTTTTCGCGCGTGGCATGGGCGGCATAGACCAACGCGGGATCGACCGTGATGCCGTGACGACCCAGAGCCTCGCAATAGCCGCGATAGCGGTTCGCGCCGGTCGAGATGCGCTGGTTATGGCCGATAAAGGCAATTCGGCGATGCCCGAGGCCGAGCAGATGCTCCATCGCCAGAGTGGTGCCGTGCCGGTCGTCGGAGCCGACGAAATCCAGCTCGGCCGTGATCTCGCGCGACAGCTGGACAAGGGGGACGCCGGCTGCGATCAGATGGGCGAAGGTCTCCGGCGTCGAGCCGCCGGCGGCACACACAATCATGCCGTCGGGGCGGTATTCCTTCAGCGTGTTGAGAACCCGGTCCTGCCGCTCCAGATCCTCGCCATAGGTTCCCAGCAGGATCGAGCGGCCATGAGCCGTCGTCGTTTCCTCGATCGCGGCGAGCAGTTCGGCGAAATAGGGGTTGGTGATGTCGTGAAAGCCGACGCCGAGAATGTTGGTGCGGTCGGTCCTCAGCGAAGCGGCGCTGCGGTTGTAGCTGTAGCCCATCTCGCGGGCCATCTGCTGGACGCGGATGCGCGTCCCCTCGGCCACCAGCGGCGAGCCGCGCAGGGCCAGCGACACGGTCGCGGTCGAGACCGAGAGCCGGTCGGCGATGATCTGCAGGGTCACCCGTCCGCGCGGGACGGCAAGCCCCGCCGGCGGCTTGACGGGAGACCCGGCACTAACGGGGCCGCTGCTTGTCATAAGGCGGTTCTCCGGCGCCGGAAACACGACATCTCGACCAGATCCCGGCCCGACGTTCCGTCACATCCTTCTAGTCAATCTCATATAAACAGGAGAAGTTGAAGATGACTGCAACCAAAGAATCCATCGGCTTCATCGGCGTCGGCCTGATGGGCCAGGGCATGGCGCAAAGCCTGCTCAACAAGGGCTTCGCCCTGACCGTCATGGGCCACCGCAACCGCAAGCCGGTGGAGACCCTCGTCGCCGGTGGCGCCAAGGAAGCCAAGACCCCCAAGGCACTGGCTGAGAATGCCACGATCATCTTCCTCTGTGTGACCGGCTCCGCCCAGGTCGAGGCGGTGGTGAACGGGCCGGACGGCATCGCGGCCGGCGCCAAGCCCGGCACGGTGATCATCGACTGCTCGACCTCCGACCCGACGGTGACGGTGCGGATCGCGCAGGAACTGGAAGCCAAGGGTCTGCATCTGGCGGACGCCCCGCTCGGCGGCACGCCGGCGCAAGCCGCGCTCGGCCAGCTCTCGGCCATGGTCGGCACGACGCCGGAGATCTTCGCGCGGATCAAGCCGGCGATCGAGGCCTGGGCGCAGAAGGTGGTGCATCTCGGCCCGGTCGGCGACGGCCACAAGATGAAGCTCCTGAACAACTTCCTCTCGATGGGCTATGCCGCGATCTATGCCGAGGCACTGACCCTGGCCGCGAAGATCGACATCACGCCGCAGACCTTCGACAGCGTGCTGCGCGGCAGCCGGATGGATTGCGGCTTCTACCAGACCTTCATGCAGTATGTGCTCGAGCGCGATCGCGACGCGCACAAGTTCACGCTGGTCAACGCACTGAAGGATGTCCGCTATCTCGAAAGCGTGGCGAACGCGGCTGGCGTCCCCAACCCGATCGGGAACGCGGTGAAGAACAGCTTCGCCACCGCGGTGGCGGCCGGCAAGGGCGACGATTACGTGCCGATGCTGTCGGACTGGGTCGCCTCGCAGAACGGCATCTCGCTCGCCACGAAGGGCTGAGCAGAGCTTTGCGTGGAAGGCCCGTCCTCAGGGACGGGCCAGCAACGCGGCCAGGCTCTCGCCAAGACCAACGCTGGCGATCGGCGCCGGCAAGGCGAGATCGCCTTTGGCGGGCTTGGTGGGCGGATCGCGCAGCGCCGCCAGCACAGCCTGCAGTCCGGCCTCCACCGAACAGATCACGGGGATCTCGAGATGGGGCTGGATGCGGGCGGCCAGCCCCGCCAGCCCTGCCCCGCCGAGAATGATCGCGCCGACGCCGTCGCGTTGTGCCGCCTGCCGGCAGGCTTGCGTCAGCAGGGCGATGGCGGCGTCGGGGTCGCGGGCGATCTCGGCCCCGGTCGGTGCCACGGTCTCGATCCCGGCAAGCCGCTCGCCGAGGCCCAGTGTCGTCACGAACTCCCGCAGCATCGGCCCCCAGCGCTCGCCACCGGTGACGATCGAAAAGCGGTCCGTCCGTGCCGCCGCGGCATGGCAGCTCGCCTCCGCCATGCCGATGACGGGAATGCGCGCCAGCTCCTTCAGCGCCAGCAGGCCCGGATCGCCGAAACAGGCCAGATAGACGGCGTCGCAGCCCTGCCCATATTCCGCATAGGCGTCGATCGCGGCATGGCCGGCGATGGCCGCAGCCGCCCGGCTGGCGATATAGCGTGCGCCGAAGCGCCCGGTGACGGGAATCAGCGTGACGCCTGTCGGCAGCTGCGGCTCCAGCACCCGCGCCATCAGGGCGGTGACCTCCCCCGTCGTGTTCGGATTGATCATCAGGATACGCAAGACGGCCTCGGGGTTGGCGTTTGGACAGCGCGCGACGGTTCAAGCCAGCTTCCACGATCGGCCAGGGGCATTGCAATGCCTTCGCGTCTGATCAGGCACCGGCGACATATTGCGCTCGGCATGATGTTGCATCGCAACAAAATCGGTTATGACAACGTTCAAGGGATGTGTCGGTGCCATCATGGGCTGGCCAGCGCAGGAGCGCATCATGCCCAGTTTGTCCGAGACGATCGCCCGCCTGGCCGCCACGCGCGGCATGGGACGGGCTGCTTCCGCCCCCTCCCGCCTGTCCGAAGTCACATCTTTCGGATCGAACCCCGGCGCGCTCAGGGCGCATGCCTATCTGCCCGATGTGCTGCCGCGAAACGCGCCGCTGGTCGTCGTGCTGCATGGCTGCACGCAGAGCGCGGCCGATTACGACCATGGTTCCGGCTGGTCGCAGCTCGCCGACCGGCATGGCTTTGCGCTTCTGTTTCCCGAACAGCAGCGGGAAAACAATCCCAATCTCTGCTTCAACTGGTTTCTGCCCAACGATATCGGCCGCGATGGCGGCGAGGCCGCCTCGATCGCGCAGATGATCGCGGCCCTTGTCGATGCCCATGCGCTCGATCGGCGGCGGGTCTTCATCACCGGATTGTCGGCCGGCGGCGCGATGGCGGTGGCCATGCTGGCGAGCTACCCGGAGGTTTTCGCGAGCGGGGCGATCCTGGCGGGGCTGCCCTTCGGCTGCGCCGCGACCGTGCCCGAAGCGCTGCAGCGCATGCGCGGGCAGGGGCTGCCGTCCGAAGCGGCACTGGTTGGCGCGGTCAAGGGCGCCTCGTCCCATCGGGGAGAATGGCCGACGATCTCCGTCTGGCACGGTCTGCAGGACCACACTGTCGTCCCCACCAATGGCGAGGCGATCGTCTCGCAATGGCTCGGGGTTCACGGGTTGGATGCCGCGCCGTCGGAGACGCTCCAGGTGAGCGGCCATGACCGGCGCATCTGGCGCGACCGCAAGGGCGTTGCCAAGGTCGAGGCCTTCGCGATCGAACGGGCCGGCCATGGCACACCGCTCGACGGCGCCGACGGCATCGGCGTTTCGGGAGCCTTCATGCTCGACGCGGGCATCTCCTCAACGCGCCACATCGCGGCATTCTGGCAGATCGCCGAGCCGGTCGAGGTCACCGCTGCCGAGCCACGCAGGCCCGCAGCCGCGGCGAAGGCCCCGACGCCGAGTTCGCTGCTCGATCTTCTGCCGAAACGGCTGAAACCGGGGAAGGCGGCCGCGTCAGGTCCGGGCAAGATCATCGAGGATGCGCTGAAGGCGGCAGGGCTGATGCGCTGACCAGGCCGGCGACACAGGCTGCGAGATCGCCCGCGCGGAACGAATTCTGGCGTCATCCGTTGGGGTCCCGTGACAAACGCAGCCGAGCCCAACATCATGACCATCGAGACCAGCGACGATTACGACGCCGCGATCACCCGATTGGGCGCTCTCGGCGACAATCCCGTCGATGGGCCCGACGAGGATGAATTTCTCGCGATCAGCGCTGCGATGCTCGCCTACGAAACACGCAACCATCCCGCGCTGGAGCAGGAGGACGGCGGATGATCGAGGTCAAGAAGGCGATTGTCCGCTGTCCGGACGATTACCAGCGCGCCGTCGAACGCGTCGCGGAACTGGGAACGCCGGCTCCCGGTTCGCCGGAGGAAGCCGAATTGTTCGGTCTCGTCGACGCGATCGAGAAATGGGAAGCCCGTCACGACGAGGATGAAGACGGCGAAGGCTGGGGCTGAGAGGCGGCCTGATCGGTCGCATCGCCTGAGCGAGAAGGATGGTGCCCCTGGCCGGAATCGAACCAGCACTCCTTGCGGAACTCGATTTTGAGTCGAGCGCGTCTACCAATTCCGCCACAGGGGCCCCTTACGGGCGGGCCGGACTATAGCGATCGACTGCGGCGGGTCAATCTGTTGTCTGTCGCGAGCGCTGTCTCCGCGCGAGGGGCAGGGCGATCGAGCGGGCCATTTCGGCGCTTCGTCTCACAAACCGAGTATGGGTGCTGCAGCAACGTCAATCATGCTGTATTTCGGCCGCAAGCCGGTTGCAGCCTCGCGCCGGTCGTCCCCCGCGAGCACCCCTTGATGACAGTCTCCCCCACAATCGTGCCAACTCTGTCAGACCCGCGGTCGCGCCTGATCCTTCTTGTGGGGCTTTGCTGTCTGGCGCTGATCGCCGGGGCCTGGTTCTTCGAGCTCGTCTGGGGATTGCGGCCCTGCAAGCTCTGCCTCGAGCAGCGCCTGCCGCATTATGCCGCGATCGGGCTGGCGGCGGCCGGTTTCTTTCTGGCGCGGTCGGCGCTGCTGCAGACGCTCGTGCTGCTCGGGCTCGCCCTGCTGATGGCCTGGAGCACCGGGCTCGGCGTCTACCATTCAGGTGTCGAATGGGGCTGGTTTGCCGGACCCAATGATTGCGGCGGCGCGGCTGCACCGGTGGCGGCGGGCGTGCAGGACTTCATGAAGCAGCTTCAGACCACGCGCGTCGTCGCCTGTTCGGAAGCGGCGTGGCGCCTGCTGGGATTGTCGCTCGCCGGCTGGAACGCGCTGGCGTCTCTGGCGCTGCTGGGCCTGGCGCTGCTGGGTCTCGGCCGGCGGCCGCGCACGCATTGATCGCGAAGCCTCACGGCTCCAGTTCGGAATCCCAGTAGAGATAGTCCAGCCAGCTCTCATGCAGATAGTTCGGCGGGAAAAGCTTGCCGTTGCGGTGCAGGTCGTTGACCGTCGGCGCGTAGGCCTTCTGCATCGGGAACATCTCGACGGTCGCCGGCATCTTGTCGCCCTTGCGCAGATTGCAGGGCGAGCAGGCCGCGACGACGTTCTCCCAGGTCGTCAGGCCGCCCTTCGAGCGCGGGATGACATGGTCGAAGGTCAGATCGTCGCGCGTGCCGCAATACTGGCAGGAGAAGCGGTCGCGCAGGAAGACGTTGAAGCGGGTGAAGGCCGGCGTGCGCGAAGGCTTGATATAGGTCTTCAGCGAAACCACCGAGGGCAGCCGCATGTCAAAGCTCGGACTGCGGACAACCGTGTCGTATTCGGAGACGATGTTCACGCGGTCCATGAAGACCGCCTTGATCGCATCCTGCCAACTCCACAAGGAGAGGGGATAATAGCTCAGGGGCCGAAAATCGGCATTAAGGACCAGCGCCGGACAACTGTCCGGGGAGGCCATCGGATGCATCACATGCGCCGTCAAACCCGCCGCACCTCCGCTTCATCGAGCGGGACTCAACCCGCGCACCATCAATGTAAGCGCGGGACGACAGGAATGTGAAGGGGTGCGGCGATTGAGCCGTCGGGATATGGCGCGGCCAACGCCGCGCGACGACAAACCACGCTGTCATCCCGGAAAAGCGGCGCAGCCGCGCCGATCCGGGATCCATTCCGGAACGCAGCTCGGAGAGGTTCAGGAATGGATCCCGGGTCTCCGCTTCGCTTCGCCCGGGATGACGGCGCGTTCTGCGAGAAGGAGAACCTGCTCCGAATTCAGCGCGTCGGGACCGGCTTTTCGCCGCGATAATCGTAGAAGCCGCGCTTTGTCTTGCGGCCGAGCCAGCCGGCCTCGACATATTTCACCAGCAGCGGGCAGGGGCGGTATTTGGAGTCGGCCAGGCCGTCATGCAGCACCTGCATCACCGAAAGGCAGGTATCCAGCCCGATGAAGTCGGCAAGCTGGAGCGGGCCCATGGGGTGGTTGGCGCCGAGCTTCATCGCGGTGTCGATCGCCTCGACCGAGCCGACGCCCTCATAGAGCGTGTAGACCGCCTCGTTGATCATCGGCAGCAGGATGCGGTTGACGATGAAGGCCGGAAAATCCTCCGAGACCGAGACGGTCTTGTGCAGCTTGCCGACGAACTCCTTGGCGAGCTCGAAGGTCTGGTCGTCGGTGGCGATGCCGCGGATCAGCTCGACGAGCTGCATCAGCGGCACGGGGTTCATGAAATGGATGCCGATGAAGCGCTCGGGCCGGTCGGTGGCCGCGGCCAGCCGGGTGATCGAGATCGAGGAGGTGTTCGAGGCCAGCATCGTCTCGGGCTTGATGTGCTGGCAGACGGCGGTGAAGATCTTGCGCTTGGTTTCCTCGCTCTCGGTCGCCGCTTCGATGACGAGGTCGCAATCGGCGAGGCCCTCCAGCCCCGGGGCCGCGACGATCTTGGCCATGGCATCGCGACGGATCTCGTCGCCGATCGCGCCCTTGGCAACCTGGCGGGCCATGTTGCCGTCGATCGTCGCCAGAGCCGCCTTGATTCGCTCCTCGGCGAGGTCATGCAGCCGGACCTCGAAGCCGGCCACCGCCGCCACATGGGCGATGCCATTGCCCATCTGGCCCGCGCCGATAATGCCGATCGTCCTGATCGCCTGAGCCGACATGGTCTGTTCCATCTCCGGTGTCACCGCCCCCATTCTCGGAAGCGGATACGGGCTGCCGCGAACGGCAGCCCCTTCATATATCAGCGGGACGCGGGGAGCGCACCAAGCTTTACTTGCCGATCTTGGCGAGTTCGGCGTCGAGTTCGGGCAGGATGGTGAAGAGATCGCCGACGAGGCCGTAATCGGCGACCTGGAAGATCGGCGCCTCTTCGTCCTTGTTGATCGCGACGATGACCTTGCTATCCTTCATGCCGGCAAGATGCTGGATCGCGCCGGAGATACCGACCGCGATGTAAAGGTCCGGCGCCACGACCTTGCCGGTCTGACCGACCTGCCAGTCATTGGGGGCGTAACCGGCATCGACGGCGGCGCGCGAGGCGCCCATCGCGGCCCCGAGCTTGTCGGCCACGGGCTCAATGACCTTGGTGAAGTTTTCCGACGAGGCGAGCGCGCGGCCACCGGAGATGATGATCTTGGCCGAGGCGAGCTCCGGACGATCTGATTTGGCGACCTCCTCGCCCTTGAAGCTCGACAGGCCGTCATGGCCGGCGGTTGCGACCGCTTCGACAGGGGCGGTGGCGCTGCCGTCGGCTGTCGCCTGGAACGAGGCGCCGCGCACGGTGATGACCTTCTTGGCGTCGGTCGCCTGAACGGTCTGGATGGCGTTGCCGGCATAGATCGGCCGCTCGAAGGTATCGGGCGAGACGACCTTGGTGATCTCGGAGACCTGCATCACGTCGAGCAGGGCGGCGACACGCGGCATCACGTTCTTGCCGGTGGTGGTGCCGGGCGCCACGATCGCGTCATAGGCGCCGGCCAGCGAGACGATCAGCGCGGCCAGTGGCTCGGCCAGGCGATGCTCATAGGCCGCATCATCGGCGAGCAGAACCTTCTCGACGCCGTCGAGTTTGGCGGCGGCATCGGCCACCGCCTTGGCGTTGTGACCGGCGACGAGGACATGCACGGGCGCGCCGAGCTGGGTTGCGGCGGTCAGGGCCTTGCGGGTGGCCTCGTTGAGGCTGGCATTGTCGTGCTTGGCGAGAAGCAGCGTCGTCATGATTCAGAGAACTCCGGCTTCGTTCTTGAGCTTGGACACCAACTCTGCGGCGGAGCCGACCTTGATGCCGGCCGAGCGCCCTGCGGGCTCGACGGTCTTGAGCACCTTGAGGCGCGGCGCGACATCGACGCCGAGCGCGTCGGCCGAGGTCTCGTCGAGCGGCTTCTTCTTGGCCTTCATGATGTTGGGCAGCGAGGCATAGCGCGGCTCGTTCAGGCGAAGATCGGTGGTGACGATTGCGGGCAGCTTCAGGCCGACCGTCTGCAGGCCGCCATCGACCTCGCGGGTGACGTCGATCTCGCCGTCGCCGGCCACGACCTTCGAGGCGAAGGTGCCCTGAGGCCAGCCCAAAAGCGCGGCCAACATCTGGCCGGTCTGGTTGGAATCATCGTCGATCGCCTGCTTGCCGAGGATGACGAGCTGCGGGCTTTCCTGCTCGACGACCTTCTGCAGCAGCTTGGCAACGGCGAGCGGCTCGACTTGACCCTCGACCTTGACCAGGATGCCGCGGTCGGCGCCCATGGCCAGGCCCGTGCGGATCGTCTCGGCGGCCTGCGCCGGGCCAATCGAGACCACGACGACCTCGGTCGCCTTGCCGGCTTCGCGGAGACGCAGGGCCTCTTCGACGGCGATCTCGTCGAAGGGGTTCATCGACATCTTGACGTTGGCGAGCTCGACGCCCGAACCGTCCGCCTTGACGCGGATCTTGACGTTGTAATCGACAACCCGCTTCACGGGCACAAGGATCTTCATCGTCATCATCACCGTTCAGAAAAAGAGGCTGACTCAACCGCCGCTTGGCCACACCCTTGGCCGCGGCGCTACCGAGGGCGGGATCGCGGCATTGCGGCGCCCGGATGGAATGCGAAGGGACCGTAGCGACGGCCGTTTGCGCTTGTCAACGCCGCCAATTGCCCATGCGCGGGGCCAAACCGCGCCTTCAACTCCGGACAACGCGCCCAAACAGCGCGACACGGCCGTGGATGAACAAAGGTGTCAGAGCCGCCCCCATGCCAAGCCCGCCGAGATGGGCCCACCAGCCGACATGGCCCTGAGGATCGATGAACGCCTGGGCCAGCTGGAACAGGATCCAGGCCGCGATCGCATAGAGCGCGGTGATGCGCAGCGGAATCCAGTTGAAGGCGAGGCCCCAGATCCGGATGCGCGGATAGAGCATCAGATAGGCGGCGATGACGCCCGAGATGGCGCCGGAGGCGCCGATCAGGGGCTGGTCGGAAGCCGGGTTCACCCAGGCATGCGTCAGGCTTCCGCCGATCCCGCACAGACAGAAAAACGCGAGGAAACGCGAATGCCCCATCGCGTCCTCGACATTGTCGCCGAAGACCCAGAGGAACAGCATGTTGCCAGCCAGATGCGCGAAGCCGAGATGCAGGAGGACGCTGCTCGCAAGGGTCAACCAGGATGGCAGCTGCAACAAGTCGGTGGGAAGTTGCGCCGTGCCAAACAGCACCGACGGAATCAGGCCAAAGCCCGCGGCGACGGCGATCTGGCCCGTTTCGCTCTGGCGCAGGGTCAACAGCAGGTAGACGGCGACGCAGAGCGCGATCAGCCCGTGCGTGACGAAGGGCTTGCGCAGGAAGCGCAAGGGGACGCCGTCATGCAGGGGAATGAACACGCCGTGACCTAGCGATTCTGGCCCGGCACCCAGAGCACATCGCCCCCAGCCCTGGCATTCAGATAGCGCGACGCGACGAACAGGAAATCGGAGAGGCGGTTGACATAGTGCAGCGCCGGCGTGCCGACGATTTCGCCGGGCGTCTGGGCCAGTTCGGTCATCATCCGCTCCGCACGGCGGCTGACCGTCCGCGCCAGATGCAGATGCGTGGCAGCCGGCGTCCCGCCCGGCAGCACGAAGGAGCGCAACGGCGCGAGATCGGCGTTCAGCCGATCAATGTCGGCTTCGATCCGCTCCACCTGAGCCTCGACGATGCGCAGCGGCTCATAGGCCGGCGGCTCACCCGTATCGGGGGTCGACAGGTCGGCGCCGAGATCGAACAGATCGTTGCTGATCAGCCCGAGCATCGTGTCAAGTGTGGGGTCCTCGATGGCGGCATGCAGCCGCGCGATGCCGATGCAGGCATTGGTCTCGTCGATGGTGCCGTAGGTGGCGACGCGCAGATCGTATTTCGCGCGCCGAGGCCCTGCCGCGAGGCCGGTGGTGCCGTCGTCGCCGGTGCGGGTGTAGATTTTGTTGAGCTTGACCATGACCGCCTTATAGCGCGGCGCCTGCCGAACGGAAGGCGTCCCGTGAGCGCAGGCTTGCTTTGTGCCAGCCGTGTCGGCGTCAGAACGTGTAACCGAGTCGGGCCCCGACATTGGCAGGGCCGCGCGGCTGGTTGCGGTCCGAGCAGCCGGCTGTGCTGAAATGCTCGAGCGTCGCCACCAGGCTCCAGCGATCATTGAGGCGCACGCCAAGCGCGGCAGCCTCGCGCGTGCCCGTGTTGCAGCCGAGATTGAGCCGATCCTGCGGTATCACGGCGCCGGTCTTGCCGTCGTTGACGGCAGCGCCGAGGCTGGCCTCGACGAAGACGGTCTTGCTCAGATCCACCGTCCAGGTCGCGCCGGCATAGGCATAGCGCGTGCCGTTGAAATTGGCGCTGGCGCCGAGATGGAAGCGTGGGACGATGGCATTGGCGAAACGGTCGGCCAGGGTGAAGGGCCGTGGTGTCGCGATCTCGCCGCTGAAATTGAGAAGGCCGCTCTCGCGGCCGCCTGGATTGGCGACGGCAGTGCCCACGCGCGCTTCCCAGGACAGGGTTGGTGAGGGTTCGCTTGCCGGGGCATAGCTTGAGACTCCGGCCGGGAGACCCTGCGCCTGTGCCGCCGGAGGCCAGCTTGTCAGGAGACCGGCGAGGAGCAGCAACGCGACGCGAACCATGAGCAATCTGTTCTTCTTGTCGGCAAGATGAGCGTTAGCAGATCGCAAAGACTCGTGACCGGATTATGGCCGCACTGGGGCAAAGCCCCGTTCATCGTCGGGGTCGTTGCGATTTATTGTTTGAAATCAACGACTTGTTCTGGCGTGGGCGCGTCTGCCCGGCGGCGCCCGGTTCAGACCGATGGCGCAGGGCTCAGGCGCTGCGCCACCACATCACAAACAGGATCACCAGGATCGCCACGAATTGCAGGATCACCCGCAGGCGCATCAGTTTCTGGGACGTCCCCGCGCTGCCGCCGCGCAGCATATTGGCCAGGCCCAGCAAAAGAACGACGGCGACCGCGCCGACGGCGACGGGGACGAGTGAACCGGTCAATGTCATGCTCATCCCATAAAGTGCCGCTGCGCGCTTTGCCAGCGCAGGGGCAGGCCAGTGACGCAAGGCCGCAGGAGGTATTTGTGCCGATCGGCGGCTTTGATGAGCCGAGCCGCATCGCGCGTGGCGGGGCGGGCTAGCTGGTCAAAGCCGCGTTCTGCGCGAGCAGACGACTCCGGATCGGCATGGACAGGTCGTCGGCAAGAGCCCGGCTGATGGCAGGCAGACCGTCGAGCAGGCTCGGCACGAAGGCTTGCGATGGCGGCAGGCGTCGCGGCAGCGCATGCAGCGCTGCAGCCATGACGAACGGGTCGCGCTCGCCGTCGCCATTCTCGGACGGATCGTGGAGCACATCGATCAGCTTGAGTTCGTCGGCCCGCTCGGCGCGGATCGCCTGTTCGAGCCGCGGCTTGACGCGCGGCACGATCAGCGCGGGCTTGTCGAAGGACAGCACCTCGCAGAAGGTGTTGTAGCCGCCCATCGCCACGACGCAGTGAGCGCGGTTCATCAGCAATTCGAGGCGTGGCTCGAAGCCCAGCCCTTCCAGCTTGGGGTTCTTGGCGATGCGCTCGGCAAAGTCCTTCCGGCGCTCACGCGACATGAAGGGGCCGAACACAATCAGCGCCGGCAAGGCGATGGTCGGATCGGCCTCATAGGCGGAAATGACCCAGTCGATGACGCCGGCGCCATCGCCGCCGCCACCCGGGGTCACCAGGATAAAGGGCCCCTTGGTGATGCGCGGATAGCGGTTGGGCGGGATCGGGCTCGGCACGGCGCGCTTCAGGTAACCGGTATAACGGATCTTGTGGGCAAAGAGATGCTGGTTAGGCAGGCCGGCCAGCGGCTGGTAGATGCCCTCGAGGCCGTAGACGAAGATGTCGTCATAGATCTGGTCGAGCGCCTCGAGAGCCCCGCTCTGGCGCCATTCCTCAAGCAGTTTGGCGGGCTCGTCGAGAACGTCACGCAAGCCCAGAACGATCCGCGCGCCGCGGCGGCGCAGAATGTCGAGCGCCGGTACCAGTTCGCCGCGCAGGCCGATCGGCTCCTTGTCGACGATGACGACATCGGGATCGAAGGAGAGCACGACCTGCTTGATGATGTCGGTGCGCAGCCGGATCGTGTCGTTCAGGTCGAGATTGAGATGATGAGGCCCATAGCGGCCGTCACTCTGCTTCTCGATGCCCGGAATGCGGACGTAATCGACACCATCCCCGAACTGAAAGCTCGAAATCACCGACGAGCCCGAGACGATGATCACCGAGATGTGGGGATAGCTGGCGACGAGCGAATTGGCGATCGCCCGGCAGCGGCGAATATGGCCGAGGCCGAACGTGTCGTGGCTGTAGATCAGGACGCGTGGCGCATGGGGACTGCGCGGCGCGCGCTCGGTGCCCGAAAGATCGACGACATTGAAAGGCATATCCGCGTCGCCCCCCGCAGATAGATTACACGACCTCGAGCGAGGACGAACGCACCTGAGAATACGCCGGCCGCTTATAGCGTGGCGCCGAAGGCGATCCAAGCCCGGTCATGCGGCGAGAATCATCCCGCCCTGCGACGGTCGTTACGGGCAGATGTATCCCGCGCCGTCTGGCACGCAACGGTTGCCGTTCGGCAGAACCAGCGCGCCGCGTGCATCGCGCAGGACCCGCTCGCCATTGGGAAGCAGGAACCCGCCTGTCGCATCCATCGGTGCGCGCGATCCGTCGGGCAGGACCACCTCGCTGCCGACGATGCTGATGCGTTTGGCCGGTGTGGCGCTCGGCATGCCCTCCAGTTGCGGCCTGGGGGGCGCGCTGCAGGCGGCGAGGGTGAGGGTGGCGAGACAGGCGGCGATCAGTTTTTTCATACGCGCTCAACGTCTTTGATGGGATCGGGTTCCGTCCATTTAACCGGCGTCTTGCCGTGAGGGAATGCCGATCCCAAAGAGTTTGCGCGGATCGGTCGCCACGATGGCGGGATGGCCTAGGGTTAAGGCAAGGAAGGCTTCCAGGAATGCCCAGGCTGTCGCATCATGGTCGAGATGATGGAGCAGAACGCCGAACGTCACCTCGCCCTCCGTGTCATCCCGGTGGGCAGCCAGCAGCCGGCACGTTTCCGCGATCAACTCCGCCGGAGAACGCCCGACCCGGCCGCCGCCCCAGTCCATGATGTCGAGATCGGTGTTGGCGAGACGGGGGCCGCCTGCCGGCCCAAGGCCAAAGCCGCGAAAGCAGGAAAGTCCGCTGAACCCCAAAGCCGGCAGCAGCGCGGCCCGGGCGGGATCGATCCGGTTCCAGGGTGGGACGAAGACCGGCAGGAGCGCCGGCCCGAACAGATCGTCGAGCCGGCTACGGGCTTCGCCAATTTCGCCTGAAATCGCGCCGGCCGAACGCTGCCGCCCAAACTCGGACTTCTTGGCGCCATCAGGGGCAAGATTGCGGTGCCAGCAGCCATGCTGACAGGGCAGCAGCGCCGGCATCGTCTCGAGGGCGCGCGCGAGGGCGGGTTCCGCCAGCATCGGGATGACGGCGAGCAGGACGGGAAGCTCAAAGCGTTCGCCGAGCGCGGCCAAGCAGTCCAGCGAGGGGCTGGGCGCGATCGCGTCGTCGTCGCGCAACCAGAGCCGGATCCTGCGGCCGGCCGCGCTCCAGCGGTCCAGTTCGGCGAACAGCGGATGCCAGTTGTCCTGCGTCGCACCGGTCATGAGGTCTGCTCGCTTTGGCCAACGGCTTCCCGTGCCCGGCGGTTGGCGGCCGCGACTGCCAGAGCCCGTTCGAGAATGACGGACGCCCGCGCGGGGTTGCGCTCGGTCAGGGCGAAGCTGCGCGCGGCCTTGCCCATCGTCATGCGCAGTGCAGGGTCGTCGAGCAGGCGCCGCAGGGCGCGGCCAAAGCCGGGTTCGTCGCCCTCAGCGGCGAGCAGGGCGGTCGTCCCGTCGCAAACGGTGGCGGAGACGCCACCGCTGTCGAAGGCCACGATCGGCAGGCCGACGGCCTGCGCCTCGAGATAGACCAGCCCATAGGCCTCGCGGACGCCGGGCCAGACGAAGATGTCATGGGCCGCCAATTCGGCGACGACGCGATCATGCGGAATGGCGCCGCGCCAGGCGACCCGCCCCTCCGGCAGATCAGCGAAGGCCTGCTCGATATCGCCACGCTTGCGGCCGTCACCGATGATGGTCAGCGTCCAGGCTCGATCCGTCAGGGCGGCGAGCAGGCGGGCGAGAACCCGGTAGCTGTTTTCCTTGGTGCCCTCACGCATCATCGCGACCGTGACGAGGCGCGGCACCGGCGCCGGGCTCGCCCGTGCGGGAGGCTCGTCCTGGAAGGCGATGAAGGGCGGCAATTCCATCAGCGCGGTCTGGGCGCTGCGCCAAGGTTCGAGACCCTGCCTGTCGCGATCGGTGAAATACAGATGCAGGTCGGCGGCTGCCAGTCCGGCACGCACGATATGGGTATGGGCAGCCCAATCGCCGCTGGCGCGCCGCTGGGCATCGCTGGCCTCGGCCACGACATAGGGGATGCGCAGATGGGCGGTGACGGCCGGCCCGAGCAGATCGGGGGCCTTGTAATAGTTGTGATAGGTAAACCAGAGCTCGGGCGGAGGCTCGCCTTCGCGCCAGCGCGCCCGCAGGCTCTCGATGCGGGCGGCCGCCTCATGCTGGTGGCGGGCGAGCCTTTCAGCATCGGAACTCGCCATGAAGTCGCGCGCCGCCAGCACCGGCTCGACGCTATGGCCCAACCCTGTGAGTACGGCGACGAGCTGGCGCGCCATGCGACGGTCGCCCGAGATGCGGCCGTCACCATAGGCATTGAGCGGCGTGTGGAAGGCGATGCGCACCGGTGCTCGGGCTCGAAGGAAACGCCGTGCCCTCAGCGATACGGATCGGCCGCGTCGCGCAGGCCGTCGCCGAGGAAGTTGAAGGCCAGGATGATCAGGATCACCGGCACGACCGGATAGAGCAACCAGGGATACAACGCCACCACGTTGATGTTCTGGGCCTCGTTGAGCATCACGCCCCAGCTGGTGATCGGCGGGCGCAGGCCCAGGCCCAGGAAGCTCAGCGCGGTTTCGCCGAGGATGGTCTTCGGGATCGTGATCGTCGCCGAGGCGATGAGATGGCTCATGAAGCCCGGCACCAGATGCAGGCCGATGATGCGGGCGGGTTTGGCGCCCATCAGCTGCGCGGCGACGACGTAATCCTCCTCGCGCAGCGACAGAAGCTTCGAGCGCACGGCGCGCGCCAGCCCGGTCCAGTCCATCAGGCCGAGGATCACGGTGATGCCGAAATAAACCAGGATCGGGCTCCAGGAGGGCGGCATGATCGCCGCCAGCGCCAGCCACAGCGGGATATGCGGCAGCGACTGCACGATCTCGATCAGGCGCTGGACGACGAGATCGACCTTGCCGCCGTAATAGCCGGCAATGCCGCCGATGATGACGCCGAGCACGAAGGAGACGAAGACGCCGAGCAGGCCGATCGAGAGCGAGATGCGGCCGCCATAGAGAATGCGCGAGAGCATGTCGCGGCCGAGCCGGTCCGAGCCGAGCAGGAACAGCGTGCCCCCCTCCGGCGCGCAGACGAGACGGCGGTTGCCGGGGATCAGACCCCAGAACAGGTAATCGTCGCCCTGGCAGAAGAAGCGCAGCGGCTGCGGACGGCTGCGGTCGACATCGTATTCGCGCTTCAGATTCTCCATGTTGAGGCGCTGGACGTAAGGGTAAACGAAGGGTCCGATCAGGCGCCCTTCATGGAAGAGATGAACCTCCTGCCGCGGCGCCCGGATGAAATCGGTGTTGCGCGTGGTGTAGTGATAGGGGGCCAGGAACTCGGCGAAGGCGGCACAAGCGTAGATCACCAGGATGACGACGCCGGAGATCACCGCCAGCTTGTGGCGACGGAATTTCCACCACATCAGCTGCCATTGCGAGGCGAGATAGACCCGCTCCTGCTCGGGCGTCATCACCTCGACGGCGTTGGGCTCGAAGGGTGCGGTCGATGCCGTATGCGGCAGCGGTGCGCCTTCGGGCGGCAGCGTTGGGGTCGAGGCCCGGCCCATTTGTGCGGTGTCGCTCACTTGGTCGCCGCCCCCTGCAGGCGGATGCGCGGATCGAGAATCGCAAGCGCAATGTCGGAGATCAGCACACCGATCACGGTCAGGAAGGACAAAAACATCAGGAATGAACCGGCGAGATACATGTCCTGGCTCTGCAAGGCGCGGATCAGGAGTGGGCCGGTCGTCTGCAGCGAGAGCACGATCGCGACGATCTCGGCGCCCGAGACGATCGAGGGCAGGATGTCGCCGATGTCCGAGACAAAGAAATTCAGCGACATGCGCAGCGGGTATTTGCGCAGCGCCTTGCCGGGGGGGAGGCCCTTGGCGCGGGCGGTAACGTAATACTGCTTCTGGAGCTCGTCGAGCAGGTTGGCGCGCACGGAGCGGATCATGCCGGCCGTGCCGCCGGCGCCGATGATGATCACCGGAATCCAGAGATGCTCCAGCACGGACATCGCCTTGGCCCAGCTCATCGGCTGGTTGAGATATTGCGGATCGACGAGCCCGCCGATCGAGGTGCCGAACCAGACATTGGCTGTGTACATGAAGACGAGCGCCAGCAGGAAATGCGGCACGGCAAGCCCGATCAGCCCGACGAAGGTCAGGCCGTAATCGCCCCAGCTATACTGATGCGTTGCCGAATAGATGCCGATCGGGAAGGCGACGACCCAGGTGAAGATGATCGTGAAGAAGGAGACGATCATGGTCAGCATCAGGCGATCGCCGACGATCTCCCGCACCGGGCGCTGATATTCAAAGGAGTAGCCCATGTCGCCCTGGAGCAATCCGGTGACCCACCAGAAATAGCGCTCGTGCACGGGCCGGTCGAAACCGTACTCCTTCTTGAGGAATTCGATGCGCGACAGGTCGGCCTTCTCGCCCTGCGCCTGCATCTCGGCGGCCAGCGTCTCGAAATAGTCGCCCTCGGGAAGGTTGATGACCGTGAAGATCAGCGCGCTGGTGATCAGCAGCGTCGGGATCATCACCAGGATGCGCTTAAGGATGTATTTCAGCAGCACGGTTCAGCTCTTGGGCTTGTCGAGACCGGCCGTCTTGGCCGTGTCGAACCAAAAAGTGTCGGGCATGTATCGCCCGAAGAAGGCGCCCGGTTCGAAGCTGTAGAGGCCCTTCTGAGGCACGTTCTTCAGGTCGCGCGAGACCACCACCGGCTGCAGCGTGCCGTTGATGACACCGATCGCAAACAGCTGCTGCGCATTGATCTCCAACATGCGCTGCCAGATCTGCCGGCGTTGAGCCCTGGTCTCGCTGGTTCGCCAGCCATTGTAGAGCGCCACCAGTTCGCGAACCTCGGCGACGTCAGGCTCCTCGCCCTCGCGTCCACCGGTTTCCAGGAACTGCCCCCAGCGCGGCCAGTTGAACTGGGCCGAACTGGTCGGGGCCAGGGCTTCGGGCTCCATATCCGCCGAGACCAGGCCGTTATCCATGCCCGCCCAGGCCGACATGACGGTCTGGCCGGCCACGATGCGGCGGCGGAAGACGTCGCGCTGGGTCGAGCGTGGATAGATCTTGATGCCGACGGCGTAGAAGTCCTGCTTGATCAGGTCGAGGATGTCGGTCTCCTCGGTGCTCTCGCCGGCGGTCTCGATGGTGAATTCGAGCCGGCGTCCGTCCGGCAGCAGGCGCACGCCGTCGCTGTCGCGCTTCCTCAGCCCGGCCTCGTCGAGCAGCCTGTCGGCGAGAGCTGGATCATACTGCATCCACATCCTGGCATAGTCGGGGTTGTGGAGCGGGCTTTCGGGCAAGGCGGTGTTGCCGCTTTCCTTGGCCAACCCGAAGAAGATGACCTGGTTGATGTCCTTGCGGTTGATCGCGACCGACAGGGCCTTGCGATAGCGCAGGTCGCGGTTGAGATCGCGCCAGACGGGGTCGATCGCGTTCATGTTCGGCATCAGCGCGAAATACGAGCCCTCGGCCCGCTTCCACAGCCGGACGTCGAAGTTCATCCGCTTCGAGGCGTCCTTCAGGAAGGTGTAGTTGTCGAAGCGCAGATAGCGCGCCTGGAGATCGGCTTCGCCGGCGGCGGCCTTGGCGGGCACGAGCGAGCTGGTGCCAACGGTCAGCGTGGTCTCGTCGACATAGGGCAGTTGCCGCCCGTTCTGATCGACGCGGTGGAAATAGGGATTGCGCTGGAAGGTGAACTGTTCCGCCGGCAGCGGCGTGATGTTGCGCCAGGGATCAAGCGTCGGCAGGTCGGGATTTTCGGGGCGATACATCCGCGAGAGCCGCTCATGCAGCGCGCCCCAGTCGCGAACGCGGGCCTGCTTGACGCGCGAATGCAGCGTCACCGGATCGGCGTGGTCGATGTGGAACTGCTTCAGATAGCCCGAGGGCATGCAGATATAGGTCGGCTGCGCGCCGGCGAGCGAGGGCAGGAAGATCGGGTTGGGCTTGGCCCAGCTGTAGCGGATCTCGGTCTCGCTCAGCACCTCGAAGACCGGGGGTTCGCCGCCCGCGAGTAGGGCCTGGGGCGGCCCGCCCGGCGACAGCCGCCGATTATTGGCGACATGCTCCCACCAGTAGCGGAAATCTTCTGCCGTAAAGGGCGAGCCGTCCGACCAGCGATGCCCGGGGCGCAGCCGCAGCGTGAAGATGCGGCCGTCGCGTTCCTCGTAGCTTTCGAGCACGTCGGGCACGATGTCGAGATTGGTATCGTAGCCGACGAGCCGCGTGTAGCCGTAGAGCGTCATCATGCGGATGTCGCGCTGGTCGCCCATCAGCATGCGCATCGTGCCGCCATGGCGGCCGGGCCGGCGGTCCTCGCCCGACACCTCGACGATGCGCGGCGATGACGGAAGGCGCTGGGCGATCGCGGGCAGGGTTCCCGCGGCAACCTGCGAGGCGAAGAAGGGGCTGTCGATCCATTCGGTCGGCCGGGCGGTGGCAGCTGGGGCGAGCCGCGGCAGGCCCAGCGAGGCGAGGGCGGCCGACCCCAGCAGCAGGGTATCGCGCCGGGTCGGACGAGACGAGCGTCGCCGGATCATCGCGCAACCTCCCTGATCATGCCATCTCCCGGATGTCGGCGCCCGGGCGGGCGAGAACGAAATGCCCGTCGCCCAGCGGCAGATGGGCCAGCGGCTGCCCATCGGGATCGCGCCTGAAGGCGGGTGCCCAATGGGTCGCGTCGGAGGCGCCGCCCGGCGCTGCGAGCTTGAAGTCGAGCTTGCGGTCGAGATCGGCGAAGGGCACCGATTTGAGCAGCGCCCGGGTGTAGGGGTGCATCGGCTTCGAGAACAGCGCGTGGCGCGGCGCTATCTCGACGATCTTGCCATTGGCCATCACCGCGATGCGATCGGCCATGTAATTCACCACGGCAAGATTGTGGGAGATGAACAGGAAGGTCAGCCCGCGCTCGGCCTGGAGATCCTTGAGCAGGTTGAGGATCTGCGCCTGGACCGAGACGTCGAGCGCCGAGACGGGCTCGTCGCAGATGATCAGATCGGGGTCGAGGGCGAGGGCGCGGGCGATGCCGATGCGCTGGCGCTGGCCGCCGGAGAAGGAATGCGGATAGCGGTTGAGGAAGCGGACATCGAGCCCGACATCCTCCATCAAAGCCTTCACCCGCTCCGTCTGGTCGCTGCCGCTGCCCTTGCCGTGGATGACGAGCGGTTCGCGCAGGATGTTCATCACGGTCATGCGCGGCGACAACGACGAGACCGGGTCCTGGAAGATCATCTGGACACGCGGACGGAAGGCGCGCAGCGCCTCGCCCTCGAGACCCAGCACGTCGACCTGTTCGCTGCCATCGTCGAAGCGGATCGTGCCCGCATCGGGCGTGACGGCGCGCATGATGATCTTGCTGACGGTGGTCTTGCCGCAGCCGCTTTCGCCGACGAGCCCGAGGCATTCGCCGCGCTGGATGTCGAAGCCGACATCATCGACCGCGAGCACCGTCTGCTGCGTACCCTTGCCGAAGAAGCTGCGCGAGCCGGTGGTGTAGGCCTTGCGCAGGCCACGTACCGCGAGCAGCGGCGCGGCTTCGACGCCGGGCTGAGGCGGGGCGACACTGCGTGGCGCGGCCGGCGGGCGCGGCCTGGCTTCGCGCAGCGCCACCAGCCGCTCGCCGTCTTCCATGTCGAAATGCGGCGAGGCCTTGAGCAGGGCCTTGAGATAGGGGTGGCGCGGGCGGCGGAAAATGTCCTCGACCGGGCCGCTTTCCATGATCTCGCCGTGATAGATCACCACGACCTCGTCGGCCATGTTGGCGACGACGCCGAGATCATGGGTGATCAGCAGGATCGCCATGCCCATCTCGGCCTGGAGATCGCGCATCAGATCGAGCACCTGGGCCTGGATGGTGACATCGAGCGCGGTGGTCGGCTCGTCGGCGATCAGCAGGGCCGGCTGGCAGATCAGCGCCATGGCGAGCATGGCGCGCTGGCGCAGGCCGCCCGAGAGCTCGAACGAATAGTTCCCGTAGGCGCGCACCGGATCCTTGAAGCCGACACGGCCGAGCATGGTCTCAATCAATCCGCGGGCTTGCGCCTTGGACATCGGCCGGTGCAGCAGCAGCGCTTCCTCGATCTGGTTGCCGATGGTGTGGACCGGCGAGAGCGAGGACATCGGCTCCTGGAAGATCATGCCGATGCGCCCGCCCCGCAGCGCGCGGATCTCCTTGCCCTCGGCGGGAAGGCTCGCAATGTCGATCGCGGTTTCGGGCGCCAGCGGATCGCGAAACAGGATTTCGCCACCGGTGACGCCGCCGGCGCGCGGCAGCAACCCCATGATGGCCTGCGAGATGACCGATTTGCCGGATCCGGATTCGCCGACGAGCGCAACCGTGCGGCCGGCCGGGACGCGCAGGCTGACACCCTTCACGACTTCGCGAGCGAGCCCGTGAACCGTGAAGCCGATGCGCAAATCGCTGACCCGAAGAATATCCATCGGCCCCTTTCGGCGGAATTAAGTCATTGGCCCGTGACATGGCCCCGAGGCCACTAGACGTGGAAAGTGCCACCTTGCCAATGGCTTTTGACCACAGCCATCGGTACGTCGGACCATGAGCGGGGCAGATGACATCGTCGCAACACGGCCAGGGAGCAAGGTTCGTCAAAGGGGCGGGCCATTCCAGGCGCCTGGGACCGACCCTGGGTCGAGGCTGGCGGCGCCGGGGTCTTTCCTTGTCCCGCGATCGGCTGCCGCGCGCCTCATTGCGGTTTGCGCGAAGCTGGCACACATATGGTCGCTGCGGGCGAGACGGGCGCGCAGAGCTGGCGCCGGCGAGGATTTCCCTTGGAGACCAATCTCTTCCGATATGTCTGGGAGAAGAGCCGCAGCGAACAGATCGTCGTCCTGCTGATCATTCTCGGCTCGATCCCGTTCTACTGGGCTTCTTTCGACGTGCCCAAGCGCATCGTCAACGACGCCATCCAGGGCGGGGCGTTCAGGGACGGCAAGACCACCGCGACGTTGCTGGAGTTTTCGATCGGGCTGCCGTCCTTTCTCGGGGGCGCCAGTGTCAAGCTGTTCGACGGCTTTCAGGTCGGCCAGTTTGGCCTGCTGCTGGGCTTGAGCGGCTATTTCCTGTTTCTCGTGCTGATCAACGGCGCGTTCAAATACGTCATCAATGTTCGCAAGGGGATTCTCGGCGAGCGCATGCTGAGACGCATGCGCTATGATCTGTTCAGCCTGCTCATGCGCTTCCGCCCGGAGGACATCCGCGCGGTCAAGCCGGCCGAGGTCGCCAGCATGATCAAGGACGAGGTCGAGCCGATCGGCGGCTTCGTCGGCGATGCCTTCATCCAGCCCGTGTTCCTGCTGACGCAGGCCCTCACCGCGCTCGTCTTCATCATGGTTCAGAGCGTCTGGCTGGGTTCGATCGCGCTCTCGATCGTGCTGGCCCAGGCGATCATCATCCCGATCCTGCGGCGCGAGCAGCTTCGTTTGGGCCGCGAGCGGCAGATCGCCTCGCGTCAGCTCGCCGGCCGCATCGGCGAGATCGTCGATGCCGGACCGACGATCCAGGGCCATGGCGCCACCACCTATGTGCAGTCCGACATCGCGGGCCGCCTGGGCCGGCTTTTCGACATCCGCTATGCGCTGTTCAAGCGCAAATTCGCGGTCAAGTTCCTGAACAACCTGCTCGCCCAGATCACGCCGTTCTTCTTCTACGCGATCGGCGGCTTCTTCGCGCTGCAGGGCCGGATGGATATCGGCCAGCTTGTCGCCGTCATCGCCGCCTATCGCGACCTGCCGCCGCCGGTGAAGGAGCTGATCGACTGGGACCAGCAGCGCAACGACGTCACCATCAAGTACGAGCAGGTGATCGCCCAGTTCAACAGGGACGAAACGGTCGAGATCGACGAGGCCAATGGGGTCGCGCGCCTGCGGGAGAAAGGCACGATCAGGCTCGAGAGCGTGCAGATGCTGGACAACCGGGGGCAACCCCTGCTGACGCCGCTTTCGGCGCAGATCCCCAGGCCCGGCACCGTGGCTGTGATCGGGCCGCGCGGTGGGGCCATCGATGTGCTCGGTCGCATCCTGGGCCGACAGGCGATGAGCTATTCCGGCCGTGTCCTGATCGACGGCGCGCCTCTGGCGCGCATGTCCGTCGAGCGGGCGAGCCACCTGATCGGCTATGCCGGCACCGAGACGGAAATCATCGCCGGGACGATCCGCGAAAACATCCTGCTGCCCCTGAAGCGGCGCCGGCCCGATTGGCGGCCCGAAGGCAAGATGTCGTCAGACCAGCACCGGCGCTTCCTGGAGGCGGTGCGTTCGGGCAATACGCCCTTGCCGTTCGAGTCGGACTGGACCGATTACGAAGGCGCCGGCGTGGCCGACGAGGCCGCCCTGGCGGAGCGTGTCCGGGCCGTCCTCGACGTTCTCGGCTGCGCGGAGGATGTCTACGAACTCGGCCTCGACGGCAAGGTCACGGCGTCCTTGCGGGTCGAGGCCAAGGCGCAGATCGTCGATGCGCGCGCGGCGGTGGCGGAGGAGCTTGCGCGCAGCAAGCTCGAGGGGTTGATCACAGCCTTCGATCCCGAACGCTACAACGCCAACGCCTCGATCGCCGAGAACCTGATCTTCGGCGCCCGCATGGGGCCGCGCTTCGCCAATGAGACGCTGCTGTTCGAGCCCTATGCCCATGCGATCCTGAAGGCTGAATCCCTGATCGACCCCCTGGTCGAGGTCGGATCGCGCATCGCGGCGACGGTCGCCGAAATCTTCTCGGGCCTGCCGCACGGGCATGCCCTGTTCGAGCGCTACTCGTTCGGGTCCGGGCTGGAATTCGATCGCCTGGGCGAACTGGCGCTGCTGCTGACCAAGCACGACATGCGCGTGCCGCTCGAAGCCGTGGCCGAGCGTGATCTGGTCGCGCTGGCGCTCGGTTATATCGAGCCCAAGCACCGGCTCAATCTGCTCGACGAGCGTCTGCGCGAGCGCATCTTGCGGGCGCGCGCGAGCTTCAAAACGCATCTGCCTGCCGATGCCGCCGAGGATGTCGACTTCTACGACCCTGGCCGGGTCATGCTCGGCGCCAGTCTGCGCGACAACCTGATGTTCGGGCGCATCGGCTATGGCGTGGCGGATGCAAGCCGGAAGGTCGCGAAAATCGTGCGCAAGGCCCTGGCCCGTGCGGGGCTCGATGGCGATCTCTACCGGATCGGCCTCGACACCGATTGCGGCATCAGGGGCCGTTTCCTGCCGACGCGGCTGAAGCTTGCCGTGCCGCTGGCGCAGGCGCTGATCAAGGCGCCGCAGATCGCGGTTCTGGATGTCGGCGCCTTCCTGGCGACGGCGTCCGAACCCGATCAGGTCGTCGCCAGGCTGCGAGAACATTGCGCTGGCATGACCCTGTTTCTTCTTGTCGAGGATGCTAGTCTGATCGACGGCGTCCCGCTGCGGATCGTCTTCGACGGCCCGGCCGGTGCTGTCGAAAGCGATAGTGACACGGAGGATGCAGGGCGCGCAGCCCTGGCCTCGTCGCAGCAGCGGGGCGGTACCCAGCAGATGGAGGCGCGACCATGACACTCGAAGCGGATCTGTCCTGCCTGCGCCAGCTGCCGGTCTTCGCGGCCCTGCCGGTGCCGCGGCTGAAGCTGGTGGCGCTGATGGGGGAGAAGCTGCATTTCGACGCCGGCACGCTGATCATCGCAGAGGGTGAGAAGCCGGAGGGCGTCTATGTGATCCTTCACGGCGCACTGGAGATTTCGCATGAGGGCGCCGACGGAACACGCGCGCGGCTTTCGCTCCATTCGGGTAGCTTGATCGGCGACGTGCCGCTGCTGTCGGGGCAGGCTTATGTCGGCGCGGTCACGGCCAAAACCGACGTGACGGCGTTGCGTCTGCCGAAGGATTTGTTCTTCGAACTTCTCGAGACGATTCCGGACTTCAGTCTGGCGCTGGCGCGCGATCTCGCGGCGCGACTGTACCGGCTGGCGAATTATACCCTCCATGGGGAGAAGGTGCATTGATGATGCAGGTGCCGGCATGAGCCTGCCGCAGTCAGCCCCGGTGCGCTCCCCCGGCATGGGCGCGGGGATGGGCCAGGTCTCGTCATGGAGCCGGGATATCCGCTTCGCTTCGGGCATGGTGCTGCTGTTCTTCTCGGCCACCCATTTCCTCAACCATGCCGTGGGGATCGTCGGCATCGAGGCGATGGAGCAGGTGCAGGAGTGGCGCTACTGGCTCTGGCACTCCTGGTTCGGAACGGTGCTGCTCTACGCGTCTCTGGTGGTGCATCCGTTCTTCGCCCTGGTGCGCGTGGCGCAGCGCCGCACCTTCAAGATGCCGGCGCGCGAGATGCTGCAGATCGCGCTGGGCCTGGCGATCCCGCTGTTCCTGATCGATCATATCGTCGGGACGCGGGTGATGGGCAGCTTCTTCCATCTCGACGAGAGCTATCGCGCCGTCCTGCGCCGGCTCTGGCCGGGTCTGGCCGATTCGCAGTCGCTGCTTTTGCTGCTGGTCTGGGTCCATGGCATCATCGGCCTGCATTTTTCGCTGCGGGCGCGTGATGCCTATCAGCGCTGGCGGGACCCGTTCCTGCTGGCTGCGATCCTGATCCCGATCCTGTCGCTGATCGGCTTTGCCGTCGGCGGGCGCGAGGCCGGCCAAATGGCGATGGCGCCGGAGGTTGCGACCGACGCGCAGATCGTCATGTTCAACCAGAACGTCACCTGGGCGAAGACGGTGTTCTACGGACTCGTCGGCGGTTTCGTCGCCTTCGTCGGCTTTCGCGAGATCCGGGTCCGGACGACGCGGCAGATCACGGTGCGGTTCGTCGGCCATGGCGTGCGCAAGCTTGCCCCGGGGCTGACCGTGCTGGAGATGTTCCGACGCTTCGGCATTCCCCACGCGGCGCTGTGCGGCGGGCGGGCGCGCTGCGCCACCTGTCGCGTGCTGGTGCTGGACGGAGGCGATGATCTCCCACGGCCGGGGCCCAACGAGGCCAAGCTGCTGCGCCGGATCGCTGCCCCCGAGCGGGTGCGCCTGGCCTGCCAGATCAGGCCGAAAGACGATCTGCAGGTGCAGATTCTGCTGGCATCGCGCCTGAAAGCGACGACGCCAGGCGATTTCGAACCCGACACCAATGTCGGCAAGCGCGGCCTGACCGTGGTGGTGGCGGATCTGCGGGCGTTCTCGGCTTTGTCGGAGCGGCAGCTGCCGCAGGAGCTGATCGGCCTGCTCAACCGCTTCTTCGACGAGATGGCGCAGGCGATCGCGGCCCATGGCGGCCGCATCGACGCGTTTTACGGGGACGGCTTCATGGCCGTGTTCGGGCTGGAAGGCACGCCCGCCAAGAGCGCGCAGACGGCGATCGCTGCCGCCGCCGACATCGTGCGCGCCGTCGAGGCGCTGAACCGCGAGTTCGGCGCGGCGCTGCCGCTGCCGCTGCGCATCGGCATCGGCATCCACACCGGGCAGGCGATCACCGGCGCGGTCGAGAACGACAGCCTGGGCCGGCGCGACATTACCGTCGGCAACACGGTGGCGGTGGCTGCGCAGCTCGAACTGGCGACGCGGCGCGTGCTGGCGGATATCCTGGTATCGGAGGACACGATCCGGGCGAGCGGCCGCAGCTATCGCGGGACGACGGCACTGAAGATCACGATCCGCGGGCGCGAGAAGCCGCTCAATGCTGTTGGCTTCGCCAGTGCGCCGGAGATCGCGGATGCGCCGGCCCCGGATCCGGAGCCGATCGCACCCGCTGCATCGATCGCGGCTGATGACACCGATCCGGGTGTCGTCGAGCGGTCCGACGGGGTCACCCTGGTTGCGGCGCCGCAGGAGGATGTTCTGGCGGTCGTGGAGAACGGGAAGGCGGTTCCTGCCGACGAGCCGCCGCCGCCCGCCGCTCGGCCCACGCCACGCAGGAGAGCGCCGAAGAAGCCGGCGGCGCCTGACGAGACGGGAACGTAAAGGCCTCCGCCGCGCTCACAGGGGTAGAGCCAAGCCCTGTGGCGCGGCAGCTGGAGTTCAATCCGTCACGGCGCTTGTCGGTGCGGCCTCGAAAACCAGGAAGCGCCGGCGGTCGAAGCCCGCAGCCTGCAAGGTCTCGTCATTGATCGTCAATTCAAGATCGATGGCCGGGGGCGTGCGGCGGGTCGCCAGGAGTGCGCCGATCTGCCCCTGCGCCCGCTCCAGATCCAGTGCGTAATCGATCACCAGAACATCGGCGGACGCGGCCAGCGCCAGCAGCTCCGATGGGATCGCGCCCTGCCGTCCGAACGGCTTGAGGGACAGGCCCAGCAGGATGAGCGCATAAGGATGCGCCGGCGCGAGCGTGATCTCCTGCAGCTTGGCGGCGCGGTGGCGCAGGCGGCAAGGCGCGCCGTTGAGCCGCTCGGCCGCAAAATCCGGGATTTTTGGGTCGATCACGGTCACGCTGTCGGGGCGATGCGTCAGGAAGCCGGTGATCGGCAGGCCGGCGCCGCCGATCTCGACGATATGGTCGCAAGACCGCACCGCATGGGCGGCGAGCACCTGCCGCAGGGCCGCTGCCGGGTTTGCCAGATGGGGCAGGAGCGTGCCCGCAGGCGCGTCGCTGGCCTTTGCCAGCGTGCTTGCATATGGTCCCGCCACCTTCAAACCGCCTCCCGATCCGGCATGACTCACGACACGCCTCCCGACGCCTTCTATGACATTCTGCGCGGCGTCGCAGCCCTCACCGGCAATAGCGTGGTGGCCGATCTGGCGCGCCTTATCGCCGATGGGATGCCGCAAGATCTCTGGATCGCCTTCAACCATAAGCAGATCGGCTCGAAGCGCTGGCTGGTCGATGCGCTGGCGCAGGTCATGCCCCAACCGCAGGGTCCGGTCTTTGTGCTCGGCGCCTGGTATGGCGTGCTGGCTGCGCTGCTGCTGGCCGATGAGCGTCTGGCGATTCCTGCGGTCGTCAGCGTTGATCTCGACCCGGCTTGCGCGCCCGTGGCGGAGCGGCTGAACCGGCGCCATGTCGCGACGGGCCGTTTCCGGGCGCTGACCGCCGATATGACCACGCTCGACTTCGCCGCGCAGGAGCCGGCGCCGGGCCTCGTGATCAACACGAGTTGCGAGCATCTGGCGGATGTGCCGGGCTGGCTGTCGACCCTGTCGTCGGGAACGCCGCTGCTGCTCCAATCCAACGATTATGTGCGCGAGCCCGACCATCGCAGCTGCGTGCCCTCGCTCGAGGCGTTCCAGGCGCAGGCGGGGCTGTCGGAGACGCTGTTTGCCGGCGCCCTGCCGACGAAGAACTATACCCGCTTCATGCTGATCGGCCGGCGATGAGCGCGCCGCGCATCGCGATCGCGATGAAGGGCTATCCGCGCCTGTCGGAGACCTTCATCGCGCAGGAACTGCTGGGCCTGCAGCAGCGTGATGTGCCGTTTGAAATCTGGTCGCTGCGCCGGCCGACCGATGTCGCCCGCCACCTGATGCATAACCAGATCACCGCGCCGGTGAGCTATCTGCCGGAGTATCTGCATGAGGAGCCGGGCCGCGTCCTGCGTGGTGTGATGTCAGCGCTGCTGCGACCGGGTTTTCTCTGGCTGCTGCCGGCCTTCCTGCGCGATCTCGCCCGCGACCGCACGCGCAACCGGCTGCGCCGCTTCGGCCAGGCCTGTGTGATGGCGCGCGAACTGCCGGCCGAAATCACGCATCTGCATGTGCATTACCTGCACACCCCGGCCTCGGTGATCGCCTATGCGGCGGTGCTGCGCGGGATCAGCTGGTCGTTTTCGGCCCATGCCAAGGACATCTGGACGACGCCGGACTGGGAGAAGCGCGAGAAGATCGCGGCCGCCACTTGGGGCGTCACCTGCACGCGGGACGGGTATCGCGAGCTCGCCCGCCTCGCCGACAGGCCTGACAAGGTCGCGCTGGTCTATCATGGGCTCGACCTGGCGCGCTTTCCGCAGCCGCCCGCGCGGGTGGCGCGTGACGGCAGCGATCCCAGCGAGCCGGTGCGCTTCGTGACGATCGGGCGCGCCGTCGAGAAAAAGGGCTTCGACGACCTGCTGGCCGCGCTGGCGCAGCTTCCCGCCAGTCTGCACTGGCGCCTGACGCATATCGGCGGCGGCGAAAAGCTGAAGGCGCTGCAGGCGCAGGCGGTTGATCTGGGCCTCGCCGATCGTATCACCTGGGCGGGCCCGAAGGCGCAGGGCGAGGTCGTCGCGGCGCTGCGCGAGGCCGATCTGTTCGTGCTGCCCTCGAAACAGGCCGGCGATGGCGACCGCGACGGCCTGCCCAATGTAGTGATGGAGGCGGCAAGCCAGGCCCTGCCCATCGTCGCCACCGATTTCGCCGGCATTCCGGAATTCGTGCGCGAGGGGGTCGAGGGTCTGCTGGTCGCGCCGGGCGACACGGCGGCACTGGCGCGAGCATTGGCGACGTTGGCGGCCGATCCCGCGCGATGCGCGGCGCTGGGGCAGGGCGCGCATGAGCGGCTGACGGGCGCGTTTTCGGCCGGCTCCGGTCTCGATGGCATCGCCGCGCGGCTGCGGGCCTCCGCCGGGCTGTCGCCATGAGCCCGACCGTGCTGATCGCGGTGACGCATCTGCTCGGCAGCGGGCATCTGGTGCGCGCGGGCCATCTTGCCCGCGCGCTGGCGGAGGATGGCTTCGCCGTGACGCTCGCCAGCGGCGGCCTGCCGTTGCGGGCGATGGCAGAGGAGCCCTTCGCTTTCGTGCAATTGCCGCCGGTGAAGGTCGAGGGCGTCGATTTCCGCAATCTGCTCGACGAGGACGGCATGCCGATCGCGACGTCCCGGCGTGCGGAGCGACAGGCCGTGCTGTCCGGGCTCGCGACGAGGCTGCGGCCCGATGTCGTGATCACCGAGCATTTCCCCTTCGGCCGACGGCAACTGGCCGACGAATTCCTCGGGTTGATCGCGGCGGCGAAGGCCGCCAACCCGCGTGTCCTGGTGCTGGCCTCGGTGCGCGACGTGCTGGTGACGCCGCGGCCCGACCGGATCGCGGAAGCGCAGGCCCGGCTGGCCGCGCTGTTCGACGGCGTCCTCGTGCATGGCGACCGCGCCTTCCTGCCGCTGGAGGCGTCCTGGCCCGTTTCGCCCGCGCTGACGGAGCGGCTGCATTACACGGGGTATCTGGCGCCTCCGTCATTGCGAGAAGGTCGTGCTCTGCGTTCCCCTGGATTGCTTCGCTCCGCTCGCAATGACGGATCGGGCGAGATCCTCGTCTCCGGTGGTGGCTCGGGGGCGGCGCTGCCCTTGTTTCGGCTCTGCGTCGCGGCGGCCCGGCTCGGCGATCCCTCCCGGCGCTGGCGTATCCTTGTCGGGCGGGGGCTCGCCGAGCGCGATTTCGCCGCACTGCGGCAATCGGCCTCGCCAAACGTCACCGTCGAACGGGCGCGTTCGGATTTCCCGCAACTGCTCGCCGCCTGCGCGCTCTCGATCAGCCAGGCGGGCTACAACACCGTGCTCGATCTCGTCGAGGCCGGGTGTCGCGCCATCGTCGTGCCGTTCGACGAAGGCGCCGAAACCGAGCAGAGCCTGCGGGCAGAGGCGATGGAGCGGGCGGGATTGGCCCATTGCGTGCGGCTTTCGGGGCCGGAAGCCGCTTCGGCTGCGTCCTTTGCCGCTGCGGTCGCCACGGCGTTGACCGGTGACGCGCCCGGCCGCGCGGCGATCGACCGGGACGGGGCAGGGCAGGTCGCAGCCCTCGTGAAGCAGCTCCTGGCGGAGCGTGGCTGACGGCCGGTTCCCGATCCAGGCATGTCTCTTGCGAAAGCCCGACCCGGCGCTTTGCGAATTGCCGCTGCCGGGCTTTGCCTCTAATCAGGAAGCATTGCCTCCCTCCTCGGTCGGCGTTGGGACACCCGGTGACTTCCGGCCATGCTCCCACGCCCGGAGACTTGATGATGACAACGACGACTGCCGCCGGCCTGCCCGACATCAAGCTGTCGGTGCGCCAGACCTTCGGGATCGATTCGGATCTGGAGGTGCCGGCCTATTCGACGACCGAGGCGCATGTGCCCGATCTCGACCCGGATTACCGTTTCGACCACGACACCACGATCGCGATCCTGGCGGGCTTCGCCCATAACCGGCGCGTGATGATCTCGGGCTATCACGGCACCGGCAAGTCGACCCATATCGAGCAGGTCGCCGCCCGCCTCAACTGGCCCTGCGTGCGCGTCAACCTCGACAGCCATGTCTCGCGGCTCGATCTCGTCGGCAAGGACGCGATCGTGCTGCAGGAAGGCAAGCAGATCACCCAGTTCCAGGACGGCATCCTGCCCTGGGCGCTGCAGAACAACATCGCGCTCGTTTTCGACGAGTACGATGCCGGCCGCCCGGACGTGATGTTCGTGATCCAGCGCGTGCTCGAGCAGTCCGGCAAGCTGACGCTGCTCGACCAGAAGCGCGTCATCCGCCCCCATCCCTGCTTCCGTCTGTTCGCGACCGCCAACACGGTCGGCCTCGGCGACACGTCGGGCCTCTATCACGGTACGCAGCAGATCAACCAGGGCCAGATGGACCGCTGGTCGATCGTGACCACGTTGAACTACCTGCCGCATGACAACGAGGTCGAGATCGTGCTGGCGAAGTCCAAGCACTTCCAGGGCACGCCGGAGGGCCGCAGCGTCATCGACAAGATGGTGCGCGTCGCCGATCTGACCCGCAACGCGTTCATGAACGGCGATCTCTCGACCGTGATGAGCCCGCGTACCGTCATCACCTGGGCCGAGAACGCCGCGATCTTCAACGATATCGGCTTCTCCTTCCGCGTCACCTTTCTGAACAAATGCGACGAGATGGAGCGCACGCTGGTAGCCGAGTTCTACCAGCGCTCCTTCGGCAAGGAACTGCCGGAGAGCGCGGCCAATGTGGTCCTGAGCTGACGGGCGCTCCCGCCATGGCGACCCTCCAGCGCGAAACCGATGTCGCGGCGACGAGGGAGGCCGTGGTCGCGGGGCTCAGCGCCTATAACGCGGCGGTCGTCGGCGCGCGCAACAGCGTGCCAATGGCGCTCAGCCTGCGCGACGATGACGGCGCGATCGTCGGCGGGCTGATCGGCGAGCTGAAATGGGAATGGCTCCATGTCGATCTGCTCTGGATCGACGCGGCGCATCGCGGCAAAGGCCATGGCGAGGCTTTGGTCGCGATGGCCGAGGCCGCCGCGCGCGAGCATGGTGCACGGGGCGTCTATCTGAGTACGATGAGCCTGCAGGCGCCGGATTTCTATCCGAAGCTGGGCTATCGGCAATATGGCGTGATGGAGGACTATCCCGTCGCTGGCCACCGGATCCACCATTTCGCGAAGGCGCTATGAGCATCTCAAACCGCAAGCCCGGCACGACCAAGGAAGCGCCAGCCGAGCCGCTGAAGCGCGCGATCTCCTCGACGATGAAGGCGATCGCGCGCAAGCCGGAAATGGAGATCGTCTTCGCCGCGGACAAACCCTCGCTGGTCGGCGACCGTGCCCGCCTGCCCGAGCCGCCGCGCAAGCTGACGGCGCAGGATATCGCGATCCTGCGCGGCCACTCCGATTCGATGGCGCTGCGACTGGCCTGCCATGACGCGAGCGTGCATCGCCGCGCCGCGCCGGAAGGCGATGCGGCGCGTGCCGTGTTCGACGCGGTCGAGCAGGCGCGCGTCGAATGCGTCGGCTCGCGGCGGATGGCCGGCATGGCCGGCAACATCACCGCCATGTTGGAAGACCGCTACCACCGCGGCGGGCGCTATGAGGAGATCACCGACCGCGCCGACGCGCCGCTGGAGGATGCGCTGGCTTTGATGGTGCGCGAGCGTCTGACCGGCCTGAAGCCGCCCAAGGCTGCGGAAAAGCTGGTCGATCTCTGGCGCGAGCAGATCGAGGCCAAGGCCGGGGCCGATCTCGACCGGCTGGGCAAGGCGGTCGAGGACCAGCGCGCCTTCGCCCGCACGGTGCGCGACATGCTGGCCTCGCTCGACATGGCCGAGCAGACCTCGCAGGGCGAGGATTCGGACGAGGACGAGGACAACAAGGACCAGTCCTCCGAAGAACAGCAGCAGCAGGACGGCGAGGCCGAACAGGAAAGCGCCGGCGAGCGCTCCGAGGTCGAAGTCTCGGATGATGCCACCGAGGAGTTGCAGGAAGGCGCGAGCGAGGCCTCCGACGCGCCCTCGGGCGACTGGGATGACGAGGACGAGAACTCCGAGGCCGATGAGGCTGGCGAGGCGCCGCGTCCGCGCGAGGGCAAGCCCAACGACCGGCCGCAGACCGACTACAAGCCTTACACCCAGAAGTTCGACGAGATCGTCACGGCCGAAGACCTCTGCGACGCCGAGGAACTGACGCGCCTGCGCGCCTATCTCGACAAGCAGCTCGCGCATCTGCAGGGCGTTGTGGCGAGGCTCGCCAACCGGCTGCAGCGGCGGTTGATGGCGCAGCAGAACCGCTCCTGGCAGTTCGACCTGGAGGAGGGCGCGCTCGATCCCGCTCGCCTGCCGCGCATCATCATCGATCCTTATCAGCCGCTGTCGTTCCGGCAGGAATCGGACGTCAATTTCCGCGACACGGTGGTGACGCTGCTGATCGACAATTCCGGTTCGATGCGTGGCCGGCCGATCACGGTCGCGGCGACCTGCGCCGACATCCTGGCGCGGACGCTGGAGCGCTGCGGCGTCAAGGTCGAATTGCTCGGCTTCACCACGCGGGCCTGGAAGGGCGGGCTTTCGCGCGAGAGTTGGCTGCAATCGGGCAAGCCCGCCAATCCCGGCCGCCTCAACGATCTCAGGCACATCATCTACAAGGCGGCCGACGCGCCCTGGCGGCGGGCGCGGAAGAATCTCGGGCTGATGATGCGCGAGGGGCTGCTCAAGGAGAACATCGACGGCGAGGCGCTGGATTGGGCCCATAAGCGCATCCTGGCCCGGCCGGAACAGCGCAAGATCCTGATGGTGATCTCGGACGGAGCGCCGGTCGATGATTCCACGCTGTCGGTCAATGCCGGCAATTATCTTGAGCGGCATCTGCGCCACATCATCGCCGAGATCGAGACGCGCTCGCCGGTCGAACTGATCGCGATCGGCATCGGGCACGACGTCACCCGCTACTACCGCCGCGCCGTCACCATCGTCGATGCCGAGGAACTCGGCGGCGTGATGACCGAAAAGCTCGCCGAGCTGTTCGAGGAGGATGCGGGGCTCAACGCCAAGCCCTCGCGCGGAGCGCGGCGGCGGCAGTGAGAGAGCGGATGCGCTGTTCCGGTGACGGCATGCCATGCGCCTGACCCGTCGGGGCGTTCTCGCCGGGCTCGTGGCCGGCACAGGCGTGCCCTCCATCTTCCGGGCGGAGGCTGCCGAGACCGGGCGGGTCCCGGTCGCCGTCTCCGCACGGCCGATCGCCGCCTTCGAACCGCGCAACCCGGAGAAGATGCGCTTCGGCCAGCTTGTCTTCCGCAGCGGGCTGGTGCTGAGCGGCAGTCATGACCGCTTTGGCGGATTATCGGGCCTGTGGCGGGGCGCCGGCGGCGATCTGGTCGCGGTCACCGATAACGGCTTCTGGCTGACGGCGAAGCTGGCCTCCAGGGAGGGGCGGCTTACCGGCATCGAGGACGCGCAACTGGCGCCGATCCTGGGCGCCTCGGGCAGGCCGCTGCACCGCTCTCGCTATTACGACACCGAAAGCCTCTGCATCGCAGATGGCGTCGCCTATATGGGCGTCGAGCGGACGCATGACGTGCTGCGTTTCGATTGGGCGGGCGAGGGCGTGATGGCGCGGGCGCGGCTCGTGCCGGTGCCGCGCGAGGTCAAGCGCCTGCCGGATAATCGCGGGCTGGAGGCGATCGGCGTCGTGCCGGTCGGGCAGCCGCTGGCAGGCTCAATCGTCGCCATCGCCGAGCGGTCCGGTAGCGATGATGAGCCGACGCTGGGCGTCATCCTGGGGGGACGGCAGCCGGGCCTGTTCAAAGTCGCGCGGCATGACGGCTTCGACATCACCGACCTCGCCTTCCTGCCCAATGGCGACATGCTGCTGCTGGAGCGCTGGTATCGGACACTGCGCGGGGTCGGGATGCGGATCCGTCGCGTGCCGGCCGCGAGCCTGAGAGTGGGCGCCTTGCTGGATGGACCGACGCTCATCCAGGCCGATCTCGGGCAGGAGATCGACAATATGGAGGGGCTTGCGGTGCATCAGGAGGGTTCGAAGACCGTGCTCACCCTGATTTCGGACGATAATTTCTCGTTCCTGCAACGCACCGTGCTGCTGGAATTCGAGCTGGGGTGAGGGTGAGCGTCGTTCGCAGCGTCATGCTCGGGCGCAGACCTGAGCATCTCCTGCGAGAGATTCTCGGGTCTGCGCTTCGCTCCGCCCGAGAATGACGCGGCACTGCCCAAACGAAAAAAGCGGCCTTTCGGCCGCTTCGTTTCGTCCAGAAGAGGCAACGCCGCTCAGGCGGTGGCGAGCTTCTTCTCGATGTCGCGCTTCAGCGTCAGGGCGCCGGTCGAGAGGTCGGCGGCCGGGGCCTTGACCAGGAAGGCGTCGAGGCCGCCGCGGTGATCGACTGTGCGAAGCGCGTTGGCGGAGATCCGCAGACGCACCGAGCGGCCGAGCGCGTCGGACTGCAGGGTGACGTTGACCAGGTTCGGACGGAACACGGTCTTCGTCTTGTGGTTCGAGTGGCTGACGAGGTGGCCGGTCTGGGTGGCTTTCCCGGTCAGTTCGCAACGGCGCGCCATGGTATCGTTCCCTAAATCCAACCGGCTGGCTCAAACAAAAATGCCGACACGCGACGTGCCGGACATGAGCACCGGAAGTCAAATTGAAGTCGCGGTTGCATAACCAAGCCCGGCAGGCACGTCAAGGAAAAGTCATGCAATCCTTGGCGGTCTCGCGTCCGTGATGCCGGCCTGTCTCCCTCGCGCGCTTTGTCACTCGCCAACCCGGACAAAAAGGGCCACGATTCGGACCGAATCGCTGTGCATCTAACGCTTCGCGTCCAGCACGCACAACAGACAGCACAATCCGGAGGAAATGGATGAAACCCGCCATCGCATCGTCCCTGGCCGGGTGCATTTTCGCCTTTGCCGTTCCAGCCGGCGCCGCCTCGCTCGATGCCCGCTACGACATGTCCTTGCTGGGTTTGACGCTAGGCACCGCCAGCCTCACGGGCGGCATTGACGGATCGAGCTACAAGCTCGATCTCGCCGCCAAGATGACCGGGCTTGTCGGCGGTTTCACCGGCGGGCGCGGCTCGGGCGCTGCCAGCGGCAGTCTCAACGGCGCGAAGCTTTCGCCGACGAGCTTCGCCGTCAGTTCGGCCAGTTCCAGCGAAAGCCGCACCGTGCGCATGGCGCTCGACAGCAACAATGTCGCGGCCGTCGAGATCGAGCCGCCGATCGAGGCGAAGGCCGATCGCGTGCCGCTCAACGACGGCCATCGCCGCAACATCGTCGACCCGCTGAGCGCCTTCCTGATGCCGGTCAACGGCAAGGGCCTGGCGAATGCCTGCAACCGCACCCTTCAGATCTTCGATGGCGCGGCGCGCTACGACATCAAGCTCAGCCAGGCAGGCACGCGCGAGGTGAAACTTGAGGGCTATAGCGGGCCCGTCGCGGTCTGCCAGGTCCGCTATGTGCCGATCGCCGGCCATCGCGCGCTGCGGCCGAGCACCAAGTTCATGATCGAGAACAAGGATATCTCAACCTGGCTCGCGCCGGTGGCGGGGACCAATCTGATGGTGCCGGTGCGCGTCTCGGTCAAGACGATGATCGGGACCGCGGTGCTCGAAGCTTCGAGCTTCAAGGTCGATCCGGGTGTGACGGCCAGCACGGCGAAGCGGAACTGAGGTTTTCGGCGTCGTGCTCGGGCTTGACCCGAGCATCTCATCCCGAATGAGGCACCGGAGTCTCGTCCTGCCGGAGATCCTCGGGTCTGCGCGTCGCTACGCCCGAGAATGACGCCCGCCTTCAATGTGCGCTGGATTTCGAGAACAGGTTGATCACCAGCACGCCGGCGACAATCAGGCCCATGCCGAGAATGGCGGGCGCATCGAGCTTCTGGCCGAACAGCACCCTCGCGATGATGCTGATCATGACGATCCCGACGCCCGACCAGATCGCATAGGCGACGCCGACGGGAATCGTGCGCAGGGTCAGCGTCAGGAAGTAGAAGGCCGAGAGGAAGGCGGTCAGCATGATCAGCGTCGGCACCGGCCGCGTGAACTCCTGCGAGGCCTTCAGCGCCGAGGTGCCGATGACCTCGCTGACGATCGCCGCCGCCAGATAGAGATAGCTCGCGTTGTTGAAGATCATGCGGCTTTCGCACTTTCGAGAAATTGGCCCATGCGCTCGAGCGCGCGCTCGATGTTGGGCAAAGAATTGGCGTAGGACAGCCTGATATAGCCCTCGCCATGGACGCCGAAGTCAGGCCCGCCGATGGTGGCGACGCCGGTCTCCTCCAGCAGCGCCGAGGCGAGCTTCTTGGCTTTCCAGCCGGTCTGCGAGACGTTCGGGAAGGCGTAGAACGCGCCCTTGGGCACGATGCAGGAGATGCCGGGAAGGGCGTTGAGCCCCTTCACCACGGCCTTCCGGCGGGTGTCGAACTCCGCGAGCATCATCGCCACGGCGTCCTGCGGCCCAGTCAGGGCGGCCAGCCCCGCCCATTGCGCCGGCGCGTTGACGCAGGAATGCGAGTTCACCGCAAGCTTGCGGGCATTGTCGTAGAGCGGCTTTGGCCAGACCGACCACCCCATGCGCCAGCCGGTCATGGCATAGGTCTTCGACCAGCCATTGAGCAGGATCAGCCGGTCGCGGATCTCGGGGTAGCTCAGCAAACAGACATGCTGCTCGCCGTCATAGAGCATCTGGTCGTAGATCTCGTCGGACATGATCGCGACGTCCGGGAAGCGCGCGAGACCGGCGACAAGCTTGTCGACTTCCGCCTTGGGCGTGACGCCGCCGGTCGGGTTGGCTGGCGAATTGATGATCAGGAGCCGCGTCTTGGGCGTGATCAGGGCCAGCGTCTCTTCTGCGGAGAAGGCGAAGCCGTTCTCTTCGCGGATCGGCACCGGGATCGGCGTCGCGCCGGTGTATTCGATCATCGAGCGGTAGATCGGGAAGCCGGGGTCGGGATAGAGGATCTCGGCGCCGGGCTCGCCGAACATCAGGATCGCCATGAACATGGTGACCTTGCCGCCCGGCACGATCATGACGCTCTCGGGCGAGACCTCGACCTGGAAGCGCTTGTGAAGATCGGCGGCGACCGCCTCGCGCAGCGGCAGGATGCCGTTGGCGGGCGTGTAGCCATGATGGCCGTCGCGCAGCGCCTTCACCGCGGCCTCGACGATATGGTCGGGCGTCGGGAAGTCCGGCTGGCCGATGCCGAGATTGATGATGTCCTGGCCCTGACGCTGCAGTTCGGTGGCGCGGGCCAGCACGGCGAAGGCGTTTTCCTCGCCGATGCGGGCGAAGGACGGGACAACATGGAGAGCCATGGCGGCGTTTCCTTGGGCGCGGCGTTGCGGACGAGGCCCGCTTGCATCGGGCTCTTGCCCTCTCTTGGCTTTAAAATGGGCTGCCTTGCAAGCTTGCGGTCAGCGCCCGATGCGGCGGTACGCTGCGGGCGCTTTGCATAAATAGTATGACTATCTCGCATCCGTGGGCTTGCTCCGTCCCATCCGATCGGCATGATGACGTCGCTACGGTGATGACCGACAAGCGGCCGCCAGTGCCGCGTCGTGCGAGAGGAAAGACCAGGATGGCCAAGACGCCCGAAAGCAATGTGCCGCGCGAAGACCGCCCGGTGGCGACCACGAACACCAAAGCCCGGCACCGCATCGCGCCGGAGCAGCTGCGCTCGAAGGCCTGGTTCGACAACCCCGCCAATGCCGACATGACCGCGCTCTATATCGAGCGGACGATGAATTTCGGCCTGTCGCGCGACGAGCTGCAGTCTGGCCGGCCGATCATTGGCATCGCCCAGACGGGGTCGGACATCGCGCCGTGCAACCGTCATCATATCGAGCTGGCCCACCGCGTCCGCGACGGCATCCGCGAGCGCGGCGGCGTGCCGTTCGAGTTTCCGATCCATCCGATCCAGGAAACCTGCAAGCGGCCGACCGCGAGCCTCGATCGCAACCTGCAATATCTTTCGCTCGTCGAGATCCTCTATGGCTATCCGCTCGACGGCGTCGTGCTGACGACGGGCTGCGACAAGACCACTCCGGCGCAGCTGATGGCAGCCGCGACCGTCGACATCCCTGCGATCGCGCTGCCGGGCGGGCCGATGCTGAACGGCAATTTCCGCGGCGAGCGCACGGGCTCGGGCACCATCGTCTGGAAGGCGCGCCAGATGATGGCGGCCGGCGAGATCGACTATAAGGGCTTCGTCGATCTGGTGGCGTCCTCGGCCCCCTCGGCCGGCCACTGCAACACGATGGGCACGGCGACGACGATGAACTCGATCGCCGAGGCGCTGGGCATGACGCTGCCGGGCGCGGCCGCGATTCCCGCGCCTTATCGCGACCGTTACGAAATGGCCTATCTGACGGGTCTGCGCATCGTCGACATGGTCTGGGAGGATCTGATCCCCTCGAAGATCATGACGCGCGAAGCCTTCGAGAACGCGATCGTGGTGAACTCCGCCATCGGCGGCTCGACCAACGCGCCGATCTCGGTCAACGCCATCGCCAAGCATGTCGGCGTCCCCCTCGACAATGAGGACTGGACGAATGTCGGCTACGACATTCCGCTCCTGGTCAATCTGCAGCCGGCCGGCGAATATCTCGGCGAGGATTACTACCGCGCCGGCGGCGTGCCCGCCGTGGTCGCGGAGCTCGTCGCCAAGGGCAAGATCAAGCCCGCGATCACCGCCAATGGCCGCACGCTTGCCGAGAATTGCGAGGGCTTCTTCGCCGAGGATCGCAACGTCATCAAGGCCTATGACGCGCCGATGAAGGCCCAATCCGGCTTCCTCAACCTGCGCGGCAATCTGTTCGATTCGGCGATCATGAAGACCAGCGTGATCACGCCGGAATTTCGCCAGCGCTATCTGGAAAACCCCAACGACCCCAACGCCTTCGAGGGCAAGGCGATCGTCTTCGACGGGCCCGAGGACTACCACCACCGCATCGACGATCCCGCGCTGGAGATCGATGAACACTCGATCCTGTTCATTCGCGGCGTCGGCCCGGTGGGCTATCCAGGCGCCGCCGAGGTGGTGAACATGCGGCCGCCGGATTACCTGATCAAGAAGGGCGTGACCGCGCTTGCCTGCATCGGTGACGGCCGGCAGTCGGGCACCTCGGGTTCGCCCTCGATCCTGAATGCCTCGCCGGAAGCGGCGACGGGCGGCGGGCTTGCCCTGCTGGTGACGGGCGACAAGGTCCGCATCGACCTCAACAAGCGCTCCGCCGACATCTTGATCTCGGCGGAAGAGCTGGACGCGCGCCGTGCCGCGCTGGAGGCTGCGGGTGGCTACAAATATCCCGCCAGCCAGACGCCCTGGCAGGAGATCCAGCGCAACATCGTCGGCGAACTCTCCGAGGGCATGGTGCTCAAGCCGGCGGTCAAATACCAGCAGATCCACAAGACCTTCGGCATCCCGCGCGACAACCATTGAGGGTGCCTCATCATGCTCGGGCTTGACCCGAGCATTTCCGGGACGAGATTCTCGGGTCGGCGCATGCGCCGCCCGAGAATGACGCTCACGGCCGCCATTCCGCCCGCGCATCGGCGCCGATCCCGTCGCGCGCGTCTGCAGGGCTGACAAAACGATGCGGCGCGGACAATATGGTATTCCGCCGTTCCGGCGCATCTGAAACGATTTAAAATGAGCTATTCCTCTCAGGTCGAGACGTTCCGGGCGCTGCATGCAGCCGGCTACTTCGTCATGCCCAATCCCTGGGATGTCGGCTCGGCCCGCTGGCTGCGCGGGCAAGGCTTCAAGGCTCTGGCCTCGACCAGTGCGGGCTTCGCCTTCACGCAAGGCAGGGCCGACCAGGACGTGCCGCGCGACATGATGCTGGCGCATCTGGCCGAGCTGGTGAAAGCGGTGCCGGACCTCCCCATCAACGCCGATTTCGAAAACGGCTATGCCGATACGCCCGACGGGGTCGCGGCGAATGTGAAGCTGTGCATCGCAACAGGCGTGGCAGGGCTCTCGATCGAGGACGCGACGGGACGTGCCGATGACCCGCTCTATCCGTTCGACCTTGCGGTCGAGCGTATCAAGGCGGCGCGCAAGGCGATCGACGAGACCGGCTCGGGTGTGATGCTGACGGCGCGGGCGGAGTGCTTCCTGACCGGGCATCCAGATGCCCTCGCCGAGTCGGCGCGGCGCATCGAAGCCTATGCGCAGGCCGGTGCCGATGTGCTCTATGCGCCTGGTCCGAAGACGCGAGAGCAGATCGCCACCATCGTCGGTGCAGCCGGTAGCAAGCCCGTCAACGCACTGGTCTTTGGCGATTTCGGCCTCTCGGTCTCCGATATCGCTGCGCTGGGAGTGCGACGGATTTCGATCGGCGGAGCGCTGGCACGCGCGGCTTGGGCCGCCTTCATCGAGGCGACGCGGCTGATCAGTGAGCAGGGCAGTTTTGCGGGCTTTGCTGGGAATGGGCCGTCGGCGCCGCTCAACCCGTTCTTCACCGCAGATCTCAAGGCGCGCTCGTGAGCGGGACGCTTCTCATCGCACCGGCCTGGCTTGGGCTGAGCGGTCTTTGGACGCTCGACGCCAAGGGGCGTCGCAAAGCGATCGATGCCGAGGACCTCGATCTGTCGGAGGATCTGGCTGACCGGCTGGAGGGCTGGATGGACGCGTTCGACGCGATCTACGAAGAAGAGCAGGAGGCGCGCTCGCGCTTCCCCAGCGAAGCGGAGCAGCGCGCCTGGGAAGCCGAGGGCACGGTGATCGCCCGCGATATCGCGGCAGAACTCGGTCCGGACTGGACGGTGTCGACCGATCTGACGGGCTGGCAGGAGATGACCAAGCCATGACTTCGATTCCGGCGGATAGTGCCGCCACCCCCTTGCTCGAAGGCTGGACGGCGCCGCCCTTCCCGCCGGCCCGCGTGCTCGAGGGGCGCTACTGCCGGCTGGAGCCGGTCGATCCCGACCGCCATCTCGACGACATCTGGGCGGTGAATGCCGGACAGGATCACATCTGGCAGTGGATGCCGGCTGATCCGCCGCAAACGCGGGAGGCTTATGGCGACCTGCTAGCGATGATGGTGTCGAAGTCGGGCATCGTCCCGTTCGCGATCATCGACAGGGCCGATGGCAGGCCCAAGGGGCATCTCTGGCTGATGGAGATCCGGCCGGAGCATGGCGTCTTCGAGGTTGGCTTCATCACCTATTCGCCACTGTTACAGAGGACGCGGGTGGCGACCGAGGCGATCCATCTCTGCGGCGCCTATGGCTTTTCGCTGGGCTACCGGCGCTTCGAATGGAAGTGCAACAATCTGAATGAGCCCTCCAAGCGGGCCGCGCAGCGTTTCGGCTTTCAATATGAGGGCCTCTTCCGCCAGCACATGGTCGTCAAGGGCAGGAACCGCGACACGGCCTGGTTCTCGATCCTCGACAGCGAATGGCCGGCCGTGAGCGCCGCCTTCGACGCTTGGCTCGACCCAGCCAATTTCGATTCGGACGGGTATCAGAGGGCGCGTCTGGAAAGCTTCAGGACCCAACGGATCTGACGATATTCAACCAAGAAAAGCAAAGGCGAGGCACATCATGGCAGGACGTTTGAAGGGCAAGGTGGCGGTCGTCACCGCGGCGGGGCAGGGCATCGGGCGCGCGATCGCGGAGGCCTTCGTCGCCGAGGGTGCCACCGTCTGGGCGACCGACAAGGACGTCGCGCTGCTGGAGGGCATTCCAAAGGCCAAGAAGCGCAAGCTCGACGTGCTCTCGAGCAAGGCGGTCGAGGCGTTCGCCGAGAAGGTCGGGGCGATCGACATCCTCGTGAACGCGGCGGGCTTCGTGCATCACGGCACGGTGCTCGACACCGACGACAAGGCCTGGGATTTCTCCTTCGACCTCAACGTCACCTCGATGCACCGCACGATCAAGGCGTTCCTGCCGGGCATGCTGGAGAAGGGCGCCGGCTCGATCGTCAACATCGCCTCGGGGGCGGGCTCCGTGCGCGGCATTCCCAACCGCTACGCCTACGGCACGACCAAGGCCGCCGTCATCGGCCTGACCAAGGCGGTGGCCGCCGACTTCATCAAGAAGGGCATCCGCGCCAATGCGATCTGCCCGGGCACGATCCAGTCACCCTCGCTCGACCAGCGCATCAAGGACCTGGCTGCGGCAAGCAAGACGACGGAAGCCGCTGCCCGCCAGGCCTTCATCGACCGCCAGCCGATGGGGCGGCTCGGCACCGCCGAGGAGATCGCGTGGCTGGCCGTCTATCTCGGTTCCGACGAGGCGAGCTACACCACAGGCCAGATCCATCTCGCCGATGGCGGATTTGCGCTATAGTGGCGCTCGTCCACAGGAGGTGAGCCATGGCCTTCCCGCGTCGCGAGCGAGCTTATATCCCGGCTGAGATCGTTTCAAATCCGAGCATCCTGGGCGGCGAGCCCTGTGTCTCCGGCACGCGCGTGCCGGCGATGACAATCGTCGAAGAATTAAGAGAGGGACGAAAGGATGGCGCCATTTTTGGCGACTATCCGTCCCTGCCATTCGATGGGATTGAAGCGGTTCGGCTTTGGGCGCGGAAGAATGCCATATCCATCGAACCAGTTTGACGCCGCCGTCCGCTTCCTCTTCGACGAGTGCCTAACGCCGCGGCTCGTCGAACTGGTCTTCGATCACGGATATGTCGGCAGCCATGTCGTCCAGTCTGGACTTGGGGGCCGACCAGATTGGATGATCGCCAATTATGCAGTGGAGGCCGGCCGGATCTTCGTCACCAATGATGGCAAGGATTACCGGCCCATCTACCGCAAGTTCAATCGCCATCCAGGTCTGATCGTGATCCTGCCATCTGTATCGGCGGCCCGGCAGATCGATCTCCTGACACGGGTTCTCCGGTTCATCGACGATCAGATCACGGTCGTCGATCAACTCGTTCAAATCGACAAGCATGGCAAAATAACCATGCAAGACTGGACCGCTCAGCCGATCTGAAGCGGCCATAGGAAGGAAGTTACCGCCCAATGCATATTCTCGTTCTCGGCGGCGCCGGCATGGCCGGCCGCAAATTCATCGAACGCCTCGCCCGTGACGGGCATCTGGGGGGCAAGCCCATCGCCAAGGTGACGGCGCAGGATGTCGTCGCGGCGCACGCGCCGGCCGGCGCGGCCTTCGCCTTCGAGGCTGTCGTCTCGGATCTGTCGGTGCCGGGCGAGGCGGAGAAGCTGATCGCCTCGCGGCCCGAGGTGATCATCCATCTGGCGGCGGTGGTTTCCGGCGAGGCTGAGGCCGATTTCGAGAAGGGCTACAAGATCAACCTCGACGGTACGCGCTATCTGTTCGAGGCGATCCGCCTGACCGGCGATGGCTACAAGCCGCGCGTGGTCTTCACCTCCTCGGTGGCCGTGTTTGGCGCGCCGTTCCATGACAAGATCGGCGACGAGTTCTTTACGACGCCGCTGACGAGCTACGGCACGCAGAAGGCGATCTGCGAACTGCTGCTGTCGGATTACTCGCGCCGCGGCTTTTTCGACGGGCTGAGCATTCGCTTTCCGACGATCTGCGTGCGGCCGGGCAGCCCCAACAAGGCGGCCTCGGGCTTTTTCTCCAACATCATCCGCGAGCCGCTGAACGGCATCGACGCGGTGCTGCCGGTGTCGGACCAGGTGCGCCACTGGCACGCCTCGCCGCGCTCGGCGGTCACCTTCCTGATCCATGCCGCGACCATGGACCTCGCCGCTGTCGGACCGCGCCGTGCGCTGAACATGCCCGGTTATTCCTGCACCGTGGCGGAGCAGATCGAGGCGCTGCGCAAGGTCGCTGGCGAGAGCGTCGTGTCGCGCATCAAGCGCGTGCCCGACCCGGTGATCGACAAAATCGTCGAAGGCTGGCCGCGCAATTTCGATCCGCAGCGGGCGATCGCGCTCGGCTTCAAGGCGGAATCGAGCTTCGATGAGATCATCCGCATCCATATCGAGGACGAGTTGGGTGGGACGTTTGTGAAATAGTCAGTACGCCTTTCCCTGCGCGCGTCATCCCGAACAAGCGGCGTAGCCGCGCTGCTCCGGGATCCATCATAGGGCAGGACGGCGCTCTATGATGGATCCCGGAGCGCCGCTGTGCGGCGTCCGGGATGACGGTGCGGTTGTCAGCTCACGCCGGGCAGGGTTCGCCCGGCGTATCGACGGCGACCGACGGCTCGATCTCGGGCGCATGGGCCCAGCCGCTGGCGCCCCAGCTCTTCAGTGCAGACCAGGTCGAGCGGTCGAGCCGGTACTGCTCGCAGGGGAACAGCCCGCCGCGCGCGGGCAGCGACTTCAGGAACGAGCCCTCGGCGCGGAAGCCGGACTTCTCCAGCACGCGCCGCGAGGCCGGGTTGATGACCCGCGTATCGGCCTCGATCGCCGGCAGGTCGACGAGCGAGAACAGCGTGTCGATCAACGACTGGACTGCCTCGGTCGCATAGCCCTTGCCCCAATGCGGGGTGCCCAGCCAGTAGCCGATGAAGGGGATTCCCGTCGCCTGCTTGTGCGCGCCGATCATGCCGATCAACTCATTGGGCTTCGAGCGCGGCGTGATCGCCAGCACCAGATGCTCGCCCAGCGCATTGCCCTTGCGCATGGCGAAGATGAAGGGCTCGACCGCATCGACCGGATAGGGATGGGGAATCGACGCCGTCATCTCGGCCACGGCTTTCTCCCCCGCCTGGCGCAGAATGGCGGAGGCGTCCGCCATGCGCGGCCAGCGCAGCCAGAGGCGGCGGGTTTCGAGCCGGAAGACGTCGTCGCGGGTCAATTCGGGGAACATGGGTCTCTCCGTCGGCGCAAACGCAAAAAGGGAGCTGGGACTTGTCCCATCTCCCTTTCGCTGACCTTGGGTGACCCCTGAGAGGGACTAGACCCCTGATCCGTTCCGGTTCGATGGAACCGGCGGATCGAGGAGTGTCCCTATCCGCCGTCTTATTCTGCGGCCTCTTGGGCCGGGACTACGTTCACGAAAGCTCGGCCGAGTTTGGTCGTGAATCGGACGCGGCCGTCCGTCAGCGCAAACAGGGTATGGTCTTTGCCCATGCCGACATTGGCGCCGGGATGCCAGGTGGTCCCACGCTGCCGAATGATGATGTTGCCCGGAATCACGGCCTGGTCGCCGAACTTCTTGACGCCCAGGCGCCTGCCTGCGGAGTCGCGACCGTTGCGGGATGAACCGCCTGCCTTTTTATGAGCCATAACGCCCTACCTCAAAACTGATGTCTGTCTCTAACCCGAATCGGCGGCAAAAGCCAGCCGGTCCGGGCAGCGAAAGCGAAGTCGACCTGACGGGTGGCGTCAGTAGTCCTCGCCGGAAGCCTGTTCGGCCTGGTCGGCCTTGGCGCGCGGGGGCTTGCCGGCCAGCAATTCCTGAGCCTGAACGACCCATTCCTCGCGGGTGGCGCGGCCGCGGAGCTTGAGCTCCTCGTCCCACTTGGCGACATCGGCCTCGCTCCACGACGCGATGTCGTTCCAGGAGGTGATGCCGGCAGCGCGCAGCTTCTTCTCGATGGTCGGGCCGACGCCCGAAATCAGCGAGAGGTTCGAGGCGTCGAGCGCGTCGGAAGACTTGGCGGCCTTCGGAGCAGCCTTGGTCTCGGTCGAGCCGGCCTGCAGCGCGACAGCCGAGGCCTCACCCTTCTTCATCTCCGGCTTCTTGCCGCCGGTGAGGATATCGGTGATGCGAATGACGGTCAGCTCGGCGCGGAAGCCGCGCTTGCGCTTCGAATTCTGGCGGCGACGCTTCTTGAAGGCGATGACCTTGTCGCCACGAGCCTGCTCGACGATCTCGGCGGCAACCGTGATCTCGGAGAGGGCCTTGGCGTCGAGCGTGGTCTTCTCGCCATCGGTGAGCATCAGCACGGTCCCGAAGGCGACGGTGTCGCCCGGGTTGCCTTCGATCTTGGCGGTTGTGATGCGGTCGTTGGCGGCAACGCGGAATTGCTTTCCGCCGGTCTTGATGACTGCGAACATTTTATCCTCCATGTTCGGCCCTGCCCTGTCATGACCTCCGGGGAGGCCGATGCGGGACAGCTTTTTGGCAGTCGTTACGGGTCGGGGTTCGCTCTTCCGGCCGAGGCGCGCAATGTGCGAAACCACGAGGCCAAAAGAGATCGGGCGCGGGTTTCCCCACGCCGGACGAAGGGTCGATAGGCGCAAAGGGGGTGCCGGGTCAAGGGCAAGCCCCCGCTCGAGCGCCAAAAAGGGTGCTCGCCGTTGAAATATGACGACCGCACGACTTGTTTTGACCGAAGACTTGTTTTGGCCCGACGGCGCGTGTAGTAACCCGCCTGCTTCGACCGAAGGCGACCGCGGACAGGTGGCAGAGTGGTTGAATGCACCGCACTCGAAATGCGGCATACCCGCAAGGGTATCGGGGGTTCAAATCCCTCCCTGTCCGCCACTCGGTTCTCGCAGACGCACTGATGGACCCTGGCGGGTGTCCATGGCGAAGCGCCCGAGACTCAAAGCCAACAGCCCTTGACGCGCGGTTCCGTGGTCGCGGCAGCCCTTCATGCCATGGCCCTGCGGGCAGCAGACCATGACCTGCGGCGCTGCTGATCAGCGCGACCCGCTATAGGGCGGCACGGTCGGCTTGCTGCCGAAGATCAATTGCTGGGGGTCCTGCTCGACCTGGCGCAGCGTGCGGCCGACGCCTGTCAGGGCGCGCCTGCCGCCATTGATGAGAGGTTCGAAGCTGCGCAGCCCGCCGGCGGTGAATTTGGCGATCTCGGCGGTGATGCCGGCGGAACTCTTGTCGAGGTTCTCCGCCAGCACGCGGAGGTTCCGGGCCGCTTCGGCGACATCCGAGAACATATTGCTCCCGTTTTGACCCGCAGCTGTGTTGAGGAAATCCTGGGCCCCTCTCAGCACGCCGTCCATCTGGTCTGCCACCCGGTTGAGCCTGCCGGAGATGGATGCGGTATCCTGCAGCGCCTTGCCGACCTCGCCGCTGGCGGTGCCCAGCGTCGCGGCGAGCCTGCTCGCGTCCTCGACCGTCGCCACGATAGAAGTGCGATCGATCGCGCGGATCGCGCCGGTCATGTCCTCGCTGAAGGCGCCGAGTTTCGCCGTGACAGGGGCCACGACATCGGCGACCGCGCCAATGCCCTGCATCAGTTTGGCGACGCCGTCGGCGCTGCCGCTCAGCGCGACCGAGAACTCTTCCACGCTGCGAATCCCCTGGGCGATCGGTCCCGCGTTCTGCTTGACCATCGCCTCGATGCCGCCGAGAGCGTCCTCGGTGCGCTTGGCGACGGTCCGCACGGTCTCCAGCAAGCCGTCCGACGATTCAGCCGTGATGGTCGGCAGGTCCTGGCCGGCCCGAGCCGTCAGTACGGCGGCATGCGGTTCGCCGCCGAGAAGCTGAACGGCAACAACACCGGCCAGCCCCACGGCCTCGGTGCGGGCGCGGGTATCGACACGCAGCGGCGTCGATTGGTCGATCCTGATCACGGCATAGATCTGGCGCGGATTTTCGGGATGCAGGGCAACGTCTGTCACCTCACCGACGCGCAACCCGTTGAAGAGAACGCTGGAGCCGCGCCCGAGGCCCGAGACCCTGTCGTTGAAAACCAGACGGACGTCCGTCTTTCCCGCGCCGCGGCCGCTGCCGAACCAGAACACGACGCCACAAAGCATCGCCAGAAGCGCCAGCGCGAATAATCCGATCAGAGCATGACTGGCTCGCGATTCCATTCGTCAGGCCGTTCCCCGTAGCTCAATGACCGGGCCTGTGCGCCCACGCACCGCCAAAAGCGGCGGCGAGGACAGAGGATTATCGCTGGCGCGGAAGAATAGCCATGGGCTTTGCCGCCGCCACCCGGACTGGCGGGCGTCGGTCCCTCCAACAACTCGTTTGAGCGATCTAGATCTTGGGCGGAAGCGAGCCGCGATCGAAGACAGGAACCGTCTCGATGGGGCCCTCGGGACGCTGGGCGGTCGGGATGTCCTCGGCAGCGTGGCGGACCGCCTCTTCCGAGTCTGTGAGCCCGTCGGCGGTATCGTTGGCGTCACTGCCTTCGTCATGGACATTGGTCCGCAGGCTCACCTGATGGAGGGTCGCCGCGCCTTCCGATTCGGTCAGGAGGCCACCTTGATCGGCGATCTCGAGGGCAAGATTGTCTTTCACCGTTTCCATGGTCGAACTTTCGGTTTGATCTCGTTGTCGGGTTCAACGCGCATCCCGCGGCGAAGGTTTCTCCCCGGGCAGCCGACGGCTGGCGCCATGCACTGCGTTTTCTTGACATCGTGTCGGACGCGCCCCCATGTTGGCCGCTGTTCCAAGGGGTGCCCCGCGAGGGGGCTGAGATTCCGCCGGTCGAGCCCATAAGCCCGACAGCGCGGTGACCCTCCGAACCTGATCCGGGTCATGCCGGCGTAGGGATGCGGGACATCGGGTGCCAACATGCGCGCCCCTTATCCAGGCTCGCGCCGTCAATCCGGATCTGCTGTCCCATGCCGGGCATCGTGCCCGACCATGCGGGCTTGGCGGAAGGCGTGGCTGGACGTGACCGAAGCACAGATCATCGCGGCCCTGCTCGGTTTCATCGACCGGGGCGAGGCATCCGAAGCAGCGTTCGAGGAGATGGCGCTTGCCGTCTTCGCCTATCAGTTCGCGCATAACCAACCCTATCGCCGCTTCGCCATCCAGCGCGGGCGCACGCCGCTGACAGTGCGTCGCTGGCGCGACATTCCCGCCGTCCCGATCACCGCCTTCAAGGATCTGACGCTGAGCTGCACCCCGCCGGAGGAGGCGCAAGCCGTCTTCATGACCAGCGGCACGACCCAAGGCGGCATCAGGGGCAAGAGCCACCATCCGACGCTGGCCGTCTGGGACCGCTCGATGCTGGTGAATTTTCGCAACCGCTTCATGCAGCAGCGCGAGCGGATCGCGATGGGAATCCTGTTCCCCGACGAGGCGGCGCTGCCGAATTCCTCGCTGGCGCATTACCTTGCCCTGGCGAAGCGCGAATGCGGGACGTCCGACAGCGCGGGCTTCATCGGGCCAGACGGCCTCGATATTCCCCGGCTGATCGCGGCGCTGGAGCGCGCGGAGGCGTCCGGCGAGCCCTATGCGCTTTTGGGTGCAAGCTTCAGCTTCGTGCATCTGCTCGATGCGCTGGCGGCGGCGGGGCGGCGTTTCGCCTTGCCCGAAGGCAGCCGGATTCTCGACACCGGCGGCTTCAAGGGCCAGTCGCGCGAGATGGGGGCGGATGCGTTCTATGATGCGCTCTCAGTCGCGCTCGGCGTGCCGCGCGCGGCCTGCATCAACATGTACGGCATGACCGAACTCAGCACGCAGTTCTACGATGACGGCAACGCGATCTACCCGCCGGTGAAATCGGGGCCGCACTGGATTCGCAGCCGGGTGGTCGATCCCGTTACCGGGCACGATCTGCCCGAGGGCGCGACAGGCGTCCTGTTGCATCACGACCTCGCCCATTTCAACTGCGTCTCGGCGATCCTGACCGAGGATGCCGGAATCATCGTCGAGGGCGGGTTCAAACTGCTCGGCCGCGTCGATGGCGCGGATTCCAAAGGCTGCTCGCTGGCGGTAGCCGCGTTTCTCAAGGCGGCACGAGGTTGACGCCGTGATCGAGCGGGCCGGGCATCTGCCGGGATTGGCGGCCGCGGAGGTCGCGTGGCTGCAGCTTGATTTTGCCGCCTGGGGCGAAAGCGTGCAGGTTTCCATGCCGGTGCTCACCGAGGAGCAGGCGCGTGCGCTCGCCGCCCATATACGGGAGAATGCCCGAGCCTATCTCAAGACGCTGCCGGTCGCGCAGATCGTCACGACGATCGACAAGGCCATCGCGCGCCTCCTCGACCGGGACGATCCCTGGCGGCGCAAGGCGGAAGCGATCCTGCCCATCGTCACCGGCTATGACCGGGAGACGGTGCGGCTGGGGCTATCGGGCTATCTGCGGACCTTCCGGGCGCCGCAGTTGCAACGCTTCCTTGCCGAGGATTTCGTCAATCCCGGGATCCTCGATGTCTTCCAGCCGGCGATGAAGGGCGGATTCTCGCGGGCTCATGGCCCTGAGTTGCTGCTGCATATCTGGGCCGGCAATGTCCCGGGACTTTCGCTCTGGAGCCTAATCTCCGGGCTTCTGGTCAAGGCAGGGACGGTCGGCAAGGTCGCCAGCGGCGAGCCACTGCTGGCCGGCTGGTTTTCGCAGATCCTGGCCGAGATCGACCCGAAGCTCGGTGAGTGCCTGGCGATCGTCTGGTGGAAGGGCGGCGACACGGAGAGCGACGAGGTCTGGCTGAACGAGGCGGACACGATCGTCGCCTATGGCGGCAACGAGGCGCTGGCGGCGATCCGGGAGCGCGTCCCTGTGACCACCCGCTTCCTGCCTCATGGTCACAAGATCGGCTTCGGGCTCGTCTCGCGCGCTGCGCTCGACACGCGCAAGGCCGGGCCGCTCACCCGCCTCGTTGCCCATGACGTGATGCGCTACGAGCAGCAGGGCTGCTACTCGCCGCAGATGCTGTTCGTCGAGCGTGGCGGCAAGGTATCGCCGCGCGAATTCGCCGAGTTGGTCTCGGGCGAACTGGCGCGCTTTGCGCGCACGCATCCGCGCCGGGCATTGTCGGTTGCAGAGGCTGCCGGTGTGGCCGCCTGGCGCGCCGCCGAGGAAATGCGCGCTTTCGATGGAGGTGGGCGAGCGGTTCTGGGCGATGCCGGCGATCCCTGGAGCGTCGTCTGTGTCGAGGCGTCCGAGGCGCTGGCGCCGAGCGGTTTGAACCGAACGCTGAAGATCGTGGCAGTGGACAGTCTCGACGCAGTCGTGCCGCTCGTGGCGCCGTTCCGGGCGTTTCTCCAGAGCGCGGCGGTCGCGGCTGCGCCCGAGGAGCTGTTCCGGGTCGCTGCGTTGCTGGGTGAGGCTGGCGTGACGCGGATCTGCGCCTTCGGGCGAATGACCGCGCCGGAGGCCGGCTGGCACAATGACGGGCGCTTCAACCTGCTCGACCTCGTCACCATCACCGAGATCGAGCAAGCGGCCGAACTCGCCGCCGAAGGCTTCGCAGCTTATGTCGATTGAGCGGCAGCGCGAGGGTTTCGTCGTCCTGGACGGTGCAAGCTACCGCTATGGCGCGGAAGCGCCCATCGTCGATCGCGTCGACTGGGCGATCCCGCGTGGTGCCTTCCATTGTCTGGTGGGGCGCAGCGGCAGCGGCAAGACGACCTTGTTGAAACTCGCAGCCGGTCTGCTGCGACCCGATACCGGTCAGGTTCGCATCGATGGCGCGGCCCTGAATGGGCCGGGCTCCCGGATCGGCTTCGTGTTCCAGCAGCCGACGCTGCTTGATTGGCTCAGCGTCCTCGACAATGTCCTGCTGCCGCTTTCGTTGAAGCGTGCGCTGCGGGCGGAGGACCGGGAGAAGGCCCGGGCGCTTCTGGGCCTCGTCTCGCTCGGGGATTATGCGCAGCGTCATCCGGCGCAGTTGTCTGGCGGGCAGCAGAGCCGGGTCGCGGTGGCGCGTGCGCTGATCACGGAACCGGATTTGCTGCTGCTCGACGAGCCTTTCGCCGCGCTCGATGCGCTGACCCGTGAGGAACTGCAGGACGATCTGCTGGCGCTGTGCGCGATGCATGCGACGACGGTGCTCTTCGTCACCCATGACATCGGCGAGGCGGTCTATCTCGCCGACCGCGTCGCGATCATGGCGGCGGGCCGGCTGCATCACGAGATGGCGGTCAACCTGCCGCGTCAGCGGGGCCGGGAGATGCGCTACGGCCAGCCCTTCAATGCGCTTTGCCGGGAGTTGCGGCAGGCGATGGACGCGGCGTCATGAAGGCGCGTCTTGCCTCGGCCCTGTTGCTGCTCGTGCTGCTCGGCGGGTGGGAGGCCTGGTGCCGGCTGGGCTCGGTGCCGGCGCTGATCGTGCCGGCGCCGTCTTCCGTCTTCGCAACACTCTGGAGCGAGATCGTCAGCGGGCGGCTTCTTCCGCATCTGGCGATCACCGCCACCGAGATGACTCTGGGGCTGGCGCTCGGCTGCCTGATCGGGCTCGGCGCCGGCATCCTGCTGGCGGAGGCCGAATTTCTGCGACGCTTGCTCCACCCCTACATCGTCGCCAGCCAGGTCGTGCCCAAGCTCGCCTTGGGCCCCCTCTTCATCATCTGGTTCGGCTTCGGCCTGACGCCGACGGTCGTGATTACGGCGCTGATCTGCTTCTTTCCGCTGATGGAGAACACGCTGACAGGGTTGTCCCAGGTCGATCCGGCCCGGCGCGAGCTGTTTCGCATGCTGGGGGCCAGCCGCCTCCAGACGCTGCTGCGGCTGAAATTGCCGAGCGCCCTGCCGATGATGCTCGCCGGGCTTCGCGTCGCGGTCGTGCTGTCGCTGGTCGGGGCTGTCGTCGGCGAGTTCATCGGCGGCCGGGCGGGGCTCGGCGCCTCGATCATCGCCGCCCAGAGCGTGATGGATTCGAGCCTGATGTTTGCGCTGTTCATCGTGATCACGCTGCTGGGCATGGTTTTCTACCAGGCGGCGCTCCTGCTCGAACGGCTGCTGCTGCGCCATCATTTGAAAGGGTAAGTCATGATTGCCATGGGTCGTTTCGTCTCCCCCAGCCCTCATCCTGAGGAGGCCCGCAGGGCCGTCTCGAAGGATGGTTCAGGAGGTGCCCGAGCCAACTGGACCATCCTTCGAGACGCCGCTTCGCGGCTCCTCAGGATGAGGGCTGTGGGGATGGCCGTCGCTCTGATGACGGTCGCCTCCAGCTTCGGTTCCGCCCACGCCCAAGCCCTCGACAAGGTGACGGTCGCAGGCTGGAGCCAGCCGATCAGCGAGATCACGAACCTTCTGGCCGAGCCGGATAAGGGCTTCTTCAAGGCCAGGGGAATCGATCTCGGCTATGTGCCCGGCAGCGGCGGCGGCTCGGCAATCCAGAACATGCTGACGGGCCAGGCCGATATCGCCTTCACCGATCCGGCCGCGCTGTATCTGGCGCTCGACAAGGGCGAGAAGCTGGTCGCGATCTACAACATCTATCCGCAGAACGTCTTCAACGTGGTCGCGCCCAAGGCCAAGGGCATCAAGGGCCCGGCCGATCTCAAGGGCAAGCGCATCGGCGTCTATTCGCTCTCCAGCGGCACGCGCCAGAACCTGCAGGTGCTGCTGCACCAGGTCGGGCTCACCGAAAAGGACGTCACGATCGAGGTCACCGGGCTGCTCAACTTCGCGCCGCTGATCCAGGGGCAGGTCGATGCCACCGCCGCGACCGATACCGGGCTCCTGGTCGCGAAGCTGAAGGGCCTGCCGGAGGTCGATGTGATCGAGGTGAAGGACCATCTCAACCTGCCCAGCGACATTTTCGTGGTGACGCAGGCGACCTATGAAGCCAGGAAGCCGCTGCTGAAGCGCTTCCTCGAAGCCTATCGCGACAGCGCCGCCTGGATGATCGCCAGGCCCGAGGAGGCGGCCAAGCTCGCGGTGACGCGGGCGATCAATGGCCGCGACGAGGCGCTCAACCTCGAGATCATCAAGCTGCGCAACCTCTCGACCGTGTCGCCGACGACGGATGCGAGGGGGCTCGGCCATTTCGATCCCGAGCTCATGCAGAAGGGCGCGGATACCTTCCACAAGCTCGGGCTAATCGGAAAGCCGCTCGACATGGGCGTGGTGGTCAAGTCGGATCTTCTGCCGTGATGGCTCTGTTTCCCCTGAAACGCGCCGTCGTCCCGGGCGGAGCGCAGCGCAGACCCGGGACCCATTCCGGAACGGTTCAGGCATGGATCCCGGGTCGCCCTTCGATCGCCCGGGATGACTCGGTGGTTTTCGTGCGAGTCTTGCGAACGCTGGACGGACAGAGATCATGAAATTCCGCGACAGGACGATCCTCGTGACCGGGGCGAGCCGGGGCATCGGCGCCGCCATCGCCAAAGCTTTTGCTGCGGAGGGCGGGCTGGTTTTTGTGAACTACCGCAGCAGCACGGCCGCCGCGCAGGCGGTGGTCGAGGCTTGCCAGGCAGCCGGCGGGCAGGCGGTCGCGATCGCGGCCGACGTCACCGTGCCCGGCGAGGTGGAGGCGATGGTCGCTCGGGTTGCCGAGGAAGCCGGCCGGCTCGACGTCGTCGTCAACAACGCTTTCGCGCCTTACGTCTTCGACCCCGACAACCGGGCGCGCTTCTGGGAGACGCCGTGGGCTTCCTATCAGGCGCAGATCGATGGCGCGGTGAAGGCGACCTATACTGTCTGCCAGGCGGCTTTACCGCTAATGCGACAGCGCGGCCGGGGCGCGATCGTCAACATGGCGACCGACCTCGTGGCGCGGCCGAGCATCGCCTATCACGACTACACCACCGCCAAGGCCGCCCTCATCGGCTTCAGCCGCAATCTCGCGACTGAACTCGGGCCGCTTGGCATCCGGGTGAACTGCGTCGCGCCCGGTCTGGTCTGGCCGACCGATGCCAGTGGCAAGACCCGCGAGGCGGTGAAGGATCAACTGATCGCGCAGACGCCGCTGGGGCGCATCGCGACGCCGGAGGATGTGACCGGGCCCGTGCTCTTCCTCGCCTCCGACTGGAGCGGCTTCGTCACCGGCCAGACGCTGCATGTCGATGGCGGGCTGGTGATGGCTTAAGGCTGTGCCGCCCGCGCATCCCGGATCGCGCGCCAGACCCTCGCCGGCGTCGCGGGCATGTCGAGATGCGTCACGCCAAGCGGGCGCAGTGCGTCGAGCACCGCGTTCATCACCGTCTGCGGCGCGCCGATGCAGCCGGCCTGGCCGGAGCCCTTGACGCCAAGCGGGTTGGCTTTCGTGGGCACCTCGACCATCTCGAGCTCGAAGAAGGGCATGTCGTCGGCGCGGGGCATGGCGTAGTCCATGAAGGTCGCGCTGAGGAGCTGCCCGGAATCGGGATCGTAGACCGCCTCCTCCATCAAGGCCTGGCCGATGCCCTGCGCCAGCCCGCCATGGACCTGGGATTCCGTCAGCAGCGGATTGACCAGCGTGCCGTAGTCATCGACCGCGACATAGCGTTCGAGCGAGATCGCGCCGGTTTCCGGGTCGATCTCGACCTCGGCGACCTGCGCGCCATTGGGGAAGGTGATGATGTCGCAGACATTGTCGCCATGGCTTTCGAGGCCTGAGCCGTCTCCGTCGCGGAGATGGCGGTCGATGGCGAAGAGGTCGATGTCGCGCGGCAGGCCGTCGGGGCCAGCCGCCGCCCGGAAGCGGCCGTTCTCGAAGACGAGGCCGTCGGCCGCCACCTGAAGCAGCTGCGCCGCGATGGGCTTTGCCTTCGCGATCAGATCGTCGGCGGCCATCACCAGGGCGGTGCCGCCGAGATGCAGCGAGCGGGCGCCGCCATGGCCGCCGCCGCGGGGTACGCGCATGGTGTCGGCCTGAACCAGGTTGAAGGTCTCGACCGGCAAGCCGAGTTTGGCTGCGGCGACCTGCGCGAAGGAGGTCTCGTGGCCCTGGCCGTTGGACTGGGTGCCCACCGCCATGTCGATGGTGCCGTCGTCGCGCAGGCGCAGCCAGGCTTCCTCATTGGGCTGGCCGCGCGAGGTCTCCAGAAAGCAGCCGATGCCGAAGCCGCGTAGCTTGCCACGCTTCTTCGCAGCTCGCTTGCGGGCGGCGAAGCCCGCGCGGTCGGCTGCCTTGAGCACAGAGTCGAGGTTTTCCGCGAAGGTGCCGCAGTCGATCGTGGTGCCGAAGGCGCTGCGATAGGGGAATTTTCGGATGAAATTGCGCCGGCGCAGTTCGGCCGGGTCGATGCGGAGCTGGTGGGCCGCTTTCTCGATCAGCCGCTCGATCAGATAGTTCGCCTCGGGCTTGCCGGCGCCGCGATAGGCATCGATCGGGGCCGTGTTGGTGAAGACGCCGCGCACATCCATCGTCATCGCCGGGATGTCGTAGAGCCCGCCCATGGCGGCGGCGGGTGCGTTGGTCGAGCTGCCCGGCCCCAGCGAGGAGACATAGGCGCCGAGATTGCCGATCGTCTCGACGGCGAGCGCGAGAAAGCGCCCGCGCTTGTCGAGCGCGAGCCGGGCCGTGCTGATGTTGTCGCGGCTGTGGACGCCGCCGGTGAACTCCTCGATGCGCTCGGCGCTCCAGCGCACCGGCCGGCCGAGCTTGCGCGCGGCCCAGAGCACCAGCGCATGTTCGGGATAGGTGACGTTCTTCATGCCGAAGCCGCCGCCGACATCGGGGCAGGAGACCTGAATCTTGTCGAGCGGCAGGCGAAAGACGCCCTCCGCCAATTCGCGACGGATGGCGTGGACCGAGGCGCCGCTGATTGCGAGGTGGTAGACGCCGGTTTGCGGATCGAAATGCCCGACCGCGATGCGCGGTTCGAGCGCGGCGGCGACGATGCGGTTGTTGACGAGATCGCAGGTGACGACATGGGCCGCCTCGGCGAAGGCCTTTGCGACTGCCGCCGCATCGCCGCGCCGGAAGCGATAGGCGATGTTGTCCGGCGCCTCCGGCCAGATCTGCGCGGCGTCGCTCTCAGGCGCGCTGCGCAACTCGGTGACCGAGGGCAGGATGTCGTAATCGACGACGATGTGCTCGCAGGCCTCGCGGGCCAGCGCCGCGCTGTCGGCGACGACGAAGGCGACGGGATCGCCGACATGCCGGACAATCTCTTGGGCCAAGGGCAGGCGCGGCGGCACGATCAGCGGCTCGACGGTCGCGACGACGATGTAGGAGGGCAGCGGACCTAGGTCGGCGAGATCAGCGGTCGTGTAGACCCCGTGCACGCCGGGCAGCGCTAAAGCCGCACTCGTATCGATCGAGACGATGGCGGCATGGGCATGGGGCGAGCGCAGAACGGCGGCGCAGAGCTCGCCGTCCAGCGCGCGGTCGTCGAGATAGTCGCCCCTGCCGGTCAGGAAGCGCTCATCCTCGCGGCGGCGCAGCGAGCGGGGGTCGTCGAGCGGAGATAATGGCGTCGATTTGGCCCGGGATATCAAACCGTCGTTCATCGTGGTCGCTTCGCCCCGGCTCGTCTTGCCTGCTTCTGCCGATGCAAGGCGCATGCTGTGGGGCGGATGGCAAGCATCGGGCGGGAGCGATGGCGTCAGGCCGGGCCGGTGAGGTACTGCGCCAACCCCGCCGTCGAGGAATCATGCGTGTCAGCCGGGGCCTTGCCCTCGATCACCGGCAACAGCGCGGTGGCGAGTTCCTTGCCGAGCTCGACGCCCCATTGATCGAAGGCGTTGATGCCCCAGATCGCGGCCTCGACGAAGACGCGGTGCTCGTAGAGCGCGATGATGCGGCCGAGGGTGAAGGGGTCCAGCTTGCGATAGGCGATCGTCACCGAGGGGCGGTTTCCGGGGAAGACCTTGTGAGGGGCGAGCGCTTCGACCGCATCGGGCGCCATGCCCTGTTTCGCCAGGATGTCACGCGCTTCCTCCAGCGTGCGGCCCTTCATCAGCGCCTCGCTCTGGGCGAGGCAGTTGGCCAGCAGCAGCCGATGATGCTGGGCGAGGTCCGGCTCATGGCTTTCCGCCGCGACGAGGAATTCGCAGGGGATCGTATCCGTGCCCTGATGGATCAATTGGTAGAAGGCATGCTGGCCGTTGGTGCCGGGTTCGCCCCAGACCAGAGGCCCGGTCGGCCGTGTCACGGGCGAGCCGTCCTTGCGAACGCGCTTGCCGTTCGATTCCATGTCGAGTTGCTGGAGATAGGCCGGCAGGCGCAGCAGGCGCTGGTCGTAGGGCAGGACCGCGCGGGCACGATAGCCGCAGATGTCGCGATGCCAGATCCCGACGAGGCCGAGCAGGACGGGGAGGTTGGTCTCCAGCGGCGCGGTGCGGAAATGCTCGTCCATCGCGTGCGCGCCGGCCAGGAACGCGCGGAAATGCTCGGCGCCAACCGCGATCATCACCGGCAGGCCGATCGCCGACCAGACAGAGTAGCGCCCCCCGACCCAGTCCCAGAAGCCGAAGATGCGGTCGGCCGCGATGCCGAAGGTGCCGACCTTGTCGAGGGCGGTCGAGACGGCGGCGAACTGGGAGGCGACGGCCGCTTCACCAAGGGCGCCCGCAATCCAGCGCCGGGCTGTCGCGGCATTGGTCATGGTCTCGATCGTGGTGAAGGTCTTGGAGGCGACGATGACCAGCGTCCGCGCCGGATCGAGCTTGGCGAGCGTGTCGGCGATATGGGCGCCGTCGACATTGGACACGTAATGCAGGCGCGGGCCGTCATGATAGGGCGCGAGCGCCAGCGTCACCATCACGGGGCCGAGATCGGAGCCGCCGATGCCGATATTGATCACATCCGTGAAGGGCGCGCCGTCGGCTGCCGCAATCGCGCCGCTGCGGATGCCCTCGGCGAAGGCCGCAAGCCTGTCCAGCGTGGCATGGACGTCCGGCATCACGTCGGCGCCGTCGACCAGGACGTGGCTTTCGGCCGGGGCACGCAGCGCGGTGTGAAGCACGGCGCGCTTTTCGGTGGTGTTGATCGCCTCGCCCGCGAACATGGCATCGCGCTGGCCGGCCATATTGGCGGCTTCGGCCAACTTCAGCAGTAGCGCCATCGTGTCGGCTGTGATGGCGGTCTTGGAATAATCGAGCAGCAGATCGTCCAGGCTGGCCGAGAAGGTCGTGAAGCGCGCGGCATTCTCGGCGAAGAGCGTGCGCAGGTGGCGCCCCTCCGTCGCAGCGCGATGCTCGGCAAGCTGCGCCCAGATCTCGTCCTGCACGATGAATCTCCTGTTCGATACGATGGGGCGGCTGTCACGAGCCTGCGCGCCGGCAAGCTGAACCGTGGATCCCGGTCCGGCGGTTGGCGGCAGGGTGGTCCGGGAGGCGGCGCGAATCAACCCCGTGGCGCTGCTCAGGCGACGCTCAGGCCCTCAATGCCATGCTTGCGGATCAGTTCGGCAATGAGCCCGGAGGTCTTCGCCGTCTCGACGAAGCGGGTCAGCCAGGCCAAGGCCGCATCGGTCTGCGCATCGCCATTCCGGGCGATGCCGATGGCCTGCTGCACGGTCATGAAGCGGCCATCGAGGATGCGGGCGCCGGTGAGTTGCTCGACATCGGTGATCAGCCGTGCGCGCAGGCCGGCGAGCGCGTCGAGGTCCTTGTCGCGGAAATCGGCCAGCGTCTCGTCCATCGTGGCGGTGCGGACGAGTTCGGCATGGCGGATGTTGCGGTCGAGCCAGAGGCCATAAGCCGTCTTGCCCGTGACCGCGATCCGGACACCAGGCGCATCAACCTCGGCGATGCCGTTCAGCGGAGAGCCTGCCGGCACGAGATAGGTCGCCTCGATTTCGGCATAGGCGGGCGTGAAGGCGATCGTCTCGGCTCGCTGGGGCTCGGCGCCGATCAGGCCGATATCCCATTCGTGGCGCGCTGCCGCATCGGCGAGGATGGCGGGGGAGGCGTAGGGTACGAGACGCAGGCCCACGCCGAGATGGTCGGCGATCGCGCGGGCCATGTCGGGCGAGACCCCGGCCGGGCCGCCATCGGGCGTCTTTGCCGAGACGAGCAGAAAGTTCGAGAGGTTGATGCCGGCGCGCAGGGTTCCGCCCGGGGCGAGGCGCTCGCGCAGAGCCGGAGAGACCGGTTCGAGATCGTCTTCAAACCGCATGTCGGTTTCCTTGGTGGCGCGCCTGATCAGGCTGCGGCGAAGGGGGCAAACAGCGCCGCCACCTCGCGATAGACACCCTGCTTGAACGGGATGATCAGCGACGGCGTCGCGTCCAGCCGCTCCCAGCGCCAGGCGTCGAACTCGGCCTTGTGTCCGCCGGCGGGCGTTGCGATGTCGATCTCGCTGTCGGGGCCGGTCAAACGGAAGGCGAACCATTTCTGCGCCTGCCCGCGCCAGCGACCCTTCCAGGCCTCCTTGCCGATATCGACGGGTAGATCATAGGTGAGCCATCCGGGCGCTTCCGCCAGCAGCGTCACCGAGGTGACATTGGTTTCCTCCTGCAATTCGCGCGTGGCGGCCTGGAGCGATGTCTCTGCGTCGTCGATTCCGCCTTGAGGCATCTGCCATTCATGTCCGGGCGCGACATGCTCGCGAAGGGATTTGTTGGCGCGCCGGCCGATGAAGACCAGGCCTTGCGCATTAAACAGCGCCAAGCCGACGCAGGGGCGATAGCCCTCGGGCGGAGTGTCGGTCATCACGGCTGTCGTCACCTCAGGGATCCGGTGGTCTTGGGGCTGCGCAGGCCGCGCGCCGCGCTGATCGGCACGATCTGGATGCCCTTGGCTTCGAGCGTCTGCGCCCAGCGCGCGATGCGCTCGACCGAAACCGGGAGGGCGCTGGCGCTGACGACGGCGAGGCCCTGATCGCGCGCTGCAACCTCGACGGCGGCAAGCTCCTTGTCGATGGCGTCGGCGCGCGCCACCGTATCGATGACGCGGTCGATTTTCATGGCTGGGATCTGTGCGCGGATGGCGGCAGCAGCGAGCAGGCTGCGTGCCGACGAACCGTCATCGACCACCATCAGCCCACGCCCGGCCAGTTCGCGCAGGATCGGCGAGAGCGCGGCCTCGTCCGAGGTCAGCCGGCCGCCGAGGAAATTGACGATGCCGACATAGCCGGTGAAGCGCCCCATTGCCCAATGCAGCCGGTCAAGGTTGTCCGCCGATTTGGGGCCGGTCAGCAGGGTGTGGGGGCCGGGGTCGCTGTCGGGATAGTCGAAGGGCTCCATCGGCAGCTGCAGGAAGACCTCGTGGCCTTCGCCGCGCGCACGCTGGACCGTGCGCTCCAGTTCGGCGCCATAAGGTGCGAAGGCGAGCGAGACGGCGCCAGGCAGCTTGGTGATCGCATCGCTGGTGCCGCTCTGGCTGATGCCGAGGCCGCCGACGAGAATGGCGACGCGTCCGGCGATCTTGCCGGAGGGCGGCGGACCGGCTGGCCGGGCATAGATCTGCGCCGGCGTCGCGCCGTCGGGGCCGATTTTGGGAAGCGGGCCGTGGCGCGAGCGCTCGACCAGCCGGCTGTCGGGGGCGGGCGCCAGCCGGATCGGGGCGGCGCTGTCGGGAATGGTGATGACGATGGCGCCGGGTGCATCCGAGCCGGGCCGCACCACGGTCACGCCCGATTCGCTTTCGAGCTGGCGGGCGCTGGATTGCGAGCGGGCCATGGCGCCCGGATCGGGCTGGGCGACCGGAACGGTCTCCCCCGGCGTCACGGTTGCAGGCGCGGCGCGCTTCTCAATCTGCGCGGTTGCCATCGGCTCGCCGCCGTCAGGATCGCGACCGACCGCGACGATCAGCGCGATGGAGGCCCAGACCAGACCGACCGCACCGGCGCAAGCGAGCGCGACCCAGCGGCCCCATGGCCTGCCATGAGGCGCGTCGCGATCCTGGCCAAGCGGCCGGTTGAGCTCAGTGAGCGGCGTTCCGGCCAAGCAAAGCCGTCCTCAAGCGTTGGCAAGCGGGCCCGAATCACCGGCCCGCCGCGCGGGAGCTTGTCAGATTCGAACGGAAACAGACAGCCTTGCCTGGTGTAAGTCTCGTGCCTGTTGCGGTCTGGCCGATCGCCTCAGTTCGGCTTGGGAGCCTCGGTCGCGGGCGATGCAGGAGCGGCCGCGTCCTTCTTGACGCCGCGGATCTGGTTCAGCGCCGCGATCAGCTGCGTGTCCTTGGTCGGGTCGGTGGGCACATAGGAGGCCGAGCCGGACTGCTCGTCCTTGCCGTCGCCGGCCTTGAGATGACCCTTGAGCGCCGCTTCGCCCTTGTTCTCGGCGAGCTTGTCCTTGAGCTCGGCCGGGATCTCCTGCAGCACTTCGATGTCGGGCGAGATGCCCTTCGCCTGAATCGAGGTGCCCGACGGCGTGTAGTAGCGTGCCGTGGTCAGGCGCAGACCGCCATTGCCAGCGAGCGGGATCACGGTCTGAACCGAGCCCTTACCGAAGGAGCGCGTGCCCATCACGGTCGCGCGCTTGTGGTCCTGCAGGGCGCCGGCGACGATCTCGGCGGCCGATGCCGACGAGCCGTTGATCAGCACGACGACCGGCTTGCCCTTGGTCAGATCGCCCGCCTTGGCGTTGAAGACCTGCGTCTCCTCGGCATTGCGGCCGCGCGTCGAAACGATCTTGCCGCGATCGAGGAAGGCGTCGGAGACCAGGACGGACTGGTCAAGACGGCCGCCGCGGTTGTTGCGCAGATCGATGACATAGCCCTTGACCTTGTCGATGCCGATATCGGCATTGACCTTGTCGATCGCCTTGCGCAGGCCCTCATAGGTCTGCTCGCTGAAGGTGCCGATGCGGATATAGCCGATATCGGCCTCGACGCGCTCCTCGACAGCCGGCACCACGATCGTGGTCCGCGTCAGGGTGAATTCCAGCGGCTCGGGCTTGCCCGGGCGGTCGACCTTGAGCTTGACCTGGGTGTTGATGATGCCGCGCATCTTCTCGACCGCCTGGGTCAGGGACAGGCCCTTCACCTCGGCGCCGTCGATCTGGCTGATGATGTCGTTGGCCAGGATGCCGGCCTTGAAGGCAGGCGTGTCGCGGATCGGCTTGGCGACCTTGAGGACGCCGTCATCCATCGTCACCTCGATGCCGAGACCGCCGAACTGACCGCGCATGTCGGTGTCCATGTCGCGAAACGACTTGGCGTCGAGATAGGACGAGTGCGGATCGAGCGAGGAGACCATGCCGTTGATGGCGGCCTCGATCAGCTTCTGTTCATCCGGCTTCTCGACATAGTCGGTGCGGATCTTCTCGAAGATGTCTCCGAAGAGATTCAGACTGCGATAGACCTCGGCCGAGGCCGCGACCGCGCTGGTGGAGGTCAGCAGACGCGTCTGCGTGACCATTCCGGTCAGGCCCGCACCGAGGACGGCTCCGGCGAAAACGAGAGAAACCTTGCGCATCATCCGCGAACCTTTTCGCCAAGCGGTTTCGTCCACCACGGCGCCGGATCAACCGACACGCCGTCTCTTCTGAACTCGATATACAAAACCGGCTGCCCGGTTCCCGAACCTACGATCGTTGCAGCAGCTTCGGATGTTTCGCCCATAATCGCAACCGGTTCCCCCGCGAGGACGAACTGGTTGAGCGCGACATCGATCCGCTGCATGCCGGCCAGCAGCATATAGTACCCCCCGCCGGCATTCAGGATCAAGAGTTGGCCAAACGAGCGGAACGGTCCCGCGTAAACTACCCAAGCGTCCGAAGGCGCCGAAACTAGGGCGCCGGAGCGGGTCTCGAGAGAAATCCCGCGCGTGACCCCGCCAGCACCGTCGGGATCGCCAAAGCCACGCAATCGTGATCCGGCTACGGGCAGGGGGAGCTGACCGCGTGCCTCGGAGAAGGCGATCCTGGGGCTGAGGCGGGCCGGGTCCTTGAAGGCCAGTGCCGCCATGCGCTGGCGCTGCTCGCGGGTTTCGGCTTCGAGCGCTTCCCGAGCGGCATCTGCCGCGCGGTTGGCGACCGAAATCTCTTTTTCCATGCGCTCGACGAAATCGCGCAGGCTGCGGGCCTGGGCCGCCAGTTCGCCGCCCTCGCCGCGCTGCGATTCGACGTCCCTGGCGGCGCTGGCCTCCCGCACACGCCGGGCCTCGACCAGCGAAGCGAGGCGCTGGCGCTCAGTCGCGAGCTGCTCGAGTTCTCCAGTCAGTGCCTGGCGCTCCTTGCCGATCCCCTCGCGCAGGCGGACGAGTTCGCCGAGATCCGTGCCGAGGATCTCGATCTCCTGGCGCAGATCCGGCACGACGGCGCCGAGCAGCATCGAGGCTCGTACCGCCTCGAGAATATCCTCAGGCCGGACCAGCACGGCCGGCGGCGGGCGACGCCCGATGCGTTGCAACGCCGCCAGCACTTCGGCGATCAGACCGCGCCGGCCCTCCAGCGAGCGGCGGATGGCGGCTTCGCTCGATTGCAGCAGGGCGAGGCGCTGTTCGAGCGCGCTGACGCGCTGCTCGGTGCCCTGTGCGCGGGCCGTGGTGTCGAGCAGGGCTGTGTTCAGCGCGGCACGATCGGCCCGGATCGCGGCGATCTCGGCATCGAGCTTCGCACGCGCCTCGGCATTGCCGGCGAGCCGTTGCTCGATCGCTTTCAGCTCAGCCTCACGCGCCTGTTTCTCGACGAGCTTCTGCATCGCCTCGCGGGCCAGCGCGTCGGGGTCGGGCGGCTGCGGCTGGGCGGCGGCGGGTGACAGGGCGAGTGCGATGGCGATAGCGATGGCGGTCAGGCGCGCCGCGCCTCCCTCCCCCCGCTTGCAGTGGGGAGGGGTGGGGTGGGGGGGCG
>NZ_LJHQ01000017.1 GCF_001295925.1 Allobosea sp. AAP35 | reverse complement strand
CGGGGCGAGATCGCGGCGCTCGACGCCGCCCGCCGGCTCGGCCGGCTCTCGGAGGCGCAGCGCAACGAGCAGGCAGCCCCGACCCGCGCCGAGCTCGCCCGCAGCCTGCGCGGCCGCCGCTTCCTCGATCTGCTCTACCGACCGTCCGCGCAGTTCCTCGCGCCCCCCGCCGACGAAACCATCATCTGCCGCTGCGAGGAGGTCACCGCCGGCCAGATCCGCGATGCCGCAAGCCGCCTCGGCGTCACCGGCCCCAACCAGATGAAGGCCTTCCTGCGCTGCGGCATGGGCCCCTGCCAGGGCCGGCTCTGCGGCCCCAGCGTGGTCGAACTGATCGCGCAGGTGCATGGCGTGTCGCCGGCCGACACCGGCTATTACCGCCTGCGTCCGCCGGTGAAGCCCGTGACGCTCGCCGAACTCGCGGCCCTGCCGCCGACGGACGCCGCCGTCAAAGCGGTGGTTCGGTGAGCGCAGACCGCCGCAGCGCCGACGTCATCGTCATCGGCGGCGGCATCCATGGCTGTTCGACGGCGCTGCATTGCGCGATGCGCGGGCTCTCGGTGATCCTGCTCGAGAAGGACCATGCCGGCCGGCACGCCTCCGGCGTCAATGCTGGTGGCGTGCGCCAGCTCGCCCGCCATGTCGCGGAGATCCCGCTTTCCAACACGTCGATGGCGCTCTGGCACCGCATCGAGGACCTCGTCGACGATGATTGCGGCTTTACCTCGGACGGGCAGGTGCTGGTCGCGGAGGACGAGGAGGACCTCGGCAATTGCCGCTCCCGCATCGACGACCTGACCCTGCGCGGCTTCCACCATGAGGAGCTAATCGACGCGGCCGAACTGCGCCGCCTCGTCCCGGCCGTGGCCGACACCTGCCCCGGCGGCGTGGTTTCGCGCCGCGACGGCGCGGCGATCCCCCTGCGCGCCACGCAGGCCTTCAAGCGCAAGGCCCAAAGCCTGGGCGCCGATATCCGCGAGGGCGTGCGCGTGACGCGCGTGGCCCGCGACGGTGCCAATTGGCGGGTCGAGACCGATGACGCCGACTTCCTCGCGCCACGAATCGTCAATGCAGCCGGCGCCTGGGCGGACCGGATCGCCGCCGATCTCGGCGAGCCGGTGCCGCTCGAGGCCATCGCGCCGATGCTGATGATCACGGCGGCGATGCCGGCCTTCATCAAGCCGGTGGTGATCCTGCGCAAGCGCAAGCTCTCCTTCAAGCAGTTTAGCAACGGCACCGTGCTGATCGGTGGCGGCTATCTCGGCCGCGCCATCCGCGACGAGAACCGCACCGTGCTCGACTGGGGCAAGCTCGCGACCAACGCGAAGACCGTGTGGGACCTGTTTCCGGTGATGCGGGCTGCGCCCATCACCCGCGCCTGGGCCGGCATCGAGGCGCGCATGCCAGACGATCTGCCCGTCTTCTGCAAGAGCGCCCGGCATGAGGGCGTCTACCACCAGTTCGGCTTCTCGGCTCATGGCTTCCAGCTCGGTCCCGGGGCAGGGGCCGTGATGGCCGAGATCATCGCCACCGGATCTAGCAACGTCCCCATCGACGGGCTCGGCATCGGGCGGTTTGCGCCGTCGTCACACCAGCCGTCATTGCGAGCGTAGCGAAGCAATCCAGGGGCCGCCGTGCGCTGCTGCCCTGGATTGCTTCGCTGCGCTCGCAATGACGACCACAGCCTTTCACCAGCAGGAGAGAAGACCATGACCATCAAGCGCAGCATCAAGACCCCGATCCAGAACCGCGTCGTCGAGACTGGCAACCTCGTCTTCGTCGGCGGCTGCATCGCCGACGATACCACCCAGTCCATGGGCCCACAGACCCAGAACATCCTGACCAAGATCGAAGGCTATCTCGGCGAGGTCGGGCTCGACCGCAAGGCGATCGTCGCAGCCCAGATCTACGTCACCGACCTCTCCCAGAAGAAGGAGATGGACGCCGCCTGGACCGGCTTCTTCGGCGACGACATGCCGACCCGCGCCACAGTCGGCGTCGCCGATCTCGGCGGCGGCGCAATCATCGAGGTGGTGGTCACCGCGAGCCGCGGCTGATCACGGCGTCAGAGCGCGCGTCGCATCCCATGCCGGACGCGACGCGCCATCGCATCGCGATCGGGGTGCAGCGGGAGTGGCCAGCCGTGGTGCCCAGCGCCGTAGCCTATTCCGGCGAGTTGCCCGAAAGCGCGGTGGTGAAGCGGGCTGGCTAGGTAGGACGCCCATGCGCCGCGAACTCGCGCGCTAGAGTCAGGAAGGCCTTCATTCCCGCCGAGAGGTTTCGGCGGCCGGGGTAGTAGAGGCAAAGCCCGGGGGACGGCGGCGTCCAGTCGTCCAGGATGCGGATGAGATCGCCGCTTGCGATGTCCGCGAGGACATCCTGCTCCAGGAAGAAGCCGACGCCGATGCTCTCGCGCACGGCGATGCGCGCAAGGCTACCCTCATCCAGAATGATCGGGCCGCGGACATCCAGTTGAGCGATCTCGCCGTTCTTTTCGAAGTGCCAGCGAAAAAGCCCGCCATCCGGCAGCCGCACACGGATGCAGGTGTGACGGAGAAGGTCCGGCGGGACCCGAGGCTTGCCGTGGCGCTCGAAATAGCCCGGTGATCCGACGACCGCATACCGCTGCGGGCGACCAAGTGGCACTGCGATCATATCGCTGGGCACGAGCCCCGCGACCCTCACGCCCAGATCGAACCCGCCAGCGACGACGTCGACCAGCCTGCCCTCGGTGACGATATCGATGGTCATGTCGGGATAGCGTCGCAGGAACGCGACGACGAGTGGCGACATGATCGCGCGGGCGGCGAACGGCGCGGCGTTGATCCGGATCGTGCCTGAAGGCGTCTCGCTGTGTGACCTGACGCTTTCCAGCGCGCTGCGCATGTCCTGCAGCGTCGGGCCGACCTGCTCGACGAAGAGACGGCCTGCCTCGGTCAGCGAGACGCTCCGGGTGGTGCGGTTGAACAGGCGCACGCCCAGATCCGCTTCGAGCCTGCCGATCGCATGGCTGAGCGCGGTGGCCGAAATGCCGAGTTCGACGGCGGCCGCACGGAAGCTGCCCTTGCGCGCGATCGACAGGACCGCCTCCAGATCATTAACCGCCAGCCGATCCATTGCCCCGATTCCTTCATCTCGTCATCCCATAATATCCCGATTATTAATACAATCATCGAGGTCTATCTTCGGTCGCATCAGACCATTGTCGGTCAGAGGAGAGACGAGATGAACCTGCCGAACTGCATCAAGGCCTATTTCGAGGCCGACAGCCGCAACGACGTCGGGGCGCTGATGGCGACGTTCTCGCCTGAGGCGATCGTCGAGGACGAGCACCAGCGGCATGCCGGGCCTGAAGCGATCCGTGACTGGTGGAGCGAGGCGAAGCGGAAGACCCCGCATGTCAACGCGCCAATCGAGGCGACGACGACCGGCGATGTCACGCAAGTTCGCACCAGGGTCAGCGGCGATTTTCCCGGCAGCCCGGTGACCCTGCTCTTCACCTTCACCCTCAGGAACGACGTGATCATGCGTCTGGAGATCGCGTGATGACCGGCTTCATCTCCTTCGAGGGCAAACGCGCGCTGATCACCGGCGGCACCAAAGGCGCTGGCGCGGCCACGGTCGCGCTGTTTCGCGAACTTGGTGCGCAGGTGCTGACCAGCGCCCGCTCCCGGCCCGATACGTTGCCCGAAGACCTTTTCGTTCCGGCCGATCTGACGACCGCAGACGGCGCGCGGACGGTCGCCGAAGCCGCTGCCGAGCGTCTCGGTGGCGTCGACATCCTTGTGCATATGCTGGGAGGCTCGTCTGCTCCGGCCGGTGGCTTTGCCGCGCTGACGGAGGAGGAGTGGCAGAAGGAGTTGGCCCACAACCTCCTGCCGGCCGTTCGCCTCGACCGCCTGCTCGTGCCGGATATGGTGGCGCGCGGAAGCGGCGTCGTTGTCCATGTCTCGTCGATCCAGCGGCTGTTGCCGCTGCCGGAGTCGACGACGGCCTATGCCGCAGCCAAGGCTGCTCTGTCTGCCTACAGCAAGGCGCTGTCCAAGGAGGTCTCTCCCAAAGGCGTCCGGGTCCTGCGGGTCTCGCCCGGCTGGATCGAGACTGAAGCGGCGACACGTCTTGTCGAACGGTTGGCGCGGGAGGCTGGCACCGACTACGAGGGCGGAAAGAAGATCATCATGGACGGGCTCGGCGGCATCCCCTTGGGACGCCCGACGCGGCCGGACGAGGTCGCGAGCCTGATCGCGTTCCTGGCATCCGATCGCGCCGGCGCGATCACCGGCTCAGAGCACATCATCGACGGCGGAACCGTGCCGACCGTCTGAAAAGCCGAACGCGCTCAGGCCGGTGTCGTCCATCCGCCGAGCTGGGAATAAATCGTGTCGCGCAATCGTCTAACATCACGATTGAGGTCGGACAGATCGTTCGGGCTCTGAAGCGACGCACCCAGGAGAGCATTGCCGAGACATCCCGCTTTGGACCTGATGGCGAGTCCAGCGTCCGTCAGGCTGACCACGACCTGCCGCTCGTTCTGAGGGTTCCGCGTTCTCTTCACGAGACCGGCGACCTCCAGTCGCTTCAGCAGAGGCGTAAGCGTGCTCGACTCCAGGGCCAGTTTTTCGGCGATCGCGCCGACTGTCTGCCCGTCCTCAGCCCAGAGGACGTTGAGAACGAGGTATTGCGGATAGGTCAGCCCGAGCTGATCCAGAAACGGCTTGTAGACGCGCTGGATCGCCATGCCGGCGGAATAGAGCGCGTAGCAGAGCTGGTCGTCGAGAGCGGGCGGGGTGCTGGTCTGATCGGACACGGGAAGGCCTCCACACGCAACACATAGAGGCACGCGCGCAAAAAACAATATCGCGATAAATGTCGCTTGACAGTCGCTGTCGTGCGAGTCAAACAGATATCGCAATAAATATTATCTCAATAGCAAAAGGAGAGCGACTATGAACCCCATGAGCAACAGCATCCTCGCCGCCGCGGCCGCCACCATCCTCGGTCTCCAGCCGGCTCAGGCAGCCGACCCGGTCCCCACGACGCAGTCCGTCCGGAATGTCGTGCTCGTGCACGGCGCCTTCGCCGACGGCTCAGGCTGGCGCGGCGTCTACGACAATCTGACGGCGCGCGGATACAAGGTCACCATCGTCCAGAACCCCCTGACCTCGCTTGCCGACGATGTCGCCGCGACCCAGCGCGCTCTCGCCCGGCAGGACGGCCCCGCCATCCTCGTCGGTCATTCCTGGGGCGGCACGGTGATCACGGAAGCCGGCAACGACCCCAAGGTCGCGGGCCTCGTCTATGTCTCGGCGCTGTCTCCCGACGCCGGCGAAACGACGGCCCAGCAATATACCGGCTACACGACGCCGCCGGAGTTCGTCCTCGACGTCCACAGCGACGGATTTGGCTATGTCGCTCCGAGACAGTTCAAAGCCGGCTTCGCGGCCGATACCAGCGATGCCGACGCGGCGTTCATGCGGGATTCGCAGGTGCCGATCGCGATGTCGGCCTTCGCGACGAAGCTGACCCAGGCCGCCTGGCGCAGCAAGCCCAGCTGGGCCGTCATCGCCACCGACGACAAGGCGTTCGACCAGCGCATGCTGCACGGCATGGCCAAGAAGATCGGCGCAAAGGTGACCACGGTCGCGGCCAGCCACGCGGTGTTCATGACCCAGCCCAAAGTCGTGTCCGAGGTGATCGACGAAGCGGCGCGGACCTCCAGGACGGCAAGCCGCTGAGGCGCAGCAGTGGTGTGTCAGACCGCTATGCAGGCGGGTTCCCGGACCCGCCTGCTCGTTGAGCCCATCGAGCAACCTCGGGGGCGTCGCTCATCACCAAGCCTTCGGCGTCGGTCAATTCGTCACGCCGCGCGTCTGGCAAACATACGCCCTCGGACCTGAGACCTTTCGATTACCCGGGACTCTCCCCCGCTGGAGCCGTGTCGTGAAGCACATCCTTCTGATCGATGACGACCCGACGATCCGCGATCTGCTGTCCGACTATCTGTCGCAGCACGCGTTCCGCGTCACCGCGATCAGCGACAGCCGACCGCTGGCGCGGATCGTCGGCACCGATCCCGTCGATCTCGTCGTCGTCGACCTCAATCTCGGCCATGAAGACGGGCTGGAGATCGTCCGCCGCCTGTCCAGCACGTCGGATGCGCCGATCATCATCATCAGCGGCGACCGGCTGGACGAAGCCGACAAGGTTGTAGGCCTCGAACTTGGTGCCAGCGACTACGTCACGAAGCCCTTCGCGATCCGCGAGTTCCTGGCGCGTGTGCGGGCATCATTGAGGGAGAGGCCGGCACACAAGAAGCGGAAGGAGCGGAAGACCTATCGCTTCGGCCGCTTCGAGCTCGACATCGATACACGAAGGCTCGCCGACGGCGACGGCACGGACATCAAGCTCACCGCGGGCGAGTTCAAGCTGCTCACCGTCTTCCTGAAGGCGCCCCAGCACGTGCTGTCGCGTGAACAACTGCTGACGGAAACGCGCAGCCACAACGATGAGGTGTTCGACCGCAGCATCGACGTCTTGATCCTGAGGCTGCGGCGCAAGCTCGAGGCGGATCCGGCGCGGCCGCAGCTCATCCGGACCGAACGCGGGGCCGGCTATGTCTTTACGAGCGATGTCATGGTTCGCGACGCAGCGCGGCTGCGGACATGACCCGAGAAGGCCGGTTGGGTCGGCGCGCGACCCATCATCGACGTTCGCCTGGCCGGTTGCCGCTGGTGGCGCAGCCGCCGGCTGCCGCCGGCGCACAAGCCACGCGCGGACGCCTCAGACGCGCGCCATGTCCGTCGCGTTCCGGGCCTGCGCAGCTTCGCGGTCACGGCACCCTTTATCCCTGGTGACCGGACCGGCAGCCTGAGCGAGCCCGTCGCGATGATGCCAGCAGCCGGATGGGACGGATGCTCCGTGCGCCAGCAGTCAGCAAAAGACATGGATCCAAGACGTCGTCGAAGTCATGAATCGAATATTTCATCTGTAACGTTAAAACCGGATCTGATCGTTTCCGTGTAACACGGCGACCGGACAAAGGCCTCATCGCTGAAGATGGAGCCGTACATGAAGTACTCCGATCCAAATCATGTGAAAGATCGGGCCGAATATCTTTCGTATCTGCCCGCACCGGGCGTCAACATCATCGCTTTGCGGCGGCCTAACGGGGTTCATGGGCGGCATCGGCCGGGCTTTTCCCCGCGCCGTGACGCGCCAACTCCCCCGCTCATGTCGCCCGAAGGCCTCGGGACGCGCACGCCCGTGTCTGGGGTTTCCTGGATCGAGCGGCTGGTGATCGATTTCGGGATCGCCGGCAACGCCTTCGCATTCGGCAGCGCGTTCGAGCCCTACCCACCGCAGTCAGTTCCCGCTCATGCGAAGGCCGTCCAACCGGGGCGCCCTACGCTGGCGCGCCGGTTGAGGGTGGCGGTTGCCGGCGCCTGGCATGGAATCGGGCGCGAAGTGGCGATCAGGCGAGCCGTACAGGATCTGCGCCGGCTCGATGCGGCGATGCTGCGTGACATCGGCATCGTCGACGCCACCGCGATCGAGATTTTCGTACGCAACGGCGGCGAACGCTGAGCCGCGAGGTCCCGGGCGCGCCCGTCGATCGGGCCGCATCGCCCGCCAGCCGCTTCAACAACCCGACCGGGATCCCCGTGACGGGCAGCGTCGTGATCAGCCGTCCACCCTATCGCCGAAGCACCGCCGCTCGTCGCGCTCCTGAAGCGCCCGACCGGTTCGGCGCTCCAACCCGCAAAACAGAGGCACCAATGGACTATTCGAACGACATCACCGGCCGTTCTCAGGTCGACGATCGGTCTGCCACGCAGCAGCGCGATCCGATCGGGGAGAGCTTCGATTTCATCGTCTGCGGCGCGGGCTCCAGCGGTTGCGTGGTCGCGGCGCGACTGGCGGAGGATGGCAATGCAAGCGTCCTCCTGCTGGAGGCCGGCGGAGACGACGAGTCCGAGACCGTGTCGGACCCCGCTCAGTGGCCTCTCAATCTCGGCAGCAGCCGCGACTGGGGCTTTGTCGGCGAGCCGTCGAGCGGCCTGGGCGGTCGTCGCCTGGCGCTCAGCATGGGTAAGGGCCTCGGCGGCGGCTCTAGCATCAACGTCATGGTCTGGGCCCGTGGTCACCAGGCGGACTGGGATTACTTCGCCGCCGAGGCCGGGGACGAGGCCTGGGGCTACCAGTCGGTGCTCGGCAATTATCGCCGGATCGAGGATTGGCGCGGCGCGCCCGATCCGCTGCGTCGCGGGTCGGGGGGCCCGGTCTATGTCGCTCAGCCGCTCGCGCCCCAGCCCGTCGCGCGCACCCTCGTCGATGCCGCCGGCGCGATGGGCATTCCCGTCTTCGACACCCCCAATGGCGAGATGATGGAAAGCGCGGGCGGGGCTGCGATCGCGGAGCTGCGGGTGCGCGGCGGCAGGCGTGAATCGGTGTTCCGCTCCTATGCCCATCGCATGATGTCCCGACCGAATCTGACGGTCATGACCGGCGCTCTGGTCACGCGCGTCCTGTTGGACGGCCGGAAGGCGATCGGGGTCGAGCTCCTCCACGAGGGCAAACGGCGACAGATCCGCGCCCGCTGCGAAACCGTGCTGTCGCTCGGGGCCGTCCAGACCCCGAAGGTGCTGATGCAGTCCGGCATCGGCCCCGAGGCCGAGCTGAAGGCCCATGGCATCGATGTGGTCCAGTATCTGCCGGGCGTCGGCCGCAATCATCAGGACCATATCGCCTTCGGCTGCACCTGGGCCTACCGCAAGCCCCAACCCATCGGCGCCGGTGGCTGCGAAGCAGCGATCTACTGGAAAAGCGATTCCCGCCTGCCGGCGCCGGACATCCTGCAATGCCAGCTCGAATTCGCGGTGCCTTCACCGGCGGAAACAGGCATCGAGACGCCGGCCCATGGCTGGACGATGTTCGCCGGCCTCGCCCAGCCCAAAAGCCGCGGGCGGCTGCGCCTCTCCGGGCCGAATGCCGACGACCCCATGCTGATCGAGCCGAATGCGCTCAGCGCACCGGAAGACGTGGAGGCAGCGATCGCGGCCGTCGAACTGTGCCGCGACATCGGCAACGCCAGGGCCTTCGACGAACTGGTCGCGCGGGAGACGGCGCCGGGCCTCCGCGATCGGGCCGGCATGCTGGATTTCATCCGCAAATCGGCAGTGACCTACTGGCACCAGTCCGGCACGGCCAAGATGGGACGTGACTGGATGTCAGTGGTCGACAGCCGGCTTAAGGTCTACGGGATCGACGGGCTGCGGATCGCGGATGCCTCGATCATGCCGCGCATCACGGTCGGCAACATCATGGCGCCCTGCGTCGTCATCGGCGAGCGCGCGGCGGACATGATGCGCCAGCAGCACGGGCTGTCGCACGCCGGGCGTTCAGGCTCATCGACCCAGGCAGCCGTTGAGGCCGCCCTCTGAAACGCCGCCACCAGCCTTCCCTCATGAGATCAGACCGCCGGCGAACCGACCGGCCTGTCGCATCTCCATCAACGACCAGGCACCAAACACCATGCTCGACACCATCCAGGACGTTCCCGTCATTCCATCCGCCGATCTCGAAACGGATCCGCACAGCACGCTGCGTCGCTATCGCGCATCCCACCCGTTCGCAGCGCTCGAAACGGGAGGCTACATCGTCCTGGGCTATGACGATGTCAGTCGGCTCGCCCGCGATCCCCGATTGCAGGCAACCGAGGTCGCCCTGCCGGCGCAGGCTGGCCTGTCGCAAGGCGCGCTGTTCGACATCTTCGCGCACGGCATGCTGACGGCCAACGGCCAGGTTCATCAGGATCGCCGCTCGCCGATATCGAGGGCGCTCGTCGGCGAGGTCGCCGAGCAGTATCGACGCCATGTCAGGCGCAGCGCGCACGCATTGATCGACCGTTGCTTTGCCAGCGGCGAGATGAAGCTGGTCGGCGACTACGCCGCGCCGTTGCCGGCCCTCGGCCTGGCGGGTCTGCTGGGCGTGCCCAAAGGCGAGCTCGCCCCGTTCCTGCGCGACATCGACGCGATGAACGCGTTCTTCCGCCCCGATGCGACGGCTGCGACCGCTTCCTCCGCGGAGAAGGCGGCGGTCAGGGTTCGAAGCGCGATCGGGCTTCTGATCGATTACGAAGGCGACGACCAGGCCGGCGGCTTCCTGCAGCACTATGTTCGGTTGGCCGAGACCGAGCCGCGGCATGCGCGGGTCGAAACCCTGATGCAGATCGTCCAGCTCATCATCGGCGGCACGGAATCGGTGCGAACCGCAATCGTCGCGCAAACGGCGAATCTGCTCGCCAATCCGCTGCAGTGGCGGGCGGTTGTCGAGAATCCCGAACGCGTGCCCGCAGCCGTGGCTGAAGCCATGCGTTTTGAGCCCGGCATCGCGGGCCTGGTCCGCTTGTCGGCCGAAGATATCGCGATCGAGGGTCGCACATTGCCGGCGGGGCAACTGGTCGTGCTGTCGCTGATGTCGGCCCTGCGCGACGAGCGGATCTTCGACCGTCCCGACACATTCGACATCTTTCGCCTGAATCCCGGCCCCTCCCATCTCGGCTTTGGCGGCGGCGCGCATCAATGCGTGGCCGACGCGCTGGGACGGGCCGCGCTTCAGGAGGCTCTGTCGGTTCTGGCCGAGCGGCTCCCGCATCTGCGGCTTGCGCAGCCGCCGGTGTTCTCCGGCCATGTCTTCGTTCGTGGCAGCACCGAGTGCCGCGTGACCTGGTGATGGTGCCTCATCGAGCGACGGATATGCGAATTCTGATCGTGGGCGCCGGCATTGCCGGGCTGGCCACCCACCGCGCCTTGTCGCTGCGCGGGTTCAAGCCGACCATCGTGGACCGAAATCCGGGTGCGGGAGAGGGAGGCGCCGGGCTCTTTCTCCCTGGAAACAGCGTCAGGGCGCTGGAGCAACTCGGATTGCTCGATGCGCTGCTGAAGCACTCGCACCCGATTGCACGGCAACGAATCTGCGACGAGAACGGCCGGCTGCTGCACGAGATCGACACCGCTGAATTCTGGAGCGCTGTCGGTCCCTGCAGAGGGACCCGGCGATCGACGCTGTGGCAGTTGCTGAGGGACGGCATCGATACGGACCTGATCACGACATCGGTCGAGACGATTGACGAGCGAGACGATCACTGCCGCGTGCGTTTCGATGACGGCAAGAGCGGCGAGTACGATCTGGTCATCGGCGCGGACGGCGTTGGATTCAGTGTCCGCAGGCTGACCTTCCCCGATTGTCGCGGACCGGACTATGTCGGCAATGTCTGCTGGCGTTTCATCGTTCACAACATCTGTGGCGTCGCGGACTGGACAGTCATGCTGGGCCGCGATCGCAGCCTGCTCTGCAAGCCGATTTCACCGTCGGAGCTCTATGTCTATGCGGATCTCTCCGTCCCGAAGCACGAGGTCTCCCGCTATTCGGCCACGACGCGTCTTCGGCCGCTGTTCGATGGCGTCGCCGGTCCGTTGCAGCCGGTGCTTCGGCTGGCGGGATCGGCGGATGTCCACTTCGCCGCGCTCGTGCGGCTGCGGCTGGACCGCTGGCATCGCGGCCGCGTGGTGCTCGTCGGCGATGCCGCGCATGCGGGTCCGCCCAGCATGGCCCAGGGCGCCGGCATGGCGGTCGAGGACGCGCTGGTGCTTGCCGACGAACTGGCTGGACGGGACGACCTAACGGCTGCCCTTGCGCGGTTCGAGGCCCGCAGGAAACCACGCGCCGATTGGGTTCATCGGCAGAATGCGTCGCGCGACAGGGCGCGTCGCCTTCCTCGGGTTGTCAGGAACGCCCTGTTTCGCTTCGGCGGAGCGATGCTCTATCGGCATTCCTATGCTCCTCTCACCGATCCTGTCTGACCCCGGATCCGGTTTGGGTCGCCTTGGAAGGGGTGAAACGCCGGGGCTGCCACGCATCCGCAGCGACAAATCGGCCTTGCCGAGCTTACCTGGACGTGATGCCGGCGCTCCGCGTCACTCGGATGCAGACAGCCGCGTTCGCAGGGCGCCGATTTGATCGGTCAGGCTGCGGGCCTCTTCACCGGTCAGCCCCGTCGCCTCGAGCATGCAGGGCGGGACGAGCCTTGCCTTGTCGAGCAGCGCGCGACCTTCGCCCGTCAGCCGCAGGCGCACCTGGCGCTCGTCGGCAGGGTCGCGGCTGCGCGACACCAGCCCCGCTGCCTCCATGCGCTTGAGCAAGGGCGTCAGCGTGTTCGACTCAAGGAAGAGCTGCTCGCCGATCTCGCCGACGGTGCGGTCATCGCGCTCCCAGAGCGTCACCATCACCAGATATTGCGGGTAGGTCAGGCCGAGCTCGTCGAGCAGCGGCTTGTAGAGCCGGTTGAAGGCGTGGCTGGCGGAGTAAACCGCAAAGCACAGGAAATCGCTCAGTCTCGGTTCGTCGCTCGGCTGAGCTTAAGGGGTGGTCGGCATCGGATCCTCCTGGGTTCCGTCCTAAAATAATCGCACACGATTAAATCGCAAAGGATTGACAGGCGCAAGGCTGCCATTTATTCAATCGCTCACGATCTAATCGTTAGCGATTTCAGATCGACCGACGGTCCTCCGCCGGGCCAACCGAACCAGAAGGAGACGAGATCATGTCGAACCGCACCGAAACCGCCGCCAGCAGCCCCGCCCGCCGCGACCTCTTGACCGGGATCGCGCTGGCTGCCGTCACCGTAACCGCCGCGTCGCTGGCGGCCAGCGAAGCCGCAGCCCAGACGCGGCCCGCCGCGAAGGCGCCCGCCCGCCGGGCCAAGCCGATCGTCGATGGCGATCATGTCGTGACCCGCGAAGGCGTGCGGCTGTATTTCAAGGACTGGGGCCCCAAGGACGGCCCGGTCGTGACGCTGAGCCATGGCTGGCCGCTGTCCTCCGACAGCTGGGAGAACCAGGCCTTCTTCCTCGCCAACAACGGCTTCCGGGTCATCAGCCATGACCGCCGCGGCCATGGCCGTTCCACCCAGACCTGGGACGGCAATGACATGGACCATTATGCCGACGACCTGGCGGAGGTGATCGAGGCGCTCGATCTCAGAGACGTCTCGGCTTTCGGCTTCTCGACCGGCGGCGGCGAGGTCGCGCGCTATGTTGGCCGCCACGGCACCGGCCGGGTCGCCAGGGTCGGCTTCATCGCCGCGGTGACGCCGATCATGCTGCGCAAGCCCAGCAACCCCGACGGCGTACCGATGGAGGTCTTCGACGGCATCCGCAAGGGCTTCCTCGCCGACCGTGGCCAGCTCTTCCGCGACATCGCGGCGGGCCCCTTCTTCGGCTACAACCGCCCCGGCGCGAAGGCGAGCCTGGGCGCGATCGAAGCCTGGTATGCGCAGGGCATGCAGGCCGGCTTCAAGAACACCTTCGACTCGATCAAGGCGTTTTCGGAGACCGATTTCGTCGCGGATCTGAAGAAGCTCGACCGGCCGACGCTGATCGTCCATGGCGACGACGACCAGATCGTCCCGATCGAGACGACCGCGCGGGCCGTCAAGCGGCTGCTGCCGAATGCCGTCCTGAAGGTCTATGAGGGCGCCCCGCACGGTCTCTCCGAGACCCACAAGGACCGCCTGAACCAGGACATGCTCGCCTTCCTGAAGAGCTGAGCATCGCTTGCGAAGAGGATCGCGGGGGCGCGGTGCGCCCCCGCACCCCGCTTCAGCGGATCAGGAATCCGATGCCGGGTTTGTTCTCCGGTTGAACGTCCGCGAAGTTAACGCCACGCCTGACCGCTTCACAGAAGCGTGAAGTCGTGGCCTCGACGGAATAGTTCATGCCCTCGCACATCTCACTCCCGTAACCAGGAGCAGGATATGTCGAGCAGAAACGCACATGGGCCAAGCCGGCGCGCCGTGATCCAGGCGACTGTTGCCGCCGCGGCGCTGGGATCGAACGCAGCCCGGGCCCAGACGCCGCCCGCCCAGTCGGGCCCGCGAGCGGGAGACCGTGTCTTCATCACCAACGAGGATTCCAACACGCTGAGCGTCATCGATCCGGTGTCGGACGAGGTGTTGTCGACCGTCAATCTGACCAGCTTCGACGAGGATGCGCGCCCTCCGTTCCGCTTCGTGACCGGCAATGTCACGCCGACCCATGGAGAGATGATCCAGAAGCCGCTCTATCATGGCGCGATCTCGATCCATGGCTGTGTGCCGTCGCCGGATTCGCGGATCTTCGCGACTGCCGGTCGCGGCACGAGCAATCTCTATCTCGTCGATGCGGTGACGCTGAAGGTCATCGGCAATCAGCCCAATCCGCTGGCCGGCCCGACGACGGCCGCGGATTCCCTGACCTCCGGCATCCTTGTCGGTCGCGAGCCGCATGAGCCCACCTTCACAAGGAACGGCAAGGAGATCTGGGTCGCGCTGCGCGGCGAGAACAGGCTGGCCATCATCGACGTCCAGCGCGCCATGGCGGAATCGGCGGGCGAATTGCCGCGCGGCGCGGCGATCCGCCGCTTCGTCCCCGTCCTGCCGGGGCCCGCCATGGTCTGGTTCTCGGCCGGCGGCGAGACCGCCTTCGTGATCTCGCAGAAGATTCCACGCATTGACGTGTTCAGCGTCACCTATGACGCGCAGGGCTTCTCGACGACGGAGCGCAAGGCGACGATCGATACCTCGGCGCAGGATCGCTTCGGCTTCGCTCCGTTTTTGAAGATCAGCCCCGATGGCCGCGAGTTCTGGATCTCGCAGAAGCTCGCCGATGGCCTCTCGGTCTACGAAGCCGGCGGCGAGCACAAGCTTCTCGAGCATCTGCCGCTTGGCGACCGGGCGCGCCCCAACCATGTCGAATTTGTGCGAAGCGAACGCGGCAATGTCGCCTACGCGACGTTCGGTCGGGTCGATGATAACGGGCCCGATGGCCGGGCGGCCAGCCGGATCGCCATCATCGACAGGTCGGCGCCTCCCGGCCAGCGCCGCGTCGTCGGCCATTTCTTCAGCCATGGGCGAGAGGCGCACGGCATCTGGACCGACCCGTCCAACAGCAAGCTCTATGTCGCCCACGAGCTGGACGAACTGCCCGGCTCGCCGCATGCGGGACAGACGGTCTGCTGCGTCTTCGACGTCAGCGATCCGCTGCGCCCGCGCTTCACCAAGCAGATTCCGCTCGGGACTCTCGATCTGCCATCCGGCAAGCTGCGCAACAAGAAGTCGATCAACCTCGTCTATGTGCGCCCCGGCGCACGCAGCGCGACCGCGTGAGGAGAGCAGACGATGGCCTTCTCGCTCGGTACACTCCTGGCGCTGATCACGGACGGGCCCGTGCCCGCCCAGCACAGCGGGCACGGAGCCCATCATGGCCATGGAGCCCATCATGGTCATGGCCGTCAGGGCAGTGCGACGGCTCCGCCGGCAGAGGTGCAGGGTCCGACGGCAAGCCCGGCTCCCGCCGCTACGATCCCGGCCGCCCCGGGGGGCTATGACCGCTTCATCAAGGACATGCATGTCGGCATGGAAAAGATGATGCAGGACATGCACGCCGATCCACCGTCCGGCAATCCCGACATCGACTTCCTCGTCATGATGGTGCCCCACCATTGGGGCGCCGTGGAGATGGCGCGGCTGGTGCTGCGCGACGGGCGCGACCCGCTCGTTCGCGAGATCGCGCAGAGCATCCTCGCAGGCCAGCAGACCGAAATGCAGGGCATGCGCGGACGCCTCGAGGCGCTGCGACGGGGCGGCGACGACTATCCCTCGCTCAGCGGCAACCGGGGCCCCTGATCATGCTCGGCAGCGTGTCCGACCTCGAAATCGAAGCCCAGATCCCGGCCCTGAGGCGGTTTGCGCGCTCGCTTGCCCGCAACCCCGACGATGCCGACGAACTGGTCCAGGACACGCTGCTGCAGGCGCTGTCACGCTGGCGGCAATTGCGAAAGCCGGGCAGCGTCAGGGCGTGGCTGTTCCAGATCCTGTTTAACCTGCACCGGCATGGTCGCCGCCGCCAGCGCGATCTCGCCCGGTTCGCCCATGACGAAAGTGCCGACCATGCCGACCCGTCGGGCGACCAGAACCAGGCTCTCCATCTCGGCGACGCGCTCGCGGCGCTGTCGCGGCTGCCGCAGGACCAGCGCATCGCGCTCGAACTGGTTGCGGTGGAGGACATGACCTATCAGGAGGTCGCCAGAGTGACCGAAGTGCCGATCGGAACCGTGATGTCGCGCCTGAGCCGCGCCCGCGAGCGCCTGCGCGCCGAGCTGGAGGGCAGCAACGTCACCCCGTTTCGGAGGATGAAGTGATGTCGCATTCGGGTCCGATCGGCGATGACGACATCCAGGCCTTCATCGATGGCCGGCTCGCACCGGACCGGCAGCGCGAGGTCGAAGCTTTCCTCGCCTCGGAACCGGCGCTGCGGAGCCGCGCGGAACAGCATCGCGCCGACACCCAGGCCTTGCGGGCCGCTGCCCAGATGCGCGCTCAAGAACCCATCCCGCCGTCGCTGCGACTCTCCGAGGTCCGGCGTCGCCGATCTGCGCTGAATGTTTCGCACTATCAGCAATGGGCCGCCGGCCTGTGTTTTTTTGCTGTCGGCGGTCTGCTGGGCGCTGCCCTGGTTCGGCAGGAGCCGGCCCCGGTCGCAGCGCGACCACAAATGGCCGATGCCGTCGTCGCGTTTCGCGCCTTCGCGGGCCGCTCGGTCGACACGGTCGAGTTTCCGGCGGCCCAAGCTGCGGTCATGAGGCAGATGATCTCGCAGCACCTCCGGCAAGACATCGTCCTGCCCGATCTCTCGGGCGTCGGACTGGCCTTTCGGGGCGGGCGGCTGCTGGCCAGCGACGAGGGGCCGGGCGGCATGTTCGTTTACGCCGACCCGATGGGCGAGCCGATCGCGGTTTATGTCAAGACGCTGGCCAGGGCGCGCAAGGCGGATCTCAACGCGCGGCAGGACGGCGATGTCACGGCCTATTTCTGGTTCACCGGCGATCTCGGCTATGCGGTCCTTGGCCCATCGACGTCCCCCTATGCAAAGCGCGCCGCCGAGCAACTGAGTTCGAGGGAATGAGAACGGATAAGGCTGTGCACATGATTATTCGAACGCGCCCTCCATTGCAGCGTATCGAGATCGGCACTCCGTCAATCCCGCGTTCATCGTCGATGAACGCGGGCGCCTCTTGAACGGGCGCCGATCTCCTTTCACCTGAAAAGAAAATGCGCGCAGTCGCCGACAGAGGTCTGGGCAAAACACGCTGATGCCTTGGCGTGGGTCAGGCGTTTACTTCACCTTGGCCAGAGCCCCTTTCGCTGCGGCCTCGATGACATCGGTCACGGCCTTGGGCTGTGTCAGGAAGACGACGTGACTGCCCTTGACCTCGGTCGTGGCCGCGCCGATACGCCGCGCGACGCTTATCCGCACTGCGTTTTTGGGGTGTCGGGCATGGCGCAACTCCGATGACGGTGATGCAAGCTCATCGGTGCATTTAATCGTGATTGCGCAGCGATGGACGCAGGTCATTCCGTCGCCGCGTGTTGTCGGCTGGTTTCGAGCCGGTCGCTGACGGCACTCGCCGCGTCGAGGAACGCTTTGATCAACGGCGTGCGCATCAGATCGCGGGAGCAGGCGACATATTCGTCGAAACTCGGTGCGGGCGGTGCGATCCGGACGAGGACGCACCGTCGATCCTCGCCGGCTTCCGAACGCAGGACGGGTGCGATGCCGAACCCACAGGCCACCGCCTCCTTGATCGCCTCGCGCGACTCGATCTCGAGACATTGCGGCATCGCGAGATCCGCAGAGGTCAGCGCATTGAGAAAAGCGCTGCGCGTCACCGAACCAGGCTCCCGTATGATAATGGTTTGGCTTGCCAGTTCGGCGCAGGACACGGTGCCCCGCCGCGCGAAGGGGTGTTCGCGATGGACCAGCAGGGCGATCTCATCGCGCCGCAGCAGCTGGATATGGTACTTGCTGTCGCCGGCCTTGAGATCGGCCATGATGCCGATGTCGATGTCGTAGCGCGCCATCGCGTCGAAGATCGCGGTCGAGTTGCCGACGCGTAGCGAGAACGTCACATCCGGATATTTGATCCGCAGTTCCTGCAGGATCGGCAGCACGTGATAGGGGCCGACCGCTCCGATGCGCAGATGCCCCTTGCTCAGGTTCTGGTGGCCGATCAGCAACTCCCGCGCTTCGTCCTGGGCAGCATAGATCCGCTCGGTAATCACTTTGAGATGGGCGCCAAAATCCGTCAGCTCGATCCGGCGACCGACGCGCCGGAACAGCTGCACGCCATAGCCTTCCTCCAGGATCTTGATCTGCGCGGAGACGGTCGGCTGGCTGATGCCCAGCCGGGCAGCCGCGCGGGTGATGCTCTCCTCGGTGGCGGCGATGTGGAAGCAGCGCAGCTGGGCGTCGTTCATCCCGCCGATCCCCCACGGACGGGCCGCCTATAAGAGCCATTGGTCCTTTCTATTGGAAGGGCTGCGCTCGCCCGTCCAATGGTTGCGTCATCACCCGTCAGTTCCGCACGGAGAGGATCGACCATGGCTTACCTGAACCCCATCAATGACATGCTGCTGCGCATCGGAGCCGACGCGACCAAGCAGGTCGATCTCAAAGCGGCTTTTGGCGACAGCTACGCGACGTTCTCGGTTGCGAGCAGCGATGGCAGCGCCGTCTCGGCGCAGATCGTCGATGGCGTGCTGACCGTCAGCGCGCTCGGCCTCGGCTACGCCGATCTCGTGATCACGGCGACCACGGAAGCTGGCGCCTCGGTCACCGACAATGTCCGCGTCAACGCCGCCGGCGCCAACGCGTTCACGATCGCGGCCCTGCCCGATACCCAAAGCTACACGTCCAATGCCGCGAAGAACCATGTCTTCGGTGACATGACGCAATGGCTGGCCGACAATGCCGAGAGCCTGAACATCGATTTCGTCGTCGGCCTCGGTGACGTCACCGACAACAACAACACGGCCCAATGGGCGATCGCATCGGAAGCGCTCCACCGGCTCGACGGCAAGATCCCGTACTCGATCCTGCCTGGGAATCACGACCAGGCCGCCGGCGGGTCGGCCGCTGATCACTCCACGACGTTTCTGGACAATCTCTTCTCGCCGGACGCGCAGGCGGCGACCAACCCCGGCACGTTCCGCGGCGTCTATGACGCCGAGCCAGAGCGCTCCGCCAACAGCTACCATAGCTTCACGGCGCCCGACGGCACGAAATGGATGGTGCTCAGCCTCGAATTCGCTCCCCGCGACGACGTGCTGCGCTGGGCCGGCGAGGTGATCGAGGCCAACCTCGACCACCGCGTCATCATCGCATCTCATACCCTGACCACCTATGCCGGCCGCAGCGACGCGATGGGTTCGACGATCGGTGCCGCTCCGGTCCAGGGCTACGGCGTCGCCAACGCCGCCGAAGGCGCCAATGACGGCGAGGCTGTCTACCGCCTGCTCACCAGCCAGTACCCGAATGTGGTGATGACGCTGTCAGGCCATGTGCTGGGCGATTCCGCCGAGACCAACATCAGCTACTCGCAGTTCGGCAACAGCGTCATCGAGATGATGGTGAACTACCAGAGCGGCTCCTCGACCGAGATCGTCACCGGCGGGGGCGAAGGCGCCATCCGGCTGCTGACGATCGATCCGGATAATGACCGCATCTTCACCTCGACCTACTTCACCGAGCGCGACGCCTATCTCACCGGCTATCGCGACAAGGAGGAACTCGACCGCGACGGCCTGACCGGCCCCTATCGCGATCACCAGCAGGAAATAACCGGCCTCGATCTGAGCACGCCGGAGCTTTACGCCCAGGCCAAGGCCGGCAGCGATGTCTTCGTCGAGGCGCCGTCGGACGCGTCCGGCGCGCAGGTGACGCTGGACGGCAGCGACTCGCTGAATGCCGACCGCGCCCGCTCCTATGAATGGCGCGACGCTGACGGCACCATCGTGGCGACCAGCGCCGTCGACACGATCGCGCTTGCCGCCGGCAAGCACGATTTCACGCTGCATGTCACCGACGCGAGCGGCAAGGTCTCGTTCGATCAGACCCGGGTCGTGGTCTCCGACGAGAACACCCTGCTCGTCGATAATTTCAACGACGGCAATGCCGATGGCTGGAGCAAGCCGCCGACGCCCCGCGCGCCGGACCTCTCGGACAAGATCGCCTTCGGCACGACCGAGCAGCTCGGCCTGCCGGCCCTGCCGGGCGGCGCAGGCAGCGCCATGTTCTTCCCGGCGACGGCGCCCACCACCGAGGGCTTCCTGATCCGCCCTGAATTCGGCTCGACCGCTCCGATCAAGAGCTACTCGCTGGCCATGGATATTCTGGTGCCGGTGGCCAATAAGGGACTTTGGTTTGCCCTGCTGCAGACCGACCCCAATCAGTCCGCCACCAATGACGCCGATGTCCTCATCAACACCGCCGGCGGCATCGGCATCAACGGCGACTACAAGGGCGTTTTCCAATACGGCGTCTGGCAGCGGGTCGTCCTGACGGTCACCGATCTCGGCAACGGCAATTCGACGCTGGCCAAATATGTCGATGGCGTACTCGTCGGTTCGCAGTCGATGCCGACGTCGCGCTTTCAGATCGACCCCGAGAAGGGCTTCCTGATCTTCTCCGACAATGCGCCCAACGGCACGGCGCTCCAGACCCAGTCCGGCTATGTCAGCAGCGTCATGTTCTCCGACAAGCCGCTGACGGCGGCGCAGGTCACCGCCCTTGGCAAGGCTGACGCTGACGGATTCACCGCTGCAGCGCCCGCCGGCAGCAATGCCGTGCAGTTCGACTTCCCGGCAGCGGATCCCTTTGCCCCCAGCCATGGCGACGGCGCGTTTTCGGTGGTCGAGTTCGACAGCATCTTCGAGGCCACGGAATTCGGCACGACCGAAGAGCTTGGTGCGATCTCGCTGCCTGGCGGCAGCGACGAGATCATGGAGTTTCCGGCGACGCGCCCCGATGAGGGCTATCTCATCAAGCCGGGCTTCGCCGCGGCCGATGGCGGCGCTCTCAAGAGCTACACGATCATCTGGGACGTCTTCGCCCCGGAGGCGACCAACCATTGGATGGCGCTGCTCCAGACCGACCCGACCAATCTCAGCGATGCCGATTTCCTGGTGAACATGGCCGGCGGCATCGGCATCAACGGCGCCTACACCGGCAAGTTCGCGGTCGATCAATGGCAGCGCATCGCGCTGACGGTCAGCGACAATGGTGACGGCACCGTCACCCTCAACAAGTATCTGCAGGGGGTTCTGGTCGGCTCGCAGGCGATGCCGACCTCGCGCTACCAGATCGATCCGGAGAAGGGCTTCCTGATCTTCACCGACGAAGGCCATTTCCAGTGGAACTTCGAAACCCTGCATGGCTATACCAACAGCGTCTTCTTCACCGACAAGGTGATGAGCGCGGCCGAGATCGGCTCGCTCGGTGGCGCCAAGGCCGGCGGCATCATGCAGGAATCGCAGATTGATCCCGCGCATGCGATCCAGTTCGACTTCGACAATGGCAGCCTCGACCCGCGCTTCGGCGAGGGCACGCTCTCCCTGTGGGACCGCAACGCCGCCGAAAGCCTGGACGGCTGGAGCGTCAAGGGCTCGATCCATGCGCCCGATCAACCCGCCGATGGCGAAGGTGCGCTGCATGATCGCAGCGATGCGGCCGGCAAGCTCTTGGTCTGGCAGGCACAATCCGCACGCGACTGGACGGACTACAGCTATGACGTGACCCTGCAGTCGACCGACAATGACGATATCGGTGTGGTCTTCTATTATCAGGACGCCGCAAACCATTATCGCTTCGTCATGGACAACGAGGCCGTTTCGCGCAGCCTCGTGCGGGTCAAGGACGGTGTCGAAACCGTGCTGGCGCAGACGAAGGCCGGCTATCGCTTCAATGACGCACTTGATCTGCGCGTCGTGGTGTCCGACGGCCGGATCGACGTTCTGCTCGACGGCAAGAGCGTCTTCGACGGGCCGGTGACGGATACCGATCCGCTCGCGGGCGGTTCTGTGGGGGTCTATTCCAGCGGCCAGAAGAGCTCGATCTTCGACGATGTCATCGTCAACACGCTCGCCCTGACGGCCCATGGCGAGGGCGATGTGCGGTCCATTGCCGCCGAGGGTGAAGACGGCGCGCTTGTCCAGCTCTCGGCGAAATCGTCCTTCGGTCCGGCCGACATCGTGTCCTATCGCTGGCTCCTTGACGGCGAGGTTCTGGCGCAAACGGCCGACGCGGCCGTCATGCTGCCGGTCGGCACCAAGCAGGTCGTGCTCGAAGTCACCGACAGCACGGGCAAGGTCTCTACGGACGTGGTCGCTGTCGACGTCGTCGGCCGCGACACGGTGCTGATGCAGGACCGGTTCGAAAACGGCGCGCTCGACAATGTCTGGTCGATCCTCGACGAGGGCACGATCGAGGGACCGTCCGACTGGGCGGTCGAAGGCGGCCGGCTCGTCCAGAAATCCAACATCTACAGCGAGCAGCTCACCGCGGGCGGACCGAGCAATGCCAATGACTGGCAAAAGGGCTGGAGCCCGCTGGGCGACGGCAACTACATCCTGCGCAAGGGCACCATCGCCGTCTACGATGCGCAGGCCGCCGGTGCCTATGGCTGGAAGGATTACTCCATCGAAACCTCGTTCCGGACGCCCGATGATGATGGCCTTGGCTTGGTCTTCTATTATCAGGACCCGGAGAACTATTATAAGATGGAGCTGAACCATCAGTATCAGGTCTGGACCCTCGTGCGGCTGCAGGACGGCATCGAGGAGGTGCTTGGTCAGGCCTGGCACAAATACGCGATTGGCCAGGACACGACGCTGCGGGTCGATATCGTCGATCACCGGATTTCGGCCTATCTCGATGGCGAGGCACTGTTTCCCCTGCCGATCGAGGACCGCGGCCTGACGTCAGGCACCTTCGGCCTCTATTCCTGGGGCAGCCAGGGCGTGAGCTTCGATGATGTGACGGTCGTCTCGCTGGCGAAACCGGCTGCCGGCGGTCCGCTGCTCGGCACGGCGGGCGATGACGTGCTGGTCGGGACGTCGGGTGACGACGTGATCCTGGCGGGGCAGGGCGACGATCTGGTCGAGGCCGGCGACGGCAGGGACACGGTCGAAGGCGGCGAGGGCGATGATGTCCTCGACGGTCAGGCCGGCGACGACGTGCTGCTGGGCGGCGCGGGCGATGACGAACTGATCGGCGGAGACGGTGATGACCGTCTCGCCGGCGGCGCGGGCGACGATCTGCTTGATGGCGGCGCAGGCATCGATACGGCCGATTACGCCGACGACACCGCCGGCGTCACCGTCGATCTCGCGGCCGGCACGGCCGAGGGCGACGAGAGCGGCTCCGACACGCTCATCGCGATCGAAAACGTCATCGGCGGCGCCAGCGACGATGTCCTCAAAGGCGATGCCGGCGACAACCGGCTCGAGGGCAACGAGGGCAGAGATACGCTGGTGCTGTCTGGCGCGACGGCTGCGATCGCGCTCGATCTGGTGGCCGGCACGGTCTCGGCCGAGGGGTTGGGCCGAGACCTCTTCACCGGCATCGAGGCTTTCCGCCTCGGCGAGGGCGATGACCGCCTGGTGATCGCGGCCGGCGCGGCGGCGGTCGGGTCGATCAATGGCGGCGCCGGCACCGATACGCTGGTGCTGAGCGGCACCGGCACGCTGGGGGCGCTGACCGATGTCGAGGCGGTGGAACTTGCCGGCGACTGGACGCTGACGGATGAGGGCTACGACGTCGCCTTCGGCGCAGGCGCCCAGACGCTGACGCTTGAGGCCGCGCTCTTCGCCGATGGCGGATTTGCCGGCACGATCGCGGGCTTCGGCCAGGAGGATCGCATCGCGCTTGCGGGGATCGCGGCTGACAGCGCGACGCTCGGCGCTGGCAATCTCCTGACCCTGACCGGCGCGGCGACCGGCCCGGTGACGCTGCAGCTCGATCCGGCCCAGGACTTCTCCGGCATGGGCTTCAGCCTGGCCGGGGACGGCCAGGGCGGCGTCGTGCTCAGCTACGGCCCGGCCAATGCGGGCGACGACGTCCTCACCGGTGGCAATGGCGACGACACCCTCGATGGCGGCGCCGGCAATGACGTGCTCAAGGGCGGCGCGGGCGACGACACGCTTCTGGGTGGCGCGGGCGATGATCAGATCGATGGCGGCTCCGGCGACGATCTGATCGCGGCCGGGATCGGCAACGACATCGTCAAGGCGGGCTCGGGCGACGACGTGATCGAGGCGGGCGAAGGCGACGACGTCGTCGATGCCGGCTCGGGCGACGATACCGTCCTCGGCGGCGCGGGCAACGACACGCTCGACGGCGGCTCCGGCAACGATCGCATCACCGGCGGCGCGGGTGACGACAAGCTGACCGGCGGTTCCGGCCACGACGTCTTCGTCTTCGCGGCAGGCTTCGGCCGGGACATGATCACCGACTTCCGCACAACCGGCGCCAGCGCCGACGTGCTGGAGTTCTCGATCGGGCTTTTCGCCGATTTCGACGATGCGATGGAGGCCGCCAGCCAGTCTGGGGCCGACACCGTGTTCAGCTTTGATGCCGACACCACGCTCACCCTCAAGGGAGTCGATCTCGCCGCGCTCGGTTCGGACGATTTTCGCTTCGTCTGAGCACCGCCCGGCACGCAGGATAGCAAGTGGGGGCGCCCGAAAGGGCGCCCCCACTCGCCTGAGCGGCCTTTTCGTTCGTGAGCGCGGCGACTGAGATGTATCCGACGCCAATGGGAGCGTTCGACGGCTGTTCAAGAACTGCGATCTCTGATCGTCTCATTCCAGTTCAGTCTGCCCGCAAATCGGCTGTCACATGCCGCTGCGAGGTAGGAGCTCTGAAGCTCGGTTCAGTGAACGAAGCCGGACTTCGTGGATCTGATATGAGGCCAAGTCAGGGTCCGATGCCTAAGCCGAGCTGTACGGCCAGGAAGCGGCCGCTCCGGATGTCCGGAAAGGGCCAAATCGCTGGCCGGTTGTCCGGGCGAGATGCGCCGGGAGCAGCAGACCTTGAAATCCGCGAGTCTGTTACCGCCGGCCGGCGCGGTTCACCGGCCCGCCTCGGTTCATCGGCGTGCCTGCGCGGACGCCGACACCTGCGGCGCCGACGCCGGGCGTGACCACGGCGCGGCGCGCGACAGGCGCTCCGACGCGCGCCACGCAGCCTTTCGGCACCCCCACTGTCTTGCAGTAGACCACCGCCGAAGCAGGTTCGATCGGAGCGATGCTGAGTGTGCTCGCGAGCAGACCGAGAACGGGTACGAATGAGTTCTTGATGTTCATGGATGTTCTCCCTCTGGTTGGTGTCGCGCCAGTTTCGTTGCTGGCATAGGCCGGGATTAGGGCTCTGGGCATCCCCGGCCGGGGTCCGCAGAGCCGTGGCTAGCGGGTGATGATCTTCAGCGGCAGTCCCAGGATCGCCAGCGGAGCAGCCACGATCGCCTCCAGCGATCCGGACACGGCGTCATGGGTGGCGCTGCCGGGGCTGTGCGGCTTGTGGACCCCATGCTCGAGCACGCGCTGCAGCTGCGGGGCGATTTCGGCGAGCTGCGCGAACTTGCCGTGATTGGTCGAATCCGTCGCCTTGACGTCGGTCATGTCGATGACGACGGCCCCGAGTTCGGCGAGCTCCGTCGTATCGCCATCCGCGCCGAGCCGCTCCTGCCCGCCGGCGATGAAACGCGAGGCGGCGAGCGCCTTGTCGTCCTTGGAGACGACGATGAAGAACGGCTTCTTCGGCTTGCCGAACCGGCGCATCTGCGACTTGAAGACATCGACATCGATGTCGGGCGCCGCCAGCACGATCCGGCCGAGCTTGCCGATCGGCGGCGCCTTGCCGGAGATCTTGATCTGCCGCAGCGCCTCCACAGTGACCCAGTTCCCCATCGAATGGGCCAGGATGTTCACCTGCTCGGCCTTGCTGTCGAAGATCAGCCGAATGGTGCGCTCGAGGTCGTCGCGCGCCGCCGTGGCGCTGTTGGTGTCATAAACATATTGCGTCAGCGCGCCGCGCGACGCCCAGGTGAACAGCACCGGCACCGCCGGGGCCTTGGCATCATGGACCACCTGGCCGAAGCGATAGAGGCTCTCGGCGAACATCGTGTTGTAGCCGTGGATGAACAGCAGCACCTTGCGGCTGCCGCGCGGGCGGAGCGCCAGTTGCGCGTTGAGCGAGGCCAGGAACGCCTTCTCGCCATCGAGATAGCCGGCCTGGCGCACCACGAAATCGGTCTGCGAATTGCCTGGCGCCGACGAGGCCCATTCGATCTCGCCCTGCTTGTGCGTGGCGGGCACCGATAGCCGCACCATCGCGAAATCGAGCGGCTTGGCCCGCTCCCCGCTGAACAAGGTCCCGGGCCGCTCGTCGCGCTTGCGCGTGGTCGCGACCAGGATGCTGTGTTCGGTCGCACCGGGCGCCGCGTCCGAGACCGCGGCGAGAAACCCCGTCTCGGGCCGCGAGGCGCAACCGCTTGCCGCCAGCGCGGCTAAGAACGTGCAGACGAGAGTCAGGCGGCGAAGATGGTTGGACATCGGTCAGCTCCAGAAACTCTCGATACGCGTGATCAACCACAGCATCGACATCGTGCCGATCATGTAAGACGCCGTCATGCGGACGGGTCCCAACGGAATCGCGAGCAGGGCGCTCGATGCCCGGACGGCCAGAAGAATGGTCGCGACGAACAGCAATTGCCCGGCCTCGACGCCGACGTTGAAGGTGAGCAGCGCCAGCGCAACATCGGTCTGCGGCAGGCCGATCTCCTTCAGGGCACCGGCAAAGCCGAAGCCGTGCAATAGGCCAAAGGCAAAGGCCACGACCCATGGATAGGTTTCCGAGAGGCGGCGTTGGCCTGATTGCGAGCGCGCGAGTTCGCTTGCGACGAAAGCGATGCTCAGCGCGACAGCCGCCTCGACCGGCTTCTGCGGCAGGCTGATCAAGCCCAGCGCCGCCCCCGCCAGCGTGATGCTGTGGGCGACCGTGAACGCCGTGATGGTCTTAACGAGCATCCACCGGTCGCGGATGAGGAGCATCAACGCGAAGACGAAGACGAGATGATCGAAACCGAGAAGGATATGCTCGACGCCCAAGACAAAATACGTCTGTGCGACTTCGAACGTTGTCTGAGAAGCGGTGATGGCGAGGCTTGGCATCTCCGGCGTCAGGCGCGCGACCTGCGTCGATCCATCGGCAGAGGCGAGGCGCACCAGCACATCGGTCAGGCTGGTCCGCAGACCGTCGATCGTTAGGCTGCGGCCTTGCAAGCCATCGGGGCAACGGGCCGTCCAGCGCTCGAAGAAGGCGCCCGCCTCGAAGGAGTTGACCGGCTCGCCAATCGGCTGGCAGGTTTCGGGCAAGCGGACATAAAGCCCGAGCCTCATCTCGCCGAGCGCCGGCGTTTTCCAGACGATCGCGAAGTCGCCGGCCTTGGTTTCGTGGATATCCAGATAGGCGGGGCGTAGCTCATGGGCTGCCGATGGCCCCGCCGCGATCAGCGGCACCAAACCGATCAGCAGGGCCAGCAGGCGGATCACGGATCTCGCCCCGGCGCGACGGTGGTTCCAACCTGTGTTTCGATCCGCACCCGGTAGCGCTTCAGCCGCTCCGCGAAATGCGCCTCTTCCGCTTGCAGCCGCTTTTCGTTCGCCCAGGCTTGGGCGACGGCGTCGCGGACTTCGTTCAGCCTTGCTGGCCTGCCGGCTTCGCTTTCATTGATGCGAACAACGTGAAGGCCGAAACTCGATTTGACCGGCCCTACCCAAGTTGCTGGATCCGCAGCGGCTACTGCTTTCGCAAAACTGCCGCCGAAGATCTGATCGATCGCGGCCTTCCGCGTTAGCGGCAGTTCGGTCGGCAGGATGGTGGGGTCCCCCAGCGTCGTTGGGTCCGCGTCGGGGCTGGCACGCACGGCTTCAAGCAGGGAGGCGACATCCTGCTCGATGGCTTCACCGCGACGCGCCGGGCTCAGGAAAATCTGCCGCAAGGCCAGCCTGGGTTCGATCCGGAACCGATCCGGGTTGCCTTTGAGGTAGGCCTCCAGCTCCGCATCGCTGGGCGTCGCAGCCTCGGCTTGCGCCTGGCTCAAGAACTCCATCTTCAGCCGGAGTCGGCGACGGATGACGGTGTCGTCCTTGTCGAGGCCGAGCGCGAGCGCCTCTCGATAGAGAATCTCCTCCTTCACGTGATCGTCGATGAGGCCCTTGACCTCGCTCGACGTGGGCGGACGCTGCCGCGTCTTGGCAAAGAGGCCGGCCAATTGCTCGATCTTGGCCCCGGTCACCACGATATCGTCGCCCGCAGGCGCGGCGTTCCGGTCGAGCGCTCCATAGAGCGCGAAGATCGCCAGTGCGAGCGCCAGGAAATGCACCAGCGGTTCCTTGAGCAATCGCCGGATCATGGCACAACTCGGCTCTCGATCTCGCTTTGCGGAATCTCGGCCATGGCCGTCAGCGGCGCCTGCAGGCGGTCGAGCCAACTGGCCGTCCTGATCCGGCCATCGATTGTGCCATAGAGCCGAAGCAAGCCCTTCTGCCGTGCGGCAAGCGGCGTGATCTGCCCCGAGGCCAGCGCCGTCACGACGGGCTCGTCCGTCACGATGACGATGTCAGACGCCTGCGCACCATCGACATGCATGGCCATGCTGAGCCCGTCCTGTGCGGGCGCAAACCGGGTCCACAGCATCGGCCCGATCAGCAGGATGGACAGGCTGGGCCCAGCCTCCCCGTCCATTGCCACAACAAGCCTGTCGCGCAGCTTGACAAGATCGGCCGCCGTCCTGCGATAGCCCAACAGGGCGCGCACGGCTTCCGGACGTTCGTCACGCCGGATGACGCCTTCCAGTTGGGCCCGCCACACCGCTGAGGTCACATGCAACGCGTCCGGATAGATCCAGTTGATGGCGCCGCGCGCCGTATCGGCCCCCTTTGGATCCTCGAAGCCGCAGGCTGAAGCCAGCGTCGTCCCGCCGACGAGAGCCAGCGTCGTCAACAGGTGCCGGGCGCGACGCCCGCAGGTCACGGCGTATACCAGATCGGCGACGTGTAGGCGCGCTCGGTGATCGTCATCGCGGTGCCCGGCAACGGCTTGTTGCCGAAGCGCTTCGCGTCATAGGCGGTCCAACGCGGGGTCGGGATCTCGAGAACGCGGACATAGTAGAAAGCGCGCAGGCTGGCGTCGAAATCAGGGTCTTTCCAGGTGGCGATCAGTTCGGGCGCGCCGATCGTGTTGGTCCAGGTCGCGTTCTGGATATCGACCGTGCTGCCGACCGAGGCCACCTTGCCGTCGGGGCCGGGCTTGCGATCGCCCGACCAGACCACGTCATAGACCTTCTCCTGCGTCTTTCCGTCTTTGCCGACCCAGCCCTTGATGATCTGGATGCGGTCCAGATTGGCGCCGATCGTGTCTTTCAGGGCCGCGACGAGGAATGTCGGCGCCTTGCCGGTCGGCGCCGTCTTCAGATCGCCGCCCATCGGCACGCCTTTCGTATAGCCAATCTGGGCGGGCAACCGGTTGCGCGCATCGGCCTCGTCGAACTCCCAGCCGCCAAAGAAGCGCACCGCCATGCGCGGCCCGGTCGTCGCATAGGTCTCCTTGCGCTGCATCGCATCCCAAATCGCCTCGCGCGTGTTCTCGGTGGCCCATACGGCGGCATAGCCCGACGCCGAAACCTCCCAATCCATGATCTTCACGCCCGTCTGCGCATTGGCGAAGAAGGTCTTCGTCATGCGCTCGGGGCTGGGTTCCTGTGGCGTGGTCTTGCCAAAAAAGTTGTCCTCCTCCATCGCCGCCAGCCCCGTATGGGCGTCGGAGCTGCCGATCAGGCCGAACTTGTACGGGTTCGTACCCAGCTGCTGCTCCAGCACGAGGCCGTTCTTCAGCGCCGACCGGGCATATTCGAATTCGAGCATGTCCTTGGTCTTGGCGGCGCTGCCGTCGAGATTGCCCTTGTCCCAGGTCTCGAAGTCGGCGAATTCGTCATTGGGCGAGAGGAAGGGATGGGCTTCCCCGTCGCCCTTCGTCTGGGTCGCCTCATAGAGACGCTCCCATTTCGCGCGCTGCTCGACATACTCCTTGTCGACCGGCTTGCCGGTGAAGGATTCGATCAGCGGAAACATGATTCCGTTGCTGAGATTGCCGTTATGGGCGATCGCCAGCACGCTGCCGCCGGTCTTCGCCTCATAGGCGGACATCCACTTCCACAGGTCTCGTGGATTGTCGCTGCCGAGAGGCGCCTGCGTCGTATAGGGCTCCACCTGGCTTGCACGCATGGCATTGTCCCGGAAGATGACGTTGCGATGCAGGTTGTTGCCGCCGGTGTTCGAGGTCCATTCGTAGCCGATGAAAGCCGTGAAGCGGCCCGGATCGTTTGCCTCCTCGGCCGCCTTGATGGTCTGCTGCCAGGCGGACTGGTAGGCGCGGGTTCCGGGCACCGGCATGATCTCCTTGTCGATCGAGCCTTTTCCGAAATTCTCGATGATGTCGATCGCGGCCGCCGCACCCTGTCCCGAGAAGATCATGTCATGCCATTTTCTCCCCTGCTGGCTCGCCATGATCACGGGGTCGCCACCCACGATCAGGGGGAAGAAGCCCATCCCGTCGGAATGGTCGGCCACGACCAGGAAGTCGAGGGGCCGGGACAGCTTGGCGCGCTCGCCTGCGGATGCGGTGATTTCTTCGCCACGGGCGAAGCGATAGGCCTCCTTCGGGCCCAGACGGGCACCGAAGGCGCCGGCATCCATGGAAAAGGAGGTGTGGAGATGGGTGTCGCCAAAAAACGGACGGGTTGGGAAATTGCGCCCGGCATAGGGCGAATAGCCCGGCTTCTGCGCCAGGCGCTCCGCCGACGCCTTGTCGAGCGTTCCCGCATCCTGGGCGAAGGGGGCCGTCGGTGAACCGAGCGAAGCGCCCAGAACGAGAGCGCCGATGGCAGCAGAGACCTTGTAAGTCTTCATGATCATCTCCCCGTTCTAGCCTAGGAATTTATGTCAGATGGTGACGACTTCCGTTGATTCAGGTCAATGACGGCCGGCCGCTTCGCCTCGTGAAATATTCGATACGCGCGGCGATCGATGAACATTGGCGCCTTCGTGCCTGAGATGCGACCCTGACCGACAAACGCTCGGTCAGTCGGCACCAGTCCTGCCCAAGGATTCAGAAGTGATAAGCAATGCTGGAAAACAGGCCATGCTGCGTGGCGCGGTAGCTGAAGCCTCCCTTGCGGTAGTCGGTGTAGATCGCCCGGTAGCCAAGAGCCGTCGAGATCGCATCCGTCCAGCGGTAGCCGACGGAGGCGAAGCCCTGCGTCGTGAAACGCGACCCGACGCCGAAGCCGCCGACATCGGCAATCGCATTGACGAACCAGCGATCGTTGATGCGCCAGGTGGCGGCCAGGCCGATGATCGGGTCCGCCCAGTGCTCGACGCTGCTGTTGCTGATCGTGATCGGAATCAGGCCGGGCGTCGCCTCGATCTTGCCGGTGATGCGCTGATAGCGGATGCCCGCGGTGGCGTAGAGATCGACATCGCTGCTCGTCAACGGCAAGCGATATCCGGCGATGGCCGACGCGATCAGCTGCCGCATCTCGAACTCGACCTGCGTGCCCGGCAAAATCGCAGCCAGCGCTGGGCGTCGCACGCCCGGCAGCTTTACGCGCGCATCGGCTGAGATCTGCGCCCAGACCAGATCCGTCAGGATCATCCAGTTGCCGTTCTTGGCGAGCAGCGAGCCCATCACGGCGCCGTTGAGCTTTTCCAGCACGTCGCCGAACGTCATGTCGATGCTGACAGGGGGCAGATTGCGCACGCCGGATTCGCCGTGGAGAGCGGTGGCCCAGCCATAGGCCGTTGCCTGGAACTGCCAGCCCGTGGGGTGGGATGCCAGGATCGGGAGCAAAGGTTTGGGAGCATCAGCGGCCCTGACGGCCGTCGAAACCCCACTGCCCATGATACTGGCCGCAAAGCCACCGATCAGTGCGTGCCGCACGGTGTATCGCATCGTCCCCCCCGGGCTATGCAAAACTTGTTGGATGAATTCTTAGCAGCGGCATGTGCCAAACACACGCATAATCTGCGGCATGCATCCGGCTGGTCGAGGGCGCGCCACAAGCCATAATCCGTCGACGAAATCAGTAGCAGCGTGGTCCATGAGCGATGTGCAAGGGGCCGCGGGCCTCGAAATCATGACCCCATTTGGGTAAGGGGTTGAATTGGAGGGCTTGCGCCAGCGCTCTGGTCGAACATGCCATTGAGGCAGGCCTCAAAGTCTGCAAGGCTGCGTCTTGCGGCAAAGCTCACAGGCCAGTGCCCGGGGGGGCGATCATGAAGACCATCATCTGCGCTTTTTTCTTGAGCTGCTTTGTGTGGTGTAGCCCTTCCGTTGCACAGTCCCGCAATCTGGGTCCTGCGACCGGCTCCGTCAGCATTCGGCAGTTGCAGGTCGCGTTTATCGGTTCCGGGGCGGTTGGCGGCGGAGAGCTGAAATTCGGCCAAAGGGTCTACGGCATCACGGTGGCGGGCCTCGGGATCGGCGGGATCGGCGCCTCGACACTCCGCGCTACGGGCAAGGTCTACGGCCTTCGCGATGTTGGGGACTTCGCCGGCGCCTATGTGCAGCTTCGCGAAGGTTGGGCCATCGGAGACGAGGGGCGAGGACGGCTGTGGCTGCGGAACGCCAAGGGGGTGACCCTTCGCCTGACGACGCAGCGAAGGGGTTTGCAATTGTCACTCGGAGCCGACGGCGTGGTCATCGGCTTCAAACAATGAGGTCCTCGGGCGCGGCAGCCCATCTCTGAACTTTGGTGACACGCCCGAGGGCCCCAGAGACCTCTTTCGCGCCTGACTCTTTACAGGGCATCGATGCTGGGTGCGCGAGCAGGGACACTCCAGTTGCGCGCACAGGGCTCGGCCAGCGTCTTCGCGACATCGGCCAAGCCAACACCCTGCTTACGCGACGGACCCTCCGATGTTGGATTCATTGCTGATACGGAGCGCTTAGCCAAAATCTTCTGCCAAGCGACCGCGCCGACTTTTTTCCTTGGTGCGGTTGCGACAATTGTCTCGCTTATGGCGGCGCGGTTGTCGGCCACATGCGTGAGGCTGTAACGGCGGACTTGCGTCCAACGAAACCGTCATGGTCGCGAAAGACCACGACTGTGACTGAAGGGACCTCCATGACCGACATCAAGCCCGTGCTGCCCCGCACTCCCGTGCCGAGCCTCGAACTCCAGCTCGCTCCAGATGGGGCCCAATTCAGCCTCCACGCCGAGCGCCCCCGGCATTTCACGCTGGTCGTGGTCTATCGCGGGCTGCACTGCCCGATCTGCAGGGTCCAGCTGTGCGATCTCGAAGGCAGGCTCGACGCCTTCGCCGAGAAGGGCGTCGGCGTTATCGCGCTCTCGACGGACAGCGAGGAACGCGCCGCCCGCGCCAAGACAGAGTGGGGCCTGCCGAGGCTGCGTCTGGGTTATGGCTTCTCGCTCAACACGGCCCGCGAATGGGGGCTGTTCCTGTCGGCCGGCCGCGGCACGACCTCGATCGGCGTCGAGGAGCCCGCGCTCTTTGCCGAGCCGGGGCTCTTCCTGGTCAGGCCGGATGGCACGCTCTACTTCTCCAGCGTCCAGACCATGCCGTTTGCGCGGCCGTCCTTCGCCGACATCCTCGGCGCGATCGACTTCGTCGTCGCCAAGGACTATCCGGCGCGTGGCGAGGTGGCCACGCTCGAAGACGGTTTGGCCGCGTTCTGATGGAGGTCACGCGCAGAGCCCTCATGCTCGGTTCGGCCGCGGGCGCGCTCGGCGCCATGCCGCCGGCCGGGGCAGCGGCCGCGGATCCCTATCCACCGCCGTTCAGCACGCCGCATGCCCAGTTCACCGTGCTCGATCCGCGCGAGGAGGCCGGCCATATCCCGCTGCGTGATCTGGGTGGGCGGCAACGCACGCTCGCGGCCTATCGCGGCAAGGCTGTGCTGCTTGCCTTCTGGGCGAGCTGGTGCCCGCCCTGCCGACGCGAACTGCCGATCCTGCAGCGGCTCCAGACGCAGGCGAAGAGCGAGCCCTTCGTGGTCGTGCCGGTATCGCTCGACCGCGACGCCGCAACGGCCGCCGCTTACATCCGACGGCTGCGCTTGGACGGGTTTTCAAGCTTCATCGACACGCAGGGCGAGGTCGCCTCCGGGCCGAAGTCGAAGGTCGCGACACCCTTTCCTCTCTATGGCATGCCGATGAGCTATGTCATCGACGCGCGGGGGCGCAGCGGCGGCTATCTGACCGGCGAGGCCGATTGGAGCGCGCCGGACGCACTCGCGTTGCTGCGCTTCTATGCCCGGTCCTAGGCGTCGGCGGCGGGGGGAGCGTCCCCTTTCGCCCTGCTTCACCTGACCCTTGACCGGGACAGTCGCGGGAATGCCTCGGTGATCCCCGGTCTCGGTGTGGCGCGGTCGCTCTGCCTCAGTCCCGTCCGATGATCACGTCGAGGCGCTCGCCGGTGTCGGTCTCGATCGTCGCGCGCGGGCCCCGCAGGGCGAGGAACCTGGCGACGCGCTGTTTGACCGGAGCCTTGCCAAGGACCACGGCGCGCCCGCCCTTGAAGCCGATCGCAGCCAGGTCCTGGCGCGACAGCGACGGGATGACGATGTCGGGCGTGCCGTCCCCGTCAATGTCCCCGATGCGTCCGAGATCGAGGTCGCGCTCACCCAGGCGATGATTGGTGAAGCCGTCGATCCGCGAAACCTCGACCAGCGCCGCGCCCGACAGGCGATAGAGCCGCAGCGAGCCCGCCAGATGCGGCGTGACCACGGCCGCGAGCATGGCCTGCCCCGATCCGGTGAAATCCGCGACGCCGACGGGATTGAGCCAGCGATTGCGCTGGCCGATGGCTGGGCCCTCGGCGAGGGGCTCGATCGCGTGCCGGCCGATCCGGTAGACCGCGAGGGCCGCGCCACGATCGAGATAGGCTTTGACCAGGATCGCTTCGGGCTGACCGTCGCCGTCGAGATCGGCCAGGCGGACGCGACGGTCCTCGAAGACCGCGTCAGCGCCGAGGCGAAACAGCAGGCGCTCTCCGTCCCGCTCGACAACGAACCCGCCGGCCTCGATCGCATCCCCCAGAACGCCATGGCCATAGCGTGTCGTCGGATCGACGAGATAGGCGATCATCCCGGCGCTCCGGGTGACCTCGCCATCCGGCAGACGCAAGAGGTCCCGAGCCTGCGCGCCGCGGCCACAGCCGATGGCGAAAGCAAATGCCATGATCAGGCGGCCCGCCCGGTGTCGCAGCATGTCAGCCTCTCCCTAACGCTGTGTCGCCACTGGCGATCTGGTAACACAACTGGGGCTTTCGCTCTCGATGCCGGCCTGGCGAGTGCGACGGGGCACCCGGGCGGAGCATCTCAGTTTTGGTCGTCACCGGAGACGATCCGGCCCGATCGCATGTGAAGGGTCCGGTCGGCGAATTCGGCAGCCAGATGAGGCTGATGCAGGGTGCAGAGCACGGCGAGCCCCCTCGATTTCGCCACTGCTGCTGTCCGCCCGAGAGCGTGTCGGCGCGCTGGCGCCCGGGCCGGCCAAAAGCAAAGAGCGGCGGTTCAACATGGATCATCCTCAGATGGCGCCGGACCTGACCGGGCCCTGGAGGGCCATCTGCTGCCGGCCTGGCGGGCACAGAGACGTTACGGGCGCGGGGCCTGTAACGTTACGCGGCGGTGGAGCGAATATCGGATCGTGACGGACAGGGACGACATGACGCGCGATCGGACATGGCTGCTCTTCGGCGGCCCCTATGGAAACCTGCAGGCCACGCAGGCGCTGCTGGCAGAGGCCAGACGGCTGGACATCTCCCCGGACAGGATGCTCTGCACGGGCGATCTCGTGGCCTATTGCGGCAATCCGGTCGAGACGATCGATCTGATCCGCGACAGCGGCATGGCCGTCGTCGGCGGCAACTGCGACGAGCAGCTGGGCGCGAGCGCCAGCGACTGCGGCTTCGAGCCTGACAGCGCCTGCGCCAGATTATCGGCCGCCTGGTATGCCTTCGCCGACAGTGTCGTCAGGCCCGACCAGCGTCGATGGCTGGCCTCGTTGCCGGGACGCGTCGACCTGAGGATCGGCGGGCGGACCCTCGCGGCGATCCACGGCTCGGCCCACTCGATCAACAGCTTCGTTTTTGCAGGCACGCCCGAGGGCGAGAAGCGCTGCAGCCTCGACGCCCTCGGCTGCGATGGCGCTGTCGGCGGCCATTCAGGCCTGCCTTTCACCCAATGGCTGGGCGACCGGCTTTGGCACAACCCGGGCGTCATCGGGATGCCGGCCAATGACGGCACGCCGCGCGTCTGGTTCAGCATCGTCAGGGAGACAGAGGCCGGGCTCGCCATCGAGCACCGGGCGCTGTCCTATGACCATGAAGGCGCGCAGGCCGCCATGCGCGGCGCGGGCCTTCCGGAAAGTTACCGTGAGGCGCTCGCGACCGGCCTCTGGCCCAGTCTCGACGTCCTGCCCGAGCGCGAACGCGCCGAGACGGGACGACCGATCACGGAGACGTCGACGCTATGGCCCGCGCGCCAGCCCGCCCGGGCGCTCCAGGCGGTCTGACCGGTTTCAGGACGCCCGCAGGCTCTGCAGCAGGGTGAGTCTCAGATGCATGAAGGTGGTCCGGAACCAGCCCTTGTCGCGATATTTGCGGGCGCTGGTCGTGACCGTCGCGCCGACCGCCTGAACCTTTAAGCCTGCGCGACGCGCGTCGCGAACCAGCTGGTGGTCCTCGCCATGGGCTGCGGTTTCGTCGTAACCGCCGAGGGCCCGGAACATCGCGGCAGGGAGGCACAGCGCCTGATCGCCGAAGGGCAGGCCGATCACCCGCGAGCGGAAGCTGACTCCGCGTTCGGTGAGACGCATCAGGGCGCCGCCGTCAAACCGCAGGTCGAAATAGCGCACCGCGGCGCGCTGCTCCTGCAGCCGCTCCAGCAGCTTCGGCACGGCGTCGGCGCCCAGCGTCGTATCGGCATGCACGAACCAGAGATGGCGACCTCGGGCGATCGAGGCCGCATGGTTCATGCTGGAGGCGCGGGTTCCGCCGCGGGCGAGAACGATCTCGAAGGTTTTGGGAAGCATTGCGAGCAGAGTTTCCGGAACGGCCTCGTGCTCGGCCAACGGGATGATCACCGAGACGAGCGCGCCGTCTGGGCTCGTTTCGGGCGGACGGACATCCAGCGTCACTGCATCGCGCATGATAAACCCGCATCCCATGTCGATGGCCGCGAGGCCCGTCGAGGGCCCTTTGTGATTTCGACGCCGCGCATCGTCTCGTTACAACGCTTGTGGGGCGTTGATAGGACTTGCTGCGTCCCCCTGATCCAGCAAGTGCGGGGGGCAGGTCAACCTGCCGAGATCACGACAGGCCCGACACGAAGCCGTGAACCGCGTAACGTCGCGCGACTCCGGCGCGAACAGGCTGTCGGAGCTGAAGCCCCCGTCCCGAAGCGATCCTCATGGCTGATCCTGCACCTGCCTCGCTCCCGCCGAAGCGCCCCTTGCGGCAGAACGGGGTTCTGCGCGCCGATCTCTGCATCATCGGTGCGGGCTCCGGCGGGCTGTCGGTCGCGGCCGGCGCCGTGCAAATGGGCGCTTCAGTCGTCCTCATCGAAAAGGGCGAGATGGGCGGCGATTGCCTCAACACCGGCTGCGTGCCCTCCAAGGCGCTGATCGCTGCGGCCCATGCCGCCCATGCCGTGCGTGACGGCAAACGCTTCGGTGTTCATGGCGCCGAGCCCGAGATCCGCTTCGAAGAGGTTCACGCTCATGTGCATGGCGTGATCGCCGCGATCGCGCCGCATGACAGCGTCGAGCGGTTCGAACAGCTCGGCGTCCATGTCATCAAGGCGGCGGCGCGTTTCCTCGACCGCGATACGGTCGAGGCTGGCGGGGAAACGATCGCGGCGCGCCGCTTCGTGATCGCGACTGGCTCGCGCGCTGCTGCGCCGCCGATCCCCGGCCTTGCGGACGCCGGCTATCTCACCAATGAGAGCGTCTTCGAGCTGCGGGAGCGTCCCCAGCATCTGATCGTCGTCGGTGGCGGACCCATCGGGATCGAGATGGCGCAGTCCTTCCGTCGCCTGGGTTCGAAGGTGACGGTGATCGAGACGTTCGGCATCCTCGCCAGGGATGAGCCGGAGGCCGTCGAGGTCGTCCGCGCCGCGCTCGTCCGGGACGGCGTGACGCTGCTCGAGAAGGTCGGCATCAGCGAAGTCAGACGCGACGGCGCGGTCGTGACGGTCACGCTCGATGGCGACAGCGCGGTCGGACGGAGCGTCGCGGGCAGCCATCTGCTCGTCGCGGCTGGCCGGCACCCGAACGTCGAAAACCTCGGCCTCGACGCGGCCGGCGTCGCCTTCACGCCGAAGGGGATCACGGTCGACGCGCGCCTTCTCACCAGCAATCGCCGGATATTCGCCATCGGCGACGTCTCGGGTGGCCCGCAATTCACCCATATCGCGGGCTATCATGCCGGCATCGTCATCCGGAACGCGCTGTTCGGCCTCCCCGCCAAGGTCGACTACACGGCCTTGCCCTGGGTGACCTACGCCGATCCGGAACTCGCCCATGCCGGCCTCACCGAGGCGGATGCGCGCAAGGGCGGCCATGACGTCCAGATCCTGAGCTGGTCCTTCGCGGTCAACGACCGGGCCCAGGCGGAGCGTGCGATCGAGGGGCTGGCCAAGGTCGTGCTGGGTCGCAAGGGCCGGATCCTCGGCGCTACGATCGTGGGGCCGCGCGCGGGCGAGCTGATCGGCACCTGGGCCCTGGCCATCTCGTCACGCCTCCGGATCGGGGCCGTGGCGAGCACCGTGCTGCCCTATCCGACGCTGTCGGAGATCTCGAAGCGCGCCGCCGGCAGCTACTACACGCCGAAGCTCTTCGGCTCCACCACGCGCCGCATCGTCGGTTTCGTCCAGCGTTTCCTGCGCTGATCCGGAGAGACAGCCCATGCTGACCCGCCTTCTCACCGACCGGCGCCTCTGGCTCGTCCTGGCCGCTCTCGCCCTCATCCTCATTGTCCGGCAGACCGGGGTTGCGAGCTATCTCTCGCTGGACACGCTCAAGACCCATCGCGTGACGCTGACGAGCTGGGTCGAGGCGAACCGCCTGATCGCGGCGCTCGCCTACATCGCCGTCTATGTCGCCGCCGTCGGCTTCTCGATGCCGGGCGCGGTCTTCCTGACGCTGTCGGGAGGGTTTCTGTTCGGAGCGGTGTTCGGCACGCTGCTGACCGTGATCGGTGCCACGATCGGGGCGACGCTGATCTTCCTGTTCGCCAAGACCCTCTTCGGCGCGAATGCGCTCGACCGGTTCGGGGCGCCGGCCGCCAGGCTTGCGGAGGGCATCCGCCAGAATGCCGCCTCCTATCTGCTCGTGCTGAGGCTGGTGCCGCTGTTCCCGTTCTTCCTGGTCAATCTGGTGCCGGCCTTCGTCGGCGTGCCGCTTGCGACCTATGTGCTGACCACATTCTTCGGGATCATGCCGGGGACGGCGGTGTTCTCGCTGGCGGGCGCGGGGCTCGGCTCGGTTCTCGACCAAGGCGGCGCAGTCTCGCCCGGCTCCATCCTCACGCCGCAGATCATCGGCGGCCTCGTGGGGCTCGCCGCGCTGTCGCTGGCCGCGATCCCGATCAGGAAGCGCCTCGCGGCCCGGGAAAAGCAGACCCGGGCGTAACGTTCGCCAGCGTCCATCCGTAAGGAGAGCCATGATGACCGATGCCATCCGATCTCACGGGCTGACCCGGCGCGCCACGCTCGGCCTCGGCCTCATGGTCCTCACAGGCCCGGTATGGGCCCAGGCGGGGGACGCCGACGCCGCGTATGACCGGCTCCTGAAGCGCTATGTCAGCGCCAGCCCTGACGGGGTCAACCGCGTCAACTATGCCGGCTGGCGGGCCAATTCGGCCGACCGCACCGCACTGGACGGCTACATCACGGAGCTTTCGCGGCTGAAGCCCTCCGCCATGGCCCGGGCCGAAGCCTTCGCCTTCTGGGGCAACCTCTACAATGCGGTGACGCTGAAGGTCATCCTCGACCGCTACCCGGTCGCCTCGATCCGCGACATCAAGAGCGACAACTGGCTCGATCCGAAAGCCTATACGGGGCCCTGGCGCCAGCCGCGCGTAGCCGTGGAGGGCCGGCGGCTGTCGCTCGACGAGATCGAGCACGAGATCATGCGTCCGACCTTCAAGGATCCGCGGGTGCACTACATCGTCAACTGCGCCTCCTATGGCTGCCCGAACCTGATGAACCGGGTCTGGCGGGCCGCGACGCTGGAGGCCGATCTGGACGCCGCGGCGCGCGCCTTCGTCAACCATCCGCGCGGCGTCACGGTGCTTGCCGATGGCGCGCTGCGGGTCTCGTCGATCTACAAATGGTTCATCGCGGATTTTGGCGGCAATGACGCCGGGCTGATCGCGCATTTCCGCCAATATGCCGAGCCGGCGCTGGCCCAGCGCCTCACCGGCTCGTCGCGGATCGCCGACGACGACTATGACTGGTCGTTGAACAGGCTCCGCCCCGTCCCGGCGCCGCGCGGCTGAGCCCACTGATGACGGACCGGTCCATGACGCAACGCCAGAACCTGAGACGGCGAAATCCCTGTCGATTATCGGCGCCGGATCAGGGTTTCCAAGGTTTCGGGAACGCTCGGCGGCGCGGTCAGGGCGGGGGCAAGATTCTCTGGGTCATTGGCCGCGAGACCCTGCGCCCGACGCGCCGGGAGACGCCGTGATGCTGAGCGAGGCGCCGATCGGCTTCGGCCTGATGTGCAAGCCGCCACGCCCCGGGGCGGCCAAGACCCGGCTGGCCGCGGCCATTGGCCCCGACAGGGCGGCGCGCCTGGCGCACGCCTTCCTCGAGGATTGCGCCGCCGCCGCCGTCGCGGCGGCCCACCTGCAGCGGCTCGACCGCGCGGCGTTTTTTCGCCCGACCGACGCCGCGTCCGAGATCGGTGCGATCCTCGGGCCAGGATGGCCCCTGGAGTTTGCCGACGCCGGCGATCTCGGTGCGACGATGCACGATGTCCTCGCACGGCTGCTGCAGCGCTGCCCCGGTGGCGCGATCATCATGGGCGCGGATGTTCCGCTGATCACCGGCGAGGTCATCGCCGCCTCCGCGCGCCGCCTTCGCGAGGGCGATGAGCGCCAGATCGTGCTCATTCCGAGCGTCGATGGCGGCTATTGCCTGATCGGCCTGCGCTCGCTGGAGGCGGCAGCCTCCCTCTTCGCATCGATGCCATGGAGCACGTCGGGCGTGCTGCGCGAGACGCTGAGCCGCGCCGACGCCGTTGGTCTGACCGTGCAGATGCTGCCGCCGCAACGCGACATCGACGAGGCCGCCGATCTCGACTGGCTGCGCGCCAGCCTGGCGAGCGACGGCGAAGCGGCGGCGTTCACCCGCGCCGCGCTGGCCGGCATGGCGGAGGCGCGGCCATGACCGGCCACCGGCTCGTTCTGGTCGGCGGGGGGCATGCCCATGTGCAGGTGATCCGCGCGCTGGCGCAACGACCCGAGCCCGGCATGGCGATCACGCTGGTGACCGATCGGTTGCTGACGCCCTATTCGGGCATGCTGCCCGGTCATGTGGCCGGGCTCTACAGCCATGCCGAGATGCATATCGATCTCGGCCGGCTGGCCGAGGTCTGCGGCGTGACGCTGGTCCGGTCCGCCGCGGCCGCGATCGATCGCACCCGGCGGACGCTGACCACGGAGGACGGTGACAGCCTCCCCTACGATACGCTTTCGCTCAATGTCGGCATCACGCCCGATCTGTCGGGCATCGTCGGCGCCGAGCAGCACAGCATTCCGGTCAAGCCCATCAGCAGCTTCCTTTCGCGTCTGGACACGCTTCTGGAGGCGGCCGCCAGGCCTGACGGCCCGCGTCGCATCGTCCTGGTCGGCGGGGGCGCAGCCGGGGTGGAGCTTGCGCTGGCGTTGAAGGCGCGGCTGAAGGGGCTCGATCCGATGGGCCGGCCGTTCTGGATCGGCCTTGCCGCGAGCAACGGTCTCGTCGCCACGCTCAATGACGGCGTGCGCCGGCGGGCCAGAGCCGCACTGGCCGGTCATGGCGTGACCTTGCTGGACGATTTCCGCGTCGTCGAGATCAATGCGCAAGGTCTGCGGGCGCAGGACAAGCGCTTCGTCACAGCCGATGCGGTGCTCGTGTCCACTGCGGCGCGTGCTCCGTCCTGGCTGGCCACGACCGGGCTTCCCACAGACCGTCATGGTTTCGTACAGACGACGCGGTCTTTGACCTGCATCGACGATCCCGCGGTCTTCGCTGTCGGTGACTGCGCGACCGTGGCCGAGGATCCGACGCCGAAGGCTGGTGTCTTCGCCGTCCGGCAGGGTGCGGCGCTCACCGGCAACCTGCGCCGCAGGGCGCGCGGCGAGGCGCTGGCGCCACATCGGCCGGACCGGAACTATCTGACGATCCTGATGACGGGCGACGGGTCCGCCATCGCCGGCCGTGGCGGCTGGTTTGCGGTCGAAGGCCGGTGGGTCTGGCGCTGGAAGGACTGGATCGACAGACGCTTCATGCAGCGCTTTTCAACGTTCCGGCGCTGACCCTCGCCGGAGCATCGCTCCCGCCGCGCCGTCATGTCCGGCTCCGTGGCAAGGGTCGAGACAGCAGGACTGCGCATCACCACCGGAGCAGGGCGCGGCCGAGCGCCGCGCCCGCCAGGCCGACGATCAGGGCGGCGAGGCTGTACCAGGTCGCGATGAAGAGCGGGCTGTCCTCGTTGCAGAACAGGCCGTAGGCGAGGATGGCGAGGCCGGCGGAGGCGAGGCCCGCCAGCGCGCCCGCGGCCACGGGCTCGGTCGTGGCCCCGCGCCGGAGCGCCGTAAGGCAGGCGATCAGCGGCAGGGCCGCCAGAGACGGGACGAGCGTGAGGCAGGTCACGATACCCTTGCCGAAGAGCCGCGCCCACCAGGCGTCGAGACCGTGGCGCAGAAGATCGGTTGCCACGACGAGGCCGAGGAACGCTGCGACGGCGAGGAGCCATTTCGAGGCTATCGAAGCCTGCACCTCCGGCCGCGAGAGATCGAGCGCGCCCGCGATGGCCGTCAGGGCGATCAGCGCGCCGAGCATCAGCTTCAACAGGGTCGGCGCCAGGCCCGCCGCAACGAGATCGGGGCGCACGCCCATGATCACAAGGAAGCCGGCGCCTGCGAGCGTGGCCGCGGCCGGCCACCAGCGCAGCAGGATCGTGCTGACGGGCTTCGGCTGGTTCGGCAGATCCTGGACCAGCACGTCGATGATGTCGTCAGTCCGCATCGGCTCTCCCCTTGAAGGTCCGGCCCAGCTGTTTCAAGGCCCGATGCAGCGCGACCCGCACCGCTCCCTCGCTCATGCCGAGTTGACCGCCGACCTCCGCGGCGCTCCGCCCGGCGAGCGACACCTGCTCCACGATCTGACGCTTGCGCCCATCGAGTGCCGACAGCATGCGCTGCACATCGAGTTGGCTCTCGCCGCCGCCGTCAGGCGCGGCGAGGGTCTCGACGGCGTCGTCGAGATCGACCTCGCCGCGCGCGCCCATGCGGCGCAGGAGGTCGATCGTCTTGTGACGCGTCACAGCATTCAGCCAGGGCGTCAGCGGCATCGACCGGTCCCAGGTCGCGCGCTTCAGATGCACGGCGAGAAGCGTCTCCTGAACGATGTCCTCGACCTCCGCCTGTCCGCGTCCCGAGCGCGCCAGAACATGCCGCACCCTCCCGCGCACATGCGGAACAAGGGCGGCCAACAACGCTTTGTAGGCGATCTGATCGCCATCGAGCGCCAGTCGCATCAGGCGGCTCCATTCGTCTTCGCGTTCTGGCTTGCGTTCGTGCACGCCGCATCCATTCATTCGGGCCGGGCTGCTGTTTCGTTACAAGCGGCTGCGCCAAGCCGCAAAGCAGCTTTGCGTGATCCGGGCGTGTGGGGCCGGGCGAGCCGGTCGGCCAGCTTTCTGCCCCTGCCGATGCGCTGCGCGCCGAGCGTCACGACAAAAAGTTCGGGACCGACGTAACGAAGTGGTCGCCTCGCGCGTATCTGCACATGAATACCGTCGGAGCCCAGATGTGAACGCGCCAACCTTCATGCCGGCCAAGTTTGTCGATCCTGTGCGGACCGCCAAGGGCGAGCGTCGCGCGAGCGTCGATCTCAAGCGGTTGGAGACGCTCTGGTTCAATACGGGCACGCTGTGCAACATCACCTGCCAGAACTGTTACATCGAGAGCTCCCCCAGCAACGACCGGCTGGTCTACCTCTCGCTCGCCGATGTCACGACCTATCTCGATGAAGTGCGGGCCGAGCGGCTGCCGGTCCGGATGATCGGCTTCACCGGCGGCGAGCCGTTCATGAACCGCGACATGATCGCGATCCTGACGGAGACGCTGGAGCGCGGGTTCGAGACGCTCGTGCTCACCAATGCGATGCGGCCGATGATGCGGCACCAGGAGCAGCTCAGGCGGCTGCGCGAGGCCCATGGCGGGTTGCTGCGCTTTCGCGTGTCCCTCGACAGCCATCATGCCGCCATCCACGACGCGGAGCGGGGCGCGCGCTCCTTTGCCAAGGCGATGGAGGGCTTGCGCTTCCTGTCACGGGAAGGATTCCAGATCGAGATCGCCGGTCGGCATCTGGATGGAGAGCCGGAGGCGGTCGCACGCGCAGGTTATCGCGAGCTGTTCGATCGCGAGGCGATCGCGGTCGACTGCGACGACCCGGTCCAGCTGGTGATCTTTCCGGAGATGACCCCCGACGGCAATCCGCCGGAGATCACCGAGGCGTGCTGGGGCATCCTCGACAAAAGCCCGGACGACGTCATGTGCGCGACATCGCGCATGGTCGTGCGGCGCAAGGGCGCCGATGCGCCGGCGGTCGTCGCCTGCACCCTGATCGCCTATGACGAGCGGTTCGAGCTTGGCCGCACGCTGAAGCAGGCGGATGTCCCGGTTCCGCTGAACCATCGCTCTTGCGCCACGTTCTGTGTCCTTGGCGGCGCGGCCTGCGGCGTGAAGAAGTCCTGATCCCCCAAACCTCGCAGCCGGAGTTCACCAGATGACACGCGCATTGGCCATGAGTCTCGCCGCCCTGCTGCTGACGAGCGCGACGGCGCTGTCCCAGAACCTTGCTACGGTCGAGAGCCGGTTTGCCGTGAAGGAGACCTCGGACCGACTGGCGGCCGAACTCGAGAAGCGCGGCATCCGCATCGCCGCGCGGATCGACCACGCCGCCGCAGCCAAGGCCGCCGGGCTCGAGATGCCGCCGACCGAGGTCATCATGTTCGGCAATCCGCGCCTCGGCACGCCGTTGATGCTGGCCCAGCCATCGGTCGCGATCGAACTACCGATGAAGATGCTGGTCTGGCAGGACGGGAGCGGGAAGGTCATGATCGGCTATACGCCGCCATCGGCGTTGAAGGAGCGTTATCGGATCACCGGACAGGACGAGCCGCTGACCGCAATGGCCGGCGCGCTCGCCGGCCTCGCCAAAGCCGCCAGCGGTCAGTGATCGACTGCGGTTGCGGTTGCGGATCCGGAGACCGGAATCTCCATTCGAGGGCGGGGCGCTCCCGCCCTGGGCGAGTTCAATAGGCTCTCGCTTTCCACCCAGCCCACCCCTCGGCTACCGGGTCCCCGGCCTAAGCGGCTTCGCCAAACCGAACCTTCCGAGCGCGAGCAGGGAACTGCAACTCCCGTGGCTCGGGCATGTAGCGACGCCTGACAGGCACACCGGAAGCGGCTCCATAGAACGACATAAGCGGTTCGGTGCTTGCTGAATGCCCAACACCAGACTCTTTCAGGGGCCGGAAGCGGTCCTTGGACTCGCGCGCGCTCTTTGTGCGCAGCGACACGTAGACCTTGTCGGTGACGGTCACGGTGACCGATTTGCCGTCGATCGGCAGAGTCACGGGATGGCCGCGCGCGACCTCCCGGAACTCGTTCGGAACCCGAACGTTGAGGTATTAGGATCCCGACTTGGTAGTGAAGGGACGGGGCATCGCAAGGGCCATGTGTGAGACCGCTCTGTGAAAGCGGATACCCGATAAGCCCTTACAAAACCGTATCTCTTTGTCCTGCTGAGGAAAAAAGAGTGGTGCCCAGGAGAGGACTCGGGCCTCCATAATAGGCTGTTAAGCATTGATATTAAACGGTTTTTTGGTGTTCGCGAGGGGTTGGTGTCAAAGGGAGGTGCCAAGCCCTATCGGGCGACCTTGATAGCATGATCACGCGTCAAATCCAACGGGAAGGGCCTGGCCAGCCTGCCTTTCCAGCGCCCTATGAAGCGCAAGGCTAGAGGTTCGGGAATGAGCCTTTTTGAGAGGCAATATCAGCTTGCAGCAGATTCAAATTCGGCAATCGCTGCCACAAAAGGCCACTACCGTTTTGCCTCATTCGCCGTGTCCGCCTGCGAATTCGTCGGCGAGGTCGAATAGCGCGGAAATGGTCCGTCGACGGCGGTGTTGCGTGAGGCAGAAGATGTCTTCCTGATACCGCTCATGGAGCTCGGCCACGGGCACGCGGACGATGCCGTCGCGCCGGTTGGTCGCCTGTTCGAAGATGAAGCCGACCCCAAGCCCCTGCGCGACGGCCTCGATCAGGGCTTCTCGTGATCCGAGGGTCATGAGCGGATCGACGGTCAGGTCATGCCGCGTCAACGCCCGCTCCAGCTTCTGCTGCGTCAGCGAAGGCGGCGGACGGAAGATCACCGCATGGCCGACGATATCAGCCAGCCTGACGGGGCGATCAAGCCGCGCCAGAGGGTGCCCCGGGGCGACGATGGCGACGATGCGCTGGGACGCAAACGAGGCCGATGCGATGTCGCTGTCGCCTGGGGCTTCCGTGGCGATCGCGACGTCATAGCGACGCTCGCGGATCGCCGCCGTCACCTCGCCCCAATTGCCGAAGGACGTGACGATGCGGATGCCGGGATGTCGCCGGTGATAGGCCGCGATCAAGGACATGGCCGGATTGGGGGCACCCACCATGATCGAGATTTCGCCGATTTCGAGGGTCCTTGAAGCCGTCAGGATTTCGGTTGCGACCTCCTCGATCGTGTTGAGCCCATCCGTCTCGGCATAGAGCCTTCGCGCGAGGGGCGTCGGCCGCATTCCCGACCCCGTCCGTTCGAACAGCAGGACGTCATGCTGGCTTTCCAAGAGACGTAGCTGCGCCGTGATCGCGGGCTGGGTGAGGCCGAGGCGCGCCGCCGCGCGCGAGATCGACCCTTCGCGGAAAACCGCGTTGAAAGCCCGCAACTGCACCCAACTCGGTGAACGTTCCGCCATTTCCGCTCACTCCCGCGCTGACAATGCATATAAACAAAATTTATATCATGTCGTGATAGATACAAAATTTGATTTTACCAGCCTTCCCAACACGGGAAAGCGCGCATGTCACGTATCGAGATCGATGGAATAACAAAGAGCTTCGGGCGCAGGCCTGTGCTGAAGGGAATCGACCTCGCCATCGCCCAGGGCGAATTCATGGCGCTGGTCGGGCCCTCCGGCTGCGGCAAGTCCACGCTGCTGCGCATCATCGCGGGGCTGGAGCGCGAAGAAGCAGGCTCGATCCTCCTGGCCGGCAAGGCGGTCGACCACCTGCCGGCCCGCGACCGCGACCTCGCCATGGTCTTCCAGTCCTACGCGCTTTATCCGCATCTGACCGTCGCTGAAAACATCGCCGTGCCTCTCACCATGCGGCGTTTGACGACGGCCGAGCGCCTACCGGTTTTTGGGCGGCTGTCGTCTCGATCTCGGGCCGTACGGCGGGAGATCGACGTCGAAGTGGCCCAGGCCTGCGCGATGCTCGGCATCGGCGACCTGGTCGACCGCAAGCCCGGCCAATTGTCCGGCGGTCAGCGTCAGCGCGTGGCGCTCGGCCGGGCGATGGTGCGCGCACCCAAGGCCTTTCTGATGGACGAGCCTCTGTCGAACCTGGACGCCAAGCTGCGCGTCGAGATGCGCAGCGAAATCGCGCGGCTTCACCGTAGGCTCGAGACGACCTTCGTCTACGTCACGCATGACCAGGCCGAGGCCATGACGATGGCGGACCGCATCGCGGTCATGATGGACGGGCAGCTGATCCAGGTCGGATCCCCCGAGGAGATTTATGCCGATCCGTCCGATCTGCGCGTCGCGGAGTTCATCGGCAGCCCGAAGATCAATGTCGCCGGAGCGGATGCGGCGCGGGCCCTGGCCGCTCGCCTCGACGATCCAGCCATGGCGCTGGTGCCGGGGCTGCGCCTCGCCTTCCGGGCCGAGGCGGCCACATTGGTCGATCCCTCCGAAGGTGGCCTCGTCGGCGTGGTCGTGCATCTGGAGAATCTCGGAGCCGACCTCCACGTCCATCTGGCGATCGAAGGACAGGCGGAGCCGATTATCGTGCGGCGCGATCCCCATGCACCCCGCCTGCGTCTGGATGAACGCTGCGGCATCGTGGTCCCGCCCGAACGCCTCCTGGCCTTTGACGGAGCGGGTTCGAGGCTTCGCGCAGCGCAGATAAGGAGGGCGGCATGACGAATGCGGTCCTCACCACAGGCGCGAGCACGCTTCCATCGACCGGCAAACGGCGCAGGCCGCATGAAGAGGTCGCCTCCTGGTTGCTCGTCGCGCCGGCGGCATCCCTCATCCTGCTCTTGCTCATCGCGCCACTCGCCGCCGTGCTCGGGCTCTCCTTTACCGACTACCAATTGGGGGCCAGGGCGTGGAGCTATGTCGGGGGGGCCAATTACGCGGCTCTGGCGAACGATCCCGTCTTCTGGCGCTCGGTCGGCAATACGGCAACCTATGCGGCCATCGTCGTTCTGGGATCGACCGGGCTCGGCCTGGGCGTGGCACTGATGCTGGGCCGGTCGAGCTTTCTGACGCAGGTCTGGAGAACCGTGTTCTTCCTGCCGGTCATGGGCTCGCTGATCGCCATGGCGATCGTCTGGGAGTTTATGCTCCATCCGACATTCGGCCTCATCAACGCCGCGCTGGGCCTTTTCGGTGTCGCGCCGGTCAACTGGCTGCAGAATGGCGACACCGCGCTCGGCGTGCTCGCGGTCATCGGCATCTGGCAGCAGTTCGGCTTCAATATGGTCCTGTTTCTCGCAGGGCTCTCCGCCATCCCGCAATCGCTGCATGACGCGGCCGAGATGGATGGCGCCGCGCTGGCCTGGGACCGCTTCCAGCTCGTTACCTGGCCGCTGCTCGCCCCCGTGACGCTGTTTGTCGTGGTGATCTCGACAATCCGGTCCTTCCAGGTCTTCGACACCGTCCATGCGCTGACCAAGGGCGGCCCCAACAAGGCGACGGAGGTGCTGCTCTACACGATGTATGCCGAGGGCTTCGAATTCTTCCGCACCGGCTACGCGGCCGCGATCGCCGTCGTCTTCGTCATGGCCATGCTGTTGCTGACGCTGGCCAAGGTTTTCATCGCCGAGAAGAGGATTCACAGCCAATGACCGCCCGCCACTCCAAGAGGCGGCGGTCGGTGCTCGGCCCCGTCCTGCGCCACGCGACGCTTCTCGTGCTCGCCGCCCTGACGTTGCTTCCCTTCCTTTGGATGGTCTCGACCTCGCTCAAGGGGCCTGACGAGATCCTGGTGGCCGACATTCACTGGTGGCCGCGCAACTTCTCGGCAGCCGAAAACTATGGCGCGGCTTTCCGGATGGCGCCGCTCGGCCGCTATCTTCTGAACGGGGCCCTCGTCACCGCAACGATCCTGGTACTCCAGCTCGTGGTTGCGCTGCCTGCGGCTTTCGCCCTGGCGAAATCCGAGTTCCGGGGACGCAAGGCGTTGTTTGCGATCGTGCTGTTCGGGCTTCTGGTGCCCTACCACGTCATCGCGGTGCCGCTCTTTGTGAGCCTGCATGCCGTTGGTCTGCTCGATACATACGCCGCACTGGTCACGCCGTTCTCGATCTCGGTTTTCGGCATCTTCCTGATGCGGCAGTTCTTTCTCAGCGTGCCGAGCGACCTCGTTGATGCGGCCCGGATGGATGGGATGTCCGAATTTGCCATTGTCTGGCGGGTCATGGCGCCGGCCGCTTTGCCAGCGATCTCATCCTTCGCGGTCTTTTCGGTGGTCGCTCATTGGAACGACTATTTCTGGCCGCTGATCGCGGTGTCGAGCGACGCCCTGTTCACGCCGCCGCTCGGGGTCGTCGCGTTCCGAAACGACGATGCCGGCACCCATTATGGCCCCCTGATGGCAGCGGCGACGATCATCGTCCTGCCGCTGGTCGCCGCCTTCCTGCTTGCCCAACGCCGCTTCATCGAAGGCATCGCCTTCACCGGCATCAAGTGACCTTCACCCCGATCCGCCGTGGGCGCGGCGGTCGATTTCCCCTCGAGAACTGGATCCTTCAATGCTTGCGAAACACTCATGCCGGGCGCTCGCCCTGGCTCTCGCCTTCACGCTCCCGGCCGCGGCTCAGCCCGTGACCGAGATCGTCGTCCAATATCCTTACGGCGACGTCTTCAAGGAGACCCATAACCGCCTCGTCGAGGAGTTCGCCAAGACCCATCCGGGGATCAAGGTCAGCTTCCGCGCGCCTTACAAGGATTATGAGGACGCCACGCAGCGCATCCTGCGCGAAGCGGTCACGGGCACGACGCCGGACATCACCTTCCAGGGCCTGAACCGCGTCCGCGCCCTTGCCGACAAGCAGGTCGCCGCCCCTCTCGACGATTTCATCAAGGCCGAGACGGATTTCGAGGCACAGGGCTTCCACAAGGCCATGCGGGACGCCGGCTCGATCGGCGGCAAAGTCTATGGCCTGCCTTTCGCCGTGTCGCTGCCGATCGCCTATTTCAACCTGGATCTCGTCAAGGCCGCTGGAGGCGACCCCGCCGCGCTGCCGACCAGTTGGGACGGCGTCATTAGCCTGGCCGCGAAGATCCAGGGCCTGCGTCCCGGCGTCCACGGCATCGCAGCCGAGTGGCCGATCTCCGGCAACTGGCTCTTCCAGGCGCTGGTCTTCGAAAACGGCGGCAACATGATGGATGCTGGCGAGACAAAGGTGGCATTCGATGACGAGGCCGGACGCAAGGCGATCGGCACGCTCGCCCGCCTGGTGACCGAGACGAAGACGCCCAACATCTCCGGCAACGACATGCGGACCGCCTTTGCGGCCGGGCAGGTCGGTGTGCTGCTGACGACGACGGCCTATGTGAACGCCTTTACCCGCCAGATCGGCGACCGGTTCACCATGAAGACGTCGCTCTTTCCGGGCCTGACGCAGGGCCTGTCCCGCCTGCCGGCCGGCGGCAATGTAATGATGATCACGGCAGCCTCGGCCGAAAAGCGCAAGGCGGCCTGGGAAGTGGTCAAGTACTGGACCGGTCCGCGAGGCGGCGCCGCCATGGTCGAGACCACCGGCTATATGGCCCCCAACGCGAAAGCCGCCGACCATCTGGCCGATTTCTACAAGCGCAACCCCAACCAGTACACCGCGCTCGCCCAGTTGCCCTATCTGACGAACTGGTATGCCTTCCCCGGCGACAATGGCCTGAAGATTACCGATGTGATCAAGGATCATCTCCAGTCGGTGATGGACGGCAAGCGCACCGCGCAGGCCAACGAGGTCCTCACCGAAATGGCCCGCGACACCCAGGCGCTCCTGCCCGCCGGCAAGTGACCTCCTGACCGCATCGGATCCGGCGGATACGTCCGCCGGACCTTTCGCTCTTGCCCCCGCTTTGATGGAAATGCCGTCCGTGATCAAGATCGTCCATGTCAGCGACACCCATGTCGTGGCTGCCCCTCACACGCTCTATGGCCTCGATCCGCGCGATCGTCTCGCACGCGCCATCGCCGATATCGCTCTTCGCCATGACGATGCGGCGCTGTGCGTGGTGACGGGCGATCTCGCGCATTGGGGTGAGCGGAGCGCCTATGCGGCCTTTGCCGGCATCTGGGAAACGTGCCCGGTGCCGACCGTCCTGATGATCGGCAATCACGACGACCGGGAGGCGTTCAAGGAGGTCATCTCACCCGCGATGGTTGATGCCGATGGCTTCGTCCAAGGCCAACGTCTCCTCGGCGATCTCACCTGCCTCTTTCTTGATACCGCCTCGACCGGCAGCCATGCCGGGGCCTATTGCGAGCGCAGGCGTGCCTCGCTCGCACAGGCGCTTGGCGAGGCGCCGGGCGATGTCCTGATCTTCATGCACCACCCGCCCTTCGCAGTCGGCGTCGCGGCCATGGACGCGATCGCTCTGGCCGATGCCGAGGCTTTCGCGGCTGTCGTGGCGCCGCATCGCGAGCGCATCCGGCACTTGTTCTTCGGCCATCTGCACCGGCCGATCTCCGGAAGCTGGCGCGGCATTCCGTTTTCGTGCACGCGTGGGCTCAACCACCAACTCTCGCTGGACGGACAGTTGCGCATCGAGGGAAGCGAGGACGGCGGCGACATCGTCGGCAACCGCGAACCGCCCGGCTACAATGTCGCTCTGATCGCGGAGGATCGTATCGTCGTCCATGCGGTTGCGTTTCTCGACCAAGGCGCGCGCTTTTCGCTGACCGCCGAGGAAACGGCGGGAAGAAGCTACGCTCTTGGCATGAGCGCCGAATGATCACCCCCCTCGTGGCGACACGTGGCGACTCGCTGGCGACCGCAAGGGCACAGCTCGATCGAGCCAAGCTCGTTCTCTGTGATGTCGATGGCTGCCTCGTCGAGAGCGACGCGCTGTGCCCGGGCGCCGCCGCGTTTGTAGCCCAACATGGCGAACGGTTGCGGCTCGTCACCAACAACTCGACAATGACTGCGGCCGCATTCTCGACCTATCTCGACACGCTCGGTCTCGAAGTGCCGGCTGCGCGCTGTTTTTTGGCTGGCGAAGTGGCACTTGCCCATGTCCGCGATCATCATCCCAACACGACGATTCTCATTGCTGCCTCGCCCGCGATCCGACAGCGCGCCGAGGCATTGGGGCTGCATTTGGCCGGTTCCAAACCTGACGTCGTCGTCCTGTGCAACGATCCGACGCTCGACATCGAGCGGCTCCAACAGATCGTCACGGCCGCGCATAGCGGCGCCCCGGTCATCGTCGCCAATCCCGATCGCTGGCGTCCGGATCGCGGCGGGGCACCTCTGATCGAGACCGGCACGATCCTGGCGGCACTGCGCGCTGCCGTAACCAATGCAAACATCACGATTGTCGGAAAGCCGTCGCGGGAGATGTTCCATCGCGCGCTGGAAGACGTCGCTCCCGCAGACGCCGTGATGATCGGCGACAACCGCGAGACCGATATCATCGGAGCGGAGACCTTGGGGATCGCCGCGATCCACATCGGCCGCAGCCGCGAGGCCATCGCCGCGCATCTGCTTGATCTCATGACATGGTAAATCTGGAAGGTTTTGAACTTGCCGCCAACCCGCCATGCGTAGTTTCCGTGGCTAGCGTGCCGCGGGCTTCGGCCTAGCTTCGGGCAAAGCCGCCCTCGTCCTGGGTCGGCGCACCGGAGCAAGCCTATGCGAACCCTGATCATCACCGCCATCCTGGCCACTGGGCTGGCGGGCTGCCAGACGCTCGAGCAGTCGCAGGCCAATGCCGACGTCGTTTGCCAGCAATCCGGCTTTCGCCCAACGACCCGGTCCTACCAAAACTGCGTCGCAGCCAATATCCGGCAGGACCGGCGGCAGTCCGATGCGGCCACAGGGGTGGTCGTGGCAGGTGCGACGGCGGGCCTCATCGGGGCTGCGCTCGTCGCCGACAGCAGATCCTCGCGCTACTATGACAGAGGCTATTATGGTCGCGGCTACGGCGGCCGAGGCTACAACAGAAACTACTACGGAGGGCGCGGCTATCGCCGCGGCTGCGGTGCATGGGGCTGCTGACGGATTCTCGACGGCGCCATCGCAACATCTCGACCATGCCCGCCAGATCCGATCTTGGGTGCGATGGTGCCGCGTCATGCCGAGTTTCTCTTGCGTAAGCTGCGCCGGCAGATACCAAGCCTCGACCATCTCGGATGAAATTGGCTCATGCGTCGTCCTCCCCAACGGTGAGCATGCCTCATTCAGACTTCGGTCTCCAAGGTCAGACCGGCTTCAGCTCCTTCCGGACCTGGGCTTCGCTGCGCAATTCCTCCGCTGCGTCACTGGTCGCCGCGCGCCGTCTCGCCGGCCAGCAGACGCTTGCCAGCGAGCAGAAATTGCTCCGACCAGCCGCAAATCATCGACAGGAACATGCTCTCGCACCGACGCGGCGCGGTGCTGCTCTCCTCGCTGCGCATCATTTCCAGCACGCTTGAGATATTCCGCGCTTCCGTTTCGCATGGGCTAGCCCGGTGCGATGAGGTGCGATTGGCTGCCGGTTTTACGGCCTTCCACCCGAGCACGGCGTGGGGCTGTCGTGAACGCCGTCACGTTGCAATCGCCGGTCCCGCGCTCGCCGCTCTGCGTTCCCCACTCGCTCGCGCACGCGACACCAACTTGCTCGCCTCGCGCAGCCAAAGCACGGAACTCGCCACCACGGTGCAGAGGCCCAGATCACCTGCCGTGAGCGGGGAGGTCGAGAACGCCTGCTGGAGCCACGGCAAGTAAAGCACGGCACCATGCATCGACAGCGACAACCCGATCGCCGCCCAGAGCCAGCGGTTCTCGAACAGCCCGCTGAATGCGCTGCGGACATCGGAACGCGCGTTCAGGACATTGAAAAGCTGGAACAGCGTCAGCGTCGTGAAGGCCATGGTCTGGGCATAGACAAGCGATCCCGTGCCCTCGATCATTCCACCGGGGAGAGCAGCGTCGAGAACCAGCAGCGTCCCGGCCGCCATGATGACGCCGACATAGGCGATGCCCATCCACATAGTCGCTGTGATGACGCCTTCATCGCGTCGCCTCGGCAGCCTCGTCATCGTATCGGGAGCGGCCGGATCCACTGCGAGCGCCAAAGCCGGCGCACCATCAGTGACGAGATTGATCCAAAGGATCTGGATCGCGAGCAGCGGCAATACGATTTGGCCGGGACCATGATCGCTTAATCCGATCACATTGGCCAACAGCACGCCGAAAAACATCGTCAGGACTTCGCCGAGGTTCGACGACAGGAGATAGCGCAGGAACTTGCGGATATTGTCGAAGATTGCACGTCCCTCTTCGACGGCTGCAACGATCGACGCGAAATTATCGTCGGAAAGCACGATATCGGCGGCCTCTTTCGAGACGTCGGTGCCGGTGATCCCCATCGCGACGCCGATATCGGCAGCTTTCAGCGCCGGGGCGTCGTTGACGCCATCACCCGTCATCGCGACGGTCGCGCCATCGCGTTGCAAGGCCCTCACGATCCGCAGCTTGTGCTCCGGATTGACGCGCGCATAGACGGAGACTTTGCTAACGGTCTGCTGCAGCACCTCATCCGACATTGTCGCCAGTTCGATGCCGGTCACGACCTGACCGTCGCTGGCGATACCGATTTCGGCCGCGATCGCGCTGGCGGTCGCAGCGTGATCTCCGGTGATCATCAAAGGACGAATGCCGGCCCGCTGCGCACGGATGACAGCCGTTTTCGCCTCGGGCCGCGGCGGATCGATCATGCCGATCAGGCCGAGAAAAACGAGGTCTGTCTCGATGCGTTCGTCAAAGCCGGCGTCGTCGTCAGACCGCGTGTGCGCCAGTGCCCGGGAGGCAACCGCCAGCGTCCTCAAGGAAGCACTGGCCAGTTCGGCGTTGCTGTCGAGAATGGCCGCGCGGCGCGCGGCGCTGAGTGGGCGCGCCTCGCCACCGACCTGTTCATGCGAGCACCGCGCCAACACCACGCCCGGCGCACCCTTGACCGAAACCAGGATGGCATCCGGCGTTTCCAAATCGCGATGGACGGTGCTCATGAGCTTGCGTTGCGAGGAGAACGGCACCTCCGCGATCCGCTCAAAGCGTGGGTCGTCTTCGACGTCCGCCAGACCCGTTTTGCGCGCGGCGACGAGCAAGGCCCCTTCGGTCGGGTCGCCATAGACTGTCCAATGCCCGTCCTGCTCTCGCACGACGGCGTTGCTGGCCCGCTGCGCTGCGGTCAGCGCGGCCATAGCCTCCAGCAGGAGCGCGCCCTCGATCGCCCCTCCGCCCTCGCGCTTCAGTTCGCCCCTGGGCGCATACCCCGCACCGCTGATCTCGATGATGCCGGCTTTCGTCACGATGCGCCGCACCGTCATCTCGTTCTTCGTCAGCGTCCCGGTCTTGTCCGAGGCGATCACGGTCGCAGAGCCGAGCGTCTCGACGGCGGCCAGGTGACGCACGATCGCATTGCGCCTGGCCAGACGCTGGACGCCCAGAGCCAGTGACGCCGTCACCACCGCAGGCAAACCTTCGGGCACGCCCGCCACCGCCAGCGCAACGCCGAGGATGAACACGTCGAACACCGCTTTTGCGTCGCGAACGTCCTGGGTGACCAGAATCGTGGCGATCATCGCCACGGCGATCGCGACAACGATCAGGCCGAGCTGCTTGCCGAGGCGATCGAGCTCGCGCTGAAGCGGTGTCGCCTCCTTGGATGTGGCCTTCAGCATCTCGGAGATGCGACCGAGTTCCGTGTGCTTACCCGTCGCGGTCACCACCGCCCGACCACGGCCATAGCTCGCAGACGTGCCGCTGAAGACCATGTTGCCGCGATCGCCCAGCGCCACGTCCTGCGCGATCACAGCGGTGTTTTTTGCAACGGGCAGGCTCTCACCCGTCAAGGGCGCTTCGGCCATGCGCAGCGACACGGATTCGATCAGGCGCGCATCGGCAGAAACGAGATCGCCCTCTTCGATGAGGATGACATCGCCCGCGACGAGGCCGGCGGCGGCGATGCTGTTGCGCGCCCCGTCCCGGATGACGGTGGCTGTCGCAGCCGACATCCGGCGTAAGGCCAGGACGGCTTGCTCGGCCCGTGATTGCTGGGCGAACCCCATCACCGCGTTGAGCAGGACGATAGCGAGAATGGCCAGCCCTTCATAGGGCAGCGCCGTTGCGCGCTCGACAAACCACAGCCCGGCCGAGATCAGAGCCGCGACCAAAAGCAGGATGACCAGGACATCGCTGAACTGGGCAAGAAATCGCTGCCAGGCCGGAACGACAGGTTCGGCCTCGAGCGTGTTCGGGCCGTCACGGGCGAGGCGTATCGACGCCTCTTCTTCCGTCAACCCAAGCTGCGAATGCGTTTCGAGCTGCCCGACGACGTAGTCTGCCGATCGGCGGTAGGCGTCGATCTCGCCATCGGAATTATGCACGATGCTCATCTGATCCATCTGGCGCTCGCGGGAGCCGGCCCGCTCCGACAGGGTCGTGGTCGATCGCGTCTGACGGTGCGGGCTGGCGAGCGGCGCAGTCACCACGTCGTCATCGCCGGATCGAAACGGCGCAGTCCCGCCAGGACGAGAGCGCGGGTTTCAGTTCTCGCGCCGCGGCAATCGATACGTCGCCCGCCGATCTTTGCGGCGTCTTGCTTCAACGGCTCGCGCGAAACGGCGGCACTTGCATCGGCCGTCATAGCGTCGGAGGGGTCGTTCATGCGCTCTGCGATCCTCGCCAGCAGCGTTGCATCGGGCATCTCGCGCCAAATGCCGGTGCCGCATTCGGGTCGCTGTTGAATTGCAGCAGGATGTCGTTGAAGCGGCATGGTTCTCATCCACGCGAAATTGACGTGGCCCATCCGCGCAAACGTCGCTTCGCTCATGATGCGAAGCGTCTTTTCGATCGAACAGGTTCGGAAAATACTCAGAGTGGCCTCGTTTCGATCAATGGGCTTGCAGATCGACGTCGCTCGCGTCGCCTGATCCGGCAACGCCGCGCCGCGATGGCGACGGACTAGCAGGCGCCGCCCGTTAGGCTGTCCTCGATCGGCCCGCGCGACGATCTCCGCCGCCCTTTGCGGAGATCGATGACGAGCGGCTGACGCGGGCGCAGTGACAGCGGGGCGCCAGCATGGGCTGCGGGGGCTTGGACCCGGTCGAAATCGCGAACTGAGTGATTTCCGACGGTGCTCGCGATCTGACGCAAGCGGTGAAGAGCCGCCATGACCATTGCGAAGGGCTAGCAGCACCATGACGAACACGATCCGCCTCCTCGGATTGGCCGCGATCGTCGCCGTCGCGCCGTCCGCAGCGTCTGCAGCGCCAGTCGTTCGCGCAGGCGAACTCATCTGCAACGTTGCAGGCGGCACGGGCATGATCCTGACATCGGAAAAGGCCATGACCTGTCGTTATGACGCGCTGGGCGGGCGCGTCGAGTTCTACACCGGCACGATCCGGAAGTTCGGGCTCGATATCGGCACGACGACCAAGGGCGGCATGGTCTGGGCTGTGGTCGAGCCCGCTCTGCGGCCCGGTGGCCTCAACGGCACCTATGCCGGGGTCAGCGCCGAGGCGACTGTCGGCGTCGGCGGGGGCGCCAGTGTTCTGGTCGGTGGGAACGATGGCGCCGTGACGCTGCAGCCGCTTTCGGTCCAGGGACAGACCGGCGTCAACCTCGCGGTTGGCGTTGCCGCCCTGACATTGACGGAGATTTCGGCGCCTCCCTCGCGGCGCTCTCAGAAGCGCCAGCGCAATCACCGCGCCCGGATGCAGCGTGACCGCAGCTAAGCCGGACATCTGACGAGACGAGCTGGCAGCGGCCTGGCCCGCATTCCAGCTCGCCGCCATCACGCGCGCGTCGTCACGGACGCGTTGCGTAGATTCCGAGCCTGCCGCGAGATGCCGATCCTTCGCTAGGATTAGGTAGAAGCGACCCAACGCAGACGGCCATTTGCAGAACCCATGAAGGTCTCCCGACGCATCGCCCTTTTCGTCGGCGGAGCCATCGCTGTCGCCGCGATCGCAGGCTATGTCGGCATGCCCCTCATTGTCGGAAGCACTGTTCCGGTCGATGCCGTCGTGCGGACCGATTTCGTTCGCAGCATCGTCGCCAGCGGCCATGTCGAGGCGCCATTCCGCATCAGCATCGGCGCGCAGATCACCGGCACGGTGACGCAGATCCCGGTCATTGAAGGCCAGACTGTCAAGGCCGGGGATACCTTGATCATGCTGGACGATCGCGAGGCGAAAGCCGCCGTGGTGCAAGCCGAGGGCGTTCGCGATCAGGCTGTTGCGCGCATCCGCCAGTTACGGGAGCTGACCCTGCCCTCGGCGCGCGAGACCTTGACGCAGGCCAAGGCGACGCTGGTGAATGCGCAGCAGATCCATGCCAGGGCCCTCAAGCTCGTTGAAGATGGCTATGGAGCGCGAACCACGCTCGATGATGCGATCCGCGGGCTCGACATCGCCAGGGCCCAGGTTCGCAACGCCGATCTCCAGGTGTTCACCAATAGTCCAGGCGGCAGCGATGTCGTGATGCAGCAGACCCAGCTCGATCAGGCGAACGCCGCGCTCGGGTCGGCGAGGTCGCGACTGGCCTACACCGTCATCACCACGCCCACGGACGGTATCCTGATCTCGCGGAATGTCGAAACCGGGAATGTGGTCGGGCCTTCGACGGTGCTGATGACCCTGTCGCCGATCGGAGCAAGCCAGATCGTCCTGCAGATCGACGAGAAGAATATCGGGCTGGTCGCACTCGGCCAGCCGGCGATCGCATCGGCCGACGCCTATCCGCGCCAGACCTTTCGAGCCGAAGTCTCATTCATCAATCCGGCCATCGACATCCAGCGCGCCTCCGTCGAGGTCAAACTCAATATGCCGGACGCTCCGGCCTATCTCCGGCAGGACATGACGATATCGGTCGATATCGAGGTCGGCCGACGCGATGCCACGCTCGTCGTGCCGATGGCAGCGCTTCGCGAGTTCGCGACCGGCAAGCCCTGGCTTCTCGTCGCGGTCGATGGGCGCGCGCGCAGGCAAGCCGTCACGGTCGGGTTGATGGGCGCCGGTCGCGCCGAAATCCTCTCCGGCGTCGATGAGGGCGCGCTGATCGTGCCGGCCACGGCAGCGATCGCCGAAGGCGCACGCATCCGTCCCAAACTCAATCCGAAGTCCACGCCATGACCTCATGGTTGCCTTTCGAGTGGATCGCGGCGCTACGCTTCCTGCGGGAGGGCCGGATGCAGACGATCTTCATCCTGACAGCGGTCGCGATCGGCGTGGCGGTCATCGTGTTCATGTCGGCCATGCTCTCGAGCCTGCAGGCCAACTTTCTCAAGCGCGTGTTGACGTCGCAAGCTCATATCCAGCTGGTTCCGCCCGACGAGGTCGCCCGTCCTCAGCGTCTGTCAACGGCCGGCAGCATGGTGGCGGCGACGATCCAGCGGCCGACGCAGCGCACCCGCTCGATCGACCAATGGCAGACTTTCGTCACGATGCTCGCGAGCTGGCCCGGCATCGTGACCGTATCGCCGACCACGAGTGCGTCGGCCCTCGCGATCCGGGGCGCCGCCAGCCGCTCCGTGACGCTGACGGGCATCGAACAGGATCTCTATTTCAGAATCGTTCGGATCCCCGACTATATCGTGTCGGGGACCGCACAGGTTCTGACCGACGACATCCTTGTCGGCACGGATCTGGCCCGCGAACTGGGGGTCACGCTGCGCGACAAGATCATCATCCGCGCGGCTTCGGGCGCGACCCGCACGCTCACGATCACCGGCATTTTCGATCTCGGCAACAAGGGCGCCAATCTCCGCTCGACCTTCGTTGCCCTGCGGACGGCGCAGGCGCTGTCCGACTTGGTCGGCGGCGTCACGACGCTGGATCTCACCGTGACCGATATCTACGCCGCCGAGACCATCGCACGGGCGGTGCAGGCGGCAACCGGCGTCGAAGCCGATAGCTGGATCAAGACCAACGCCCAGTTCTTCACGGCGGTCAAAGCGCAGCAATCCTCGAACACCCTGATCCGGCTGTTCGTGGGATTGTCGGTGGCCTTCGGCATCGCCAGCGTGCTGGTCGTTTCCGTCATCCAGCGCTCGAAGGATATCGGCATTCTGCGTGCCATGGGGTCGTCGCGCGGGCAGATCCTGCGCCTGTTTCTGCTGCAAGGCGGTCTGTTGGGGATATTCGGAGCCATCCTCGGCGCGGGCGTGGGCGGCGCCGGACTTGTGTTCTGGCACTCCTATATGCGCCAGGCTGATGGCAGCGAGATTTTCAGTCTGATATTCGAGCCGAGCCTCTTCATCGGCGCGGTAGTCCTGGCAGGTCTGACCGGTATCGCTGCGGCCGCAATACCGGCGCTAGGTGCGGCCAGGCTCGACCCCGTGGTGGCTATCCGTGGCTGACCCGGAGCCCCTGCTGCGGCTGGAGGGTGTCTGCAAATCCTATGGCATCGGGACGCCGGTCCCCGTCGAGGTTCTCCATGACATCGATCTCACGCTGCAAGCGGGCGAGTTCATCGCACTGACCGGCGCATCCGGCTCCGGCAAGAGCACGATGCTCAACATCATCGGTCTCCTCGACCGTCCGACGGCCGGTCGGCTCATCATCGAAGGTCGCGACACGAGCGCGCTGGACGACACCGACGTCACCAGCCTGCGCGGTCACAGGATCGGTTTCATCTTCCAACATCACTGCTTGATCTCGGCATTCACCGCGCTGGAAAACGTGATGATGCCGATGCTCGTCGACAAGGCCTTTCCCAGCGAGGCGATGCGGGTGCGGGCACACGAACTGCTGGCGAAAGTCGGTCTGACGAAATGGCAGGACAACCTCGCCAACAACATGTCGGGCGGACAGCAACAGCGCGTCGCCATCGCGCGAAGCCTGGCGATGAAACCAGGGCTCATCCTTGCCGACGAGCCGACCGGAAACCTCGACTCCAAATCGGCCGATGACGTCTTCGCGTTGATGCGGGAGGTCAACCAATCGGAAAAAACGACATTCCTGATCGTGACGCATAATCTCGATCTCGCGGCCCGCACCGACCGTATCATCGACATGATCGATGGGCGGATCGTGCAAAGTTCAGCCGAAGCCCAGGCCAATGCAAAAGCCTGATCAGGCATCGAGATGCAGCAGGGGCAGGCTCACCAGACGGCCATGCGCTGGTCAACCTGCCATCCCAAATCTCCAGCGTGGCGGTCTCGCAGTCGCCTTCGGTCTGAAGGCGCGCGCATGCGCTGGCGAGCGCCGCCACCAACAGCGTCACGCCGGGGCGAAATCGATCACGACGCGGGCCGGCACCTCGCCGCGCTGAAGGCGCCCGAAGACGTCGTTGATCGCCGAAAGCGGCTGCAATTCGATGTCGGCGCGAACCTTTCCGGCGGCGGCGAAGGCGAGAGCCTCGGCCATGTCGTGCCGGCTGCCCACGAAGGAACCGCGGATGGTGATGCAGTCGGCGACGACGCCAAACAGCGGTACCGGAAATTCGCCGGGCGGCAGGCCGACCAGCACGCAGGTCCCGCGCTTGCGCGTCATGGCGACGCCCTGCTTGAAGGCCGGAAGCGACGGCGCGGTGATCAGGACGCCATGGGCGCCACCTCCAGTCGCCGCTTTCACCTCCGCCGCGGGATCGTTGCTCGTCCTGGCATTGACGACGACGTCGGCGCCCAGCCGCGTCGCGTGGTCGAGCTTGCCGTCGTCGATATCGACCGCGCAGACCTGCAGGCCCATCGCCTTGGCATATTGGATGGCGAGATGCCCGAGGCCGCCGGCGCCGGAGATCGCGATCCATTCGCCGGGCCGGGCGCCTGTCTCCTTGATGCCCTTGTAAGTCGTGATGCCGGCGCAGATGATCGGCGCCGCATCGCGCGCCGCGAGACCGACCGGGATATGCGCGACATAGTCGGGATCGGCCAGGATGTATTCGGCGAAGCCGCCATTGCGGGTGTAGCCACCGAATTCGGCCTCGGCGCAGACCGGCTCCCATGCGGCAAGGCAATGCTCGCAATGGCCGCAGGCCGAGAATAGCCAGGGGACACCGACGCGTTCGCCTTGCTTCACCGCCGTCACGCCAGCACCGACCTCGACGACGAGCCCGATGCCCTCATGGCCGGGAATGAAAGGCAGCGACGGCTTGACCGGCCAATCGCCACTGGCGGCGTGAAGATCGGTATGACAGACGCCGCAGGCTTCCGTCTTGACGAGGATCTGGCCAGGGCCGGGCGTCGGCACCGCCCATTCCCGCAAGACCAGCGGCTTGCCGAAATGCTCGACGGTCGCGGCCTGCATCATGCGTGTCATGGGATATCCTTAGCAGTTGCCGCGGTGCGCGCTGTGGGCATCGGAAGTGTCGGATCAAGCCTTGCGCCCCGCTGGCGCCGAGCCCGTCTCAATAGCGTTGTCGTTACCGACGATAAGGCGCGAGGATTTCACCGGCAGGCTCGGAAACTACGCAGGCAGCGGTCGGTCCAGCAGATGGCGGCATCGAGCCGCCTGGCCCTCGCGCGGCGGTGACATCTGCCACTGCTGACGCGACGGGGGTAGATTCCGATCCTCATCATGGCCGCCAGGAGCGTCCAGTGTGCTCTGATGGCGAAGCAGACAAAACGATCTCTGGCGATGGGCTCCCCGTGAACCGTCGCCATCTGCTTATTGGTGCGGGCACGGTCACCGTGCTTGGCGGCGCGGCCGCCTACTTGTCTGCATCCAGCATGGGGTCTTCAGCGGACTATGCCCGCGGGATCGCCCCTTTGCGTAGACCGCTGGCGGATACGCCCTCGGCGCGGGATCTTATCGGCTATGCGACGCTCGCGCCCAATGGCCACAACGCCCAGCCCTGGCTTTTCCGCATCGGCGACAAGAGGATCGAGATCTTGCCCGATTTTGCGCGACGGACGCCGGTCGTCGATCCCGACGACCATCATCTGTTTGTCAGCCTCGGTGCCGCCGCCGAGAATGTGTCTCTGGCGTCCGCCGCGCGCGGCGCACCCGGTGCCGTCCGATTCGAGCAGGGCAACGGAGGCTCTGTCATCTTCGACTTCGAGCCGGCGCGAGCGATCTCGTCCTTCCTGTTCGAGGCCATAACCCAAAGGCAGTCGACCCGCGCCGAATTTGACGGCCGCACCGTCCTCCCGGCCGATCTCGACATGCTCGGCCGGGCGGCGGCCATGCCCGGCGTCGATCTCGTCTTGCTGACAGATCGCAGCCGCATCGATCGCCTGCGCGATCTCGTCCTGACCGGCAACAGCGCGCAGATGGCCGATGCGGCCTTCGTCTGCGAGCTGAAATCCTGGCTCCGGTTCAATCCTCGACAGGCCCTGCGAACCGGCGATGGCCTCTACAGTGTGGCGAGCGGCAACCCTGCGCTGCCCGACTGGCTTGGGCCCCATGCGTTCGACTGGTTCTCGACGGCGCAAGCGCAAAATGACGCCTATGCCCGCCAGATCCGGTCTTCGTCCGGAATCGCGGTGTTTGCCGGGGCCGGGGAAACCCCGGCGCATTGGGTCGCCGTGGGGCAGGCCTGCCAACGCTTCGCCCTGCAGGCGACGGCATTGGGGTTGAAGCACGCCTTCATCAACCAGCCGGTCGAGGTTCCAGCCCTGCGGCCGGATCTCGCCGCGTTGATCGGCCTCACCGGCAGGCGCCCCGATATCGTGATGCGGTTCGGCTATGGACCCGCGCTTCCCTACGCGCCGCGACGGCCCGTTTCGGCCGTCATCGTGGCGTGACGTCATGACCGCTGGACAATCACGCTGGCTGCCTGGCGCCCTCATGTCGGCTCTCACAGCCATTTGGACGTTCGGGTGGCGCTCCTCGATCAATCCAACTGCGTAGATTCCGACGCTGATGGGCCGCGAGGCCGGCTGCTAGACCATGGCAACGGCATCCAGCCGATCGCTGATGGCGACATCTGCAGGAGAACGCGTGTGGCCATCACGACATCCTCCCCTCCCTCTGATGCGGCGTCGAAGACGCCCTACATCATCGCCTGGGCCTGCTGTGTTCTGTTTTACTTCCTGCAATATGCGCTGAGATCCGCGCCCGGCGTCATGGTGCCCGAGCTCACCACGGCTTTCGGGCTCTCGGCCCTTGGCATCAGCGCGCTGATCGGCCTCTATTACTATACCTATTCCGCCTTCGCGATCGTCTCGGGCGCCTGCTTCGATCGCTATGGGGCGCGTTATGTCATCCCGGTCGGGCTGGTGCTGCTGGCCGGCGGCGCGGTGCTCTTCGGTGTCGGGTCCAATGCGGCGGCGCAGACGGGGCGGCTCCTGCAGGGAGCCGGTTCGGCCTTCGCGTTTACCGGCGCGGTTTATCTCGCCACCCGCGGATTTCCGGCGAAGTATCTCGCCACGGCGATCGGCTTCACCCAGTGCTTCGGCATGCTCGGCGGCGCCTCGGGACAATTCGCCGTCGCACCACTGATCCACGGCGTCTTCGGCTGGCAGCAATTCTGGCTGATCGGCGGCGCTCGCCATTGTCGTCGTGGCGGTGACGCCCGGAGGGCATCCGGTTCAGACCCCGGCGCAGAGATCGATCTGGTCGATGTTTGCGCCGTACAAATCCGTCCTGACCAATCCGCAGTCCTATCTCTGCGGTTTCGCGGCGGGGCTGTTGTTCCTGCCGACGACGATCGGCGACATGATCTGGGGCGTTTCGTTCCTGCGCGCCGGGTGGCAGATCGACCATGCCGAAGCCGTCAACCGGGCCGCCATGGTGCCTCTCGGCTGGGTCGTCGGCAGCCCGCTGCTCGGCTATGTCGCCGATCATTTCGGCCGCCGCAAACCGGTCCTCATCGGCGGCGCCGTGGTCATGCTGCTGACCTCGCTGGTCATCCTCTATGCGCCCCACAGCGTTGTTCCGCCCTATCTGGCCGGCTTCCTGCTCGGCGTCGGTTCGGGCGCGGCGATGATCCCCTACACGATCATCAAGGAAGTCAATGCCGATGAGGTGAAGGGCAGCGCGACCGGAGCCATCAACTTCCTCGTCTTCACACTGAGCGCCCTGATGGCGCCGGTCTATGGCTGGGTCCTGCTTGAGTTATCGGCCGGTGGCGTGCTCGGCATCGAGATCTTTCAGAAAGCCGGCGTGATCGGTGTCGCCGGGATCGTGCTGGCGATTATTTTGTCGGTCTTCATCCGCGAGACCGGTTCGGCCGCCGGGACGACGCTGAAGCTGGCGCCGCCGCCCCCGCTGCACCCCGCTTTGGGAGCCGTCCGATGACCGTCTTTGCACGCGATATGACGCCGCGAGTTGATCTGACCCTGCCCCATGGCACAGGCCCTGTCCGCAGCCAGCGCCCGATCTATGTCGATCTTCTGCCGCCCTGCAACGCGGCCTGTCCGGCGGGCGAGGACATTCAAGGATGGCTCGGCCTGGCGCAGGCGGGCAAGTTCAAGGCCGCCTGGGAGGCGTTGATCGCCGACAATCCGATGCCAGCCATTCACGGGCGCGTCTGCTATCACCCCTGCGAGACGAGCTGCAACCGCAAGGATCTCGACAGCGAGGTCAGCATCCACGCCGTCGAGCGCTTTCTGGGCGACCAGGCCTCTTTGCAGGGCTGGAGCATCCCCAAAGCGGCTGCATCATCGGGCAAGCGGATTCTGGTCGTGGGCGCGGGCCCGAGCGGGCTGTCGGCGGCCTATCACCTGACCCGGCTGGGCCATCAGGTCGAGATCCGCGAGGCTGGACCGCTGCCGGGCGGGATGCTGCATTTCGGCATCCCGGCCTACCGCCTGCCGCGCGCGGATCTGATGCGCGAGATCGCCCGGATCGAGGCATTCGGCGTCAAGATCGTGCTCAACCACAAGGTCGAGGATCTGCTCGCCGAACAGGCTTCAGGTGGCTTCGACGCCGCGTTCATCGCCATCGGCGCCCAGAAAGCCCACCACGTCGAGATCCCTGCCCGTGACGCGGCGCGCGTCTACAGCGCTGTCGGATTGCTGCATCAGGTCGAGGCCGGGACGGCCCCGCAGCTCGGCCGCCGCGTCGTCGTCTATGGCGCCGGAAACTCTGCGATGGATGCTGCGCGGACAGCCAAGCGGCTCGGCGCCGAGGAAGCGCTCGTCGTCTTCATCATGGACAAGTCGCGTATGGAAGCGCGCGCCTTCGAGGCCCAGGAGGCGGTCGATGAAGGCGTGACGTTCAAATGGCTGAGCGCGATCAAGGATATCGGCGCGGATACGATGGTCGTTGAGCGGATGCGGATGGACGAGGCCGGCCATCCCCAGCCTACGGGCGAGTTCGAGACGCTGAAGGCGGATTCGGTGGTGCTCGCGCTGGGCCAGGAAGCCGAGAGCGGCTTTCTCGGAAACATCCCCGAGATCACCTATCTCCCCGGCGGCATCGTGGTCGTCGATGCCAGCATGATGACGGGGCGGCCGGGCATCTTCGCCGGCGGCGACATGGTGCCGAGCCAGCGCTCGGTCACGATCGCGACCGGCCACGGGAAAAAGGCGGCGCGTCACATCGATGCCTGGTTGCGCGATGTGAAGCCCGCCCAGGTCGAGAAGCATCCGGGTATCACCTATGCCGGCCTCAACCTGCCGATCTATGCCGATGCCGCTCCTTCGCGTCAGTCCGAGCTTTCCCCGAGCGCGCGCAAGACCGGCTTCGACGAGGTCCTCGCCGGCCTCAGCGAAGCCGAGGCGCTTCATGAAGCCAAACGCTGCCTGTCCTGCGGCAACTGCTTCGAATGCGACAATTGCTTCGCCGCCTGCCCGGAGGACGCGATCATCAAGCTTGGTCCGACCAAAGGCTACGAGATCAATCTCGAGACCTGCACGGGCTGCTCGGTCTGCGTCGAGCAATGCCCCTGCCACGCCATGGAAATGGTCCCCGAACAGATGATGGTGCAGGCATGAACGCGGATATCAAGATCATGTCGTCTGCTGCTGCAGTGCCGGTGGCAGACCCGCTCGCCCGGGCCGCCCTGCGCATGACGATGGACGGCAATGCGGCGGTCGCCCATGTCGCCTACCGGGTCAACGAGGTCTGCGCGATCTATCCGATCACGCCGTCCTCGACGATGGCGGAGCTCGCGGACCAATGGTCCGCCGACCAGCTGCCCAATATCTGGGGCAATGTCCCGGTCGTGCAGGAGATGCAGAGCGAGGGCGGCGCGGCCGGCGCGGTTCATGGCGCGCTGCAATCGGGCGCGATGACGACGACCTTCACCTCGTCGCAGGGCCTGATGCTGATGCTGCCCAACCTGTTCAAGATTGCCGGCGAACTCAACGCGACCGTCTTCCATGTCGCGGCCCGTTCGCTGGCGACGTCGGCTTTGTCGATCTTCGGCGATCATTCCGACGTGATGGCCTGCCGCACCACCGGCTTTGCGCTGCTCTCCTCGGCCAATGTGCAGGAAGCGCATGACATGGCGCTCGTCTGCGAGGCCGCGACGCTGGCTTCGCGCGTGCCCTTCATCCATTTCTTCGACGGGTTTCGCACCTCCCATGAGCTCAACACGCTCGACTTGATCGACGACGACACCATGCGCGCAATGATCTCGAACGATCTCGTGCGGGCCCATCGCGGCAGGGGCCTCAACCCCGAAAACCCCTTCATTCGCGGGACCGCGCAGAACCCCGACACCTTCTTCCAGTCGCGTGAGGCGGTGAGCCCCTTTTATGCCGCCGTTCCCGGCATCCTGGACGAGGCGTTGGCCCGCTTCGCCGCGCTGACGGGACGCGCCTATGAGCTGTTCGAATATGAAGGCGCTCCTGACGCCACCCGCATTCTGATCCTGATGGGCTCGGGTGCCGAGACGGCGCGCGAGACCGTCAAGGCCCTTGTGGCCAAAGGCGAGAAGGTCGGCGTGCTCCAGGTGCGGCTGTACCGGCCGTTCTCGGCTGCCCATTTCCTGGCGGCGATCCCGGCCTGCGTCCAGAGCATCGCCGTGCTTGAACAGGCCAAGGAAGCCGGCGGGGCCGGCGAGCCGCTCTATCTCGATGTGATCGCGACGCTGGCGCAGGGGTTTTCGGCCGGAACGCGCGCGGCGATGCCGCGCGTCATCGGTGGCCGCTATGGCCTGTCCTCGAAGGATTTCACGCCGGCCATGGCCAAGGCGGCCCTGGACGAACTCGGTCTCGTCGATGCGAACGGACGCTTCTCGGGTCGCAACGGCTTCACGCTGGGCATCAATGACGATGTCTCCCACAGCAGCCTTGCGGTCGATCCGCTGTTCTCGATCGAGCCCGGGGACCGGACGAGCGCGGTCTTCTACGGGCTTGGAGCCGACGGCACGGTCGGCGCCAACAAGAACAGCGTCAAGATCATCGCCGAAGATGCCGGCCGCTATGCGCAGGGCTATTTCGTCTATGATTCGCACAAATCCGGCGCGCAGACCGTGTCTCATCTGCGCTTCGGGCCCCAGCCGATCCGCGCGCCTTATCTGATCTCGCAGGCGAGCTTCGTTGCCTGCCACCAGTTCGGCTTTCTCGAACGCCAGGATGTCCTGCGCGTCGCCGCGCCCGGCGCCGTGTTCCTGCTCAACAGCCCTTATGGCAAGGACGAAACCTGGGACGAGCTGCCCCGCTCAGTCCAGCAGGAGATCATCGACAAAAAATTGCGACTGTTCGTCATCGACGCCTCGAAAGTGGCGCGCGATGTCGGGCTCGGCGTCCGCACCAACACCGTGTTGCAGACCTGCTTTTTCGCCATCTCGGGCGTCCTGCCCCGCGACGAGGCCATCGCGCAGATCAAGGCGTCGATCAAAAAAACCTATGGCCACAAGGGCGAGGCGGTCGTCGCCAAGAACTTCGCGGCGGTGGACGACACGCTGGCCGTGTTGTTCGAGATCGCGGTGCCGAACGCTGCGACGAGTGCGCATGATCGGCCCGCCATCGTCCCATCGAACGCACCTGCTTTCGTTCGCGAGGTCACTGCCCTTATGCTGGTCGGCCGCGGCGAGGAGATTCCCGTCAGCCTGATGCCGGCGGATGGCACGTTTCCCTCCGGCACCAGCGCATATGAGAAGCGCAACATCGCCGAGTTCGTGCCGGTCTGGGAGACCGATCTCTGCATCCAGTGCGGCCAGTGCAGCTTCGTCTGCCCCCATAGCGTCATCCGCTCGCGTACCTATGACGAGGCCGTGCTGGTCGACGCTCCGGCAAGCTTCAAATCGGCGCCGGTGAATGCGCGCGGCTATCCGGAGGCGCGCTTCACGCTGCAGTTTTATGTCGAGGATTGCACCGGCTGTGGGCTCTGCATCGAGGCCTGCCCTGCCACCAGCCCGCGCGAGCCGGGCAAGAAAGCGATCAACCTCGCCGAAAAAGCCCCGCTGCTGGAGGCCGAGCGGACGAGCATGGCCTTCTTCGAGACGCTGCCGGTCAATGACCGCTCGCGCATCGACTTCGCCAATGTCCGCGGCGTCCAGTATCTCGAGCCGCTGTTTGAATTCTCGGGCGCCTGCGCCGGTTGCGGCGAGACGCCCTATCTCAAGCTTCTGTCGCAACTGTTCGGCGACCGCGCCCAGATCGCCAACGCAACGGGCTGTTCGTCGATCTATGGCGGCAGCCTGCCGGTGACCCCCTGGACGAAGAACGATGAGGGTCGTGGCCCGGCCTGGTCGAACTCGCTGTTCGAGGACAATGCCGAATTCGGCCTGGGCTTCCGCCTCGCGGCCGACAAGCATCTGGCCATGGCCCGCGCCCTGCTGACGACGCTCGCCCCGACGCTCGGCGACAATCTGGTCCAGGCCATGCTCGACGCGCCCCAGATCGCAGAGCACGAACTGCGCACGCAAAGGCGGCGCGTCGCCGATGTGAAGGACAGGCTCGTCGCGCTCGACACGGAGGAGGCGCGGGAACTGTTGTCCGTGATCGACCATCTCGTCCGGCGCAGCATCTGGATCGTCGGTGGCGACGGCTGGGCTTACGATATCGGCTATGGCGGTCTCGACCATGTCATGGCCAGCGGTCGCAACGTCAATATCCTGGTACTCAACACCGAGCTCTACTCCAACACCGGCGGGCAGGCCTCGAAAGCGACGCCATTGGGCGCCGTGGCGAAATTCGCCGCCGCCGGCAAGCGGGTGCCGCGCAAGGATCTCGCGCTGCTGGCGATCGCCTATGGCAATGTCTATGTCGCGCAGGTCGCGATGGGGGCCAACGCCCAACAGACCCTCGACGCCTTCCGCGAAGCGGAAGCTTTTGACGGTCCTTCGCTCATCATCGCCTATAGCCAGTGCATCGCCCACGGCATCGATATGCGCTTCGGCATGAAGCAGCAGGATCTCGCCGTCGCCAGCGGCTACTGGCCGCTGATGCGCTTCAACCCGACGATGCAGAGCGTGGGCTTGAGCCCGTTCCAGCTCGACTCGCCGCGACCGACGATCCCCTTCAAGGACTATGCCTATAACGAGATCCGCTATTCGTCCCTGGCGCGGACGATGCCTGACGATGCGGCGGCCCTGCTTCTCGAAGCCCAAGCCGGCGTCGATGCCAAATATCGCCGCTATGAGGAGCTTGCCGCACTGGACGGCGGGCGGTTTCAACCGGGCGTCGGAACGCCCGTGACGGGAGCGGCATGATGGATCTGTCTTCGCGCTATATGGGCTTGGCTCTCAAGAACCCGATCGTGGCCTCCTCCTCGCCGCTGACGGGGACGCTTGATGGCATTCGGCAGATCGAGGATGCGGGCGCTGCCGCGATCATACTGCCCTCGCTCTTCCAGGAGGAGATCGAGGCCGAGGAGGCGCGCCACGACCATTTGACCGGCGCCCATGACGAGAGTTGGCCCGAGGCGCGCACGAATTTTCCCACGCTTCCGGACGCCGCGCGCGGACCGCACCGCTATCTCGATCTGGTCAGGCGCGCCAGCGAGATGACCGCGATTCCCGTGATCGCGAGCCTCAACGGCGTCACCGCCGAGGGCTGGACCGATTACGCGCGGTCGATCGAGCAGGCCGGCGCGCAGGGGCTGGAACTCAACATCTATTTCATCCCGACCGACATCACGCTCGATGGCCGGGCCGTCGAGCAGCGCTATCTCGATGCCGTGCGGGCCGTGCGGGCCGCCGTGGCGATCCCGGTGGCGGTCAAGCTCAGCCCCTATTTCAGCGCGGTCGGCCATATCGCGCTGGAACTGGAGCGCAACGGCGCCGACGCGCTCGTGCTGTTCAACCGGTTCTACCAGCCCGATCTCGATATCGTCGGGCTGAAGGTGCTGACCGATCTGCATCTGAGCGAACCTCATGAGATCCGCCTGCCGCTGCTCTGGCTGGCCGTGCTGTCGGGCCGGGTCAAGCTGTCGCTTGCCGCCGCGACCGGGGTGACGACCTCGGACGAGGTCGTGAAATATTTGCTGGCCGGCGCCGATGCGGTGATGACCACCTCTGCTCTGCTGCGACATGGGCCGGGCCATGTCGGCGTTCTGCTCGAAGGCCTCGCCCATTGGCTCGACACACGGGAGTTTGCCTCGATCGACATGGCCCGGGGCATCATGAGCCAGAGCAGGCTTCACGAGCCCAGGGCGTTCGAACGCGCCAACTACGTCAAGATCCTCCAGGGCTACGGCCATTGAGCGGCTGACCGCCGCTTGAAGTTGGCGGCCGTTGGGTCAAGCCTCGACCAGCCGCGCGGCCGCATCCTTGCGCCAGGCCGCGACGGTGGCCAGAGCCTTCTCCGGACGCTCGTTCAGCGGCGTCAGCCGGCCGGCATGGATCGCACCCGTATTGCCATCCAACGACAGCACATCGCCCTCGCTCAATTGCGTGCCGGCGATGCTGCAGCGGCGGTGATCGAGATCGATCTCGAGGTCGGGGCAGGCGACGAGGCAGACCTTGCCGAGTTGGCGGGCGACGACCGCCGCATGGGAGGTGCGCCCGCCCGAGGCGGTGAGGATGCCGGCGGCCAGCGCCATGCCCTCGATGTCGGAGGTCACCGTGTCGCGCCGGACGAGGATGGCTGGCTCGCCCGCCGCGGAGAAGCGCTTCACGGCCTCGGAATCGAGCGCGATCACGCCGCTTGCGACGCCCATTCCCGCGACCTCGGCGATCGCCAGCGTGGCCGGAACCGGCAAGGCGAAGTTGCTGCGCGTGATGCCGGCGAGATCGATGCCTGCGAGATGCTCGAGCGCCTGGCCGGGCGCGATGATGCCGTCCTCGACCATATCGACGGCGATCGCGAGCGCGGCCCAGTCGGTTCGCTTTGCATTCCTCGACTGGAGAATGAACAGCTCTCCCGACTGAACGGTGAACTCGAAATCCTGCGCGTCGCAAAACAGCGCTTCCAGCTCGTGACAGATTTGCTCCAATCGCGTCCAGACCGCCGGCAATGCGAGGTGCAGGCGATCATTGTCGTGAAGCTTCTGGCGGCCGGCGACCACATCCTCGCCCTGCGCATTGAACTGAAAATCGAAATAGAATTCGCGGGTCCCCGTGGCGGGGTTTCGCGTGAAGCCGACGCCGGCCCCCGAAGCGCCACCTGCATTGCCATAGACCATGGTCTGGACGGTCACCGCCGTCCCCGCCTTGTCGTCGAGACTGTTGAGCCGGCGGTAGCTGACGGCCTTGGGAGCATCCCAGGAGCGAAAGACGGCTTTCGTGGCCTGCGCCAGTTGCTCTGCCGGGTTGGCGGGGAAGGCGCTGCCCGCCAGACCGCGATAGCAGTCCAGCATCGCCGCCGTCAGGGTCCGCAGGCTGCGATGATCGAGTTCCCGCTCGCTGTCGGCTTCGGCCTGGGCGAGCGCGGCTGCGACGAGCGCGTCGAAGGGCTCGGTCGGCAGATTCGCGACGACCTCGGCATAGCTTTGCACCAGACGGCGATAGCTGTCCCAGGCCAGGCGCGGATTCCCGGTCAGGCGGATGAGCCCCTCGACCGTCTGCGCATTGAGGCCGATGTCGAGCACCGTCTCCATCATGCCCGGCATCGAGACGGCCGCGCCCGAGCGAACCGACACCAGCAAGGGCTTGCGCGCGGCACCAAATGACAGGCCGGTCGCGGATTCGAGGGCAGCGACGCCCTCCGCCAGCGCCTGGCGCAGCTTGGCGTCCTGCTTCGTGAGATCGCGATGGCACCAGGCCGTGGGCAAGACGAAGGCGGCCGGCACGGGCAGACCCGCCTTGGCCATGCGCATCAGGTTCCAGGCCTTGTTGCCGACGTCCTTGGCGCCGCCACGGGCCAGGGCTTCGCCCTGTGCGATGAGATAATGATCAACCATCGATCAAATCCGTCAGCACATGATCGCGCAGGATGTGGTTGGCGTGTTTCAGAGCATCCGCCGTCGCCTCGAGCCGTCCGCCGATGGCATTGTAGAGATGCAACTGGCGGAAATCCTTGCTGTGTTTGATGGCGCTCGCGGCGAGTGCGCGCTGGGCATCGTCGGCCTGATGCTCCAGCGCGGCGATGCGGTCGACCGCCGTGAGGAAATCCTCGGTCTCGGCCTGGCTTGCCGACCGCCCGATCTGTGTGGCGTGGCCGAGCGCCTTGATCCATTCCTGTGAGGCCTCGACCAGCAGATCGGCCAAGCCTTGCAGCAGCGGCAGCGGCTTGCCTTCGAGTGCGTCGAGATCGAGCAGGAAGGCAGCGTCCTCGAGTTCGTCGGCGGCATCGTCGGCCGCTTCGAGCAAGGTCTTGAACACAAGATAATCGGGGCGTCTGCGGACGGCCTCGCGCATCTCGATCACCAGCAGGTCGGCGTCATGCTCGAAATGTCCGGCGCGCCGGGCCCGTTTGCCAGCCCCATTCTGGTCGGACTGCAAGCCTTCCCGCACCAGGGTCGCGAGTTCGAAGATCAGCCCGGCATGATCGCCGGCGAGCCCGAGCAGCCGCTGTTCCTCATTGCTGAAATGCGTCGCCAGCGTCACACGGACCCGATCCCGGATCAGCGCTTGCGACTGGCCCGCCAACATCCCCTCGGCTGAGGTACGAAGCACGAACGTCATGAAGTCCAGCGTCTCGGCGTCGCCCAGCACGTCGTAGAGCCTGTCGCCGAAACGCATCGAAGAGCCGGCTGTCTCCTCGATCGCCTGATTGACCAGCCGGGCGCCGCCGAGTTCGAGAAAGGCGCGATGGCCGATCTCGGTGTCCGCAGCGCCTTGCAGCAGGGCAAGCCGGTCGCTCCCGCGCAAGAACCCGCGCAGCTGTTTGCGCGCCCGGTTCCAGTCGATCAGGAAGACCAGGCGCGAGCCGAGGAATTCGAGATCGGCGCGGCAACCCTTGGCGTCCTTCGCCGCGAAGCGCCCGGTCGCCAGATAGAATGGCGCGCCGGCGGCCAGGGTCGCCGTCCGCTCGCCCTCCCAGGTCACGGCATGAGGTTTCAGCATCGTCTGGAAGAAGGCCAGGCGTTCGGGATGCACGTCGGTATAGGTCACGCTGACGGTGTGGCCCTCGACATGGATCACGATGACATGGGCATCGGTCGTGCCGATATCGTTCTGGATCAGCAGCCGCTCGCCGGAGCGGGTCGCGGTGGTGGCGAGACCGGGATGGTCGAATTTCAGCTTGGCCGTGCGGTTGAGCCCCGCCATGAAGGCCTGCACCAGCGGCCGGTCCGTCTCGGAGAGGTTATAGGCGGCCGCCCCGTCGATCGTCTCTTCGGCCAGCGTCTCCTGCATGGCGTTGAGCTGCTTGTGCAGATCCATCACCAGGCTGTGCAGGCTGTCGGCGTGCTTGTGGCCGGCCTGGGTCATGGCCGAAATCGCCTCGGGATCGAGCAGGTCGTCCCGGCCCGATGGCAGCGCTTTCAGCAGTGCGTCGAGCCGCGTGGCCAAGCCGTCCGGCTTGCCGGCGAGCACGGGCGCCGCCATCAGGCGCATCTCGTCGGCGATCCGGGCCACGATCTTCGCGGCCCCCGCCACATGACAGGATTTCCCCTTCGTGCGGGCTTGGCCGATGACGAGATCGAGATCGGGATCGTCGATGCCGCAGGCGGTCCGCTCGCGCCTCAACGTCGAAAAAGGCTGGTCCGGATCCCTGGCGTGGGCGCTGGCCAGTTGCAGCAGGGAGAAGATGTATTTGACCCGGTCATTGGCTGCCAGCGCGGCATTGAGTTGCGCCGCCGGCTGAAGCTCTCTCTCGCCGATGGCGGCGAGGATTTCGGATTTCATGGGGGTTCCGATCGTCTCAGGTTCCGGATGGCTGGAATTCTTAATATCCAGCGTTCGTCATGCGTTGACCGGTATCAAACCGGCCGCATCAGCCGAATTGCCCCGACACATAAGCTTGGGTCTTCGGCCGACGGGGAGCGTGGAATATCTGCTCCGTTGATCCGGTCTCGATGATCTCGCCGAGATACACGAACGCGACGTGGTCGGCGCAGCGCGCGGCTTGCTGCAGGTTGTGGGTGACCAGGATGATCGTCACATCGCGCTTCAGATCAATGATCAGAGCCTCGATCTTCTCCATGCTGACCGGGTCGAGCGCGCTCGTTGGCTCGTCGAGCAGGAGGACGTCGGGCGCCATCGCCAGCGCGCGCGCGATACAAAGACGTTGCTGCTGTCCGCCCGACAGGCTCGCAGCCGGGGCGCGCAGCCTGTCCTTGGCCTCGTCCCAAAACGCCGCGCGCGCAAGGGCTGCTTCCACCCGCGCGTCGATCTCCGCCCGCGGCAGCCTCCCGTGTAACCGCATGCCGAAGGCGATGTTGTCGTAGATCGACATCGGCAAAGGCGTGGGCACCTGGAACACCATGCCGATCCGGCCCCGCAGCCAACATAAATTGATCTTGGGGTCGAGAATGTCTTCGCCATCGAGACGAACCTCTCCGGTCGCGCGCTGGCCTGGATAGAGGTCGTACAGACGGTTCAGCACTCGCAGCAGCGTCGATTTTCCACAACCGGACGGGCCAATGAGACCCGAGACCTGCTTCTCGGGGATATCCAGCGCCACGCCTTTCAGCGCCTGATCCGCTCCGTAGAAGAAATCAAGATTGCGGATGGCGATCTTGGTCTTGGCCCGGGTTGGAACGTCGGCTGGTTTGCCCAGCGTTTCGCTCTGGCGTGAAACTGTCTGAGCCGCAGCTTTGCCGCCGCTACCGACGTCGGCCGGCCTCGGCCGCTCGATGATTGCCCCGTCCATGGCCGCTCCATTTCAATGTCGCAGATGCGGATGCGCGCAGCCAACGTCGAAGCCCAAGCCCGCGTCACGACGCTATCCGACGGGGATGGTCGAAGGGCAGGATCGGAAACTACTCTGTCGCCGGCAATGTCGTTGAATTGTCTTTTCTCGTTAAGAGCCTAAGGCGGACCGTCATTGGCGGGTGGTATGAGTTCGGATGTAAGTGATTTCCGATCCATTTCTCAGTCAATCGAATACGATAAGCATCATCTTTACATCGCTGGACGCGCGTCAGATTAATAGTTTATAAGTCGGCTAATATTTATATTGTTCTCTAAAATAGAAAAATGATGGCGGAAGACGTTGAGACCGGAGGCTTGCAGCTGAGCGTGTTTGACAGTTCTGCTCGCGACACCGGCTATGCGGCGATCATGACGCCGGTCAATCTCGGCGTCGATTGCGCATGTTGCATATCGTTCGCTGCCGCCTTGGCGAAACGATTCCAGGCGCTGCTGATCGGCGTCGCAGCCGAGGACTATGCCGTGTCCGAGTTCGGCGGTGAGATGGGTTTGGCCATGGAAGCGGCCGTCGGTGACGAGGCCGAAAGGCAACTCTCCGATAATCTCATGCGGGCCGAGCAGACATTTCGTCGAGCGGCGGGAACCGGCTTACGGATCGAATGGCGTTCGGGCGTCGGGAATCCCCGTGCGTTTCTGATGGAACAGGCAAGGGCAGCCGATATCGTCGTCATCGCTCGGCAAGGCGCCAATGATGCAAGCCAAGGGCGAATGGCGATTTCGCTCGGTGGGCTGATGATGGAAATCGGCCGCCCGCTTCTCGTCATCCCTCCCAAGTCACTGTGTCTGTCCTCGGATCGCATCATTGTCGCATGGAAGGATTCGCGTGAAGCGCGCGGCGCCATTTGGGATGCGATGCCATTGTTGAAACAAGCGCAAAGCGTGACCGTCGTGGCGGTCGGCGGCGATCGCGAACATCAAGGCGCGATCGATGTCAGCCGGCATCTGTGCCGCCACGGTGTCGCCAGTCGGGCTCATCCCCGCCTCGAGGCGCAAAGCCAGGTGTCAGGACAGTTGCTCGCCATCGCCGAGGCGGGCGACGCCGGACTGATCGTTGCCGGCGCCTATGGTCATGGCCGAATGCAGGAACGCATCTTCGGTGGCGTCACCAGGGACTTCCTCACGAGCACGACCATCCCCTGTCTGATGTCGCATTGAGGATCGTGAATGCGAGAACGTCGCGACGGCGTCCGGAAACACGCCGGCTGGCGCGTCATCGGCGCCGACCACGAACGCCGCCAAGGCGATCGGCGCTGGGCTCATCAATTCAGCAGCATCCAGTGCCACCATGGGCCACGTTTCGATATCCTTGTCACGGCGGCATCGTTTCAGGCTGCGCGAAATGATTGGGCGCGTTTAGCGAGATCGATCATCAGGGACGCAGCCTGGATCGTCAGCGCGTGCGGCGTGTAACCAGGCCGCGGCGAGATATGGGCCGCCATTTCATGAGCGAGTATCGATTGTCGCTCCGGCCCGTCCGCAAGCAGAGCGATGACCAGATTCTCCAACGCAATCACGCGGATCCGGAGGTGGATCAGCTCGGCGTCCGTCAGCGACGGGACATCGGATTTGCTGTCGCTCATGGGGAAACCGGATTGAGGTCCTGCAGGACCAGCGCCACCCTCGCTATCCCAGCGCGATAAAGAGCTGTGACGCTGCTGATTAAGGATCGTGGGATCAGTCGTCTCTTGGCGCATGATGCGGCTCGTTTACGAGATTGCGCCGGGCGGGCTGACGAGCGTCATCAGGTCGTCGCGCCAGACGCCGTCGACCTCGAAATGAGCGGCGGCGCCGAGTTCCACCGCCTCGATCAGATTGTGGTTGACGTAGTCGTAGTGCCCCGGCTGCAGAAATGTGTAGAGCGCGGCACCCGCCGAGCCACCCCGGATAAACCAGGTTTCCAGGTCGACCTCTGGCGGGTTTCGGAACTTGCCGGTCTCCCAGGCATAATCGGCGTGTCCGCCGATCAGATGCGGGCGGGTGTCGCGGTTCGCCTGCGAATGGATGATGAGAACGGTTTCTCCGACGGAGGCCTTCATGGCATTGGGGCCCGTCAGGGCGCCCACAGCCCCGTTGAACACCACATGCGTGGGGATCAGCCCGCGCATCACCTTGAGCATGTCCGAGTAGCCTTCCCCTGGGGAGTCGTAGTGGATGAACGCGCCCTTCTCGTCGCGGGGGATGTCGAACTCCTGCTCGCCGACGTAATAGACGCGATCATAAGCCAGAGCCTTGCCGTGTCCGTCGTCGAGGCCCGCGCGCGGCAGCACCATGATCGCGCCGTTCATGCCGGAAACCACGTGCCAGGGCGTCATGGCCCCACCGGGCGCGCAATGATAGACGAAGACGCCCGAACGGGTGGCCTTGAAGCGCAGGACGACCTGCTCTCCCGGGCTGATGAAGGTCAGTGAGGCCCCGCCCAGAGCGCCGGTCGCGGCATGGAAATCGATGTTGTGCGCCATCGTATTCGTGTCAGGGTTGACGAGCGTCAGCTCGACGAAATCGTCCTGATGCACCACCAGCATGGGCCCCGGCACCGACCCGTTGAACGTCATCGCCTGAACGGTCGTGCCGGCCTCGTCGATGACGAGGCGCTTCTCTTCGATCACCAGTTTGAACGCGACGACCCGGGGAGGGCCCTTGGCCACCTGGTCATGGGCATGCACGAAGGGCGGGGCGACGAGGTCGACCTTGTGGCGGGCCAACGTCTCGAGATTGGGGGCCGGCCCGATTTTGGGCGCCGCTTCCTGCGCCATTGCGCTGTCAGATGTGGCCACGGTGGCCGCGACGCTCGATAGGGCCGCTCCGGCCAACAGGACGCGCCGCGTCAGCAAATTCAGGTCGTTCATCGTCGGATTTCCATGGCGCACGCAAGCGCGCGCAAATTGTCGGGCCGAGAGCTGATCATCGGAACGCGAAGCCCCTCGGTTCACCCAGCCGGTCGGACTGCGACCACGTTATCGTTTGTGACTCCGAGCTCTCAGGGTCGGGAAATACTCAAAAATGAAGGGTTCCGGGACATGCGGCCAGCGAGATCGGTCAGTGGTGAGCGGCACCACGCGGCGTCCCTATCCTTGCGCGGGAACAAACCATCGGCGTCCGCAGGCGGTTAGGTTGGTGCCGGCAAAGCGATGCGAGTTGTCGAGAGGCGGTCTGTGGTAACGGCGCCTTGCTCGATTGCAGATGAGCGCAAAGGTCACCGATGACGCCGATACCTCGTTTGCGGGACCATAAGGGTCCTGCGCTCTTCTCCTATGGATTTCGGCCGTTCTTCCTCATCGGCTCGCTCTATGCGGGATTGGCCATTCTGACATGGCTGCCGATGTATTTTGGAGAGCTTGAACTCTCGACCGCGTTTCACCCACGCGACTGGCATATCCACGAGATGCTCTACGGCTACCTTTCGGCGGTCATCACGGGCTTTCTGCTGACCGCGATCCCGAACTGGACCGGGCGGATGCCGATCCAGGGCTGGCCACTGGCGATCCTCGTCTGCATCTGGGTTGCAGGTCGCCTCGCCATATCGTCGTCGGCCTGGATCGGCTGGTTGCCGGCGGCCGTGATCGATGCCTCATTCCTGCTGGCGATCGTCGGCGTGGCGGCGCGCGAAATCATCGCAGGTCGGAAATGGCACAATCTCCCGGTGCTGATCCTGCTCGGCAGTCTTTTCGCCGGCAATGTGATCTTCCACCTGGAGGCCCATGGGGAGGGCACAGCCGATTACGGCGTGCGGCTCGGTATCGCCGCTGGAATCGTCCTGATCATGCTGATGGGCGGCCGGATGGTGCCGAGCTTCACACGCAACTGGCTTGTCCGAGAGAACCCCGGCCGCCTGCCTGCTCCCTATGCGCGCTTCGACAGCATCTCCCTCGGGGTTGCGGTTGTGGCGATCATCTTTTGGATCGCCGCGCCGCAAGGGCTGCCGACGGCGTTCATGCTGTTCGTCGCCGGCGTCCTGCAAGCGACGCGTCTCGCACGCTGGGCCGGAGATCGCACCTGGCGGGACCGGCTGGTGCTGGTGCTGCACATCGCCTACGCCTTTGTGCCGCTGGGGTTCGGCCTGCTTGGTCTGGCTGCCATGGACCTCGTTCCCCAGAGCGCAGGCGTGCATGCCTGGACCGGCGGAGCGATCGGTCTCATGACGCTTGCCGTGATGTCGCGCGCAAGCCTCGGGCATACTGGGCGAGCCCTGATCGCGACCGCGTTGACGCAAGTGCTCTACGGCCTGGTCATCATCTCGACCCTGGCGCGCATTTGCGCCGCGCTGGAGCCGCAGTGGAGCACGCCATTGCTTCATGTCGCCGCCTTCGCCTGGGTCGGAGCATTCGTCGGCTTTGGCGCGAGCTATTGGCGCGTGTTCACGCAGCCACGGATGAAATCCTGATCCACGCCCGGCTGACCACCCCGAAACCTCACCTCTGAGTAGTTTCCGAGCCTCCTTGAGCGGGCACGGAGTCGGCTATCCTCGGTTCGTCAGGCAGTAGGCGATGCGTCGGTGATCGGCTCCTGTCGCGGGGGCCAAGATCGATCGCGTTGCCTTTCGGGCGAAAGGCCAACCGAGGGGCCCATGGAAACGCAATCCCTTCCAGACAGCACGAAGCTCGTGATGAGCGATCCTGAATGGATCGCACTTGAAAGCCTGGAGGAACTGACCCGCCATTTCATATTCGGCGACTCGGTACTTCAGTTGTTGCGAGACAAGGGCCTGGTCGAGCCGCGGCGTCAGCACTGGCGCGTCACTGACCGGGGACTGCAGGCCTTGCGTGTCCGTGACGTCGATGACGGGCATCTCCAGAATGCTGAACGGGCATTCTGAAACCACCACAACTTGAAATCGCGGAGGCGGGGGCTCGGCGCAGAACTGGAAGATCGTACCGCTCGTGACGTCTCTGCCTCCCCCTGCTCATTTCCGTGCCGAGACATCGGACATGACACGGCGCTTCGCCCCAGGCTTCCTTGCGCTTGTCGGTGGCCTGTTCTGGCTCGGGCCGGCCCATGCCCATGTAAAATGGTTTGCTCCATATATCGTGGGAGCGGCACCCCAACCTGTCGGCGCAACTCTGAGCAATCTCTGGTTCTGGTGCGCGATAGTCCTCGTGCTCGGCTTCTTCCTGGCGACAAGGGTCGTCGAACGCAGCACGAACGGCGAGGCGATCCTTGCTGGCATGGACCGCTTCACAAACCCGCTCTGGATGCGCGCCGACGATTTCATGCGCGTCACCACGGCCGCCTTCTTCGTGGCGATCTTTGCAGTCGGCGGGGTCTATCTGACGCCGGATCTCAAGACGCCATCGGAATGGGTCTCATGGGCCCAGCTGTTGATCGCGGCCGGCATCTTCTCGCGCAAGACGATGCCGCTATCGGCTGCCGGTATCATCGGCCTCTGGGTACTGGCCTTGCGCGACTACGATGTCTTCCATCTGCTCGATTATCTCGCGCTCGGGATTGGTGTCGCAGCCTATCTGGTGATGGAAGCATCCAGCCGGCCGGAATGGCGCCGCCATCGCTTCGAAGTCCTCCGCTGGGCGGTCGCGATCGCGTTGATGTGGTCATCGCTCGAAAAATTCGCATATCCCGCCTGGTTCCATCCTCTCGTTGTGGAAAAGCCTTATCTGACGCTCGGGATGGCGCGCGACGCCTTCATCCCAATGGCCGGCGTCGCGGAATTCACGCTGGGCTTCGGCTTGCTCTGGACGCCGCTCGTGCGTCGCCTGTCGGCCATCTCGCTGCTGATTATCTTCAACATCGCCGTCTACCCGTTCGGGCGCATCGACATGATCGGCCACGCCCTCATCATGGCCGTCCTCGTGCTCATCGCGGTCGATCATGAGCGTGAGGTCCATTTCCTGCCCGCTCTCAAGCGGGCCCTGGCAGGCGTGCCGATCGGCTTATCGGCAGCGATCATCGTCTTTGTGACCGGGTATTGGGGGCTCCACGCCGGGTTCTACGGCGCGGACGGGATCGTCGGCGATCCGACCACCGACATGTCGACCCATTCCCATAGCCCCGAACATCCTCATGGTCCGCAGGCGCCCGGGGGCATCGGTGCGCCGCCCGACCGGCCCCGGCCTTAGAAGGCCGGGCACCATGCCAACGCAGACCGCATCGGACATGAAGACATCGCGCGAGATGGAAACTGAGGCTCTACCGATCAGGGGAAGATCCATGCACATCTCAAGACAAGCCGTCGCGGCCGATCATGCCTCTCAGACCGCGCCCCTTCGCCTTCCTCCGGTGGAACGTGGCGCGCTTCTCGTGCCGAGGCTGTCGCTCCGCGTTTTCGCGAAAGACGAAGAGGTTTTTGCCGAGGGCGACCGGGCCGGATGCATTTACAGGATCGTGACCGGCGCAGCCCGGACGACCAGACTCCTCAGTGACGGACGCCGCCAGATCACCGCTTTCCATCTCGCGGGCGACATATTCGGCCTCGAGTCGGACCCTGAACATCGCTTCTGCGCGGAATCGCTGGGCCATTCGACGATTGGCACCTACCGCCATTGCAACCTCGACACCCTGGCGATGGTCGACGACCATCTCGCCCGTCAGATCATGAGGGCGTCGATCGTCGCGCTGGGACGGGCACAGGATCACATGCTGCTGCTCGGCAGACAAAGCGCGCTCGAGAAGATCGCCACCTTCCTGCTTGACCTGTCGGGGCGTTTCCCCAACGACGATCAGATCGACCTTCCCATGTCGCGCATCGACATCGCCGATCATCTCGGAATGACGATCGCGACCGTTTCGCGCGCGCTGACATTGTTGGTCCGCGACGAGATCATCGCGATACCGGCTCACCGCCGCTCAATCGCGATCCGCAACCGGGCCGCGCTGAAACGTCTCAACGCTTGAGCGATGTCGCCCCAGCCGGGATTCCGATGCGTTGGGCGCAAGGAGCTTCACACGGGCGAGGCGCAAAATCGCAGCCCCGGCGAGGGTCTGAGCGGTTGCCATGGCTTGCTCGTCAAGCAGCATGTCGGCGGCTTCGAGGTAGCGCTCCGCCAGGAGTTCGGCGAGCGCAACAGGCTCGTCGGGCACGCGAACCACAGGCGACGGAGGGCTCGAAAAGGCCGGGAGGCTGTCGAGCAACCGGGCATGTCGCCGTCCCTGCACGGCCTCCTCCAGGAGCTGGATCCGTCCATCGACATCAGCATGCGACGCATGACGCTCCAGCAGTTCGGCCAGGCGAAGTTCGAGCGCCGCCAACTCAGCGACGGGCTGGCTTTCGGCGCCGCTGAAAGGATGGGCGATGCGCTGCTCATGGAAGGCGTTGCGGCGCTGGCCGCGCAAGATCGCCGCTTGCAAGAGAACCTCATGGGCAAGCGCTTCCGCCTCTTTTTGCACATCGGACGCATTCGCGTGAGCGGCGATATAGCTCCAGAAGGCAAAGGCGCGCTCGTCATTGCGGACGGCCATGGCGAAAGTCCGATAGGGCGTGAGCAAGGCGGGTGCGGATGTCATCGCACCCTCGTCGTCGAAGATATCGGGAAGAGGCCGCAGTATGATGGTCTGGTCCGGGCGGCAGCCGATCCGATGCGCCCTTTGCAACAAGGCATCGCGATAGGACGTTTGACCGGCTGACAAGCTCTCGAAAACGTCCGCGTCGGAGGCGCGTTCGGCTTCTCCCAGCCGCGCCGCAACAGCGGCATAACGAGAGGCCGCCATCGTCGCCAGCGCGGATGCGAGGGCAAAGAGCTCGGCGAGGGATCCAACGATCGCGTCTGGATCAGCTTTCAGGCGTGACATCGCATTGCTCTCGACAACCGCTCTCGGGCGAATCGCGATCCTAGGGCCAACCATCGGCGTGCGACTTGTTCCAGAGCAACGAACCGCCTGAGGGGAGGGTGCATGTCTGCCCGGACCCGACCGGCCGCCTGATGGCGGCCCGTTGCCCCCAACGTGGCTGCACCCGCCCGGATTATGTCCACGCGAGCCGGCTCCTTTCAGGACAAATTGGTTGCTTCAGGCACGTTTCGAAGCCCCTTCGCATCCTCGCGCCGGCGCGAGCTTCCTCGCTCGTCTCCTCGCGTTCGTTGGAATGATCCTGTTGACGGCGGTCCCGGCGATGTCGGCGGGGCGCGTGCAGGAATTTCTGAGCAAGGCCCAGCCGAGCGAGTTCTTTGCCGGCGCCGACCGGTTCGGTCCTGCGCAGGGCAGCCCCGAGATCATACCGACCTACCGCGGTGAAACTCTGCTCGGCTACGTCTACCTGAACTCCGACGTGACCAATGCGACGGGATATTCGGGCAAGCCCATCCATCTTCTCGTGGGCATCGACCCTCAAGGCGTCATATCGGGGTTGAAGCTCGTCGATCATAAGGAGCCGATCGTTTTGATCGGCATCCCCGCACAGCGCATCGTCGATGCGATCAACACGCTTGTCGGAAAGGACATGGCGCCGGTTTCGACGGGCGCCGCCACCCCGCCCCAGGTCGAGATCGTCAGCGGCGCCACGGTGACCGTGCTGGTGATGGCCGACAGCGTGATCCGCTCGGCGGTCCGGCTGATCAGAAGCGGTCGACTGGGAAACACCCCTTCGGCCACGGCTCCGGATCCGGCCATAGCCGCTGCGGCCGCAAGGACAGTTGATCTGGATCAGACGGAGATCCGCGATTGGCAGACCCTGCTGGGTGATGGCTCTGTCCGGCGACTCAACCTCACGATCGGGGAGGTCAGCGAGGCCTTCGCTAAGGCTGGCAACCAGGGCGCCGCCGACAACCCGGAATCAGCCGAGCCCGGCGAGACGTTCTCTGACCTGTATGTTGCGCCGGTCAGCGTGCCCTCGATTGGGCGGAGCCTTCTCGGACCGGCAGGTTACGAGCGCTTGAAGGCGGCCCTGAAGCCGGGCCAACAGGCGATCGTCGTCGCGGGCGAAGGCGCCTATTCGTTCAAGGGATCGGCCTATGTCCGGGGCGGCATCTTCGACAGGATCGAACTGCTTCAAGATGGGTCCAGCACCCGCTTCCGCGACCGCAATCACACGCGGCTTGGTGCCTTTGAGGCACAGGGTGCGCCTGATTTGCCCGAGATCGCTCTCTTCATCGTCCCTGAGGAGCTGAAGCTCGATCTGACGCAGCCATGGCAGCTGCAGCTGCTGGCGCAGCGGACGGTCGGGGTTCGCGACAAGGCCGTCATGGCCTTTGCCCTCGAATACGCGTTGCCCGAGCAGTACCTCAAGACCTTGCCTGCGCCGCCCAAGCCGGCGCCATCGACTGCCGGGACGGTGGCCACGGCGCCGGCGGGAGCATCCGCTGCATCGCCCGCTCCGGTCGCTGGCGCGCAGGCGCTAGCGGCGGCGGCGATCGAGGAGCCCCTTTGGCTCAAGATCTGGAAGGCCAACACGGTCTCGATCGCGATCACCATCGTGGCCCTGATCGTGCTGACGGTGATCTTCTTCTTTCAGACGGCCCTGGTGAGGCGGCCCGTCCTTTATACGTGGGTTCGACGCGGCTACCTCGCGTTCACGCTGGTCTGGCTCGGGTGGTACGCCAACGCACAGCTCTCGGTCGTCAACGTTCTGACGTTCACGAATTCTCTGCTGACCGAGTTCAACTGGGAGTTTTTCCTCTCGGCGCCTTTGATCTTCATCCTTTGGGCGGCCATTGCCGCTGGCCTCCTTTTTTGGGGGCGCGGCCCATTCTGCGGCTGGCTTTGCCCGTTCGGGGCCCTTCAGGAACTCCTCAACAACGTCGCCAAATATTTCAAGGTGCCCCAATACACCGTGCCGTGGGGGCTCCATGAGCGGCTTTGGCCGATCAAATACATCATCTTCCTCGGCCTGTTCGGCCTCTCGCTCTATTCGCTGGCGCTGGCCGAGGTCCTCGCCGAAGTCGAGCCGTTCAAAACCTCGATCATCCTGAAATTCTCGCGGGACTGGCCGTTCGTCATCTATGTGCTCACGCTGCTGACGGCGGGGCTGTTCATCGAACGCTTCTTCTGCCGCTACCTCTGCCCGCTGGGTGCCGCGCTGGCGATCCCAGGGCGCATTCGCATGTTCGAATGGCTGAAGCGTTGGCAAGAATGCGGATCGCCGTGCCAGCGCTGCGCCAAGGAATGCCCGGTCCAGTCGATCCATCCCGAGGGGCACATCAACGTCAACGAGTGCATCTACTGCATGCACTGCCAGGAACTGTACCACGACGATCATCGCTGCCCCCACATGATCCAGGTTCGGTTGAAGCGCGAGAAGCGCGAGGCCCTTTCGTCCCCGTCTATGCTCCAGAACAAAGAAGGCGCGGGCGGACCTGCTAAGCCTCTCATTACCCACCAGGGCAAACCCGTTCGCGATGCGACGGCTGAGGCTGCCCCGACCGCTGCTCTCTGAGCACGAGGAATAAATCATGACCAAGAACGTGAAATCAGACCTGAGCCGGCGCGACATGCTCGGCACGACCGCAGCGGTCGCCGCCGCGGGCGCGACCGGGCTTGCCGGCGGTATCGGGCTGACGCAAATGGGCGCCGCCACGCCGGCCGAAGCACAGACAAGGGCCTCGGCTCCCGCCGCGCGATCGACCGCATCGAAATATGAGATCAAGCCGGGCGAGCTCGACGAGTATTACGCCTTCTTCTCGAGCGGCCAGTGCGGCGAAATCCGCGTCGTCGGCTGTCCTTCGATGCGCGAGCTGATGCGCATTCCCGTGTTCAATCGCTGCAGCGCGACGGGCTGGGGCCAGACTAACGAGAGCCGGAAAGTCCTCACCGAGGGACTGCAGCCGGAGAACGTCGAGTACCTGAAGGACAAGGGCGGCGTCTACCTCAACGGCGACCTGCACCACCCCCATCTCTCCTTCACCGACGGCACCTATGACGGGCGCTACCTGTTCGCCAACGACAAGCTGAACACGCGCGTCTGCCGCATCCGGCTGGACGTGATGAAGTGCGACAAGATCGTCCAGCTTCCCAACCAGCACACGGTCCACGGTCTGCGCGTGCAGAAATATCCGAGGACTGGCTACGTCTTCGCCAATGGCGAGGACGGCGTCCCGATTCCCAATGACGGGCGGACCATGAACGACCCGAAGACCTACCGTTCGATCTTCTCGGCGATCGATGGCGACACCATGAAGGTCGCCTGGCAGATCATGGTCGATGGCAACCTGGACAACGTCGATGCCGACTATCAGGGCAAATACGCCTTCGCGACCAGCTACAACTCCGAAGAAGGTGTGACGCTGGCCGAGATGATGGCCAAGGAGCAGGACTGGATCGTCATCTTCGACCTCAAGCGCATCGAAGAGGCGGTCAAGAAGGGGCAGTTCGAGACGATCGGCGGCGTGCCGGTCCTCAATGGCCGGGCCGGGTCGGCGTTCACGCGCTACGTCCCCGTCGCCAACAGCCCTCATGGCATCAACACCGCGCCCGATGGCATCCACGTCGTCGTCGCCGGCAAGCTGTCGCCGACCGCGACGGTGTTCGACGTCCGCAAGTTCGACGATCTGTTCGCCGACAAGATCAAGCCGCGCGATACCGTCGTGGCCGAGCCCGAGATCGGCCTGGGCCCGCTCCACACCGCCTATGACGGCAGGGGCAACGCCTACACCACGCTGTTCCTCGACAGCCAGGTGGTGAAGTGGAACATCGACGTCGCCAAGCGCGCCTACAAGGGCGAGAAGGTGAACCCCGTCATCCAGAAGCTCGACGTCCACTACCAGCCTGGCCACAATCACACATCGATGGGCCAGACCAAGGAAGCCGACGGCAAATGGCTGATCTCGCTCAATAAGTTCTCCAAGGACAGGTTCCTCAACGTCGGCCCGCTGAAGCCCGAAAACGACCAGCTGGTCGATATCTCGGGAGACCGCATGGTCATCGTCCACGATGGGCCGAGCTTCGCCGAACCCCACGACGCGACCATCGTCCACCGGTCCAAGATCAACCCCATCAACAGTTGGAAGCGTGACGACGTCTTCTTCGCCGATGCCGTGCGTCAGGCAAAGGCCGACGGTGTCGATCTGATGTCGGACTCCAAAGTGATCCGCGATGGCACCACGGTGCGGGTCTACATGACCTCCTCGGCGCCGGCCTTCGGCCTCGATCACTTTGATATCAAGCAGGGTGACGACGTCACGGTCTACGTGACCAATGTCGACGAGATCGACGACCTGACGCATGGCTTCGCCATCGTGAACTACGGCATCAGCATGGAGGTCGCACCTCAGGCGACGGCGTCGGTGACGTTCAAGGCCGAGAAGGCCGGCCTCTACTGGTACTATTGCACCTGGTTCTGCCATGCGATGCACATGGAGATGAAGGGCCGGATGCTGGTCGAGCCGAAGAACGCCTGACCTGTGCGTCCATACCGCATTCTGATGTTGGCGTCGGCCCTGGCCGGCGCCTGCCTGATCACCCCCGCCTGGGCCGAACGCGTTCTCGTTCGCCCGGGCGAGGCCAATCTTCAGACCATCCTAGACGGCGCGAAGGACGGCGACGTCATCGCGCTCTCGGCCGGGGAGCACCGCGCGCCCCTGCGGCTATCGCGAAAACTCGTTCTCGAGGGTGAGCCCGGCGCGATCCTCATCGGTTCGGGGACTGGAAACGTGGTCACAGTCGCGGCTCCAGGAGCCAAGGTGCGCGGGCTGACCATCCGGGGATCGGGGCTAGACCTAGACCAGATGAACGCCGGCGTTTTCGTGGAGCGCACCGCAACGGGGGCGGTCGTCGAGAACAACCGGATCGAAGGCAACCTTTACGGTATCTATCTGCACGGTGCCGTGAACGCGGTCGCGCGCGCCAATGTGATCATCGGCATCCAGGAAGGCCGCACGAACGAGGCCGGCAACGGCGTGTCGGTCTGGAACGCGCCCGGAGCCAAGGTCCTCGACAACGATATCCGCTACGGCCGGGACGGCATCTTCACCATCGCCAGCAAGCAGAACCAGTTTATCGGAAACCGCTTCCGCGATGTCCGCTTCGCGGTCCACTACATGTACACCAACGACAGCGAGATCAGCGACAACGTCTCGATCGGCAACACCGTCGGCTTCGCGATCATGTACTCGCACCGGCTCGTCGTCCGGGGCAACGTCTCCGACGGGGACCGCGACCACGGCTTCCTGTTCAACTATGCCAATGGCTCGCAGATCACCGGCAACAGCGTGTTGGGCCGTCTCCAGCCTGCCGAGCGCTGGACCACATCGGGCATGCTGGCAGGCGAGGAACGCGCGCATGGGCTTCCTGCGCCTGACGAAAAGCCGCCGAGCCTGAATGCAGGGGCGCGAAGCGCGCCAGGCAAATGCGTGTTCATCTACAACGCCAACCAGAACAAGTTCCGCGACAACTGGTTCGAGGGCTGCGAAATCGGCATCCACTTCACGGCCGGATCCGAGGGTAACGAGATCGTCGGCAACGCCTTCGTACGCAACCAGAACCAGGTCAAATATGTCGGGACCCGGTATCTCGACTGGTCGAAGGGCGGGCGCGGCAATTACTGGAGCGACAATCCCGCCTTCGATCTCGACGGGGATGGCATCGGCGACAACGCCTACCGGCCCAACGACCTGATGGACACCGTCCTCTGGACGGTTCCCCAGGCCAAGGTGCTCGTGAACAGTCCCGCTGTGCAGGTCATCCGCTGGGCGCAGGCCCAGTTTCCCGCGCTCCTCCCAGGCGGTGTGATCGACAAGAGCCCCCTGATGAGCGCGCCTTCGCGCCCGCAATCCGGCTGGGCCGCGCAGCCATGACCAAAACCATTGATCTGCAGTCCGTCACCAAACGCTTCGGCAGGATCGAGGCCGTGCGCGAGGTCTCCTTCAGGCTCCATGCAGGCGAAGTCGTGGCGCTGGTCGGCCATAATGGCGCCGGCAAGACGACCTTGATGAAGCTCATGCTGGGGCTGATCCAGGCCAGTCTGGGAACCATCGAGATGCTCGGCGACGATCCTGCTGCAGGCGATTTCGCAGCCCGCCGGAGCGTTGGCTACCTGCCCGAAAACGTCTCGTTCAATGCAGCGCTGAGCGGGCGCGAGATCATGTCATTCTATGCCCGTTTGAAACGGGAGGACCTCAGCACGATCGAACCCCTGCTCGAGCGCGTCGGCCTCGCCGATGCGGCGGATCGGCGGATCGGAACCTATTCCAAGGGCATGCGCCAGCGTCTCGGGCTTGCCCAGGCCCTGCTGGGTGAACCCCTTGTCCTCCTCCTCGACGAGCCGACCACTGGACTCGACCCCGCCTTGCGCCAGAGCTTCTACGAGATCGTGCAGGAACTGAGCGACCGCGGCGCCACGGTCCTGCTCTCGTCGCATGCGCTGACCGAACTTGAGGATCGCGCCGGGCGCGTCATCATCATGAACCGGGGCGTCAAGGTCGCGGATGGGACGTTGACGGAATTGCGTCGCATCGCGCTCCTGCCCACGCGCATTCGCATCACAAGCGCTCCTGGCGACGCGGAGCGCGCGCGGACCTGGTTTGGCCCGCTTGCGACGTGGCGGCGCGTCAACGGCCACATGATCGAGATCGATGCCGCGCCCGATCAGAAGATCGAATTGCTGCGCCGCGCGTCCGAAGAGGGGGCGCCGATCGCCGATATCGACGTCGTGCCGCCGACGCTCGACGACCTCTACGCCCATTTCCTCCGATCGCAGGATGCGGCGTGATGCAAAACATCCTGATCATCGCGCGCAAGGAGATCCAGGAGGGGCTGCGCAATCGCTGGGTCCTGACCACGACGCTCCTGCTGGCCGCGCTCGCCTTGACGTTGACCTTCCTCGGGAGCGCACCGACAGGCAATGTCGGCGCCCGCGCCCTGGACGTCGTCATCGTCAGCCTCTCCAGTCTCACCGTCTTCCTTCTGCCGCTGATCGCGCTGCTGATCTCGCATGACGCCATCGTCGGCGAAGCCGAGCGCGGCACGATGGTCCTGCTCCTGAGCTACCCCATCGCGCGGTGGCAGGTGCTGCTGGGCAAGTTCGTCGGGCACGTCTCGATCCTCGCCTTCGCGACCCTGCTGGGGTACGGGGCTGCCGCCGTCGCGCTGGCCGCGACCGGGTCGGCGATCGACGCGGAGAGCCTCACCGCCTTTGCGAAGATGGTGGGCTCGTCGGTGCTGCTCGGTGCCGGCTTCATCGCCCTTGGCTACCTGATCAGCGCCTCGGTCCGCGAGCGCGGCACCGCCGCCGGCATCGCCATCGCCGTCTGGCTCGTGCTCGTCTTGATCTACGACATGGCCCTTCTGGCCTTGCTGGTCGTCGATCAGGGCCAGACCGTTTCAGGAGGGCTGCTGGACGCCCTTCTCCTGCTCAACCCGACCGACGCCTACCGCCTCCTGAACCTGACCGGCGGCAACGTCAGCGCGCTGTCGGGGATGGGCGGCGTCTCGCAGACAGCCAATCTGAGCCCGTCCGCCCTGCTTGCCGCGCTGGCCGCCTGGACCCTGGTTCCGCTCGCGCTGGCCGCGCTCGCCTTTGCCAAAAAAGAACTCTGAGGAGTCACACCATGAGACGGATTGCATTGATCGCAGCCTTCGCCGGCGCACTCGCTGCCGCCGGCTGCAATGAGAAGCAGACCGCAACGGCTGCACCACCTGCGGTCGAACTGACGAACGCGGCGATCGGCCATTACTGCGGCATGAACGTTCTCGAGCATTCCGGACCGAAGGCGCAGATCATTCTGGCCAGTCGCAAGGATCCTGTCTGGTTCTCTTCGGCCAGGGACGCGTTTTCGTTCACGATGCTGCCCGAAGAGCCCAAGGACATTAGGGCCATCTACGTGTCCGACATGGGCAAGGCTCCTAGTTGGGACAAGCCGGGACGCACGAACTGGATCGATGCGAAAGCGGCATCCTACGTTCTGGGCAGCCGGATGAAGGGCGGAATGGGAGCCGACGAGGCGGTACCGTTCCTGCAAAAGGCCTCTGCCGAGACGTTCGCGAAAGAGAACGGCGGACGCGTTGTATCCTTCGCCGAGGTACCCAAGGACTATGTGCTCGGCACCGGCGCGGAAGCCTCGGGCATCATCAAGAACGAGCAAGGAGCCACTCAAACGAACGCGACCCCGGCTCCGCACCCGGCGGCCCAGAAGGGCCACATGCACTGAGGAGACCTTCGATGGAACCGATGCTCTCACGCCGGCGCTTCGTTGGCATCAGCGCAGCCGCGACGGGGCTGGCCCTCGTCCCGTTCGGCGGGATCGCGCGCGCGGATTCAGGCGTGGTGAGCTGGCGAGGCCAGGCCATGGGCGCCGTCGCCAGCCTCCAGATCCACCACCACGATCGCAGCGTCGCCAGACGCCTCATTGAGCGCGCCGTCGCGGAAACCCAACGGCTCGAGCGGGTCTTCAGCCTCTACCGGGAAGATTCCGCCCTCGTCTCGCTGAACCGTCATGGCGTCCTCGTCGCGCCGCCCCAGGATCTGGTCGATCTTCTCGGCGAATGTCGTCGTCACTTCGATCTGACCGGGGGGGCCTTCGATCCGACGGTACAGGCGCTCTGGACACTCCACCGACGTCATTTCTCCCAGGCCGATGCCGCAGCCGAAGGGCCATCACAGCGCGCCCTCGGTGAGGCACGAGGAAAGATCGGGTTCGACCGCGTCTCAATCGGCCGGGATCGCATCGCATTCCCACGAGGCATGTCGCTGACCCTGAACGGGATCGCACAGGGCTACGTGACCGACCGGATCGTCGACCTTCTGCGGTCGGAAGGGATCGACCGAAGCATCGTCGACATGGGCGAGAGCCGGGCGATTGGTCCAAAGCCCGACGGGTCGGCCTGGCGCGTGGGTATCGTCGATCCCCGCCAACCCTCACGCGTTGCCGATCAGCTCGAAATGATCAATCAGGCGGCCGCGACATCAGGGGGCTATGGCTTCCGCTTCGACGCCGCCGGCGCCTTCAACCATCTCTTCGATCCCGTCACGGGGCAAAGCCCGAAGCGCTATCTGAGCGTCACCACGGTGATGGAGACGGCAACGGCTGCGGATGCTCTGTCGACGGCTTTTTCGCTCATGTCGGAAGAGGCCATCGGGATGGCACTTCGATCCGAAGGTGCGGGCCGGGCCCATCTCATCCTGGCGGAAGGCCGGTCGTCGGTCATCGGCTCGGGATAGAGCCGCCAATGTGCTCAAGGTCGCGCAGCGCCGCCGAGGAGCGGACCACGACGCGATGAGTAGTTTCCGAGCCTATCCCGGCCGAATTCCCGCCTCGTAGCATGTGTCGATGAAACGGTCGCGTCCGCCTCCTCGGGCACTGGTGCACCGCGTTGCCCTAGATCGGCCCTTGATCCCAACGAAAGTGAAACCCTTATGAAGCGCGTTTTGATGATCCTCGCCTTGTGTGCGGCTGCATCCACCCCACTCTCTGCCCAGGACCTGACGGCCGGCGCCCGATCGTTCAACAAGTGCCGTGCCTGTCACCAGGTCGGGGAGACCGCCAAGAACACCGTCGGACCCGTCCTCAACGGCCTTTTCGGTCGCGAAGCCGGAAAGGTCGAGGGCTACACCTATTCGGCGGCCAACAAGGCCTCCGGCATCACCTGGGACGAGGCCGTCTTCGCGGAGTACATCAAGGACCCGAGAGCGAAAGTTCCGGGCACGAAAATGATCTTTGCCGGCATCAAGAATGAGCAGGAGATCAAGGATCTGACGGCGTTCATCAAGCAGTATGACAAGGACGGCAAGAAGCTGTAGGGCCGATGCCGCACCTCCGGTAGGCTATCGATCTCGATCATCGCCATGCAACCCAAGGAGCAAACGCCGCGCTTGGGGAACCGCTTCGCATGGGGCACGTTCGGATAAGGAACCGTGCAGGCGGAGGACGCGCTGCTGGCGCGGACCCTTTGCACAATTACGGCCGAAATCATCTGCGGCCGTGATAAGTGAGCGGCAGGGAATCATCCTGCCGCCGATGCCAGAAAGCGAAGCCCGCATGCCAGGGAATTCTTCGCAGGCTTCCGGGGGAGCAGCCTCCCCAGTCCACCGAGGACCCCATGCGCGCCGCGCCGCGGTTTCGTCTACCGACCTGACCGTCGTCGCGGTTGGCGCTTCGGCTGGCGGGCTCGAGGCCAGCCGCAACTTGCTGAACGCCTTGCCGCCGGGGCACGGCATGGCCTTCATTCTGGTCCAGCACCTCGACCCGACGCATAAGAGCATGATGGTCGATCTGCTCGCCGGCCACACGTCGATGAGCGTTCTGCAAGCCGTGGATGGCATGCAACTCCAGGGCGATCATCTGTATGCCATTCCCCCGGGAAGCTATCTTTCGGTGGCCAACGGTCATATCCGCCTGTCGGCGCCCGATGCGCGCCACGGCGCTCGCCTGCCATTCGATTTTCTGCTGCATTCCCTGGCGCAAGACTGCGGCCCCCGCGCCATGGCGGTCGTCCTGTCGGGCACCGGTGCCGATGGCAGCCTCGGCATCCTGTCGGTGAAAGAGCGAGGCGGTTTCGTCATCGCCCAGGACCCCGCTGAAGCGGGCTTTGACGGCATGCCGCGCAGTGCGATCGCGACCGGTGCGGTGGCTCAGGTGCTTCCAGTCGCATCGATCCCGGCGGCGTTGGCGACAGCGGCAGGCCGCAGCGCCAGCCGCGCCGATCCCCCCGGCCATGACGGCGAGGAGGTCTGGCTGGCCGACATCATCACCCTTCTGCGCGAGCGCACGTCTCATGATTTCACGCTCTACAAGCCCGGCACGCTGCAGCGGCGGATCGAGCGCCGACGGGGCATGGCCGCGACCGCGACCGGCGACATGGCCGCCTACCTCGCGGTGCTGCGCAACGACGAGGCCGAACTCCAACAGCTCGCGACGGACCTCCTGATCAACGTCACCAGCTTCTTCCGTGACCCAAAAACCTTCGCGCTGCTGGCCGAGACGATCATCCCCGACATGGTCGCCCGGCACCCGCCAGGCCGGTCCTTGAGGATCTGGGTCGCGGGCTGCAGCACCGGCGAAGAGACCTATTCGCTCGCCATGCTGTTCCGCGAGCAGATCACGGCCGTCAACAGCACCATCTCGCTTCAGCTCTTCGCCTCGGATGTGGACGCGGAAGCGGTCGCGAGCGCGCGCGACGGGGTCTATCCCGACACGATCGAAGCTGAAGTATCGCCAGCCCGCCTGGCCCGTTTCTTCTCCAGGGAGGGCCAAAACTATCGTGTGCTGCCCGAACTGCGTGGTCTCGTCGTCTTCACGATCCAGGACGTGCTGGCCGACCCGCCCTTCTCGCGCCTGGACATGGTCTCCTGCCGCAATCTCTTGATCTATCTCCAGCCGGAAGCTCAGGCTCGGATTCTGTCGCTGTTTCATTTCGCCCTGCGCGAAGGCGGTATTCTGCTGCTCGGCAGCTCCGAGACGGTCAGCCATTCAGAGGGGCGCTTCGAGGTCGTCGCCAAGGCGGAGCGCATCTACCGCCATATCGGTCGCAGCCGCCCCGGCGAGATCGGCTTCTCAGGTGCGCCAGGCGATGCCGTTCGGGTTCCGCCACGGCCTGGACAGGGCCAGGCCGCGTCGCGCCAGAGCGCGTTGGGCGAGTTGTGCAAGCGGGTCGTGATCGAGGCCTATGCGCCCGCCGCCGTGATGATCAACGCCGCGCATGAATGCCTCTACAGCCTCGGCCCGACCAGTCGCTATCTCCAGATCGCCCCTGGCTATTCCACCCACGACATTCTGGCCATGGCGCCCGAGGGGCTGCGGACCCGACTTCGGGCCGCGATCCTTCAGGCCAAGGAGGGCCAGACCAGCGTTCGGATCGAGGCCGGGCGCAGCCGGCACAGCGGTCAAGAGCGCCCGTTCAGCGTTGCCGTCCAACCGGTCATGCAGGACGGGGAACGCTTGTTCGTCGTGGCCTTCATCGATGAGCCCATCCCCGGCAAGTCCCTGCCCGACAAGCGCTCGGCTGGTGGAAGTTCCAGCGCGGACACCGCCCGGATCGGAGAGCTCGAAAAGGAACTCGATGCGACGAGGGCCGAGTTGCGCGATGCCGTCCGCAATCTCGAAATGTCGGGTGAGGAACAGCGTGCCATCAACGAGGAGGCGCTTTCGGTCAACGAGGAATTCCAGTCGACCAACGAGGAACTCCTGACCTCCAAGGAGGAGCTTCAATCTCTCAACGAGGAGTTGACCGCCCTCAATGGCCAGCTTCAGGAGACGCTGGAGCGCCAACGCACGACCTCCGACGATTTGCAAAACGTGCTCTACAGCACGGACGTCGCCACGATCTTTCTCGATCGCGACCTCAAGATCCGCTTCTTCACGCCCGCCACCAAGGCGCTCTTCAACGTCATCCCCGGCGATGTCGGGCGCCCCCTGGCCGACCTTGCCTCACTGGCGGCCGACGGCTCTCTTCCCTTCGAGGCGCGGACCGTCCTGCAGACGCTGACACCGCTGGAACGTCGCATCGAGGCCGAAAACGGCGTCTGGTTCCTGCGCCGGATCATGCCCTACCGTGCCCATGACAACCGGGTGGAGGGCGTCGTCATCACCTTCTCCGACATCACGGAGCAAAGGCGGACGGCTCGGACGCTGAGCGACGCGACGAGCCAGTCCGAACAGGCCAATATCGCCAAATCGCGCTTCCTCGCCGCAGCCAGCCATGACCTTCGCCAGCCCCTCCAGGGCCTCGCCTTGATCCAGGGGCTGCTCGGCAAGGTCGTCGAAGGCGAGAAGGCTCAGACGCTTGTGGCGCGGCTTGGCCATACCATCGATGCGATGTCGGGGATGCTGAACACCCTCCTCGACATCAACCAGATCGAGGCCGGCACGGTGCAGCCGGACGTCGTCGTTTTTCCGATCGGCGATCTGCTGGCCAGCATGCGGGATTCGTTTGCGTTTCAGGCACAGGCGCAGGGGCTCGCTCTCGTCATCGTGGGATGCAGCGCGATCGTCCGGAGTGATCCGCAACTGCTCCAGCAGATGCTCCGCAATCTGATCGCAAATGCCCTCAAATATACCAAGACCGGCCGGGTCCTGATCGGGTGCAGGCGCCGCGCCGGCAAACTCACGGTCGAGGTCTGGGATACGGGTGTCGGGATTCCGGGCCACGAACTGCAGGCGATCTTCGACGAATACCACCAGATCGACAACGCCGCGCGCCAGCGCAGCCTCGGCCTCGGTCTGGGGCTCTCGATCGTGCAGCGCCTCGGCCATCTGCTCGGGCACGGCGTGCAGGTTCGCTCGACCCCTGGAAAGGGATCGGTCTTCACGATCGAACTGGGAGCACTGGAAACCGAGGCGGGCGGCGCGCAACCGTCGGGCCTGGAAGCGACGAGCGAGAAACGACAGAAGGTCGGGGGCCACCGCATCGGGACGATCCTGATCATCGAGGACGATCCCGAGCTTCGCGAACTTCTGGACATCCTGCTCAAGGGCGAAGGCCACAGGACGATCGCCGCAGCCGATGGGCCCGGCGCTCTGGCGTTGATCGCGGGAGACGGCCCCCGGCCCGACGTCATCCTGTCGGATTACAATCTCCCCAGCGGCATGGACGGGCTTCAGGCGGCCGCGGCGATCCGCGCGCAGGGTCATCGGGAGACACCGGTGATCATCCTTACCGGTGACATCTCGACGGAGACGCTGCGGGTGATCAAGGCTCGGAACTGCCTCCACCTCAGCAAGCCGGTCAAGGTTGCGGAGGTGACGCGGGCGATCCAGAGGCTGCTTGCGATACCGGCTCCCGCGCAGATCAATCCTGCCCCGGCCGTGATCGCAGCCGGGCCTGGCTTGGATCATTCAAGCCTCTTCATCATCGATGACGACGAGCATGTTCGTGGCGAGCTCCATCAGGTTCTGGAGAACGGCGGCTACCGGGTCGCGTCCTATGGGAGCTGCGAGAGCTTCCTTTCGGCCTACCATGCGGGAGATGGCACATGCCTTCTTGTCGACGCCTATCTGCCGGGCATGTCAGGCATGGAACTGCTCCGGTATATGCGCGAGGCCGATCCGCACCTGCCGGCCATCATGATCACCGGCCACAGCGACGTGCCGATGGCCGTCGAAGCGATGAAGGCGGGCGCCTTCGATTTCATCGAGAAGCCGGTCGGCGTGGACGAACTCCTTGCCAGCGTCGGAAGGGCTGTCGATCTGTCGCGCGACGCCAGCGCACGCCTTGCCTGGAAAGCCGATGCGGCCCGGAGCGTCGCGGGCCTGACATCTCGGCAGCACCAGATCATGGACATGGTCCTGGCTGGCCACCCCAGCAAGAACATCGCAGCCGATCTCGGCATCAGCCAAAGGACCGTGGAAAACCACCGCGCCGCCATCATGAGGCGAACCGGTACGAAGTCGTTGCCAGCGCTGGCACGACTGGCGCTGGCCGCCACTAGGGCTGATCCCGAGCTGCCCGCGGGCGAGCAATGACCGGCCTTTAAGATAATACCGTTCAGCGCAAAGAGACGCTGCGCAGCCTCAGTGCGTTTCCGATGACACTAACCGACGAAAGCGCCATCGCGGCAGCCGCAATGATCGGGGATAGCAGGAGACCGAAGAACGGATAGAGCAACCCTGCGGCTACCGGCACGCCTGCGGCATTGTAGATGAAGGCAAAGAACAGGTTCTGCCGGATGTTGCCCATCGTTGCGCGGCTGAGCTGGAGCGCCGTGACGATGCCCTGCAGGTCGCCCTTGAGCAGGGTGACACCGGCACTCTCGATCGCGACATCGGTGCCAGTCCCCATTGCGATGCCGATATCCGCAGCCGCGAGCGCTGGCGCATCGTTGACGCCATCGCCAGCCATCGCCACGACGCGACCCTGCGAGCGCAGCCTGGCGACGACGCTGCTTTTCTCCTCCGGCAGCACCTCCGCCTCGACGTCGTCGATGCCCAGCCGGTGCGCCACGGCTTCAGCCGTCGTCCGGTTGTCGCCGGTTAACATGACGATCCGGATCCCGGCCGATTTAAGCGCCTTGATCGCGGCCGGCGTGGTTTCCTTGACGGGGTCGGCTATCGCCAGCAGACCGGCCGCGCGGCCGTCTATCGCAACCACGATGACGGTCGCGCCATCGCCGCGAAGTGCCTCCGCCTCAGTCGCCAAAGCCGCGATGTCGATGCCGGCCTCGTCCATGATGCGATGGCTGCCGATGACGAGTGAATGCCCTTCTACGGTTCCGGTGACTCCTTTGCCCACGGGGCTGTCGAAATCCTGCGCCTCGCCCAGTGCGAGCCCGCGCTGCTTCGCAGCCTCGACGATGGCCTCGGCAAGCGGATGCTCGCTGGCGCGTTCCAGCGTCGCGGCGAGGCGAAGCACGTCGTTCTCGTCAAAGCCCCTTTGGGCTTTGAGGGTGGTCAGTTTCGGTCTGCCCTCGGTCAGCGTTCCGGTCTTGTCGACGACCAGCGTGTCGATCTTCTCGAAAAGCTCCAGAGCCTCGGCGTTCTTGATCAGGACGCCAAGGCTCGCGCCCCGGCCGACGCCGACCATGATCGACATCGGCGTGGCGAGCCCAAGCGCGCAGGGACAGGCGATGATCAGCACGGCGACGGCGGCAACGAGCCCATGCGCGAAACGCGGCTCGGGGCCAAACAGCATCCAGGCCCCAAAGGCCATCACCGCGACCCCGATGACGATCGGCACGAACCAGCCTGAGACCTGGTCGGCGAGGCGTTGGATCGGCGCGCGCGAGCGTTGCGCCTGCGCGACCATGGCCACGATGCGCGAGAGCATGGTGTCGCTACCGATCTTGCCGGCGCGCATGATGAAGCCGCCGCTGCGGTTGAGCGTGCCGCCGATCAGGGGCGAACCGACCTCCTTCGTGACCGGCATGGATTCACCCGTCACCATGGATTCGTCGATCGAGCTTCGGCCCTCGATCAGTTCGCCATCAACCGGCACGGTCTCGCCGGGGCGAACTCGCAGGCGCTCGCCGACGACGACCGCATCGAGACCGATGTCTTCGTCGCTGCCGTCCTCACGTACGCGCCGTGCCGTCTTGGGCACGAGGTCGAGCAAGGCCCGGATCGCGCCGCTCGTCTGCTCGCGCGCCCTCAGTTCGAGAACCTGGCCGAGCAGGACCAGCACGGTGATCACCGCTGCCGCCTCGAAATAGACCGCCACCGATCCCTCTGGGGACCGGAACGTGGTCGGAAAGACCCCCGGGGCCACGGTCCCCACGAGGCTGTAGATCCAGGCCACGCCGATGCCCATCGCGATCAGTGTGAACATATTGAGGCTGCGGTTGACCAGAGACTGCCAGCCGCGCTCGAAGAAGGGAAAGCCGGCCCAGAGCACGACGGGCGTCGCCAGAACGAGCTGGATCCAGTTCGAGCTCTGCGGATCAAGCCACCTGTGCAGATCGATAAGATGACCGCCCATCTCCAGGACGAAGACGGGCACAGCCAGCACGAGGCCGATCCAGAAGCGTCGCGTCATGTCGCGCAGTTCGGCGCTTGGGCCGGCCTCGCCCGTCGCGATCTCAGGCTCCAGCGCCATCCCGCAGAGCGGACAGTTTCCCGGCGCGGGCCGCCTGATCTGCGGGTGCATCGGGCAGGTGTAGATCGTGCCAGCCGGCTCGGCCTTGGCGGCAGTGTTGGTGGCGTCTGCCTTCAACATATAGGTCGCGGGATTGGCCTTGAATTTGATCTCGCAGCGCTGCGAGCAGAAGTAGTACGTCTGGCCTTGATGGACCGCGCTGTGCTCGGCACTCGCTGGGTCGACGGTCATTCCGCAGACCGGGTCCTTCACACCCGAGGAAATCGATGGAGGGACAGGGCCATGTTCGTGCCCGCCATGATGGGGATGTTGCTCGTGATGGGTCATCGGCCAGCTTTCTGCTCGTTCAGCGAGCGGCCTGAGAGTGCCGGGCCGATCGACCCGGCTCTTCTCCAGAAGTGGCATCTAGAATACGCGCCGGCCGTCCAAAAGGTCCGCCAGCGACAGATATCCAGTCACTACGGCGCGCTCCCGCCCTTCATCGAGGCGTCAGAACGCTCCTCCTTCACTCGTCGCTGACATGCCTCGAGTGCCGTCTTCGACAGCCTCGACGTCGGCCACTTGGGAGAGGGCAATCCCCCCACCGCTCAGCACCTCTGGCGATCTCGACGCGCCACTGACAATCTCGACGCAAGGCGCGTCTGTCTGTCTGGCATTTGTCGCTGCGCAATGCAGGTGAGGCCGCAATGGTGGAGCCTGACCGTAGAGGCCTTCGGCTAATTCGCCGTTCTGGGATCACGACCGCTCATGTCCAAGCGCACCGCTCTGGCTGCCCTTCTGATCCTCGTCGCGCTGGCGGCGGCTGGTTTCACCTATGTCCGCAAGCTGAGGCCCGTCACGGTCGAAGCCGCCGAGGTAGAGCGGGACGTCGCGATCCGCGTTTTCGGGCTGGGCAGCGTCGAGGCGCAGGTGCTGTCGCGGATCGGCTTCCAGGTCGCGGGCCGGATCGTGCAGCTCTCGGCCGATCAGGGCGAGATCGTCCCGGCGGGCACGGTGCTGGCCACGCTCGAGGACAGTTCGCAGCGCGCCCGCGTCGCCAAGGCGCAGGTGGCGACGCTGCAGGCCCAGGCGGCTCTCGCCAAGGCACAGGCGCTGTTGCAGCGATCGGAGGCCAACCTCCTGCAACGGGCGCTGGTGAACCAGCGTCGCCAGTCGCTCGTCGATCGCGGCAGCGTCTCGCGCGAGCAGGCCGATGAAGCTCAGACCAACGAGACGCTCGCCCAGGCCGATCTCGCCGTCGCCAAGGCTGATGTCCGGGTGGCCGAAGCGGCCCGCGACGACGTCGCCGCCGCGCTGACGATCGAACAGGTGCTGCTCGACCAGCACCGGCTCATTGCGCCTTATCGCGCCCGCATCCTGTCGCGTCTGAAGGAGGCCGGCGCTGTCGCCGGTGTCGGGGAGGTCGTCTTCACGATCATCGAACCCAATTCGGTCTGGGTGCGCGCCTTCATCGACGAGGCCGTATCCGGCGGACTCGCGATCGGGCAAAAGGCGCTGGTGCGGCTGCGCTCCGAGATGAACACCGTCGTCGAGGCGCAGATCGTTAGGATTGATCAGGAGAATGACCGCGTCACCGAGGAGCGCAGGGTCTATGTGCGCTGCTTGACCTGTGAGCCAGAACATCAGGGACGCTATCTCGGCGAGCAGGCCGAAATCGAGATCATCAAGCGGGTCGTCCCGGATGGCCTGTTCGTGCCGCTGCGTGCGGTGAGCGGCTTCGATGGTCGTGCGGGCATGATCTGGACGGTCGAGGACGGCAAGCTCGATCGGCGTCTCGTCGCGCTCGGAGACCGGCTGCTCGACGGTCGCGTGCTGATCGTCGGAGGTCTGCCCGCCAATGCGCGCGCGGTTGTCTCCGTGCCCGATGACGGCTTCACGATCGGGCGCAAAGCGGTGGTCGCCGCGAGCGGCTCCCGATGAACCTCGCCTGGCGCGATGTCCAGCACGGACTCGGACGGTTCATCCTGACCTGCGTCGGTCTCAGCCTGTTGCTGGGCGTCGTGATGGGCATGGTCGGCATCTATCGCGGGCTGGTCCACGAGGCGCTCGGGCTGGTCCGGAGTGCCGGGGCCGATGCCTGGGCGGTCGAAGCGGGCAAGCGGGGCCCTTTCGCCGAGAGCTCCCGCCTGCCGCGCGACACGCGCGACGCCGTCGCCGTGCATGCCGGCGTGGCGGCTGCTGGCGCGGTCGTCTACCAGACCGTCGAGATCCCCTATCGCGGCACCAACCTGCGCGTCTTCATCGTCGGGGCTCAGATCGGGCGGCCCGGCAGCGAGGTCGCGATCGTTGAGGGCCGTGCCATCGTGAAGTCCCGCTCCGAAGTGGTGGCCGATCGCAAGACGGGGCTGGTGCTGGGCGAGCGCATCCGCATCGGTCGCGACGACTTCACCGTCGTCGGCCTGACCGCGAACGCCACCAGCTCGGGAGGCGATCCGGTGCTGATGATGACCTTGCGCGACGCCCAGATCGTCCAGTGGCAATTCGATCCCTCGGCGGTGAGGCGGGAGGCGGCCCGCGACACGCCGGCGGGCGGGTCGAGCGACCTGGTCAGCGCCATCATCGTGCGGATGCGACCCGATGCGTCGCCCGAGGGCGTCATCGGCTCGATCGCGCGCTGGAAACATCTGACCGCTATGACGGCGGCGCAGCAGGAGGAGATCCTGACGCGCTCGGTGATCGAGCGCGCCCGTCGGCAACTGGGCCTGTTCGCGGTGATCCTGCTGGTCGTCTCGACGGTGGTGATCGGCCTGATCGTCTACACGATGACCATGGACAAGAAGAAGGCGATCGCGACGCTCAAGCTCATCGGCGCGCCCGACCGCGTCATCGTCTCGCTGATCCTGCAGCAGGCGCTGGCGATGGGCCTGGTGGGCTTCGCCATCGGGGCGGCCTTGATCCGCCTGGCTCAGGATTACTTCCCGCGGCGCGTGGTGCTGGAGACCTCCGACACGGCGATCCTGCTCGGCATCATCATCCTGGTCTGCCTCATCGCCAGCATCTTCGGCGTGCGCTCGGCGCTGAAGATCGATCCGGCCTCGGCGCTCGGAGGCTGATATGATGGCTGCATCCGGACCCATCGCCGCGCCAAGACCCGTCGTCGAGATCGCCCGCCTGTCGAAGACCTTCGGCGCCGGCGCAACGCGGGTGCCCGCCCTGATCGACATCGATCTGACGGTCGGGACCGGTGAGGTGGTCGGCCTGATAGGCCCCTCCGGCTCGGGCAAGAGCACGCTGCTCAACTGCATCGGCTGCATCACGGAGCCCGATTCCGGCGCCATCCGTCTCGATGGTCGCGCGATCTTCGACGGCAAATGGCTGATCGGCGATCTCAGGCGGCTGAGGCTCGAGACGATCGGGTTCATCTTCCAGTTCCACAACCTGCTGCCGTTCCTCTCAGCCTGGGAGAACGTGGCGATCGTTCGCACGCTGATGGGCGAGAGCCCCGGACGGGCGAAGGCACGCGCCATGGAACTGCTCGGCTATCTGCAGGTCGATCACCGCGCCGATGCGCTGCCCTCCAAGCTCTCTGGCGGCGAAGCCCAGCGCGTCGCAATCGCGCGCGCGCTCGCCAACGAGCCCCGCATCATCCTCGCAGACGAGCCGACCGCTGCGCTCGATTCGGAACGAGCCGCCATCGTCATCGATCTGATGAAGCAGGTCGCGATCGAGCGTGACGCTGCGGTCATCGTCGTGACCCATGACGAGAAAATCTTCTCGCGCCTCGACCGTATGGTCCATCTCCGCGATGGGCGGATCGTCGAGGTGGTGAATGCGAGTTTATGACCAGCCGATAGGCGTGAGGCAAGGTGACCTCCTCGGAGTCCGTCGCGTCGCGTCGCCGAAATCCTCGGCCCTGTCGGCAGCACCGTCGGCTTTTGGCCTCTCTGCCGACGCTGATCGGCTGCCAACCCGCTAAATCGCTGCGACAGGGCATGGAGACCCTGTACAGGTGGCATGACTGTGCCGCGCGATGGTTGGAATGGCCCCGCTATGGCCCGTCCTGTATGAGATGAAGCAGCCGATGAGCTCCCTTGATCGATCCCTGCTAGCCGCCGCGCCCGCCTTCGCGCGTTTGACCGGCGAAGAGATGGACGCCGTCCTCGCCTACGCCAGGTCGGTGCGTTACCCGAAGGGTGACGCCGTCTTCGAGCAGGGGGGGCAGGCAGACAGCTTCTTCGTGCTGCTCGACGGGAACCTTCAGGTCGTGAAGCTCACGCCTGCGGGCCAGCAGGTCGTCATCCGCTATGTCGTGCCGGGCGAACTGTTCGGCATTGCCGTCCAGATGGGGCGGCCGCACTATCCGGCCACGGCCATCGCCGTCATGGACAGCGTCGCCCTCGTCTGGCCGTCCTCGAGTTGGCCGTCGATTCTCTCACGCTGCCCTGCCTTGGCCGACAGCGCGCTGCGCATCGTCGGCGCGCGGCTGGACGACGCCCATGTGCGCGTGGTCGAAATGTCGACGGAAGAAGTCGAGCGCCGGATCGCCCATGCGCTCTTGCGCCTCATCAAGCAGGCCGGTCGCAAGGTCGAGGACGGCATTCAGATCTCGTTCCCGATCACGCGCGAGGACGTCGCGCAGATGACCGGGACGACGCTTCACACCGTGAGCCGAACCCTGAGCGGCTGGGAGGCGCGGGGGCTTGTCGAAGGCGGACGGAAGAAAATCGTCGTGCGCGACGCTCACGGCCTCTTCAAACTCGCGGAAGGCACCAAGGAGTGACGGTCAGCCGGGCCCGACAGGTACCCCGGCGCCGACTGTCCTGAGCGAGCGCAGGAACGGCTCCAGTTCGAACTGGTGGGCGCGGCAGGCTTCGCTGATGGAATGAAAACAGCCGATCGGGCATCCGACGCAGAGAAATTGGTGATCCAGGAACACCCGGATCGTCTCGGGCCACCAAAGCTCCACCCGGCTCAGCGACTGGGGCGGTTTTGGGCCAAGCGTCTCGAAGAAAGCATCGAGGGCGTTCAGCGCGAGGGGAAAGCGCTCCTTGGCGACCTTCGCCTCCCTGGTCCGCAGCGACAGCACGACCTTGGTGCTGTCGACCACGGCATAACCCTCGCCCGCCACGGGCACCATCACCCGCCGGCCATTTGGCGAGCCGTCGAAGGGCCACCGGCGCCTTCCTGTTCACGTCGTAGGAACCCTGCTTGGTAGCGTAGGGTCGAGGCATTGCAGGGGTGATGATGTCTAACCGCAGTATCAGCGGATACCATCCAACCCATTGTCAATGCGGATCTCTTTGTCCTGCTGAGGAAAAAGAGTGGTGCCCAGGAGAGGGCTCGAACCTCCACAATAGGCTGTTAAGCATTGATATTAAACGGTTTTTTGGTGTCCGCGAGGGGTGGGTGTCAAAGGGAAGTGCTAATCCCCATCGGATGAATCTGGTAGCATGATCACGCATTAAATCCAACGGTGGAAGTGTGGGTGGCCTCGCCCGGGTAGCCAAGCCGGTTCGCAAGGCCGCCCGACGCTAAGAGGGACTGTTAGGATTTCCGTGTGCGGGCGGCGGGTTGAACATCAGGCCGCCATGGCCCTGGTGAAGCGCTCGCCGAAGATAACGGCGAACTGAGCCTTGGCCATCGCCCATTCACGAGGCGCCATCTTCCACTCCTTTTCCAAGCGGTTCAAGACGAGGAAGAGGAGCTTCATCGCAGTCTCGTCGGTCGGGAAGTGGCCTCTGGCGCGCACAGCCCGGCGCAGCTTGGCGTTCAGCGCCTCGATCGCGTTGGTGGTGTAGAGGATGCGGCGGACGTCGGCCGGGAAGGCGTAGAACGGCACGACCTCGCTCCAGGCACGCCGCCAGCTCGGGGCAATCGCCGGATATTGCCGGCCCCAATGCCCCTCCTCGAAGGCACTGAGCGCAGCTTCGCCGGCGGCGGCATCGATGGCGCGATAGATGCCTTTAGGGCCGCCAGCACACGGAAATCCTGACAGTCCCGCTCGTCCCGCAGGCGGCCGTTGAAGCTTTCGATGAAGCCATTCTGCATCGGCTTGCCGGGCGCGATGTAGTGCCACTCGATCCTTGCCGCGTCAGCCCAGGCCAGGATGGCGTTGGAGGTCAGCTCGCTGCCACTGTCGCTCACGATCATCTTGGGCCTGCCGCGCTCTGCCAGCAGCCTGTCGAGTTCGCGCGCAACCCTCACACCCGACAGCAACGTGTCCGCTACCAGTGCGAGGTAACCAAACCGTCGCCGTTCCCGGGCGATGGCCTTCATGCGGTCGCGCAGCGAGGCGTCATCCTCGCGTGTGGTTTTGTATCTCATAGTCATGCGGCAAAAGCCCGTGGCTTTACACGCCCGCCGTTCGCTCATCCCATTGGTGCCCATGAGGTGGGCGACAGCTCTCCGCTCGGCAGCGGGCGTCACCACTTCTTTCCCAAGAGATCCTTCAGCGCGACGTTGTCCAGCATCGCGTCGGCCAACATGCGCTTCAGCTTGGCATTCTCGTCCTCGAGCGCCTTCAGCCGCTTGGCCTCAGATACGTCCATCCCGCCGAAGCGGGCCTTCCACCTGTAGATGCCAGCGTCGCTCACCCCGTGCTTGCGGCACAGGTCCGAGACCGAGATTCCGGCCTCGTGCTCCTTCAGGATCCCGATGATCTGCTCTTCCGTGAAGCGGCTGCGCCTCATGTCCTGGTCCTCTCAATTGGCCAGAACGAATTTCAAACTGGATTATCACAGAGGGGCAACGTCAACCATCCAGTTTTCAAAAGCGAGCTCGTCCCCCACGGCGACTTGTGACGGTTAGTGGTCGATTGGTTTAGCGGCGGCTCAAGGAACTGAAATCGGCCCCTCATCCAGCGTGAAGATCTCGAGGGTGCCGAGTCCACGTAAGGCGACCGCGGCGAAAGGGCGCAGCCGGCGTTCTTTACAGCGCGCTGCTGCAACCGGGCCGATGCAGATCGACGATCCCAACTCCTTATTAAGCGCTTCCAGGCGGGCTGCCGTGTTCACCGCGTCGCCATGGGCGGTGTAATCGAGCTTGGCGCCGACACCGACATCGCCGACGATGGCAAGGCCCGTTTCGATGCCCTGACGCGTCCGACCCAGGCCGATCTGGGCGGCCAGCCCCGTCCGACGATAGGCTTCCGTCCACGCCAGAATCGCGCCGGCACACGCGATGGCGCGCGACGGGTGGTTCGGCAAATCAAGCGGCGCGTTGAAGATGGCATGGACGGCGTCGCCCACCAGCTTGTCGACCATGCCGCCATGCGCGCCCACGATCCGGGTGACGCCATCGAAATAGCCGTCCAGCACCGCCACCAACTGCTCGGGTCCGGCCTCGCGCGTGGTCAGCGTGAATCCTTCGATATCCGTGAACAGCGCCGTGATCTCGCGACGCTCGCCCGACAGTCGGATGCTGGATGGGTTGGCGACGATTCGGGCCACGACATCGGGTGCCAGATGCTGCTCGAAACGCCGCCGCAGACGCAGCTCCCGCAACCGCGATTCGGAGAAGGCTGCGACGGAGGTCGTCAGGAAAGCCGCGAGGCCGGCTGCGAGCGGCATCAACGGGTCGAGCAGCCGGTCGCTGCGTGCCAGCCACAGCGCTGCGAGTGTGAAGATTCCAACCCCCGACGCCATGAGAAAAACCGATGGCAGCGGGCGCAGCCTCTGCGCCGCGATGATTCCTGCCAGCACGAGCACCAGGGCTGCTGCCGACTCATAAGATGTGGCGTAGGCGGGCCTTATCGGCACGATGCCGGCTGCAAATTGTCGCGCCGCCTGGGCGTGCAAAAGCGTGGACGGCGTCAGCGGGCCATCGAGGCCCGTTCGAAGGCCGCCCAGCTCCGCAGCCGAACCGCCGATGAAGACGAGCGCGCCTTCGAGGCCTGTAAGATCCGCGCTGCCCTCGAGGACGGCCGACGCCCGCAGCGTCCTCACGGGGTCATGGCCGGGAACCAGACGCAGCAGGCCATCGTCGGAGACCCTGCGGCTCAGTTCACCCACGGACAGATCTGGCGGGTCGCCTGCCAGCAGATACCCCGACGCGCCGGCGGAGACGCGCAGCGCCTCCAGCATCAGGCCGGGCCGGGCCGCACCGGCGATCGAGACAAAGAGCGGCACGCGGCGCACCACCCCGTCGGTGTCGCCCGGCAGCGAAAGCGCGCCGGCCCCGGCCGCATCGCCTGCAAGAGCGGGCGGCGGGCCGGTCGCGCCCTCCTGCGACCAGAGTCGGTGAAACCGCGCGCCGTTGCGCGTCAGGATCGGGATGCCGTCAGTCTCGAAATCGCCGCGCGGATCGAGCACCCATCCCAGAACGACGGGTCCCGACGCCATGGCCTCACGCAAAACGCCATCTCCATCCACCAGGGTCGATGCGAGATCGGCAAGGTCGCTGCGGCTGGTCTCTGCCGCGAGCTGCCGCGCGATTGCCGCCGGTGAGCGCGTGTCGTTTCCTGCCAGCAGAATATCGACGGCGACGGCAGCGGGTCGGGACGCGGTCGTGGCCTGGATCAGCCGGGCGATCGTCTCGCGGCGCCAGGGCCAGGGACCGATCGTCTCGAGGCTCGTCGTGTCGATATCAACGATGGCGAGATTGAGCATGGATCGCGCGGGGCGCGCCTGAACAGCTCCTTCCAGCATCAGGTCGAAAACGCGTTCGCGCAGCGGCTCGCGCCAGGCATCCGGTGCGGCCCAGAATGCAGCGATGACGAAGGCGCCCGCACACAGTCCGGCGATCACCGCCGGCGCAAGGGAGCGCGGAGCGGGCCAGCGCCGCCAGTCGCGTGCGTCAGCCATGGGGCACGCCTGCGAAATCTGCTAGAATCTCCGGATCACAGAACAGTCGATCCGAGGTGCGGCGCAGCGCGCCCATCGTTTCCAGCGCTCCGAGCGCTGCATTGACCTTTGGACGGCTCGCGCCGATCAGCTGCGCGAGTTCACTCTGGGAGAAGGTGATGTCGAGCGGCACGCGTTTGCCTGGCTCTGCCTTCCGGCCTGCCAGCTGGACGAGCAGGAAGCGCGCAAGCCGCACTTCGATGGAGTGCAGCGCGATGCCTTCGAGTTGCTCCGTCGTCTGACGCAGGCGCTGGCACAACAGTCCGATAACGCCGGGCGCGATGCTGGGGAACCGCATCAGCAGACGATCGAATGGCGCGCGCAGCAGGCCATGGACGACGCAAGGCGTCAGCGCGACGGCGTCTGCCGAGCGGGCGCCGCCATCCAGTAGCGCAATTTCTCCCAGCAATTCGCCGCGCACGGCATGGCGGACGCTCAGTTCGCGGCCATCCTCCGCCATGACGGCGAGCCGGATGCGCCCCTTCGCGACAATCAGAAGCCGGTCACCCACATCGCCACGCGCAAACAGCATTTGCCCCTGCTCGAAGCGCTGTTCGCGAAACTGCTCGGCGCAAGTCAACAGGTCAGCCGGCGCGAGCTGCCCGAAGAAGGTCGTCTGGCCAAGCAGCGCGGCCAAAGCCGCAGGATCGCTCATCATGCGACCTGTGCGAGTGCGGCACGCACCCGTTCATCGGACCATATCCGCGCTAGAGACGGCGCTGCGCCGGGGCGCGCGATGTCGGTGCCTTCGCCTGTGCCGAGCAGCACCCGCCGACCGGCCGCGCTGACGGCGACGCTGCCGCGCACGACGAAGACACCGAAAACGCCGTTGCTGGGTCCCGCGAAGAAGCGCGTGCCGCGAACGGCGATCAGGCCATAGGGCGAGCGCACGCGCAGGGCGCCACCGGCACCTGGTGTTTTGTCGAGTACCAGCGCTCCCGAGCCGAGCGTCACGGTCCCGCCGGCCGCCATGATGAAGCGGTCGATGGTCAGGCGTGCCCTTTCGCCGAGGAGGAGCTGCGTCGCCTCACCCAGGAGCAGATTTGCGCGTGCGCCGATACCGGTGGCAACACGGTCACCGACGAAAACGGGCGCTTTCATCGCCAGCGCGCGTCTGGCCTCGTTGAGCTGTGCGACGGCCTCGCCGCTGAGTGCCGTCACCTGACCGGCCTGCGCTTCGGCCATGGCATGATCGGGGGCCAAGGCAACGCCCATCGTTGTCGCGATCGCGAGGAACTCCCGTCTGCCGATATCCCATTCGATTGCCATCGTCCTCACCTCTTCGAACGGGCCGAGATCGCGGGCCCTCTCAATGATCACGCATCGCTTTGGCGACACTGTTGCGCAAGGGCGCAAGAAGATAAGTCAGCAGCGTGCGTTCGCCGGTGATAATCAGGATATCGGCCGGCATGCCAGGCACAACCTTCCCCGCGATCTCTTGCGGCAGATTGGCCGGGTCCACGACGATGCGGGTCTGATAAAAGGTCTCGCGGGTGCGCTCGTCGACCACGGCATCAGCCGAGACGGTCTCGACGATGCCGAAGATCGGGTCCGTCTTGCTGGAGAAGGAGGTCAGGCGGATCTCCGCCTTCTGGCCCGGCGTAATGTTCTGGACGTTCAGCGGCGAGACGCGAGCGATCAGGATCAGCCCTTGCATCGGTGGCACGACCTCCGCGAGCGTCGCGCCTGGCGCGATCACCGCCCCCAGAGACGTCACTTTGACATTGAGGACAACGCCCGAGCGCGGCGCGCGCACCTGCAGGCGCTGCAGCACGTCTTCGGCGACGGCGCGCTTCTCGCGCAGATCCGAAAGGCGTGCGCGCACCTCTGTCAGCGCCTGCGTCTGCTCCTCCTGTGCGCGCTGACGGAGTTGGCGCATCTGCACGCGCGCCTCTTCCGCGACCTGGCTGAGGCGGGCGATGTCGCCCTCGAGGGCACCGATTTCTCCCTCCAGCCTGGCGCGTTCGCGCTCGAGGGCGCGAAATTTGTTGCGCGCGAAATATCCCTTTTCGACGAGCGGGCTGACCGAGTCCATTTCGGCGACGAAGCTCTGCAGTTGGGTCTTCAGCGAGCCCAGACGGCGGCTGCGGCCATCGGCGTCGTTGCCGTTCTGCTCGATGCGAGTCTGGAAGATCTCGATCTGATTGTCCAGCGAGCGTCGCCGCTCGGCCAGGAAACGCTGTTGTTCCGCCATGATCGTCGCCAGTTCCGGGGTCCCCGCCCGCGCCAGCAGTGCCGGCGGGAATACCACTGTAGCGTGACCCTCACGCTCTGACATCAGCCGCGCCTCCAGCGCCAGCGCGGCGTCCATCTGCTTGCCGAGAAGGTCGGAATTGGCGCGCGGTGCCGTGGAATCGAGCCGGAACAGCACGTCGCCTTCCGAGACCTGCTGTGCGTCCTTGACGAGGATTTCGCGCACGATGCCGCCTTCGAGATGCTGGACCGGCTTGCGCTCGCCTTCCACGGCCACACGGCCGGGGGCGACGGCGGCGCTGTCGAGCGGCGCGAGCGCCGACCAGACGCCGAATCCGCCGAAGACGAGGATGATTGCGCCGAAGCCCAGACGCGTGAACAGGCTGTGGTCGCTGCTGGCTTCGGCCGGTGTGGATATGGTTGTCATGCAATCAGGTCCGTGACTGGAAGACGAGGGTCGTCGCCGGGGCTGTTGCGTTCTTGCCGCATCGTGAGACGCTTCGCTGTCACGCCGGGGACAGCCGGATCGCAAAACTGGAACCGCCGCGCGTGAGCGCGGCGGTTCCGATTGCCGGATGGGGTGGTTCAGCCGAAGAGGTTCTGGTTGGACCCCGAGGGCAGGTCGTTGTCGAAATCGACGCCGAGATCGGGCTTCTGCACCGCGATGTCCTGGAACGAGGACCCCTTGCCGCCCTTGATGGCAGGCCTGGGTGCGAAGTCGTCGTCCAGCCCCGCGCGCTGGTTCTTGCCGAAGCTCCCGCCCTTGCCGTCGTCCTTCACAAAGGCCGAGATATCGCCGAAATCCAGGTTGAAGTCCTGCTCGCCCTTGGGCTTCCTGGCGGCTGTGCCGCTCCTGACGCCGTCGATTTCGAGGGGGAAGTCGTCCTTGGCTGCGCCCTTTGGCTTGGGAGCGATGCCGCCCTGAAGCGAGAAGTCGAGATCGAACTTTTCTTCGGGCTCGAATTCGGGCTTTTTGGGCTTGCTCGAACCGACCATGGCATCCACACGCGCCTGGCTCTCATCCGACAGCTTGAGCCCCTTGCTCAAATCTTCTTCCTTGGCGAGCTTGATGGCAACCGCAGCCTGCGCCTCGTCGAAGAAGTTCGAAGAGGTGCTGTTCTGCGAGACGAAGTCGACGGCGTCCTTTGCGGCGGACGAAGCCTGTTCGGCCGCGTCTTTGACCGCGGCGGCAGACTGTTCGACAGCGTCGTTTATGCTGTCGAAGATGCTGGTGCCGCTGCTGTTCGACGAGTTCGTTCGCGTTTCCGAGGAACTGCCGCTCGACCCAGCCACCGCTCCTGCCGCAGCAGCGATCGCTTCGGCCAAGCCTGACACCGCATCGTTGGCCGAGTTGACGGGTTCATCGTCTCCGCGAGCCTCTTCATAGCCTTCCTTAAAGGCATCGCCGATTGCCGAGATGGCGCTTGCAGTACCTTCGCTGACGTCCTTGGCACGGTCGCCGACGAGGTCCGCGACGTTCTGGGCGGTGTCTCCGATGCCCTCGACGATCCCCTTGCCGGTATCGACGACAGCCTCGACAACTTCGGCGCCTTCGTCGGCGATCCTGCCGCGAAGATCATCGGCGTAGTCGATCGCATCAGCCACATCCTTGGCACGGTCGCTCACAAACTCCGTGCCGTCCTTGGCGCGATCGCCGACGAAGTCGGTGCTCGCCTCGACCACTTCGCTGGCCTTCTCGCCGATGGTGCCGATCATGCGACCGGCGCCATCAACGATGCCCTTGCCAGTCTCGACGCTTGCCTCGACCGTCTCGACGACAGTTCCGGCGAGCCTGGCGGCGTCCTTGGCACGGTCGCCCAAGAAGTCGCGGCCAGCCTCGGCGACATCGCCAGCGGTCTC
>NZ_LJHQ01000016.1 GCF_001295925.1 Allobosea sp. AAP35 | reverse complement strand
TCGTTTTGTCCGGGCCGCGACCACCGCGTCCTCGATGGCGTCGACAAGGCCGGGCCGGGCTGGGGCGCACCCGCAGGGTCGAAACGGATGTGGAGAACAGCGCAGCTGTTGCGCCTACAAAGCCCGGCTCGGCCAGACAGCCAGCACGAAGAGGACGCAGGTGGCCACGTCCCGGACAAAACGACAGGAGACCAACCCGACGCCAACCGGCAGCTTCAACAACGACGAAAACGGCCGCCCCAACCGGAGCGGCCGCCCAATGTCCCGAACTTTTCAGTCCGCCTACTCAGCAGCGTCGGCGAATGCGACAGGCTCCCCGTCCACCTCGACCTCGCCGGAAGAAGTCCGCAAGCAGGCCGGCAGCCAATCAGTCTCGACCAAAAGCCGCTCGGCTTCTCTGGCCATCTCGATCTTGGTCAGGCTGCCCAGCCGCTGCGCCGCCTCATCCGAGACGCCCTCGCTGACCGCCTGCATGATCGCCGCCTTGGTGACGCGCCCGAGATAGGCCGGCACGGTCGGGCTCCAGTAGTCCCGCATGGCGAGGCCGGTCGTCTGCGCCAGCCGATCCGCGTCATGGATCGCATTGGTCCGGCGCTCATGCGGCAGGATCACCGCGTTGACGCTCTGCCCCACGACATGGGCAAGCAGCGCATCGCGGCTGTCACGGTCGAGCGCAATAAGCCAATCCCACAGTGCTCCCGCCTCCTGCGGCATCAACCTGGCCCATTCTTCGTGCCGCTCGGCGATGGCGCGCGCGGCCGGGCCGTCGTCGATGCCTTCGGCATGGTGCGCCAGTGCGGGCGAATCGATCCGGATGCTCAGGCAGGACGGCGCGTCATGGCGAACGCCATAGAACCCCTGCAGGATCAGGGAATGCGCCAGCGCCAGCAGCGCGATCTCCGGCTGCCGGGCAAGCGCGTCGCGAAGCGCAATGGTTCGCTGCGCCGACAGATCGGCAATCAACCGATCCGACAGCGCGACACCGCCGATCTCCGGTTCAGCCGCAGGCACCTCGGCGCTGACGCTGTCGCTGGTGGCTGAGTGCGCCGCCTGCTCGGCCGACCCCTCCTGCGGCTCGGCGATGTCGTCCTGAAGCCGAACGAAGCCGCGCTCGATCCGGGCCTGTCCGTCATGGCCCAGCACGACAAAGGCTCCCGCGCGTGCGATCACGTCGGGATCGTAGGTATAAGCCTGCTCGGACAACCTCGCGATCTCTTCCTCCAGCCGCACCATCTCGGCTGCGACGTCCTCGCCGACCTCGTCATGGGGATGCTGCTGATAGAGCGTCTCCAAGGCCATGTTGGCGGCAAGCCGCTGCGCGACGGCCTCGTCGTCCTGATCGACGGCGTGAGGATAGACGCGTCGGCAGCCGTGGCCATGCGGCAACTCCATCGCGACTTCCGTCCAGAGCCAGCCCTCCTGCCGGACCCCGTTCGCGATCTCGCCGAGCTTGCCGAGGCAAAGTCGGTCGAGCAGCGCGACATCGGTCAGCCAGACCTCGTCGGTGGTCGAGAACAGATCGCGCAGCACGCCGCCGCCCGCGATCTCATAAGCGTCGAGCCCGAGGAACTGGACGCGCCGGTCCCGACCCGAGACATCGGCCTGCGTCAGCGCCGCCCTGATCCGCCACGGCTCCCGGAACGAGCCGAGCCCCTGATAGACCTCGTCCTGCCGCACCGGATCGTCGGTGACGGTGAAGGCTTCAAGCTGGGCAAGGGTCAGTTCGCCCTCGCGATAGGCCTGCATCAAGTGGGGCGACACTGCCCCAAGCGCGAGCCGCTGCCGCACTGTCCGAAGCGAGACACCGAAGCGCGCCGCGATCTCGGCTGCGCCCAATCCCGATAGCTCCAGCCTGCGGAACGCCTCGAACTGATCGGCCGGGTGCAGCGGCATCCGCACGACGTTCTCGGCCAGACTCTCTTCCTCGCCAGCCTCCATCACCATCACCGGGACGGTGAAGCCGCGCGGCAGCGCTTTGCGCTTTGCGAGCAGCTTCAACGCCGTCAACCGGCGTGAGCCGGCAATGACGCCATAGCGTCCGTCCTCGCGGGCTACAACAAGCAGCGGCTGCAACAGCCCGTGGGCAAGGATGCTGGCGGCCAACTCTTCGACGCCATCGGCTGCGCCGGTGCGCCGGACATTGCGGTCGCTCACGAC
>NZ_LJHQ01000015.1 GCF_001295925.1 Allobosea sp. AAP35 | reverse complement strand
CTTCAGGCGGCGGACCTCGGCGGCCTGATCGTCATCGCGGGTCGCCGCAGCCGGCTTTGCGTATCGCTTCTTCCACTCATAAAGCGAGTACTCGCTGATCCCCAGGCGAGCGGCGACCTCGGCCACCGGGTAGCCTCGCTCAGTGACCTGAAGGACCGCGTCGCGCTTGAAGTCCTCGGTGAAGTTCGCTTTGCCCATCGGGGCCTCCTTGCCTGAAATTTAGGGAAGAAGGCGTCCAGGAATCTAGGGGCGGTTCAGCGTCCCGGCTCCACCTGCGCGGTCATCGGCTTGACGCTCTTGCGATCCCCGGGAAGCATCAGTCCCGTGCAATACGCCTTCATCGGGCCGACCCGGTCGGTATGCCCCAAGACCGCCGCCAGCCTCTCGACAAACGCCGCGAACGGCAATTCACTCCCGCAACATCCGATCCTAGATCCATGCCCGCTCTCCACGAGGGTAGATCTCAATCCTTACATAAATCCCCAATTTTGTGACACAGTAAGCCTAGATGATCTCCGCAATCGGCTGCGCCGTCGCCGAGGCTCTGTGACGCCGGCGCCGGCGCGCCCATAGCACTCCTGTCCGGTTCAGGCGGGACGAGCTTCGGGCAGCGAGCGCCTGCTTCACCGTGGCGATGGTCTGCCGGCGGGCGATGCCGTCGACGACGAGGCCGTATTCGCCCCGGAAGGCGAGCCGCAACCATGGTCCTGTCGCCGATCCGCTCGTCATCTCGTCCCAGATCGAAGCCGAGCGCGATCAGCGCGCTATAGCTCAGCGTTTGTCACCGGTAATGCTCGGGACATGAAAGAGCGCCCGAAGGCGGCGAAGGCAAATTCAGCGCTTGCGGGCGGGCGCGGGATGACGCAGAGGGTTACTACTCGAAAGCGGTCGCCGAGAGCTTGCTAAAAAGGAATGGCAGCGATGTATTTCCCTATCCCGCCCCAATCAATGATGTTCATGGGCGAGACGCCAGAGACGTTCATCTCGAACGGCGACATCATGCTCGATCACATCTGGGACCGGCTAAATCAACCCCTTGCTTCGGTGCTCGACATCGGTTGCGGTTACGGGCGATTGGCGCATGCGCTAGCCCGCCGGGGGTTCCGCGGCAGGTATCTGGGCGTGGATGTTCTCGAAAAGCCTATTGCTTGGCTCCAATCTAATTTCACAAAGGCTATGCCAGCGTTCGAATTCAAGCACATCGATATTCACAACGGCCGATACAACACTGGTGGCTCTGTGAAAGCAGGCGATTTTGATCTAGATTTTGTCGATTTTACGCCCGATCTTGTCTTGATACTCAGTGTTTTTACGCATATGTATCAAGACGATATTGTATCATACTTGAATGCGATTAGGGGTGTGAGCGGGGACAATACGTTGGTTGCTGCTACGTTCTTCCTGACCGGCAGTCCCGCATTGCGCAGTTTTAACTTTCCTCATACGATGTCACCGCACTGCCGCTTCCACTCGACCAAAGACCCACTGCATGCAATTGCGTATGATGAAACATGGCTTCGCAGTCAGTTCGACAAAGTGGGTTTTGATGGACCAGTGAAGTATTGGTTTCAGGATATCATGTTCTTGCGGCCGACAAAACCCGCTGCAGGCTAGGTGTTTGGTCCTGGGTGAGGTGACGCGGGTCGATGTTGGAGGGTGATGGGTCTTTCGTCCATGCCTGACAAATGGACTCGTATGGCGTTCGCCATCGCACAGCCTTCAGATGCTTGGCGAAGTTGTAGGCGGTGACGAAGGCCACGACATGGGCCTTCGAGCTGTCAAGATCGAGTTAGTGGAAGACCTTGGTCGTTGCATCCTCGATCGTGCGGTTCATCCGCTCGGCCTGGCCATTCGTCCAAGGGTGGTAGGGCCTGGTCAGCTTGTGCTCGATGCCGTTAGCGAGGCAGAGGCGGTCGAACATACGTGGTCCCCACTGTCGGGAGATCCTGTTGCGGTTCTTCGGCAGGTCGGCGAAGGCCATCCCGTTGTCGGTCAGGACCGTGTGGATCGCATAGGGGAACGTCGCGATCACGTTATCAAGGAAGCCGGTCCCGTTCAGCATCTTTGGGTCCGGACCCATAAAATGATTGGCACCGCCGGCTCGGTGTGATTCACGGCTTCCGGGAGGAAGCATGGATGGACGGGATCGTTTCTGGCTGACGGACGCACAGTTTGCGCGGATCGAGCCGCATTTGCCAACGGATACGCGTGGCAAGCCGCGTGTTGACGACCGCCGGGTGATCAGCGGCATCGTGCATGTCTTGAAGTCCGGCGGCCGGTGGATCGATGCGCCGCCCGATTACGGGCCGCGCAAGACGCTCTAAAACCGCTATGTCCGCTGGGCGGCCAAGGGCGTCTGGGTCTATCTCTTCCATGCCCTGGCGAGTGCCGGCGGTCCTCCGGCCCAGGTGCTCGTCGATTCCTCCGCCGTGAAGGCGCATCGCTCGGCCTCGGGTGGAGAAGGGGGAGTAGCGCTGCCAGGCCATCGGCCGCTCGCGCGGCGGGCGCACGACCAAAATCCACGCGTTGACCGATCGCGACTGTCGACCCATCGCCTTCCTGCTCACCGGCGGACAAGTCGCTGATTGCACGGCCGGATCGGCCCTGATGACGCAGATGCCGCCAGCGCGCATCCTCCATGGCGACAAGGGTTACGACAGCAATGCCATTCGTCGTGACGTTGCCCCCAGCTTTTATCCAATCCTGAGTTCGCTCTGACGGTTTAGATTGCCCTGCGGGGCGGGGTGAGCGGCGGGAGACGGCGCGGAGCTGGTCGGGTTGCGCAGCGCCGTCTCACGACGCGGGAAGGTGCGGGCGAACTCGGCCGGGGTCTGCCAGCCAAGCCCGGAATGGGGACGGGCGTCGTTGTAGTCGGCACGCCAACGGCTGAGCAGCACCCGGGCCTGGGCGAGCGTGGTGAACAGCGTCTCGTTCAGGAGTTCGTCGCGCAGACGGCCATTGAACGACTCGATGAAGGCATTCTGGATCGGCTTTCCCGGCGCGATGTAGTGCCACTCGACACGAGATTGGTCGGCCAGCGCAGGATCGCGTTGCTCGTGAGCTCAGTTCCGTTGTCGCTGACGATCATCCTCGGCATGCCGCGGATCGCGACCAGCCGATCAAGTTCTTTTGCCACTCGCAGACCCGAGAGCGACGTGTCGGCGATCAGCGCGATGTTCTCGCGGGTGCAGTCGTCGACGATCGTCAGAATGCGGAAGCGGCGGCCATCGGTCAGTTGATCCGATACGAAGTCGAGGCTCCAGCGCTCGTTCGGGCGCAGCGGAACCAACATCGGAGCGCGCGTGCCGAGGGCACGCTTTCGCCCGCCGCGCCGCCGCACGCCGAGCCTCTCCTCGCGGTAGAGCCGGAACAGCTTCTTGTGATTGACAACCAGGCCTTCGCGCCGGAGCAGTACATGCAGGCGGCGATATCCGAAGCGACGGCGTTCGCGGGCGAGCTCCGTCAGCCGCTCGCGCAAGCCGCGATCATCCGGCCGCGTGGTCTCGTAGCGGATCGTCATGCGGCAGAAGCCGGTGGCTTTACACGCCCGTCGTTCGCTCATCCCGTGGTTGGCCACGAGATGAGCGACGGCGTTCCGCATCTCGGCGGGCGTCACCACTTCTTTCCCAGCAGGTCCTTCAGGGCGACGTTGTCGAGCATGGCGTCCGCCAGCATCCGCTTCAGTTTGGCGTTCTCGTCCTCCAGCGCCCGCAGGCGCTTGGCCTCGGAGACATCCATGCCGCCGAACTTGGCCTTCCACTTGTAGATGCTCGCATCACTGACGCCGTGCTTGCGGCACAGATCCGAGACCGTGACGCCGGCCTCGTGTTCCTTCAGGATGCTGATGATCTGTTCTTCGGAAAAGCGACAGCGCTTTATGCTCTGGTCCTCGGGGTGGGCCAGAGCGAATTTCAAGCTGGATTATCTCAGAGGGGCAACGTCAGTCGCCAGGTTGAGGTGAACGGCACGATGCCGACCATTCCGCCCAAGGCCAACCGGCGCTGGAAAAACTGCTTCTCGCCGGTCCTCTACCGCGACCGCGACGCCATCGAGCGGATGTTCTGCCACCTCGAGGACTTCCGCCGCGTCGCCACGCGATACGACCGCCTCGCCGTCGACTTCCTCGCCGCCGTCTGCATCGCAGCAACCGTCAGCTACTGGTTATGAGTCCGAACCCTAAAGGCAAAAATATTGTAGCCTCGACACCTGCGGAGTCCAGCCGCCGCCAGCCACCTCTTGACAATCGACTCACTCCCAGTGGAAACGAAGGCGCTGTCCAAGCGCTGCTTTCGTGCCGGAGGAGAATCGATGATGACAAGCTCGATTCAAACAGCAGCAGCGTACTGGAATGAGCGGTCATTGACCCCGCTTCCGCCTCGTGTGAGGTGGTGGCAGAGCCCGATCGTGGTGCGCCACATCAACCGATTGCTGACGGGTACGCCCGCACTCGGAGCGCATACCGGTTTCCATGAATTGATCCAACGCAAGCGACCAGGCTCGGTGTTTCGGAAAGCGGTCTCGGTCGGCTGCGGAACCGGGGTAAAAGAAGCTGGCCTCGTTGCCGCGGGAATCGTCGCCGAGTTCCACTTGTACGAAATAAGTGCCGAGAGAATCCGGCAAGGCCGGCAACAGGCAGAAGCGAAGGGGCTAGCTAATCGGATGCTCTTCCACGAGGCGGACGCCTTCGCGCAATGCTTGGACGTAGATTTCGACCTCGTCTACTGGAACAATTCGCTGCACCACATGCCTGACGTGAACCTAGCTCTCGATTGGAGCCGGGGGCGACTGCAGGAGGGCGGGCTCTTTGCTATGGATGACTTTGTGGGCCCGTCTCGATTCCAATGGTCGGAGCGAAGCCTGAGGTATGCGACTGATTTCCGCAACGCACTGCCTCCAGAGTACCTCCGTCATCCTACCGATCCGCAAAGGGCTCTCTCCAGAGAAGTTAGGCGCCCGTCGGTCGAGAAGCTCATGGCGATCGACCCGTCGGAAGCCGCGGACAGCGACCGCATCCTTGCCGCGCTCCAACGCGTTTTTCCGGAGGCCGAAACCTGCATGACAGGTGGAGTGATCTATCATCTCGGACTCAACGACGTCCTTGCAAATATAGATGAGGATAAGGAGGCATCTTTGCTTCACACTGCGCTTTTGCTCGATAAAGCGCTCGCCGAGCAAGGAGAGACGCACTACGCTGTGGCGCTGGCTACGGTTTGAATGCACTTGTAGACTCAAGTCAGTCTTGAGGTGTTATGCTGCCGGCCTCGTACATGCGGGCCGCGAGCAAGTATTACAACGGCGCGCTCCTCAACTTAAGCATATCCGAGGTCTGAACGAATGAAGTTTTTCAAAAATCCTTTTATTCGTACTCTCGGTAAGTCGCAGTTTAATGCGCTCATCAGAAGAGCGGACAGCGCTCGCGATCAGGGGCAATGGAGTGAAGCTGCTGCTCTTTACGCAGAGGCGGTCGCCCTGAGCGAAAGTGAGGCGTGGGTTTGGGTTCAATATGCGCACGCGCTGAAAGAGAAGGGCGCGCATAAGCAGGCAGTCGAAGCCTATGACCGGGCCATTAGCTTGGCGCCGAATGATCCGGACCCGATCCTTCATTTGGCCCATCTGTTGAAGCGTCTCGGCGAAGAAAGAGCAATCGAGCAGTTTCGACGCCTGCACGATATGACGGGCAACGCTGCCATCGCTAGTGAGATTGATCTCCTTCTCGCCTTGCATTCAAACCAGTCTCCTGATGCGACATCCAAGCCGCAGCCCTTTGCAAATACTCCCGTTTCGGCGCCTGAAATGGTCTCTGCGCGACGACCCACTGCGGCCGCGCGCGCGCCCCTCTTGCCCGGTCTCCACAGGCACCGTCGCGGAGTTAGGCTAATCGCATTAGACCCGACTGGTGGCCTGCATCACAAAGTACGGCTTCTCGTTGATGGCGAAGCAGTCTGGTCGGGAATCGTCACCCCTAATGGGATCCGGGAAGACGGCGCCACGCTGTTTGACATCCCATTATCTTTTCCCGACCCCTCGAAGCCTACTGATTTTCGGCGCGTGATCGTAGAGGCGGCCACCGTTGGTCTCGACCCCCCCGGCGGCGTGCTTGAGTTAGCATACTCCGCGCGGTTCAATGGACTTGTCCAGGCAATCGAACGCACATCGACTGGTTGCTTGTTCAAGGCTACTTTTACAGACTCGGAGGGGCTTACGACAAAGCCGTTTATCCGTGCGCTGAGTGATGGATTCGAATTCGCGATTTCTCCGATAACAACAGTTGCTCGGACGAATAAAAAAGGCTCCGTCGAGTTTGAATACCACGGTGAGGTTAAATGCACGGCCGATGTTGTCGATGTGCTAACGTTTTGTCCGATGTGGAGCACAATCCCGCTGGCTCGGTCGTCATCCACGACGAATGGCGCCGCCGAAGAGCATCTGGTTACAGAAGAGGACTTTAAAGCGTCCGATGACGGCCCGAAATTACGTCTCGACTCGGTGCGCCGTGGCCTTGTGGCGGGATGGGCTCAAAACCCATCCACGCCGGCGGCGAAACTTGTCGTCGATATTCTACACGGCGAGGACATCCTGGGAAGCGGCGTTGCATCGCGCTTTCGGCCGGATCTCGCGGCGGCATTTGGAACCGCCGGCACGCACGCGTTTGAGATCGAAGTGGCGCCTGGTCTTCCCGAGGGCCTCCTGCTGCAGGCGCGAGTACGGTCGCCCGAGCCTGTTGCTCAATCGCCCGCCCGTGCGGTTCCGCCGCCCGCTGCGGGTATGCTTCAGCACCGATCGGAAGCTGACGCGCTGCTATCCGACCTCGTCGAAGCGCCGCCATCGCACGATTCGCACTATCAGCCCAGCGTTGCTGCGATTATCCTGAATCGGAACGGCGCCGCCCTATTGCGTGCGCTATTCGAAAGTATACTATCAATTAATACTTACAAATATTTCGAAATCATAGTAGTAGATCATGTTTCAACAGATAATTCCGCTGACGTCTGCAGAGTTTTTGGTGGCAGTTTAAATATAAAATTCATTGAGAGGGGCTACAACGGGAGCTTTTCGGCTTCGAACAATTTTGGAGTGTCTCAATCCAACGCTGATATAGTTTTCTTTATTAACAATGACACTGTTTTTGTCGAAGATATAATACCTGTTCTTGTTTCCCATTTTTCGCAGAAGCATGTTAAGGCGGTTGGAGTTCGCCTGATCGACCGATGGAGCGACTATCTCGACAGCCTTATCGAGAAGAGCGCTGACCAACACCTCGGTGTGTTCCTGCGCGACACGTCCGGCCAGCCCAGGATGTATGAACTAAGGGGCTCGCCGTTTGCGAACACAGTTTCGAGGGAAGTGATCCGAACGCCTGCCGTCACGGGAGCAGCGTTGCTGATGCGCCGCGTGGATTTTATAGCCATCGGCGGCTTCGATGAACGCTACTTCTACGGACACGAAGACGTCGATCTTTGTTTGCGCATTGGCGACGCTGGCGGTATGATTCTATGTGACAATCGGGTCGCCCTTGCTCACCTGCGTGGGTTTTCTCGCGCACAGGCTGGCCAGAAGGACTCGAGTTTCGCTCGAACTCAGGCGCGGAACCGCGAGATAGTACAGAATGCGCATGCGCGGGGCGTCCACCGGCGACTTCGTGAGAATCTACTTACGCGGTCCCATCTGACCGCTTACCCCGTCCAGTTCGCGTTTCTCGTCACCTCGCTCGCCGAGGACACGTTGGCTGGAGACGTGTTTACGGCTCAGGAGCTTGCCGCTTCGTTGGCAAAGGAGCTCACAGGCTGTGAAATCCGGTTTGTCGCACCCGACGCCAAAGGCATTATCGACGTAGATGGCGCAGACATCGTAATAAGCATGCGTGACGACTTCGATGTTCGCAAATACGAAAATCTATCATCAGCTTGCCATGTAGTGTTCTGGGTTCGAAACAATTTTGAGCGTTTTGTGGAAAGCAACAACTGGCAATATGCGCATGACATTTGGTATTCGTCCGAGCTTGAGCGCGCTCGCTTTGAACAAATGACTGGGGTTAAGGCTCGATTACTTCGGATTGCCACGAATTGGGATCGTTTTGCGCAGGCGGAGGCTGATCCTGACTACGCCAGCGACTACTGCTTCACGGGTTCGCGCTGGGGGGTGCATCGCGAAATCACTGTGAACCTGCTACCAGAGGCTGTCGCCGGTACCTTTCGAGTGTTCGGCGCCGGTTGGAGCCAGGATCCGGCGTTCGCCCCCTACGCGTTTGGCTCGCTCCGCTATACGGAGATGCCGCGCGTTTATGCGAGCACCCGCATAGTGATCGACGATGCGAACCATGTCACAATAGCAAGCGGTTCAGTCAACAGCCGTGTCTTCGATGCGATCGCGGCTGGCGCGCTGCCGATTACCAACGGCCTGATCGGCGCTCAAGAGGCGTTTAGCGGCGCCTTGCCAACCTACTCCTCCGCTCAGGAGCTACACGCGCTTCTGTCAAGTTATCTTGGTGACGAGGAGGCTCGCCTGGCCAAGGTTGCCAAACTTCAAGCGATAGCCAGAGGGGAGCATACTTATGATCACCGTGCGAGAGATGTGATACATTATCTTCGCGAAGCTGGAAAGCGAGAGCCTTCGATTGCCATCAAGATCGCTGCGCCAAAGCGGCAGACGAAGGACGAGTGGGGCGATTATCATTTCGCAGAAGCGCTGCGCCGCAGCCTTGCCCATCTCGGCGTACGCTCTGGCATTTTCTTCCTTGATGAATGGGACAGCAAAGTTGCAGCAACAGCAGATGTGTCTCTTGTGTTACGTGGGCTTAACCGTGCGACAATGCACGCACACCAGTACAATTTGCTTTGGCTGATCAGTCATCCCGATAAAGTAAGCGTTGACGAATGTCGGAAATTCGATCATGTCTTTGCTGCATCTGAACTTCTTACTCGCGACTTCTGCGCCCGTGGTATAGAGGCTTCTCTTGCGCTTCAGTGCACCGATACTCATCGCTTCAGGCCGGATGTCGAGCGGCTGGCTGACGCGCCGGATGTACTGTTCGTAGGTAATTCTCGCGGCGTCATGCGCCCGATAGTGTCGGATGCCATTGCGGCGGGGCTGGATATCAATGTCTATGGCGAAGGTTGGTCGGGCCTGATACCAAGTAATTTCGTCAGGGGGACACACATCCCCAACGAAGAATTGCCTCGCTGGTACGCCTCGGCCGGCGTTGTTCTTAATGATCACTGGCCGTCGATGTCAGAAGCTGGACTCGTGTCAAATCGTATTTTTGACGTCTTGGCGGCTGGCGGCAGCTGTATTTCTGACCAAAACTGCGGAATGGCTCAAGTGTTCGGGAGCGCCGTTCAGACCTACTCGGATCCAGCCGACCTGCGAGAACGCGTTCAGTCTATCCTGCTCGCTCGCAATCACAACCAAAAATCGCGACTGAAAGTAGCCAATATGATTGCTCGGAAGCATTCCTTCGATCAACGGGCGGGTCAATTGTTGGCGGTTATCAAAGATTTAATGGGTCGGTCAAAATCGAAACGGCTAGACCTGGATTAATCTTTATGCTCCATCCTTCTCATTTGAATTAGGATCATAGAAATGAGTCAAGCCAAATTCGGCCTTGAAGGCGTTGAACCTAGGCCGCCAGATACCGTTCTTCGGAAACGTATACATGTCGGGTGCGGCCCGAAAGCACTCAAGCCTAACTGGTGGAATATCGATCTCCGATCGTTCAAGGGGATAGATGAGGCCCGTGATGTAGTCGAACCCTGGACGGGATACTCTGACGTTCAATACGTCTATGGAGAGCATTTTCTGGAGCATCTCCGTCTCGATCATGCTGCAATTTTCCTATCGAATGCTCACTCTGTCATGAACCTCGGAGGGCGCATCCGTCTCTCAACGCCCTCCCTTGAGTGGGTGCTAGCTACTCATTTCGATGCAACAGCCGATAATCGGGAAAGAACGATTTCCGATACGTTCAAAATCAATCGAGCGTTTCATGGATGGGGACATCAGTTTCTATGGTCGAAGCCAATGCTGGAAGATGCGCTCAAGGCCGCCGGGTTCAGTGAGGTTTCATTTCACTCGTATGGCGAGAGTTCCGACAGCTTCCTTGCTGGCATTGAGGAGCACGGCGGATATACGGTCACAAACGGCTTTCCCAGCGTTTGGATCGTAGAGGGCGTTAAAACAACAGCAACATCGCAAATCAAGGAGTTTCTAGGAAAGGCTGTTGCCGAATTCCAGCGCTTCGTCGACGGCGGGCACTAAAATTTCGCCGATATTCAAAGTATCCAACCAGCATCTCGGCCTTCATTGGTCTCTTCCTTTTTTCGTTTCAGGATTGCAGTGAATGCCTTTAAGATTTCTCGTGACGGGCGGCGCCGGCTTCATTGGGTCGGCCGTGGTGCGCAAGCTGATCGGTGAGACCGAGCACGATGTTTGCGTCGTCGACAAATTGACCTATGCTGGAAACCTTGCCTCACTTGGATCGGTCGCCGGTAGCGACCGCTACCGTTTCGAAAGGGCCGATATCGGCGACGGTGAGCGGATGAAGGCGATCTTCGCTGATTTTCAACCAGATATCGTCATGCACCTCGCCGCCGAAAGCCATGTCGACCGCTCAATTGACGGACCGTCAGCCTTCATCGAGACCAACGTCGTCGGCACTTTCGCGCTGCTGCAGGAAACACTTCGCCATTTCCGCACGCTGCCAGACGAGCGTCAGGCGCGCTTCCGCTTTCATCACATCTCAACGGACGAGGTCTTCGGTTCGCTGGGAGCCGATGGCTTCTTCCGCGAGGATACGGCCTATCAGCCAAAATCACCCTACTCGGCCTCCAAGGCAGCCTCTGATCATCTCGTCCGCGCGTGGCACCACACCTACCGACTGCCGGTGGTCATGACCAATTGCTCGAACAATTATGGGCCCTACCATTTCCCAGAGAAGCTGATCCCGTTGATGATCATTAATGCAATTGAGGGCAAGCCGCTGCCAATCTACGGCAACGGACTCAATGTTCGTGATTGGCTCTATGTCGACGATCATGCCGACGCGCTGCTGACCGTAGCCACCGTCGGCAAGCTCGGGGAGAGCTATAACATCGGCGGGCACAACGAGAAGACCAATGTCGAGGTGGTCCAGGCGATCTGCGCCATTCTCGACGAGCTTAGGCCCGATCCGAAGGGACCGCGGGAGCGCCTGATCACCTATGTGACCGATCGACCCGGCCATGACGCGCGCTATGCGATTGATGCCGGCAAGATTGGTCGAGAGCTAGGCTGGAGGCCAAAGGATACCTTCGCAACTGGGCTTCGCCGTACCGTCATATGGTACCTTTCCAATCCGAAATGGTGGGGCGACATCCGCTCCAGCGTCTATCGTGGCGAACGCCTCGGCGAAGCCTGAGCGGAGGTAAGAGTATGCTTATCGTTGAGAGCACGGCGATCCCCGCTGTCAAGATTTTCACGCCGAAGAAGTTTGGGGATCATCGCGGCTTCTTTTCGGAGACCTGGAACCGGAACGCCTTTACCGATGTCGGGCTCGAACTCGATTTCGTCCAGGACAACCACTCGCTATCGAGGCAGGTCGGAACGTTGCGCGGCCTGCATTTCCAGTCTCAGCCCTTGGCACAGGACAAGCTGGTGCGAGTCACGCGCGGCCGCATCCTCGATGTCGCCCTGGATATCCGCGCCACGTCCCCGAGCTTTGGCAAGTATGTTGCGGTTGAGCTCTCGGCCGTCAATTGGAAGCAGCTCCTGGTACCTGTCGGCTTCGCCCACGGCTTCGTCACACTGGAGCCGGACACCGAGGTTCTCTACAAGGTCACGGCGCCTTACGCGCCGCAGCACGACCGCGGTATAGCCTTTGACGATCCGGATTTAGGCATCGATTGGAGCCTGCCGGTCTCGGATCTCATACTGTCCGATAAGGACCGCAAGCATCCGCGCTTTGCTGAAATGCAACGTTATTTCGACTGATGACCTTCCGTATAGCCGTCACCGGTTCTACCGGGCAAGTCGCCTGCGCCATGCTGGAGCGCGTGCCAGTTGGTTTTGAAGTTATTGCGATCCGCCGCCCGGACCTCGATCTCGCCAACCCGAAAACGGTTGCGCCTGCGCTGCGCGCCGCTAAGCCAAACGTGATCGTCAATGCGGCCGCATATACGGCGGTGGATCAGGCCGAAAGCGAACCCGATCTTGCAATGCGCGTCAATAGCGAGGCGGCCGGCGAGGTGGCACGCGCCGCCGCTGCCCTCGGCATTCCTGTAATCCAACTTTCGACCGATTACGTCTTCGACGGAACGCTAGACCGACCCTATCGCGAGGACGACACTACCGGACCAATTTCTGCCTATGGCGTGAGCAAGTTGGCCGGTGAACAGGCGGTTGCGGCTTTCACCGCAAACCACGTCATCCTGCGGACGGCCTGGATCTACAGCCCCTTCGGCAAGAATTTCGTCAAGACAATGCTGCGTCTGGCCGAGACGCGCGACGAAGTCGGTGTCGTTGCCGATCAGATTGGATGCCCGACCAGCGCAATGGACATCGCCGACGCAATCTTCACTGTTGCGCGGAACCTGACCGAACGGGCGGACGATCCCTCGCTGCGCCGCGTGTTCCATATGAGCGCGGCTGGTGAGGCCGTCTGGGCCGATGTTGCGGAGGCGATCTTTGCCGAGCGGCAACGGCACGGCGGTAAGCCGGTCGCGGTCAAGCGTATCGCGACCTCCGACTATCCGACACCGGCGCGCCGACCTGCGAATTCTAGGCTCGACTGCAGCAAGCTCGCGCAAGCACATGGCGTGCATCTGCCGGAGTGGCGGAGCTCGCTCGGCCCTTGCATCACGCGACTTTTAGGGGATCAGAGGTAACGATGAAGGGTATAATCCTTGCCGGCGGCTCCGGCACGCGGCTACATCCGATGACGCTCGCAATGTCAAAGCAGCTCCTGCCCGTATATGACAAGCCGATGATCTATTATCCACTGTCGACGCTGATGCTCGCTGGCATCCGTGACGTCTTAGTTATCTCGACGCCGCACGATCTGCCGAATTTCAGACGATTGCTTGGGGACGGTGCCAATTGGGGAATGAACTTTTCCTATGCTGAGCAGCCGGATCCCGGTGGTCTGGCGCAGGCTTATCTAATTGGCGCAGATTTCATCGCCGACGAGCCATCCGCCTTGATCCTCGGCGACAATCTGTTTTATGGCCACTCTCTCCCCGAGATGATGGCGCGGGCACAGACGCGTACCATCGGCGCCACTGTCTTCGCCTATCGTGTCCGCGATCCCGAGCGTTACGGCGTCGTAGCGTTCGACCAATCCGACAAGGCGATCTCAATTGAGGAAAAGCCCTTGGTGCCCAAGTCAAACTGGGCCGTCACAGGCCTTTACTTTTATGATGCCGAAGTCGTGGAGATCGCGCGCACCCTGAAGCCTTCGGCGCGTGGCGAACTCGAGATAACCGATGTGAACCGCATCTATCTGGAGCGCGGCGCACTTTCGGTGGAATCGATGGGCCGCGGTTTCGCCTGGCTCGATACCGGCACTCCCGACAGCCTGCTGGAAGCTGCCGAGTTTGTCCGCACACTAGAAAGCCGTCAAGACCTGCGCATCGCCTGCCCGGAAGAGATCGCCGCGAGGCAGGGATGGATCTCAGCAGCGCAACTGACGCTGCTCGGAGAGAAGCTCGCCAAGAGCGACTATGGCCAGTATCTCATTCGAATCTCACGCGAACTCCATGGGTAGGTTCAACAACTCGGGTTGATCTCAGCCCTTAAAACTGGATCGCTTTGGGTTAGAGTTTTCCGCATCGTTTCCCATTGCTGGGAGGAGCGGAAAGCGATGAAAGATTCGAAGTTCTCGGACGCGCAGAAGGTGACGTGCTCCCCTAAACGCGGCCAGTCTGAACTGGAATTATCCGTTTATGATCCCGCGATCGAGTCGAGGAGAGTTCCATGAAGGCATCGAAGTTCACCGAGGCGCAGATCGCGTTCGTTTTGAAGCAGGCTGTGGGTGACCTGAACTGATGGGGTGGATGCCCCCTCCGCGCGGCGTCGTAAGATTGCCGCTCATCGCCATGGTGGCGCGATTGAGGAGGAGCTCATGTCCGACGTCCATGTTCTGGCGATTGATCTCGCCAAGCGAAGCTCCCAAGTCTGCGGGACGGCTCGAGGCGAGGCGGTTCTATTCAACCGCACGGTGTCGCGCGTCAAGCTAGATGTTTAGATGTTTAGTCCCGGCATCTGGTGGAGCGGGCTTAGCCTGAAGCGATGAGATTCAGCAGCCCAGCGCTTGCAGATGAACTCATAAGGCGTGAGGCCTTTCAG
>NZ_LJHQ01000014.1 GCF_001295925.1 Allobosea sp. AAP35 | reverse complement strand
GAGATCGCCCGCCAGCTCGACGCCTTCGAGGACCGGCTCGGCCGCGCGCCGGATTTCATCGACGGCCACCAGCATGTCCATGTGCTACCAGGCGTGCGCAAGAGCGTGCTGGATGCCGTCACGAGCCGCTATGCGCCCGGCAGCGTCTATCTGCGGGACCCGGCCGATTCGGCCGTGGCGATCCGGGCGCGCGGCGTCGCGGTCGGCAAGGCGCTGACGATCGCAGCGCTCGCGCTGGGCTTCCGTGGGGCGGCCCTGCGGCGAGGCATTCCGGTCAATCGCGGCTTCGCGGGCGTTGCTCCCTTCGATGCAGGCCGCGATTTCAGCGCCGATCTCGAGCGTTTCCTGCTGCGGCCAGGACCGGCCCATCTCGTGATGTGCCATCCCGGCTTCATCGACGACGAGCTCGCCAGGCTCGATCCAGTGATCGCCACCCGACCGATCGAGCATGCGGGTCTGGCGGCTTTCGTGCCATCCGGGCTGGCGATGGTGCGTTTCGCCCAACTGCGTTGATCGAGCGGCGCGGCAATCGAATATTTACCAGACCGGGGCATCGTCACGCGAGGTTGACTCGGCGGCACTCGCTCGACGGCGCCGCTTTCGGGGATGTTGGGCGCAAATGAGTTGGTTCAAGCGAGCAGCCGGGATCAAGACCGCTGCGCCGGCAAGCGCACCCTTCCGCAGATCGGGGCGCTCGCTCAGCAGCCAGATCGCGGCGGCGGCGGTTGCCATCGTCGCGATCGCGATCATGTTGGTGGTGTTCGCGGCGGCCCGCTACAACGATGCCAAGACGCGCGACGACCTCGAACAGAAGATGCAGGCCCTGACGCTGATGGTGGTCAATGCCTCGCCGTCGCTGATCCTGGCCCGCGACACCAATACGCTGGGCTATATTCTCGACTCGCTGCGCCGCGACCCCGATTTCGAGGCCGGTTTCGTCGCCGATGATTTGACCACGCTGGCAAGTGCCGGAGAAAGCGAAGGCGCGCGCCTGGCCATGACGCCTCGCTGGGTCACGGCCCTGTTTGGCCGCGATCCCTGGGAGATCATGAAGGACACTGCCACGGCGGAGATCGAGGACGAAACCTTCGTGACCAGGCTGCATGTTGTCCGCGTGGGCGGCCACCAGAAGCAGATCGGCTACATCGCGCTGCGTTTCGACAAATCGCGCCTCATCGCACGGGCGGCGTTCGAGCAGATCGCCACGATCGGTTTCGGCATCCTGATCCTGCTGGTTCTGGGGCCGCTGCTCTGGATTTCGCTGTCGCGGACCATGAAGCCCCTCAAGAACATGACGCAGGCGATCGTCAGCATCTCGGATGGCCAGCTCGACACCCCGATCGAAGCGCTCGCCCGCCGCGACGAGATCGGCGCGATCGCGCATGCGCTCGGCATTCTGAAATTGCGTCTGGCCGAACGCGCCGCGTTGCAGGAAAAGCAGCACGTCACGGAGGCGCAGCGCCGCCAGCATCAGCAGGATGTCGATGAGGCGATTGGCCTGTTCCGCGGCAAGGTCGGCGTCGCGCTCGAAGCCTTCAAGAGCAATGCCGACCGCATGAGCGAGGCCTCCGACGGGCTTGCGCGCGTGGCGGCCGAATCATCGGGGCGCGCCGCGCGCGCCGCCGACAACGCCCATGGCGCCTCGGGAAATGTCGAGAGCGCGGCGCAGGCCGCCGAAGAGATGGGGGCTGCGATCCGAGAGGTCGAGTTCCAGATCCGGCGCGTACGCACCGAAATCGTCGAGGCTGCCTCGATTTCGCGCGAGGCCGCAACCTCCGTGCGCGCGCTCGACGAAACGGCACGTGCCATCGGAGAGGTCGTCAATCTGATCCGCGACATCGCTGCCCAGACTAATCTGCTGGCGCTCAACGCCACGATCGAGGCCGCCCGCGCCGGAGAGGCCGGGCGCGGCTTTGCCGTCGTCGCCTCCGAGGTCAAGAGCCTGGCCTCGCAAACCGCCGACGCCACCGACCGCATCGTCTCGCAGGTTTCCGCCATTCAGGGCGCGACCGGCCAGGTTGTCGGCTCGATCCAGAACATCGCCGAGCGCATGAGCGCGATCGAGAATTTCGCCAACTCGGTGGCGGCGTCGATCGAGCAGCAGGCGATCGCGACCGGCGAGATCGCGTCGGGCGTCGCCATGGCGAGTTCCTCCTCGCTGTCGGTATCGAGCGATCTCAGCGTGCTCGCCGATTCGGTCGAGGAGACCGGTCGCTCGGCCGAGGAGGTGCGTGGAGCGGCCAGCGAGGTTGCCGCCCAGGCCGTGCGTCTGCGCGCGACGGTCGACCAGTTCCTGCGCAGCGTCGCTGCCTGAGACCGTCTGCAAGCTTTCCTTCGGCGGTCGTCTCAGCCCTCATCCTGAGGAGCGCTCCGCAGGAGTGCGTCTCGAAGGATGCTCCAGAAGGCTCCCCCGCGAGCTGGACCATCCTTCGAGACGCCGCTCCGCGGCTCCTCAGGATGAGGGCTATAGGATGGACGCCGGAATTCCAGGTACCAAACATAAACGGGGCCGCGAGGCCCCGTTTCGCTTTATTGGCTTGATAATCGCTCAGGCTTTGGCTGCGGCGTCGTACATCTCGGCCACGTACTCCCAGTTCACCAGGCTCTCGAGGAAGGCCTTGAGATAGTCCGGACGGCGGTTGCGGTAGTCGATGTAATAGGAATGCTCCCAGACGTCGCAGCCGAGGATGGGCGAAGCCCCGTTGACCAGCGGGCTCTCGCCATTGGGGGTCTTGGAGACGGCGATCTTGCCGCCCTTGACCTCGAGCCAGGCCCAGCCCGAGCCGAACTGGCCGACGCCGGCGGCGACGAAGTCTTCCTTCATCTTCTCGACCGAGCCGAAGGATTCGACGATCGCCTTCTCCAGCGCGCCCGGAATGGCGCCGCCGCCATTGGGCTTCATCCACTTCCAGAAATGCAGATGGTTGTAATGCTGGCCGGCATTGTTGAACACGGCCGGGTTCTTGCCGTGTGAGCCCTTGACGATCTCTTCGAGCGACTTGCCCTCGAATTCCGTGCCCTTGATCGCGTTGTTGCCGTTGGTGACATAGGCCAGATGGTGCTTGTCGTGGTGGAACTCGAGCGTTTCCTTCGACATGAAGGGCTGCAGCGCGTCGTGGGCGTAGGGCAGGTCGGGAAGGGTGAAGGTCATGGGGCCTCTCCTTGGGCTGGCAAAATCGCGTGATCGAAGAATGGCTTGCCGCTGGACGGCCCGGGCCGGGTGTCTGCCGCTGAGGCGCCCGCCATTCGTTTGATTAGTTAAGCCTCCCGCAGCCCACCGGCAACCGCTCAACCGTCGCGCAGCCCACATACCGGCCCGCAAACCCGCCTCACTGCCGCCCGATTCGCCGCGTTAAGCGAAGGCTGATATTGAAACTCTCTGTTATTCAATACGTTACATGATCGCAGGGCAGGGCGATTGGCTCTCTCGCTCGGGCGACCGCCAGAATTGCTTGCGAGCACATCGCCGAGGACCCGACAGTGATCATCATCTTTTTCCTGCTCGGCACGACGTTCCTTATCGGTGGCGCCGCGGCGATCGTCGATGGGCTGCCCTACATGGTCCTCGAACGCGGTTTCACCCAGGTCATCATCGGCACCGTCGTCGCTGGGGTGGGCGTCGTTATGATGGCCCTGGCATGGGTTCTGGTGGAACTGCGGCGCATCAGGGCCTCGCTCGCCAATGCCGCCATGGCGATGTCGGTGGCCTCAATGGTTGGCACCCCGGCAACCAGCGACGATGCCCGGATGCGCCGCACGGCGCCCGCCGCCGAGCAGGACATGTCCACGCTGCCCTTGGGCCCGGCGCCGGCTGGCGCTCTCGCCGGCGCCGGCGCCGGTGCCGCTCTTGCCGTGAGCCAGGCGCTCGCGGCTCAGGGGGCTGCGGCGACGAACACGCCCGAGACCCTCGATCCCGTCGCCGGTGCCGTCGAGGACGCCCCTGAAGAGCGCTACGTCGCTGCAACCGACGACGAACGCCGCGCCGACACGGAGCGCGAGGATGTTTCGGAGACTCCTCCGACCCTTAACCCGGCCCCATCCATCGATCCCGACGCCTTGACGGCGGCTGAGGCGTCTGCGGCAAGTCCGGTGGAGATAACGTGGCCGGTTCTTCACGCCGACAGGCCGACTTCGGAGCCGCTGGGCGATACCGACGCAGTGCAGGATGCCGATCTGGACTCAGCAACGTCGTATCCTGGCAAGGACGATGATCGGGATCAGGCTGAGAATCCTGCCGAGACCGAGATCGATCCGCCCGACCTCTGGACGGAATTGGCGGCGCCGCCGTCCAGCGCCTCCGACATCGTCGATCCGCTGGCGCTCGAGCTGACCCCCAGGCCGGCTCGCGAGCCCGACGAGTTCGGATTGCTGCGCGAAAGCCTTGCCGGTCTGGGTCTCGGCGCGGAACCGACCGGGCGGATCGAGCCCTCCTTCGCGGACATCAGCAGCCCGGCGCTGGATTCCGAGAGCCGCGCGGAACGAGCCGAAAACGCGGTCGACGAGGTCACTGCGGCTGCGAGTTGGATGGCCCCGGCCTCGCAGGATCGCGCGCCCTGGCTCGACGACGAGACGCAGCCATTGCAGGAATCAAACGAACGCGAGCCCCAGCCGGCGACGCTATGGCCGACATTGGACATCGCCGATCGCGAGGCGCCGCTCTGGCCGCCGCGGACGCGGGATGCAGCGATTTTCGAGCCGCAGGTGCCCCAGCCGATGGCGGTAGAGGAACGCCCGCCGCTTGAAGCGGAACCGGCGCCGCCTGTCGAGGCGGAGGCGGAACCTGCAGCGCCGCTCGAGCAGTCCGAGGCCGGCGAGCCGCCGGCAGCCTCCGAAGAGGGGATCGTCGGCGCCTATCAGGTCGGCGAGGCCCATTTCACCATCTATGCCGATGGCTCGATCCAGGCCCGCACCCCCGATGGCGATTACAGCTTCACCTCGATGGACGAACTCAAGATCTACCTGGCGAGCGAGAAAAGTCGGCTTGGGGTCTGATCAGCCCTAGCGTTTGATCAGTCAGGGCTGGCCTCGGGCCAGCCCTCGCCCACTGCCTGGATGGCGAAGGCATAGGCCAGCGCCGTCTCCTTGAGCGAGTCGAAACGTCCTGCCGCGCCGCCATGGCCGGCGCCCATATTGGTGTGCAGCACGACCGGCCCGCCCCCGGTCATGGTCGCGCGCAGCCGCGCCACCCATTTTGCCGGTTCCCAATAGGTCACGCGCGGATCAGTGAGGCCCGCCATCGCCAGGATCGGCGGATAGGCCTGGGCTGTGACGTTGTCATAAGGCGAATAGCTGCGGATGTTTTCGAAGGCGGTGACGTCGCGGATCGGGTCGCCCCATTCCGGCCATTCAGGCGGCGTCAGCGGCAGGGTGTCGTCGAGGATCGTGTTGAGCACATCCACGAACGGCACCTCGGCGATGATGCCGGCAAAGAGAGCAGGCGCCATGTTGGCGACGGCACCCATCAGCATGCCGCCGGCGCTGCCGCCCTCCGCCACGATCCGGCCGCGCGTGGTGAAGCTGTTGTCGGCGAGGGTTTCGGCGGCGGCGATGAAATCGGTGAAGGTATTGGTCTTCTTCTCGCGCTTGCCGTCGAGATACCAGCGCCGGCCCTTGTCGGTGCCGCCGCGAACATGGGCGATGGCATAGACGAAGCCGCGATCGACCAGGCTGAGCGGCCGCGTCCGGAAGGAGGCCGACATCGCCGAGCCATAGGAGCCGTAGCCATAGAGCAGGCAGGGCGCCGAGCCGTCGAGCGGCGTATCGGCCCGGTGCAGGATCGAGATCGGAACCTGCGCCCCGTCCTTGGCAGCGGCGAAGATACGGCGCACGCGGTAGGCGGCGGGATCATGGCCCGAGGGCACCTCCTGCCGCTTCAGCAGCGCGCGTTCACCGCTGGCCATGTCGTAATCCCATGTCTCGGCCGGCCGCGCCATCGAGGCATAGATGAAGCGCAAGGTATCGGTGTCGAACTCGTAGCCGGCATCCATGCCCAGCCCATAGGCTTCCTCGTCAAAGGCGATGTCGCTCTCGGCACCGGTCTCAAGATCGCGGATAACGATGCGCGGCAGTCCGTCCTCGCGCTCCAGCCGGATCAGCCGGCCTTTGAGGCAGACATGGCTGAGGATCAGCCGGCCCGGCTTGTGCGCGATCAGGTCGCGCCAGTTGGCCGGCGCTGGGTCAGCCACCGGCGCACTGACGATCTTGAAGTCTTCCGCCTCGTCGGCATTGGTCGAGATCAGCAGTTTCTCGTCATGATGCTCGACGTCATATTGCCGCCCGACCAACCGTGCCGCCACGGTCAGGGGCTTCGCATCGGGCACCGACAGATCGAGGAGACGGATTTCCGAGGTTTCGTGATCGTTGATCGAGATCAGCAGGAAGCAGCCCGACTGGGTCTCGTCGATATCGACGAACATCCCGGCATCGGCCTCGTCATGAAGCAGCGTATCCTGTTCGGGCCGCTCGCCGAGGCGATGGCGGAAGACTTTTGAGGGGCGATGGTCGGCATCGACCCCGACATAAAAGAAGCTTCCGCTGTCACCCGCCCAGACGATGTCGCCGGTCGTGTCCGGGATGGCGTCGGGGAGGTCCTCACCCGTCGCCAGGTCCCGGACGCGAATGGTGTAGAGTTCGGAGCCTGCCTCGTCGGCACTCCAGGCGAGCAGGCCGTGGTCGCGGCTATGGGCCGTGTCGCCGAGATCGAAGAAATCCTTGCCGTCGGCCAGCGCGTCGGCGTCGAGCATGATCTGCTCGCGCCCCTTGCCCTTCGCCTTACCCTTGCCACCTCCGGCCCGGGGCCTGCGGCAGATCAGCGGATGCTCTCCGCCTTTCCGGTAGCGCGAGTAATACAGGAACGGCCCGTCTGGCTGCGGCACGCTGGCATCGTCCTCCTTGATGCGGCCGCGCATCTCCTTGACGAGGCTGCGCTGCAGGGCGCGTGTCGGCGCCAGCAGGCGTTTTGCATAGGCGTTCTCCGCCTCGAGATAGCCGCGGATGTCGGCCGGCAGGGCATCGGGTTCGCGCAGAACCTCCTTCCAGTTCGGGGCCCGCAGCCAGTCGTAATCGTCGCTGAGCGTGACGCCGTGAACCTCGGTCGTCTTGGTGCGGATGGCGGCACGGGGCACGCCTCCCTTGCGCGGCGAACGCCGCGTCGCGCCTGGAACGGGGTTTGAGCGCATCGACGACATCTCCAGCATCACGGGCTCTGACAGGTAGAGAGCAGGCTGCGTGCTGGCAAGACGCTCGCGCCGGGGTAAAAGCCAACCATGCGCCGCGGCTGGTTACCATCGTGATCTGGCAAAGACAGAAACAATTCGAGAGGATAATCGTATTCGCAGCGTCTTCGTCACTTGCGGGGCTGTAGGCTATCGATTACATCGTCGAAATGGCCCGCAGCAAACCCATCCGATTCGGAAATGTTTGGGTGCTGTTGATTGGGTTCGCCTCAGGCATCTGTGCAGATAGTGCCAGCTGCAATCGTTGAATTTCACGGACTATATCAGGGAGTGATGCCACATGGCTGACAATGGCGAATCGGATTTCATCGAGCTGACGGCGGACATCGTCTCCGCTTATGTTTCGAACAACTCCGTGCCCGCGTCCGATTTGCCTGCGCTGATTAGCGATGTCCACGCCGCGCTGGGTCGCGTCGTCAGCGGTGCTGTCCCGGTGATGCCAACTGAGGCGCCCAAGCCCGCCATTCCGGTGAAGAAGTCGATCACGGCCGATTATTTGATCTGCCTGGAGGACGGCAAGAAGTTCAAGTCGCTCAAGCGCCATCTGCGCACGCAATACAACATGTCGCCCGAGCAGTACCGCGAGAAGTGGGGCCTGCCGCCGGACTACCCGATGGTCGCTCCCAATTACGCCGAGGCGCGTTCGCAGCTGGCCAAGAAGATGGGCCTCGGCCAGCAGCGCCGCAAGCGCCGCTGAGGCTGCAATTGTCCGCTCCGGCGGGAGATCGGGATATCGAAAGGCCGCCGCATCCGGGCGGCCTTTTTTGTGTCGCATCATCCCTCCGCCGCGAAACACCTCACCGACGGGGATAAATCGAGATCATCCGAAACACGGGCTTGATATAGGAATATATTCATGTAGTGATGGTCTCACAGTGGCCGCGCCCGGCCCGTGAACCAGAGAACATATCATGAACATGTCAGGATTCGGCAGCAGCGATCCCATCTGGCAGGCGGCTCTGGCGCGGCTTGCCGAAGTCACGGTGGCGGCCACCACGCAGGTGCCCCTGGCGAAGCTGAGGGCACGTCATCGCGGGCAGCGATCGACGGCACTGGCGCGACAGACGGCGATGTACCTTGCCCATGTCGCCTTTGGCCTGACGCTGACCCGGGTCGGCATCTGCTTTGGCCGCGACCGCACGACGGTCCGCCATGCCTGTGCGCTGATCGAGGATCGCCGTGACGATCCGGCGCTCGAGCTTGGTCTGTCGGCGCTGGAAGCCGGGCTGGTCGCGCTGACGCGGTCGCTTTCCCCCGCGAACCCGGCGGAGATGCGCTCATGAGCGGGATCGCGCGCAACCAGGATCAGCGCCGCGATGCGGCCCGGCGCCTGCTGCGCCATCTTGTCCAGCCAGGCGCCTTCGGCCGCCTCTCGCCCCTGGGGTGCGGGCGGATCGCGCTTTACCGGAACCAGGGCGGCACCACTCTCGGTGCGGGCTATGCGCAGCCGGAAGCAGCCGAGCCCTTGTTGGCCGAAGGCCTTGCGGCCTGGGCCGGGGAGGGCGACAGCCGGCGCCTGGTCGCGGCAGAGCCCGACGGCGCGGCCTCGCGGGCGCTGGCCGAGGCGGTCGTTCTGGTCGATGGCGAGCGCCAGACCGTGACGCTGGATGAGCGCGAAAGCCCGCTGCTATGGCTGCACCGCAGGCCGGGCAAGGATGGCAGGCCGCAACTCTCGAACGAGGAATTCGCCGCGGGCGAGCGCTTCCGGTCGGATCTCACCCTCGCCGGGATGATGCCGAGGACGACGATGAACTGGGACGCCGCGCTGGCGCCGGACGGGCGTGGCGCCGGCAGCAGCGGGCCGGCGGCAGCCTCCGATTCGGCGCTCGCCGCGCGCCAGCGGGTCAGGCTTGCCTGCGACCGGCTCGGGCCGGATCTGTCGGGGCTGGCGATCGATGTCTGCGGCTTCCTGAAGGGGCTCGACCAGGTCGAGCGCGAGCGCGGCTGGCCGGCGCGCTCCGCCAAGGTCGTGCTGCGCCTCGCGCTGAAGGGGCTGGCGGCGCATTACGGGCTGAATCCGGCGTCCTCTCCCAGGAGGGGCAAGATCTCGGTCTGGCATGGCGAGAATGCCCGCCCGCATCTGCTGCCGGAACGTGCGGGATGAGCGGGCGTCGGCGGCGCGTGGGTGCGCGATCAACCGCTCGCGGCGGCGCGGGCGTCGGCCTTGATGCGCTCGATCATCGAGCGCACGCCATTGGAGCGCTGCGGCGTCAGATGGGCCGAGAGCCCGAGCTTCTCATAGGTTTCGAAGGCGTCGGTCGTCAGGATGTCCGAGGCGCTGCGGCCCGAATAGATCGCCAGCGCCAGCGCCACGAGGCCCCGCACGATATGAGCATCGCTGTCGCCGCGAAAATGCAGAACGGTCTGGGGACCCGGTCCCGCATCGCGTCTGGCGTCGAGCCAGACCTGGCTGGCGCAGCCGCGCACCTTGTTGGTTTCGTTATGGGCCTCGTCGGGCAGCGGCTCGAGCCCCTTGCCGAGTTCGATCAGGTAGCGATAGCGATCGTCCCACTCCTCGAGCAGGTCGAAATTGGCGATGATCTCGTCGAGGCTGGCGCTCATGTCCCGTCCGTGCAGGCCGCGATGCGGGCAGACTCGGCACGCTTGGCGTGACCGGGCCCGGCTGTGCGTCTTCGGCGCGTCTCGCGCCCGCGTCAAGCACGGGGCGCCAGCGCCCCCTGTGGCGTGTCAGCGCGTTGACGTCTCGGCAGCCTGTCGGCGGCCCTCGCTACGACTGGTCGCGGCTGCGGCCGTCATCTCCATCAACCGCTGACGCGTCTGCGGATCGAGGCCGGCGAGGATCTGCGCGGCCTCGCGCGCAGCTGTGAGGGTTGACATGGCACCTGGCCGGTCGATCTGCGTTGCAGCCTTCGTCACTTCGCGAACCGCCGCGACGCTGCCATCGTCCGATCGCTCGCCATGGACGGGTGAGTTCAGCGCGATCACGCCAATCACCGCCAGGCTTCGCAGGATATAGGCCATGCTGGTCCCCATGATTGCAGGAGAGGCGCGCCCAGGCCCGCTCCGTCATCGACACTAGCCCGGAATCTGGAAAAATCGCGTCAGTCTGGACCCTCAAATGCATTTCAAAGACGACAGGCGATCTTCAGCTTCCATTCACCTTGCCGCAAACATCGAGGCGAACGGCGAGGGGCGATGCGTTGCCTCTCAAGATGTTGAAATCGTTTCGGAATAGCCCGGTTCGACGGGCAGGGCAGCCGCAGGCCGGCCCGCAGCCTTAAGCCCCGCTTAAACCACGCAGGGCGAGATTGCCGGCAGCGGGCGAACCGTCCGCAAAGGTTAGGCGTTGCGTTGCTCATGAAGATGCAGGCGGTCAGGACACAGGTTGCGGCGATGGTGCACGCATCGGTGCTGCCCCATTCGCTCGAGCGCATGCGCCACGAGCGCTTCATTCTGACACGGCTCCTCGTCGGGGCGGTGGCGCTGGGTCTGGCACCGGCCTACATCGCCTGGCGCGGCACGCTGGGCGCGCTCGAAGCCGCGGTGATGGTGTCGGCAGCCCTGCCGCTGCTGGCGGTGGTGACCTTGTCGCTCAGCGGCCGTCTCGATATCGCGCACGGCATTTCGGCGGCGGCGCTGGCGCTGTTCATCGGCGCTCTGGCCGGGATGACGGGAGGCGCGGCATCGCCCCTCCTGCTCTGGCTGGCTGTCGTTCCCGCCGAGGCGATGTTCTTTGGCGCACGTGCCCATCTGGCAAGGGCAGGCGTGATCGCGGCGGTCGCGCTTGTCGGCGTCGTCGGGCTCGACCGTCTCGGAGCCTTTGCCGGACAACCGGCCTGGGCCGGCGAGATGATGCCGACGCTGGTCATGATCGCGATCGTCCACGCCATGATCGTGGCCGCCGGTTTTCAGCATCGCCGCCGCGAGGAGTTGCGCGAGCACCAGGCCTCCGACCAGCGGGCCCAGCTGCTGCTCGACCATGTCGGCGATCTCGTCACCTGGCACGATGCCAATGGTGCCGTGGTGTTTGCCAACCGGGCCGCTCGCTCCCTGACCGGCGCCGAACCGCACGATCTGCACGGACGCGGCCTGCTCAACCGGGTCCATGTCGCCGATCGCCCGCTCTTCCTCAAGGCGCTGAGCGACGCGGCCCATGGTGCCGGCGCCGTCACGGCCTGTTTCCGCACGGTGTTCGTGCCCGAGGGCGACCAGGAGCAGCGTCCCGTCTCGCTATGGCTCGAACTCCACGCCCATCGCATCGAGACATCCGGCCCCGCCGACAGCGTCGCCGTCGTCTGCGTGATGCGCGACATCACCGTCCGCCGCGCCCAGGAGGATGAGCGTGCCCGCGGCCATGCCGAGGCGGTCAAGGCGAGCGATATCAAGGGGCGCTTCCTGGCGACCGTCAGCCACGAACTGCGCACCCCGCTCAACGCCATCATCGGCTTCTCGGAGATGCTGACGAGCGAGGACCAGTCCTGGCTCGATGCCGAGAAGCGCCTGGAATACGCCCGGATCATCCACTCCTCGGGCCATCATCTGCTCGACGTCGTCAACACGCTGCTCGACATCTCCAAGATCGAGAGCGGCACGATGATGATCGATCAGGAGCCGCTCGACATGGCCGCGATGGCCCGTGATTGCTGCGCGCTGATGGCGCTGCGGGCGCAGGCCGGGGACATCGCGCTCGAGCGCGTGATCGGCCCCGATCTGCCGCCCGTTCTGGGCGATCGCCGGGCGCTGAAGCAGGTGATGATCAACCTGCTGTCCAACGCCATCAAATTCACCCCGGCCGGCGGGCGTGTCGTGCTCGCCGTCGTGCGCGATGGCGACACCATCGACCTGTCGGTGTCCGACACAGGGATCGGCATTTCCGCCAGCGATCTGCCGCGCCTAGGCGATCCGTTCTTCCAGGCCAAGGGCTCCTATGACCGTGCCTATGAGGGCACGGGGCTCGGCCTTTCGGTGGTGCGCGGCCTCGTCGGCCTGCATGGCGGGCGCCTCACCATCGAGAGTGCGCCGGGCGTGGGCACGCGGGTCGCCGTGCGGCTGCCGGTCGGCGGGGTCGAGGAGGCCGCGCAGCCGGCGCGGATCGCCACCTTCGCCCGCGCCCCGCGCCGTGGCCTCGAAACCAAGACACCTTTTCGCCTGACCGCCTGAGTACGAGCCAGATTCATGTCCACGATCGCCGCCCGCGCCCATAACGGCCCCTCGCTCTCCGCTCCCGTCAAGCGGCCGGTGCCGCAGCCGCGTCGGCAGACGAGCTGGCTGGGCAGGGTCGCGCGCACCGCCATGCACAGACCCGGCCGCGCTCTCGTGCTGGTGGTGTTCGCCGGCGTCTCGGTTGCGATCCTTGCCAATGCGCTCATGCTGCAGAAGGCGCGCCACCCGGCACCGATGATCTCGGCGCCCGCGCAGACACCGCCGGCCCGCCAGGTGGAGCGTCGTGCCGAGCCGCCCGCCGCCCTCGCCAATCCGGCTGCGCCCGCCA
>NZ_LJHQ01000013.1 GCF_001295925.1 Allobosea sp. AAP35 | reverse complement strand
CCCTGGGGGTACTACGGCCCCTGTGCGAGGAGCTCGCTGGAAAGGTCTTATGGCTCACGCCTTCGTCCCATGCCTGACGGCGCGACAACCCGCTGAGGGGAACTGGCGTCAAAAGGCTCGCGGCGGAGGATGGCTTTCGACCCCATAAGCGCGGCCCGGAGACTTAAAGACGCCGATGAGCGGAGCGCCACGGGGCGTGCGGGCAGTGGCTCAATCTGCCCGCGCCGCGTCCTGGCTCAATGGATGCGGATCTTTACCCTCGCGCCTCGCGGCGCTCCGCTGCCCCTCGCTTTGGAAGCCGCCCGTGGTGACGCGGGCGGGGATTGGGCGTGGGCGCAAGGATGGGCGTCGTCGCGGGGAGGGGAGCGCGGTTGCGGGACGGGGCTTCGCGTCAGATCGCCAGGCGGTCGGGATCGACATGGAGCGTCACCGCCACGCCGTCCTGCGCCCAGTCATATTCGATCGTTCCCTTGAGCTGGCCGGTCACGCTGCGCTGGATCAGCTTGCTGCCATAGCCGCCGACGCCCAGCGGCGGCTTGACCTTGGGGCCGCCGCTCTCGGTCCAGACGATGGTGACGGCTTCGTCGCGCGCCGAGCAGGAGACATCGAGCGTGCCGGTATCCACCGACAGGGCGCCGTATTTCAGCGAATTCGTCGCCAATTCATGCACGACCAGCGCGAAGATGGTGGTCGCGGCCTCGCCGACGCGGATGCGCGGCACGGAGACGCGGATGCGCCCGCTGAAGGCGCCGAGATCGTCGTAAGGGGCAAGCAGCACGGTCAAGAGGTCGCCGAGCAGCGCGGATGCCGCTTCCGTCTGCCCCGGCACGGGGCGCACCAGATCATGCGCGCGGCCCAGCGCGGTGAGGCGCTGCGTCAGTTCGCGGGCCATGTCGTTGGTCGTCGTGGTCGAGCGCGAGGTGATGGCGGTGAGGCCCGACGCGATGGCGAGCAGGTTCTTGACCCGGTGGCTCATCTCGCCGGCGAGCAGCTCGCGGCCCTCTTCCGCCTGCTTGCGGCCGGTGACGTCGATGAAGATGCCGAACATGATCCGCTTGACCATGCCGGCGTCGTTGCCCTGGCCGCGCGCCGAGACCCAGCGCAGTTCGTCCCGGATGATGATCCGGAAATCGATCTCATAGGGGCCGATGATCGAGCGCGTCGCGGTGAAGGCGGCCCGGACCCGGTCGCGATCGGCCGGGTGGATATGGGCGGAAAGGTCCTCGAAATTGACGTCGATGCCGCGCGGAATGCCCCAGAGATCATAGGCGAGGTCGTCCATCGCCAGGGCGTCGGAATCGACATTCCAGGACCAGAGCGTGACGCCGGCCGCTTCGATCGCGCGAACGAGATTTCGGGGCTCCCACAGAAGCGGTTTGAGATCTTCCGGGGTGGTCGTCATCAACACTCCAACGCGATCGGCGGTTTGAGGCGCCGCTCCGGCGGACCCTCAAACAGCAATGGGGGCGGCAGCTTAATCGTCCCTGAACACGCGCTCATTGCGCTCGTGGCGCTCCTGGGCTTCCAGCGAGAGCGTCGCGATCGGGCGGGCTTCGAGGCGCTTCAGCGAGATCGGCTCGCCGGTCTCCTCGCAATAGCCATAGGTGTTCTCGTCGATGCGGGCGATGGCCGATTCGATCTTGGAGATCAGCTTGCGCTGGCGGTCGCGGGCGCGCAGCTCGATCGCGCGGTCGGTCTCGGAGGAGGCGCGGTCGGCGATGTCGGGGTGGTTCTCGCTTTCGCTCTGCAGCGTGACCAGCGTCTCGCGCGCTTCTTTCAGGATTTCCTCCTTCCAGGCTATCAGCTTGCCGCGAAAATACTCGCGCTGCCGATCGTTCATGAACGGTTCGTCGTCGGTGGGCTTGTAGTCCGCGTCGAGGGAGATCTGCTTCGACATAGGCGCACTCTCTGAGTTGGTCGTCCCGCAGCGCCCACCGACATTGCCGTGGGAGGGCCGCCGATTTGGCGCCCTTATAGCGATGACCATGGCGGGTCACAATCGGGTTGGACGCCGCGTCCGGTGCTGTTTTCAGGCGGCATGTTTTGGCGTTTCAGCGCGGCTGGAGCGGGGTTTTAACCGCTCATCCTCAGCGCATCGTCGCCAGCGCGGCTTCGATGTCCGCCTCCACCAGCCGGGCGAGGGGCTGGCGGTAATGACCCGGATCGCGGAACTGATTCGGGTCGTGCAGTTCAGGGCGGTCGATGCGCCAGTCGATCAGCGCGGTCCGGGGCCGGCGGGCCGCGAGTGCGGCGAAGGCGTTGAGAGCGTCCCCGCCAGCAAGGCCAGGGCTATTGCGAAACGGCGTATGAACGCCGCCCGGCATGCCTCGGATGACGGGCTCGCCAGATCCCGCGCCGCGCCGGGCTCAGAACTGGAAGTAGATGAACTCATAATTGGCGTCTTCGCCGATCTTGAAGAGAATCAGCACGAACAGGATGGCCGCGACGACCGCGAGCCAGCGCGAGGGTGCGAGCCGGTGGACCAGCGCCCATGCGGTCGGGCCGAGGATTGCAAACGCTGCGGCCGGGAGCAAAGCGCGCCATTTGAAGCCGGTGCCGAGCGGACTGAGGCCGATCAGCCCCTTGTAGATCGCCAGCGCCGCCTCAAAGGTCGTCGCCCGGAACAGCACCCAGCAGAGCGCCACGAACAGGAAGGTCAGCAGCCAGCCGAGCGCGGCAGGCATCGGCCAGCCGGCGCGGCGCCACAACAGGGCGATGATCAGGGCGAGGCCATGGGCGGCGCCCCAGGCGACGAAGGTCAGACCCGCGCCGTGCCAGAGACCGCCCAGCGCCATGGTGGCAAACAGCGCCCAGACCTGGCGCGGCAGGCCATGTCGCGAGCCGCCGAGCGCGATGTAGAGATAGTCGCGCAGGAAGCGCGACAGCGTCATGTGCCAGCGCCGCCAGAAATCCTGGATGCTGGCCGCGCGGTAGGGCGTCTCGAAGTTCGGCGGCAGCACGATCCCGAAGAGTAGGGCCAGCCCCAGCGCCATGTCGGTGTAGCCGGAGAAGTCGAAATAGATCTGGAAGGTGAAGGCGAGTGTGCCCTGCCAGGCCTGCGCCACCGAGACGACCTGGCCGGCGGCGGCGGCTGCGAAGACCGGATTGGCATACTCGGCCAGCGGATCGCCGAGCAGCACCTTCTTGGCGAGGCCGGCGGTGAGCAGCAGAAGCCCGCGTCCGAAGCGCTCGGCGGCGTCGGCCCTCAGATAGGGGCGCTCGTCGAACTGGTGCATGATCTCGCGCCAGCGCACCAGTGGCCCGGCCAGCACCTGCGGGAAAAAGGCGATGTAGAGCCCGTAGCGGACGAGATCGTAGCGCGGCGCCTGTCCCCGACGCAGATCGGTCAGGTACATCACATGGTGGAAGGTGAAGAAGGAGATGCCGAGCGGCAGCGCCAGATCGAGCTTTGGCGCCGGCAGACCCGGAATCATCGCGGCGAGATCGCCGAAGAAGTTGAAGTACTTGAACAGCGCCAGGACGAGCAGGTTGGCGACGATGGCGGCCGTGATCAGCGCCCCCGAACGCGTCTTCTGGAAACCCTCCGCGACCAGCCAGTTGACCAGGATCGAGGCCATCAGCAGCGGCAGGAAGCGCCAGTCCCAATAGGCGTAGAAGGCCAGCGACAGCACCAGCAGCAGCGGCAGCCGCCAGACCGGGGCGAAACGCTCGACCAGCCAGTGCAGGCCGAGCGCCAGCGGCAGGAAGGCGAGCAGAAAGGCGAAGGAGTTGAAGAGCATTGGGCCGGCGGGGACGAGGAGATGCCCGGATAGAGCAGATTTGCGATGCGGGGAACCCGCTTGCCTTGTGAAGCAGCACTCCCTGGAAATCGCCTATCAGGCATGCCAGCAAAAATGGCTCGCACGAGGCGAGCCATGAGCGCGGTCAGGCGCAGGCGTTCAGACGCATTTTCCGTTGTAGTAGCGCTTTCCGCTGTTGGTGCCGCAACGTGCAAATGCCGTCTCGGCAGCAATGGCAGTAGCAAACAGCGACAGAACAAGCATCGCAAAGAGTTTCTTCATATCATCAGCCCCCGATTTGTTGTCTACATCACCATAAGTCATGCGCCGCGCAACGCTGTCAAGATCGGTGTGGTATGGCAATAAACCATCCTCACAGCGGAATGTTGTCGTGCTTGCGCCAGGGCCGCTCGACGCTCTTGGTGCGCAGCATGGCGAGCGCCCGCGCGATGCGGCGGCGCGTGCCGTGGGGCAGGATCACCTCGTCGATATAGCCGCGCTCGGCCGCCACGAAGGGGGACATGAAGCGGTCCTCGTATTCCTTGGTCTGGCGCGCGATCGTCTCCGCGTCGCCGCCGCGGAAGATGATCTCGACGGCGCCCTTGGCGCCCATCACCGCGATCTGGGCGGAGGGCCAGGCGTAGTTCACATCGGCCCCGACATGCTTGGAGGCCATCACGTCATAGGCGCCGCCGAAGGCCTTGCGGGTAATCACGGTGACCAGCGGCACGGTGCATTCGCTGTAGGCGTAGAGCAGCTTGGCGCCGTGCTTGATCAGCCCGCCATATTCCTGCGCCGTGCCCGGCAGGAAGCCGGGAACGTCGACGAAGGTGACGATCGGGATCTCGAAGGCGTCGCAATAACGCACGAAGCGGGCGGCCTTGCGGCTGGCGTCGGAATCCAGCACGCCGGCCAGCACCATCGGCTGGTTGGCGACGATGCCGACGGTGCGGCCCTCGATGCGGCCGAAGCCGGTGACGATGTTGCCGGCGTAAGCGCCTTGAATCTCGAAGAAATCGCCCTCGTCGAGCGTCTTCAGGATCAGTTCCTTGATGTCATAGGGCTTGTTGGGATTGTCCGGCACCAGTGTGTCGAGACTCATATCGACACGGTCGGGCACATCGAAGCTCGGCCATTCCGGCACGCCGACGGTGTTGTTGGCCGGCAGGAAGTCGAGCAGGCGGCGGATCTGCAGCAGCGCCTCGACATCGTTCTCGAAGGCGCCATCTGCGACCGAGGATTTCGTGGTGTGGACCTTGGCGCCGCCGAGCTCCTCCGAGGTCACGGTCTCGTTGGTCACCGTCTTCACCACCTCGGGGCCGGTGACGAACATGTAGGAGGTGTCGCGGACCATGAAGATGAAATCGGTCATCGCCGGGGAATAGACGTCGCCACCGGCGCAGGGGCCCATGATGACGGAGATCTGCGGGATCACGCCCGAGGCCGCGACATTGCGCTTGAAGACCTCGCCATAGCCGCCCAGCGCCGCCACGCCCTCCTGGATGCGGGCGCCGCCAGCATCGAACAGGCCGACAATGGGGGCGCGCATCTTCAGCGCCATGTCCTGGATCTTGATGATCTTCTGGGCATGGGTCTCAGAGAGCGAGCCGCCGAAGACGGTGAAATCCTTGGAGAAGACGAAGACGGTGCGGCCATTGACCGTGCCCCAGCCGGTGACGACGCCGTCGCCGGGGATCTTCTCGGCCTTCTCCATGCCGAAATCGACGCAGCGGTGCTGCACGAACATGTCGAACTCCTCGAAGGAGTCCTTGTCGAGCAGAAGCTCGATCCGCTCGCGCGCCGAGAGCTTGCCCTTGCCATGCTGGGCCGCGATGCGCTTGGCCCCGCCGCCCTGGCGGGCGCCTTCGCGACGATCTTCGAGCTGTTCGAGAATGTCTTTCATGAGGGACGCCCCGGAGCCGACGATGAGGATCTGTGGCTTCCGGATTAAGCGGCGTCGCGGTCTGTGTCCATCGGCGGCCGGTGCGGCTTTCGGCTAGCCCTGCGTGAGCAACAGCACCGCCGCGTCGAACTCCGTCCGCCGGATGGCGCGGCGCTCGGCGGCATCCTCGTCCTGGCCCCAGATCCCGATCTGGTAATCCTCGTCGCAATGGGCGGCGGCCCAGATCGTGTCGGCATCGCGCAGACCGAAGTGGAGCGCCAGCATCAGCAGGGTCGAGCCGGTCAGCGTCATGACGTTGTGGGCGCCCGCCAGCGCCACGGGGGCCGGGATGTCCGCGACATGGCGGGCCACGGCCTCGAGCGTGGTCTGCGGCTGCTCTGCGAACACGATGCCCTGCGCGAGGATGAAACGCGCGCCGATCCTGGCCTCGACCTCAAGGCGGATCGGCTCCCAGAGCGCGTCCTGCCGCGCGACCAGCTCCTGGGGTTCGCCGGCGCGGTAGCAGAGTGCGTCGGAGCCGGCATAGCGGACGATCTCGTCGCGCACGGCCTCGTGCTGGTCGGCGACGCCGTCCAGCGCCGAATTGACCAGCCGGGTCAGCGGCATGCGGGCCGGGTCGATCTTCTCGCTAGGCGCATGCCATTCGGCGGCGAGCGCCTCGGCGACCGAGCGCGACGTCACGGCCAGCGGGTTGCGGGCCGGGGTGCGAGCGGTGCGGCCGTCGAGCGCGACATGAAAGAGCCCGTCACGCTCCAGCACGGCGGCGGCCTCGTAGAAGCGGCTGGGCAGGGCGTTGCGCATCGCCTTCTGGGCGGCGGCGACGGGATCGGGCTGGCGCTGGCCGGCAGCACCGAAGCGGGCGAGGAAATCATCGGTCGACATGGACCGCGCTTTAGCACGGCTCCATGGCGCGGTCAGCCGCCGAAACGGTCGCGCCAGGCCGGGAGCGCGCCTTCGAAGGGGAGGGCGGTCGCGGCATGGATGCCGCGCGCCACGGCGCGTGCCAGCACGTCGGCGGCCGTGGCGCAGAGTTCGGTCAGGGCGAAGGCGTCCGACGGCGCGCCGCTGTGGCCGGTGGCGGCTGCGAAGACGATGTCGCCATCGAGCGCGGCATGGGCGGGCCGCAGGGCGCGGGCGAGCCCGTCATGGGCGGCCAGCGCCAGGCGCTTGCACTGCGCCTTGGTCAAGACAGCATCGGTCGCGACCAAGGCGATCGTCGTGTTCTGACCGGTGCCGCCCTTGAAGCGCAAGGCGAGATCGGCCGGCGACAGGGAGGCCGGCCAGCCGCGCTCGCCGAACTCATCGCCCTGCTCGTAAGGGGCTGCCCAGAAATGCGGGCCGTCACCGATCGTGGCGGTGCCGACGGCGTTGACCGCGACGAGCGCGCCGATCGTCTGCCCGGTGGCTGCCCGCGCGCTGGCCGAGCCGAGCCCGCCCTTGAGCGTGGCGGTGGTTGCGCCGAAACCTGCGCCGGCCGTGCCCAGCGCGAAATCGGCGCCCGCCTGCGCCACGGCCTGCGCGCCGAGCCGGCGATAGGGCGCTTCCGCCTCGCCCTTCGCCCAGAATTTGTCGCCGCCATTGAGCAGGTCGAACAGGATCGCCTGGGGGACGATCGGGACATGCAAGGGGCCGATGGGGAAGCCGCGACCCTGGCCGGCGAGCCAGGCCATGACGCCATCGGCAGCGGCGAGACCCCAGGCCGAGCCGCCTGCGAGCGCGATCGCATCGACGTGCTCGACCGTCATTTCCGGCTCGAGCAGCGCCGTCTCGCGCACGCCGGGCGCTCCGCCCAGGATCGCGACCGAGGCGACGGTCGGGCGCTCGAACAGGGCGACCGTGACGCCGGTGGCAGCCGCGGCATCATGGGCCTGCCCGACGAGCACGCCGCGCACATCGGTGATGAGGTTTCGCATGGGAACACCAGTATCGGAGAGAACGGAACGCGAAGGGTGATCGGGCGTTACATTACGATCTCTTCATGATTGCGCCATCGCAGCGACAGCGCAGCAGGCCCAAGGTAGCGACATCGCGACCCGGCTTCGAGACCCGCTCAGCGACTGACATATCCAACGACCTCCATGGGAGAATCCGCATGAAACCTATCGCACTGATCGCAGCCACCTCCATCGCTGCGCTGGCCGCGAGCTTCGCGATCGCCCAGCCCCAGCCGATCCCGCCCGCAGGCGGTGACCGCGACGGCCCGCGTTCCGAGCGCTCCGAGCGTTCTGACCGTTCCGAGAGCCGCGAGCAGCGCCGCACTGAGCGACGCGAACAGCGTGCCGAGCGGATGCAGGCGCGCCTCAACGAGCGCCTGGCCGAGCTTCGCACCGACATGAAGCTGAGGCCCGAGCAGGTGCCACTGTTCGAGACCGTGGAATCGGTCATCAAGAAGCGGGCCGAGGAGCGTCAGGCCGGCTGGACGGCGATGCGCGAGCAGCGCGAGAACTTCCGCGACGCCGACATCATGGAGAAGCTCGACATGATGTCGGGGCGCCAGGGTGAGCGCGCCGCGCGCTCCAAGGAACTCGCCGATGCCGTGCGCCCGCTCTGGACCACGCTCAGCGACGAGCAGAAGACCGTGGCGCGCCGTGCCGTGCGCGAGGCGATGGCCGAGGGGCGCCATCGCATGGAGCGAATGCGCGAGCGCATGCGGGACCATCGCGGCCATGACCATGACGATGATCGCGGCCCGCGCCGCTGGCACGACGACCGTGGTGATCGCGGCGATCGCGGCGATCGTCGCGGCTGATCGACGACAGGCTCATCCAACAGGGGGCGGCTCGCGAGAGCCGCCCTTTTTCATGTCGCGATCAGGTGCCGACCGCGTCGGTAACGCATTTCTTGGTGAAGCTGGTCTTGGCGGCGCCGAACAGCTTCTTGTCGGCGGCAGCCTTGTCGCAGGTCGCGCCGGCGTCCTTCTCGCATTTGGTGAGGAAGCTGGTCTTGGCCGCGCCATTCAGCTTCCTGTCGCCGGCCTGGGCGGTGCAACTCTGGGCCTGGGCGAAGGTCGAGAGGCAGGTGAGGGCGAGCGCCGCTATCAGGGTCTTCGTCATCGCAGGTGATTCCCGTTCCCAGGGTTGGGACGCCAAGGCTTAACCCGGCGTGAGGCGAGGGCAAGCGGCATGTGCCCAACCACAGGCGCTGCCGCATAGGGATGTCTCAGCCCTCATCCTGAGGAGCGCCCACAGGGCGCGTCTCGAAGGATGCTCCAGTGGGTGCATCCCGCGCGAACTGGAGCAACCTTCGAGACGCCGCGTGCCGCGGCTCCTCAGGATGAGGGCTCGGATGCGACATCTTCACGTTCCCGCCATGTTTTCGCCGCAGGCGCTAACGCCTTGGCAAACAAAGCAGAAATAGCCGTTTACCCTGCCTGTTCAGGATCAATTCACGTGTTTCCGTTTACGCTTCAGAAGTGATTGCGAAACAAAGTTCCGCAGTGATTTGCAAGAAGGGGAAAGCCATGAAGGCGACATGGTTGGTCTGGGCGATGCGCGGTTTCATCGGCGTCGTCTTCGTCGCGAGCCTGTTTGGGCCCTATGCGCTGTCGATCCTGATCGGGTGTCTGGGCCTCGGCTGCTATTATTTTCGCGACGAGGTCGGCTCGCATCTGTGATGCGGGCTGACATCAGCCATCGCGCGCCGTTCAGGCGCGCGTGATGACGGGCACGCCGATCAGGAGCGGGTGGAGCCAGAACGCGAAGGCGAGATAGGCCGCGAGCCCCACAACGATCGCGATCACGTCGCTGCGGCCGAAGGCGACGGTGCCCATGGCGGCGCTGCGCGCGATCTCCTCGGGCCGGCGCTTGACCGAGATCCGCGCCATCACCGCCCAGGCCAGGAAGCTGCCGAACAGCAGCATGCTGCCGAGATCGCCATTGGAGAGCAGATGGGCGGTGGCCCAGATCTTCACGGCCAGCAGCATCGGGTGCTTGACGCGCGACAGGAGCCAGGAGGGCCGCTTGCCCACCGCCAGCAGGATGAAGATCGGCAGGTTGAGCAGGAGCGCCAGATGCCGCGTCCAGACCGGCGGCTCCCAGACCGGCGTGTAGCCGGCCGCGCGCTGGAGCCCATAGCCATAGATCAGCAGCACGAAGCCGAGGATCGACACGGCCGAATACAGCCCCTTGTAGCCGCCCGCGCCGAACCGCTCGATCAGGCGCGCGCGCAGATCGCGCTTCATCGTGACGGCGTGCATGCCGAGGAACAGGACGAGGCCGAGGATCAGGACGAGCATGCGGGGGACGCCTCAGGTTGTAGCGATTCCAACCATGGACTGGCGGGGTGGGGTTTGGCCATGGGTTTGTGAGTGTGAGGAGCGCTCGCGGGCTGCTTCAATCGCCGCGCCCGTGATCCCTCCGTCGCCGTCATTCCGGGCGAGCGAAGCGAAGACCCGGAATCCATCGTAGAGCGCCGCGCCTTACGATGGATTCCGGAGCGGCGCCGCTTCGCGGCTTGTCCGGAATGACGGGGAGGGGGGCGACGGCGGCGGG
>NZ_LJHQ01000012.1 GCF_001295925.1 Allobosea sp. AAP35 | reverse complement strand
CACGGCTTCCGAGCCTGCGCGTCTGCGGCTGCTCGCTGAAGCCGCCTTCGTGCCGTCAAAGGCCCCGGCGCGCCGAACGATGGCCTTTGCCGGCCCGACCACCGTCATGCAGGTCAAAAAGGTTGCCAATAGCCGCGCGGGCGATGCCGGATGGGAAGAGTTCTGACCCACGTTTACCTGCGGCAAAGCAGCAGTCTCGCATAAGAAAATAGGAATGATGGCTACGACCCGCTTGACTTTCGCAATGATATCGAACTCAACGCAGCACCTTCACCATTTTAAAGTAGACGATTCTAAAACAATTTGTGAGCGTTCACGGCTTTTTATTAGCCTATTGTCAATTTCAAACTGAATCGGGTAGCGAGGGGTCGCTGTGGACTTCAGATCTGATACAGAGGCCAGGCTTATCGCGCTGAATATCGATGCTCGTACGCTCGATGTCGTTCGTTCACTTGCGCCGGCCGTCAAACGAGGCGCGCTGGCAGCCCTAGCGGGCTACTACAGCCGCTGGCTAGTTCTGCCAAAATTTCGCGGCTATGCGAAGACCTATGGCGACTCAACGGCCGCCTGCCAGAGCGAGTTTCACGGCGCTCTCTTCGCCGACGCTTTTGATGAAGGGTATGAAGAGAGACTTCGCAATCTCTTGGAGCTCGAGAAGTCGGCTGGCTTTGGAGTCCGCATCCATCTTGCAGCTGCTACGATTGCGGCGCGCGTTGCCTTCGACGAAATTGGTCGTCGTTCTTGGTGGTCTGGACGCCGTGCCGCTCGCCAGTGTGAGGCTGTCATGCGCCTGATCGTAGTCGATGGACTCAATGCGCTCCAACTTGAACAGGAGCAAATGTCGCAGGCTCTGCGTGAGCGGCATGCGACGATCGAGAGCGCTATTGCCGGCTTCTCGGTTATCGCTGATGAAGTCGAAGGGATCATGGGCAGCGCGTCTATAGCACTTGGCGCAACCGCCGAGATCACCGAAGCTGCGGTGAAAACGGCTAGGTGTGACGTTTCATGCGCCACGGAGGCTGCACGACAAAGTGCTTCAAATATCCATCTGACCGCGACGGCCAGCCAACAAATCAAAGAATCTATTGAGAATATTGACCATTTCGCGCGTCAAAGTCTGACCGCTATCACTGATGCAGCTGGCACGGTAACAGCTTTAAAGGAGGAGATGACGCGCCTTGCTGCTGGCGTAGAGCAAATCAATGGTGTCGTTGCGACAATCGCTTCAATTGCCCAGCAGACAAATTTGTTGGCCTTGAACGCGACTATCGAAGCAGCGCGAGCCGGCGAAGCGGGGCGCGGATTTTCAGTTGTTGCAAACGAGGTCAAACTGCTTGCTGGCGAGACTAGCAACGCTACGCATGGAATCGCCTCTCAGATCGAAGGCATTCATCACTCCACTTATAACGCGATAAATCAGCTTGATACTGTTATCAATCTCGTTGCGCAAGTTTCCAATGCTGGTTCAGCGACATCCGCTGCCGTTGGGGAACAAGCAGCTGCTACCGCCCAAATTGCTGCCCAGACGGAACAGGCCGCGCGTGAAGTCGCAGTGGTTGATAAAGCCGCAAACCAAGTTCACGGTTCGATCACAAGTTTGGGTGAAGCTGCAGGTACAATGACATGTTGCGCTACCGATCTCGCCACTCAATCAAGCAAATTTCAAACGGCACTGGCGAGATTTGTCGAACGGCTACGGGCAGCTTGAAGGTCAGCAGTGATTTGAAAAGGCCAAGCCTTGAGTGACGCAGGTGTACCATCGGCAGTTAGCGCTCCGGATGCTGACCTGCCACTGAGATTTTCCTCCACGCGGAGTTAGAGTCCGGCCCTGACGAGGACGGACTGATGAAGCGAGCAAGGTTCACTGAGGAGGAGATCATTGCCGTGCTGAGGGAGCATGAGGCCGGGGCTAAGACCGCCGACCTCGCCCGCAAGCACGGCGTCTCGGAGGCGACCCTTTACAACTGGAAGGCCAAGTTCGGCGGCATGGATATCTCCGAGGCCAAGCGGCTGAAGGCGCTCGAGGACGAGAACGCCAAGCTGAAGAAGCTGCTGGCCGAGCAGATGCTGGATGCTGCCGCAATGCGTGAGCTTCTATCAAAAAAATGGTAGGGCCCGCCGTGCAACGCGACGCCGTCGCGCATCTGCAGGCCGTCATGGGCCTGTCGGAACGTCGGGCCTGCAGCATCGTCGGCGCGGATCGGAAGACGGTCCGATACCGCTCGCGTCGTCCGCCGGACACGGAGCTTCGTGCCCGGCTGCGCGATCTCGCCAACGAGCGGCGCCGCTTTGGCTATCGGCGGCTGTTCATCCTGCTCAGGCGCGAGGGCGAGCCGTCGGGCGTCAATCGCATCCACCGACTTTATCGCGAGGAAGGGCTCTCGGTGCGCCAGCGCCGCGCCCGCCGCAAGGCCGTGGGTGCGCGTGCGCCGATCCTGGTCGAGGCGAAGCCGAATGCGCGCTGGTCCACGGACTTCGTCCACGACCAGTTCGCGAACGGGCGCCGCTTCCGCATCCTCAACATCGTCGACGACGTGACGAAGCAATGCCTTGGTGCGATCCCGGACACTTCGATCTCGGGCCGACGCGTGGCGCGTGAGCTGACCGCGATCATCGAGCGGCATGGCAAGCCGGGCATGATCGTCAGCGATCACGGCACCGAATACACTTGCAACGCGATGCTGGCCTGGTGCCGGGACAACGAGGTCGACTGGCACTTCATCGCCCCAGGGAAGCCGATGCAAAACGGCTTCGTCGAGAGCTTCAACGGGCGCATGCGCGACGAGCTTCTCAACGAGACGCTATTCTTCGATCTCGACGACGCCCGCGACAGATCGCGGCTTGGGTACTCGACTTCAACACCGCGCGCCCTCATTCGGCGCTCGGATACCTCACGCCGGCGGCCTATGCCGCCAACTTCACCGCAACGGGCGATCGGCTGCGCAACCCCCACCAGCTTCGCCGATCGCGCGTTGCTCCCACTGCGCCACAAGGCGTAAAACCCACCGAGGCTCTAATCGCCGCTGGATGACATCTCAGTGGCAGGTCAATGACCGGCAACTCGGCGTAGGGTCGCAACCGAAAGCCAAACCGTTCTCAATCAATCTCGACCGAGCGCTCTGTCTTTTGTCTGTCGTATGAGGCTATTGCATCCGCCAACGCGGCAACCTCAGCGGCATTTCCGAGACACGAACAGATAGCTCATAAAGCCGCCCTAACGCAGCGGCTCGCTCCTCCTCTGTGGTCACGGCAAAAGTGTCCGTCGTCAGATGATTTGAGACTGTTTCGGCGTCTCAGGAACGGAGGTTCTGGCTCATCTGGGTTTGAGGTTATGCGGCCTGCAGCTGGTGCTGCAAGCGTCTGTGCTGGATTGTCTGGCGCTTGATCCTTTCGCGTTCGGTGAGGATGGCCTGCCCGCGGTTGAAGTAGACATCGGCGGGCGTCAGGTTGCCGAGGCTCTCGTGAGATCGGGCATGGTTGTAATGCTCGACGAAGGCCGCGACCTGCCGTTCAAGGTCACCGGGCAGATAGTAGTTTTCCAGCAGGATGCGGTTCTTCAGGGTCTGGTGCCAGCGCTCGATCTTGCCCTGTGTCTGAGGGTGATAGGGCGCGCCGCGAACGTGTTTCATGCCCTTGCCGTCGAGCCAGGTTGCGAGGTCGGCCGAGATGTAGGAACTGCCGTTGTCGCTCAACAGCCTGGATCGGTGAGCGACTGTGATCTGGTCGAGCCCCAATGCCGCCAGAGCCAGATCGAGCGTGGCGGTGACGTCGTCCGCGCGCATCGTGGCGCAGAGCTTCCAGGCGACGATGAAGCGGGAGAAGTCGTCGAGCACGGTCGAGAGATAATACCAGCCCCATCCGGTGATCTTCAGGTAGGTGAAGTCGGTCTGCCAGAGCTGGTTGGGTGCCGTCGTCTTGTCCTTGAACTCGGACGCCGCCTTGATGACGATGTAGGCTGGGCTGGTGATCAGATCATGTGCCTTCAGCAGCCGATACACCGATGCTTCCGAGACGAAGTAGCGCTTTTCGTCGGTGAAGCGCACCGCCAACTCGCGTGGGCTGAGCTCCGTATCGCGCAGCGCCAGCTCGATGATCTCGGCCCGGATTGGGTCGGGGATGCGGTTCCAGACACGATCCGGCCGTGAGCGATGATCGGCGAGCGCCTCAACCCCGCCGGTGAGATAGCGATCGTACCAGCGATAGAACGTGGCGCGCGGGATGCCGAGCTTGTCCAGGGTGCGCCGCGCCGGCAGATGCGAGGCTTCGACCAGCCGGATGATCTCGGCCTTCTCGGAGGCAGGATACCTCATGTGTCGTCCTCCCCATCCGCGAGCATGCTTTTTTTAAGCAGGCGGTTTTCCAGGGTGAGATCGGCCACGGCCTCCTTCAGGGCCTGCGCCTCGCGGCGCAGTTCCTTCACCTCGTCCGACGTCGCTGCGCGGGCCGTGTCACCGGCGAGACGGCGCTTGCCGGCGTCGAGGAACTCCTTCGACCAGCCGTAATACATCGACGAGGCGATCCCCTCGCGCCGGCACAGCTCGGCAATGCTCTCCTCGCCGCGCACGCCTTCCAGCACGATGCGGATCTTCTCTTCGGCCGAGAACTGCCGGCGCGTCGCTCGGCGGATATCCTTCACGACCTGCTCTGCCGGTGCTTTCTCCGGACCCGATTTCTGTCTCATCTGCGCTCCATAAGGGCTGCGATGATCCAGAATCCCCCCTTCCCGAAAACCCCTAAACTGTCTCAAGAGCGCTGAAGGCGGACAGTCAGCTACGGTCCCATCGGGCCGATCCGCGAGGCAATCGCCAGGCTAAAATCCGCCTCAGCTCCGTCCAACAAGCCGTAGCGGCACATGGCGATGCGCGTCATCGTGCAAGATGAATCGAATACGAGTGGACCGACGGAAGCGACCAATTTCCGCTTTACAGCACATCAGCAATGTCAGGAATTGGCGCGATCGCATCCGGCATCCGATGCTATGGTCAGGCAAGCCGCTGAGAGGACCTGCGGACAACCAGCTCGACGGGCAGAACTCGCTCCCTGTCGACCGGCTGATGTGCGATCATCGCTATTAGCGTCTGCGCGGCGAGGTTGCCGATGCGGCCCGTGGGGACGTGGACGGTCGTCAGCCCCGGCGAGACATGGGCCGACATGTCGAGATTGTCGATCCCGACCACGCTGAGGTGGTCGGGCACGGCCATGCCGCGCGCATGCGCCTCTTCCAGACAGCCGATGGCGAACACGTCGATGCCGCCGATCAGCGCGGTCGGCCGGTCGTCGCGGTCCAGCAGCATCGCGCATCCGGCTCGGCCGCCGGCGAGCGTCAGCGCCTGCTCGACGACGAGGGTGTCGGGCAGGGCCAGGCCTGCCTCGGCCAGGGCGGCCCGGGCGCCGGCGAGCCGCGCCCTCTGGCGATCGTTGAACTGGAGATGCCCGGCGATCATGCCGATGCGGCGATGTCCGAGCCGGATGAGATGCTCGGCCGCCAGGCGGCCGGCCAGGGCATTGTCGATGGTGATGGCGGTGAAATGGCCGTCGCCGCACCAGGTCAGCACCACCGGCAGGCCCGAGGTCTTCAGCAAGGCGGTGGTGTCCGGGGCCCGTTCCGCGCCGACCAGCATCAACCCGTCGACGCCGCGGCCGAGCAGCGCCCGGACGGCCTGCGTCTCGGCGGCGGGGCTGCCTTCATGCGAGGCAACCAGCAGCAGATACCCAGACTGCGCCAATGTCGCCTGCATGGCCTGCAGCGCACGCGCGAAGATGGCGCTGTCGAGTGTGGGGACGATGGCGCCGATGGTCAGGGAGCGTCCGGAGGCAAGCGCGCGCGCCGCCCCGTCGGGCAGGTAGCCAAGGCGCTGGGCGCTGGCCCGAACCCGGGCGAGCGTATCGGGGGAGAGGAGTTCGGGTTGGGCGATGGCCCGCGAGACCGTCGCCGCCGAGACGCCGGCGTCCCGGGCCACATCGCTCAGCTTGACGCGCGCTACGCTCACACCGCCCCTCATGAAAACTCTTTCATCCGATCTAGACGCATTTGGTCGCCTGCAGCAAGCATATCTGCCAGAAATGCAGATCCTGAAAGGCAATTGACATCAGTCCGAGGATCTGGAACGTTTACTGAAAGCGCTTTCATCAGAAGAGCGCATCGGGAAACGCCATGATCGGAAGACGCGGATGGGTCGGCCTGGGCTCGGTGGCGGTGGTGCTGCTGCTGTGGTTCGGCCTGACGACGGCAACGGGCTTCGTTTCGCCCGGCCGCTTTCCCTCGCCCGCCGATTTCTGGGTCTCGTTCAGCCAGATCGCCACGCGCGGCTATGCCGGCGGCGGGCTGGTGGCTCATGCGCTGCAGAGCGTGAAGCTGGTGGTGATGGGCTTTCTGGTCGCCATCGCGACCGGCGTGCCGCTGGGTCTCTGGATGGGCTGGGACCGCCGGGCCGAGGCGGCGATCAACCCGATGTTCCTGATCATCCGGCCGATCCCGCCTTTGGCCTGGATTCCGCTCGCGATCCTCTGGCTCGGCCTCGGCGACGGCGCCAAGATCATGGTGATCTGGTTTGCCGCCTTCGTGCCCTCGGTGATCAATTCCTTCGCCGGCGTGCGCAACATCGACCGGCCGATCATCGAGGCGGCGCAGATGCTGGGCACGCCGCGCGGGCGGATGATCACGGAGATCATCGCGCCGGCGGCCGCGCCGATGATCTTCACCGGCTTGCGCCTCTCGCTCCAGGCCTCCTGGACGACGCTGGTGGCAGCTGAACTGGTCGGCGCGCTCGCCGGCATCGGCTTCGTCCTCAACATGGCCCAGCAGGACATCTACCCCGGCATGATCCTGGTCGGAATGGTGACGGTCGGCGTGCTCGGCTGGGCAACGACCTATGCTTTGGGCCGGGTGGAGCGCCGCGCGCTCGCCTGGAACGTGGCAGGGAGGGATTGAGGCGATGCAGACGATCCCACTGCGCATGGGCGAGAAATGGGCCTGGGGCGCCTTGGGCCTGGTGGGCTTCATCGGGCTCTGGGCCGCTCTGTCGGCCTTCGGCATCGTGCCGCGCCAGTTCCTGCCCTCCCCTCTCGATGTGCTCAGCCGCTTCGTCCATCTGCTGACAAACCCGTTCGCGGGTGCGACGCTGCCGCAGCATCTGGCCTCGAGCTTCCAGCGCTACGCCTATGGCGTACTGCTCGCCGCCTTCATCGGCGTGCCGCTGGGCCTGCTGATGGGCTGGTTCCGGTGGCTCGACGATGTCGTCACCCCGCTCTTCGACGGCCTGCGCTTCATCGCGCCGATCGCCTGGGTGCCCTTCGCCGCTTTGTGGTTCGGCGTCGGCATCGGCGGGCCGATCCTGATCATCTTCGCCGGCGCCTTCCCGCCCTGCCTGATCAACGCCTATCGCGGAGCCCGCTTCGTCGAGCCGCGCCTGATCGAGGCCGCGCGCATGCTCGGCACCGGGCATCTGCGGATGATCCTGGAAATCCTGCTGCCGGCTGCGACGCCCTCGATCGTTTCGGGCTTGCGCGTTTCTGCCGGGCTCGGCTGGCAGTCGCTGGTCGGGGCGGAGCTGATCGTGGCAGCGGCCGGGGTCGGGTTCATGATGGTGCAGGCGCAGGCCAATGTGGCGACGCCGACCGTGATGGCCGGCATGGTCGCGATCGGCCTCGTCGGCATGGCCATCGACGTGATGCTGCGGCAGGGCGAAGCCTGGCTTCGCCGCCGCCGCGGCCTCCAAGCCTAAAGGAGACGAAGAAGATGGGTTCGATCCGTTTCGACAAGGTCGACAAGGTCTTCGGCCCGGTGTCCGGCGGCGTGAAGGCGCTCGACGACATCAATCTGGAGATCGCCGACAAGGAGTTCGTCGCGATCGTCGGCCCCTCTGGCTGCGGCAAGACGACCTGCCTGCGCATGGTCGCCGGCTTCGAGCCGCCCAGCGCGGGGGTCGTCAGCGTCAACGGCAAGGCGGTCACCGAGCCCGGCCCCGATCGTGCCGTGGTGTTCCAGCAATTCGCGCTGTTTCCGTGGAAGACGGTGCGCGAGAACATCGAGCTTGGCCTGCGCAACAAGAACCTGCCGAGGGCTGAGCGCGACGGGCTTGTCGCCGATGCGTTGAAGCTGATGAACCTCGAGAGCCATGCCAATGCCTTCCCGCATCAGCTTTCGGGCGGCATGCAGCAGCGGGTCGCGATCGCGCGGGCCTATGTGCTCGACCCCGAAGTGCTGTTGATGGACGAGCCTTTCGGGGCGCTCGACGCGCAGACCCGGGTCGTCATGCAGGAGGAACTGGTGCGGCTGGCGCGGGTCAATCCCCGCACCGTGCTGTTCATCACCCATGCGGTGGAGGAAGCGGTCTATCTCGCCGACCGCGTCGCGGTGATGACGCGCCGGCCCGGCCGCATCAAGGAGGTGCTCGACATCCGCTCGGTGCGGGAGGCCGAGAACTGGGACCGCCATGAGCGCATCGAGGATGTGATGGATCTCGAATCCTTCGTTCATCTGCGCACCCAGATCTGGAAGTCGCTGCGCGAGGAAAAAGGCGCCGATGGGGTCTGACCTCGCCACGCTGCCGCGCCTGATGCGCGACCTGACCGAGCCGGAGCCGATCCCGGAGGCGGGCATCGCGCGCGCCTGCGAATTGATGCGCTCGGGCCGGCTGTTCCGCTATGGCGAGATGGGCGCCGACCAGAACGACGTCGCTCTGCTGGAGCAGGAGTTCGCCGCCTTCGTCGGCCGGCGCTATTGCGTGGCGGTCAACTCCGGCGGCGCCGCTTTGTGCCTGGCGCTGAAGGTACTGGACCTGCAGCCAGGCGAGCCGGTGCTGGTCAACGGCTTCACGCTGGCGCCGGTGCCCGGTGCGATCCTGCATGCCGGCGGCCGGCCGGTGCTGGTCGAGATCGGCTCGGACTACGTCATCGATTGCGAGGATTTGCGGGCCAAGGCCCGCGCCTCGGGCGCCCGCATCCTGCTGCTGTCGCATATGCGCGGGCATATTGCCGATATGGATGCTGTGATGGCCGCCTGCGACGAACTCGGCCTCCTCCTGGTCGAGGATTGCGCCCATGCGCTCTGCGCCGCCTGGGACGGCCGCGCCATCGGCACCTTCGGGGCGGCGGCCGCCTTCAGCGCCCAGACCTACAAGCATCTCAATGCCGGCGAAGGCGGTTTCCTGGTGCTGGACGACGATGACCGCGCTGCCCGCGCCATCCTTCATTCGGGCAGCTACATGCTGCACGCCCAGCATCGCAGCGCGCCCCCTGCCGAGATCATCGCCGCCTGGGAGGAACGGACCCCCAATTTCAGCATGCGGATGACGGCGCTGGCGGCCGCACTGCTGCGGCCTCAGTTGCAGGACCTGCCGCGCCGCGCCGCACGCTGGAACGCCATCCATGATCGCCTCGGGGCCGCCATCGCGCGCTCGCAGAATGTCCGGTTGCCGCCGCGCTCGCCCAAGGAGCGCTACAGCGCGACCTCCGTCCAGTTCTCACTGATCGGCTTTGCGGACAGCGAGATCGCTGCGGTGCTCGACTGCTGCGCCGCACGCGGCCTGCCGATCAAATGGTTCGGCGCAGCCCGGCAACGCGGCTTCACCAGCGCGCCGCGCCACTGGCGCTACGCTGGCGAGCAGGGGCCGATGGCGCAGACCCACGCCATCCTGGCCGGGCTTTGCGACATTCGCACGCCGCTGTCGCTCACCGATGAGGATTGCGACCTCGCCGCCGAGATCCTGCGCGAGGCCATCGAGACCATCGTCTCCGCCCGGGCGGAGACAGGGGAAACCGGGCGGGCCGCTTCAGGCTGAGACCGGGCTAACGACAACAGGGAGAGACGAAGATGAAACGCATCGTTGCCGGATTGGGTATTGCCGCCGCGCTGGCCGTCGCCGCGCCTTCGCCGGGCCAGGCGCAGACCGCCATCGGCGTCAGCTACCAGCCCTCGCTCTACTGGGCCCTGCCGTTCCACTACGCCACCGTCAAGGGCTGGTGGAAGGAGGTCGGCCTGACGCCGAATTTCTCCACCTTCCCGGCAGGCGCGCCGCAGATCGCGGCATCGGCCGCCAAATCCTGGGATGTCGGCGGCACGGGCTCGGTCCCCGCTGTGCTCGGCGCGGTGCGCTTCAACATCCTGACCATCGGCATCACCAATGACGAGTCGAAGACCAATGCGATGATGGTCCGCGGCGACAAGTTCGACGCGATCAAGGCCGATCCGAAGCTGCTGAAGGGCCAGAAGCTTCTGCTGACCACCAACTCCACGGTGGATTTCGCGGCGCGCAAATGCCTGACGAAGTTCGGCCTGCAGCAGAACGACATGCAGTTCGTCAATCTCGGTCAGGCGCAGATCATCACCGCGATCACCTCCAACAATGGCGATGTCGCGGGCGTCTGGGCGCCCAACTCCTACACGCTGGAAGAGCGCGCCAACGCCAAATATCTATGCTCGGGCGCCGATGCGAACGCGATCGTGCCCGGTGCGCTGATCGTGCGCGGCGACTTCGCCAAGGAGCGGCCCGACGACGTGGCAAAGTTCCTCGCCGTGTTCCTGCGCGGCTGGTCCTGGGCCAAGGCCAACCCGGCCGAGGCACGCACGCTGGCGCTCGATTTCTACAAGCAGGGCGGGCTCGAGGTGACGCCCAAGGCGATGGACCAGGAATTCGCGCTGCGGCCGACCTTCGGCCTCGACGAGCAGCTCAAGCTGATGGCGCGGGCCTCGGGTCCCTCGACGGTGGATGGCTGGTTCTCCGAAATTGGCAAATTCATCACCGAGGTCGGCACCATCCCGTCGAACCCCGACGCCAAGAGCTACGTCACCGACGACTTCCTGAAGCGGGTCGCGGCTGATCCCAAGCTCAAGGCCTTCGCCACGGAATTCGACAAGAAATAAGCCAGCTCACCACCAATCGATGCGGTGACGTCTGCACGGCGTCACCGCGATCACCCCCTTGTGCCCAGAAGCGGACCAAAGCCATGGCCATCACCCATCTCAAGACCGCGGCCAAGACCCCGGAGACGGAAACCGACACCGCGCGCGCGGTCGTCACGCAGATGCTCGCCGCGATCGAGGCCGGGGGCGAGCAGGCGGTGAAGGACTATGCCCTCAAGCTCGACAAATGGGACGGACCGATCATCCTCGACCAGACTGCGATTGCCGAGCGCATCCGGGACGTGCCGCAGGGCGTCAGGGACGATATCAGCTTCGCCGCCGGGCAAGTGCGCCGCTTTGCCGAGGCGCAGCGCGCTTCCTGCCAGGATTTTTCGCTGGAGATCTCGCCGGGCCTGCGTCTCGGGCAGAAGCTCGTGCCGGTGAACACCGCCGGCTGCTATGTGCCGACCGGCCGCTACGCCCATATCGCCTCGGCCTATATGTCCGTCGCTACCGCCAAGGCCGCCGGCGTCAAGACCGTCGTTGCCTGCTCCGCCCCGTTCCGCGGGCAGGGCATCCACCCGCATGTGCTCTACGCGCTGACGGTGGCGGGCGCCGACATCGTCATGTGCCTGGGCGGCGTCCAGGCGGTCGCGGCGATGACCTATGGCCTGTTTACCGGCAAGCCGGCCGACATCATCGTCGGCCCCGGCAACAAATTCGTCGCCGAGGCCAAGCGCATGCTGTTCGGAAAGGTCGGGATCGACGTCTTCGCCGGCCCCTCCGAGGTCGCCGTGATCGCCGATGACAGCGCCGATCCGCTGATCGTTGCCACCGATCTCGTCGGCCAGGCAGAGCATGGCCATGAAAGCCCGGCCTGGCTGATCACCTCGTCGCGGCGCATCGCCGACGAAGTCGCGCGGCTGATGCCGGAGCTGATCGCAACCCTGCCGCCGACCGCGCGCGACGCCGCCGGCGCCGCCTGGCGCGATTATGGCGAGATCGTCCTTTGCGACACGCGCGAGGAGATGGTCGCGGTCTCGGACGCTTACGCCTGCGAGCATCTCGAGGTGCATTGCGCCGATCTCGACTGGTGGCACGCCCATCTCAGCAATTACGGCTCGCTCTTCCTCGGCGAGGAGACCAATGTCGCCTTCGGCGACAAGGTCTCGGGCCCCAATCACATCCTCCCGACCAAATTCGCCGCCCGCTATTCGGCCGGGTTGTCCGTCCATAAATTCCTGAAGCCCCTGACATGGCAGCGGATGGACCGCGCGGCCTGCCAGCGCATCGCGCCGGTCTCGGCCCGGATCTCGCGGCTGGAGGGGATGGAGGCGCATGCCCGCACCAGCGACGCGCGCATGGCCAAATATGCGCCGGGCTCCAATGTCGATCTCGGTACGCCGGTCGAGGTCTGAGCGATGTTCAGGCTGACCTCGCTCTTCGATCTCACCGGCAGGACCGCGCTGGTCACCGGCGGCAACAGCGGCATCGGGCTCGCCATGGCCCGCGCGCTGGGCATGGCGGGAGCGCATCTCGTCCTCGTCGCGAGGCGCGAGGCTGCCCTTGCCGAGGCGGCCGAGGAGTTGCGGGCGGAGGGCGTCGAGACCGACATCGTGGTCGCCGACCTGGCCTCGCCAGAGGCCGGGACCACCGTAGACGACGCCTGCGAGCGGCTGGGGCGGTCCGTCGATATCCTCGTCAATGGCGCCGGCCTCAATCTGCGCCAGCCCTTCATGCAGGTGTCGGCCGAGGGCTTCGATCTGCATATGGCCGTGCATCTGCGCGCACCCTTCCTGCTGACCCAGGCCTTCGCGCCGGGAATGGCGCAGCGCGGCTATGGCCGCATAGTCAACATCGCCTCGCTGCAGAGCTACCGCGCCTTCCCCGATAGCGCGCCCTATGGCGCGGCCAAGGGTGGGGTCGTGCAGCTTACGCGGGCCATCGCGGAGGAATGGTCGCGCCATGGCGTGACCTGCAATGCGATCGCGCCGGGCTTCTTCCCAACGCCGCTGACGGCTTCCGTTTTCGCCGATCCCGCCCGCGCCGCCAAGAATGCGGCACAGACCGCCATCGGCCGCAACGGCGAACTCGACGATCTGGCCGGCGCGACGGTGTTCCTGGCCGCGCCCGCCTCGGCCTATGTCACCGGTCAGACCCTGGCTGTCGATGGTGGCTTCACCGCGAAATGAGGATGCGCATCCGATGAAGGCCCTGGTCTACACCGGCCCGAACAGCCTCGTCTTCCGCGACGAGCCCGACCCGGTGCCTGAAGTCGACGAGGTTCTGGTCCGGGTCGAGGCGGTCGGCATCTGCGGCTCCGACATGCACGCCTATCACGGCTTCGACGCCCGCCGTCCGCCGCCGCTGATCCTCGGCCATGAGGCGGCGGGGCGCATCGCGACGGGGCCGCGCGCAGGCGAACGGGTGACGATCAACCCGCTCGTGGTCGACCCGGCCTGCCCCTATGCGATCGAGGGGCGCTGGCATCTCTCGCCGACGCGGCAGATCATCTCGATGCCGCCACGGCCCGGCGCCTTCGCCGAGCTGGTGCGGATTCCCCAGCGCAACCTGACGCCGATTCCCGACGCCATGCCGATCGCCCATGCGGCGCTCGCCGAGCCCGTCGCGGTCTCCTGGCATGCGGTGCGGGCCGGCATGCAGCGCCTGCACCAGCCGCTTGCGGCCTGTCGGGTCGTGGTTCTCGGCGGCGGTGCGATCGGGCTGGCCGCCGGGCTGGTCGCGCGGCTGTTCGGCGCCCGCGACCTTGTCATTGGCGAGACCAACCCGAATCGCCGCGCGACTGTGGAAGCAGAAGGGATCGGGGTCTACCGGCCCGGCGAAGACGAGCCGGAAGACAACAGTGGTGATCTCGTCATCGACGCGGTCGGCGCCGATGCGACCCGCGCGGCCGCCTGCCGCATAGCGCGCCCCGGCGGTGTCATCATCCATGTCGGCCTGCTGCCCGGGCAGGGCGGGCTCAACGTTCGCAAACTCACGCTACAGGAGATCACGTTCGCCGGTGTTTATTGCTATACGCCCACTGACTTCGCCCAAGCCGTTGAAGCACTCGCCATGGGTCGTCTCGGCAATCTCGGCTGGATCGAGCAACGATCTCTCAACGAGGGCGACCACGCTTTTGCCGACATCGATAGTGGTCGTGTCAATTCAGCAAAAATCGTTCTCAGGACTTAGCTGGATCCGCAACTTTATATGTCCGGTGTGGTATGGCGGACAGGGCGCTCAGCGTCTGCTGCCGAGCATCGAGCCAACGTCGGCTTGTGGCGCATCTCGTTGAAACTGCCGGTGGCGCCGCTGGATTGCGATCAGGCTCTCCCGGTGTGGCTCGCTCTCAACCAGCCCAGATTTGACCCGGTCTCGCCGCCAGGAATCGCTTCGAAGGGATGTCCCGGCTCGCAAGTGCTTGACCAAGATCGAGAGCCGGCTGGTGGGCCCCCTCGTCGGTCAGTTGGAACGTGCCCCAGTGGAATCCGAGAGCCTGCCTCGCGCGAAGCAATTTGAAGGCCCGCGCCGCATCGTCCGGGTTCATGTGCTGGTCCACCATGAACCAGCGCGGCTCATAGGCCCCGATCGGCAGAAGCGCGAGATCGATACGCCGATGCCGCGCAGCGATGCCGCTGAAGATCTGTCCGTCGCCAAAGCCGGTATCGCCTGCGAAGTAGACGGTCCGGCCACGAGCCTCGAGCACGAAACCTGCCCAAAGGGCATGGTTTCGATCGTTGAGACTTCGCGCCGACCAGTGCTGGGCGGAAACCGCGTTGACCGATGCGCCTGGAGCCAGCAAGGCGCGCTGGCCCCAGTCCAGCGTTGTCACCGCGATCGCCGGATCACGCGCCTTGATGATCGCGTCGTTACCCAGGGGAGCAACGATATGGGGCCGGTCCCGACGCCAAAGACGCTCGATCGTCGTCAGGTCGAGGTGGTCGTAATGGTTATGCGAGATCAGCACCGCATCGATCCGGGGAAGATCTTCGAAGGCTATGCCTGGTGGATTGTGGCGGCGCGGGCCGACGTCGGGAAAGGGGCTCGCGCGCTCCGACCAGATCGGTGTGGATCTGCACCGAAGGGTCACCCACCGGAATTAGCTCCAAACCATTCAAATAGAAGCATTATCTCTATTGAGAGATGGGACACTATCGGCGCCGAACGTGACACCTCTGACGGGCAATAAGCCATTTGAGTCAACGGGTTAAAGGGAGAATTCGAGGGGTCAATCTTCGGCGCTTATTCACACTCGAGCGCGCAGTGTGTTCTCCGAACCGCGCCTTCATTCCGGACAAGCTGCAGAGCAGCGCAAGCCCCGGGATGAAGGCGTGATTCAGCATAGCTTCAGCATGAACTCGCCCAAGCCCGCGCCTATTCCGACGCCGTGATTTCTCGCAGGACCCGGAAGCCTGCAATCTGATCGCGGATCTCGGGCTGGCTGACGATGCGTGCATCGAGCAGGCGCATGGAAGGCGGATCGGAGAAAGACCCGCCCCGCAAGATCCGCGGCGCCTCTGGTGGACAGTTCGGGGGCGGAAATACCGTGTCCGTAGGGGATGGCGGACAGGTATCGACCCACTCCCAGACATTGCCGCTGATATCGGTGAGGCCCCAGTCAATGGCAGCAAAGCGGCCGACCGGCGCGGTGTGGACATAACCGTCGCGACAGGGCGCCGCCGCCCAGCCGGGATTGGCTTCGCGCGCTGTTTCGTCGGCGCCGTTGCCGATGCCGCACAATGACTCAGGCTGTGCGGCGCCTGCCGCCTGTCTCAGGGCAACGTAGTGCCACTCGGCATCGGTCGGCAGACGGTAGCGCTGGCCGCTGCGAGCCGAGAGCCAGGCGAGATAAGCTCTGGCATCTTCGGCACTGATGCAGACGGCCGGATGGTCCTGCGTCTGCGCGAAGCCAGGATTCTCCCACGACAGTGACGGGTTAAGCTGCCAGTCGGGCGTACGCGCGTGGCAGCCCCGGACCGGGACATAACCGCTGCTCGAGATGAAGGCGGCAAACTGCGCGCGCGTCACTTCATGACGGCCGACCGCGAAGGCGCCGGGCACCGGCACGGAGAAGGTGCGAAGAGCCGGCCCGATCGCCAATGTCATCTGCACCTGTCCGGCTGGCGCGACGACGAGTTCGGGACAATTGGTACAATCGCGAAACACCTCCGCCGCGCCGGCCTTGAGCCAGCGTCGCTCGCCTGCGACGACCAGTGAGACATAGCCCAGTTCCTGGAGCCGCGAAGCGACGCTTTTGGGGTCGGCGCCGGAAGCCTGGAGCGCAAGCAGACTCTCCCTGTCGCCTGCCGCCGCGATCCGAGCCTGGAAATCCGTCACAGGCGCCACTGGCGCCGGAACTGGCGCTTCTGGCTGTATCGGAGCTGCAGGCGGAGCGATGACTGCGACTGCGGCAGTTGGCGCAGGCGCGACGACAGGCGTCGACATCGCCGAGCTCGGTTGCGCAGCAACCGGCGGCGGCGGAGCAACAGGCTGCTCGGGCGCCGGAGTGGCTGCTGCGATCTTCGCTTCGTACACGGGCTCGCCAGAATTGCGAGGCAGTAACACCCACGAGCCTATGCCGGCAGCGGCCAGCAGCAGGACAGCCGCCGCAATCTGCGGAAGATGGATCTGTCCCGGCGGCTTGAGAGTTTCGCCCGCGTTGGACGCGAGCTGCGCTGGCGCGGTTTTGGACGCGGCGCGCTCTGTCCTGGCGGCTCCGCCAGCCTTCTCGGGCGCGGCTGCCGGTTTTAGCACAGGGGCAGCGGCGGGGTCTGTCGCGGCAGCGCGCAGCTTGGCAAGCCAGGCCTTGGGGTCTTGGGGCTTTGGTGGCCCGCCAAGTCCGAGCGCATCATCTATGGCGACGAGCAGCGCAGGCGGGTAATCGTCGGCGGCGATATGGCTGGCAGCGTGGCGGGGATCGGGCAGGAAGCCCTCCTGCGGCTGCGGAGGCGGGCGACCCGTTACGACGACGTAGATTGCCGCGGCGAGCGCCATGACATCGGTTTGTTCCGTCGCGCCGGCTGCCGGCGGTATCAGGAAACCTGCGAGATGGGCATCATCTGGGGTGTCGAGCCTGATCGTCGCCTGCGAGATCGCGCCATGGCAGACCCCGGCTTGATGGGCCGCCTGCAGACGCTCGACCAGCCGCTGGATGATCCTGGCCAATTCGTCAGGCGTCGCCCGCCGGAGCAGGTCGGTGCCCCAGTTGTCGAGTGTGGGTGTCTCGTCGACGGGCGTAACCGCGTAAAGCGTCTGGTTGGCCTCGATGCGCCCGAAGGCCCGCACCAGCCCTTGGGCGGCAAGGTTCTCTAGAGCAGCCAGCCGCTCCGCAAACGCGCTCTGCGTCTTCTTCAAGGTCGCGTCCTGCTCCGGGCCGGGCAGGCACTGCCCCCCCTCGCCGCGCAGCGAGCCTGCGGGCCAGCACTCGACGATTTCGACCGGCGTCGCGTCGGCCAGGCTGCGCCCCTCATAAATCAGGGCAGAGGGGGCCTGGCCCCCGCCGCCGCTAATCTCGGCCGCGTCGGCGAGGCGCGAACCCGGGGCAAGCGCATGCGCTGATGGCAGGAGGTCGTCCATCATCATGCGCAGGGCGCCGCCTTGAACTCGACGCGCCGATCGACATCGGTGCTGGCGTCGTCGCGCGGCAGGCCGACGAGCGTTTCGCGGAAACCAACGCCCGAAGCGCGTAGCCTCGGCGAGATCTCTGCGCGTTGCTGGCCCAGAAGGCCCACGATCCGCCGGGCACGCTCCAGAGAGAGCCGATCGTTGGCAGCCGCCGAGCCGGTGCGGCTGGCATGGCCCACGACCTGCAAACACACCTTGCTCTGCCCGATCCGGGCGGCGATTTCCTGTACCCATTTGCCATAGTCGGCAGAAACGCGCTGATCCGCATTGAAGCTGGTCGAGTTCGGCTGGAACAGGAACATCACGCCGAGCCGTCCGAGCGCCAAGCCGCGATCGATGAGCTCACCGAAGGCGGCATCGGCCTTCTGCTTGTCGCCAAGCGCGGCATAACTCAGATAGAGACCGTTCAGCGCACGCAGCTGATCGCCCCCCAGCTCCCTTTGCGCGGCCGTATAAAGCTCGACCGCGCGGCCGGGCTGGCCCGTCTCATAGGCCTGTCCGGCTTCGCTGATACGCGCGGCCGCCTGGAGTTGGTTGAGATAAGCAGGCGCGACTGGCGAGCCCGGCTGCGAGCGTTGGCAGGCGTCGATATAGGCCTGCGTCGCGGCATCGATGCCCCATACCGGCCGGTTGATGAAGGAGGCGGCCGGCGTGACATCGACATCCGACAGGACGGCTCGCGCCGCCGACCGCGCCACGACGGTCTTGGACTGCTGGTCGACGACCGCAAAGCAAATCCAATAAGCGTCCCGCGGGCCGGTCGCCTGGCCGGCATTGTTGATGGTGTTGAAGGTGCCGATGAAGATGAAGCGCGCCTTGGCGAGATTCTCCACAGACATCGGCAGGATCGTCACCCGCTTGTAGCGCTCTGCCACCAGGGCCGCGATACGCTTGTCGAAGCTGCGGGTCGCGGCGGTCTGGAGGCCGCTGACCCCATCGATCAGGGGATCGATGACCACCGTCGCCTCGCCGCCGACCTTGTCGAGCTGGTCAAAAAGGACGGTCGCAGCGCGCTGGAATGCTGCTTCGACTGAAACCAGCGCCGGTGCCACGGGACGGGCCTGCGCCAGAGCCGGTGTGCCCGACAAGGCAAGCTGCATGGCAAGCATGACGGCAACCAGCGGGCGCAGCAAGGCGGAGCCTTTCGATTGACCTCGATCGCGTTCGCCATCGAAACCGCAGAATGTGAGAGTGAGCATAGCGTTCTCTTTCTCTAGAGCAAATGCAAAGGGGCGGATCAGGCCGAAGCCTGGGCCGGGCGGGAGGTCTCCACAGCAGCGACGCGGTTGCCGCGCATGCGCGCGATGACGTCGTCACGTTCGCCGAAGGCAAGCGCCCCGCCGAACGACATCACGAGCAGCCGATCAACATGGGCCAGAATCTGGGGGCGATGAGTCACGAGAACGACAGTGCGGCCGGCCGTCTTCATCGCAGACAGTGCTTGTGCCAGAGCGCGCTCGCCCTCCTCATCGAGATTGGAGTTGGGCTCGTCAAGGACAACCAAGCGCGGATCGCCATAGAGAGCCCGCGCCAGACCGACGCGCTGGCGCATGCCGCCCGACAGCGACAGGCCACCTTCGCCGATCGGTGTGTCGTAGCCCTTGGGCAGGCGCAGGATGACGTCATGGGCGCCGGCAGCCCTCGCAGCGGCGACGACGGCCTTGCTGTCGATCTCGCCGAGCCTGGCGATATTGTCGGCCACCGTGCCGGCGAAGAGATCGACATCCTGCGGCAGGTAGCCAACGCTTTTGCCGAGCTTGTTACGGTCCCATTGCTCGAGCGCTGCGCCATCGACGCGGATTTCGCCGCTGCGCAGATCCCAGACGCCCGCCAAAGCCCGCGCCAGGCTCGACTTGCCGCTGCCCGACGCCCCCACGATCGCCAGGCTCTCGCCGGCCTGCAGCGAGAAGCTGACATTGCGCACCGAGGGACGGTTGGCCGAAGGGGGAATGACGACGACATTCTCGATTTCGATATGGCCCACCGGGACAGGCAGATTGACGGTCTCGGTCGCGGCAGGCAGGCCGGCAAACAATTCGGTCAGCCGCTGATGGGCACCGCGGCAGGCGACGATGCGCTTCCACTGGCCGACGATCTGCTCGACGGGGGCGAGCGCCCTCCCGATGATGATCGAGGCGGCCATCATTGCGCCGGGCGAGATCTGCTTCTCGATGGCCAGAAGCGCCCCCACGGCCAGCACGGCGGTTTGCACGGTGATGCGGGCAAATTTCGAGAACGCCACCAGCATGGCGGTGCGCTCCGCCGAGGAGGCGTTGGCGGAAACGGCGGCGCTTTGCTGGCCGCACCAGCGTTCCAGCACCGTATCGCCCATGCCAAGCCCGCGCACGACCTCACCGTTGCGCAGCGCCGCGGCGGCGAAGGTGGCCGCATCGTTTGACAGCCTCGAGCTGGCATCAACGCCTTGTTTCGTCATGATTTCCGTGAGCAGGGCCAGGCCGAACAGGATGCCGGCGCCGATCAGCGCGATCAGCCCGAGCACCGGGTGCATCAGGAAGCACAGGAGGACGAACACGGGCGTCCAGGGCAGATCGCACAGCACAGCCACGGTACCGCTGGCGAGCGACTCCCGTATGACCTCGGCATCGCGGATGACCTGCTGGCCCTGCCGGCGCTCGGGGTCCAGCTCCGCCTGCATCATCGTCTCGAACAGGGGCCGGCGCAGCATCTTCTCGAAGGCGACGCTGGCGCGCACCAGCACCCCGGCGCGGGCATATTCCAGAACCCCGTAAAGCATCAGGAAAATCAGAACGATCAAAGTCAAGAATAGAAGCGTCACCTCGTTGCGGCTCGACAACACCCGATCGTAAATCTGCATCGAATATATAGGGGTCGCCAGCATCGTCGCATTGATGAACATGCTGATGACGCCCGTGGCGACAAGGCCGGGCACGGCGGCGCGAACGGCGCAGCGCAGCGGAGTGGTCGCGGTCTTGGCCATGGGTGTCTTTCCCTTCGAGCATATGGACGGTTGCGGTCGCGGCCTGGAACGGCACCGCCGTCCGAACGAGGCCAAAAGACCAGAAGCGGTGTCTTCAGGCTGTTCCCCACGGAACAGCGCGACGACGGCTCCCCGGATCATGGTGTCGATGTCGGGCCGGACAGCGAAAGCGGTGGCTCGGCGATCCCGCTAACCAGCCGCCATCGCCGATGGCCGCTTTTGATCAAACGGAGCCAGTCATGTTCAATCCTTTCGAAGCAGTCGGTAACTTCGTCAACGATGTGGCCGAAGGCGCCCAGGATGTCGGTGAGGCGATCGTCGATACCGCTCAGGATGTCGTCGAGGCCGTCACCAACACGGCCGAGGACGTTGCGGAAGGCGCAGGTAACGCCGCTGAGGCCGTCGGCAACGGCCTGCGCGACTTCTCCAACGATCCCGGCGGCGCGATCCGCGAAGGCTTTCAGAATCTCGGCAACGCCGTGGAAGCTGGCATCAATGCGGTCGGCAACGGAGCGGGAATAGTCGCAGACGGCATCAAGACCGGCATCGTCACGGGTGGCAGGCTTGTGTCCGACGGTGTGAACGCCATCGGCGAGGGCGCACGCCAGGGCGGCGAGTTCCTCAGCGACCGCGCCAAGGAAGGCGCCGAGCTGGTCGAGACCGGCATCAAGGCCGGCGC
>NZ_LJHQ01000011.1 GCF_001295925.1 Allobosea sp. AAP35 | reverse complement strand
GTACCAATGTTGCAATGCGGCTTCGTGCGAGCGAATTTCTCTTTGGCCATGACACCCTGTTCCTGATCGACGGCCCTACGCGGCCGGAAAACGCGGTCGCATTAGGGGGTTTTGTCTGCGAAAGCAAGGCGGCCGGCGGGGCGGGCACGCATCACCCGTGCGTCAGTTGCCATAGAGATAGTTCGGCAGCCACAGGGTCAGCCCCGGCCAGAGATACATCAGCACCATGCAGAGGATCACGATCAGCATATAGGGCATCATGCCGGCAAAAATCTGGTTGATCGTGACATGCGCCGGCGCGACGCCCTTGAGATAGAAGGCCGACATCGCGACCGGCGGCGACAGGAACGCGGCCTGCAGGTTCACGAAGACGAGCACGCCCCAGAGGATTGGATCGATGCCGAAATGCTTCAGCATCGGCAGGAAGATCGGGACGAAGATCACCAGGATCTCGGTCCATTCCAGCGGCCAGCCGAGAACGAAGATGATCAGCTGCGACAGGATCATGAACTGCAGCGATGACAGGTTCAGCGACAGGACCCAGCTTTCCAGCAGCGCCTGACCGCCCAGCAGAGCAAACACCGCCGAGAAGATCGCCGATCCCACGAACAGCCAGCAGACCATCGAGGTGGTCTTGGCGGTCAGGAACACGGCTTCCTTGGTGCGCTTCCAGTTCAGGGTCCGGGCATGGAAGGCGAGCAGGAACGCGCCGGCGGCGCCGACGGCGGCGGATTCGGTCGCGGTCGTGATGCCAAACAGGATGACGGCCAGCACGAGCACCGACAACAGCGCCAGCGGTGCCACGGAATCCGTCAGCAGGCGGATGATTTCGAGGCGCTCCGCCGACATCCGACGGTAGTAGCGGGCCATCAAACCCGCAAAGCCCAATGCGATGCCTCCAAACCACCAATAGAAGGCTCGAGGCGGGCCCGTCTCGGCCTCGCCTGCCGGATCGGGAGCCAGATCCGGCGTGCCGAGCTGTTCCACGGCCGTCACCACCTCGGCGGCGCCGGCCTGCTGGTGGACCACGACATACCACCACACCAGGGCGAGTGTTCCTGCGACGATGGTCAGCGGGACCAGCGCATAGGCGAAGGCCCGCAGGACATCGCCATAGCCGACGGGACGCCCCTCTTCGCGCAGGATCAGCCGCGCCTTCGCCGGTGCCAGCAGCGCCTTGCCGAGCGCCGGAAACATGCGCCCGCCATAGGCCTCGCTCAGCGCCTGCGTCCAGGGCGGGACCGCAACCCGCGTCTGCTCGGGCGGCAGTTTCGGCGCGACGCGCGGATTCAGAAGCGCCCAGCCGATGATGTAGACGAGGTAGAGAAAGGCTAGGAAGAAGCCCGGAAACATCGCAGCCGCATAGAGCTTGACCACCGACTGGCCCGCCACCGCCGCATAGACGATGATCATCACCGAGGGCGGGATCAGGATACCGAGCGTGCCGCCGGCCGTGATGACGCCGGCTGCCAGCCGCACATCGTAGCCCGCCTTCAGCATCGGGTTGAAGGCGATGACGCCCATCAGCACGACGACTGCACCGACCAGCCCGCTGGCAATGCCCCAGAAGGTGCACACCAAAAGCGTCGCGACCGCCAGCGCCGCCGGCAGGTTCCGGAAGGCCAGCTGCACCGAATAGAACATCTTGTCGACGAGCGCCCCGCGCTCCATCACATAGCCCATCAAAACGAAGAGCGGGATCGAGATCAGGACGTCGTTGGTCATCGCGCCATAGGCGCGCTGGACCATCAGGTCGAAGACGCGGTTGGCGTACCAGGCCTGGGTGGGGTCATAGAACGCGGCATAGCCGAACAGCATTCCCAGACCCATGAGGGTGAAGGCGGTCGGAAAGCCGAGCAGGATGACGACGACGATGAGGCCGAGCATGCTCAGGCCAAGCGCGGGATCGCTCATGGGTGCCGGTCTCCGCCCAGGCCGCGCTGGCGGGCCGCTTCGTCGATGCTTTGGGTCGCCTCGATCGCGGCTTGCCGCGTCGCCTCGTCGACATGCTCGCTGGCAGCCAGCTGCTCCTCGACAACATCGATCTCTGCGACATCCTTGAGGCGGGCCGGCCACGCTCCGGTCTTCAGGCAGACGATGCAGCGGACGATCTCGGCCAGGCCCTGCAGCAGCACGAGCGCGCCGGCGATCGGGATGACCGTCTTGAAATGATAGACTGGCGGTCCATCCGCCGTGACGTTGGAATGCTCGCCGATGCGCCAGGAATCGCCGGCATAGCTGTAGCCGGCATAGACCAGCGCGCAGATGCCCGGCAGGAAGAAGACGATGTAGAGCACCAGATCGAGCGAGGCCTGCGTGCGCGGCTTCATCGAGCTGTAAAGGAAATCGCCCCGGACATGCCCGTTCTGCGCGAGCGTATAGGCCCCGCACAGCATGAACAGCGTGCCATAGAACATGTTGCTGGCGTCGAAGATCCAGGCGGTCGGCGCGTTCAGGATGTAGCGCTTGAACACCTCGGCGCAGACCAGCAGCATCAGGCCGATGATCAGCCAGGCCGCGAGTTTCCCGAAAAACGTGCTGATGCTGTCGCAGGCGAGAAGAACTTTCTCGACGCTCATTCCCTCACCTCGCAGGCAGGCTCATATCGCAGGCAGGCGCCATGGACCGCACGAGGGTGCGGACCATGGCCGGTGTCGTTCGAGGGGGGCGCGGACCTCAGAGCTTGGCGGCCACCCCGTTGGGACCCCAGTAATGGTCGAACGCCATCTTGCGATTGACCACCGTGTCCTGCTCCCAGCGCGTCGCGCGCTTGGCGAAGGCAAGCTGCGACTGCAGGATTTCGGCGAAGAGCGGATTCTCCGCCGCCTTCTTCTTCGCCACCTCGTCATAGAGCTCGAGCTGGCGCTTCAGGATCGCATCGGGGGTCTTGTAGAAGCGCACCTTGTCCTTGCTCTGCAGCTCGACATAGTCCTGCGAGTAGCGATCGATCGCCTTCCACGACATTTCGGCCGAGCCTGCTTCGACCGCATTGGTGATGATCGCCTTCATCCGATCCGGCAGCGCATCGAATTTGGCCTTGTTGAACATGATCTCGAACTGCTCGGCGTTCTGGTGATAGCTCTGCAGCATGCAGACCTTCGAGACGTCAGCGAAGCCCAGGATCCGGTCGGAGCTGGCATTGTTGAACTCGGCGGCGTCGAGCAGGCCGCGATCCATCGCCGAGACGATCTCGCCGCCGGGAAGCGCATTCACGGCCAGGCCCATGCCGGTAAAGATGTCGATCGAAATGCCGACGGTGCGGTATTTCAGCCCCTTCATATCCTCGAGCTTGGTGACCGGCTTCTTGAACCAGCCCAAAGGCTGGGTCGGCATCGGTCCATAGGGGAAGGACTGCACATTGGCGCCGATCGAGGCATAGAGCTTGGCCAGCAACTCCTTGCCGCCGCCATATTTGTGCCAGGCGAGCAGCATGTTGGCGTCCATCGCATAGGCCGGGCCCGAGCCCCACAGCGCCAGCGCCGTCTGCTTGCCGTAATGGTAGACGAGCACGCCATGGCCGCCGTCCAGCGTGCCCCGCGACACCGCCTCGAGCAGGCCGAAGGCGGGCACGACCGCGCCGGCCGGCAGCACCTCGATCTTCAGCTCGCCGCCGGTCATGTCGTTGACCTTCTTGGCGAAATCGAGCGCGTATTCGTGGAAGATGTCCTTGGACGGCCATGTGCTCTGCCAGCGCATGGAAATCGGACCTGATTGCTGCGCGATGGCCGGCGCCGCCACGGTCGCGGCGGTGGCGACCAGCGAGGTCTTGAGGAATTTTCGGCGTGACTCTCCGATGGTCTTTTCAGACTTCATGTTTCTCTCCCCTGCAAAGCGCCATTTTTAGCATGGCGTCTTGCTTGCAGCAGAGCAGGAAGACTTGAGTGACGCAAGGGCTTCGAAGCGTCGGTCCCTCAACCGGACTCGTTGAAACCAGTAACACCTCTGCGAGGCACCTCGATTTTTCCGAAGCTGACGCTGCTGGAAGCTGCGTCAGCTAACCCGCCTCGAACACCCGGCGATAGCGCGCCACCGTTTCGCTTTCGCCCGAGACCTTCTCGGGATTGTCGGAGAGCTTCACCGCCGGCCGGCCATTGGCGCGCGTCACCTTGCAGACCAGCGACATCGGGTCGAGCGCATGCGAGCCGTCCGGCGAACAGCCGATCAGGTCGTTGGTGAGATCGGTGCCCCAGCCGAAGGCCATGCGGACCTTGCCGTCGAAATGATGGTAGACCCGTTCGATCGCATCGACGCCCAGCCCGTCGGAGAAGACGAGGAGCTTCTCTCTCGGATCGCGCCCTCGCTCGCGCCACCAGGCGATGATCTCCTCGCCGGCGAGGATCGGCGGCGCCGAATCGGGCCGGAAGCCGGTCCAGTCGGCGACCCAGTCGGGTGCATGGCGCAGGAAACCAGTGGTGCCGAAAGCATCGGGCAGCGCGATCAGAAGGTTGCCGCCATAGACCTGGCGCCATTCGTCGAGCACGCGATAGGGCGCGCGCAGCAGCTCGTCGTCGCTCCCGGCAAGCGCGGCCAGCACCATCGGCAGTTCATGGGCGTTCGTGCCGATGGCTTCGAGATCGTTGTCCATCGCCAGAAGCACATTCGATGTGCCGCTGAACGCCGGGCCCAGGCCCTCCTTCAAGGCCTCGACGCACCAGCGCTGCCAGAGATGGCCGTGCCGCCGCCGTGTGCCGAAATCCGAAAGCCTGAGATGGGGCAGCTGCTGCAGCCGCTCGACCTTGTCCCACATCTTGGCCTTGGCCCGGGCATAGAGCACATCCAGCGCGAAACGCTTCTGGCCCTTCATCACCTGGCGGGCCCGCAATTCATTGACGATCGCCAGGGCCGGCACCTCCCACATGGTGGTATGGGTCCACGGCCCGTCGAAATGCAGTTCGTACTGGCCGTCAACCTTGCGCAGGTCGTAATCGGGCAGTCGAAAATCGGCGAGCCAGGCGATGAAGTCCGGCGAGAACATCTGCGTCTTGCCGTAGAACGAGTTGCCGGCCAGCCAGATCAACTCCTTCTTCGAGAAGCGCACATCGCGGGCATGGTCGAGTTGGGCGCGCAGTTCCGCCTCGTCGACGATGTCGGCCAGGCGGATATGCCGGGAGCGATTGATCAGCGAAAAGGTGACCGAGACCTCCGGATGGAAGGCCCGGATCATCTGCAGCATCAGGAGCTTGTAGAAATCCGTATCGAGCAGGCTTCGGATGATCGGATCGAGCCGCCAGCCGTGGTTGTAGGTCCGCGACGCAATATCGGTAACGGTCATGGCAGTGAGGGATCCAGGGAATGGGCGGTGGCCGGTGGGCGAACAGATGGGGCGAAAGGCAAGGGTGGCGCAGGCGAGCCGGCGGCATCTGACCGCGCGCGGGCCTCTCGCGCAAGCGGCGTCGGCCGACCGACGGCATGCCGCGTTGACATGATCGGTGATCTCGGCAAGGACCGGACGCGGCCTGCACCTCGCGTCACAAAGGGTGCCGCCGGGGCCGACAGCGTGCCGGAGTGAGGGTGATGGAGGGCACGCAGGCTCATCGGTTTGTGGCGGCAGTGGCCGACCGCTCCATCGTGATCGGCGTGGTCGGGCTCGGCTATGTCGGCATTCCGCTGGCGCTGGCGGCGTTGCGGCAGGGCTTCAGGGTGATCGGCTTCGACGTCGATCAGCCCCGGGTCGACCTGATCAACGCCGGCCGCGAGACGATCAAGCACATCCCGATGGAGCTGATCATCGACGGGCTGGCGCAGGGCCGCTTCGAGGCCACGACCGATTTCGACCGGATGGCCGAGCCCGATGCCCTGCTGATCTGCGTGCCGACGCCTCTCTCGCGCTTCCGTGAACCCGATCTCTCCTATGTCGAGAACACCACGAGGGAGATCGCAAAACGGCTCCATCCGGGCCAGCTCGTCGTGCTCGAATCCACCACCTATCCCGGCACGACCGACGAGCTGATGCGGCCGATCCTCGAACAGGCGACGGGGCTGAAAAGCGGCCAGGATTTCTTCCTCGCCTATTCGCCCGAGCGCGAGGACCCCGGCAACGCCCAGTTTGGCACCTCCGACATTCCGAAAGTCGTCGGCGGCGACGGCCTCGACGCACTCGCCATGGCGGACGCGCTCTATTCAGCCCTCGTCGTCCAGACCGTGCCGGTGTCCTCTACCGCCACCGCCGAGGCGGTGAAGCTCACCGAAAACATCTTCCGCGCCGTCAACATCGCCCTCGTCAACGAGCTGAAGCAGGTCTACGCCGCGATGGGCATCGACATCTGGGAGGTGATCGACGCTGCCAAGACCAAGCCCTTCGGCTTCATGCCCTTCTATCCGGGCCCCGGACTGGGCGGACACTGCATCCCGATCGACCCGTTCTACCTGACCTGGAAGGCGCGCGAATTCGACATCGCCACGCGCTTCATCGAGCTCGCAGGCCAGATCAATACCGAGATGCCCTATCGCGTCGTCGATCGGCTGGCGGAACTGGTCGATCGCCAGCTCGGGCGCAGCTTCAGTGGCGCCCGCATTCTGGTGCTGGGCCTCGCCTACAAGAAGAATGTCGAGGACATGCGCGAGAGCCCGGCCCTCAAGCTGATCGAGCTGATCGAAGCCCGTGGCGCGCAGGCCGCCTATCACGACCCCCACATCCCGGCGATCCGCAAGAGCCGCAGGCATGGGGCGCTCGCGGCGCGCGCCAGCACGCCGCTGACGGCGGAATCGATCGCCGGCTTCGACGCCGTGCTGATCGCCACCGACCATGACGACGTCGATTACGCGCTGATCGTCGCATCTGCGAAACTCGTCGTCGATACACGCAACGCCTGCGCCCGCCACGGGTTGAGAGCTGAGACCATCTTCAAGGCCTGATGCACAGCATGACCGAGACCGAGACAACCTACGACCTCGCCGTCATCGGCGGCGGCATCAATGGCTGCGGCATCGCCCGCGATGCGGCCGGGCGCGGTGCCTCCGTCGTGCTGTTCGAGAAGGACGACCTCGCCAGCGCCACCTCCTCGGCCTCCACCAAGCTGATCCATGGCGGGCTGCGCTATCTCGAGCATCACGAGTTCAGGCTGGTGCGCGAGGCGCTGATGGAGCGCGAAAGGCTCTGGGCCGCCGCGCCGCACATCATCTGGCCGCTGCGCTTCGTGCTGCCGCATCACAAGGGCCTGCGCCCGGCCTGGCTGCTGCGGCTCGGCCTGTTCCTCTATGACCATATCGGCGGCCGCAAGAAGCTGCCGGCGACACGCACGCTCGACCTGTCGAAGAACGAGGCCGGCCAACCCCTCAAGGACAATGGCGCCACCGCCTTCGAATACTCCGATTGCTGGGTCGAGGATTCGCGCCTCGTCGTGCTGAACGCGATGGATGCCGCGCAGAAGGGCGCCGCGATCCACACCCGCACCCGCGTCGTCGCGGCCGACCGCGAGAACGGCTTCTGGCGCATCACCACGCAGAACAACGGGGCGCGCAGCACGGTGCTGGCGAGGGCGCTGGTCAACGCTGCGGGCCCATGGGTCGGCGATGTGCTGGGCGGCATCGTGCGCTCGAATACGAAGGCTGCCGTCCGCATGGTCCAGGGCAGCCATATCGTCGTGCCCAGGCTCTACGCGCATGACCGCTGCTACATTTTCCAGAACGCCGACGGGCGCATCATCTTCGCGATCCCCTATGAGCGCGACTTCACTTTGATCGGCACCACCGACCACGATTTCCAGGGCGACCCGGCGGGCGCGAAAGCGACGCCCGAGGAGATCGACTATCTCTGCGCCGCGGCCAGCGAGTATTTCCGCGAGCCGGTGATGCCGGCCTCCGTCGTCTGGACCTATTCCGGCGTGCGCCCGCTCTATGACGACGGCGCCTCGAAGGCTCAGGAGGCGACGCGCGACTATGTCCTGACGCTCGACGCCCCCGATGGCCAGGCGCCGCTGCTCTCGGTCTTCGGCGGCAAGATCACGACCTATCGCCGCCTGGCGGAATCGGCGCTGGAGAAGCTTAGCCCCCACGCCGCATGGGCAACCCGTCCAAGGTGGACCGTCACCGGCACCCTGCCCGGCGGCGATTTTCCCGTCGATGGCTTCGCGGAACAGGTTGAGACGCTGGCCGCCGCCCATCCCTGGCTGGCCCGCCAGACGGCGACGCGACTGGTGCGCGCCTATGGCACGAGGGCGCGCGAGATCCTTCAAGGAGCGACGGGGCTCGCCGATCTCGGCCACCATTTCGGCGCCGACCTCTACGAATGCGAGGTGCGCTATCTGACGCGGGCGGAATGGGCGACGCGGGCGCAGGACGTGCTCTGGCGCCGCACCAAGCTCGGTTTGCGGCTCTCCGTACCTGAGCAGGAGGCGCTGGAGGCTTTCATGGCGGAGCAGGTCGCAAACACCTAAGGGGTTGCACGCGCAAACACAGCGTCATTCCGGACAAGCCGCGCAGCGGCGCCGATCCGGGATCCATCATAGGACACGACGGCGCTCTACGATGGATCCCGGGGCAAGCCCGGGATGACGCTGTGTTTCCGAGCTAAGACGGCAAGCCTCACCTCATCTCGCCGGCAGCGCAGGCTGAGACAGCCATGTGCCGGTCTCGATGAATTTCAGCGGGTTGCTCGCCTCGCCCGCAAGCCGGGTCTCGTAATGCAGACGCGGGCCCGTCGAGCGGCCGGTCGAGGCGAGCCGGCCGATGATCGCGCCCGGCGGTACGATCTCGTCGGCCTTGACGTCACCGACCCTTTGACAGATGTCGCACCGGTGCTAGGAAGCGCTCCGGGAGAACCGTCCTTGTCCGCATTTCGCCACAGCGCAGGATCGAGCCGTTGGGTCGCGCTGGTCGCGGCCTATCTGCTCGTGCTGCAGGCGGTCTTCGCGGGGCTGGCATCGGGCAGCCAGGCCGGCACGATGACCCTTGACCGCACGCTGGCGATGACGCTCTGCGCGCCTGGCGAGATGCCCTTGGGCGGCGGTTCGGATCACGGCACCGTGCAGCATGACCAGATGAGCTGCTGCATGCCAGGCTGCGGATTCCCCCATGGCGGCGCGCTTGCGCCGCTGGTCGGCTTCCTGCCCGTCATCCATCGCAGCGTCGATCTCGTCGCCTTCGCGCGCCGCCTCGACGCGCCGCAGGGCTATGTTGCGGGCCGTTCTCCGGCCAATCCCCGCGCCCCACCCGCCCTGGTCTGACCCGGCCGGCGCGCATCCGCGAGGATGTCCGCAGGTTTGCTCAAGCCACTGGACCAGGGTGGGTCCAGGCTGATCCTGCAATTCTCACCTGCAGCCGTGCCTGACAGCGCGGACACCGCGTTACCCTCCATCCGCCAACGCGCCTTGCGTGGTTCGCGGCCCGCCTGCTGACAGCGGGACGCGCCCCGACCGCGGCCGATCGCGCGCCCAAAATCCCCTCTCGATTTCAGGAGAACCACATGAATAAGCCCGTGCACTATCTCGCCGCCGCGATGCTGATCCTGACCAGCGCCGTCGCGCTGGCGCATGATTTCACGGTCGGCCCGCTCAAGATCGACCATCCCTGGACGCGTGCGACGCCGTCCGGCGCCAAGGTCGCCGGCGGCTATTTGACGATCCAGAATAGCGGCAGCGTACCCGACCGGCTGGTCGGCGTTTCGTCCGAGATCGCCGGCCGCATCGAGATCCACGAGATGGCCGTCAGGGACGGCATCATGACGATGCGCCCGCTGCCCGAGGGGCTCGTGGTGAAGCCCGCCGACAAGGCCGAGCTCAAGCCCGGCGGCTACCACATCATGTTCATGGATCTGAAGCGCCCCGTCCGGGAGGGCGAGCCGGTCAAGGGCACGCTGCAGTTCGAGAAGGCCGGCACCGTCGCGGTCGAATTCGCCGTCCAGGGCATCGGCGCGCGCGAGCCCGGCCACAAGCACTGAGCCCTCCCCCGCCGACGAATGCCCCTCCATTAAACGGACATAACGATGCAGCTTTCGTTCAAATCCCTCCTGGCCGGCGCCGCGCTGTTGGCGACTTCGCTGTCGGCGTTCGCCGATCCCACCGAGATCACCGACGCGCTGGGCCGCAAGGTCATGGTCGAGCTGCCGGTCAAGCGCGTCGCGGTGAACTTCAACTTCGAGGAGTTCACGGCGGTCGCCGGTGTCGACGGCTGGAGCCGGGTCGTCGGCATCTCACGCGCGCCCTGGGAGGGTTGGCGGCCGGTGATCTTCAACCGTTACAAGGCGGTGATCCCCAACCTCGCCACCATGCCCGACATCGGCCACAGCGACGACAACAGCTTCAGCGCCGAAAAGGTCATCGGCCTGAAGCCGGACGTGCTGCTGATGTCGGAGTGGGGCCACAAGGCGCTCTCCACCCAGATGCAGCAGATCGAGGCCGCCGGCATCCCCGTCGTCATCATCGACTACAACGCGCAGCTGCTCGAGCGCCATCTCGCCTCGACGCGCGCGCTCGGCAAGGTGATGGGAGCGGAAGGGCGCGCCGAAGGGCTCGCGAGCCTTTATGAGCGGCAATACAAGGATGTGCTCGCGCGTGTCGAAAAGGCCAAGGCGGCCGGGGCCGAGCCCAAGAAGGTCTATGTCGAACTCGGCCAGGCCGGCGCCGAGACGATCGGCAACACCTACAACAACACGATGTGGGGCAAGATCATCACCACGCTGGGCGCGCAGAACATCGCCGCCGGCAAGATCCCCGGCCCCTGGGGACCGCTCAATGCGGAAGCCGTCATCGCCGAGAACCCGGATATCATCTTGATGGCGTCGTCCTCCTGGGTGAACCGGCCCAAGGCCGTGCGCACTGGTTACGACATTTCCGAAACCGAGACCCGCGCCAGCCTGATGCCCTATGCGCAGCGCCCTGGCTGGGCCGATCTCAAGGCGATCAAGGCGGGCGAGATCAACGCCATCGAGCACGGCCTCGCCCGCACGCTCTACGACTTCGTGGCGATGCAATATATCGGCAAGCGGCTCTATCCGGAGGCCTTCGCGGATGTCGATCCGGTCAGGTCGTTCAGGGATTACCACGAAAGCTATCTGCCCGTGGCCTTCAGCGGCACCTGGATGCTGCCGTTGAAGCCATGAGCCTGGCGCCCAGCCTCGCCGCGACCTATGCCGCGATGGGCGCGCGCCGTGCAGCGGTGCTCGCCATCGGCTCCGCCGCCATTCTGGTCAGCCTGGTGCTGGATGTCGCGACCGGGCCGGCCTTCCTGCCGGTGGGCGCCGTGGCGCGCTCCGTCTTCGGCTTGGCGCAGGACCGGACGGTCGATGCCATCATCTGGTCGATCCGGCTGCCGATCGCGTTCGTCGCGCTCGTCGTCGGCGCGGCGCTGGGTCTTTCGGGCGCGATCATGCAGACGATCCTGAACAACCCCCTCGCCTCGAGCTACACGCTCGGCGTCTCGGCGGGTGCGGGCTTCGGGGCGGCTCTCGTCATCGTGCTGGGCGTCGCCATGCCCGTGCCCGAGGCCTGGGGCATCCCGCTGATGGCCTTCCTCTTCGCCGGCATCGCCTGCGCCGGTGTCTACGGCATCGGCCAGGCGCGCGAGTCCTCGCCCGAGATGCTGGTTCTGGCGGGCATCGCCTTGCTCTTCCTGTTCCAGGCGCTGCTGGCGCTGCTGCAGTTTATCGCCTCGCCCGAGGCCTTGCAGCAGATCGTGTTCTGGCTGTTCGGCTCACTGCAGAAGGCGAGCTGGAGCAAGCTCTGGATCATCACGGCGGTGCTCGTGGCCTGCATCCCCGTGCTGGTCGCCGATGTCTGGCGGCTCACCGCGCTGAAGCTCGGCGACGAGCGGGCGCGCGGACTGGGCGTCGATGTGAAACGCCTGCGCCGGCGCTCCTTCGTGCTGATCTCGGCGCTCACCGGCATCGCTGTCGCCTTCGTCGGGACGATCGGGTTCGTCGGGCTGGTGGCGCCGCATGTCGCCCGCATGCTGGTCGGCGAGGACCAGCGCAGCTTCCTGCCGGCCTCGGCGCTATTTGGCGCGCTCCTGCTCTCGCTGTCCTCGATCGCCAGCAAGACCGTCCTGCCGGGCGCGATCGTACCGATCGGCATCGTCACCTCGCTGATCGGCGTGCCCTTCTTCATCTGGCTGATCCTGCGCAACCGGAGGGCCTTCTGGTGAAACTGACGGTCGAAGGCCTGAGCGTCGCCTACGGGCCGACGCGGGCGATCGCGGGGCTCGATCTCGTCGCCCATCCCGGCGAGGTGCTTGCCGTGATCGGCCCCAATGGCTCGGGCAAATCCTCGCTGGTCAAGGCCATCGCCGGGCTGTTGGGGCATGAGGGCATCGTCGCGTTCGACGGTTCGCCCGTGCGGCCGCAGCGCATCGGCTACATGCCGCAGGACATCGGCGCGCGCGCCGCGCTGACCGTGCTGGAGACCGTGCTGCTCGGGCGGCTCGGGCGGCTCGGCCTGCGCGTGCGTCGCGACGATCTCGACGCCGTCGAGGCCGTGCTCGTCGAACTCGATTTGATGCCGCTGGCCGCGCGCTATCTCGGCGAGCTCAGCGGCGGCCAGCGCCAGCTCGTCTTCCTGGCGCAGGCGCTAGCCTCCGAGCCGGCCCTGCTCTTGCTCGACGAGCCGATCAGCGCGCTCGACATCCGCCATCAGCTCGAGGTCATGGAGATCGTGCTGCGCATGACCCGCACGCGCAGCCTCACCACGCTCGTGATCCTGCACGACCTCAACATCGCCGCGCGCTTCGCCGATGCCGTCATGGTGATGCGCGAGGGCCGCGCCGTCTGCTGCGGTCAACCGGGCGACGTCATCGACAAGGCCATGGTGGCGGCCGTGTTTGGCGTCGAGGCGGCATTATCGGCCGCCCCCGATGGCCGGCTGATCATGACGGCGATGCGAGCCTTGCAATCGTCTAGCAACTCTGGCCCGGTAACGCCTGAAAACTCAGAACACCAGATACATCAAGATGATCAGCGGAATCGGAATACCGACCAGCCACAATAGAATTCCACCCATGGTCTTCACCTCCTGTTTGTGAAGGGTAAACGCCAGACGGCAAGACGGGTTCCCGCCGGCCCGCGATCAGCCTGGCTCGAACCCACCCAGGATGAACCGTCACGATGCGGCCGCCGGCATCGCCTGGTCCATCCAGCCGTCTCGGGGACCGATTTCACGCTGGGGTGGCCATCGATTTGACTGACCATGCGGCGGCCCATCCAGCGACTGGGCGCTGGATCGCCATCACGAACGCGATTTGAGGGCGAATGGAGCGGGTACCGGGAATCGAACCCGGGTATTCAGCTTGGAAGGCTGCTGCTCTACCATTGAGCTACACCCGCGCGATCTCCGAAATTCCCCAGCGGCGTCCGGAAGTCAAGCCGTCGCGTGCTGGCAGGCAGCGGTTTCGCATCGAACCTCGGGGCGTGACGCTCACGTCGCCGCGACCGCCGGCCCGCGCGGGGCGCGGTTGGCCTGCGCTGCCAGCGGCGGGCGAAAGCCCTTCAGCCGCAGCGCGTTGGCGACGACGCTGACGCTCGACAGCGCCATGGCGAGCCCCGCGAACATCGGCGACATCAGGATGCCAAAGGCCGGGTAGAGCACGCCGGCCGCGACCGGGATCAGCACGGCATTGTAGCCGAAGGCCCAGAACAGATTCTCCGAGATGTTGCGGATCGTCGCGCGCGACAGCGCCACCGCATTGGGTACATTGCGCAGATCGCCCGACATCAGCACGACATCGGCGCTCTCGATGGCGATGTCGGTGCCGGTGCCGATGGCGAGCCCGACATCGGCCTGCGCCAGCGCCGGCGCGTCGTTGATGCCGTCGCCGACGAAGGCGACGCGCGCACCGCCCGCCTGCAATCGCTGGATCACTGCGACCTTGCCGGCCGGCAGCACCTCGGCGACGACCTCGTCGATCGGCAGGCCCTTGGCGATGGCCTCCGCCGTGGCGCGGTTGTCGCCGGTGATCATGACGATGCGCAGGCCCTGCGCCCGCAGCGCCTCCAGCGCCGCAACGCTCGTCTCCTTCAGCGGGTCGGACACCGCCAGCACCGCGGCCAGTCGCCCGTCGATGGCGGCATAGAGCGGCGACTTGCCCTCCCCGCCCAGGCGCGCGGCAATGCTCGCGAAAGCCGCGATGTCGATGCCCTCGCGCTCCAGCAGCCGGTCGGCGCCGACGAGCAGGGCGCGGCCCTCGATGGTCGCCGAAACACCAAAACCCGCATCGGCCGCAAAATCCGACGCCGCCGCGACCGCCAGACCGCGTCGGCCAGCCGCCGCGACGATCGCCTCGGCGATCGGATGCTCGGACCGGCTCTCGACGCCAGCGACGAGGCGCAGGACCTCGTCCTCGACAAACCCGTCAGCAACCGTGATGTCGGTGAGTTCCGGTTGTCCCTTGGTGATCGTGCCGGTCTTGTCGAGCGCCACGACCGTGACGTCGCGCAGCGCCTGCAGCGCCTCGCCGCGCCGGAACAGCACGCCGATCTGCGCCGCCTTGCCCGTGCCGACCATGATCGAGGTCGGCGTCGCCAGCCCCATCGCGCAAGGGCAGGCAATGATCAGCACCGCGACAGCGTTCACGATCGCCAGTGACAGCGCCGGGCTGGGGCCGAAGATCATCCAGACCGCGAAGGTAGCGAGCGCCGCCGCCATCACCGCCGGCACGAACCACAGCGTCACCTTGTCGACCAGCGCCTGGATCGGCAGCTTGGAGCCCTGCGCCGCCTCCATCGTCCGCACGATCTGGGACAAAAGCGAATCGGCACCCACCGTGGTCGCCCGCAGCCGGAACGCGCCCGCCTTGTTGACCGTGCCGCCGACGACGGAATCACCGGCCTGCTTCGAGACGGGAATGGGCTCGCCGGTGATCATCGATTCATCGACATAGGACGACCCCTCGACGATGTCGCCATCCACCGGCAGCCGCTCGCCGGGCCGCACAAGGACGATATCGCCGGACCTGACCTCGGCCAGCGGCACATCCGCCTCGCGGCCGTCGCGCAGCACCCGCGCGGTCTTAGCCTGCAAGGTCAAAAGTTGGCGGATGGCGTCGCCGGTGCGCCCCTTGGCGCGGGCTTCGGCATAGCGGCCAAACAGGATCAACGTGACGATCACCGCGCCGGCCTCGAAATAGGTGTAGGCCAGCCCCGCCGGCAGCAGCCCGGGCAGGAAGGTCGAGACCACCGAATAGAGATAGGCCGTCGTCGTCCCCAGCATGACCAGCGAGTTCATGTCCGGCGCGCCGCGCAGCAAGGCCGGGCCGCCCTTGCGGTAGAACTGCAGGCCCGGCCCGAACTGGACGAGGCTCGCCAGCAGGAAGGAGAGGTAGCGGATATTGGCCTCGCCGATCGAACCCGCCAGCGCGTGGTGGAGCCCGTCGGAGAGATGCGCGCCCATCTCGAAGACGACGATCGGCAGCGTCGCGATCGCGGCCAGCGTCAGCTTGCGGCGCAGACTTGCGAGTTCTGCCTCATGGGCCACGCGGTCGAGATCGGTCTGTGCGGCGGCATCGAGGATGGGGGTCGCCGGATAGCCGGCTTTTGCCAGCGCCTCGGTCAGGACCGCGACCGTTTGCGCCCCGCCGACATAGCGCGCCCGGGCCCGCCCCGTCGCCAGATTGACGCCGCCCTCGATCACGCCGGGTACGGCAGCCAGCGCGGCTTCGACCCGGCCGACGCAGGAGGCGCAGCTCATCCCCGAGACGGAAAGCTCGACCGTCTGCTCGCGCGGCTCGTAGCCGGCCTTGCGGATCGCATCGAGGATCGGCTGTGTCGCCGTGCCCTTGTCGAGTGCGAGGCTGGCACGGTTGGTCGCGAGATTGACGGACGCCGCCGCGACCCCAGCAACCGCCAGCACCGCCTTCTCGACCCGGCCGACACAGGAGGCGCAGCTCATCCCCTCGATCGCGATCTCGATCCGGGTCGCGCTGTCGGGAAGTGTCGCCTGCATGATGATCATCTCGCCTGAGCCCTGGTGTTTGGGCCGAGCCATCGAGATGGGGATTCCCATCATGGGAAGGTCAAGAGCGAGCGACCGATAAATCTCAGGTGATGCGGCGCACGCTGGCGGCGATCTCCTTAGGCTCGAACAGCCGCTTCCAGTCCGGCTTCAGGATCGTGTCCTTGCCGAAGACGATCGCCTTGTTGCAGGCGTCGGAAAACACGCCCGGCACCTCCTCGAAGGTGACGGCGGCGAGGATGTTCATATGCCCGAGCAGGAAGTCGCGCGCCGCCTCGCGCGGCACGCCGCGCGCGATGGCCTCCTCCATCGCCTCGCGCATCGCGTCCAGCAGCGTGGCGCAGACGGTTTCCGAGAGGCCGGGCTCGAGGATCGCCATCTGCGCGACGGTGACGCGATGCGAGCGCATCACCGGCGCCCAGATCGCCCGCGCGACCTCCTCGCCCAGCGCGTAGTGCTCTTCGGGCCCCTGCATCAGCGCATTGACGATGTGCTGCTTCGCGGCGATCCCGCCGAAATGATCGGCCTTGGCGGCGGGGTCGGTCTCGTCGTTGAAGATCGGCGGATGGCAGGGATGCGTCACGAAATAGGTGATATCGGGCCGCTCCGGCAGATGGCCGGCATGGGGCGCGGCGGCATCGAGAATGACGACGATCGTGCCCGGAGCCAGGATGGGAAGCAGCGTCTTGGCGACGGCGCCGACATGGGTGTCGGGCACGGCGAGCACGACGACCTCGGCGCCCGCAACCGCAGCCTCCGCTGCCATGCAATCGAGCCCAAAGGCCTCGCGCACCCGCTCGCGGCCGGCCGGGCTGACCTCGACGGGCCGCATGGTGAAACGCGAGGCGGCGAGGTTGCGGCCCAGCCGCATCCCCATCTTGCCGCCGGCCCCGAACAGCGCGACCACCGTCATCTTCATTTCTCCCCAGCGGCGCGCCCGGGTCAAATCGAGTCGGACCCATCCGCGCGCCTTGCGCCAGCCTAGGCCCGAGCCCGTCGCGCGCGCCAGTGCGTTTTATCGCAACCTGCCCTGAGAAACGGAACGTCGCGATGGCCGGCGCGTCAGCGCAGCGGCGGCGCGTAGAGCACGCCGCCCATGTTCCAGAGCTGGTTCAGCCCGCGCGGAATGGCCAGCTTGGAGCCCGTGCCGAGATTGCGCTCATAGATCTCGGCATAGCTGCCGCCTGCCCGCACCGCCTTGACCGCCCAGTCGGCATCGAGCCCCAGCGCCTTGCCGAAGCCGCCCTCGGCACCGGTAAAGCGGCGCACATCGGGTTTCTGGGATTTAAGAGCCTCGTCGAGATTGGCCGCCGAAATGCCGAGTTCCTCGGCATTGATCAGCGCGAAATTGACCCATTTGACCACGGTGAACCAGGCGAAATCGTCGCTGCGGACAACGGGCCCGAGCGGCTCCTTCGAGATCACGTCGGGCAGCACGATCGCCTCACTGGGCTTGGCCAGCCTCAGCCGCTCGCCATAGAGCGCCGACTGGTCGCGGGTCAGCACATCGCACTGGCCGGACTCGAAGGCGGCAAACGCCTCGGCCGCTCCTGGGAACAGCTTCTCCTCATAGGTCAGCGAATTGGCCCGGAAGAAATCGGCCAGGTTAAACTGCGAGGTTGTGCCCGTCTCGACACAGATCCTGGCCTTGTCGAGGGCCAGCGCGCCATCGACACGCAGCGCGCGCTTGGCCAGGAAGCCCTGTCCGTCATGATAGGTGATTCCGGCGAAGGCGAGGCCAAGCTGCGCCTCGCGCCCCAGCGTCCAGGTCGAGTTGCGCGAGAGCAGATCGACCTTCGCGGCTTTGAGCGCATCGAAGCGCTCGCTCGCCGAAAGCGGCGTGAACGTCACCTTCTGCGGATCGCCCAGCACGGCCGCCGCGAGCGCACGGCAGAAATCGACATCGAACCCCACCCACTGCCCCTGTGCGTCCTTGGCTGAAAAGCCGTTCAGCCCCTCGCTGACGCCGCAGGACAGCGTGCCGCGCTGCTTGACAGTCTCAAGCGTACCGGCGTCGGCGGGCGCGGCGAGGCCGATGGCAAGCGCGATGGCCGCGAACCGGCCGATGCGGCGCGGACGCGTGGTTGAACGCTTCGACATGGCTTTCCCCCCGGAGATGGCGTGATGGCGCGGTCGCGCGCTACAGCGTCGCCTTGTGACGGATGATCACCTTCGTCCCCAGAGGGACCCGCTCGTAGAGATCGGCGACATCGCCATTGGCGAGCCGGAAGCAGCCCGAGGAAATGGCCTCGCCGATCGTCTCGGGCTGGTTGGTGCCGTGGATGCGAAACACGGTCGAGCCGAGATAGAGCGCCCTCGCGCCCATCGGATTGCCCGGCCCCCCGGCCATGAAGCGTGGCAGATAGGGCTGGCGCTGCAGCATCTCCGGCGGCGGGCGCCAGTCCGGCCATTCCGCCTTGCGGCTGACCTGCACCTGCCCGGACCACTGGAAGCCCTCGCGGCCGACGCCGATGCCGTAGCGCAGCGCCCGTCCATTGCCCTGCACCACATAGAGGAAGCGCTCGGCCGACTGGATGACGACCGTTCCAGGCGGCTCGCTGGAGCGGAACAGCACCATCTGGCGGGCAAAGGGCCCCTCGGTGATGGTCACCTCCTCGGTCGAGACCCGGCCCGGCTCGTCGCCGACATCCATCGTCTCCTGCAAAGCGGCGGGCGGTCGCGGCTGAGCCAACGCCGCCGGCGAAACCCCAAGCCAGCTGGCCAGCAGCACACCCCAAAAACCGGCCCGTGCCGGAACGAGACCCCAACAATTCATGCTGTCCTCCGGCTCAACGGCAACGCACATAGATGAAGGTGCCATAGCGGCGATGAGCGTCGGGATCGACGAAACGCATGACCAGCATGGAGTCCGATGCGGACAGGATCTCGCGATCCTGGAGGTCGCCAGGCGGCGCCTCGAAGCCGAGGAAGGTCCGTCCGCCCGGCCCGGCCTTGAGCCGCAGCTCATAGAGCTTGGGGTCGTCGGCGGCATGCATCATCACGCCGTCGCCAGCGCCCTTCCGGATGACATAGGGCTGGCTGCAAGCGGCCTTCGCCTGCGCCTCGGTGCGCTTGCGATCCTTTTCGGTATGGAAGGAGGCGATCCCCCAGTTCCCGATCAGCATGTTGACGCCGATATCGCTCGGCGCTGCCGCCGATGCGACGACCTGCGGCTGCGCGGCCCGCTCGCTCTCCCCGCTGGACAGGCAGCCGCCCAGCGCCAAGGCAAGGCCCAGCGCGAGGCACGCCCCTGCAGACCGGCTGATCCAGAGGCTCTCGCGCCGGCCATTCCTGCATGGCGTGTTCTTGACGTTGCTGGCCACCATCTCCCCCCATGGCTCCCAAGCCGCCGCTTTACACTGCGGCCGTTGCGTCAATAGGGCATGATTTCCCGATCGGGGCAATCGCCGGCTGGGCGGCAACACCACGTCATAGCCCCCCAGGATGCACGATGCGGGTTTCGGCGAGCCGGGAGACGGGAGCAGGCCAGGCGATGGATCGCCGCATGACCAAGACACAAGGCTCAGGCGGGGTCTTTCGCCGGCACGCCGACGCTGGCGCGGGCGGCGCGAGCGATCACCAGATCCTCGCGGGTCGGCACGATCATCACAGTTGTGCGAGCGAATTCCGAGGAAATCACCGTCGCGCTTTCGGCATTGCGGCCATGGTCGATCTCGATCCCCATCCAGCCCAGCCGCTCGCAGACGCGGCGCCTGACCACGCGCGAATTCTCGCCGATCCCGCCGCAGAAGACGAGTGCGTCGATGCCGCCCATCACGGCGGCCATCGCGCCGAGCTCACGCTGGATGCGGAAGACGAAATAATCGATCGCCCGGTGGGATTCAGGCGTGTCGGCCTCCTCCAGCGTGCGCATGTCGTTGGAAAGCCCGCCGGAGAGGCCGAGCAGTCCCGACTCATTGTAGAGGATCTGGCGGATCTGGGCGGTGTTCAGCTTTTCCTGGTCCAGCATGTAGAGCATCACGCCGGGATCGAGCTGGCCGCAGCGCGTGCCCATCGGCAGCCCGTCGAGCGCCGAAAACCCCATCGAGGAGGCGACCGAGCGCCCCCGATAGATCGCGCACATCGAGGCGCCGTTGCCCAGATGCGCGACGACGACGCGGCCGGCCATCAGATGCGGGGCGATCCTCGTCATCTCGCCGGTGATGTATTCGTAGCTCAGCCCGTGGAAACCGTAGCGACGCACGCCCTGCTCGTAATAGCGATGCGGCAAAGCGAAGGTGTCGTTGACGAGGGGCTGGCCGCGATGGAATGCGGTGTCGAAACAGGCGACCTGCACCACGCCGGGAAACGCCTCCATCGCGGCGCGAATGCCGGAGATGTTGTGCGGCTGGTGCAGCGGCGCAAAGGAGGACAGGGTCGCAAACGTCTCCAGCGCCGCCTCGTCCACCACCACCGGCGCCGTGTAATGGATGCCGCCATGCACGACGCGGTGCCCGACGGCGGCAATCTCCAGATCGGGTAATTCGCGCTTGAGCGTCGCGATCACGGTGGAAAGCGCGGTGTCGTGGCTGGTCAGCGCGCCCGCGGCGGGCTCGATCGGCCGGCCTTCGCCATCCTTGATCTTGAGCGTGCCTTCGGGGCCGATCCGGTCGACCTGCCCGGTCATCAGCGCCGTTTCGCCCTGCGCTGGGAAGACCGCGAATTTCAGCGAGGAGGAGCCGGCGTTCAGCGCCAGGAAGCCGGCATCCCGCCAGACGTCGGGCGCCTCCATGTCCGTGGTGACGATCTCTGCCGTCATGGCGTCTCACCCTTGTAGGCGTGGTGAAGGGCTGCCACCGCGCAGGAAGCCAGGCGCGACATCGCGCTGTCGGAGCGCGAATTCAGGATCACCGGGACGCGCGCGCCGAGCACGAGCCCGGCGCCCTCGGCATGGCTCACGAAGGAGAGCTGCTTGGCCAGCATATTGCCGGAATCGATGCCCGGCACGACGAGGATGTTCGCCTGGCCGGCGACCCCACCCTTCAGCCCCTTGCTGCGCGCGGCGGCGCGGTCGACCGCATTGTCCATGGCGAGCGGCCCATCGACCTGCCCGCCGGTGATCTGGCCGCGCTCGGCCATCTTCGACAGGAGCGCACCATCGATCGAGGACTGGATCGCGGGGTTGACGGTCTCCACCGCCGAGAGAATGCCGGCGCGCGGATCCATCCCGAGCGAGCGGGCGAGATCGATCGCGTTCTGGACGATGTCGACCTTGGTGGCGAGGTCGGGCGCGATGTTGATCGCGGCGTCGGTCACCATCACCGGCTCGGGCCGGCCGGGGACATCCATCACGAAGACATGGGTGAAGCGCCGCCCAACGCGCAGGCCGGTGGTCTTGTCCAGCATCGGCTTCAGGAGATCGTCGGTGTGGAGATGGCCTTTCATCACCGCCCCGGCGCGTCCCTCATGCACAAGTTGGCAGGCCATCGCCGCCGCCGCGACGTCGCTGGCGATGTCGATGATCTCGAACCCTGACAGATCGGCCTCCAGCGCCAGGGCTGCGGCGCGGATCTTGTCTTCGCGGCCGATCAGGATCGGCGTGATGATGGTTTCCTTCGCCGCCAGCAGCGCACCGCCGAGCGAATTCTCGTCATGCGGGCAGACCACGGCGACCGGCAGCGCCGGCAGCGGCCGCGCGCGCTCCAGCAGCGCCTCGAAATGCCGGTGGCGCTGGACAACGAGACCCGGCACCTCGACATCCTCGCGGTCGAACTTTACCTGCGGGGCGATCACGAGGGCCTCGCCGCTGACGATCACGACCCCGTCGGCGGCACGAACGACCTGCGTCTCCAACCGGACCACGCCATCGGCGAGCTTCTCGACCACCTTGACCCGGCACAACACCTCGTCGCCGGCATGGGCGCGCTCGTGAAAATCCAGCACCTGGCGGCGGTAGAGCGTTCCGGCCCCGGGAAGCAGCATCCCCAGCACCGCCGATATCTGCGAGGCGACGAACATGCCGGGCGCGATGTTCTCGGCCAACCCGTCGCCGTCGACATCGGTCTGCGGCAGATGCATCGGATTGTAATTGCCCGAGGCCGCCGCGAAGACATAGAGGTCGTCGGGCGTGATGATGCGGCGCAGTTCCGCCGTTTCGCCGGGCTCGAGCTCGGCGAAGGTCCGGTTGGTCAGATGCATCTCAATCGTCCTGTCTGGCCGCGGTCTGGCCATGGTGGTGGCGCCGCGCGACCCCGGCAGCCTTAGCGCTTTCCGCAGGAGCGGTCACGGCCTCGCACCCGTCGAAGACGCCGGGCCATGGGCAGCGGGACCGTGGTAGCGGTTGATGGTAGCCGGCAACGGGTCGTCTCTCCCTCACGCGACGATCGAGAAGCCGCCATCGATGGCGTGAATGCCACCGGTCAGATTGCGTGCCTCGGCGGAAGCCAGAAAGGCCGCCATCGCGCCGACATCCTCGATCGTGGCGAGGTGGCGGGTGGGCGCGCGGCTGGCGGCTGCGTCGAGCAGTTCGTCGAAATGATCGATGCCGGACGCGGCCCGCGTCGCCAGCGGCCCCGGCGAAAGCGCGTGCACCCGGATACCTTGCTCGCCGAGCTCGGCCGCCGCATAGCGTACCGCGCTTTCGAGCGCGGCCTTGACCGGGCCCATCATGTTGTAATGCCGCACGACCTGCGACGAGCCGAAGAACGAGACCGACAGACAGGTGCCGCCGCCGGGCATCAGCGGCTCGGCCAGCCGCATCATCTGCAGGAAGGAATGCACCGAGATCGTCATCGCCTGGGCAAACCCCTCCGGAGAGCAGTCGATCACGCGGCCTTGCAGATCGGCCTTCGGGGCAAAGGCGATCGAGTGCAGCAGCGTGTCGAGCCGGCCCCAGCGTTGGCTGATCTCGTCAAACAGCGCCGCCATCGCTCCAGGCTGGGTGACGTCGAGCGGCGCCATGATCTGCGCGCCGAGCGACTCGGCAAGCGGCCGGACATGGGGCTCGGCCTTGGCATTCAGCCATGTGATGGCGAGATCGGCGCCTTGTTCGCGGAATGCCTTGGCGCAGCCCCAGGCGATGGACTGCTCATTGGCGATCCCAACGACAAGGATCTTCTGACCTTGCAGCGAAAACATCAGTTCCCCCCCCAATACGCACGGCATAGCCGGGATTGGCGTCGGTGCCATGACGGTTTACCGACATTTCCTGTCAGCGCGGCCCTGCGCGTGCCGCGCCGGGCGGCCGGCTTTGGGCAAATGGGAGCCGACCAATCAGATCATTCGTCGGACCGTCATGAAATCTGTAGATATCACAGGATTCGCACGCACGGGGTTCAGATGGATTATTTCAGGCGCTTCACCTTCCTGTTCGCGACGCCGAACTTCGATGCCGAGGATCTCGAGGGAATCCGCTTCCATCAGATCGTCGACGAGATCGAGCGGTCAGGCTTCGAGGTCGTCAAGGCGCGCAAGCTCGAGGATGCCGAGATCGCGGTGCAGACCGACGCGGCCATCGGCTGCATGGTCGTCGACTGGGGCAAGAAGGGTCTCGAGGGCAAGACGGCCTCGCTGATCAATTTGATGCGCCGGCGCGGGCTTGAATTCCCGATCATCCTGCTGATCCGCCGCAAGCGCTTCGAGGATGTGCCGGTCGAAGTCCTCGACTTCATCGACGGCTACATCTTCCTCTCCGAGGAAACCCCGCCGTTCATCGCCAAGAGCCTGATCAGCCGGCTCAAGCAATATGCCGAGACGCTGAAGACGCCGTTCTTCGGCGCTCTCGTCGACTATGCCGAGGAAGGCAACCATCTTTGGACCTGCCCCGGCCATAATGGCGGCGTGTTCTACAGCCGCAGCCCGATCGGCCGGGTCTTCATGGAGCATCTCGGCGAGGCGGTCTTCCGCGACGACCTCGACAACTCGGTGCTCGACCTCGGCGACCTCCTGACCCATGAGGGCCCGGCGCTGCGGGCCCAGAAGGAGGCCGCCCAGATCTTCGGGGCGGAGAAGACCTATTTTGTGCTGAACGGCACCTCGACCTCCAACAAGGTGGCGCTGGCGGCGCTGGTCACAGATGGCGATCTCGTCCTCTTCGACCGCAACAACCACAAGGCCGCCCATCATGGCGCGCTGCTGATCTCCGGCGGCACCCCGGTCTATATCCCCACCGTGCGCAATGCCTGGGGGCTGATCGGCCCGATGCGCTGGGACAGCTTCGACGAGGACGCCCTACGCGAGCGCATCCGCACCAACCCGCTGGTGAAGGATCCCGAGGCCTGGAAGAAGCCGCGCCCCTTCCGCGTCGCGGTCGTCGAGCAATGCACCTATGACGGCACGATCCATAGCGCACAGATGATCCTCGATAAGATCGGGCATCTTTGCGACTACATCCTGTTCGACGAGGCCTGGGCCGGCTTCATGAAGTTCCACCCGCTCTATGCCGGGCGCTTCGCCATGGGGCTGAAGGATCTGGGGCCGGACTCGCCTGGCATCATCGCCACGCAATCGACCCACAAGCAGCTGGCGAGCTTCAGCCAGGCCTCGCAGATTCACATGAAAGACCGGCACATCAAGGGCCAGAAGCGGCGCGTCGAGCACCGCCGCTTCAATGAAAGCTTCATGCAATACGCCTCGACCTCGCCCTTCTACCCGCTCTTCGCCTCGCTGGATGTCGGCGCGCAGATGATGAAGGGCCGTTCGGGCGAAGTGCTGTGGGACGACACGATCCGGCTCGGCATCGAGCTGCGCAAGAAGATCAGGGCCGTCCGGCGCGAATTCGAGGAGAAGGAGGCGCGGCCCGAGCGGCGCTGGTTCTTCGAGCCCTTCGTGCCCGACCGGGTCTCGATTCCCGACGCGGCCCGGCCCGGCGGCGTGCATGACGTCGCCTGGGAGATGGTCGCGACCGACCAACTCGCCAGCGACCCGGCTTTCTGGCAGCTGGCGCCCGGCGCCGGCTGGCACGGCTTCGCGGGGATGCAGGCAGGCTTCGCCATGACCGACCCCAACAAGCTGACGCTGCTCACGCCGGGCTTCGACCGCACGACCGGCGCCTATGAGGATCACGGCATCCCCGCGCCGGTCGTCGCCCAGTTCCTGCGCGAGAACCGCATCGTCGCCGAGAAGAACGACCTCAACTCGCTGCTCTTCCTGCTGACGCCGGGCGTCGAGGCCAGCAAGGCCGGGACGCTGATCAGCGGGCTCGTCGCCTTCAAGAAGCTGCATGACGACAACGCCCTGCTCGAGGACGTGATCCCGGAGTTCTACCGGCGCCGGCCGGCGCGCTATGACGGCGTGCGCCTGCGCGATCTCTGCGGCCAGATGCACCGCTTCTTCCGGGATTGGGACGTCAGTGGCCTGCAGACGCGTCAGTTCCTGCAGGAACACCTGCCCGAGATGGCGATGTCGCCCCATGACGCCGCGCGCAGCCTCGTGCGCAACGATGTCGACTACCTGCCGATCGACGCCATCGCCGGACGCATCGCGACGACGCCCTTCGTGGTCTATCCTCCGGGCATCGCCTCCATCGTACCCGGCGAGCGCCTGGGCGAGCGCGCCCAGCCGATGATCGACTATCTCCGGATGTTCGAGGCGAGCTTCAACACCTTCCCCGGCTTCGATGTCGAGATCCAGGGCGTCTATCGCGAGACCGATCACGCCGGCGCGGTGCGGCTCTACACCTATGTCGTCAGCGAACCGGCCGTCGGCTGAAGGCGGGCAATGCAGAAGATGGAGCCGCACACCCCCATCGTCATCCGGCCGTCGCGCGACGCCGATGTCGAGCCGATGCTGGCGATCTACCGCCGCCATATCCGTCGCGGCGTCGAGGACAGCGTCGCCGATACCGGCACGCCTCAACCCGACGATTTGAAGGACCGCCGCAAGAACCTGCTCAGCAGCAAAAATCCGCGCAACAAAAAGCTGCCGCATCTGGTGGCGACGCTCCAGGGCGAGGTCGTCGGCTATGCCTATGTCGTGCTGTTCCGGAAACGGCCGGCCTATCGCTTCACCGTCAAGCACTCGGTCTATGTCCACCATGACCATCTCGGTCGCGGCATCGGCCGGCTGCTGATGCAGGGGCTGATCGATGCCAGCGCCGCGGCCGGCTACCGGCAGATGATCGGCTATATCGACGCCGAGAACACGGCCTCGCTGGTGCTGCATGAGCGCTTCGGCTTCGCGCGGGTCGGCCTGCTGCCCGGCGTCGCCTATCGCTATGGGAAATGGTCCGACAGCGTCATGGTCCAGCGCTCGCTCGGCCCCGGCACCACCCTGCCCCCGGCGACCGAAGGCGGCATGGCGGCGCGCTGAGTTCTGGAGACGCGCGTCTTGCGGCCGGCTCTGCTGCCCGAAGTCGGCTACTGGGAGGATGCGCGATCCTGAGCGGAGGCCTGGAACGCCCGGCACTCGACCAGGGGGATGTCCATCCACGGCCCCGAAGGGGTGAGATCGCGCGCCTCGGCATCCGCGATCAGGGCGTTGATCAAGGCGTCCGCCTCCTCGGCGACGAGCGCGATGGCCGCGTTCACCGCTGCGGCATCTGAAGAATCAGGCTCGGTGCTGGCGCGGATCGCGGTGACGGCGGCCAGTTTATCGGCAAACCCGCGCGCGCATGCGGCCACGCCATCGACCTTGTCGATCCAGCCCTGCAAGGGGTGATAGGCGCGATAGGTGGCGCGCGAAGCATCGGCCCGGCCCGAACCCTGAGCCAGCAGCATCCGCAATTGGCCATTCTCGTAGGAGAGCTGTTCGATCCGGCCATAGACGCTCGTCACAGGCTCGGGACGAGACGGTCCGAGGTCGAGACTGCCCTGGCGCTCATCCTCGCGCCGGCTCAGCGGGCTTTTGAGGATGTCGGCCCCTCCAGGGCTCGACCGCAGCATTCGATCGTGACTCATGACGCGACTCCACACTCACATGGGTCGCAAACGATGCGGTGCTGGATTCGTTCCGCCAGGCAGGACCCGCGAAACCAGGCCGCGCGACGCGGCGTGGTTCGCGGCTCTGATAGGAGATGGTGGGGGAAGCAGGACTCGAACCTGCGAAGGCATAGCCAGCGGATTTACAGTCCGCCCCCTTTGCCGCTCGGGACATTCCCCCGCCCGCGCCTCGCCGGTGGTAAACCGTCGGGCGGCACCCATGTCACTTGCGTGACGGGCAACTGGCGCGGCCGGACTTATGGTGACCGGGCCGCGCCCTGTCAACGGCTAAAACCCGTCTGCCCCATGGGCATCGTGGCGCCTGCCGGCAATTCCATGCTGGTCAAGCTGGAGATGTCATGTCAGGGCATGGGCGAGCACTGCAGGAGAAAACGAGAATGCCCGCACCGTTTCGCCCCAAGCCGGACGGAAGCGACAAGCGCGACCCGAGCGATCGGCCGCGCCGCGAGAACTCGCCTGGCGCCGCCCCACGCCAGACCAGCCCACGTCGCGCCGACGGCACCCTGCATCATCGCCCCGGCGATATCGACGAGGCCGTGCTCTACGGCGTCCACCCCGTCATCGAGGCGCTGCGCAACCCCAACCGTCGCCACCGGCGCCTGCTGGCCACCGAAAACGGCGTCAAGCGCCTGCAGGAGGAGATCGGCGATCTGCCGCTGGAGCCCGAGATCGTGCGCCCCTCCGAGATCGACCGGCTGCTGACGCCCGATTCGGTGCATCAGGGGCTCTATCTCGTCTGCGACCCCCTGCCCTCGCCCGATCTCGACAGCCTGGCCGACGATGCGATCGTGCTGGCGCTCGACCAGATCACCGATCCTCACAATGTCGGCGCGATCCTGCGCTCGGCGGCGGCCTTCGGCGCGGCCGCCGTCATCGTCACCATCCGTCACTCGCCCGCCGCCACCGGCGTGCTGGCGAAATCGGCTTCGGGCGCGCTGGAGCATGTGCCCTTGATCGCGGTGCGCAATCTCGGCGACGCACTGGCCGAACTCGGCAAGCGCGGCTTTCAGCGCATCGGCTTCGATTCGGATGGGGAGGTGCCCTTCGACGACGTTGTTTTGAAACGTCCCTTGGTCATGGTCATGGGCGCGGAGGGGAAAGGCTTGCGCCAGCGCTCGCGCGACCTCTGCGACCAGGTCGCGCGGCTCGAAGTCCCGGGCACGATCACCAGCCTCAACGTCTCCAACGCCACCGCGATCGCGCTCTACGCCGCCAGCCGCCGCCGCTGAGTTCGGACGAGGCGCGAACCGGATTGTGGAACCCTTGCTTCGCCGCTCAGCGGCGCGGCACCGTCAGTAAGAGCGCACCCGTCTCGGCATGGGCGAAGCGGCTGCGGCGCGCATCGCGCGGCTCGGGATCGTTGATCCGGATCACGCGCGTCGCCGGCCGGTCGCGCCGCCCCTCGAGCCGATAGAGCGTCGGCTCCGGCGTTGGGGGGCGGACGATCCCGACCTGCACGGGCATATGCTCGAAGGAGCGGCGGTCAACGGGACGGATCGCGTCATCGCGATCAACCGAGCGCGCATGCACGGAACCCTGCCCGTCCGTCATGGACCAGGGGCCCGGATAGCCTACAGCCGCGAGCGGGCCGCGACCGCGCCGCCAGTGACGACCGCCGCGCTCGGTGAACCGGTCATGCCGGATCGCGGCTGTGTGGCCAAACCTCTCGTGAAGGCCCACGCCGGCCGGTTTCAGCACCCCGGGAGCATGCCTGAACGACCGGCCCGACCCGGCGGCCTCCGCCACCGACAAGGGCGCCAGCAGGACCGCAAGCAACAGGCCAAGGCGAAACGTCCCGGTGCGCGACATGGCGCTCCTCCTCATCCGCATCCGACAGGCCTCCGCTCGCGACTATAGCTCGATGATCCGCTTTTGGAAGCGCCCACTCTGCTCAAGGCGGGGACGACGCCGTCCGACCCATCGCAGCCGCAACGACCCGCCTGACAGGGGCACCGACATCGGCTCCTTGGTCCTAAGTCGTAAGACGAAGTGACCAAGACGAAGTGCTTGATTGAATTGTCAGTTTTCGGCGCGCATCAGTTCGCTCGAACGGTTTGGCGAAGCAGCGGCTTCGCGTCCGGCTCGGCCGGCATCCCATCGACAACAGACGGGACAGGCAACAGGCAGCGTGGATTCTCCCGCTGTCGGGAACATCCCAGGGGAGATACGCCATGACAATGGCAGCAAACGCAGCGGGGGCGAAAGTTGCGAAGCGCCCCATGACGGCGGAAGAAAAGCGCGTCATTCTCGCATCGTCACTCGGCACCGTGTTCGAGTGGTACGATTTTTATCTCTATGGCTCGCTTGCCGTCATGATCGGCGCGCATTTCTTCTCGGCGTTCGATCCCAACGCGCGTGCGATCTTCGCGCTGCTCGCCTTCGCGGCCGGCTTCCTGGTCCGCCCCTTCGGCGCGCTGTTCTTCGGTCGGCTGGGGGACCTGATCGGCCGCAAATACACCTTCCTCGTCACCATCGTGATCATGGGCGCCTCGACCTTCCTGGTCGGCCTGCTGCCCGGCTACAACACGATCGGCTGGGCTGCCCCCGTCATCCTGATCGCGCTGCGCATGCTGCAGGGCCTGGCGCTCGGCGGCGAATATGGCGGCGCGGCGGTCTATGTTGCCGAGCACGCACCTCCCGGCCGTCGCGGCTTCTATACCTCCTGGATCCAGACCACGGCGACGCTGGGCCTGCTGCTCTCGCTGCTCGTCATCCTGGTGATCCGCGTCAACATGGGCGAAGCCGAGTTCGCCGCCTGGGGCTGGCGCATTCCGTTCCTGCTGTCGATCTTCCTGCTCGCGATCTCGGTCTGGATTCGTCTCCAGATGCAGGAGTCCCCGGCCTTCAAGAAGATGAAGGAAGAGGGCACCGGCTCGAAGGCCCCGCTGACCGAAGCCTTCGGCCAGTGGAAAAACGCCAAGATCGCGCTTATTGCGCTGTTTGGCCTGACCATGGGCCAGGCCGTCGTCTGGTACACCGGTCAGTTCTACGCGCTGTTCTTCATCCAGAGCATCCTGAAGGTCGATCTCTATTCGGCCAACGTGCTGATTGCCTGGGCCCTGATCATCGGCACCGGCGGCTTCATCTTCTTCGGCTCGCTGTCGGACAGGATCGGCCGCAAGCCCGTCATCCTGGCCGGCTGCCTGATCGCGGCGCTGACCTACTTCCCGCTGTTCGGCGCGCTGACCAAGGCCGCCAATCCCGGCCTTGCTGCGGCCCATGAGAACGTCAAGGTCCAGGTCGTCGCCGATCCCGCCACCTGCGGCTCGGTCTTCGATCCGGTCGGTATCCGCACCTTCACCGCGCCCTGCGACATCGCCCGCCGCACGCTGGCAACCCAGGCGATCGTCTACACCTCGGCCCCTGCTCCTGCCGGGACCCCCACCAAGGTGACCGTTAACGGCAAGGAACTCGCCGTCGATGCGACCTTCGCGGCAACGGTCGCCAAGGAGGCCGTCGCGGCCGGATATCCGACCCCGGGCGATGCCCGCATCGTCAAGGTCGGCTTCTTCAGCGCATTGAGCAGCGCCCAGTCGCTGACAATCATCGGCATCCTGACGATCCTGGTGATCTACGTCACGATGGTCTACGGGCCGGTGGCCGCCGCGCTGGTCGAGCTCTTCCCGACCCGCATCCGCTACACCGGCATGTCGTTGCCCTACCATATCGGCAATGGCTGGTTCGGCGGCCTGCTGCCTGCGACCTCCTTTGCGATGGTCGCCGGCACCGGCGACATCTATTACGGCCTCTGGTATCCGATCGTCTTTGCGCTCGCGACATTCGTCATCGGCATGCTGCTGGTGCCCGAGACCAAGGATCGCGACATCATGACCCACGAGAACTGAGCCTCGGCTCGGTTCGTCTCGACGACGCCCCGCCTTCTCGAAGGCGGGGTTTTTTGTTGCGCATCTCCCGGCGTCAAAACCAGCAGGGCTTCGCTTGGTGATATCGCAGTTCGATCATGCTCCGATCTTGCGGCGGCAGAGCTCGGCTGATAACCGCTAGGTGCGATGCGGGCCTTGGGGCCTGCGTTCACGGCGCCGGCGTAGCACAGCGGTAGTGCAGCGGTTTTGTAAACCGAAGGTCGGGAGTTCGATCCTCTCCGCCGGCACCAGTCATCCTCCGATTTTGGCCGAACCGGTGCTGGATCTTGCGAGTTTGGCTCGCTCATCCCAGACCCTCGATTGAATGACGATGGATAAACCCGAAAAGCTGCTCGCTTTGGCGGATCGCTGCGAAACATCGGCGCGGCCCGACCGGGAACTCGATGCCGCCATCTACGAGGCGGTTGGCTACCAAGTCCGGCGCAAGCCGAGGACCCTTGTCAGCAACAGGGTACCCGCTGGCGGAATCTACCAGCAAGGCTCGCTGTGGAAGGCGCTTGGCCCCGTGAGCGGAAATATCGACATCGCTGTCAGCATTCTGCGCCAAAAGGCCCCGGACTGGCGCTGGAGTCTCCAGTGCCTGACCGATGAAGACAATCCAAGCTTTCATGCCCTCGTGGCGGACTGCTCGGCCAGCGGCATGCTTGGCGCGCTCGCGCTCTGCGCAGCGATGCTGAGGGCCTTTGCAAGAAACCCCACCCCCGACCGTGTCGTCGACGATATTGCAGGCAATCCGACCCAGGGATTCCGCTGCTCACGAAAACTTGACCCGTGACCTCCCCTTGCGACAGCGCCCGGCAATTGCACCGCCAGCGCGGCCCGCTAGGGTCCAGCCCGGGCTCCACCCGAGCCCAGGGAAACGAACGATGACCGATTTCAATCTTTCGCGCCGCGGCGTGATCGTCGGCGCCGGCGCGCTCGCCGCCGCCGCCACATTCGACCTGCCGGGCTCTGGCCCCGCCCATGCCCAAGGAGCTCCCGTGAACCAGGCCCCCGGATTCTATCGCTACAAGATCGGCGACATCACCATCACCGCCATCAACGACGGCTTCGGCCGCCGACCGCTCGAGGGCTTCGTCCGCAACGCCGAACTCGCCGACGTCAAGAAGGCGATGGAGCAGGCTTTCCTGCCGGCTGACGCGCTCAACATCAGCTTCACCACGCTGGCTGTGCAGCAGGGCGGCAAGCTCACCCTGATCGACACCGGCAATGGCGATTCCGGCGCTCCGACCTCGGGCACTTGGGCCGCCAACTTCAAGGCCGCCGGCTTCGATGCCAAGGATGTCTCGACCGTCGTGTTCAGCCACTTTCACGGCGACCACATCAACGGCTTCCGCCTGAAGAACGGCACCGCGATGTTCCCCAATGCCGAGGTCATGGTGCCGGCCGCCGAATGGGCCTTCTGGATGGACGACGCCAAGATGAGCGCAGCCCCCGAAGCCATGAAGGGCGCCTTCGGCAATGTCCGGCGCGTCTTTTCGCCGATCGCCAAGGATGTGAAGCAGTTCGAAGCCGGCAAGGAGATCGTGCCCGGCATCACCTCGGTGGCGGCCTATGGCCATACGCCCGGCCACACCACCTTCGCGCTCGCCTCGGGCGGCAAGTCGTTGATGGTGATGTCGGACACCACCAACCACCCGGCCCTGTTCGTGCGCAACCCCGACTGGTCGGCCGTGTTCGACATGGACGGCCCGCAGGCTGCCGCCACCCGCCGCAAGCTGCTGGACATGGTCGCCGCCGACAAGATGCAGGTCGCCTTCTACCACGCGCCCTTCCCCGCGACCGGCCACATCGCCAAATCCGGCAACGGCTTCGAGATGGTGCCGGTGCAGTGGACCCCCGCGGTCTGAGACTGGCGGCCAGGTTCCAGACGACGCAGGCCGGGGGCGACCCCGGCCTTTTTTATGGACTTCGTTTTGATGGGCGTCGTCTTGATGGGCGCTGTTTTCATGAGGCGCCGTTTTCCGGGCATGCCGGCTCGCGATTGTCTCGCCACCCATGCTAAGGCACGGTCTGCGCGACACGGCGCGCCGCCTTCAGGATGCATGATGACCGAGCGCTTTCAGGCCATCTCCTTCGTTGCCAGCGACACGCCCGAAGCCCAGGCCGCGCTCGCCAAGCTGACCGAGCGCTATGGCAATGCCGATACGGCCACCGCGGACGTCATCGTGGCGCTCGGCGGCGACGGGCTGATGCTGCAGACGCTGCATCGCTTCATCGGCACCGGCACGCCGATCTACGGCATGAACCGCGGCTCCGTCGGCTTCCTCATGAACGAGTTCCGCGAGCGCGGCCTGCGCAAGAAGCTGTCGGAGGCGCAGCGCAGCGTCGTCCACCCACTATCGATGAAGGCGATCGACAAGGACGGCACGGAGGTCCGCGCCGAGGCGATCAACGAGGTCTCGCTGCTGCGCCGCTCTTACCAGGCCGCCAAGCTGAAGATCTCGGTGGATGGCCAGGTCCGTCTGCCCGAACTCATCGCCGACGGGGTGCTGCTGGCGACGCCGGCCGGCTCGACCGCCTACAATCTCTCCGCCAACGGCCCGATCCTGCCGCTTGACGCGCCGCTTATGGCGCTGACGCCGATCTCGGCCTTCCGCCCCCGCCGCTGGCGCGGCGCGCTCCTGCCCGACCATGCCAAGGTCACGATCGAGGTTCTGGAGGCCGAGAAGCGCCCGGTCAGCGCGGTCGCCGACCATGTCCAGATCGACAATGTGCTGCGCGTCGAGATCGAGATCGACCGCGACGTCGATCTCGTCATGCTGCACGACCCCGGCCACAGCCTCGACGAGCGGATCTTGCGCGAGCAGTTCGGCTATTGAGGAAAGGGGCGTCGTGTCGGGCGGTGGTCGCGGTCACTGCAGGCGTCTAGCTTGGTCCGACGGCAACCAACCCCGAGGACATTCCGTGACAACCCGAGACGACATCACCGAGGCCGCGACCGATATCGGCAAAGCCAGTTTCATGGCGACCTTCGGGCGCCTCCCGGATAATTTCAGCCTGCTGTCCGAACATGCGCCCGGCGCCTTCGCCGGCTACGGCCTGATCCGCGCCTCGATCATGCGCGACCGCGACGAGGGCGGGGCGCTCGATCTCAAGACCAAGGAGCTGATCTTCGCCCTGCTCGACACGCTGATCGGCCAGAAGAACGGCGCGAAGAACCACGCCGCTGCCGCCATGAAGCTCGGTCTCACCCTGCCCGAGCTGTCGGAGGGGCTCGTCCAAGTCATCATGGCCGGCGGGATCACGACCTGGAACGAGACCGGCGCCGACGTCATGCGCCACTGCGTTCAGTTGGAGGCGGAGCAAAACATCTAGACGGCTATTCGCCGCTCAGGCGGCGTGCCGGATATCCCCGATCTCGAGTTCGACCAGCAACGCCGGATCGGCCTCCACGAGATAGGCAAACGCCGCATCGTCGGCCAGTGAATCGGCCATCGCCCTGGCTTCTTCGCGCGCGGCCTCCGCATCCATGCGGCGCAGCAGGCCCATCAACGCCTGGGCTTCGGGTCCATCGAGCCCCTCGCAGGCGATCAGTACCTGCCGCAGCAGTGATCGGTCCAGGCCGCGCCCGGTCCCGGCGGTATCGAAGCCGCGTGCATTCAGGGCCAGGATGGCCGCGGTGAACGCCGGTTGCAGTGAGGCTGGCAGTCCAGCCTTGCGATAGAGCGCCTTGAGGCCGGCGCCGCGACGGTCGCGCAACAGCGCCGCGACCCGGGCCTCGGGTAGATCCGAGAGCGCGACGAAGGCGGCTTCCGCCAGCGCCGGCTCGCCCGAGAGCAACGAGCGCAGCATCAGCCCCGGCGTCAGGCGTCCATTGAGCCGCAGCACCTCGACGATGGCCGGCGCGTCGCTATCCTCGCCGCCGGCCGCGAGCGCGACCGCGACACGCTCGGTCGATTCGCGCGCGAGACGCGCGCTGCGCTCCGGCGTCAGCCAGCCGCAGCCGGCAACGAAGCTCGCCAGCGCATCGGAAACCTTCGAAGCGATCGCCTGCCGCAGGCCCGGCGGCAGATCGACACGGGCCAGCAGCGCCTCGCGCAACACCCCGTTGTCGCCGGCCCGCTCGACCATGCGCTCCAGCGAAAAATCGGGAAGCTCGGCGGTGCGGTTGCCCGCCAGCGTCACCAGCGCCTCCTCGCAGCCGACTTCGGCCAAAGCCGCGCCGACACCAGCCGGCAGCCCGGGACGCATCGCGATCGCGCGCTGCGCGAGACTGTCGCCGACCGCCGCCGCATCGACGAGATCGGCCTCGCTCAGCACCGGCGAATGCGCCAGCACCAGGGCTGCGACATCGCTCTGGTCGGCGATCAAGCCAAGAACGAGATTGCGCGGCGCGCGCGGCGAGGACGCCATCTCCTCGGCGATCGCGCGGCGCACCCGTGGCGAGGGATCGTCGATCAGCGCCATCAGCGCCGTCTCCGCCTCGGCCCGGTCCTCCTCGGCCATGCCGGAGCGCAGATAGGCGCCTGCCAGCGCAGCCGCGCCCTGGGCGCGCTCCTCGGCATTGGCCGTACGGGCCCACAGCAGGAAGCGGCGGACGATCATCGGCCGTTCCTCTGGATCATGAAGGCCGAGAGATCGAGCGGGGCCCGGCGCGCCTTGGCGCCGGATCGCCCGGTTACGGTGGTTGCGGCGGTTGCAGCAGGCTGCGTCAGTTCCACCGGCCGGGCGGGCGGCAGCGGCGCATCCACCGCCTGGCTCGCCACGCGGACGGGAGCGGCATTGGCGGCTGCGGCATTGGCGGATGCAGCATCAGCCGCCGTCGGCGCGACGGCCGTGGCGTCGGACTTTGTCCGGCGCGGAAAATAGCGATCGGCGGCGTCGAGCGCGGCCGTCCGGCTGGCATCGCTGCGCGGCGTCGCCCAGAGATTGGCGACAGCCTGAGAGACCGGCGCCCGCGAGCCCTCGGTCGAGAACAGGCCGATCAGCCCCTTGGCGCGTCCTGGAGCCAGCGCAGCCGCGATCTCGGCCGGCTTGTCGGCACCCTGCGCCGTCGTCGCCTGCGTGACCGTGGCCGAAGCCGCGAGCTGTGTGTTGGCGTGGCTGGCGGCGAGCACGCCGTAGACCTCCTGAGCGCCACGCGCCCGGCCGGTCTTGTCGAAGAAGATGTTGCGGTTGGCGGCGGCGGCCTCTGGAAAATCCTTTGCCGCGACGCGAGTCGGGTCGCTGGCCGCCGCCTTGATCAGATCGGAGGCGCCGCGCGCGCCCAGCACATGGGCCATGTAGAGTTCGCCGGCATGGGGCTGGCGGCCGAGCGCTCCGGCAAGCTGGTCGCGGTTCTTCTGGGTCAGCGCGCCCGCCATCACCGCGGCGACCTGCGGATCCTTGCGCAGTTCCAGGATCTTCTCTCGGGCGGCGGGGTCGGCGACGGTGAGGCGCCCGCTGCCGGTCTCGGTGATCGCATCGGCATAGCTCGAGAGCCCCTGCTTGGGTCCCTCCTGCTTCACCATCGAGAGCCAGGTCTGTTCGATGAACTGGAACAGCCCCGTCGCACTCGAGGTCTTGGCCTTGGCGTCGGGCTCGAGCGACGATTCCCGCTGCGCCGTCTTCATGAGATAGTCGAAGCCGGCCCCGGTCTTGGTGGCGCCGTCGCGAATCGCGCTGACGACCGGATTGACAGGCTGGGCTTCTCGCGTCTGCGGGGTGGAGAACAGGAACATCGGCACTCTCGGGCGAACCCGCCGGCGGCGGCCTGCCGCATGACTTGGCGGCGCTGTGGGGAGAGTGGCCCGGTTATGGTAAGCGAACGGTTAATCGGGGTGGATTCGCCGGGGCTGCGTAACGTAACGGCGGCCGCGATGTCACGGAGAGGGAACGATGTCAGAGCTCAAGCGCCACCAGCGCGGCGGGATCTATTTCGAGGGTTTCGAGATCGGCGCCGTTATCGAACATCGGCTCACGCGGACGGTGACGCAGATGGACAACATGCTCTTCTCGAACATGACGCTGAACCCGCAACCGCTTCATATCGATGCGCATTTTTGCGAGACCGAGACCGAATGGGGCAGGCCTCTGATGAACTCGCTGTTCACGCTGGGGCTGATGATCGGCATCTCCGTCAACGACACCACGGTGGGCACGACCATCGCTAATCTCGGGATGACCGACGTCACCTTCCCGGCCCCGCTCTTCGAGGGCGATACCGTCAACTGCACCACCGAGATTGTCGCCAAGCGCGAATCGCGCTCGCGTCCCGAGGCCGGCATCGTCGAGTTCCTGCACCGCGCCTATAAGCAGGACGGCACGCTGGTCGCGCAGTGCCGGCGCCAGGCTTTCATGCGGCGCCAGCCCGCTCCCGTCACGCTCGACGTCTGAGCCGCCATGCGCTCCCTCCTCTTCGTTCCCGGCGACAGCCCCCGCAAGCAGCAGAAGGCCCTCGAGAGCGGCGCCGATGCGCTCATCCTCGATCTTGAGGATTCGGTTGCGCTCGATGCCAAGCCGGAGGCCCGCGAGATCACGCGTGCCTTTCTGGAGGAAGCCCGCGCCCGGCCGCGCCGGCCGCGCCTGATCGTGCGCATCAATGCACTGACGACGGGTCTGATCGAAGCCGATCTCGACGCGATCATGCCCGGCGCGCCCGACGCGATCATGCTGCCCAAGGCCGAAGGCGGCATCGATGTCAGCCATCTCGCCGCCAAGATCGCCGTTCGCGAAGCCGAATGTGACCTGCCCGATGGCACCACCATCATCCCGATCGCGACCGAGACCGGCAAGGGCATCTTCGGCCTGGGGACCTATGCCGGTGCGACGCATCGGCTCTCCGCCCTGACCTGGGGCGCGGAAGACCTCTCCACCGATCTCGGCGCCGAGACCAACCGGCTGGAAACCGGTGCCTATACCGATCCCTACCGCCTCGCCCGTTCGCTCGCCTTGTTTGCCGCCGCAGCCGCCCAGGTCGATGCGATCGACACGGTCTTCACGGCATTTCGCGATGCCGAAGGCTTCCGCGCGGAGTGCCTCGCGGCCCGGCGCGATGGCTTCGCCGGCAAGATGGCGATCCACCCCGACCAGGTCGCGCCCATCAACGAGATCTTCTCGCCCTCGCCGCAAGCGTTGGCGCGGGCCGAGGCGATCATCGCGCTCTTCGACGCCAATCCAGGGGTCGGCGTCATCGGGCTGGATGGCGAAATGCTCGATCGTCCCCATCTGATCAGGGCGCTGCGCCTCAAGGCGCGCGCTGTGAAGTTGGCTGAATGAACCGCTGGAGACGCTTCCAATGACTCAGATTTTCGAGGTTTCGGGCATGCATTGCGGCGGCTGCCTGTCGCGCGTGCAGCAAGCCGCCGAGAAGCTCGCACCGGGCACGACCGTGACGCTGGAGCCGCCGCGCCTGACCCTGCCCGCAGGCGCAACGATGGACGCGGCCGCGATCAACGCCGCGCTGACCCCGCTCGGCGACTACCGCGTGAAGGCCGTAAGCGTCTGACGAAACGCGACCGTCATCCTGGACAAGCCGCGCAGCGGCGCAGGCCGGGATCCATCATAAGGCGACGGCGTGCCCGATAATGGATCCCGGCCGACCTGCGGTCGTCCAGGATGACGGTTGAGCTTACAGTGGAAAGCGAAACGCTCCCAGGGGCAGCTTTCCTCACCCGCCAGCCGGACGCTCGATCGCAAACAGGTGGTCGACCTCGGCATAGTCGGCATAGCCGCAACGCGCGATCGGATGGGCGGCAGCGGTGTCGAAGCGGCCGTCGCGGATGAAGGCATCGTCCATGAAGATGCCGACGACCTGGCCCAGCACCATCCAGCGTTCAACCGCCTGTCCGTCGAGATCGACCAGCTGCTGCACCGAGATAAGCTTGCATTCGAGTGCAGCCGGGCTTGCCGCCACGCGCGGCGGCTTGACGAAGTGCGAGGGCGCCATCTCGAGCCCGGCATGGCCATATTCGCTCGTGCCGCGCGCCAGCGGTGCCGAGGTCAGGTTCATCGGATGGGCCAGCGCCTTGGTCACCATCGAGCAGGTGAACTCGCCCGTCTCCTCGACGAAGGCAACCGCATCCTTCTTGCCCTCGGAGGAGAACATCACGATGTGGGGCCGGGTCGAGACCGCGTTGAAATAGCTGTAGGGCGAGAGATTGATCTCGCCCTGGGCGCTCATCGCCGTGATCCAGCCGATCGGGCGCGGCGTCACGATCGCCTTGAATGGGTCGTGGCCGAGGCCGTGATCCTGCAGGGCGGGCGAATAGATCATGACGCAGAGGCTCCGTAATGGCTGACGATGGCGGCGAGCACCGGCCGCTCGCGATCGGCGGGAACCGCTGTCGCGGTGCCGAGATGGATGAAGCCGGCGATCCGTTCCTCAGCTGCAAGCCCGAACGAGGCCAACACGCTGCGGTCGAAAGAGAACCAGTTGGTCAGCCAGCAGCCGGAAAAACCCATCGCCTGCGCGGCGACCAGCATCGTCATGCAGACCGCACCGGCAGAGAGCTCCTGCTCCCATTGCGGAATCTTCACATGCGGAGCCGCGCGCGACACGACGGCCACGATCACCGGCGCCTGCAGCAGGCGGTTGCGCTCGAATTCGATCTGCTCGGGCTTGGCGTCGGGTTTGCTGTTCCGGAAGGCCTGCGCCACCACATCGGCGGCCTTCGCCCGCCCCTCGCCGGCAAACACGATGAAGCGCCAGGGCACCAGCTTGCCATGGTCGGGAACGCGGGAGGCGATCGTCAGCAACTCCTCAAGCTGCCCGGCATCGGGGCCGGGCGCAGCCAGGGATTGGGGCGGGACGGAGCGGCGCTGCTTGAGCAGGGAGAGCGTATCGGTCATGAAGCATCCGGATGCGAGGAACAGGTCCAGACCTAGTGTCTTGCCATGATCAGGACAAGCGAGCCTGCTGTGACGGAGCAGCAGGGCGACCAGGGGCTGTGAGCATGTTTGAATTCGATGGTTTCGCGGGACGGCGCCGGCAGGCGATCGCGGTGCTGGTCTGCGCTCTGTCCCTGACGTCCGGCCTCGCCACCGCGCAGGCTCCGGCCACCCCGGCGCCTGCCGCCGTCCCCGACGAGCCCCGCCCGGACACCAATGCCGTCCTCGCGCCGCTGACGCTGTCGGCGCAGTTCGCCAGCGATCGCAAGCCGATCCGCTCGGGGCTGGCCTGGCGCATTCTCAGCGAAACCGCCGATGGCTCGCCCCCGCGGATCGTGGCACGCTCGGGTGACGCCGAACCGGTTTTCTCGCTGGAGCCCGGGACCTATCTGCTCCATGCCGCCTATGGTTTCGCCAGCGGCACCAAGCGCGTCACGCTCGGCTCGCAAGGCCTGCGCGACCAGATCGCCATCAGCGCCGGCGGGCTGTCGCTGGCCGGTTCGATCGGCGATGCGCCGATCGCCCCCGCCCAGCTGAGCTTCCAGGTCTTCGTGCCGCTGCAGGGGAATTCCGAAGGCCGCCTGGTCACCAGCGCACGCGGGAGCGAACTGATCCGCCTGCCGGAGGGAACCTACCATGTCGTCTCGACCTATGGCGATTCCAACGCGATCCAGCGCGCCGATGTGAAGGTCGAATCGGGCAAGGTGACCGATGCCACGCTGCACCACCGAGCCGCCCGCGTGACGCTCAAGCTGGTCGCCGCGCCCGGCGGCGAGGCTTTTGCGGGCACCGCCTTCAGCGTGTTGACACCGGGCGGCGACGTCATTCGCGAGGCCATCGGCGCCTTCCCGCAGGTCATCCTGGCCGAGGGCGACTATGTCCTGATCGCCCGGCAAGAGGGGCAGGTCCATTCGCGCGACTTCAAGGTCGAATCCGGCCTCGATCGCGACATCGAGGTGCTGGCGCGGTAAAGCCTCAGCGCGACGCGGCGGGTTCCGCGCGCGGTGCCGAGACGGCAGCCGCGACCCCGTCGGCAATGCGGATGGCAAGGCAGCGATAGCCGGCCTCGACCAATTCCGTTCCGTTCATGCCGATCAGTTCCTCCGGCGTGAAGCGCTGCGAGCGCGCCCACTCCTTCATCATCCCATAGCGCGGAAAGACAGGCACGTTGGAGGCTGCAGCGGCGCGCTGGAGCACAGCCCGGTAGTCCTCGTAATGCGGATAGCGGTCTTCGCGCTGGAGCCAGGGCAGATCCATCATCACGAGATCGATGCCCGCGGCCTGAATCTTCCCGATCCCCTTCTTGAGAATCTTGGCAAGCTTCTCCTCGCCGACATGATTGACGACATCGGCAGCCACCGTCTGCCAGATCACCAGGGCCGGTTCCTGCTCGATGACGTCGGTCTCCATGCGCGTCAGCATGTCATAGGCCGATTGCCCGCCCACGCCGCGATTGACGACGCGGATCTCGGACTGAGGCAAACGGCGCCGCAATTCGTCCTGCAGCACGGTGGGATAGCTTTTGTCCTCGCCGCTCGCGCCGGCGCCTGCCGTCGTCGACGAGCCGATCGCGACGATGGTCAGCTTGCCTGTGTCGCGCAGGGTCTGCGTCGTGACCGGCAGGGTCGGCCGGAAGCCATGGACGGCCGCACCAGCCCGGCAGCGCAGATCCGCTGAATCGGCAAGCGTCATCGGCCCGGCCCATGCCGGCAAAGTCGCCGCGCAAAGGATTACTGCGGCTGAGACGAAGCCGGCTGCGAAGGCGCGGCGGAGCGGCCGCCGGAAAGCGTGAGCGACTGGTACCACGTCAGGAACATCCCCAACCCGATCAGGATGCTAACCCCCACCAGGCAAACGAGCAACTGCGGCCCCAGCGCGAAGCCGGTTTCGGCCATGACGATCTGGCCGACGATCGACAACACCGTTCCCGCACAGAAGACGTCGAGCGAATGCTTGCCGACGACTGCGAGCGTGCGCCCGACCGCATGCGTCAGGAGGCCCGCCCCAGCCGGCAGCCACCGCATGGCCAGCCAAGCGAGCGCAACCACATGCAGCAGCCGGCTCCAGGCCAGATTCGTCTTGTCCGAGCCGAGTTGCACCGAGTCGAACCAGTCGTTGAACAGCGCGATGCCGGTTGGATTGCCCGACGCGGTCTTGGCGAGATAGGCGCCAACGACGACCGCAAGCGCGACCGCGTCGAGCCAGCGGGCCCGGGGCGCGGAGATTCCGCGCTGCATCGCCAGCCCGACGACGATGCCGAGCGTGAACACAACCTGCCAGGCGAAGGGATTGAAAAACCAGCCTGCCGCATGGACATTTGGAAAATTAAGGCCCAGCGCCACAGCCCCCTGCCAGATTCCGAGCGAAACCAGCACCGTCGCGAGCGGGCTGCGGCGGACACCGAGATAGAGCAGCGGAAAAAGGCCCAGCAGCACGATGTAGAGCGGCAAGATGTCGAGATAGGATGGCTGATAGCGCAGCAGCAGCACATCGACCAGCGCCGCCAGCGTGTCGCTGAAGAAGGGCTGGATGTTGATCGCTTCGATGTAGAGCGGGTTTTGCGTCCGCGTCACCGCCGCCGCGACGACGCCGCAGACCAGGATGAACATCGCCAGATGCGCGATGTAGAGCGTCCAGAGTCGCGCCCCGATCTTCAGGCCGCTGACGACGAGCCCGCGACGCTCGATCAGGCTACCATAGGCGAGCGTCGCCGAGACGCCGGCCAGCAGCACGAAGGCATCCGCGCCGTCGGAGAACCCGAAATTATGGGGCATATAGGCCGCGACAATGTTGCCGGGCATGTGATTGATGAAGATGATCAGCAGAGCCAAGCCGCGGATCACATCGATCCGCGCATCGCGCGCCACGGCTGCGGCACCCTCTGCAGGGCCCTGGCCCAGGAGCACGAAGCGCGACAAGGTGAGGGCCTGCGTCACGGGCGACATCCGGCTGGCGAAAACACGAGATCGCTGAAACCTCGGGTCGGCGCGTCAGGTTCCCGATCTGAACGCCAGCACCCGCTTGTTCATGTGGCGTTCATAATGCCGAGGCGGTTAACGGTCACTGAACTTCGCTTCACAACCCTGTGTGGCGTCCGTGACAAGGGCCAGTCTGTCCAAGGCAACTGGTGACGCTGCAGCCGGTCGCGCCGTTCCCTCAATAGGGCGGTTCGGCATAGACGAGCTTGCCGTCGATCAGCAGGCGCTTGATCGCGGCCTCACCGGTGGCAGAGACGGCCGCCACCACATCGAGGGCCGCCTTCGGTGTCGTCTCGATCCGGCGACCCTGGCCTTGCGGCACGAAATAGCTCTCCAGCCCATAGGCAACGCGCAGGCGCCGACGGCCCGTGGCACAATCCGCCTCGCCGGCCGCGTTCAGCCCGCAGGCCCCGGTCGACTGGACACGGCCAGCGATGACGAGATCGCCCCCGCTCGTAACGGGCCGCGTCCGAGACGCCCCCGTCGCCTGGGCAAAGCCTTCCGCATCGCGCGTCAGCGTGACGAACACGGCATCGCCCCGGCGAAAGGCGCCCTCGCCCGCCGCCGGCTCCACCGTGCTGATCGGATAGGCCAGCACAACATAGTCGCCGCGAAACAGGTTGCGCGGATCGACCGGCACCGTCTTCAGGCGGATTTCTGTGCCATTGCGCAGGATGCCGGCGCGGCTCTCGACCAGCGCGAGCAGGCCCCCGCACAGGATCAGCATCGCCGCGAGCACGCGCCCGAGCAGCGGCACGCGCCCCAGCAGCGCGTCGGCGCTCGGCACTCGCAAGGCTGGCATCGCCATCAGGCCGCCTCCCCCGCCGGGCGAGACAGACGCGCCAGGAGCCGCCGCGTCGCGCCGGCCAGCCCGAGCAGGGCGGCCCCTGCCACGAGAAAGAACAGCGACTGGTCGAGCAGCGTGCCGATCGTCTGCCAGAGCAGGATCAGGATCGCGAGCCCGAACATGCCCGACCCGGCGAGCGTCAGACGCCGCACCCCGCCCGTGACGCCGGCGACGACGAGTGCGATCGCGACCGCCAGGATCAGGCTGGCGACGACGGCCTTGCCGAGCAGGCCGACGGCAAGGCCGCTCCAGAACACCGCTGGCACCAGCAACCCCAGGATCAGCGCCGCCGCCAGCGGCCAGGCGAACCGCGTCTCGCGCGCCGAAGTGGCAAAACCGGCGATGGTCGCGAGCGCAACCGCATAGGCGATGTAGTTCAGTCCCGCCGCCATGCCGCCGCGCGACTGGCGTGTGTCGAGGATGCGGATCAGCTCGACATCGAGAATGAGGACGAAGCCGACAAGTCCCCAGGGCAGGCAGCAGGTCAGCAGGGCCGGCCCGCCCCGATCGAGCGCCCAGCCGCCGAGCGCGACAAAAGTCGCCGACACCGCAAGCCCATAGGCGAGCAGACCGTAATCGAAGCGCCCGCCGATCCAGTCGCCCGGCAACAGCACGAGCCACAGCGCCAGCGCCAGCACCGCCAGATGATGCACCAGACGGTTGTCGCGCGAGAACGCCAGCCACAGCGCCGGCAGATAGACCAGGAAGAACGCGGCCTGGAGCGCCCCCTGGCTCTCCTGCCAGCGCCCGCCGCTCCAGGCGCAGAGCGCCACGAAGGCGATCGCCAGCGCGCCATTGGAGCGCAGCAGCGCCGCCACGACGAGCCCGCCCAGCGCCACCAGCAGAGCGCCCGCCGGCCAATCCGCCGGCAGATGATACATCTGGCCAATCAGCGCGATGCCGACTCCAAAGATCAGGACCCCGCAGGTCGCCGCCCCATCCGCCGCCGCGCGCGAGCCCCGGCTGTCGAGACGCGCGGCCATACCAAGCGAAGCGATGAGCGCCACCAGGATCGTCGCCAGCTTCATGAGGCGCGGGATCACCTCCCAATTTGCCGCCACGAAGGCCGCCAGGCTCGAGGCGATCAAGAGCCCGCCAAACAGCCCGAGCAGCCCCGGAAGTCTGAATCCACCCTCAGCCGCGACCGAACGCCGGATCGCGCCGGCGGCCTCAGCCGTGACCAGCCCCTGCCCGACCCAGCGAATGAGATCGGCATCGAGCCGCTTGCGATAGGACCCCGTCAGCATAGGCGGCAATCTGGCATGTGGGTGTGGCGGTTGGCGAGGGGTGTCAGATACACGTCATGCTCGGGCTCGACCCGAGCATCTCGCTCAAGGTTTGCTCACCGGCAGAAGGGCTCATTGGCAAGAGATTCTCGGGTCTGCGCTTCGCTTCGCCCGAGAATGACGCACCATCAGCCTGCCGCCTTCGCCGCCCTTGCCGCCTTGACCCGCTTCAGATCCGGCGGCATCGCCTCGTCGGTCATTGCCGCGACCATCTCGTCGAGCGACATCACCGTCTGCGCCTGGCTGCCGAGACGGCGCACGGTCACCGTGCGCTCCTCCGCCTCGCGCTTGCCCACCGCCAGGATCACCGGGACCTTAGCCAGCGAATGCTCGCGCACCTTGTAGGAGATCTTCTCGTTGCGCAGATCCGCTCGCGCCCGCAGGCCGGCATTCATGCAGGCGATCGTGACGTCCTCGGCATAGGAATCCGCCTCCGACGTGATCGGGCAGACCAGGATCTGCTCGGGCGCGAGCCAAAGCGGGAAATGCCCGGCGAAGTTCTCGATCAGGATGCCGGTGAAGCGCTCCAGCGAACCGCAGATCGCGCGGTGCACCATGCTCGGCGTCTTCTTCTCGCCATCAGAGCCGATATAGAACGCCCCGAAGCGCTCGGGCAGGTTGAAATCGACCTGCGTCGTGCCGCACTGCCAGTCGCGGCCGATGGCGTCGCGCAGCACATATTCGAACTTCGGCCCGTAGAAGGCGCCCTCGCCCGGGTTGATCTCGGTCTTGATCCTGTTGCCCGACTGCGCCGCGATCTCGATCAGGACGCGGTTCATCACATCCTCGGCATGGTCCCACATCGCATCCGTGCCGACGCGCTTGTCGGGCCGTGTCGAGAGCTTGATGACGAGATCCTCGGTGAAGCCGAAATCGGCGTAGACCGAGAGGATCAGCTCGTTGATCTTCAGGCACTCGGCCGCCAGATCGTCCTCGGCGCAGAAGATATGCGCGTCGTCCTGGGTGAAGCCGCGCACGCGCATCAGCCCATGCAGCGCGCCCGAGGGCTCATAGCGATGCACCGCGCCGAACTCGGCAAGCCGGATCGGCAGGTCGCGATAGCTTTTCAGCCCATGCTTGAAGATCTGGACATGGCCGGGGCAGTTCATCGGCTTGAGCGCGAAGACCTTCTGGTCGCGCGTCGGGTCGTTGGGGTTCTCGAACGCGCTCGCCGACTTCACCGCGAACATATTGTCCTGGTACCAGCCCCAGTGGCCCGAGGTCTCCCAGAGCGACTTGTCGAGGATCTGCGGCGCGTTGACCTCTTCATAATCGGCGGCCAGCCGCCGGCGCATATAGGTCAGGATCTCCTGGAACAGCCGCCAGCCCTTGGAGTGCCAGAACACGACGCCCGGCCCCTCCTCCTGGAAGTGGAACAGGTTCATCTCGCGGCCGATCTTGCGGTGGTCGCGCTTCTCGGCCTCCTCGATCTGGTGAAGATGCGCGTCGAGATCCTCCTGCTTGGCGAAGGCCGTGCCATAGATGCGCGTCAGCATGGCGTTGTTGCTGTCGCCGCGCCAATAGGCGCCGGCCACCTTCATCAGCTTGAAGGCGGTGCCGACCTTGCCGACCGAGGTCATATGCGGGCCGCGGCAGAGATCGATCCACTCACCCTGCGCATACATCTTCAGCGTCTGGTCTTCCGGAATCGCATCGACGAGCTCGACCTTGTAGGCCTCGCCCTTCTCGGCGAAGAAGGCCTTGGCCTTGTCGCGGCTCCACTCGTCCTTGGTGAAGGGCGCGTCCCTGGCGATGATCTCGCGCATCTTCTTCTCGATGACCGGCAGGTCCTCGGGCGTGAAAGGCTCGTTGCGGGCGAAATCATAGAAGAACCCGCCCTCGATCACCGGGCCGATCGTCACCTGCGTGCCGGGCCAGAGCGCCTGCACAGCCTCGGCGAGGACATGGGCGCAATCGTGCCGGATGAGTTCGAGCGCGCGCGGATCGTCCCGCGTCAGGAACTCGATCTTGGAATCCTTCGCGATCTCATCGGCGAGATCGACGACCACGCCGTCGATCGCCATCGCGACGGTACGCTTCAGAAGGGAGGGCGAGATGCCGCCAGCGATCGCCTTTCCGGTGATGCCGGAGGGGAATTCGCGCGTCGCGCCATCGGGAAATGTCAGGGAGATCGTCATCGATCGTCGCTCCTGCTCACTCGGGGATACGAACCCCGTAAGTCAAGGCCGGATACTGGAGGGGCTGAGACCGAGGCCTCGCGCGGCGATGTCCGTATCCGGTTGAGGACACAGCCGAGACGCCCGCCTATACGAGCCGCATCCGACAGGCAATCGCCGGGCGACCGCGCGGAACCGAACCTGTCGGTTTGGTCAGGTTTTCCTCATCATCCGGCAAGCTCTCGTCTGCAGAATGCGTCGTGCCATCACGACATCCGCCTTGGGAGCGCTCCGCATGAACCGCCTGTTTGCCGCCAACTGCGCTGCCGCGCTCCTGTTCGCTGCCTCCCAGCCGGCCTTGGCCCAGGATAACGCTGCGGCGCTGCGCAACGCCTGCGCCAAGGACATCGCCACCCATTGCCCCGGCGTCCAGCCCGGCGGCGGCCGCATCGCAGCCTGCTTCAAGCAAAACGTGGCCAAGCTTTCCGAGGGCTGCCGCACCGCGCTGAAGGCGAACGCGGCAAACTAGCGTCAGATACGGTAGGCGTTGCGACGCAGTCGAGACGAGGGTGGAGCGCCGAAATGCTCCCCATATGCGCGAGAAAATGCCGCCTGGCTGGTGTACCCGCATGCGGCGGCGGTTTCGGCAACTGATCGCCGGCCGTCCTCGAGTTGCTGGCTTGCCCATTCGAGCCTGACCCGACGCGAGAAACTAGCCGGCGTTTCGCGGAAACGCTCGCGAAAGCCGTCCGTCAACGAGGTGCGGTTCAGTCCGACACGGCGTGCCAGAGCGTCGATAGAGGGCGGCGCCGAAATGTTCCGCCGATAGATCAGGGCGGCCATCTCCAGCGCCTCCGACAAGCGATCGCCGCCACGCGAGCCAAACAGCGTATGAGGCTGAAACCGGTCGTTGAGCCTCGACACGGCCAGACAGATCAGTTCCATGGCCTTGGCGTTGAGATAGGCAGTTCGCAAGGGACCAACGAAACGACAGGCCGCCATATCCTCGACCGCCATGCGCGACGCGGCGCACATCGGCAGTTCGAGGGTCTGGCGCGTGTGCACCGTGGGCAGGAACATCGGCCTTATGTGCTCCGGTATCAAATCGATCTGAAGGCCGAACTTGTCTGTCAGGAGCGCCTTGTCGACGAACATGCCCAGTCCCACGAGCCGGTCGCCGGTCGGCTTAACATCGGTTGACGACAGCGGATCGGCTGTGATGCGCAGCGAGCCATGGCCGGATGCGAACCGGTGGCCGCCTATGAGGTATTGCAGGCGGCCTCTGAGGCGGAACTGAAACGTCAGATAGTTCCGCCTCGCAAGGCGATACTGGTATCGGTGCGTGACGGCGAAATCCTGCGTATGAATGTAGAAGCCGGTCTCCACGATCCGGTACTCATGGTGACTGCTCCCGAGCATGTCCTCGCCGTTGCCGAGGACATCAAGGCCGCTGAGGACGCCGCTGCCGACAGCCGCGCTTTCCAGATCGCGAATATCGAGTTCGAGGCGCGGAACCATGATGTCCACTCCGGCGCGGTCGGGTTGCCATGGCTGCCGTCGGACGCGGTCGCAAACCACGCATCGGGTCGCCGAGGGGCTCCAGAACGGAGCCGCTTTCATCCCATATTGCAGTTCTTCAGCATGACGATGCAATCCTTCAGGCCCTGACGGGCGGGGCTGGCGTTGGCTTAACCAGCGCGATTAATGACGGCGACACAGCGCGATCATCGGTCTGGCGTCGTGGGCGGCCGATTTTCAGAAAGCGGGATCCATGGCTCGTTGCGTTTATTCCAGGCCGGACGTCGAGGCGAGGCTCGCGACCGCGAGGGTCAGCAGCCTTTACCGGGGGCATCCTCGGAGAGCCGGACTTGCGATGACCGTCATCGCGGCCCTCTGGCTGACCGGCTGCGTCTCACGCAAGGAACAGCGCGCAGCCGATGAAAGGCAATGTGCCAGCTATGGGTTCGCGGCCGGAACCGATGCCTTCGCAAACTGCATGATGACGGCAGAAAACCAGCGCGAAGCCCAGCGCATTGCGGATCGCGAGGCCGATGCGCGGCGGGCGGCTCAGGCCAGCGCAGCCGCGCCGATTGTTTCGCCTCCCACTGCGACAACTCCTGACACCAGTAACATGAAATGCCGCACGATCGAAAACACCGTCAATTTACCTGACGGATCGACCCAGACGAGTTCGAGCGAGAAATGCTCGTCCAGTTCGTTTTCGTTCTGATCGGACCATCCAGCGCCCCTCTTGGAGAGGACCGTTAGCAATGCTTCGATGTGCCCTTTGCATAATGCTGGTCCTGCCGCTGGCCGCTTGCATCTCACCTGAAGAGCAGCGCGCAGCCGATACGCAGGCGTGTTCGGGCTATGGCTTCGCTCAGGGCACGGATGCCTTCGCCAACTGCATGATGACGGCAAGCAACCAGCGCAACGATGCGGAGGCGGCCGATCGGCGTATACAGGCAGATCAGGACGCTGCGGCGCGGGCAGCCCGTGAGGCGAAGGATGCGCGCGATCGGGATGCATGGGATCGCCGTACGGGCCAGGGCATCTATGCCTCGCCGCCGGGCCCGACACAGGCGCAGTCAGGCCCGATGCCGGCGCTGTTCGACCGCAACGGCAACCGGAACTACGACTCCAGCGGCACTTACATCGGCGGCCATGGCATCGGCACCCTGGTCGACAGCCCCGACAAGCCGAGCCCGATAGGCATGACACCGACAGACACCGTGCGGCAGGACATGAATTCCATCGACGATTCGATCTGCCGCTCCCGCAAGGCAATGGACCCGACGGCAATCTGCTGACGGCCAGCTAATTGTCCGGCGGCCCGTTCACCCCGCGCCAGCGCCCGTATCGCCATGGCTTGTACCAGCGCGCCTCCGCAGGAAGTTCCTCGCAGACGAGGTCGATGCCGCTCGTGCCCAGCGGGGTGCAGCGGCAGATTCGCGCCACGCCGACCCAGCCGCCGCGCCACAACCCAAAACGCTGGATTGCCTCGTCGGTATAGGCCGAACAGCTTGGCCAGTGCCGGCAGTGGCGCCCAACCAGCAGCGACAGGCTGAGCTGGTAGCCGCGGATCGCGATATGGGCGCTGCGCCGCGGCACCTGCTTTATGAGCGCCGCCTGCGCGAAAAGACGTGACAAGCCACGCTGGGATGCCATTTCATCGCGCTCGTCACCCGAATCGAGATTTGCCATGTCGCGCCCTGTTCGCCAGCCGTTCCCGTTTCGCCATGCGGCCCTCGCGCTTTGCCTGGCAGGCGGCCTGATCGTGGCCGGCGCCCCGTCAAGCGCCCAGCAGCGTGCCAACCTGCTCTGGCTCGAACCCGGCCGAATCGACATCGCCACGCTGATCGGCCTGCCTCCGGCCATGAACTCGCCCGAACAGAAGCGCGAATTCGACGAGGTGCTGCAGATCACCCTCAACCGCACTCCCGAACGCGAGAAGGCCGCCATCGCCGACCAGTACCAGACCCTCGCCCGTTTCCTGGAAGGGGCCGACATTCCCTTCGCCGGCAACGAGCATCGCGAGGTCCGGCTGTTGTTTCGCGAGGCACAGGTCGAACTCAGCATCGTCCTGCTCGGCGTACGCCGTCTCACCAGCCGTCAGCGCCCCTTCACCATCTGGAACCGGGTTCGCGTCAAGCCCTGCCCGGGCGGACGCCCGGAAGGCACATCCTTCCCGGCCGGCCATGCCGCGACGGCGGCACTCTATGCCGAACTTCTCGCCCAGGCCGCGCCCGAACTCGCAGCCAAACTGGAGACACGGGTCGCCGACTATGGCGAAAGCCGGCTGATCTGCGGCTTCCATTATCGCAGCGATCTTGCCGCCGGCGATAAGGCCGGCCGGGCCGTCGCCAAGGCCCTGCTCGCCGATCGCGCCTTCAAGGCCCGCTTCGACGAAACCAGGGCGGAAACCCGCTTGGCGCTCGGCCTCAAATAAGGCGAGCCGCCACGTCTCACGCCACGGCCTGCCCGCGCTGCTGCTCGATCTGGCCGATCGCATCCACAACCGCATCGAAGGTCAGAAGCGTCGAGGCGTGCCGCGCCTTGTAGTCGCGCACCGGCACCAGCACGCAGAGGTCGGCCCATTTGCCCTGCGGCGGCTCGGCATTGTCCTTGAGGATGGCGCGCGCCTGCTCGCGCACATCACGAAGCTCGTCGGCGGTCGAGCCGACGACATGGCGCGCCATGATCGAGGCGGAAGCCTGACCGAGCGCGCAGGCTTTCACGTCATGGCCGAAGCCGGTGACGACGTCGCCCTCCATCGTCAGGTCCACCGTCACCGTCGAGCCGCACAGCCGCGAATGGGCTTTCGCCGTGGCGCCGGGTGCCGGCAGCCGCTCCAGCAGCGGGATATTGGCCGCGAGTTCGAGAATGCGCTTGTTGTAGACATCGCTCAGCATGTTGGTCTCTCCGGCCGGCCTTGGCGTGACCGGCGCTCGCCACCCATATAGGATGACAGGCCCCGCTGCGGGAGAGCAACCGCGCTCCCGGCATGCGCGAGAACAAACTGTCGCAGTGTCGACGCCGCATGGTCCAACCGGGCTTGGGCTGCGTATCACGCGCTACCGTAACGGGAGGCACCACATGAACCCTGTGGTTAAGTCCTTGTCGGTCGAGCGGACCCTGGGTCCCTCCGCAGACAAGTTTCTGATCAAGCAGCCGACGCAGGAAGCGGCCGAGGAGGCCGTTCGCACCCTGATCCTGTGGGCCGGCGACGACCCTTCGCGAGAGGGGCTGCTGGAAACGCCTCGCCGCGTCGCCAAGGCTTATCGCGAGTTCTACAAGGGCTATGACGAGGATCCCGATGTCATCCTCGATCGCGTCTTCGAGGAGGTCGAGGGTTATCAGGACATGGTCCTGGTCCGCGACATCCCGTTCTATTCGCATTGCGAGCACCACATGGTGCCCTTCGTTGGCCGCGCGCATATCGGCTATTATCCCGCGAAGGGCGTGGTCGGGCTCTCCAAGCTCGCGCGTATCGTCGATGTCTATGCCCGCCGCCTGCAGACGCAGGAAACGATGACCGCCCAGATCGCCAAGGTCATCGAACGGGCGCTAAAGCCGCGCGGCGTCGCCGTGCTGATCGAGGCCGAGCATATGTGCATGTCGATGCGCGGCGTGCAGAAACAGGGTGCCTCGACCATGACCACGCAATATACCGGCATCTTCCGGGAGCCGGCTGAGCAGGTCCGGTTCTTCACGATGGTCAAGTCGCCGGGGCTGTAACCTCAACGGCCGCACGGTCGGCCCGGCGCGATTGGCGGTTGGCCGGGTCGGCTCGCGGTCCTACAAAGGGCCGGTGTCCTCGACCGTTCCGGAGCCCCTGATGTCGCCCTTCCCGATCGCCGCGGACAAGCAGACCCTCGAGGAAGGCATGACGCTCAGCCCGCGCTTCGACGCGCACGGCCTCGTCACCGCTGTCGCGACCGATGCGCAGAGCGGCGAACTGCTCATGGTCGCGCACATGAACGCCGAGAGCCTCAAGCTTAGCATCGAGACCGGGGAGGCCTGGTACTGGTCGCGCTCACGCGGCGAACTCTGGCACAAGGGCGCCACCTCCGGTCAGATCCAGACCATCGTCGAGATGCGGGTCGACTGCGATCAGGATGCGCTCTGGCTGAAGGTGAATGTCGCGGGCGATCGCGGCTGCTGCCACACCGGGCGGCGCTCCTGCTTCTACCGGGTCAAGCCGTTGCGCGAGGCTGCAGCCGAGCCGCTCACGCTCGCTTGACCGGCGCGCGATCGTTGCCGTCATGAGAGCGTCGTCAGGCGCTTTCATCGTCGGCGGGAATGTCGAGACGGTTTGCGGCGAATCGAGCGGTTGACGGTTTGCTCATGCTTGTCTGCGACGCTCCGGAATCGCAGGATCCCTTTCGATGAGGCGAAGCGGTAGCGGCAACCAAAACCGGCCTGCCTGGCTGCGCTCTTGCGTCGAAGGCCAGTCCTGCAATCCACAGAGGTGATGCACCGATGAACGACGCCAGCCCGGTGGGGCCCCTGCCGAACGGTCGGCCCAAGCTCGGCCTGGCGCTCGGCGGCGGCGCGGCCCGGGGCTGGGCTCATATCGGCGTGCTCGAGGTGCTGACGCAGGCGGGCTACATCCCCGATGTGATCGCCGGCACCTCGATCGGCGCCGTCGTCGGCGGCTGCTACACAGCCGGCAAGCTGCCGCAACTCGCTGAATTCGCCACCAGCCTCACCAAGCGCCGCGTCGTCGGCCTGATGGATTTCCATATCGGCGGTGCCGGGCTGATCGGCGGCGGGCGCCTGAAGCGGCTCCTCGAGCGCGATCTCGCCGGTGAGCGCATCGAGGCGCTGCCCAAGCGTTTCGTGGCCATCGCCACCGAACTCGGCACCGGTCACGAAATCTGGCTGACCCACGGCCCGCTGGTCGATGCGCTGAGCGCCTCCTACGCGTTGCCTGGCGTATTCGACCCGGTCAAGCTCGGCGGCCGCTGGCTGATGGACGGAGCGCTGGTCAATCCCGTCCCGGTCACGGCGGCTCGCGCGCTCGGCGCCGATGTCGTGATCTGCGTCAATCTGAACAGCGATCTCGCCGGCCGCGGCACGACGATCCAGCATCACGCCTCCGATCCCGACCCGGAAATCGTTCCCGAACTCGATGTGCGTCCGACCTCGCGCTGGCTCGGTGGCATCACCGGCGCGGCGCGGCGCATGCGGGGGCTGGTCGGCCGGCCAAGCGAGGACCGGCCCGGCCTCGCCGGCGTCATGATCGACGCCTTCAATATCACACAGGACCGGATTTCGCGCTCGCGCCTCGCCGGCGATCCCCCCGATGTCATGATTGGCCCCAAGCTCGGGCGGATGGGGCTGTTTGATTTCCACCGCGCCGAGGAGACGATCGAACTCGGCCGCCAGGCGACGCGCCGCTGCCTCGACGATATCGAGGCTGCCATTGCCGGCAGCCGCATCTGCGCCTGAGGTAACCGCGCCTCAGGCCATGCGCCTCAGGCCATGGCGATGTAATCGCGCATCGCGCGGCTCTCGGCCTCGATCGCCGCCACGCGATGCTTCACCACGTCGCCGATCGAGATGATGCCGATGACGAGGCCGCCCTCGACCACGGGCACGTGCCGGAACCGGCCCGAGGTCATGGTTTCCATCAGGGCGTCGATGCTGGTCTGGGACTGGCAGGTCACGACCCTGGCCGTCATCACCTCCCCAACCGGGGTTTCGAGCGCGGCTGCACCGCTCTCGCCCAGGGCCCGGATGATGTCGCGTTCGGACAGGATGCCGACCAGCGCGCCATCCGTTCCCAGCACGACCACGGCGCCGATCCGCTTTTCGCTGAGCGTGCGCACGGCCTCGCCGAGCGTGCGATGCGGCTGGACAGAGAACACCTCGCGGCCCTTGTCTCCCAGCAACCGTTCGACATTCATGGCTTTTCCTCCTTGGCGAGTGGCGCCGTTGCCCGGCGCGCGGATCGCCTGCGTCCCTGACGCCCCCGGCAAGATGACGGGCTGGGGCGTGGAGAACGCAGCGAATGGCGCGAGTGTGGGCGAAGACACCAGCGCAGGCAAGGAGAGCGGCCAGATGCCTGCCGGCTCGCGGGCCAACCCCGTCAGCGCCGAACGGGGCCCCGGTCGATCAGCGGAAACAGCAACAGCCCGACCATGAAGCCGCCGATATGCGCCTCCCAGGCGATGCTGGTCTCATCGCCCAGGATCGGCACCAACCCGGCGCCGAAAATGATGTTGGTCGCAAACCAGATCCCGATGAACATCAGCGAGCGCGAATTGCGCCAGAGCTGGCCCATCGGCTCGGCGGGGATCGCGCGCACGACGGCGTCGTCTGCCAGCGAGCCGAAGCGCAGGCCCGGCGCGAAGACGAAGCGGATCGCCGCCGCCGTCGCGCCCGAAACCGCAGCGGAAGCCCCCACCAGCGGCAGCACGTCAAGCTCGCGCGAGAACCAGTGCAGCAAGGCCCCGCCGATCGTCGACAGACCCAGCAAGGTCAGAAAACGCCCGGGGCCGAGACGGCGCGCTACCGGGCTGCCGAAGGCGGCGAGCCAGACGACGTTTGTCACCAGATGCAGCCAGGAGCCGTGCAGCAGCCCATAGGTCAGCAGGGTCCAAAGTCGGGGCCCGCCATCGGCCAGAAGGATTCGCACCAGTTGCAGCCGGTCGGCAAGATCCTGCCCCGCTGCTGAATTTGCCAGGGCGCCGACCATCTCCTCCAGCCGCTCGGGCGCGAGCCACAGGCTCAGACGCGCCGGCACGAAGGCGAACCACGACATCAAGACATAGTCGTCATAGGCCGACAGAAGCGCGCGCCCGCCCTGGATCGCCGCCAGAGCCACCGTCAGCCAGACGATCACGGTGGGCAGGTTGAGGATCGGCTCGCGAGGCGGCGCCGCAGGGTGGCTGTGAGGGGGATACGACATGCTGCGACAACCCTTGCCGAAGCCACAGCCTGTGGCAAGCGACGCGATCTGAGGATCGATGACCTGCAAGCCCCTCTTTGCCGCCCCCGGCGGAAGGTCCCGAAGGCCGCCTCGATGGCGCAACGACGGCACCCGACGGGACCCATGGGAAGGCCCCGGACCTTCCGTAATTTAAAATTTTACAACCATTATAATGGGTTATCCACAATCTGAAGGTCTTATTAACCTTACCACACCGTTCACCCGGCCAGAGAGCGCGCGCCATGGCAAGACGGCATGGCAGCTGCTTCGTTCGCAGATCATGAGGTCCATCCGTGCCGCCCGCTGACGTTTCTGCGTCATCATGGGACTCGACGATGGACCGGCACGACGGCCGGCAGAACTGGATACCGGAATGAAGAATACTAGCACGCGCCTCGTCTTCGAGTACTGGGACGCGCTCCGTGGCGAGCGCGCGGCACCCGAGCGTGGCGAGATCGAGCCGGGCGCCCTGCGGCACGCTCTGGCCGACACCTTCGTTCTGGAGAACGAGCTCATCGGACCTGTCTTCAGACTGGCGGGTACGCGGCTTTGTGCGCTGCTCGGCCAGGAACTGCGCGGGCGGGCCTTCACGGCGCTCTGGCCCGATATCGAATCGCAAGGAGAGATTCGCCGGCTGACGCAAACCGTGATGGACGAAACGGCCGGGGCGGTCGCGGGCTTGTCGGCCGAGACCACCGGCGGCGCCACCGTCTACCTCGAGCTGCTGCTGCTTCCGCTGCGCTATCGCGGCCGCACCCATGCCCGCATGCTCGGCGCGATGTCGGCCGCCATCACGCCGGAATGGCTCGGGCTGGATAAGCTCGAATCCATGCGGATGATTTCGCTGCGCATGCTCTGGCCCGGAGCCGGAGTTCGGCCGCAATCGCAGCCGCAAATCCGATCGCAGCCGCCAAAATTCATGGTTTTACCGGGCGGGCGGGCCTGAGGATTGAACCAAGCGTTAACCAGATCGCTTATAGGGTCAGGCTGAAATCAGGCTGACCCTCGATGTTGAGCGCGCTGCACACGCCCCGGACGGCCCCACGCACTGCCGAGCGCAGGCGCCATCATCGCATGAAGGTTGTGCTGCTGGGCCGCTACATGCTGCCCAACCGCATGGAATATCCCTGCCAGACCATCGACATTTCACCAGGCGGGGTTCACCTCGCCGCTCCGGCCCGCGCCAATCCCGGTGATCGCGTCATCGTCTATCTCGAGCATCTCGGCCGCATCGAAGGCACCTGCGCGCGCACGACGATGGAGGGGTTTGCGATGACGATCACCGCGACCAGCCGCAAGCGCGAGAAATTCACAGCCCAGCTGACCTGGCTTGCCAACCGCGACGAGCTCGGCCTGCCCGAGGATCGCCGTCACGAGCGGGTGGTCCCGCGCAATCCCCGGGCCATCGTCTCGCTGGACGACGGCACCGACCACATCGTGCGGCTGGTCGATATCTCATTGTCGGGCACCGCCTTCACCACTGATCTCGACCTGCCGATGAACACGCCGCTCAAGGTCGGCTCGACGCCGGGCAAGATCGTGCGCCGTTTCGACGGTGGCTACGCCGTCGAGTTTCGCTTCCCGCTTTCGGCCGATCTTCTCGACGAAAATCTGGAACTTTAGGCGCCGTCGTACTGCTTCCCCGTGCATGCCGGACACCGGCAAGGCTTGCGCCGGCTAACCGCACCGGCCATAGCCTGCAGGGTCTTCTTAACGCTGCACCCCGCCGGGCATGCCATACAAACTGATCATCTTCGATTTCGACGGGACTTTGGCTGACACCTTCCCATGGTTCACCGCCGTCCTGAACGATGTTGCCGCGCGCTATCGCTTCCGCCGGATCGAGGCCCAAGAGGTCGAGGCCCTGCGCGGATATAGTGCACGCCAGTTGATCGCCCATCTCGGCATCCAGCCCTGGAAGCTGCCCTTCATCGCCCGCCATATGCGACGCCTGGCGACCGATGACGGCGATCCGGTCCCCCTGTTTCCCGGTACCGACGCCATGCTCGCTCAACTGCGCGAGGCTGACCTGACGCTTGCCCTGGTAAGCTCTAACACCGAAAGCAACATCCGCCGGGCGCTCGGTCCGGAGCTGACGGCGCTGTTCAGCGCCTTCGCCTGTGGCGCCGGTCTGTTCGGCAAGGCGACGAAATTCCGGCAGATCGCCAGACGCGCGGGCGTCGAGCACACGCAATGCCTGTGCATCGGCGACGAGATCCGGGATTTTGAAGCAGCCCGCGACGCCGGCATGGCCTTTGGCGCGGTCAGCTGGGGTTTCACCCGCGCCACAGCGCTGCAGGCGCTTCAGCCCGATCTGATGTTCGCCCATCCGCAGGATATTGCCCCGCAGCTGATGGCGGCGCAGGCACGAACGACGGAAGCACCGGCAGCGAACGCCGGCGCACGGACGGTCGAAGCGCCGCAGCAGGGTTCATCAATCCCTTTCGAGGCTGCCCTGACGATTAACACACCCTGAATTCTACAACGCATTTTGCCAAAGACCTGTTTTCGCGGAGTTTAGACTAACGGTTTTTGCCAGCGACAACTGGTGAATTGCCTACAATTGTTCGGTTTCATTTCAAGCCAAATCCATGAGCCGGCAGCATCGTCCACCCCAGGGACAGAAAGGGGACGACATGCTTTCAATCAACCGCCATCTCATGGGAACTGCGCTCGCTCTTCTCTTGCTCGCCGGCGGCCACTCCGTCGCTCAGGCCCAGCAGGGCGCGGTCGGCATCCCGGTGGCCAGCGCTCCGGCCAACGCGTCGGGCGACGCAAGAGCGCCTTACGCCTGGAGCGATCTGTGCCGGCGCAGCCCGGCCGAGTGCCGCGTCGATGTGCGAGAGCCCGATACCGTCGAACTCACGCCCAAGCTCTGGAAGTCGATCGTCGCCATCAACAACCGCGTCAACCGCGAGATCGAGGCGATCACCGACGAGGATCACTGGGGCGTGGTCGATCGCTGGGACCTGCCCGAGGACGGCAAGGGCGATTGCGAGGATTTCGCGCTGCTGAAGCGCAAGCGCCTGGCCGAAGCCGGCGTACCGCGTCGCGCCATGGTGATGACGGTCGTGATCGACGAGGAGAATGCCGGGCACGCGGTGATGATGATCCGCACCGATCGCGGCGACTTCATCCTCGACAACAAGCGCAACGCGGTCCTGCCCTGGAACCAGACCGGCTATGTCTACGTCAAGCGCGAGTCGCAAGTCCGGACCGGCTGGACCTCGCTCGGCGGCGCCCAGACATCCACCGTCGCCTCCGTTCGCTGAGCGACACAGACACAAAGGCCGCCGCCACGCGACGGCTGCCTGACGAGACCGGAAGGGGCAGCCTCCCTTCCGCATGGACGGCGAGGCTTGGTCACGTCCCCCACCCGTCCCCCGGCCGGGTTTCGCCAAAATGGCCGGCCCCCTCCCCCAGGGGGCCGGCCTGCTTTTTGTCCGCGATCAGTCCAGCCTGACGAGCCCCGCTGAAAACTGCTTCCAGCGCGCGACATAGCCCCGCGCCGAGGCGGTGATACCGTCAGCCGCCGCCGCGTCGAGCGTTCGGACCGCACGGGCCGGCGCACCGACGATCAGCGAATTGTCGGGAAATTCCTTGCCCTCCGTCACCAGCGCATTGGCACCGACCAGGCTGTTGGCGCCGATCTTCGCGCCGTTGAGCACGGTGGCCCCCATTCCGATCAGGCTGTTCTGGCCGATGAGGCAGCCATGCAGGATGGCGCGATGCCCCACCGTGCAGCCTTCGCCGACGACGAGGGGGAAGCCCATGTCGGTGTGCAGCACGCAGCCTTCCTGGATGTTGCTGCCGGCGCCGATCTCGATCCACTCATTGTCGCCGCGAAGAACTGCGCCAAACCAGATCCCGACCTCGGCGCCGATACGGACCTTGCCGATCAGATGTGCATCGGGAGCCAGCCACCATTGGCCCGGCGGCGGCGTCTGCGGCCTTAGTGCATCGAGAGCGTAGAGCGGCATCGTGGGCTTCCTTGCAGCGCGCTGGCAGCATTCAGGAGTGCCTGCCTCGCGGCTGCGGCGTCAAGAGCCGAGGACGTGCAGCAGATCGAGCACGACCCGGCCGCTGAAGATGCTCCAGACCGAGGCGATCATGCTGGCGAGCATCACGAAGACGAAGGGCCGCCCCTCGATCCGCCGGCCGCGCACCGTGTTGCGCAGGATCAGGAAGGGCGCGCTGAACACCACGACCGGCACGCTCGCCACCGCCACCAGCCCACCTGCCTGCAGCAACCGGAAATCGGCGCGCTGCGCGGTGAACAGTTCGAAGGCACTGGCGAGCAGCCCGGCGAAGGCAAAGCCGATGAACAGCGAATGGAGCGTCTCCAGCGCGGCGGGTTCGATCGTCACGGCATGCGGGCTCCCACGGGCGATACCCTGCGACGCTGCATCATGGTTTACGAAGTGTGAACACAAGCCTGAAGCGATGGTTAACGCCAGCCCACGCGCACCCCACCCACGCCGTCATGGTTTACGGCCCGTTAACGCGCCGATGCTTCAATCGCGGCAGCTTCCCCGAAGGCGAGAGCCCGTGACCGCATATCATCCCCAGGACCTGGCCGTGCAGCCCTCCCCGCACCCGCTCCAGGGGCTTCCCGGCCATCCGGCGAGCGGACTGGCGGGTGCCGTGCGCGCACGGTTGAAGCGCCCGCCCCCGCCCTTGCCGCGCGCCGATCAAGCCGTTCTGAAGGCGGCTGCGGCGATCATGCTGGTCGGCGGGCTTGCCACCGGCATGGCCCTGTATGCGACCCATCCGGGCGAGGAACGGGAGACCGTCGTACAGCCGGCGCGCATCGGCGCGATCGCGTTGATGGTTCCGCAGGACCTGACCGGGGCGGAACCAGACGATTCGAGCCGGCTCGTCGGCATGGTCCGCTTGCGGCTCGACTGGCCGAGCCTCGGCCCCGCTGCGATCGGCCCGACCGCGCTCCAGAGCCGCCAGCGCCTGCTGGTGACGCTGAGCCCGCAGGACAAGGTCAACGAGCCGCAGACGCAGCTATCGGTCTATGCCCGCTTCCTGACGCCGACCGTCTGGTCCAATCCCGGCGGTCTCGTGGTGCGCGGCTTCAGGAAAGGCTCGCCCTATGAGGGCGACGAACTTTACGTTTCTGTGCCCGACGGGCGCGGCTTTGCCGCCCGCTGCCCGCTCGACGCCGCGAAAGCGGAGCCGGGCCGCCCGGATCTGGACGAGCCCTGCCGTGTGACCTTCCGGCATCGCGGCATGGATGTGAATATCCGCTTCCCGCGCGCGATCATTGCCGATTGGGAACTGATGCTCGGCGGCGTCCGCCGCACCATCGACGGCATGATGCGTTGACCATCGACCATCGCATGACCGCCGCTTCCGGAATGCGCTCCGGTGAGTCGGCCGGCGTGGCGTTCGAGAACCGGAGCGCAGCGGACATCTGTCCGTGAGCACTGGAAGCGCAGAAGGCCGCGTCAGACGGCCTCCGGAGTAGCATTCCCGGCGCGGCGGGCTCAGTCTTCGAGATCGACGTCCAGGATCGCCATGGTGAAATTGAACGAGCGGTCGCCGTCCTCGTCGTCGACATGGATGATGCCGATGAACTCGTCGGCGAGGTAGACCTCGGCGGAATCGTTCTTCTTCATCCGCGCGCGCACGCTGATGCCGTGATTGTTGAAGGTGCGCCGCAGATAGCCCTCGAGCTTGGCGAGTTCGGTCTTGTCCATGGTGTCGGTCCTCATCGGTTGGCGGGAGCGATGCCATGACCGGGCCGGGAGGGCAACCTCTTCCGACAACCCACGGAGACGAGCGCACGGACGAAGCCGCGCTGGATTCGTAAAGGGGACAACACGGAAAGGGCCGCCATGCGCCTCAGATATAGGCGCCGCAGCCGCCTTCCAGGATCTGGTCCATCGAACGCGAAGGCTCGGCGCAGCCAGCCTCGCCGACGACCTTGGCGGGGACGCCGGCCACCGTCTTATTGCGCGGCACCGCCGTCAGCACAACCGAGCCCGCCGCGACGCGCGAGCACTGCCCGACCTCGATGTTGCCAAGGATTTTGGCACCGGCGCCGATCAGCACGCCCTGGCGGATCTTGGGGTGCCGGTCGCCGCCCTGCTTGCCGGTGCCGCCCAGCGTCACGCCATGCAGCAGCGAGACGTCGTCCTCGATGACGGCCGTCTCGCCGACGACGAGCCCCGTGGCATGGTCGAGGAAGATGCCCTTGCCGATGATGGCGGCCGGGTTGATGTCGGTCTGGAAGACTTCGGAGGCGCGGCTTTGCAGGTACAGCGCGAAATCGCGCCGGTCGCGCCGCCACAGCCAATGCGCCAGCCGGTGGCATTGCAGGGCGTGGAAGCCCTTGAAGAACAACAGCGGCTCGAGCACGCGGTAGCAGGCGGGGTCGCGGTCGAGCACGGCGGCGACGTCGGCGCGCATGCCCGCCCCCATCATCGCATCCGCAGCCAGTGCCTCGGCGAAGGCCTGCTCGATCAGATCGGCTGTCACAGCGGGATGGCCGAGCCGAGCCGCGACTCGGTGGCCGACGGCGGCTTCGAAGCTCGGCTGGTTGAGCACGGAGGCGACGATCAGGCTGCCCAGCGCCGGCTCGGCGGCGACCGCGGCCTCGGCCTCGCGCCGCAGCCTGAACCAGACGGGGTCGATCCGGTCGAGACCGGTCGCATGATCGCGCGCTTCCGCGCCCATACGCCCTGACGACATGGTTTTTCTCCGCAAAAGCGCGTTGACGACGCAAACACTAGCACCCGACGACCGATCGCCGCCAATTGCTTTTCGGCGCCATGGCTACCGGGCATGTGGTGCGCCGGATTCGGTTTGTCAAAAGGATCCGACAACCCCTTGGCCGGACTCGGATTCCGGCGTGACGCGGCGCGTCTTCACAAGCCCGACAGAAAAGCGAGCACCGCCTGCTTGTGTGTCTTGTCGCCAACGGCGAGGTTGTGGTCGCGCCCCATGATGTCGAAGGCTTCAGCCCCCGGAATCAGCCGCGCCAGCGCCGGGCCCGAGCCCGCGACGTCGTCCGTCGTGCCGACGCTGACGAGCGTGGGGACCGCGATGCGCCCGACCTCGGCTTCGCTCAGGGTTTGCCGCGAGCCCCTGATGCAGGCGGCGAGCGCCTTGAGGTCGCTCTTCGTCGCCTCGGCGAAGGCCCGGAACATCCGCTGCATCGGGTCGGTGAGGCCGTCGAGCGAGGGCGCCTCCATGGCATCCGCGATGCCCAGCGGCAGGCCGACGCCCTCGACCAGATGGATGCCGAGCCCGCCAAGCAGCAGTGCATTCAGCCGCTGCGGATGCGCCAGCGCCAGATGCGCGGCAATCCGCGCCCCCATCGAATAGCCCATCACGGCGGCGCGCGGGATGGCGAGATGGTCCATCAAACGCCGCACATCCTCCGCCATGATCTGCGAGGAATAGGCTTCCGGCTCATAGAGCTTCTGGCTCTGGCCATGGCCGCGATTGTCGAGCGCGACGACGCGATAGCCGGCATGCGTCAACGTCTTCGTCCATTGCGTGTTGACCCAGTTGACCATGTGGCTGGAGCCGAAACCATGCACGAGCATGACCGTCTCGTGCTGGTCCACATCCACCGTCGGAGCGAGATCGATGAAGGCGAGTGTCACGCCGTCGGAAGAGAAGGTCTGCATGGCGGTCCGTTATCGTCGCGGGAATTGCGCTCTCCCTTGCCACCAACGCTCCGCCTTGGGTAGCGGTTGCGCTGCAGCCTGCCTATGAAGGCCGCCATGAGCGCCGTCCCGTCCCCCGCTGCCACCCCCTTGCCGCGCCTGCGGCTGGAGGTCGTCGATCTCGCCCGTGGTCTCGCGCTGCTGGCGATGTTCGTCTTCCATTTTGCCTATGATCTCTCCTATTTCGGGCTGATCGAGACCGATGTGCCCTCCGAGCCCGGCTGGCGCGCGTTCGCGCGGCTGATCGCCGGCTCCTTCCTGACGCTCGTCGGAATCAGCCTCGTGCTGGCCACCCGGAACGGCCTGAACCGCCCCGCCTTCCTGAAGCGCCTCGCCATGGTCGCAGCCGCTGCCGCGCTGGTCACGCTCGCCACGTTCTTTGCGATGCCGCGCAGCTTCATCTTCTTCGGCATCCTGCATCATGTCGCGCTGGGCAGCGTGCTCGCCTTGCCCTTCCTGCGCCTGCCGATCGTCGCGGTCGCCGGCGCGGCCGTTGTCGCCTTCGCGCTTCCGTTCGTCGTCTCTCATCCGCTGCTCGACGAACGCGCCCTCGCCTGGCTCGGCTTCTCCCACGCCCCGATCGCCACCGCCGATTTCGTGCCGGTCTTCCCCTGGTTCGGCTGCGTCCTCAGCGGCCTCGTGCTGGCGCGGCTGGCGGGGCCCCGGCTGGCAGGCATGCGGCTCGCGAGCTGGCGCGCCTCGGGCTGGCCAGCGCGGATCCTGGTCTGGGGCGGCCGGCACAGCCTCCTGGTCTATCTCGTCCACCAGCCGGTCTTCATCGGCACTCTGATGCTGGCGCTGCAGATGATGCCGGCAGCGCCCGTTTCGGAAGAGCGGCCCTTCATGCTCTCCTGCCAGCGCAGCTGCGCGGAGGGACCGCTCGGCGCCGATGCCTGTGAGCGGCTCTGCGCCTGCACAGTCGATTCGCTGAAAGCCGAGAGCCTCTGGCGGCAGACGCTCACCGACACGCTCGACCAGGCGCAGCGTGACCGGGTCGCTGCCCTTGCCCAGGCCTGCCTGCGTCCGGCGGCACCGCGCTGAGACAATCGTGCACTGGCGCCGTGCGGCCCGGCGCGGTAGCTTGCGGCCACATCACGCAACAAGAGCGACGATCATGGCCGATCACGGCATTCCGCATTTCCACAACGAGCCCGGCGTCGCCGTCATCCATGTCGGCGCGCGCGAGTTCATGTGCATCGGCGCCAAGCCGCCCTTCGATCATCCCCATATTTATCTCGACATGGGCGCCGATCACGAGATCGTCTGCTCCTATTGCTCGACGCTCTACAAATTCGACGCAGCGCTGAAGGCGGGCGCCTGCTCTCCCCCGGAATGCGCGCATCACGAGACGGCCCAGGCCGCGGCCTGAGAACACTCCTCCTGTCGGCACAGACCAGCTCCCCGGAACGGGCCGGCGCGCCCCTCCCGATTTGGTTGTGAAAGCCTCGACTTGGTCTCTGTTCCGCATTTCCTGATCGCCGGTGCCGGTATCGGCGGGCTGACCATGGCGCTGTCGCTGGCGCGGCGCGGCATCGCTGCCACCGTCATCGAGAAGCGCACCGGTTTCGGCGAGCTCGGCGCCGGGCTGCAGATCGGCCCCAATGCGGGGCGCGTGCTCGATGGGCTCGATCTGACGCTGCCGCTCAAGCGCGTCGGCGTCAGTTCGCAGGGGTTGACGATCCGGCGCTGGGCGGACGGCCGCGAACTCCTCGCCATGCCCACCGACCCGGCGGCACTGGCGATCCCCTACCGCCTGCTGAAGCGCAGCGACCTCCATATGGTGCTGCTCGATGCCGCCCGCGCCATGCCCAATATCCGCCTCGTCGTTGGCCGTGGCGTCGAGACGATGGCGCAGGATGGCGAGGGCGTCTCGACCACGCTGACCGGGCAGAACGGCCAGGGTGAAAGCCTTCACGGCCTCGGCCTGATCGGCGCGGACGGCTTGTGGTCGCGGGTTCGGGATCTCTGCGGCGACACCGCGCCCCCGGTCTTCACAGGCTACGAGGCCTGGCGCGCGCTCGCACCCGGCACGAAGGCGGGTTCCACGGGCGAAAGACCCGGCGTCACGCTGCATCTCGGGCCCGGTCGCCACGCCGTGCATTACCCGGTCGCGGGTGGGCGCGAGACCAATCTCGTCATCGTTCGCCGGGCACGGGAGGCCCGCGAAGGCTGGTCGCGCGACGGTGAGGCCAACATGCTCGCCTCGCATATCGCTGGCGCCTCAAAACCCTTGCGCGAATTGGCCGAGGCCGCGAGCGGCTGGCAGGTCTGGTCGCTGTTCGATCGCAAGCCCGCCGCCATGGCCAGGGGCCGGGTCGCGCTGCTTGGCGATGCCGCCCATCCGGTCCTGCCCTTCCTGGCGCAGGGCGCATCGCTGGCGATCGAGGATGCCGCCGTGCTGGCGCGCCTGCTGGCCCAGGCGCTGGAGGCGGACGGGGCCGGCGGCGTGCCCTCCGCCCTGGCCGCCTATGCAGCGGCGCGCGCGGCCCGTGTCGCGCGGGTCCAGGATGCCAGCCGCGGCAATGGCCGGGTCTTCCATCTCGGCTGGCCTTTGAGCCTGGGGCGCGACATCGCCCTGGCGCGCCTGGGCGCGCGGGGGATGCGCGACCGCTATGACTGGCTCTATGAATGGCGCGACGGCTGACCCGCAGGCATAAAGCAGGCCCGCAAGGCAATCTCGCCTTCGCCGCAATTCGTTCCTAAATTCACGGCTTCCGCAACAGGACGAAAGCGACATGGTCCGCGTCAACTTCCAAGAACAGCTGAACGGTCGCGCCGCCCGCATGCCGCGCTGGGCCGCCTGGCTGGCGATGGCGGCAAGCCTCGCCGTCGGCGTGGTGCTGTTCCTGGTCGCCGCCAGCCTCGCCTTGATCCTCATCCCCGTGGTCGCGATCGTCGGCACGATCGCGGTCTGGCGGCTGCGCGCCCGGATGAAGGCGGCCGGCTTCGGTCAACCCGGCCCGTTTCCGCCGCAGGGCCGCCAGGGTGGACGCGACGAGATCATCGACGCCGAATACCGCATCATCGAGCGCGACGAGGCGCCCCGGCCCTGATTGCAGACGTCAGGGTGCCAGGCGCGTCAGCAGGACACCCGCCACCGCGCAGATGGCGAGCGTCGGGACCATGCCGAGCTTGAAGCGCAGCATCGCGACCATCGCGCCGATCGACAGAAGCGCCGCCCGCCAGTCGAGCGAGGCCAGCACCGGCCAGTCGGGCGACAGGCCGAAGATCTCGACCGGCCGCACCTGCCGAAACACGACGTGCAGGCCGAACCACAAGGCCAGGTTCATGATCACGCCGACGACGGCCGCCGTGATCGCGCTCAGGGCCGCCGACAGGGCCTTGTTGCCGCGCAGCGCCTCGACATAGGGACCGCCCAGGAAGATCCAGAGAAAGCAGGGCGCAAACGTCACCCAGAGCGTCAGCAGCGCCCCCAGCCCCCCCGCCAGCAGCGGCGGCAAGTCCCCTGGCGTTCGGAATCCGGCCAGAAACCCGACGAATTGCAGCACCAGGATCAGCGGGCCCGGCGTCGTCTCGGCCAGGCCCAGCCCGTCGATCATCTCGCCGGCGCGCAGCCAGCCATGGGTCTCGACCGCCGCCTGCGCGACATAGGCCAGCACCGCATAGGCCCCGCCGAAGGTCACGACCGCCATCGTGCTGAAGAAGGCGCCGATCTGCGTCCAGACGCTGCCGCTGCCGGTCCAGAGTCCAAGCAGCAGCACCGGCCCCAGCCAGAGCGGCAACCAGATCGCCAGCGTGCGCAACGCCTTTCCGGTCGAAGGCCGGACATGGCCGAGCTCGCCGCGCGCAAACAGGGCATCGACAATGCCCGTCACCGGCGGTCCCGCCTTGCCATGGCCGTTCCCTGCGCCAAACAGCGCCGGTGACAGCCGATGGCCGATCCAGCCGATGAGGCCCGCCGCCAGGATGATCGCCGGAAACGGCACCTTGAACAGGAAGATCGCGACGAAGGCGGCAACCGCGATCGCGACCATCGCCCGGTTCTTCAGCGCCCGCCGGCTGATACGCAGGCCTGCCTCGATGACGACGGCAAGCACCGCCGCCTTCACCCCGAAGAACACGCCGTCGACAACCGGCACCTCGCGATAGAGCACGTAGAGGATGCTCAGCCCCAGCATCACCAGCGCGCCGGGCAGGATGAAGAGCAGCCCGGCGATCAGCCCGCCAATCGTGCGGTGCATCAGCCAGCCGATATAGACGGCCAATTGCTGTGCCTCGGGGCCCGGCAGCAGCATGCAATAGTTCAGCGCGTGCAGGAACCGCTCCTCGCCAATCCAGCGCCGCTCCTCGACCAGTTCCTTGTGCATCAGGGCGATCTGCCCGGCCGGCCCGCCAAAGGAGAGCAGGCCGATCTTCATCCAGACGCGCGTCGCCTCCGCCAGCGTCGGAAGGCTGGCGGCGGGCAGCACGGGCGTGTCCGTGGTCGCGATGGTCATGGCAGCGGCCTCACGACGTCGCCGGCCCGACGGGCCAGTTATGGGTTTCCTCGCTGGCATCCCGGCACCAGCGGTAGAACGCGTCATAAAGCAGCATGCCGGCGTTCAACTGTTCGAGATCGTCCCTGAACATGCGCGACAGCCCCAGCGAGGCGGCCAGCAGCCCGGCAGCCTGAGGTACGCTGTCGAGTGCGGCGGTATCGGCGGCGCGCACGATTTCCGCCAGTCGGTCGAGCGCCGGGCTTGCAAGCCCGAACGCCTCGATCATGACGTCGAAGGTGCAACGCTCGCCGCGATGGCTCCAGAACGCCCCGTCGATATCGAACGGCGTGGCCCCAAAACGATCCGCTACCGCCGCGACCTCCGACGGCGAAACGAACAGGAATACGGCCTGCCGATCGACGAAGCGCCGGATCAGCCAGGGGCAGGCGATCCGATCGACCTTAGGCCGCGTCCGGGTGACCCAGACGGTCCGGCCGGAGACATCGCGCGGCGGCAGCTTGTCGCTGCGCAGCAGCGGGCTGCCCGCATCGCGCCTGGCCTCGAAACCGCCCGCGAGGTTCTCGGCCGCGACGCCCTGATGGCGCAGCCAGGCGGCAACGCCCTCGCTGAGCTTCTGGCCGCGCTGGCACGACACGACGACGCGCCGGCCGGCATAGGCGCCGGCCCAGGCCGCGAAATCCGTGTGCGAACGCCTCTCCGAGGCCGGCAGCAGGCGCGGATCGGCCGCGACATCGTCGGGTATCCGGACATCGATGATGACAGGCGCATCGGGCAGGCCGACGAGCCGGGATAACTGGGCAACGCTGATCGAGATGTTGGAAGACATGGGCGTCCATCCTGAAGCTGAGGATTATGGACGCGAACCTTGGGCCGGAGCCTCACGGGGTCGTCGCGATGAAACCCCTTGCCGACCTTAGATCATGCCGCACCGGGCTCCGTCAACGGCTCGGCGCTGCTCATCAGTCGATCCGGCTGACCAGGATCTTGTCGATCCGGCGGCCATCGAGATCGACCACCTCGTAGCGCCAGTGGCCCTTTTCGAAGACCTCGCCAACCACGGGCAGATGGTTGAGTTCGGCCAGGATGAAACCGGCCACCGTCTGGAAATCGGCATCGCGCGGGATGTGGATGCCGAGCTCATGCGAGAACTCGTCGACCTGCATCCAGCCGGCCACCAGCCAGGAGCCGTCGGCGCGGGTGACGATCGGCGGTTCGTCCTGCTCTTCTTCCTGGAAGGCGCCGATGATCGCCTCCAGCACGTCGCCCGGCGTGATGATGCCCTCGAAATGGCCGTATTCGTCGAAGACCAGCGCCATGTGAACGCGCGACGACCGGATCTCGCGCAGCACCTGCAGCGCGCCTGTGGTGTCCATCACCACCGGCGCCTCGCTGACCAGGCCGCGCAGCTCATGCGTGCCGCCATCGGATAGAAAATCGATCAGCTCCTTGACGACGACGACACCGACGATCGAATCCGCCTCGCCATCCTGCACCGGTAGGCGCGAGCGTCGGGTGGCGCGCAGCTGGGCGCGGATCTCGTCGGCGCTGTCGGTCAGGTCGATGACCTCGACCTCGCGGCGCGGCGTCATCAGCGCGCGCGCCGAACGGTCGGCGAGCCGCATCACGCCCGTGATCATCTCGCGCTCGTCGCGCTCGAGCACGCCGGCGGTCTCGGCCTCGGCGATGATGGTGCGGACTTCCTCCTCCGTGACCTTGTCTTCCGGCTCGCCCTTCTGGCCGAGCAGGGCGAGCACGCCCCGGCCGGAGATATCGAGCAGGAAGACCAGGGGCGCGCCGACCGTGGCGATCAGCGACATGGCGGGAGCGACGCGCGCCGCCACCCGCTCGGGATCGCGCAGCGCGATCTGCTTGGGCACCAGTTCGCCGATGATCAGCGACAGATAGGTGATGCCCACGACGACGAGGCCGACGCCGAAACCATCCGAAACCACCTGCGAGAAGCCCTGCTCGGCCAGCCAGCCCGACAGGCGTGCGCCGAGCGTGGCACCCGAAAAGGCGCCTGACAGGACGCCGACCAGCGTAATGCCGATCTGCACCGTGGAGAGGAAGCGGCCGGGATTGTCGGCCAGCCGGATGGCGGTGGTCGCGCCCTTGTTGCCTTGGTCGCTGAGAACCTTGAGACGGGCGGGACGGGACGAGACGACGGCCAATTCAGACATGGCGAGGAGACCGTTGATCACGGTCAGGGCCACGACGATCAATATCTCGGTTAACAAAACCAGTCCGTGCCATGCGAAACCACGCTTTTCGGTGGCTCGCTTCGAATTTCCTTATAGCCGATGCTGGCGCCTTGGCGATGGGGTCGCGCAAAAGATTCGGCAGGAGCCCTTTATGAGCGAAACCAGGCCGGCTCCGTGGGAGCCCTCGCAGCAGAAGGCGCAGGACGACCGGCGCCTGCATGCGCCCGCCGTCGCCCGCAACCGCGAGGCGATCCTCGCCATGCTCCGCGCGGAGCTCCCCGTGACCGGGAGCGTGCTCGAACTTGCCAGCGGCTCGGGCGAACACGCCGTGCATTTCGCCCAAGCCCTGCCTCGGTTGATCTTCCAGCCGAGCGACCCGAGCCCCGAGGCGCTGGCCAGCATCGCGGCCTGGACGAGGCAGGCGGGCGTCGCCAACATCCGAGCGCCCCTGCAGATCGACGCCGCCGCGCCGGACTGGGCGGAGAGCCTTGCGCAAGAGCATGCGCCGGACGCAATCCTCTGCATCAACATGATCCACATCGCGCCCTGGGCGGCGGCGCAGGGCCTCGTCCGCGGCGCTGGGACCCTGCTGGCCCCCGGCGCACCGCTGATCCTCTACGGCCCGTTCCGGCGCGCCGGCCGCCCGTTGGAGCCGGGCAACGCCGCCTTCGACGACAGCCTGCGCGAGCGCAACCCCGACTGGGGCCTGCGGGAGCTTGGCGCCGTCGCCGCGCTGGCGGCGGAGGCGGGCTTCGGCGCCCCCAGCGTGATCGAGATGCCGGCCAACAATCTCAGCCTGATCTTCAGACGCTAGGCGTCCCGAGCCGGCTCGCGACCCACCTCTCCCAGATCGCCAGGCTGCTCCAACGCCGGAGACAAGGTCGAAAAACGATACAACCTATGAGAGAATTTTGTAGATCATACTCGTTTTTTATGGAAGGTTCCGCTCGGGCAATATGGGAGCAGGTCATGAGCACGGAACGCCACAGACGCGATTTCTTCTTCCTCGCCGACACCCGCGAAATCGTCGGAGAAACCAACCGGCCGGCCACGCTGAGCGAACGCCAGAGTGCCTTCCGCTTCTCGCGGATCGTGCCGCGGGAGGCACCGCCGCCAAGCGACGAACTGCTGGGTGCGCTGGCCCAGGCCATGGTCAGCCAGCCGCCTGAAATGGACGGCGATATTCCCGCCGGCTTCACCTATCTCGGTCAGTTCGTCGATCACGACCTGACGCGCGACCGCACCAAGGTGCCGTTCAACACCAGTGTCACGGTCGACCAGCTCGACCAGGGGCGCAGCCCTGCGCTCGACCTCGATTCCGTCTACGGTCTGGGACCGACCGACCCGATCGATGGCCGGCTCTACCAGTCCGACGGCGCCCAATTGAAGCTCGGGACAACCGTCGGCGCGGGCCCGCCGCCGGCCAATCGCCCGCTGGACGGCTTCGACCTGCCCCGCCTCGGCACACGCGCGACGATCAACAACGAACGGCGCATGGCCGACATCCCAGACCCGCGCAACGACGAAAATCTCGCAATTGCGCAGACGCATCTCGCTTTCATGCGCTTTCACAACGCCATCGTCCGCGATCTGGCAGGTCACGGCACCCCGAGCGCGCTGCTGTTCGAGAAGGCCCGCGACAGCGTCGTCAAGCATTACCAGTGGGTACTGGTCCACGATTTCCTGCCACGCATCGCCGACCCCGCGATCGTGACCGACGTCTTCACGGAAGGCCGCAAGGTGTTTGAAACCACGGCAGTGGGGATGCCGACCATGCCGGTCGAGTTCTCCGTCGCGGCCTATCGCTTCGGCCATACGATGATCCGCGACGACTATGACTGGAACCGGTTCTTCAACAGCAGGACAGGAGCCCTCGAGCCGGGCTCGCTGGAAAATCTGTTCAGGTTTAGCGGCACCAGCGGCAACCTCTCCCCCGAAACGGAGATCGATGATCCGCTCGCCGGCCCCTTCGAGCAGCTGCCCTCGCTCTGGATCACGGACTGGACACGTCTTTACGACTTCGACAAAGACGCCGGCGACGGCGAACTCGCGCCGCTCGACCCCGCCGACTTGAATCACGCCCGACGGATCGATACGCGGCTGACCGATCCGCTGGCCAAACTGCCGCTCGGCTCCTTCAACGGGCGCGGTGACGTCGTTCCCAGCACCCAGCGCAACCTTGCCTTCCGCAATCTAGTCCGCAGCCGCATGATCGGCCTCGCCAGCGGGCAGGAGGTCGCGCGCCATATGCTGGCGCAGGGTGTCACTGTCACGCCGCTGACCGAGGCGGAGCTGGTGGCAGGCGATGGCGGCGTCGATCTGACAGGGCTCGCGCCGGCGCAGCGCCAGGAGCTGATCGAGGCGACGCCGCTGTGGTTCTACGTGCTGCGCGAAGCGGAGGTGCGCGGCGGCCGGCTCGGCGATGTCGGCGCACGCCTCGTCTCCGAGACCTTCCACCGCGCCATCGAAGGCAGCCGGATCTCGCTGCTGCGCGACCCGGCTTGGCGGCCCGCTTCGACGCGCCCCGACGGCAGCTTCCGCATGGTCGACATCCTGCTCAAGGGCTACGACGCCAGCCGGGGCGAGCTGCGCCCGCTCGACCCGAGCGCCCCCACGCCGGCGCTGATCGCCTAGGCTAAGAGCGCGTCGGCGCCCCGTCAGGGACCCTTGCGCGGGGCAACCGGGCCTCGCGCCACGGTGAGGCAAGCAGGAGGGCGGCGCCAGCAGCCGTCCATATCGATCAGCGTCGTCAGTCTTCAGGGAAGAGGATGGACTCATAGTCCTGGGCGCCGTGCAGGACATGAAGAACCTCCACCGCATCGTCTGCGATCCGGTAGAAGATCAAATAACGGCCGTAGACGCGCCGGCGGATACCCGTTGCTTCCCAGGCCGGAAGCAGTGGAAAGGCGCGGGGCATATTGCCGAGCCGCTTGCAGCGGTCATACAACTCCGAGACGAAGCTTTCGGCACGCGCCGGACTATCCTGGCGGATGACCCGGCCGATACGGATGAGATCGGCGAGCGCCGCCTCGGTGACGACGACCCGCACTAGCGGGCGCCTTCCTCGGGGAGCTTCAATTCGTCTCGTAGGCGTTGGAAGGCCTCATCGAGCGGCATGCTGTGACCGGCCTGCGCATCGGCGAGGCCGCGAGCAAGTGCTGCGTCGAGCGCCTTCAGCCTGGCGGCACGCTCGCTCTCCTTGAGAAAGCGCTCATGCACGAGGTCGCGGACATAATCGCTGCCGGATGCGAACGCCCCGCGCTGGGCCTCGTCGCGAACGAACTGTTCGAGTTCCGGGGTCAGCGTCAACGTCATCTGGCCTTCTGCCTTCACGACGGTTCCTCCTTCCGGCCCGAATATCCTGCACATGAAGTCCAGTATAGACCATTTCCGGGTTCAAGAAACCTGACGGATTGATCCTCGCACCCCTGCGGGCTCTGGTGCGGACGGCGGGGATCGAACCCGCATAGCCTTGCGGCTGAGAGATTTTAAGTCTCTTGCGTCTACCAGTTTCGCCACGTCCGCTTCAGCCGAAGCGGTAGCGGCGCAGGGGCCGTCGCGCAAGCGCCGCGGCGGCTGACAAGCGCCGCAAGGGCTGCAGCCTCAGTTGCGCCGGGCGGGCTTGTACCATTCGACGCCGTCGGGATCGACATAGAGCCCTGGCGCCACGTCCGAGCCGATCGCCCTCTTCTGCATCGGCACGGGCACGGTGTCGTCGCGATCGCCGCGCTTGACGTAAGGCGCCCCGCCTTGCTGCACGCCCTGTCCGCGTCCGCCGCGAGCAGCCGCCAGCCCGACCGTGGCCTGGCGACCGGCAATACGGTCCTGCAACTCGCTCACCGGGCGCCCCGCAAAGGCGATGCGCCCGGCGCCCTCGACGACGGGAAAGGCGCGCGCCGCGCCGCCCTCCCCGGTCACGCGCACGCCGGTGAAGCGCGGCACATAGGTCGCGCCGCCCTTGCCGAACCCCTGCCAACCGCCGGACGACACCATCTGCGCACCGCAGCGCTTGTGGCTGCGCTCGCACAAAGCGCGCGAGGCGAAACGCGGCGCCATCTGCTCGAATTCGGCGCGGGCATTGCGATAGGCGAACTCGCACTGCTCCGGCGTCAGCCGCCCGGCCTGGACGCATTCATCGCGCCGCTCATAGACCGCGCCGCGCTCCTGCGTCGCGCCACGGGGCTGAGCCGCAAGATCGGCCGGGGCAGCGAAGAAGAGGGCCGGCGCCAGCGCGGCGGCACGCAGGCCAGCGGCCAGCGAAAGAGCGGGGATCAGGATCATGCGCCGCACCATCACCAGGATTGTGGCTTTAGAAGAGCGAACGCCGCGACTTGGCCAGTTCCAGCGTCGCGGCATAGTCGATTTTGCCATTGCCGAGCACCGGAATCGAGTTCGTCACCAGGATGGCGCGCGGCACCCACAGCTCCGGATACCCTTGCGCCTTCGCCGTTTCGTGCAGCGCACCGCGCTCGGCATTGGGCTTTTCGGTGACGAGCACGAGCTGCTCGCCCTTGCGCGCATCGGGCAGCGCCACGACGACATGATTCTGGTCGGGCCAGAGGCCGGAGATCATCGATTCGACCGCCGCCAGCGAGACCATCTCGCCGCCGAGCTTGGCGAAGCGCTTGGCCCGGCCCTTGATCACGACGAAGCCGTCATCGAGCGTGACGATGTCGCCGGTGTCGTGCCAGCCGTCTTCGGGCGGCACGATCACGCCCGGCCGCTCGACGCTGAGATAGCCGGCCATGATGTTGGGCCCGCGCACGCAGAGCTTGCCGCCCTCATGGATGCCCTCGACGGCTTCCAGCCGCGCCTCGATACCGGGCAGAAGCCGGCCGACGCTGCCCTCGCGCGTCGCCACCGGCGTGTTGCAGGCGAGCACCGGCGAGCATTCCGTGCAGCCATAGCCTTCAAGGATCGTCGTGCCATAGGGCTCCCACATCCGCCGCGTCTCAGGCTTCACCCGCTCCGCGCCGGCCACGACATAGCGCACGCTCTTGAGGTCGTCGGGATCGGCGGCGCGCGCATAGCCCTGCAGGAAGGTGTCGGTCGCGAACAGGAAGGTGCAGCCGGTCTCGCCGATCAGCTTGGGCACCTGCTTGTAATGCAGCGGGCTGGGATAGAGCACGACCTTCATGCCCGACAGCAGCGGCATCAGCATGCCCGCCGTCAGCCCGAAGGAATGGAAGGCCGGGAGCGGGTTCATCACGATGTCGCGCTCGGACAGGAAGCCGGCGGCGAGCGCGAAGATCTGCCGCGCATTCGAGACCAAATTGGCATGGCTCAGCACCACACCCTTGGGCTTGCCTTCGGTGCCGGAGGTGAAGAGCACGACGGCAGGGTCGTCGGGCCCGGCCGCATGGCGGCGATGGGCAAGACCGGGCGCCAGGCTGGACAGCGCGCCGACAGCCTTGTCGAGACTGGTGATCTGCTTGCGGACATCTTCGAGATAGACGATCCGCCGGCCCTCACCGAGCGCCTCGATCTCGTCGTCGAGCTTGGCCTGCTCGACGAAGCGCCGCGAGGTGACGATGGTCTTGAGCTCGGCCAGTTCGCCGGCCGCGCGCAGATTCTTGACGCCGGCGGTGAAGTTCAGCAGCGCCGGCACCCGCCCGAACGCCGCGAGGCCGAAGAAGGTGACGGCCATCGCCTGCACATTCGGCAGGAACACGCCCACATGCTCCTTGGGCTGCGTCAGGCCGGCGAGCTTGCGGCCGAGCACCAGCGCGCCGAGCACGAGATTGCCATAGCTCAGCGGCTTGCGCTCGGGGTCCTCCAGCGCGATCCGCGCCTTGCCGTGGCGCGAAACCGCCTGCAGCAGGGCCTTGAACAAAGTGATGCGCGCGCCCGCTGCATCGAAGACGGGCAAATGTCGATCGGCGTCGGCCATGCTTGGCTCGGCTCCCGGCTGGCGTTTCCTCTTGTGCCAACCTAAGCCCCAAACCGCGCATTACAACATTGGCGATCCAGCCGCAGCCGGCACTTCACCTCACGCAATGACCAAGAGGGAGGAGAGAAATCTACGCAGTAAAGGTGTATCCACCAAATATTTTTTGGTCGGGATTCAACCGCTGTCTATCGGCTTGTCGTACAACTGGTCTATGCTCGTCCGTGCTTTCAAAAAGGATCGTCAGGGAGGCGATGGTGAGCGACGATTTCGTAGGCAGCGCAGAAACGCGGGCATTACAGAATTCCAAGGCGGCGCGAGAATCGAATTATGCGTGGATGCTCAAATGGGGCGCCTATAACCTTTTGAAGGTGAAGGCGCGAGCCGAGGTCACGCCAAAAGTTTCGGGCTACATTACGCTGCTAACGCATATCAGCGGCATGACGCCAAGGGACATGGAGTTGGCGCTCGGGCTCAGGACCGGGCAGCTCGCGGGCGGCGCCGACATTTACCGGCTCAATAATCTGCCCTCCGAGGACGGCTTCAATGTCAGAGGCTATACCACGCTTGTCGACGGGCTGAGGCTAAAAAGTGACCGCAAGAGCGACGCCTTCGGCTACAGACCGGGCCAGGGGGCATGGCAGGTGGAACTGACGACCGCCGTCGACGCCACACGGATCGCGACGCTGGGTCCCCACGACCCCTTCGAACCCGGCTTGCATCCACGCGTCAGAGCCATGTACGGCCACTGAGAAGAGACCACTTCTGGCCTTACCCGAACGCCCCGATCTCGTGCTGGATCGCACCGGATATCTCGCGCATCAGCTCGAACAGGGCCTGCATCGGCGCGATCACGTCGCGGTGCAGCGCTTCATAGGTGCCGGCCTCGCGCGGGCCAGGCGGCTCGCCAAAATCAAGTCCGATCGTCGGATCGGGCTTGAGCGGGAAGATTTCGCCGAGCAGGGCAAGGCAGGCGGGCACGTCGAGTTGCAGCAGCCGCTCCATCAGCGCCTCTCGCGTCAGCCCGGCATTGGGCCGGAAATCCGGGATATGGCGGGCAAGCAGCCAGATGCCGTGCATCGCCGCCAGCCGCAGCGCATGCAGCGCCACCAGCCGCACCGGCATCTCCGGGGTGACGCCGGCCGCGACCTTCAGTTTCAGCGCATCCGATGACAACCGCCAGAACAGGCGCCGCAGCGCCGGAGCCAGTTCCAGTCGCGAAAGTGCTTCCCCGACCGCGAGCAACTCGTCGCGGCGGCCTTCCTTGGCTGTGCGCCGCGCCCGGTCGAACCAGCTTCCGGGGTCGAGCGTGTCGAGATAGGCCCGCAGCACGTCGAGATCGCTGGCAGCCATGGCATGCTCGGCGAGACGGTAGGCCCGGTCAAAACGGTCGGAGCGCTCGCGCATCGCGTTGAACAGGTCCGGCGCGCGCGACGCCGCTTGGCCGATGCCGTGCACGCTGTTGGCCAGCCAGCCGAGCTGCTGCAGGATCGCGTTGTTGGGGATGGCGCGCAATTCGCGCGGGTGCCGGATACGCGTCGGCCCGCCCGCATCGCTTTGACGGGCGGCGGGGCGCGAGCCCGTCTTGTCGAGCAGCGAGGGGCCAAAGGTGCCGATCAGCGCGGCATAGCCGGGATCGTCGACCAGCGCCGTCATCTCCTCGCGCACGGTCTGGAAGAACTCGGTCGCGAAATCCGGCTCGTCATAAATCGGGTCGGCAACCGGCTGGTCGGCGGGGGCAAGCACGGCCGCCGCGATCCGCCCGATCGTTGCGGCGGCGAGCTTCGGCGTGCCGAACAGCATATAGCCGTCGCTGCCCTGGAAGCTGGTCTCGCGCACCGTCTTGACGCCGGCCTTGGCGAAGGCCGCCCGCGCCCAGGCCGGTTCGAGATAGGCCAGGCGGTCGGCAAGACTGCCGGGATGAGCGCCCCGACCGGCGGATTCGCCATGGGTGTCGAAGATGACGAGCTCGACATCGGCGAGGTCGTAGCGGACCAGCAGCTCGCAGATGCGGATGCGCAGCCGCTCGATCCAGAAGGTCGCGGCGACCTGCCCGATATAGCGCCCGGAATCGGAATAGCCGAACTGGATGCAGAAGCGGCCATGGCGCTTGAGATAGGCGCGGAAATGCGGGCTGCGCAGCGCCTCGTCGATGATGCGCGGCCCCTGCTCCAGCGCGTCTTCCGTCTCGAACAAAGGCGAGATCTCGACCCGGTCGGCGATGCCGAAGCGGCTGGCGAGCCAGAGCGCGCAGAGCAGGGTGTAGCCGGTCTCGGTTTCGGCCACCAGAAAGCGCACGGCCTTTGTGCCGTCGACATGCTTCACGATCTGCGCGATCGTCATCAGCATGCGCGTCGCCGAGGCGCGCTCGGCCGCCAGCGCCCCGAAATCGATCGCGATCGGCGCGACCTTGGCGAGGGCGGCATTGACCGCGCTCAGGAAGGCCCGCCGCTGCGCCGGCTGGGTCGGCTCCTCGTCAAGCGGAATGACGGCGCGCATCGCATTGTGGAGCTGCGAGGCGTTGAGCCGGAAATGCGGCAGCGCGATCGAGACGCCATGCGCGACGCAGCCCGCCTTGACCAGGCACAGCGCCATCGTCGTCGCATCGTCGTCGGAGATCGACAGCGCCTGATCCAGCGCCGCGATCAGCCGCGAGGCCTCGGGCAGTGCCGCCTCGCGCTCTTTGACCAGCGAAAGCGCGAAGGCCTGCAGGGCCTGCAGCGTCGGCTGCGAGGTGATCGGCGGTGCCAGCGCAAGCTGCCGGTCAACGGCGGACAGCGCGCCGCCCACCAGATCACGTACACCGGTCGTCGCCGCCGTTTCGGGCAGCTTTTCCAGGATGCGGGAAAACTGGCCCTGCTTCGATTCCAGCCGGTAGCGCAGCGTGTCCCACCAGCCGATATCGGTGCGCCCATCCGTGTCGCAGCCGACCCAGGAGCCCAGGATCACCGGACGCGGCGCAAGCTGCGCCCAGCGCTCCGGCCAGCGTTCGCGGGCGGCGCCCAGCATGGCGGCGTTCAGCGCGTCGATCGCATCGCGCGCCTGGCGCACCGCGTAGCGCGCCTGTTCGAACTCGTCCTGCAGGGTGATCTTGCCGTCTGGCCGGAAGGACAGTGCCGGGTCGTCGATCACGCTGTTGCCGGAACGGCCACCTGAAGCAAGGTCGGCCAGCGCATGCGCCAGTTTGCGGCTCATGCCGAAGGTCGGATGGGCCGTGAAGACGGCGGCAAAGCGCACGCGCTCGACATTGGCCTTGAAGCTTTCGAAGGGGTCGGCCTGCGCCGCAGCCGCATCCGCCTGCGCCTCGGCAAGGGTCGCAAAAGCCTGCTCGCCATCGCCCTCCAGGCCGACATAGGCCGCGACACGCCCCGCCCGCTGCCGCAGCGCCTCGCGCCCGAGCAGCCGCACCAGTTCCCCGGCGGCCGCGACGTCGAGCTCGCCGCGATCCATCCGCCGCGTCAGCCAGAGCGTCACCCGCAGCACCGGATTGCCAAAGGGGTCGTCGCGGGCATCGCTGCGGGCTTGCAGAATCTCGCTGCGCAGAGCGGCAGCCAGTGCCGGGGTCGCGCCGCCGGCCATTGGAGCCTCAATCCAGTCGTTCATGGCGCACGCCTCCCGTTTCGGATCAGGCAAGTTTTAGACCGGAAAGGAAAGTGCGGTGCGCGGTGCAACGGCATATCTCTTGCTGGACCGCCAAGGGGCGCGGCAGCGCAGCGAGGTCCCAACGGGACCCGAAAGCGATGCCCTTGCCCCAATCCCTTGCGCCGATACCGTGCCGGAGAACGACCATGCCTGGCCTGCCCTCACCACTTGCCGACGCGACCGGCAACCACACTGCGCCGGCATCGGTGGTGCTACCGGCCCGCCCCGAGCCGCTTCGGCTGGACACCGCGCGGACCGCCCTGATCGTCGTCGACATGCAGAACGCCTACGCGTCGCCCGGCGGCTATCTGGATCTCGCCGGGTTCGACGTTGCCGGCGCCGCGCCGGTGATCCGCAATGTCGCGGTCGCGGTGGCGGCGGCCCGGCAGGCGGGCATCCCGGTGATCTTCCTGCAGAACGGCTGGGACGACGGCTACCACGAAGCGGGAGGGCCGGGTTCGCCGAACTGGCACAAATCCAACGCGCTCAAGACCATGCGCCGCAAGCCCGAACTGCAGGGGCAGCTTCTCGCCAAGGGCGGCTGGGACTACGCCATCGTCGATGCGCTCACCCCGCAGCCGGGCGATATCGTCATCCCCAAGCCGCGCTACAGCGTCTTCTTCAACACCAATATCGACAGCGTCCTGCGGGCGCGCGGCATTCGCACCCTCGTCTTTACCGGCATCGCCACCAATGTCTGCGTCGAATCCTCGCTTCGCGACGCCTTCCATCTCGAATATTTCAGCGTCGTGCTGGAGGATGCCACCCACGCAGCCGGGCCCGACTTCGCCCAGAGGGCGGCCATCTACAACATCGAGACCTTCTTCGGCTGGGTCTCGACCGTCGCCGACTTCGCCGGCGCCGTCGGTCAGCAGCCACCCGCCTGAGCACTTGCCCCTCGCCTCCCCGCCTGTCCTGAAAGCGAGCCAGCCATGCCGACCGTCGATACCGACGCCTTCCTGCGGGATCTCTATGAACTGCGCGCGATCGGCACCTTCAAGACCGGCGTCCACCGCCCGACCTATTCACCCCACGACATGGAGGCCCGCCGCTGGCTGATCGCGAAGCTGACGCAATGCGGGCTCGACGCCGAAATCGACGGCATCGGCAATGTCTTCGGGCGTCATCGCGGCGAAGGCCCCCATCTCCTGGTCGGCAGCCATATCGAATCGCAGAACGAAGCCGGCTGGCTCGACGGCGCGCTCGGCGTCGTAGCCGGCGTCGCGCTGGCGCGGGCGGGTCTCCCGGTCGATGTCTGCGCCTTCGCCGATGAGGAGGGCCATTTCAGCCTCAGCCTGCCCGGCAGCCGCTCGGCGATCGGCGATTTGAGCGAGGCGGCGATCGACGGCGCCCGCAACCGCACCGACGGCACGCCTTTGCGCGACGCCCTGCGCGCGGCCGGGCTCGAAGGCCTCCCGCGCCGGCCGCTCGAGATCGAACGCTACAAGGGCTATTACGAGATGCATATCGAGCAGGGCACGCAGCTCGAGGCTGCGGGCCTGAGGCTCGGCGTCGTCACCGGCATCGTCGCGATCTGGCAATGGCGGATCGTGGTCGAGGGCCAGCAGGACCATGCCGGCGGCACCAGCATGGCCGAACGCCGCGACGCAGGCCTGAGCGCCGTGCGCCTACTCGCCGCGATCGATGCCGAGTTCCCGCGCATCGTCGGCGAACGCACGACCTGGACCACGGGGCGTTTTCGCCTTGAGCCGGACGCGCCCAACATCATCCCCGGGCGCGCCGAGATCCTGTTCCAGTTCCGCGACGTTTCGGTGCCGGTGCTGGAGCGGCTCGAAGCCGGGCTGAAGATGCTGGTCCAGGAGGCCAACCGCCGCGAGCGCTGCAAGATCACGCTATCATCCGTCTCCAAGGCAGTGCCGGCGCTGTGCGATCCGCAGATGATGCGGTGCCTCTCGGACGCGGCGCAGGACATCGCGCCGGGCGCCTGGCAGATCATGCCCTCGGGCGCCGGCCATGACGCGCAGGTCATCGCCCGCAAGATGCCGGCCTCGATGCTCTTCGTCCCCTCGATCGGCGGCATCTCGCATCACTGGAGCGAGGACACGAAGGACGAGGATCTGGCGCTCGGCGTCCAGGTGCTGCACAGCGCCGCAGAGCGCTTCCTCGCCGGCTGAGCGCGGGACGCAAGGGCCGCATCGGCGTCGGCGCCCCTTGCCCGGCGGCGCCCCGGCTCGCATAGCAGCGGGCGCCACCCGTCGGGTCGGTCCGTGCTCCCCGTCTCGCGAAAGCCCCTCGTGTCAGACTTTACCTCTTCCGCCGCCCCGCTGGCGCGCCGCCGGCTCTGGCTCGGCCTCGGCTGCGGCCTGCTGACCAGCCTGATCTGGGGCGTGCAGGCCGTCGTCTCGCGCCAGTCCGTCGCCGATGGCCTGAGCGCGGCCGACGTCACGATTCTTCGCTTCGCCGTCGCCTCGCTGTTGCTGCTGCCGCTGGCACTGCGGCGGATGCGGCCCTTCCCCGTGGGTGCGCTCGGCTGGCGGCGCGCGCTGATTCTGACCGCGCTGGCCGGCGCGCCCTATGCGCTGGTCCTGGTCGGCGGCGCCACCTTTGCCCCGGCCCTGCACGCCTCGGTGATCGTGCCCGGCCTGATCCCGGTGATGACGGTGGCGCTGGCCTTCGCGGTGATGGGCGAGCGCCCCGGCCTCTGGCGCATGCTGGGGCTTTCGCTTGTGCTCGCCGGAATTGCCGCCTTCGGCTGGGAGACCTTTGGGTCCAGCAGGCCGCAGGAGAGCGCCTGGATCGGCGATCTGCTTTTCGTTGCCAATGCCGTGATGTGGTCGGTCTTCGGCCTGCTGGCGCGGCGCTGGGGCTGCGACGCCATCGACGTCACGATCGCGACCTGCCTGCTCTCGCTTTTGATCCTGCCGGTTTTCGCGCTGACCATGCCGATGCGGCTCGGCGACTCAGCCTGGCCGGCGATCGCGCTGCAGGCGCTCTATCAGGGCGCGCTCGTCGGTGTCGGGGCGCTGTTTCTCTACACAAAATCAGTGGAACTGCTGGGTGCGGCACGCGCGACACTGTTCCTGCCGCTCAACCCCGTCGTGACTGCGCTAGCAGGCGTGGCGTTGCTCGGCGAGTACCCCTCCGGCATAGAGATCGCAGGCATGCTGCTGGTGATCGCGGGCATGAGCGTGGCGTTGCGGGCGCGCTAAGAACCGGCAGGAGCGGGCCGGCCGCCGAATATCTCAGGGTTCCCCGGTCGCGATCTCCTCTCGTTCAAGATATTTCCCGACGTAGAGATCGTTGATGAGCTGCAATGAGAGCGCGGTGATAGGCGTGGCGAGCGCAAGGCCGATCAGCCCAAACAGCGTGCCGAAGGCCAGCTGCGTGCAGATCACCAGCACAGGGGGCAGCGAGACCTTCTCTTTCTGAACGATCGGCGTGACCACGTAACTCTCGATCGCCTGAACCGCGAGATAGACGCCCAGGACCATCAGAACCGTGTTCATGCCTTGAGGCACGGCAAGCAGAAGGCCGGGGGCCGCCGCCAGGACCGGCCCGATATTGGGAATGAAGGCGAGCAGACCGGCGATCAGCCCCAGCACCAGGGCCAGCGGGATGCCGATCAGCCACAGGCCGAGCCCGGTCAGCACGCCCACGACGGCCATCGCGATCGACTGCGCGACGAGCCAGTTCTGCAAGGTATCGACACTGCGGGCGAGCACGACTTCGGCTTGCGCCCGCCGCGACGGCGCAAACAGCTTCAGGAAACCCTTTCGATAGGTCTCGGGATCGAATGCACCGTAAAGCGCAATGAACAGCAACAGGACGCCGTTACCCAGCGAGCCGAAGGCCGAACCGACGGCCTGCGTGGCCGCTCCCCCCGCCTCGGACGACCAAAGATTGCCGGGGCTGAGCCGTTCGAGCGCGTTGCGAGCCCAGTCATATGTGTCGATCCGCTTCCGCACACTGTCGACCGCCTCAGGCACTTGCCGCCAGAGTTGATCGACCTGCTCCAGGACGGCGGGCGCGACGGCCATACCTCCCCCGCCAAGCAGTAGCAGAACACACAGGAGGAAGATCGCGACGCCCCAGCCGGGGCCAACGGAGAGCCGATTGCCGACCCAGACACCGCAGGACCTGAACAGGATCGCAAGCAGCAGGCCCGCGAAGATCATCAGGAGCGTCGCCGGCAAGAGCACCAGGAACAGCGCCAAGGCAGCGAAGACGACAACGATCGAAACCGGGCCGCGCCGCCAGGTGATCAAGGGGGCGGGAACCCGGGAAACCCCGTCGCGCTCGGTCATCGGTTTGCTTGATCCCTGGCTCTGAGGCTGACGAGGCGAGACCGCCTGGCCGGAAGAATCGGACGATGGCAGCGCGCCTCGTCGCTTCCATGACGGTCAACGCTCTAAGGACCGCTTTGTGCCTCGCCGCCGCATCAAGCGGGCGTGAGGCCTTTGACCGAGAACCGAGGAGAGTTTTCAAAAGACCGCGGAGCTGCTTTCAGTGCCGCCCGATCCAGCGTCGAACCCGAGCGCGATAGGCGATCCATGCCGGCCCGAACAGCGCCTCCAGATGCCGCTCTTCCCGCTCGATGGCGAGCTTCAGCACGAGGACGGCTGCGATCAGGCCGGTCACGATCAGCCAGAGATTGCCGAAGGCCAGCCCCGCACCGACCATCATCGTCGTGTTGCCGAAATAGATCGGGTTGCGGCTGATCGCGAAGGGGCCGCTCTCGACCAGCGCGGTCGCGGCCCGATGCGGCAGGATGTTGGCGCGCGCTCGCGCCATCGTCACCATGGCGAAAATGTCGAAGCCGGCGCCGACCAAGAAGAAAGCCCACCCGGCAAGGTGCAGCGCTCCCCCGAGCCCGGACCCATCCACGGGGTAGGACAGCGGAACGACCTGCTGAAGCGCCATCGCGATCAGAATAGCCACGCCGTAGAGAACCGGCGGCCAGGGAAAGCTGTTCGGCCGGTCCGTCGTGTCGATCATCGTGACCTCCTCCAGACGATCCCGGCTGATGACACGTGTCCTCAGCCCTTGTGATCCTTGGCGATCGGCTCGACATAAGCCAGCCCCATATCCCAGGGGAAATAGATCCAGGTGTCCTGGCTGACCTCGGTGATGAAGGTATCGACCGTCGGCACGCCGGCCGGTTTGGCATAGACCGTGGCGAAATGGGCATTGGGCAGCATTTCGCGCACGACGCGCGCCGTCTTGCCGGTGTCGGTCAGGTCATCGACGACAAGAACGCCCTGGCCCTTGCCGTCGCCGATCGCCTTGATCGAGGGCGCGACATCCTTGAGCACCTTCAGCTCGGTCTGGTTCTTGTAGTCGTGATAGCTCGCGACGCAGACCGTCTCGATCAGCCGCAGACCGAGCTCCCGGCAGATGATCGCCGCCGGCACCAGCCCGCCGCGCGTGATGCAGACGATCGCCTCGAACGGCCCCTTCTCGGCCAGCCGCCAGGCGAGCGCGCGCGCATCGCGGTGGAACTGGTCCCAGGAGACGGGAAAGGCCTTGTTGGCGGTCGGTTCGGCCATGGTGCGGGGGCTCCGGGTGAAGGGTAAAGCCGCTCATTCCAAGTTTGTGGCGCTCAATCAAGCTTAAACGGTGAAGGGTCTGTCGCCTTTTGGATCTGTCTCCAGCATAGCAGGCGCTCGACGCTGTTCGAATCGATCTTCAATGCGTTTTGGCGCGCAGGGCCTCGCTGGCAAGGTGGGTATTGCATGGTCGCGACGACCCGCCATTCGATCCAGCTCGAAGATGGTGATGCGGACTATCGTGTCGCCGCCTGGCGGGAGGTGATGAGCCCCTCCGGCGAGATCCGGATGACTCCGGAAGAAGCCGACCGCTTCACGACCTTAGGCCAATGGCGCCAGATCGGCCCGTTGCTGATCGGACATGTCACTGCGGGCGACTTCAGGCTCGTGCGTACGAAGGCGATGGCCAAGCGTATCGGGCTCGACCATGTCTTCATCAACGTCTTCCTGGCGGGGCGAGGCGAAGGCGTTTGCGGACGCCGGCGCATGCGCTTCGCACCGGGCGCGATGTCGATCACCAAGCTGTCGAGCCCGGCCGATTATCGGCTCGAAGGGATCACATTGACCGCGATCGTCGTGGCGCGCCGGCTGCTGGAAGCCGCCATCGGCCCCGTCGCTGCCCTCGACGGGCGCGTCTATCCGGCCGAATCCGTCGAGGCGCGGCTCGTGGATGCCCACATCACCGCGCTCCTGGCGCTGCCCGATCCGCTGGGGCCGGCTCAAGCGTCTATCGCGAGCCGCAGCACCCTCATGATGCTCGCCGCCTGTCTGAATGGCGGGCCTGTTCACGAGGGCGCCAAGCTTGCGACACCGGCCGACTTGGAGGTCGAGCTGGCGAAAGCCATCCGCCGTTTCATCAAACAGCGGCTGGCCGATCCCGGACTCGGGTCGGAACTGATCTGCAGTCAGTTCGCCCTTTCGCGCGCACGTCTCTACCGCCTGATGCGCGACGGCGGGACCATCGCCACGACCATCCGGCGGCTGCGCCTGACGCGCGCCTACGCAGAGATCGCGATGGGGCGCTATGCCGGGTTCACCGCGGCCGAGGTCGCGAACCAGTCCGGGTTCCGGCAGGAGCGCAGCTTTCGTCGCGCCTTCATCCAACAGTTCGCCATCACGCCCGCCGCACTCCAGGCGCGGGCCCGAGCGGCCCCGATGACACCGCTTCCCGCAACCGGTCCGGTGATCGCCGACTGGTTCAACGAGCTCTGACATCAGCCCGCCGGCAGACCGAACCATCAACAGATCCCCCAGCCGTCCACGGGCTGCGGACATTTCGTATCAATCTTGCGGCCCGAGGCACCAATTTGTCCGCAGCCGGACTGGCTGCGTTGACGTTCCGCAAGGCCCCGAACATGGCTCGTCTGCGGACACGATTTCGGTACGACCAGCCACGGATGCGGGCCGGTCCTCGAGCCGATCCTGGCGGCGGCAAATCGAGAGCATGGTTTGTCGGCAGTCGTTGCCTTTCATCGCTCGGGGACAGGATAAAATGCGACCGACGATAACCCTTGCGGCGCTTGCCTTGCTGGCTGGCCCGGTTCTCGCCGCGGGCGAGACCCCGTTCGAGAAGGCCGGCGGCTGGGAGATCGAGCGCGGCGCGCGCGGCACGTCCTGCCTGATGAGCAAGTCATACAAGGACGCCAACGACGACGATGCCGTGAACGCGCTCGTCTTCGCCGTCGCGGCCGACAAGGCGATCATGACCTTCATCTACGAGCACTGGACCTGGGACAAGGATGAGAAGATCCGTGTTCCCTTCGTCCTCGACAAGCTGGTCGCGATCCCCCAATCAGCCTGGGTCGGAGACGGCACGTCGCTCACGGCGGAGCTGCCCAACAGCATCGTGCCGCGCATGCTCGCGGCCAAGACGATGGTTCTGAAACTCGATGGCGCCGACGCGGATTTCGATCTGGCTGGCTTTCCGCAAGCCTACGAATCCCTGATCCGCTGCGAAAACACGCCGAAGGCGGCGGCCACCGCAACCGAGTCGACCCACATCGTCAAGGCGATGACCTTCCCGGGCGATGGCGACGTCCCGCCTCAATCGGCCTTCGCCACCGACACGGCCAAGATCGTGCTGGCCCTGCAGATTCGCAATCTCAAACCCGACGACAAGCTCACAGCCACCTGGGTCGCCGAGAAGACGGACCGCTCGCCTCCGAATTTCGAGATCGTGTCGAGCACGATACCGCTTGGGGCCAGTCAGCTCGTCTCGGCCAGCCTGAGCAAACCCAATGCAGGCTGGCCTCCGGGTCGGTACCGCATCGACATGCGCATCAATGGTGGGCCGGTCGAATTCCGTCAGTATTTCGAGATCGAGGGATCCAAATGAACGCATTCGCATCCAATTTGACGGCTGCTGCCATGGTGCTGCTGGGCACGGCCGGCGCCGCGCCGGCCGCCGATTACCAGCGCCTGTCGACACAGTGGAAGGGGCCGGGGATGTCGCTCGACATCGTCAACGGCGGTCCGCGCAACAATTTCGCCCAGCTTGCCAAGACCGAGGACGTCACCGGCCAGCAGTGGAAGATGACCCCCGCCGAGGGCTGGCTCAATCTCACAACCGAATTCCGGGGCGACAAGATGTGCCTCGATGTCGAAAACGGCGGCAACATGAACAACTTCGTCAAACTCGGCCCTTGCGAGAACAATTCGGGCCAATCCTGGAAGATGACGAAGTCGAGCGAGGCCGGCTTCGTGAAATTCACGACCGAGTTTCGCGGGGCCAACATGTGCCTCGACGTCGTCAATGGCGGCCCGCGCAACGGGATGGCGCAGCTGACCAAATGCGAGGATGTCTCCGGGCAGCTCTGGAAGGTCAACTGATCGAACCGAATTGCCTGGATGACGCTCGATGCCGCCATCCAGGCATCTTCATCCCAGCATCGTCACCCAAGCCGCGCGCGTTCGGTGTCGATCATCGCGGTGACGGCCGCCATCGCGGCCGCCAGCTTGTCGGCGTCGCGCGAGCGCACCACGACATTGGTGTCGGGCCCCGTCTCCGAATAGAACGGGTAGGAGCCGATCGAGACATCGGGATGGGCCTTGGCAACTTCGGCCAGAGCCGTGCCGATATCGCCCTCGCGCAGGCCGGCGCGCACCGTGTCGGAGAGAATTTTGACCCCGGTCGTCAGCGTCGGCGCCACCACGTCGAGCATCGCCTGCATGATCGAGGGCACGCCCGCCATCACATAGACATTGCCGATGTTGAAGCCCGGCGCCTTCGAGACCGAATTGGCGATGAGGTCGGCCCCGGCGGGAATGCGCGCCATGCGCAGCCGCGCCTCGTTGAGCTGGTCAGGCGGGAAGCGTTCGGCGAGCATCGCGATCGCGCGCGGATCATGATCGATCGAAACCCCGAAGGCAGCCGCCACCGAATCGGCGGTGATGTCGTCATGGGTCGGGCCGATGCCGCCGGTCGTGAAGACATAGGTGTAACGGCTGCGCAGCGCGTTGAGGGCCGCCACGATCTCGGCCTCGACATCGGGCACGATGCGGACCTCGCGCAGTTCGATGCCAATATTGGTCATGTATTCGGCAATATAGCCGATATTCTTGTCCTTGGTCCGCCCCGACAGGATCTCGTCGCCGATGACGAGGATCGCGGCCGTGATGCTCGCCGGGGTGGATGTCGTGTCGCTGGCGGTCATTCCCGGCTCCTGGCTGCGGCGGCACCGGAGGTTCGAGCCGCCGATCGCATCCTAGCTAGGGGTTTGCCGGCCAGGGCTCAAGCGCCGTGAACGCCGCGCCCCCCAGCCGCCATGATCGGCATGCTCTCGGCGTCTCAAGAAAGACGATAGCCTGCGCTTACGCCGATGCCTTGCGCTCGTAGACCAGGTTCAGGCGCGTCTGCGCGAGCAGCGTGTAACCGCTCTGTGCGAGCAGCGCGGCAAGATCGCTCTGCCAGCGCTGGCGCGAATCCTCGATGATGATGAAGCCCGGCCAAAGGCTTTGGGGTGCATCGCGCAGGAACGGCTCCAGGATCAGGTCCTCGGCGCCTTCGACATCGAGCTTGATCGCGTCCAGCCGCTCGTAGCCCTCATTGTGGACGAGCGCGAGCAGGGTCATCGCCGGCACGCGGATCGAGGTGGCGGCACTGGTGCGCAGGATACGGACGCTCGATTCGCCGCGATTGGTCGGGTCGAGGAACAGCGTGAGCTCGCCGGGCTTGTCGGCCAGCGCGCAGGCGACCGCCTTGACGGTGCCGAACGGGTTCTGCGCGATGTTGAAGGCCAGACGCGCGAACACCTCGGGCTGCGGCTCGACAGCGAGGACGCGCGCGCCTGGGCCAGCATGTGCCGCCACGAACAGCGAATAGGCCCCGATATTGGCGCCGATGTCGATGAAGCAGAACCCGTCATGCAGACGCTCCGCCAGCAGCGACCGCTCCAGCGGGTCGAAATATTGCGGCGTGAAGAGGACGCGCTTTTCGCAGACATTTCCGTCGGGATAAAGCCGCATCCGGGCGCCCAGCGCCTCGATATCGACCGGCCGGCCGGCCAGCGAGCGCAGGCCGAGCCGGCGCAGCGCATAGGCCAGCTTCCGGCCAAGGAAACTGTCGGACGCACTGCGCGTCCAGGCGATGATGCGCTTAAGACCGCGCTGCGGCGCGAAGGCGCCGAAGGGCTCGTCCTCCGCCTGTGACTGCTCGATGATGGCCATAGCGCCAGCCTGATACACGCCGCCGCCGCCCGGCGCCAGCCGGTCGATCGCGCCGCGTCGACTGGTTTTCTCGCATGGGCGGGCGCCCTGCGGCGGCGCGATGCCTTGCGCCCGGGATCAAACCCAATAGATATGGGCGCGAGGGAGTTGCCGAGCGAACATGACTTTTGACGAAACGATCGGGCGCTCGCGCCATCGCGAGCCCGCCATCAAGATCCATGATGCGGACGCCTTCGCGGCCATGCACAAGGCCGGCCGCCTGACGGCTGAGGGCCTCGATATGCTCGGCGACTATGTCAAGCCCGGCGTCACCACCCAGCGTCTGGACGACCTCGCCTTCCAGTTCGCCATGGACAATGGCGCCTATCCGGCGACGCTGTTTTATCGCGGCTACACCAAGTCGATCTGCACCTCGATCAACCATGTCGTCTGCCATGGCATCCCCGACGACAAGCCGCTCCGCGAGGGCGACATCATGAACATCGACTACACGCTGATCGTCGATGGCTGGCATGGCGATTCGAGCCGGATGTATGGTGTCGGCGACATTCCGCGCAAGGCCGAGCGCCTGATCGAGATCACCTATGAAAGCCTGGTGCGCGGCATCAAGGCGGTGCGCCCGGGCGGCACGACGGGCGATATCGGTTTCGCCATCCAGCGCTATGCCGAGGCCGAACGCTGCTCGGTGGTGCGCGATTTCTGCGGCCATGGTGTCGGCCGCAACTTCCACGACGCGCCCAACATCCTGCATTATGGCTCGCCCGGCGAAGGGCCAGAGCTCAAGCCGGGCATGATCTTCACCATCGAGCCGATGATCAATCTCGGCAAGGCGGGGGTGAAGGTGCTCTCCGACGGCTGGACGGCCGTAACGCGGGACCGCTCGCTCTCGGCCCAGTTCGAGCACACGATCGGCGTCACCGATACCGGCTGCGAGATCTTCACCCTCTCGCCCGCCGGACGCGACAACCCCCTCGCGCGTCAATGACAGCCGATGCGGGCAAGGGTTCGGGCCGCACTGCGCGACCTGCCCTGCCCGTGGCTCCGCCCGGCCTCGCCGACGCGGCCCCGCATTATCACGGCCATCGCGAGCGCCTGCGCAGTCGCTTCAGCGAGGCCGGCGCCGACGCCCTGCCCGATTACGAACTCCTCGAACTGCTGCTGTTCCGCTCGATTCCCCAGCGCGACGTCAAGCCGCTCGCCAAGGAGCTGATCGCACGTTTCGGCTCCTTCGCCGAGGTGCTGGGCGCGCCCGCCGCGCGCCTGACCGAAGTCAAGGGTGTTGGCGAAGGCGTGGCGCTCGATCTCAAGATCGTCGAGGCGGCGCTGCAGCGCATGGCCCGCGGCGCGGTCTCCAAACGCACCGTGCTGTCCTCCTGGTCGTCGGTGCTGGACTATTGCCGCACCGCGATGGCCTTCGCCGAGCGCGAGCAGTTCCGCATCCTCTTCCTCGACAAGAAGAATGCCGTAATTGCCGACGAGGTGCAGCAGACCGGCACCGTCGATCACACCCCCGTCTACCCCCGCGAGGTGATGCGACGCGCACTCGAGCTCTCTGCCAGCGCCGTCATCCTCGTTCACAACCACCCGTCGGGCGATCCCACGCCTTCGGCCGCCGACGTCAGGATGACCCGCGAGCTCGTCGATACCGCCAAGCCGCTCGGCATCGTCATCCACGACCACGTCATCGTCGGTCGCGACGGGCATGCCAGTTTTCGCGGGCTCGGCCTGATCTGAAAGACAGCGGCTGCGCTTCCGCCGAGCCAACGGAACGGGCGAAACGCTAGGCGTTGCCGATCTTGTCGAAGATCGTGATGATCCGCTTCACGGCGGCCTGCCGCGGCTGCGGTATGTCCTCTACCCGCATCTCCCGACAGTTCTTGTTATAGCGTTGCTCGATCGGATTGTAGTCGCAGGCAATCACGACGCCCTGGATTGCCGTCGGAAAATACCATGGCGAAGGGGGCGTCATCGCGGTTGCCTTTGCCGTCCTGGGTTTGGAAGCCATGGCTGTCTCCATCGTTGTCAGCTGTGCGGCGAAGGATCGCTAATCCCGGCGGCTCAGGATGGCGTTCAACTGGTTGGCGAAGAACACCTGCGACGCCGGCCCGAGCAATTCGCGCGCGGCGGGATCGGCCGGCCCCAATGTCAGCGTCAGGTCATGCGTGCGATTGCGGCTCGTCGAGAACAGTGTCGAGTTGGGATTGGTCGTCGCATGCGTCAGCCGCCAGGACGGACTGACGCTGCCGCTGGTCAGCACCTCGAACTTGACACGGTGAGCGATGGCGTTTTGGGCAGAAGGCGCGCTGCGTGAGCCGGGCACAAGCAGCGCGCCCGTGCCGGATGCCAGCACATGGGCAGCAAGCGTTTCGGCCAGCTTGAGATCGCTCTGCAGCAGGAGCGATCCGGCGAGACGGCTCGCGGTTGGCCGGCTGCCACAGGCGGGCGCTGCGACCAATTCCTTGACGGTATAATAGAAGTTCAGCGTCGTCACGCGCGTCGCCGTGGCGGCCGCGACGGCTCCGAAGGCGAAGGTCACCGGCGGGCTCTGCAGGCCTGTCGGGTTGTACAGGGCGGCCGGGTTCAGGGCGGTCCTTTCCTCGACCGTCAGGACGAGCCCGGCCTGCACGCCCCAATCATCGAACCAAGGCGCCGACCTGACCGGGTTCACCCTGCTTGCGACGAGCGCCTTGTCCTGAAGAATGATCGACTTGACCGCATCCTGAACCTCGCAGCGGACCGTCTCGACGATCGCATTAACCAGCAACTGGCCATCGGCTGGACTGCCGGGAAATTCCTGAAGATTGGGAACGAAGGTTCCGCAGCCGCTCACGGACAGAGACACGAGGCCGATGGACAGCAACCGCAGCAACGACGACATGACAATGAGCCCCGATGGCAAGATTTGAACCTCGCGCGAGGTCAATAAAATTTAATGTAACCTTTAAAATTGTGATCGGACCTGCTGCCATTCGCTTGAAGTGCGTCGGGCAGAGCCGCGCTGTCGCGGCAAAGCCGCTTTGCGTTGCTTCCCTCAGCGCCCGGCACGACCTCCGGGGCGACTGTTCGCGCGCCTCTCAAACTCTATGATTGTATAAAGCTAAATTTACAACCTTAGATATTTCTGCCCTCATTTCACCTCAATTGCAACGGGCTTTTTTGCTCAATAATTCGGCATCGCGGCGCAAAGCGGCATCGGCCGCCCCCTTTCCGATTCAACGCGAATGCGCTTAGGCTGCTGCAACCAAGGGGAAAGAAGCCTGCATGGTCGCGTTCGACGAGATGACCGGCTCCGGAGCCGAATTGAGACCGGCCTACCAGGCGCTTGATCGCTGGCTGAAGGAAGCCCCGCCTGAGATGCTGGCGCTCCGGCGCAGCCAGGCGGAACTGTTCTTCCGGCGCATCGGCATCACCTTCGCCGTCTATGGCGACGAGGAATCGACCGAGCGGCTGATCCCCTTCGACATCATCCCGCGTGTCCTGACTAAGCCGGAATGGACCAAGCTCGAAGCCGGCCTGCGCCAGCGCGTCACCGCGATCAACATGTTCCTGGCCGATGTCTACGGCCCGAAGGAATGCATCAAAGCCGGCATCATCCCGGCTGATCTGGTCTATCGCAACGCCTGCTACCAGCTCGAAATGGTCGATTTCCAGGTGCCGCACGGCATCTACTGCCACATCGCCGGCATCGACATCGTGCGCGTCGATGCCGACACCTTCTATGTGCTCGAGGACAATGCCCGCACACCGTCGGGCGTCTCCTACATGATGGAGAACCGGGAGGTCATGCTGCGGCTTTTCCCGGAGCTCTTCGCCACGCACCGGGTCGCACCCGTGGACAACTATCCCGACCAGCTGCTGGCGACCCTGCGCTCGGTGGCGCCCCGCAGTTCGCCGTCCGATCCCAATATCTGCCTGCTGACGCCCGGCCAGTTCAATTCCGCCTTCTACGAACACTCGTTCCTGGCCGACAAGCTCGGCGTCGAACTGGTCGAAGGCTCGGATCTGCTGGTCAAGGACGACATCGTCTACATGCGTACGACGCAAGGCCCCAAGCGGGTCGACGTGATCTACCGGCGCATCGACGACGACTTCATCGACCCGCTCGTCTTCCGCAGCGACTCGGTGCTGGGCGTGCCCGGGCTGATCGGCGCCTACAAGGCCGGCAACGTCACGCTGGCCAACGCGGTCGGCACCGGCGTCGCCGACGACAAGGCGGTCTACAGCTACATGCCCGAGATCGTGAAGTTCTTCACCGGCGAGGAGCCGATCCTGAAGAACGTACCGACCTATCGCTGCCGCGAGCCGGAGGCCAACGCCTATGTGCTCGACAATCTGGAGAAGCTCGTCGTCAAGGAGGTCAACGGCTCGGGCGGCTACGGCATGCTGGTCGGACCCCACGCCAACAAGGCGCAGATCGAGACCTTCCGCCGCAAGCTCAAGGCGAGCCCGGAGGGTTTCATCGCCCAGCCGACGCTGGCGCTGTCGACATGCCCGACCTTCGTGGCTTCCGGCGTGGCGCCGCGCCATGTCGATCTGCGGCCTTACGTGCTGTCGGGCGCCAACGGCATTTCCTGCGTGCCGGGCGGCCTCACCCGCGTCGCGCTGAAGGAAGGCTCTCTCGTCGTCAATTCCAGCCAGGGCGGCGGCACCAAGGATACCTGGGTTCTCGATGCCTGATCTCAGCCATGGCACCCAGCTGCAACGTTCACCGGATACCTCCCGCCTCGTCGCGAAAAGGCCCGATCTGACTATGCTCTCGCGCACCGCCGACAGCCTCTACTGGGTCTCCCGCTATGTCGAGCGGGCGGAGTATCTGGCCCGGATTCTCGATGCCACCATGCGGCTCTCCAACCTGCCCTCCTCCTATGGCGGCGCCGGCAGCGAATGGCAGAGCGCGGTCGCCACGGCCGGCTGCGACGAGACCTTCGCCAAGGCCTATGGCGAGGCCAATGAGCGCAATGTCTGCGACTTCCTGACCTTCAACCCCGACAATCCGTCCTCCATCCGCAACTGCCTCGCGCTCGCCCGCTCCAATGCGCGCGGCGTGCGCACCGCGCTGACCTCCGAGATGTGGGATGCGATCAACGGGGCCTGGCTCGAACTTCAGCGCTTCGAGAAAAAGCGCATGGACCGCGAGGAATTCGCCCGCTTCCTCGACTGGGTGAAGAACGTTTCGCTGGTCTTCGACGGCTCGGCCTATCGCACCATGCTGCGCGACGACGGCTACTGGTTCTCCAGGCTTGGCGTCTATGTCGAGCGCGCCGACAACACCGCCCGTATCCTGGACGTGAAGTACCACGTGTTGCTCCCGGCCAACGAGCAGGTCGGCGGCTCGCTGGATTACTTCCAGTGGACGACGGTGCTGCGCGAGGTCTCGGCGCTGACAGCCTATCACTGGGTCTATCGCGAGGCGGTGAAGCCGTTGCTGATCGCCGATCTCCTGATCCTCAACCGGCGCATGCCGCGCTCGCTCGCCGCTTGCTACGAGAACATCTCGCGTTTTCTCGATCTGCTCGGCGATTCCTACGGCCGCCAGGGGCCGGCGCAGCGCCAGGCGCGCAAGACCCTCGCCAACCTGTCCAGCACGAGTATCGAGGACATCTTCCAGCACGGGCTGCACGAGTTCATCGAGGACTTCATCACCGAGAACAACCGGCTCGGCGGAACCATCATCGAGCAGTATCTGCAGTGATCGGCGGCGGCGGCCTCGCATCCGGCCGCAGCCCCCGCTAGAACGTCGAAACGAACGAACCCGGCCCCAACAGCGATTGCCATGCGGATCAGGATCTCCCACTCGATCGCTTACGTCTATGCCGAGCCCGCCCGGCATATCACGCAGATCCTGCGGCTGACGCCGCGCGACCATGACGGGCAGCACGTCATGTCCTGGCGCATCGAGCCCACCATCGACGGCCGCCTGCGCGCGACGCAGGATCCCTATGGCAATATCGTCCATACCTTTTCCGCCGACGGCCCGATCGCGGAAATGGCGATCCAGATCGATGGGTTGATCGAGACCGCAGACCTCGCGGGCATCGTGCGCGGCATGATCGAGCGCGTGCCCGTCGAGGTCTTTCGCCGCGACACGCTGCTGACGACGCCCGACGCGGCACTGCGCGCCTTCGCCGAGGCTGTGACGAAGGGCGCCGATTCACCCCTGTCCAAGATGCATGCGCTGATGGACGCGCTGCACGAGCAGACCGCTTGCGTGGAAACCGGTCAGCGCACCGGGATCGGTGCGGCCGCTGCCTTTGCGGCCGGCGAGGGCATCCCGCAGGACATCGCCCACATCTTCATGACCTGCGCGCGCCTCCTGGGGCTGCCGGCGCGCTATGTCTCGGGCTATGTCGCCCAGTCCGACGCATCGACGCGGGTTGCCCTGCCCCATGCCAGCGGCGCTCATGCCTGGGCCGAGGTGCATCTGTCCGATTTTGGCTGGATCGGTTTTGATCCCGCCAATGGACTATGCCCGATCGACACCCATGTCAGGATCGCCGCCGGGCTCGACTTTGCCGATGCCGCTCCGGTGCGTGGTGCCCGCAAGGGCGGCGACGGCGAGGCGCTGGCCGTGCGCGTCAGCGCCCGCGATGCAGGCGGGCGCGCCTCCAACCAGTGAGATCGACTGGGCGGTCGCGGCAAAGAACCGGGCAGGTCCGGCCCATGGCTGGCTTGCGACCCGGCGATGTGCGACGACATCACCAGCAACAACCAGCCCCGTATTCGACAGAGCAGGATCAGTCCCTTGACCTATTGCGCCGGAATCCTCGTGCAGGACGGCCTCGTCATGATCGCCGATACCCGCACCAATGCCGGGCTCGACGATATTTCGACCTTCCGCAAGCTGCATGTCTTCTCCTGGCCGGGCGACCGCACCTTCGGTCTGATGACCGCCGGCAATCTCTCGGTCACGCAATCGGTCGTCAGCCTGCTGCATGAAGGGCTGCCCGGCTCCGAGGCGGGAGAGCGCGATACGCTCCATAACGCCGGCTCGATGTTTCGCGCCGCGCAACTCGTGGGGCGGGCGATCCGCCATGTCCGGGCCGAAGATGGCCCCGCTTTGAAGGAAGCCGGCGTCAAATTCGATGTCTCGATGCTGTTTGGCGGTCAGATCAAGGGCCAGCCGATGCGGCTGTTCATGATCTATGGCGCCGGCAACTTCATCGAATGCGGCATGGATGCGCCGTTCCTCCAGATCGGCGAGCACAAATACGGCAAGCCGATCCTCGACCGCGCGATCACCTACAAGACTCATCTCTACGATGCGCTCAAGGTCGGGCTGATCTCGATGGATTCGACGATGCGCTCCAATCTGGGCGTCGGCCTGCCGATCGACCTGATCGTCATGCGCCGTGACGCCGACGAACCCGAGTTGAGCCGTCGCATCGAGGCAGGCGAGCCCTATTTCCATGATTTGCGCGAGCGCTGGTCGGCGGCGCTGCGGGCGGCTCACACCGCCATCCCAAGGCCGCCCTACGAGCCGACATAAAGCTCCGACGCGTCGATGCTGCTCCGGTCTGGCAACGGGATATCAAGATTCGCCTGCGATGGTCGCCGCTACTCTGGCTGCCAGGACCGTTGATGCTGTCGCCCATCGTCACGAAGTCGACCAACGCGGATGCATCGGCCCGAATGCTGAAAAGCTCGGTTGCCACATTGGGCTGCGCATTCGTCATGGTCATGGCCGCCGCCGTGGCCGTTGTTCTCGGCATTACCAGCGATGCGAACCGGCTCGAGGCCGAGCGGCAGCGCGACCGCGTCGAAGCCGCCATCGAAAGCCAGATTCGCCTGCGCGAATTGCGCTTCCAGAGCCTTGCGGCCTCTGGCGAACTGCAGGGCTCTCTCGCCGGCCCCGATCCGCTGGAGACACTTCAGACGGGGCTGGCACAGCTTGCCGGCCGCTTCCTCGAATTCGAGGGCGCCTATATCGTCTCCGCATCGGGCGTCGTGTTCGCCGGGATCGAGGGCAACAGCCCGGCCGGACAGGCCGGGTATGAGGCGCTGAAGCATTTCAGCCCCACCCTTCCCGGATCGCCCGATCTCGGCGATCCGCCGATGCGCCGGCTGCTTGATCTGCGCGGCGATCCCGGCTCGGCCTCATGGTCCCTGACTCATGACGGCATCGAAACCGTCAGCGTCATGATGATCGACATGGAGCCGCGCCGCGGCTCGCTGCTCTCCCAGCTGGCGGGCCCGATCAAGGTTGTCGGCTATCGGCGCGTGGACGATTCGATCCTGAGTGAACTTTCCCACCGCTATCGCATCTCGGAAGTCCGCATCATGCGGAACATGCCACGCGATCCCCTGGCCCGACGCGCGATCCCCTCCGCGGATGGGACGGTCAAGGCCTGGCTCAGCTGGGTTCCCGATCGGCCGGGCGACGCCATGTTGCGCCAGTTCGCCTGGGCGCTCGCCGGCGTCGGCCTGACATTTGCCGGCATCTTCGCTTTCGTGGTTCACCGTCTGCGCGGCGCGGCTCATCAGATCGCCATCCGCGAGAGCCAGATTCAGCGGCTGGCCGGCCAGGACGAGCTGTCGCTGCTGCCCAACCGCCGCACCTTCGACGTCAGGCTGGATCAGGAGCTTGCGCATCTCGACCGTTCCAAATCCGGCCTTGCCGTGATGCTGATCGATCTCGACCGCTTCAAGGCCGTCAACGACACCTATGGCCATACCGCCGGCGATGAATTGATCCGGCAGGTTGCCCAGAGACTGTCGAAGCTGGTCCGCGGCGGCGACACAGTGGCGCGCATCGGCGGCGATGAATTCGGGATCATCCAGGCCCATGGCCAGTTTCCGGCCGGCTGTGCCGCGCTGGGCGAGCGCATCCTGGCGAGCCTGACCGAACCCTTTACCATCATGGGTGTCGCGACCACGATCGGCTGCTCGATCGGCATCGCGCTCGCACCGCAGGATGCCACTGATCGCGAAACGCTGCTGAGACTGGCGGATACGGCGCTCTATCAGTCGAAAAACGGCGGCCGAAACCGGTTTTCGTTCTTCGAGACGCAGATGAACCGCGCACTCGCGCTCAAGCGCATGGTCGAGGAGGATCTTCGCCGCGCCATCGCCAACGACGAATTGATACTGCACTATCAGCCGCAGGTATCCGTCGACGGGGCTACGATCGTGGGGGTCGAGGCGCTGGTGCGCTGGAACCACCCGGTCCACGGGATGGTGCCGCCGGCGGAGTTCATCGGCATCGCCGAGGAACGGGGGCTCATCGTCCCCTTGAGCGAATGGGTGCTGCGCCGGGCTTGCGAGGAAGCCAAGCGCTGGGACGGCATCCGGCTCGCCGTCAACGTCTCCCCGATCCAGTTCCGCCACAAGGATTTCGTCAGCAACGTCATCAATGTGCTCGCCGAGACCGGCTTCGATCCGACGCGGCTCGAGCTCGAGCTGACCGAGGGGGTCGTCGTCGATGATGCCGATGCCGCCGAAGCCGCGATGATGGATCTGCGCGCTCATGGAGTTGGACTGGCGCTCGACGATTTCGGCACCGGCTATTCCAGCCTGATCTATTTGCGGCGCTTCGCCTTCGACAAGATCAAGATCGACCGCTCCTTCCTGGAATACATGGAGACCACCGGCGAATCCGCGATTCTGGTCCACTCGATCGCGCATCTCGGGCGGGCGCTGGGCCTGCGCGTCTGTGCCGAAGGGGTCGAGACGGCCGAGCAGCACCGCTTCCTGCAGGCGATCGGCTGCCATGAGCTGCAGGGCTTCCTGTTCTCGCCGGGCGTCAGTGCCGACGAGATCGACCAACTGCTGGCGCAGGACAAGCCTTTTGCAAAGATCCTAGCCGCGGCCTGAAATCTGGCGCCGACCACGACGGCCGCTCGCCACGGCCGGATCTCAGAAGAACAGCTCGTGGATGCCGCTGAAGATCGCATAGGCGAAGCCGGCGCTGAGGGCGAGGCCGACCACGCCGAAGACCGTACCGGCGATGATGAACAGGCCGTCCCGCTCCACCAGCCCCAGTCCGACGAGGCAGACCGCCAGCCCCAGGGGAATCTGGCCGATGAAGGGAGCGGCCACGATGAGACCCAGCGCCAGAACCAGGATCAACAGGCCGAGCACCGGGATGGCATAAGCGCCGCCCAGCACCGTCAAGCGGGGGCGCGAAATGCGTTCCAGCCGGATCAGCAGCGGCACGGCACGATCGATCGCGCGTGTCAGGACGGACTTGCCGATGCTGCGCGACAGCAAAGCAGGCGGCAGCCAGGGCATGACGCGGCCGGTCAGCATCTGCGCCGCGACGAAAGCCAGGACCAGGCCGCAGACAAGCGGGATGGGCGGCGGCATCGGCAGGCAGTTCGGCAAACCGAGCAGGACGACGAGCAGCGCATAGGCACGGTCCTTCAGCGCAGCCACGATCGAGCCGACCGCGATGCGCTCCCCCGGCAAGGCAGCAAGCGCCATCAGGAGTCCGGATGTGCGCAGGGGTGATGACAAGGGATATCGGGCCAGGCCGTGACAGGATGAGCGGCCTAGCACGCGCGGCGCCCTTGCAACAAGCAGTGCCAGCGACGGGCAGCCCGGCGCGGCGCTCAATGCAGGGTCAGCACACCGTTGACGGCCACGATCTCGGCCGGCCGGATCAGCCTGGAATGCGCGACCGTGACCGAATGCAGGGGGCCGTCGAGCTCGCGTGTCCAGAAGTCGAGGAAATCATGAAGCACCGGAAAGCGCGGCGCGAGATCGTAGTTCTGCCAGATATAGCTCTGCAGCACGCTGCGGTGATCGGGCAGCCGGTAGAGGATCGTTGCAGTCGTCAATCCGTATCCCGCCAACTGGCGCATGAAATCCGTGGTCTTCATCTGCCGTCTCCCTGCGTCGGTGCACAATGAAAGCTTAGCCAGATTGAAGCCTCAGGCTGCGCCCGCTTGGTTAACAAAAGCTTGCAAGCCTCCTGCCAGCCTGCTGAAATTGCTTGGGGCCCGTCCGCGAGGACCCGGCGTCGGGGGGTGCGTGCGTGGCGTATGGGTGGGCGAGCGCGGGAGGCGCGACGCTGGCTGCCGTCCTGGGGATGGGGCCAGGGCCTCCGACCATGGCGCAAGAGTCCGAAACAGGCTCCCAGACAGAAAGCGAGACGGAAGAGCGCTCGCCGCTCTCGACCGTCCTGTTCGGCTCGCTCGAAGCCGGACCCAGCAAGACCTTCGGGGCGCTGGGCCTGAAGAAGGCACTGACCGGCGGCCTCGCCAGCAGCGGCTTTCGCACCATGTTGAAAGTCGGCGGCGCCCAGGAGCAGGGCCGGCGCCAGCGTCCCCGCAGCATTGCCTACAAGAGCGAAGCCCAGGCGTTGATCGGCTATGAATGGCGCGTCAGCGATACTTTTCTGTCGCTTTACGCCGGCTCCGATTACGAGGGCGAACAGCGCGAAGAGCCGCGCGGCACCCTTGTTACCCGTCGCTACGGCGTGCGCCTTCAAGGCGATCTTTGGATGACACCGACACAGACGACGCTTCTCCAGGCGTCCGCCTATGCCTCGACGCTCGACCGCCGTCTCTGGGGCCGCATCGCCCCGGGCTGGTTGGTTCCGCGCGGCGTGCCGCTCGAAGGCAGCTATCTCGGGCCGGAGCTGGAGGCCTATCGCGCTGGCGACTACACCAAGATCAGGTTGGGGCTGCACCTGACGGGCCTGCGCCTCTTCGGCGTCGTCTGGCGACTATCGGGCGGCTGGCAGCGCAGCAGCGACCGGCCGGCCGAGGCTTATGCGACGCTCGGCCTGCACTGGCTGCGCTGAAGCGCCCCTGCCCTACCCCTTCGTTCGCAGCGACGAGCGGCCGCCATCGACGCCGATGATCTGCCCGGTGATCCAGGAGGAATCGTCGCAGGCCAGCAGCGCCGCCAGCGGCGCGATATCCTCGGGCTCGCCCAAGCGCTGTAGCGGATGCAGATCGGCGATCGCCTTCGCCATCGCCTCGTTGCTCGTCAGCGCCGCCGCCAGCGGCGTTCGCGTCAGCGACGGCGCGATGCAGTTGACCCGGATGCGCGGCGCGAGTTCCGCCGCCAGCGACAGCGTCAGCCCCTCGATCGCACCCTTCGCCATCGCCACCGAGGCATGCGCGGCAAAGCCCTGCGCGACAGCGACCGTCGAGAACAGCACGACACCCGCCGTACCCTCCGCCTGCTTAAGATGCGGCAGAGCCGCTTGAATCGCTTTCACAGCGCCCAGGGCGTTAATGCTGAAATCCTTCAGGAAATCACTTTCGCTCAAACGGGCAACCGGCTTCAGGTTGATGGTGCCGACCGCATAGACCAGCCCCTTCAGCGCTCCACCCTGGGAGGCCGCCTGTGTCGCCGCAGCGAAGACGTCATCCTCGGTCACGTCGCCGACGCTGAAGCCCGCCCCGATCTCGCTTGCCAAGGCCTGCAACCTGTCAGCCTCGCGACCCACCAGATGCACCGCCAGGCCGCGCGCCTTGACGGCACGGGCAACCGCAGCCCCTATGCCGCCGCTGCCGCCATAGATCAGGATGGTGTCGCTCATGTCGCCGCTCCAATTCAGTCCCGCTGGCGTATACGTTGGCGCGGGTCACTCTGGACCAGCGACCGGACCAGCGTGAGCGGACATGGCCAAGCGCATCGAGAAAGCCAACCTGCCCCAGAAGCCCTGTCGGACCTGCGGCCGCCCCTTCACCTGGCGCAAGAAATGGGCGCGCGTCTGGGACGAGGTGAAATTCTGCTCGGAGCGCTGCCGACGGGAAGGAAAGGCGTGAGCGTCAGAGCGGGACGGTCGATGCGATATCGGTCTGGCCGAAATCGTTGCCGACGAACAGCAGTGGACAGTCATGGCGCCGAGCGACGGCAGAGGCAAAGCAGTCGCCAAAGTTCAGATTGGCGGCGTGGCGGTCCCGCCCCCATCGCGCATAGGCCTGGGCGACGCGTTTGGCCTCGGCCTCGTCGACAGGGATGATTTCGACATCGAGGCCGGTCAGCAAATGGTCCATGGCCTCCCCGACGCCGCGATGCTGAGCAACGAGCAGGGCTTCCGCCAGCGTCCCAGCAGACATCAGAACCTGATCGCTCGATTCAAGCAGCGCTTGGCAGCGTTCCGCTACAGGTTCACGCAACAGAATCGCGAGAAGCGCCGAGGTATCGAGAACGATCAACGGGGCAACCCATCGTCGTCATAGAGAAAGTCCTGGCTGCGGGCCGCGTCGGCTCCCGGCAAAGCCGTCCGGCTCGCCATCACCTGCGCTTCCGCGATGATCCGCCTTCGCTGCGACGGCGCCAAGGTCTGGCGGATGGGAACGAGCTTGACCGCCGCTGGGCCGTGGCGGGTCAGCACCACGTCCTCACCGGCCTCAGCCCGTCTGACCAGTTCTGTCAGTTGCCCCTTGGCTTCGCTCACCGCAACCTTCGCAGACATGGCTACACTCCAAAGCTTGCAAGAAAAATAGACCATTACCTGGTCCAACTTAAGTCCGTCCTGGCGCGAACGCCGCGAGCGCCTCAGGCGTGTCGATGTCGAGCGCGATGGACGGGTCGTCGAGCGGCACCTCGACCAGCGCCTCGCCCGCCGCATCGAGCAGGCGCCGGGCACCCTGGTCGCCCTCGAGTTTCGCGACCTCGGCAAACAGAGCCCGCGCCAGCAGCACCGGGTTGCCGCGCTGGCCGAGCAGCGTTGGTACCACCGCCAGCGCCTCGCCGTTTTCCGCGAAGACCTGGGCCAGCCGGTCGATTACGCTCGCCGTGACATTGGGCATGTCCCCGAGCGAGACGACGGCCCCGGCGACCGTCTCCGGCAGGGCAGCCAACCCCGCCTTGACCGAGCCGGCGAGACCGTCGGCATAATCAGGGTTGTGGACGAGCGTAACGTCGAGTCCGGCGAGCACGGCAGCGACCTGCTCCTGCTGATGTCCGGTCACGACGATCACCGGCCTGGCCTGCGAGGCGAGCTGCGCCTCCACCGCATGGCGCAGCATCGGTTGACCGCGCACATTCTGGAGCAGCTTGTTGTCGGGCCCCATTCGCGTCGAGCGCCCCGCAGCGAGCACGATCCCCGCCACCGGCGCGGCTTCGAGATGCGTCGGTGCGCGCGGCTGCGGCCGCGAGACGATCTCCATCAGGAGCCCGCCGACGCCCATCGCCTGGATATCGGCCCGCGTCACCGCAATGCCGGCAAGGCAGCGCTGCAGCACCCAGTCGAAGCCGTTTTCCTTGGGCGAGCGGGCGCAGCCGGGCGCCCCGATCACCGGCTTGCCGGCGAGTTCGCCGATCAACAGCAGATTGCCGGGATCGACCGGCATGCCGAGATGCTCGATTCGTCCGCCCGCCTCCAGCAGCGCCTGCGGAATGACGTCGCGCCGGTCGGTGATCGCCGAAGCGCCGAAGACGATGACGAGATCGGCCAGCTCAGCCTGCTCGGCCAGCGCCTGCGCCAGGGGCTCAGCTTCATGTGGCACCCGCCGGTCCGCCGCGATCTTCGCCTCGGCCGGCCCGAGCCGCTCGGCCATCACCCGCAGCGTTTTGTCGACGACTGAGGGCTTCAGGCCCGGCAGCAGCGTCGAGATCACCGCCACGCGCAGCGGCTTGTAGGGGGCAATGGCGATGGGCTTTGCCCCTTCAAGCCCGGCGAGCGCCTGCTCGACGAGCGTTGCCGGTAGGCCATAGGGAATGATCTTCACCGTGCCGACCATCTCGCCGGCGACCACCGGCTTCATCAGCGGCAACGTCGCCACCGTGATCGCCTCGTCGATCTGGTTGAGCATGTCGATCGCAGCCCTGTCGATCGTCAGCACGCCCACCGCTGCGGCAAACAGGTTGACCCGGCCGGTGAAGGCAGCCTCCGTCACCACGCCGCGCCCGGCCAGGGCGGTGGCAAGCCGCGTCGCAGCCTCGTTTTCGTCGATGTCACCGGGCTCGAGCCGCACCGCCACGACGTCGGTGACGCCGGCGGCCGCGAGTTTCTCGGCAGCCTCGGCTGTGATCGCAGCGCCTTTCTTGACGATGGTCTCGCCGGCCCGGATCGTATGCGCGGCGATGGTGCCGGCCGCTTCCGCGACAGGGACGGGGCCGAATTTCATGCCGATGCCCGGCGCGGACCGCGCAGCGTCGCGACGATCTCGCCCAGGATCGCCAGCGCGATCTCGGCCGGCGAGACAGCGCCGATGTCGAGCCCGATCGGCGCGTGGATGCGCGCGACAGCGGCCTCGTCGAAGCCGGCCGCGGTGAGCCGCTCGACGCGCCGACCATGCGTCTTCCGGCTCCCCAGCGCGCCGATATAGAAGCACTCCGAACGCAGCGCCGCCTCCAGTCCGGGATCGTCGATCTTGGGATCATGCGTCAGCGCCACGAAAGCCGTATAGGCGTCGAGCCCCAGCGTCGCGATCGCCTCATCCGGCCACTCCGCCAGCAACGTCACATCCGGAAAGCGTTCCGGCGTGGCAAAAGCACTACGGGGGTCGATGATGACGAGGTCGAGGTCGAGCAGCTTCGCCATCGGCGCCATCGCCTGCGAGATATGCACCGCGCCGGTGACGACCACGCGCGGCGGCGGCGCCTGCACGGTCAGGAAGACCTGGCTCCCGTCCACCTCCACCGTCGCGCTCTTGGCCATGCGCAACTGCCTGTCCAGAACACCGGCCAGCGGATCGTCCGCGATATCGGCGGCCTTCACCAGTCTTTGCGCACCACTGGTGACATCGGTCACCAGAACGGTGGCGCGCCGCGCCGCACGCTCGGCATTGAGCATCGCCAATGTGGCCAGATCCATCGTTTCAGCCCTTGTCCGTTGCCAGCTTGAGGCCCAGCCCGATCATCAGCGAACCGCCGAGCCAGCGCCCGAAGGCAAAACCGGCCTGTGTCTTCTTCATCATCCTGGTCACGACCGAGGCCCCGAGCACCGTGATGAGATCAGCCGAGGAAAAGGCGAAGTTCACGATCTTGCCGAGGATCAGGAACTGCGCCCAGACCGGCAGCGAAGCGGCCGGATCGACGAATTGCGGCAGCATGGCGATGAAGAACAGCGCCACCTTCGGGTTCAGCACCTCGACGATGAAGGAATCGACCAATGCGCGCCTGACCGTCTTGGGCGGCGCGATGGGGGCGTCTGCGGCTGCCAGCCGCGAGCGGATCATGCCGATGCCGAGCCAGACCAGATAGACAGCGCCAGCCAGCTTCACCACGAGATAGAGTTCCGGCACATGCTTGAACACGGCCGAGAGGCCGAAGGCGGCAGCAAAGACATGGATGTAGCAGCCAAGATGGATGCCCAGCATCGCCATGAAGCCGGCCTTGCGGCCATGGGCGATGGTCTGCGCGGCGGTGTAGAGCAGTGCCGGCCCGGGAAAATAGGCGACGACCAGGGTTAGCGTCGCAAAGGCGAGAAGGGTCTCCCAGGAGGCCATCAGGTCACCTTCTCGACATACACCCGGATCCGCCCGCCGCAGGAGAGCCCGACCTTCCAGGCGGTCTCGTCGGCCACGCCGAATTCGAGCGTGCGGCCCTGGCCGTCCGCGATCACATCGACGGCTTCCTCGACCACCGCACCCTCGACGCAGCCGCCCGAGACCGAGCCCTGGAAGTTGCCCTCCCCGTCGATGACGAGATGCGAGCCGACCGGGCGCGGCGCCGAGCCCCAGGTCTCGATCACGGTCGCGAGCGCCACCGAACGGCCGGCCCTGGCCCAGGCTTCGGCGGTGGCGAGGATGTCGGTGTCGGTGGAGATCATGATGCGGACTTTCGCTGCTGCGATGCGCTTGAGATCATGCTTCATCCGGCCTTCTTCAACCACTGGCGCGGATCGCTCTGCCGCCCTGCATGGGGCGACAGCGCCGCGCAAAGATCGGCCATCGCCGCGAGGTTGTGGATCGGGCGGAACGAATCGACATGGGGTAGCATCGTCCGGATGCCGCTGGCGCGCGCCTCGAACTGCTCGAAGCGCAGCAGCGGGTTGAGCCAGACCAGTTGCCGGCAGGAGCGGTGCAGCCGGTCCATCTCGAAGGCGAGTTCGCCATCAAGATGCCGCTCCAGCCCGTCGGTGAAGAGCAGCACGATCGCCCCGCCACCGAGCACGCGCCGCGACCAGACCCGGTTGAAGGTATGCAGCGCCGTCGAGATGCGCGTGCCGCCCTCCCAGTCGGGCGCGGCCCTCCCCGCCAGCGCCAGCGCCTCGTCGGGGTCGCGCGCCCGCAGGGACCGCGTGATGTTGGTCAGCCTGGTGCCGAAGACGAAGGAATGCACCCGCCGCCGCTGTTCGGTGACGGCATGCAGGAAATGCAGGAAGATGCGCGAGTATTCGGCCATCGAGCCGGAAATATCCACCAGCGCCACGATCGGCGGATGAACCTCCGCGCGCTCGCGGAAGGCAAGATCGATCATGCCGCCCCCGCCCCGCAGCGAGCGGCGAAAGGTCCGGCGCGGATCGATCCGCGCGCCGCGATGCGCGGGCTGAAAGCGCCGTGTCGCGACAAGATCGTCCGGCAGCTTCAGCCCGGCGACAAGCTGCTTGGCTCGCGCGATCTCGGCCGCGCTCATCTGGGCGAAGTCGCGCGATTTCAGCATCTCGCGGTCGGAGACGGTCAGTTGCGCCGTCAGTTCGGTGAACTCGACCGGCGCATCCTCGCGCCTTGGCGGCGCGAAGGCCTCGGCCACGCGCGACGCACCGGCCTCCTCCTTCTGAGGGGCAGTGTCGGCACCGGGCGAGGCCGGCGACATCTGCGCCATGATCTTCTCGATCAGATTGCGCCGGCGCCAGAACAGCGCAAAGGCCTGGTCGTAGACGACGCTGTCCTCATGCCGCTTCACGAAGATCGCATGCAGCGCCCAGTAGACATCCTCGCGCTCGCCGAGCGCCCCATCTGTCAGCGCCTCGACCGCCTCGACCACCGCGCCGGGCCCGACGCGCAAGCCGGCGATCCGCAGCGCGCGAGCGAAATAGGCAATGTTTTCCGGGAGCTTGCCGGTCATGGGGGCGAGACCGTGGCGGCGGCCGCACCGCCTCTATCCTTCTCCCAGATGGGAGAAGGTGGCCCGGAGGGCCGGATGAGGGCCTGCCGTCGCAGCAGAAAGTCGCGACGGTTCCGTCTCGCTTCAGCGATCAACGGCCGGCCCTCATCCCTGCCCTTCTCCCACCCGGGAGAAGGGTTCCTCGCGCCTCGCTGGAGAAAGCTTCGCTCACGTCCCCATCTCGGTCATGAACACCTTCTGCACGATCTGCCATTTGCTCTCGACCTTCAGGAAGGAGAGCAGATCGGTGAAATAGCGCGGCGGCATCTGGCATTTCACCTTCACCAGCGCCAGCGTCGGCCCGACCATGTCGATCGTCAGGATGTGGTCGCCGCGCGTCATCCCGGCGGCCTTCGGCGATGGGCGCTCGCGCACGGCCTTGAGCCATTCGTCGCGCGGCACGATCTTGATGGTGCCGTCCTCCTGCGCGGTCGTCAGCGCCGAGGTCGGGTGGAACGCATGCGCCAGCTTGGCGACATCGCCCTCGTAGAGCCCGTTCAGATAAGTCCAGGTCACGGCCTCGATGGCCCTGAGATCGTTGTTCATGGTCGCTCCTCCGGGTGCCTTGTGGGACAATCGTTGTCTAGCCGCACCACCTTACGCGATCCTTGATCTGCCGCAGGCGGCTCAGCCGCGCGCCTCGCTCTTCGCCTGATCCAGCAGCTCCTTCACCTTAGAGCCCTGCATCGCCTGGATGTCGTCCTGATATTTCAGGAGCGCTCCCAGCGTATCCGAGACCAGGGCCGGATCGAGCGCCACCGCGTCGAGCTCGACCAGCGCGGTCGCCCAGTCCAGCGTCTCGGCGACGCCGGGCGCCTTGAACAACTCCTCCTTGCGGATCGCCTGGACGAAACTCACCACCTGTTTCGCCAGCTTCGCCGGGGCGTGCGGCGCTCGCGCCTTAAGGATAGCGAGTTCGCGCGCAGCGTCGGGATAGCCGACCCAGTGGTAGAGGCAGCGCCGCTTCAGCGCGTCATGGATCTCGCGGGTGCGGTTGGAGGTCAGGATCACGATCGGCGGCTGCGCCGCCCTGATCGTGCCGAGCTCGGGGATCGTCACCTGCGAATCCGCCAGGATCTCGAGCAGGAAGGCCTCGAAGGCCTCGTCGGTGCGGTCGAGTTCGTCGATCAGCAGGATCGGCGCCCCGCCCTCCTGCGGCTCCAGCGCCTGCAGCAAGGGCCGCTTGATCAGGTATTTCTCCGAGAAGATGTCGCCTTCCAGTCTCTCACGGTCCAGATTTGCGCGGTCGCCGCTCGCGCCGCCGGCCTCGGCCAGCCGGATCGCCATCATCTGCCCGGCATAGTTCCATTCATAGACGGCCGAGGCGAGGTCGAGCCCTTCATAGCATTGCAGCCGGATCAGCTTTCGCCCCAGCGCAGCCGAGAGAACCTTGGCGATCTCGGTCTTGCCGGTGCCGGCCTCGCCCTCCAGCAGCAGCGGCCGCTTCATCCGCAGCGCCAGGAAGAGCACTGTGGCGAGCGCACGGTCGGCGACATAGCCCTGGCTCTGCAGCAGCGTGAGCGTGGCGTCGATGGAGATTGGCAGGGAAATGTTCCGGCTTTCGCTCATGTCAGATCCTGGCGCGGGCATATGTCATGGCCATGCAATGGCAGCGATATCTCATCGCGCGCCCGAACCCGCACTGACAAGAGGAGACGACCGATGACCGACGCAGAAGCCATTGCCGCCTTTGCCGACATGCTCAAACGCGGCGAACACCAGGAAGCCGCCGAACGCTTCAATGCCACCGACATCGTCAGCATCGAGGCCATGGATGGCCCGATGGCACGGGTCGAAGGCCGCGCCGCCGTCAAGGCCAAGAGCGACTGGTGGTATTCCGCTCACGAAGTCCATGCGGCCGAGGCCTTCGGTCCCTATCGAAACGGCAACCAGTTCGTCATGCGCTTCGCGATCGACGTCACGGTCAAGGAGACCGGCGAGCGCATCCAGATGGACGAAGCCGGTCTCTATACGGTGCGCGACGGGATGATCGTCGAGGAACGGTTCTTCTACTGAACCGCCCTTTCGGCCCTCATTTCCCCGTCGCCTGCGCCACGGCCTGCTTGGTCATCACGCCGATCAGATGGGCGCGATAATCGGCGTCGGCATGCATGTCGGCGTTGATACCCTCAGCGGAGGCTTTCAATCCGTCGAGCGATTTCGGTGCGAAGCGGGCCTTGAGGGCCGCTTCCGCCTCAGGCCAGCGGAAGACGCCGCCCTCGCCTGCGCCGGTCACCGCGACGCGGATGTCGCTGCCGCGCTTTGCGACGAAGACGCCGACCAGCGCATAACGCGAGGCCGGGTTGCGGAACTTGGCGTAGCCCGCCTTCGAGACGACCGGAAACACCACCCTGGTGATAATCTCGCCCTCCTCCAGCGCCGTCTCGTAGAGGCCGGTGAAGAAGGCGTCGGCCTCGATCTTGCGCTGGTTGGTGACGATCGTCGCCCCCAGGGCCAGGCAGGCCGCCGGATAATCGGCCGCCGGGTCGTTGTTGGCGACGGAGCCGCCGATCGTGCCGCGATGGCGCACATGCGGATCGCCGATATGCGAGGCGAGATAGGCCAGCCCCGGAATCGCCTCCTGCACGATCGCCGATTCGGCGACCTCGGCATGGGTCGACATCGCGCCGATGACGACGGTGCGGCCCTTGCGGACGATGCCCTTGAGGTCGCCGCAGGCTCCGAGATCGATCAGCGCGGTGGGCGAGGCCAGGCGCTGCTTCATCGTCGGCAGCAGCGTGTGCCCGCCAGCGAGGATCTTGGCGTCCTCCTTCTTGGCGAGCAGGCCGGCGGCCTGCCGGGCCGAGCCGGGGCGGTGATAGGTGAAGGCGTACATGGGTGTGATCCCTGGTTGAAATCGGTGGATGTCATCCCGGCCGGAGCGAAGCGGAGAGCCGGGATCCATTCCGGAACGGGTCAGGAATGGATCCAGGATCGGCGCGGCTTCGCCGCTTGTCCGGGATGACGCAGGAAACTACTCGGCTGCCATTCTCGTGATGCTCTTCTGCGCCGCGCGCCAGACCGCCTGGGGCGTCGCCGGCATGGCGATGTCCTCATGGCCGAGCGCGTCGGTGATGGCGTTGATGACCGCGGGCGGCGCGGCGATCGCGCCGGCCTCGCCGCAACCCTTGATCCCGAGCGGGTTGGAGGGGCAGGCCGTCACCGTCATGCCGACCTGAAAGGACGGCAGATCGTCGGCGCGCGGCATGCAGTAATCCATGAAGCTCGCGGTCACGAGTTGCCCGTCGCTGTTGTATTTCGCGCCTTCGAGCAGCGCCTGGCCGACGCCTTGCGCGATGCCGCCATGGACCTGGCCCTCGACGATCATCGGGTTGATGACGTTGCCGAAATCATCCACCGCCGCCCAGCGCTCGATCTTGGTCACGCCCGTCTGCGGGTCGATCTCGACCTCGCAGATATGGACGCCGGCTGGGAAGGTGAAGTTGGTCGGGTCGTAGAACGCCCCCTCCTTCAGCCCGGGCTCGAGATCCTGCCCGTTGAACTTGTGGGCGATATAGGCCTGCAGCGCGCAGGACCCGAAATCGAGCTTCCGGTCCGTACCTTTGACGCTGAAATGCCCGTCGGCAAAGTCGATATCGGCTTCATCCGCCTCCAGCACATAGGCCGCGACCTTCTTGCCCTTGGCGATGACCTTGTCGACAGCCCTGAAGATGGCGGACATGCCGACGGCACCCGAGCGGGAGCCATAGGTGCCCATGCCCATCTGCACCTTGTCGGTGTCGCCATGGATGATCGAGACGTTCTCGATCGGGATGCCGAGCTTGTCGGAGACCAACTGAGCGAATGTCGTTTCATGGCCCTGGCCGTGGCTGTGCGAGCCGGTCAAAACCTCGACGGTGCCGACCGGATTGACCCGCACCTCGGCTGATTCCCACAAGCCCACGCCGGCGCCCAGCGATCCGACCGCCGCCGAGGGCGCGATGCCGCAGGCTTCGATATAGGAGGAGAAGCCGATGCCGCGCATCTTGCCGTTGCGGGCGGAGTCGCGCTTGCGCTTGCCGATGCCCTTGTAGTCGATGATCTCCAGCGCCTTCTTCAGCGAGGCGCCGTAATTGCCGGCATCGTACATCATGATCACCGGCGTCTGGTGCGGGAAGCTCTTGATGTAGTTCTGCATCCGGAACTTCGCGGGGTCGCGGCCCAGTTCGCGCGCCGCGACCTCGATCAGCCGCTCGACCACAAAGGTCGCCTCGGGCCGCCCGGCCCCACGATAGGCATCGACGGGTGCGGTGTTGGTGTAGACCGCGTCGACCTCCGCATAGATCGCCGGGATGTTGTAGGAGCCCGACAAAAGCGGCGCGTAGAGATAGGTCGGCACCGAGGAGGAGAAGGTCGAGAGATAGGCGCCGAGATTGGCGGTGGTCTTGACCCGCAAGCCGGTGATCTTGCCGTCTGCGTCGGTGGCGAGTTCGGCGTGGGTGACGTGATCGCGCCCATGCGCGTCGGACAGGAAGGCCTCGGTCCGGTCGGAATTCCACTTCACCGGCCGGCCGACCTTCCTAGCCGCCCAGACGCAGACCGTCTCCTCGGCATAGATGAAGATCTTCGAGCCGAAACCGCCGCCGACATCCGGTGCCACCACCCGGAGCTTGTTCTCCGGGGCGATGCCGATGAAGGCCGAGAGCACGAGCCGGGCCACATGCGGGTTCTGGCTCGTGGTGTAGAGCGTGAAGATGCCCTCGCCGTCATCATAGTCGCCCACCGCCGCCCGCGGCTCCATCGGGTTGGGCACGAGGCGGTTATTGACGATGTCGAGCTTCGTGACGTGCTTGGCGGCCTTGAAGGCGGCCTCCGTCTCATCCTTGTTGCCGAGATGCCAGTTGAACACGGTGTTGTCGGGCGCTTCCGAATGGACGACCGTCCTGGCTCCCGCCGCGCTGGCCGTATCGACCACCGCCGGCAGCACGCCGTAATCTACGATGATCGCCTCCGACGCATCGCGCGCCTGCGCCAGCGTCTCGGCAACGATCACGCAGACATGGTCCCCGACATAGCGGACCTTGCCCTGCGCCAGCGCCGGATGGGGCCCTGCCCGCATCGGCGAGCCGTCCTTGTTGTGGATCATCCAGCCGCAGATCAGCCCACCGACCTTGTCGGCGGCGAGATCGTCGCCCGTGAAAATGCCGAGCACGCCGGGCATGCCCGCGGCCGCCTCGAAATCGATTGCGTTGATCGTGGCGTGCGCGTGCGGGGAACGCAGGAAATAGGCATGGGCCTGGCCGGGCCGGTTGATGTCGTCGGTGTAACGGCCCTGGCCGGTGATGAAGCGGTGATCTTCCTTGCGCCGCACCGAGGCGCCGATTCCGGTTGCCGACATGGTGTTTCCCTCCTCAGCGCGCCTCTGACGGGCACGTCATGATCTCAAGGCAAAGGCCCGCGCGGGATAGCGCGGGCTGCGATATCTCACTCGGCGGCCTGGCGCGGCGGCTCCTTCTGATCCATCGATTGCCCGCCCATCGCCTCGGCGCCTGCGGCCACCGCCTTGACGATGTTGTGGTAGCCCGTGCAGCGGCAGATATTGCCGTCGAGGTCCTCGCGGATCACCTTCTCATCGAGGTCATTGCCGCGGCGGTTCACGATATCGACGGCGGACATGATCATGCCGGGCGTGCAGAAGCCGCATTGCAGCCCGTGATGCTCGCGGAAGGCCTCCTGCATCGGGTGCAGCATGCCGTTCACGGCCAGCCCCTCGATCGTCGTCACGGAGGCACCCTCGAGCGAGACGGCCAGCACCGTGCAGGCCTTGACCGCCTTGCCGTCGACATGGACGACGCAGGCCCCGCACTGGCTGGTGTCGCAACCGACATGGGTTCCGGTGAGCCGCAGATCATCGCGCAGGAACTGCACCAGCAGCGTGCGCGGATCGATCGACCCGGTGACGGCCTTGCCATTCACCGACATGGATACGGTCGCCATCGTCGTCCTCCTTGATCCGGGTCTCGAGCCCGGTTCGTGACATGATCTTGTCGCCGCGGCGGACGGTGCCCGCCCCCAGACGCAGCGTGCCTCTCCTTGGAAAAGCTTTAAACCGAATGTGGACCCGCGTTTTTGCCCGGTCAAGCCGGAGGTGGTCTTGGACGAGTGAGGCTTTGATGCCGAATTTTGATGGTTTTCCGAACGCTGCCTGCGAGAAGCCGGCCTTCGCACACCGCACGGTCGCAGACCGTCCGCATTACGCGTTTTTTAACGGTGCCCGCGCTAGGGTTGTAGCCCCGAACTGAGGAAATTCACGGTGCGCCCCGCCCCCTCCCTCTCCACCTCCGACGAGATGCACCGGCGCCTGCGCTCAATCGGATATGGACAGCGCGAGCGCGCCCGCCTGGCCGGGTATGCAAAAGCTGTAAACGGTCTGATCGATGCCATCGTCGAGGCGGATTTCGCGCGCGCGGTGGCGATCCAGCCGGACCTTGCGGAGACCATCAGCGCCCTTGGCAAGGAGCTTTGCGATCTCGAAAAGCGCCATTTTCGTCTGCTGTTTGAAGGAGCGTTCGACGACGGCTATGTCGCATCGGCCGAAGCCTTGTGTCGCCTCGAGCTTCAGGCGGGCATCGGCCCCAAGCCGCGCATCTCGATCGCCCTCGCGCTGATGCAGCAACTGGGACAACGGTTCTGGTTGCGCCGACTGCTCCATCCGAGGCACTTCGCCGCCGAAATCTTCCTCGTGGAGCGTGTGCTGGCTTTCGATGCCACGACGGCCGTCACCATCGGTTACCAGATCCGCGCGGCGGAGGCTCAGCGCCGTGCGGCCGCGCTGGATGAAACCGCCGAAACGCTGAAGTCGCGCATCGGCGGTCTCGACCACAGCATCAGCGCCGCGGTCGAGCAGTTCGTGGCGACCGCGGAGGAGACCGGCAAAGCCACCGGCTTCATCAAGGACGTGCTCCGCGAGGTGGCCAGCGCGTCGAGACTGGTGCGTGAGAAATCGGTCCAGACAGCCGCCGCCACCGAGGAAATGTCGGCCAACATCGCGGAAATCGGCCAGCGCGCCCATACCAGCCTTGTCATTGCGAACCGGGCCGTCGGAGATGCCGGACAGATGAATCAGGCTGTCTCGCGGCTGCGCGATGTGACGGCCAGCATCGGCGCCGTCGTCGGCATGATCGCCGACATCGCCGCGCAGACCAATCTGCTGGCGCTGAACGCCACCATCGAAGCTGCGCGCGCCGGCGAAGCCGGGCGCGGCTTCGCCGTGGTCGCCTCCGAGGTGAAGTCCCTTGCGACGCAGACCGCCAGCGCCACGAGCGACATCGCCAGCCAGATCGCCGAACTGACCCTCAGCGCCGAGGCCTGCACCGCGCATGCGGGCTCGATTGCGGCGACAATCGGTGAGATCCGGCTCGATTCGCAGGCGATTTCCGAATCGGTCTCGCAGCAGAGCGCCGTGACGGCGGCGATCGCCCAGGATGCCGCAGCCGTGGCGCAAAGCTCCGATACCGCGATCGAGCGGGCCAATGCCGTCAGCCGCAGCCTCGATGCCACGGCGTCTGCCCTCGAACGCGCCAACGCCGCAGCCGCCGATATCGCAAAGCAGGTGGGGGCCGCCGAGGCGACGGTGGGCACGGCGCTGGAAGCCCTGCGAAAAGCCTCCTAACGAAAGCCACAACCGCTCAGGCAGCCGGGGCCACCTCGCCTTCGCTGACCGCCTTGGCGAAATTGGCGAAGAACTCGTCGGCGAGCTTCTTCGAGACCGAGTCGATCAATCGCGAGCCGAGCTGCATCAGCTTGCCACCGACCTGCGCCTCGACATCGTAGCGCAGCACGGTCTGGCCGTCCTTGGCGTCGCTCAGCGCGACCTTCGCGCCGCCCTTGGCAAAGCCGGCGATGCCGCCCTCGCCTTCGCCCTGGATGCGATAGCCGTTGGGCGGATCAAGATCGACGAGCTCGACCTTGCCCTTGAAGCTCGCCTTCACCGGCCCGAGCTTGACCTTCACCACGGCCGAGAAATGCGTGTCGTCATCCTTGTTGAGCTGCTCGCAGCCGGGAATGCAGGCCTTCAGCACCTCGGGATCGTTGAGCTTGGCCCAGACCACGTCTTTCGTTGCGGGCAACGTGACCTCGCCATTCATCGTCATCGCCATGGCGTTCTCCTGATATCCGTACCGCGACCCTCCGGCTCCAGTTGCAGCCGGCCCCGCCCCGGGTCTATCCAAGGCTGTCGCGCCTATCCATGAGCGGAAAGCGCCGATCGGCACAAGAGGATCAAGCGTGACGACCTATCCCAGCCGCTGCATGGCGCACGCCTCCCGATGACAGCCAGCGCTTCAGGCCTGTTCGGCGAGCTCTTCGTCGATCGCGAGATGGCTTCGGCGATGGGCGACAGCACGCTCCTTCACGGCATGCTCGGTTTCGAGGCGATGCTGGCGAGCGCGCTGGAAGCCGAGGGCGTCGCGCCGAAGGGCATGGCTGATGTCGTCGCCCGGCAATGTGACCCCGATCTCTACGACATCGCCGAGATAGGGCGGGCCACGACGCTGGCCGGCAATCCCGCGATCCCGCTGGTGAAGGCGCTGACCGCGCGCGTCGCGGCGGTATCCCCCGAGCAGGCCAAATGGGTTCATTACGGCGCCACCAGCCAGGACGTGATCGATTCCGGCCATGTCCATGTCCTCGGCTGCGGGCTGAAGCTGATCGATCTCCGCCTCGGCCGGTTGGCCGACGCCATGCGCTCGCTGGTCGATACGCACCGCGCGACGCCGATGATCGGCCGGACCTTCCTGCAGCAGGCGGTCCCGATCACCTTCGGCGTCAAGGCAGCGCTATGGCTCGACCCGTTGCTGGAGAGCCGGCACGTCCTGCACGACATCCTGGCTGCGTCAGTCGTCCAGTTTGCTGGAGCCGCCGGCACCCTGGCCGCACTCGGCGACGAGGGCGATCGCGTTCAGGCGCGGTTCGTGGAACTGACGCAAGGAGCAAAGCCCTCCGCCATCCCCTGGCATGCGCAACGTCATCGGATCGTGCGCCTCGCAGCCGAACTAGGCATCCTCACCGGCAATCTCGGCAAGATCGCCCGCGACGTCGGCTTGATGGCCCAGACCGAGATCGGCGAAGTCGCCGAGCCGGAGGCGCCCGGCAAGGGCGGGTCCTCCGCCATGCCGCACAAGCGCAATCCGGTGCTCTGCACGCTGATCCTCGCGGGCGCCCAGCGCGCCCCCGGCCTCGTCGCCACCATGTTGTCTGCGCTGCCCCATGAACATGAGCGCGCGCTCGGCGGCTGGCATGCGGAATGGCCGACGCTGCCCGAGTTGTTTTGCATCGCCGGGTCGGCGCTGGCGCAGACGATCACCCTGATCGAGGGCTTGCAGGTCTTCCCCGAGCGCATGCGCGCCAATATCGATCTGACCCATGGGCTCGTCATGTCGGAACGCATCTCGCTCGCGCTGGCGACGGCGCTGGGCAAGACAGAGGCGCATCACTTCCTGGAAGAGGCGAGCCGGGCCTGCGTCGCGCAGCAGCGGCATCTGCGCGAGGTGCTGGCCGAGATGCCCGCCGTGACCGCGCATCTCGATGCGGATGCACTGGCGGACCTGTTCGATCCCACCACCTATCGCGGCGCGTCCGACGCCATCATCGACCGTGTTCTGGCGCGATACGAGCAAGCCTACGGGTCCCGCCAGGCGGCACCGGCAGGCGAAGACAGGACTGCCGATGCTTGAGCTGACCCCGGAGCAGCGCATCATCGCCGCAGGCACGGACGGTGCCGCAATGGCGCTGCGCATCGTCGCCGAGGCGGCCCGTCTGATGGGCGCGCTGCGGCTCATCCCCGTCGCCTCGGCCCATATCGACGGGGCGCTCTATCACGGCGATTCCGGCACGCTCTTCGCCGAAAAACTGGTCGCGGGCGGCGCCCGCGTCGCCATCCGGTCGACGCTGAATGTCGGCGCGCTCAGCCCCGCCGGCTGCGCCGCGATCCGCTTAGCCGCGCATGAGCGCGACATGGCAGCCCGGATGATGCGCGCCTATGAGGCGATGGGCTGCGAGCCCTCCTGGACCTGCGCGCCCTATCAGGCCGGGCATCGGCCGGCGCAGGGCACGGATGTCGCCTGGGGCGAATCCAATGCGGTTGTGTTCTGCAATTCGGTGCTGGGCGCCCGCACCAACCGCTATGGCGATTTCCTCGACATCGCCTGCGCGGTCAGTGGCCTCGCCCCCGATTACGGCCTTCACCGCCCCGAAAACCGCATCGCGACGCTGCTGATCGACGCGCGCGGCCTGAGCCACGCCTTGCGCGCCTCGGATGTGTTCTACCCTGTGCTGGGCACGCTGCTGGGCCGCGCGGCCGGCTCCGCTATCGCCGTCATCGAAGGCCTCGAAGGCTGCACCACGGAAGACCGGTTGAAGGCGCTGGGCGCCGCGTCCGCCTCGGCGGGCGGCGTCGGCCTGTTCCATGTCGCGGGCGTGACGCCGGAAGCGCCTGATGCGGCGACCGCGCTCGGCGGCATCCCTCCGCGCGAAACGCTAGTCCTGACGCCTGAGATCATGCGGCAGGCGCTCGCCGGACTCTCGACGGCTGGCGACACCGACCGGATCGACGCGGTCGCGATCGGCTCGCCGCATCTTTCGCTCGCCGAGATCGACGAGGTCGAACGGCGGCTGGCCGGGCGCAAGCTGACGATCCCACTTTACGCCAACACCGGCCGCCATGTGCTGCGCCCGCTGGAAGCGCAGGGGCGACGCGCCGCGCTCGAGCAGGCCGGGGTGATCTTCGTCGTCGACACCTGTGTCGTGGTCACGCCGATCCTGCCCGAGATCGACGGCGCCGTGCTGATGACCAATTCCGGCAAATTCGCGCATTACGCCCCGGGAACCACCGGCTACGCCGTGACCTATGGGTCGCTCTCGGAATGCGTCGAGAGCGCAGTCGCCGGCCGGCTCTTCAGGGAGGACCAGTCATGGTCGTGAACCCAGGGACGGCCCTCAAGACCGAGGTCCTGATCCCGGGCTCGACAGCCGCCGGCCATTGCCTGGCGCTGACCGCCCCGATCAGCTTCTGGGGCGGGGTCGATCCGCGCACCGGCCTGATCATCGATGCGCGCCATCCGCAGCTCGGCGAGAACATCGCCGGCACCGTGCTGGCGTTGCCGGGCACGATCGGCTCGTCATCCGCCTCCGCCGTGCTGCTCGAACTGGTCCATGCCGGCAGGGCGCCCGCCGCCCTGCTGATGGACGCCCCCGATGCCATCCTGCTGCTCGGGCTGGTCGTGGCGCGCGAGATGGGCTGGCCGACGCCCCCGGCCTTCCGCCTCGCCGCGGCCGACCAGGCTCAGCTTGCCGGCCATCGGCTCGCTGTGGCCGACGACGGCACCATCACGGTTCAATAGACGCCGCTCACCAAACCAGGGACACCACCGCCGATGCCGATCGAAACCATTGCCGGCGAGCCGTTCAACATCCGCTTCGACGGGCCCACCGAGGCGCCCGTGCTGATGCTGTCGAACTCGCTCGGCACCAATCTCTCGATGTGGGACCCGCAGATCCCCGAATGGTCGCGGCATTTCCGCGTCCTGCGCTATGATTCGCGCGGCCACGGCCTCTCGGTCGCCACCGACAAGGCCTTTGCGATCGACACGCTCGGCCGCGACGCCCTCGCCATCCTCGACCATTTCGGGATCGAGAACGCGCATTGGTGCGGCGTCTCCAAGGGCGGCATGGTCGGGCAATGGCTTGCGACCCATGCACGCGAGCGGATGGGCCGCCTCGTGCTCGCCAACACCGCCGCCCATATGGGCCCGGCCTCGCTCTGGGACGGGCGGATCGAAACCGCGCGCAGCCAGGGCATGGACGCCCTGGTCAAAGGCGTGCTCGAACGCTGGTTCAGCCCGCGCTTCCGCGAGGCCGAGCCCACAACCGTCGCACGTGTCGGCTCGATGCTGACCACCACCCCCGCGATCGGCTACGCCACCTGCTGCGCCGCCATTCGCGACATGGACCAGCGCGAGGCGATCCGCAGCGTGACCAATCCGGTTCTGGTGATCATCGGCACGGTGGATCCCGCGACGCCACCGGCTGCTGGCCATCTGATCGCGCAGGCCATCCCCGGCTCCCGCACGGTCGAACTCGAAGCCGCGCATCTGTCCAATCTCGAACAGCCGGAGGCGTTCACGAACGCCGTGCAGGATTTCCTCGCGGGCTGACGCCCTTTCGCGAACCCAGCCTGAAGGAGAGCCCACCATGGACGACACGACACGCTATGCCGATGGCATGACCACCCGCCGCGCTGTGCTCGGCGGGGCTTACGTCGACAAGGCCAGTTCCGGCCTGACCGATTTCAACACCGAATGGCAGGAATTCATCACCTGCACCGCCTGGAACGACATCTGGAACCGGCCGGGGCTGGTGCGCCGCGAACGCTCGATCATCGTGCTGTCGGTCGCAGCCTCGCTCGGCGCCTGGGGCGAATTCCGCATCCATGTTCGGGGTGCGGTGAATAACGGCCTGAGCCGCGACGAGATCAAGGAGGTGCTGATGCAGGTCGCAGTCTATGCCGGCGTGCCCGCCGCCAACCACGCCTTCAAGGAAGCCGCCAGCGTCTTCGCCGAGATCGAGGCGGAGGCCGCCAAGGGCTGAGCGGCGCGAAGCTATCCAGGAAGCGCCGGCCACCCCGTCATTGCGACCGCAGCCTACACTGCCTCGAAGCGCCTTTGCCGGTAGATCAGCCCCGTCGGCTGCGCCGCGCCCGGCGCGCCGCCGAGCCCGACGACCTCGCCGATCAGGATGCGGTGGGTCGCGACGTCATGGGCGGCCACCAGCCGGCAGTCGAAGGCCGCGATCGCGGAAGACAGCACCGGCGCCCCAGTCGAGAGGCTGGACCAGTAGCATGTCGCGAAACGCGCCTCGCCCTCGATGCCGCGACGGCTGGCGAAGATTTCGGCCAGATCGAGGTCGTCGCCCGCAAGCGTGTTGATGCAGAATATGCCGCTCGCCTCGATCACCGCCAGCGTGCGGCTCTGCCTGGCGACGCAGACCAGCACGGTTGGAGGCGTATCGGACACGGAAGCGACGGCATTCGCCGTCAAGCCCGCCCGCCCCTGCGGTCCCAGCGTGGTGACGACATGCACCGCGCTGGCGACACGCGACATAGCATCGCGAAACGGCGCAGCCTCGGGCACGGCCCGAGCGACGGGAAAAACGGGTTCTGTCATCGAAATCCGGCTGGCCGACACGGGCGGGTTCTGGCGTTCATGTAGGGGCGTTTGCCCCGAAAAGCCAGTTCGTCCGTGCTGCGACCTCGCGGCGCGGCCTCCATCACGGCTGGTCTGATCGACGACCGACGCATCGCGCTGACATTCGCCTCATTACGCTCACTCGCGCTCCAGCGTCGCCAGCAACCCGCTGCGCAGATGCGCCATCAGGGCGTCGCTTGCCGCCATCGCAGCCGCCGGATCGGTCGTTGCGACCGCCTGCGCAAAAGCGACGTGATGGCTGGCCGCCGGCAGCAGATCGTCCTGCCGCTCGAAATGGTACCAGGCACGCCGGATCAGGGCCTGCAACGGTTCGACCGCCCGGGTCGCGTAGGGACTGCGGGCGGCCGCCGCCACCACGGCATCGAGTTCCTTATCGAGCCGCATATAGGCGTTGGCATCGCCACCCTGTGCGGCCGCACGCATCGCGCGGGCCGTCTCGACGATCGCAATCCGCTCGCCCGGGCTGGCCCGCCTGGCCGCATCGCCGGCGATCAGGCGCTCCAGCACCTCGCGCGCGTCGAGCGCCGCCATGATGTCGATGGCGTTGATGCCGGCCACCGCCACGCCCTTGCGCGGCAGGACTTCGACCAGCCCCTGCTGTGCCAGCCGAATCAGCGCCTCGCGCACGGGGGTGCGGCCGACGCCGACCATGTCGATCATCTGCGCTTCGGTCAGCACCGCGCCGGGTCGCAGCGACAGCGTCACGATCGCCTCTTCCAGCCGACGATAGGCGATCTCGGTCAGGCTCAGTGCGCCCTGTGACGGAGACGGGCCGTTGTCGTCAAAGGCCTCGACGGCGATGGCGGCGCGCATGGTCATGCGTCAGCGGCCGACCCGCCCGAACCGGCTGGTACAGAGGCTTGGATTGACGTCGCAAAAGCCATTGATATATCAATCCTGTCCTGTCGCGCGCAGGCTCGGTCTATCAATCTGCAAGCCTGGTCAATCTGCAAGCCAAACGGGTCCGCGCGCAAGACGCATTCCACCATGGCGGCACCTGCGGGACCGGCAGCGCGTGCGGCCTCGACCTCATGGCCCCGCTGTTGCAGAGATGACGGGCTGGAAGGTGCCGGCCTGGCCCCTTTGGCCGAAGCCGAAGCGGAGAGAGTGGCATGGCGTTCACCTGTACGATCCCTGCCGTCGCGACCGTCCAGCAGGACGACGCGGCCATCCGCATCACCCGCTGGGATTTCGAGCCCGGCGCTGTGACCGGCTGGCACAGCCATGGCTGGCCCTATTTCGTCGTCATGCTGGTCGCCGGCACGCTGCGCATCCATGACGGGACCAAGACGACCGACGTGCCGCTCGCGCAGGGCCAGGCCTATATGCGCCCAGCCGGCATCGAGCATGACGTCATGAACGGCTCCGAGCACCCGATCGCGTTTGTCGAGATCGAGGTCAAGCAGCCGGGTGCCCTCAAGGAACTTTCGTTGTGAAGATCGCCATCGTCGGGGCCGGCATCGTCGGCTGCGCCATCGCCCATGCCCTGCTCGACGAGGGCCACGAGGTCCTGATCCTCGACAAGGAGGGGCCGGGCTTCGGCCCCTCGCGCGGCAATGCCGGCTGGATCGCGCACACCGACATCCTGCCGATCGCGAGCCCCAAGATCCTGCGGCAGGTGCCGAAATTTCTGCTCGATCCGCTCGGCCCGCTGGCGATCCGCCCGGCCTATTTCCCGAAACTGCTGCCCTGGCTGCTGCGCTTCGTGCTGGCGGCGCGGCCGGATGCCTTCGAGCGCTCGATCCAGGGCATCGGCGCGCTCCAGCAACTGGCGCTTCCGGCCTGGCTGGCGCGCGCCAATCGCGCCGGCCTGGGGAGCCATATCCACCGCAAGGGCGGGCTCTACGCCTTCACCGATCGCGGCGCCTTAGAGGAAGCGAGGGGGATCGCCAAGCGCCAGGCGGAGTTCGGCATCACGGTCGAGATGGTAGGCCCCGAAGAGCTGCGCCAGTTCGAGCCGGCGCTGAAGGACAAGTTCGTCGGCGCGGCCTTCCACCCCGACACCGCCCATATCAGCGACCCGCTGCAGCTGACGCTCGCTTTGTTCGAATCGGCCCTGGCCCGCGGCGCCATCTTCGAGAAAGCCGGGATCACCAACATCTCGACGGCTGAGCGCCCTGCCCTCATCGGCCCTGACGGCTTCCAGCGCGTGGTCGATCGCGCCGTCATCGCTGCCGGAGCCTGGTCGAAGCCGCTGGCGGCGGCACTCGGCGACAAGGTCCCGCTCGACACCGAGCGCGGCTACAATGTCAGCTTCCCCGGCGTGACCGGGCTGACAACGCGGCCTATCGGCTTCGAGGGCCATGGCTTCGTCATGACCCCCCTGGAGAGCGGCCTGCGCATCGGCGGCGCCGTCGAGTTCGGCGGGCTGGAGGCAGCCGCCAACCATGCCCGCACCAGGATTCTCTACGACAAGGCCAGCCAGTTCGTGGACGGGCTGCCGGCCTTCGAGACCGGCACGCTCTGGATGGGGTTCCGCCCCTCCCTGCCCGACTCATTGCCGGTGATCGGCTCGGCCAGCCGCAACCCGCATGTCGTTCACGCCTTCGGCCACGGCCATTATGGCATGACGCAATCGACCGCGACCGCCGATCTGGTGGCGGCGCTGATTGCTGGCCGCGAACCCGCGATCGATCTTGCGCCGTTCAGCCCGCGCCGCTTTTGATGAGCGCCCCGTTCCCCTCAGGGCCACCCATTCTGCGTCGTTTTGCTTGAATCACCCCGCTAACGAACCGAGCCAAACCCATGACCACCCACACCTTTTTCTGCGTCGATGGCCACACCTGCGGCAACCCGGTGCGCATGGTCGCGGGCGGCGCCCCGCCGCTCAAGGGCGCCAACATGGTCGAGAAGCGCGCGCATTTTCTGGCCGAGTACGACTGGATCCGCACCGGGCTGATGTTCGAGCCGCGCGGCCATGACGTCATGTCGGGCTCGATCCTCTACCCGCCGACGCGCGAGGATGCCGATATCGCCTTCCTCTTCATCGAGACCTCGGGCTGCCTGCCGATGTGCGGCCACGGCACCATCGGCACGGTGACGATGGCGCTTGAGCGCGGTCTCGTGACGCCGCGCGAAGAGGGCGTGCTGCGCATCGACACGCCGGCCGGGCTGGTGACGGCGCGCTACACCCGCAACGGCGATTACGTCGACACTGTCCGCATCACCAACATCGCCTCCTATCTCCATGCGACAGGGCTGACGGCGGAAATCGAGGAACTCGGCGAGGTCACGGTCGATGTCGCCTATGGCGGCAATTTCTATGCGATCGTCGATCCGCAGGACGCTTTCAGCGACATCGCCGACATCAACCCCTCCGACATCCAGCGCTGGAGCCCGAAGCTGCGCGCTGCGCTCAATGCCAAATATGAGTTCATCCACCCGCAGAACCCGGCGATCAACGGGCTCTCCCACATCCTCTGGACCGGCGCACCGACCAAGCCCGAGGCCCATGCCCGCAACGCCGTGTTCTATGGCGACAAGGCGATCGACCGCTCGCCCTGCGGCACCGGCACCTCCTCGCGCATGGCGCAATGGGCGGCGCAGGGGAAGCTCCAGGTCGGCGACGACTTCGTCCATGAGAGCATCATCGGCACGATGTTCCGCGGCCGGGTCGAGGCGACCGCTCAGGTCGGCCCTTTTGAGGGCATCATCCCCTCGATCGAGGGCTGGGCCCGGATGACCGGCTACAACACGATCTTCATCGACGATCGCGACCCGCTGGCGCATGGCTTTCTGGTGACGGACAAGCCCTGACGGCGCCGCTATGCGGGCGCACCCACGACCCCGATCGGACGCGGCCAGCCCTCTGCGGGGACCTGCCCCAAACACAATCATCTTGCGCGAAATCGGCGCGTCACCGCAAAGCTTGCTGCCCATTTGCGAGGCAATTCACCGCAGATTGCTTTTGACAGTTTTGTGGCCCGGCGCGATTGTCGAAATCGCGCAGCGTTGGTAGGCCTGCGTGGCAATCGCATCCCGCATGCGTCGGCGTCATGCCGACTCAAGAGAACGGGAGCGGGTTCGAGGGGTCTGCGTCGGCGATGGAAGTGTTTCTGCAGCAGCTCATCAACGGGCTGACCCTGGGGTCGATCTACGGCCTCATCGCCATCGGCTACACGATGGTGTTCGGCATCATCGGCATGGTCAACTTCGCCCATGGCGACGTGTTCATGCTGTCGGCCTTCATCGCGCTGATCTTCTTCATGCTGATCGCCTCCTGGTTCGGCGCCGCCCTGATCGTGGTCGCGCTGATCGTGGTGCTGGCGCTGGCGATGTTCTTCACCGCCCTGTGGAGCTGGGCGATCGAGCGCGTCGCCTACCGGCCGCTGCGCGGCTCGTTTCGCCTCGCGCCACTGATCTCGGCGATCGGCATGTCGATCTTCCTGATGAATTTCGTCCAGGTCGTGCAGGGCCCGCGCAACAAATCCACCGCGCCGATGCTGAACAAGTCGATCACGCTGATCGAGAGCGCGACCTATTCCGTGCAGATCTCCTACAAGCAGATCGTCATCATCGTCACGACCGCCGTGCTGCTCGCCGCGTTCTGGTACATCGTCCAGAAGACGCCGCTCGGCCGGGCCCAGCGCGCCTGCGAGCAGGACCGCAAGATGGCCGCCCTGCTGGGCATCGACGTCGACCGCACGATCTCGATCACCTTCATCATGGGCGCCGCGCTCGCTGCGGTGGCGGGCGTGATGTATCTCGTCCTCTACGGCGTGGTCTCCTTCCATGACGGCTTCATCCCAGGCGTGAAGGCCTTCACGGCAGCGGTTCTCGGCGGCATTGGCTCGCTGCCCGGCGCCGTCATCGGAGGGCTTTTGATCGGTCTGATCGAGGTGATGTGGTCGGCCTATTTCACCATCGACTACAAGGATGTCGCCGCCTTCTGCATCCTGGCGATCGTGCTGGTCTTCATGCCTTCGGGCCTGCTCGGCCGTCCCGAAGTCGAGAAGGTCTGAACCCATGGCCGCGCCAGCAACAAAGACCGTGGAAGTGTCGCCGGTCGCCGGTCAGCGCGACTACAAGGCGGCGGTGAAGGAAGCCGGCTTCGCCGCGCTCATCACCTTCGGCCTGTGCATCCCCATCATCGCCTGGGGCACGCGCCAGAACATGGAAAACGTCCTGGTGCTCGATCCGCGCTGGGATGCTGTCGCCTGGGCCGTGCTGATCGTCTTCGTCGGCCGCCTGCTGATCGTCCTGCGCAAGCAGGGCGCGGCGGGGCGGAAGTCCATGGCGCGCTTCCTGCCGCACGGCACCTTCGCGTTCTTCCAGCGCCATTCGCGCAAGTTCTCGCTGTTCGGATTGGGTTTCCTCGTCACCTTCCCGATCATCGCGATCAATCTGGCGGGCTGGGGCGGCGCGCTGAAATGGATCGACAATTTCGGCATCCAGATCCTGATCTACGTCATGCTCGGCTGGGGTCTGAACATCGTCGTCGGCCTCGCCGGCCTGCTCGATCTCGGTTACGTCGCCTTCTATGCGGTGGGCGCCTATTCCTATGCGCTGCTGGCCAAGAATTTCGGCCTCTCCTTCTGGATCCTGCTGCCGCTCTCAGGGATTCTCGCCGCCTTTTGGGGCATGCTGCTCGGCTTCCCGGTGCTGCGCCTGCGCGGCGACTATCTCGCCATCGTGACGCTCGCCTTCGGCGAGATCATCCGCCTCGTCCTGATCAACTGGGTCGATTTTTCCGGCGGCTATGCCGGCATCTCCGGCATCCCGCGCCCGACCTTCTTCGGCATCCCGTTCAATGCCAATGACGACGGCTTCGCGGCGCGCTTCGGGCTCGAATTCTCGCCGCTCTACCGAACGATCTTTCTGTATTACCTGATCCTGGCGCTGGCGCTGCTGACCGCCTTCGTCTCGCTGCGCCTCCGCCGCCTGCCGGTCGGCCGAGCCTGGGAAGCCCTGCGCGAGGACGAGATCGCCTGCCGCTCGCTCGGCATCAACACCACCTCGACCAAGCTCACCGCCTTCTCGATCGGCGCCATGTTCGGCGGCTTCGCGGGCGCCTTCTTCTCGGCGCGGCAGGGCTTCATCTCGCCTGAATCCTTCGTCTTCATGGAATCGGCGATTATCCTGGCGATTGTCGTGCTCGGTGGCATGGGCTCGCTCTGGGGCTGCGCCATCGCCGCCATCGTGATGATCGGCGGCACCGAACTGCTGCGCGAGCTCGAATGGCTCAAGGCGATCTTCGGCAACGACTTCGACCCAACCAAGTACCGCATGCTGATCTTCGGCCTCGCCATGGTCCTGATCATGATCTGGAAGCCGCGCGGCCTGATCTCGACACGCGAACCGACCGCCTTCCTGAAGGAGAAGAAGACGATCTCGGCCGACATGGTCCAGGAGGGTCACGGCTGATGGCGACGTCTCTCCCGCCGGTCTCTGCCCCCCACGGCAAGCCTCTGCTTCAGGTTGAGCATCTGACGATGCGCTTCGGCGGTCTCACCGCCGTCAACGACCTCTCCTTCGAGGCCCGCAAGGGCGACATCACCGCATTGATCGGCCCCAACGGCGCCGGCAAGACCACGGTGTTCAACTGCATCACCGGCTTCTACAAGCCGAGCGAAGGCATGATCACGCTGACGCAGGACAGCGGAACCAGCTACCTGCTCGAGCGCCTGCCGGACTTCCAGATCTCGTGGAAGGCCAAGGTCGCCCGCACTTTCCAGAACATCCGGCTCTTCGGCGGCATGACTGTTCTGGAAAACCTGCTGGTCGCGCAGCACAATCCGCTCATGATCGCCTCGGGCTATACGTTTCTTGGGGTGCTCGGCATCGGCGGCTACAAGGCGCGCGAGAACGAGGCGATCGAGAAGGCCAAATTCTGGCTGGAGAAGATCAACCTGATCGACCGCGCCGACGATCCCGCCGCCGACCTGCCCTATGGCGACCAGCGCCGGCTGGAGATCGCGCGTGCCATGTGCACCGATCCCGTGTTGCTCTGCCTCGACGAGCCGGCCGCCGGCCTCAACCCGCGCGAGAGCCACGACCTCAACGAATTGCTGCTGTCGATCCGCCAGGACATCGGCACGGCGCTGCTCCTGATCGAGCACGACATGTCGGTGGTGATGGAAATCTCCGACCATGTCGTGGTGCTGGACTACGGCACCAAGATCGCCGACGGCACGCCGGCGCAGGTCCAGGCCGATCCGAAGGTGATCGCAGCCTATCTCGGGGTCGACGACGACGAAGTCGCGGCCGTCGAAGCGGAGGTCGGAATCGCGTGACCGAGGCTCAAACTCTGGCTCAACCCGTGTCTCAACCGCAGCCCCTGCCCCAAACCCAGGCGCAGCCGCTTCTCGCCGTTCGCGGCGTCAAGACCTATTACGGCAAGATCATCGCGCTGAAAGGCGTCGATCTCGACGTCCGCGAAGGCGAGATCGTCACCATGATCGGCGCCAATGGCGCCGGCAAATCCACCCTGATGATGACGATCTTCGGCAATCCTCAGGCACGCGAGGGCACCATCACCTATGAGGGGCGCGACATCACGAAGATGCCGAGCCATCTGATCGCGCGCCTGGGGATTGCCCAGTCGCCTGAAGGTCGCCGCATCTTCCCGCGCATGACCGTGTTCGAGAATCTGCAGATGGGCGCCGCCGTGCGCAACCTCGCTCATTTCGACGAGGACCTCGACAAGATCTGCACCCTCTTCCCGCGCATCAAGGAGCGGCTGCAGCAGCGCGGCGGCACGCTGTCGGGCGGCGAGCAGCAGATGGTGGCGATCGCCCGCGCGCTGATGGCGCGGCCCAAGCTCTTGCTGCTCGACGAGCCGTCGCTCGGCCTAGCCCCGCTGATCGTCAAGCAGATCTTTGAGGCGATCCGCGAACTCAACAAGACGCAAGGGCTGACCGTCTTCCTGGTCGAGCAGAACGCCTTCCACGCGCTCAAGCTCGCCCATCGCGGCTATGTCATGGTCAACGGCGTCATCACCATGAACGGCACCGGGCAGGAACTCCTGTCCAATCCGCAGGTGCAGGCGGCCTATCTCGAAGGCGGGAAGCACTGACATGCAGGGCATCCTCTATGAAGAATCCACGGTCTGGCTCTTCCTGCTGGTGAGCGTGGTGATGGGCGGCTGGCTCGCCTGGATGACCGGCCGCGCCATGGCCCTGACCTGGAAGCCGACCATCCAACTCGTCGCCTACATCCTCGTTCTCGGCCTCGTCGTCCGCTTCATCCATTTCGCTCTGTTCGAGGCGACTCTGCTGACGCTGCACTACTACGTCGTCGATACCGTCATCCTGATGGGCTTCGGCTTCGCCGGCTGGCGCTACAACCGCGCCCGGCAGATGACGACACAGTATCGCTGGCTTTACGAGCGTACCGGCGCCTTCTCCTGGAAGGCTCGGGAAGATGCCGGAAAGCCCGTCTAAAGAACCAGAATCATCGAGAGCTTGTCACGTGACAGACACCGGAAAACGCGCAAGACTGCGTATCACGGTGGCACCACGCGCCGAGACGGGCGGACCATCCAGCCCGTTCATGGATATAATGCAGGGGAGTCTCATCACATGAAGAAACTGCTGTTGAGCAGCATCGCGCTCGGCGCGGTCATCGTCTTTTCCGGCGTGGCCAACGCTCAGATCAAGCTCGGCGTCGCCGGTCCGATCACAGGCGCCAACGCTGCCTTCGGTGCCCAGTTGAAGAACGGCACCGAGCAGGCTGTCGAAGACATCAACGCGGCTGGCGGCATCCTCGGCCAGAAGCTGGTGCTCTCGGTCGGCGACGATGTCGGCGATCCGAAACAGGGCGTGTCCGTCGCCAACAAGTTCGTCGGCGACGGCATCAAATGGGTCGTCGGCCACTTCAACTCCGGCGTCGTGATGCCGGCTTCGGAAGTCTATGCCGAAAACGGCATCCTGATGATCTCGCCTTCGGCCACCAACCCCAAGATCACCGAGCGCGGCCTCTGGAACACCTTCCGCGTCTGCGGCCGCGACGACCAGCAGGGCGAAGTCGCGGCGGCCTATATCGCCAAGAACTTCAAGGACAAGAAGATCGCGGTCATCCACGACAAGACCACCTATGGCCAGGGCCTCGCCGACGAGACCCGCAAGGGCCTGGTCAAGGCCGGTATCAAGGACGTGCTCTATGAGGGCGTCAACGCTGGCGAGAAGGACTTCTCGGCCCTGATCTCGAAGATCAAGTCGGTCGGCGCCGATTACGTCTACTGGGGCGGCCTGCACACCGAAGGCGGGCTGATCGTGCGCCAGATGCGCGACCAGGGCGTCAAGGCCGTGCTGATCTCCGGCGACGGCATCACCACCGACGAATTCGCCACGATCGGCGGCCCCGGCGTCGAGGGCACGCTGATGACCTTCCCGCCGGACCCGCAGAAGCGTCCTGAGGCCGCCGCCATCGTCAAGAAATTCGAGGCCAAGAAGTTCAAGCCCGAGGCTTACACCCTGTACAGCTACGCCGCTGTTCAGGTCATGGCCGAAGGCGCCAAGCGCGCCAATTCGGTCGATCCCAAGAAGGTCGCGGCGGCTCTCGCCGGTGGCGCCCCGGTCAAGACCGTCATCGGCGATCTCGCCTTCGACAAGAAGGGCGACATCACGCGCCCCGACTACACCATGTACACTTGGAAGAAGGGCGCCGACGGCAAGATCACCTATGTCGAGAATTGATCTCGAAGGCTGATCGCCCGACGGGCTGAAATGAGACCGCCCCGGTGAAAGCCGGGGCGGTTTTGTTTTTGGGGGGAACCTCGAGGGCAATCTATACCTGAAACGCGCCGTCATCCCGGGCGCAGCGCAGCGAAGACCCGGGATCTATTCCGGAACGGTTCAGGCATGGATCCCGGCTCTGCGCTTCGCTCCGGCCGGGATGACTCCGCGGGTCGGACCAGTGCTCAGCCCTGAATCGGCTTCTGCGGAACCGCCGTCAAGCTCCTGAGAAAGCCGGCAAAACGCAGCAGCCCGTCGGGCCAGGGCCCGTGCCCGGATTCGGTGTTGATGTGCCCGCTCTCGCCCGCATCGACGAACTCCGCGCCCCAGGCTTCAGCCAGTTCCTTCGCCTCTTCGGGCGTGCAGTAGGGATCGTCGGTGCTGGCGATCAGCACGCTGCGGAAGGGCAGCAGCGCGCGCCGGTGCGCGGCGAAGGCCGGCGTCATGCCCGGCAGCTCGCGCTTGGCGCGCTCGGCTGCGGGCGCCACCAAAAAGGCACCGGTCACCTCGCCGAAGTGCAGATGCTCGGCCGCATGCGCGATCGCGCTGACGCCGCAGGAATGCCCGACCAGCACGACCGGCCGCGTCGCCGCCCGCACCGCCGCGACGATGCGCTCCGCCCAGAGCCGCGACGGCGTGTGCCAGTCCTCCTGCTCGACCACCCGCGCGGTCGAGAGCTTGGCGACCCAGCGGCTCTGCCAGTGATCGGGCCCCGAGCCGGACCAGCCGGGAACGATGAGAATGTCGGTGTCGGAGGTTTTCATGCGTTCAGAATTCTGATGGGCGGACTGAATAGTGAGCCTGCGGATCCCGCTCGTACATACCAGGAACGAATATCAGAACTTTCTTTTCAACAAGTCGTTCCAGATCCTTCTTGCTAGTTTTCCAAGTCCGACCAGTTATTCTTTGTGCATCACTTACATTGATATTCGTATTCCTTAGTGCGAACGAAGCAATTTTTCGCTCATGCTCGGGCAGTTCAAGCCACAGATCACCCCCAAAAAAATTGACGAAATCACGATCTGTCTCTCGTTTCCGCAGTTCGATATTGTTTTGTAAAAGCACCCTCACCACCACCCCGTGTATTGACTGTTGGCGGAATGCGGGTTCAGGAAGCGCCCATCTTCGCATGCTTTCGCGCATACGTCGGGTTCCTTCGCGAGCCATACGTACATATCCGAGGCTACGAAGTGCATCCATCAGGTGGTGGTTTCGAGCCGCCCGCACTTCGTAAATGTTTTTCTCTGTTACTGGCGGATAAAAACCACCGGGGCTCTCTACCTCCAAACGATCCTCGAATAGTTTGATTGTAACTTCAGCACCACTAAAACTGTAAGACCGATGAACGCATGCATTCACAAGCGCTTCAAACCACGCGTCGACAGGGTATTCCTTTGTTGTAATAAATTTCCCCTCGTCGTTCATCCATGTTATGTCATGAACCAGAGTATTAATTATAGAGCGCGACTCTTCAATAATTTCGACGATATTACCTTCGATAAATCGATCAAACAGGGGCCTGTATGTTTCACCTTCACCTTCTGCACGTCCAGAAAATCTCTGAACTCGAACCCTGCAACCTGGTATCAGAGAGCGAGGATTGTTTCCGGCCAATATGGCCAAAGCCTTGTTAGGTATAAACCGGCCCTCGTCACGACGGCCAAGATTTCTCAATTCCAAGATTTCCTCATCGCTAAGGTGATCAAGGCCTTCGTCATCCCGATAATTCTGGCAAAATTTTCTAACGATCGCCATATTGAATCCAAGCGGATACGATATATGCGCCTCTTCTAGTTCGAATGGAGGCTCGCGGGTCGCGTTACGAAAATCTCGCCTCTCCTCATCGGACATTTCGTGAATCGAATCTCCATATCTGATAAATGCTTGATTTTTGTTTGTCTCCACTAGACGCCCCGCATAAGGAACGTATATCGCCAATATATAATCTGACGGCAAATCACCAATACATTCTATTCTACGATACTCGTGCTTGGCGAGAGGACAATAAACGAGGTGGAGCCTCTCGATTTCATTCATCTTGCGTTGGCCAACGCTACTGCAACCAACCGGCGAGCCGTCGCTTTTGCATCCAATGATCAGAATTCCGCCTTCAGGCGTGTTGGACCACATGCTAAAATATGGAGCTAAGTCTTTTAGCTCTATCTGCGGTCGTTTAAATTCGACGCGACGGTCTTCTACAAGGTCAGATATCATTCGCGCATCTAGTCGCAGCCATATTTCGCGGGGGCTGAGAAGCGCGACATTGACCCGAACCTCGGGGATAACGAGATCGAGTTCAAGCTGCGACGAATTCAATATGTTGGGTATCGACACAGGCTCGACACACCCTATGTTGTAGCGTTGAATCGAATTGACCCACTTTCTGAAGGCCTAGTCAACTCTCCCCGAACACCCGGGCGAAGATCGTGTCGACATGCTTGAAGTGGTAGCCCTCGTCGAACATCGCCTCGAGCTCGGCGGCCGTCAGCCGGGCCGTGACCTCGGCGTCCTTCTTGAGATTGGTGAGGAAATCCTCGCCATGCTCCCAGGTCCGCATCGCGTTGCGCTGGACCAGGGAATAGCTCTCCTCGCGGCTCGCGCCCGCCTGCGTCAGAGCCAGCAGGACACGCTGGGAGTTGTGCAGGCCTCCGAGCTTGTCGAGATTCTTGCGCATGTTGTCGGGGTAGATCAGCAGCTTGTCGATGACGCCGGTCAGCCGCGCCAGGGCGAAGTCGAGCGTCACGGTGGCATCGGGGCCGATCATGCGCTCGACCGAGGAGTGCGAGATGTCGCGCTCATGCCAGAGCGCGACATTCTCCAGCGCCGGCACGACCATGCCGCGCACGAGGCGAGCAAGGCCGGTCAGGTTCTCGGTCAGGACGGGATTGCGCTTGTGCGGCATCGCCGAGGAGCCCTTCTGGCCGGCTGAGAAGAACTCTTCCGCCTCATAGACCTCGGTGCGCTGCAGGTGCCGGATCTCGGTCGCCAGCCGCTCGACGCAGGAGGCGACGACGCCCAGCGTCGCGAAATACATCGCATGCCGGTCGCGCGGGATCACCTGCGTCGAAACCGGCTCGACACTCAGGCCCATCTGCTCCGCGACATAGGCCTCCACGCTGGGGTCGATATTGGCAAAGGTGCCGACCGCGCCCGAAATCGCGCAGGTGGCGATCTCCGCCCGGGCCGCGATCAGGCGCGCCCGGCAGCGATCGAACTCGGCATAGGCCTGGGCGAGCTTGAGCCCGAAGGTCACCGGCTCGGCATGGATGCCGTGCGAGCGGCCGATCGTCGGGGTGAATTTGTGCTCGAAGGCGCGGCGCTTGATGGCGGCGAGCAGCGCATCGACATCGGCGATGAGGATGTCGGTGGCGCGAGCGAGCTGCACCGAGAGCGTCGTGTCGAGGATGTCCGAGGAGGTCATGCCCTGATGGACGAAGCGCGCCTCGGGGCCGACGATCTCGGCCAGATGCGTCAGGAAGGCGATCACGTCATGCTTGGTGACGCGCTCGATCTCGTCGATGCGGGCGACATCGAAGGTCGCGTCCTTCGCCTTGGCCCAGATCGTCGCGGCGGCCTCCTTCGGCACCACGCCGAGCTCGGCGAGCTTGTCGGTGGCATGCGCCTCGATCTCGAACCAGATCTTGAACCGGGTCTGCGGCTCCCAGATGGCGACCATCTCGGGGCGGGAATAGCGCGGGATCATTTGACATCTTTCACACGATGGGCGCCGTCATCCCGGACAAGCCGCGCAGCGGCGCCGATCCGGGATCCATGCCTGAGCCTTGATAAGTGATGCTCCGGCATGGATTCCGGGTCTCCGCTTCGCTGCGCCCGGAATGACGGCGCAGTTTAAATTCTCAAACCCACTCCCCGCGCGCCGCTTCGGCCGCCCCACGGATCGCGGCGATATTGCCGGCATAAGCGGCCGGGCCGCCATTGAACACGGCAGAACCGGCGACGAAGACATCCGCCCCCGCCTTGGCCGCCAGCGGCGCGGTCTCGACCGTGGCGCCGCCATCGATCTCGAGCGCAATCGGCCGCTCGCCGATCAGCGCCCTGACCTGCGCGATCTTGGGCAGCACGGAATGGATGAAGCTCTGCCCGCCGAAGCCGGGATTGACGGTCATCAGCAGGACGAGGTCGAGATCGTCGAGCAGCGGCTCGACCATGCCGGCCGGCGTGCCGGGGTTCAGCACGATGCCGGCTTGTTTGCCCTGCGCCTTGATCGCCTGCAGCGTCCGGTGCGGATGCGGGCCCGCCTCGACATGGAAGGAGATCAGATCGGCGCCGGCCTTGGCGAAGGGCTCGATATACGCATCGACCGGCGCGATCATCAGATGCACGTCGAAGAACTTGGTCGTGTGGGGGCGGATCGCCTTCAGCACATCGGGCCCGAAGGTGATGTTGGGCACGAAATGCCCGTCCATCACATCGCAGTGGATCCAGTCGGCGCCGGCCTCGTCGATGGCGCGCACCTCCTCGCCGAGCTTCGAGAAGTCGGCCGAGAGAATGGACGGGGCGATGCGGATGGGAGCGCTCATGCCGCGCGGTTTAGAGCATCGGCTCGCAAAGGGAAATGCGGTTTTGCCGTAAGCCCCACGCGATCTCAGGGCAGCGCGACCGGCACCGACAGCCGCCGGTCGGCTTCCGCGATCTCGGCCGCGACCTGTGCGAAGGCGGGCCGCTCGGTGAGTCTTGAAAACCAGCCGGACAGGCCAGGATGGCCTACGAAGGACGGCCCACCCAGCCGCCGGCCGAAGAGCAGCCCCATGAACAGCGCGATATCGGCCGCGCAGAGCATCGGCCCGAAGAACTCCCGCCCCGCCAGCCTCTCCTCAAGCCGGGCGTGATGGCCGGCCAGTGCCTGCTCCGCGATCAGCGCGTCGGCACCTCGCGCCGCCCGCCGGACCGGATCGGCCGCGACCGGCCCGGTGCGATGCATCAGCGGCTTCAGCGCCTGCAGCAGGATCTCGTCGGCGAAGAGTTCGTCGAGCCGGCAGCGCGCACGCTCGGCCGGGGTCTGCGGGTAGAGCGGCGGCTGCGGATAGGCCTCGTCGAGATACTCGACGATCACGGTCGAGTCGTAGAGCACCAGCCCGTCATCGGTCAGGACCGGCACCTGCCCCTTCGGATTGAGAGCCAGCACCTCGGGGTGTTGGGGCTCGTAGCCGGCGGCCTGGTCGAACGGCACCATGATCCGCTCGAAGGCCAGGCCCTTCTCCCGCAGCGCGATCTCGACCTTGCGGGAAAACAGGCTCAGCGGGCCGGAATACAGGGTGATCATGACGCCAGGCTCCCACAACAACGGAGCCTTCTTCGCAAAACCCGCCGTCAGGCGCCGTCAGCAGCCGCTTCTTCACGACGGATGCGCCCCGCGATACCGCTGAGCAGCCAGGGCATCAGATAGATCGGAAACTGCGCCAGCGCGAAGAACAAAAAGGTCGAGGGCGGCACGCCCGCTCCCAGCGCCGCGACGATCATGCCCATGTTGCGCTGTCCGGCGCCGTAGCCGACCATGAAACGCTCGGAACGGCGCAGAAAGCGCAAGGCGAGGTAACTCACGACGAGCCCGATGATCGACACCGCGAAGGCGCAGGCGAGGAAGAAGCTGACACGCGCCGGCGTGTCGAAGGCGGCCTGCGTGACGCCGTCCATCGCCGCGATGGCGAAGGTGAAATACATCAGCACGCCGAAGCCATCGAGATTGGCCTTCATCGCCTTGATGCGGACCATGCCGAGCGAGAAGCGCAGAACGGCCGCCGCCGCCATGCCACCACCGACGAAGAACAGCAGCCGCAACGTCAGCGCCCAACGGTCGAGCGGCACGGCCGACCCCGCCAGCAGATCGACCAGCATCGGCGCGATGATCGGGCTCGCCACCGTGGTGATGATGACGCCTGCGATGATCAGAGACGGCTCGAACCCGTAGATGATCGCGACCGCCGGCGAGGACATGATCGGCGGCGCGGCAGCCAGGATCGCCAGGCCCAGCAGCAGCCCGGGATCGATGGCGTCGCGCCCCACGAGCAGGAAGGCGCCGCCTAGGACGACGACCGGTGCCGCGACCATCCACAGGCAGGTCAGGATCAGCTTGCCGGGCCGGCGCAGCAGGCCGGCGATGATGCCGATATCGGCCCGCATGAAGACGATGGTGGTGAAGCAGAAGATCGTCACCGGCAGCAGCGGCCGCGCCGCAGCCGAAAACTGCGGCAGCGCCAGCCCGAGAAAGATCGACAGCGCAAAGCCTTGCGTGCCGTAGCGCCCAAGCCAGGCGAGGCCGGCGGCCAGTGAAGCGGCGATGCGCATGAGCATGAAAAGCGTGAGACTCGTCTGCGAAAGGACGCCGACACTGGCCGATCCCCGCAGGCCCGTCACCCGCCATCACGACAGCCCCGCCCTGCGTCGGCAGGAAATTGCGTCACGACCGTGCATTGCAGGCTGATGCGAGAGCTGACGCCCCCGCTGGCGCAAATCTTGCGAAACTTGTGCCGCAACCGCGCAAAAACCGACCGCGACGCTGACAAGGCCGCGCAAACAGCTCATTTTACGTCGGTGGGGACTGGCAGGAGCAGATCATGGCGACGGATACGATCGTTCTCGGCGCGGGCATCGTCGGCATTTCGGTGGCGCTGCATCTGCAAAAGGCCGGGCGCTCGGTCCTGCTCGTCGACAGGCGCGGGCCGGGCGAGGAGACCAGCTACGGCAATGCCGGCCTGATCCAGCGCGAGGGCGTCTACCCTTACGGCTTCCCGCATGATTTCGGCGCGCTGCTGCGATACGCGATGAACAACACCATCGACGCGCATTATCATTGGCGCGCTATCCCCAAGCTCGCCCCCTTCCTGTTCTCCTACTGGATGCATTCGCGCGCCTCGCAGCACGAGGCGATCGCCCGGAAATACGCCACCCTGATCGAGCATTGCGTCAGCGAGCATGACGCGCTGGCCGCCGAGTCCGGCGCCACCGGGCTGCTGCGCCGCAAGGGCTGGATGAAGGTGTTCCGCACCACGGCCGAGCAGGATGCGCGCCTGGCCGAGGCCGCGCGCTGGAAGCGCGATTTCGGCCTGAACTTCAGGCCGCTCGACATGCCGACCCTGAAGTCCGAGGAGCCCCATCTCGACCATGACAGCCTCATCGGCGGCCTGCACTGGACCGACCCGGTCACGGTGATCGACCCGCTCGGGCTCTCCAAGGCCTATGTCGCGCGCTTCGAGGAACTCGGCGGCAAGCTCGCGCTGGGCGATGCCGCCACGCTGACCCAGCAGGGCGCGGAATGGAGCGTCACGCTGGCCGACGGCAGCACCGCCAAGGCCCGCGACGTGGTCGTCGCGCTCGGCCCCTGGGCCGACGTGCTCTCACGCAAGCTTGGCTACAACCTGCCCCTGGCGGTCAAGCGCGGCTATCACATGCACTACAAGGCGCAGGGCAATGCGGTGCTCAATCATCCTGTCCTCGACCATGAGCGCGGCTATTTCCTGGCGCCGATGCAGCAGGGCATCCGCCTCACCACGGGCGCCGAATTTGCCGATCGCGACGCCGCGCCGAGCCCGGTGCAACTCGCCCGCGCCGAGCCGATCGCCCGCACGCTATTCCCGCTGGGTGATCGGATCGACCCCGAACCCTGGCTCGGCCGCCGCCCGGCGACTCCGGACATGATGCCGATCATCGGCCCGGCGCCCAAGCACAAGAACCTCTGGTTCTCCTTCGGCCACGCCCATCACGGGCTGACGCTGGCCGCCGTCACCGGCCGCATGATCGCCGAGATGGTCACCGGCCAGAAGGTCTTCGTCGACCCGACACCGTTCGCGCCGGCGCGGTTCGGCTGACGAAGCACGTCATTCTCGGGCGAAGCGCAGCGGAGACCCTAGAATCTCTTGCCGGAGATGCTGGGGTCTGCGCTGCGCCCGAGCATGACGCGAAGACCAGCCCTGCACCGCGCCCCTCGCCTCTTCACCCGCGAACTGCCACGGTGGCGGCCGCCCTCGATTCCAAACCCAAGGCTTGCCCCATGGCCCTCGCCAAACCACCCGTCCAGGACAATGCCTATGCCGCGGCCCTGGCGCTGCTCGACCGCGCCCCGCTGATCGACGGACATAACGACCTGCCCTACGTCATCCGGATCGACCGCACGGCTAAGGGCGATGTCGGCCTCTACGACCTGACGACGATCCACGAGAGGGGCGACACCGACATCCCCCGCATGCAGGCGGGCAAGATGGCCGGCCAGTTCTTCGCGGCCTATGTCCCGCCCAAGCACCCCAAGCCCGCCGGTTTCGCGCTCGCCCAGATCGCGCTGATGCGCGACATTCTCAAGCGCCACGCCGATGTCTTCAGCCCCGGCCTCTCCGCCGCCGATGTCATGGCCGCGAAGGCGGAAGGGCGCATCGCGCTGTTCATGACGATCGAGAACGGCACGGCGCTCGACAACGAGATCGACGCGCTCGACGCCTATTTCGATCTCGGCATCCGGCTGATGACGCTGTGCCACAATGACAGCCATGACTGGTGCGATTCCGCCACCGATGCCCCGCGCCACAATGGTCTGACCGGGTTCGGCAAGGCGGTGATCGGCCGGATGAACACGCTCGGCATGGTCGTCGACCTCGCCCATGTCTCGCCCAAGGTGATGCACGACACGCTCGACGTCACCCGCGCGCCGGTGGTCTGGTCGCATTCCAACGCCTTTTCGCTCTGCGACCATCCGCGCAACGTGCCCGACGACGTGCTCGACCGCGTCGCGGCCAATGGCGGCGTGGTGATGGCGACCTTCGTGCCCGATTTCATCAGCCAGGCCTCGCGCGACTGGCACAAGCCGGCCAAGGACCAGTTCGGCAAGACCCCCGAGGGGCTCGACCACGACAAGGCCGAGGCCGAGCTCGCCGCCAAGGCCGGGCCGAAGCCGAAGGCGACGTTGGCGCAGTATTGCGACCATCTCGAATACCTGGCCAAGCGCATCGGCCATGACCATGTCGGCATCGGCTCGGACTTTTTCGGCTGGATCAACCCCGAAGGGCTTGAGGATACGAGCGTCTTCCCCGCCCTGATCGCCGAGCTGATCCGGCGCGGCTGGTCTGAGGACAACCTCGAAAAGCTCGCCGGCGGCAACACGCTGCGGGTGCTGGCGGCGGTGGAAGCAGCTGCGGGCTGAGCCTCCGACATCGCCGGGCTTGACCCGGCGATGTCTTTGGGAGACGTCGCCGGTCGCCGGTTCCGTTTCGCCGGGAATGACGAGACACACCCATGCCCGGCTCCGGCACAGACCATACCCGCGCGCCCGTCGCGACCCCGGCCCCCGTGATCATCCTGGTCGAGCCGCAGATGGCCGAGAACATCGGCATGTGCGCGCGCGCCATGGCGAATTTCGGCCTGTCCGAGATGCGGCTGGTCGCGCCGCGCGACGGTTGGCCGGGCGGCGGCGGGCTGAAGAAGGGCGCCATGGCGGCGGCTTCGGGCGCGACGCATATCCTGGAAACGGCACGGCTTTATCCGACTGCCGCCGAGGCCATCGCCGATCTCAACTATGTTTTGGCGACGACCGCGCGCGAGCGCGGCCAGATGAAGCGCGTGGTGACGCCAGCCGAAGCCATGCCGCCGGTTGCGGCGCGCATCGGCGAGGGCGAACGCGTCGGCATCCTCTTCGGGCGCGAGCGCATCGGCCTGACCAATGAGGAGATCTCCTTTGCCGACGCGATCCTGACCTTTCCGGTCAACCCCGCCTTCGCCTCGCTGAACCTCGCCCAGGCCGTGCTGCTGGCCGGCTATGAATGGTTCAAGGCGACCGACGGCCAGCCGACCTTCCGCGAGCACACCGACTCGCCGCCGGCGACGCGGGCGACGGTTCTGTCGATGTTCGACTATCTCGAGGCCGAGCTCGATGTTTGCGGCTTCTTCCCTCCCGGCAAGAAGCAGATCATGACCGCCAATCTGCGCGACATCCTGCATCGCCTCGCCATGACCGAGCAGGAGGCCCGCACGCTGCGCGGCGTCTTCAAATCTCTGACCGAAGGGCCCAGGCGGCTGCGCGTGCCAAAGCCGGCCGAGGGAAAGTGACCGCCGATGGTCCATGCGACCCCGTCATTCCGGCCGCAGCGCAGCGGAGCGCCGGAATCCATCATAGAGCTCCGGAGCCTTACGATGGATCCCGGGGCAAGCCCGGGATGACGGCAAGGCGAACCTTGGCTCTACAGACCCCGAGACAAAAAAGGCCGACCCCGAAGGGCCGGCCGGTGACGATCCCGGGTCTCGAAAACGCGAGGTTCGTCAGAACTGGACCTTCATCGTCGCCTTCACGGTCCGGCCGGGCTCGCTGTAGTAGTCGCGGGCCTGGGCCAGCACGCCGGTCGGCACATTGACCGCGTCCCAGTATGTGCGGTCGAAGATGTTGTAGACGCCGATCTGGAGTTCGAGATCGGCGATCTGCGGCAGCGGCTTCCACCAGGCGGTCGCGTTGAAGATCGCATAGCCCGGCGCCTTGAAGCCCTGCGTCGCGCCGGTCGTTGCGGCGACGTCGTCGCGGGCCGCCGCAAGCTTGGTCGAGACTTCCGCCCCCCAGCGCTCGGTGCCATAGGCAATGGCGATGATGCCCTGCATCGGCGAGATCGAATTCAGGAAGGTGTCGTCGTCCTTGTTCTTGCCGCGGGTGTAGGCAAACGAGCCGCGCGCCAGCCAGTTCTCGGCGAAGGCGTATTGCAGATTGGCCTCGAAGCCCTGGATCTCGGCCCGCGCCACATTGCGGAAGCTGGTGATGCCGCCCTGGCAGTAGAGCCCGCCGACGCAAGGGGCCTGAGACTGGTAGGTGTCGATGAAGTTGCGGTAATCGGTGTGGAAATAGGTCAGCGAGCCGCCAAAGGCCTTGTCGCCGAAGCGCAGGCCGACATCGATGCCATTGCCGGTTTCGGGGCGCAGATCCGGATTACCGCTGCGCAGATAGGTCGTCGGCGAGCCGAAGCGGCCATAAAGCTCGTTGGCGGTCGGCGGGCGGAAGGTCTTGGCCCATTGCGCGAAGACGGTGACGTCCTTGAACCAGGGCGCGTTCTTCAGCACGTCGTATTCGAGCCGAATGCGCGGCGACCAGGCCGAATCGCTTGAAGACGCCGGCAGACCGACCGGGCGCGAAGCCCCATTGGTATAGGCCGGGGTGGCCTGCGGCTTCTCCTCATACCAGTCGTAGCGCAGGCCCGGCGTCACGCGCAGCCGGTTCTCCAGCAGGCCGATCTCGTCCTGAATGTAGAACCCCGCCAGCCGGCCATCGACCTTGGGCTGCTCGGCCTGGTTGGTGGGGATGTTGTTGCAGGTCGTGAACGCTCCCGTATAGACCCCTGAAGCCGGCCGTGTGGGGCAGGCATCGGAGCCGGCGCTGTACTGCTCCAGGCTCGACATCCGCAGCTCGGTGCCGGCCAGGATGCGGTGCGAGAACATGCCGGTGTTGAAGCTCTTGATGACGTGGCCGTTGAACCCGTAGGCCTCTTCCTCGTTCTCGTTGTTGCGCGCATAGTTGCCGACGATGCTGGTGTAGCGATAGCCGTTGGTCAGGTCGTTGCGCTTCAACCGCTGCCAATAGGCCAGCGCATGCGCCTCGTCGAAGAACGAGCCCGGCATCTTGTAGTCGTAGCTCAGCGAGACGCGGTCGCGCTCGACGTCCTCCCCCGAGCGATAGGAGCCGGGACGGTAATTCCCGGTCAGCGAGACGGAGTTGTCGCGATTGTAGACGCGGTCAGAGCGCTTGAAGGTCTCCGCCGTCAGCCCGAAGCGATGCGCCTGGTCATTGGAATACTGGTGGAGCTTGGCCAGGAAGCTGTACTGGTCGAAATCACGCGGATTGGGCTCGGTTCGCGCCGCGCCGATCGTCTTGACGTTGCCGCCATTGCCGGTCTCGTGCCCGCTGCGGAAGCCGCCCTGGATCAGGGCCCAGCTGTTGTTCCAGCGCGCGGCACCCGCCGCGCTGCCGAACACGGCCCTGTCGGTGCTGTCGAAGCCCGTCTTGGCCAGCGCGCCGTAGCTGCGGCCATTGCGGATGATGTCCTCGGGATCGAGCGTGCGCACGGCCAGCACGCCGCCGAGCCCGCCGCTGCCGAGCGTGCTGCCGCCGCTGGGGCCGCGCAACAGGTCGAGCGTCGACAGCGAGTCGAAATCGAAGGCGGAGGTGCCGCCGCGGGTAACGCGGCTGTCGATCAGGAAGGGCTGGCGGATGCCATCGACCGTCGTCAGCACGCGCGCGCCGTCGAGACCGCGGATGTTGAGTGAGTTGTTCTGCCGATTGAAGCTGATGCCGGCCTCGACCCGGTTGGCGAGGTCGCTGAGGCTCTGGACCTGCTGGCGGTCGAGCTGCTCGCGCGTGGTGCGGGTCGTGGTCGGCCCCGCCACGAGCGCCTGGCCCGGCGCTGCGCCCTCGACCGTGATCTGGTCGAGCACCACGGGCGCTTCAGTGGCCTGCGCCACCGGGGCTGCCCGGCTGCGGCCTGACTGTTGCGCCAGTGCCGGCGCGGCCAGCATCACCATCAAGGTTCCAAGCGCGACGCCTTCGCGCAGCCTGCCAGAGTGCATCCCCATCGCCTCAGCCCATCCTTGCCGGCGCGGACGGACAGGCCGCCGCGCTACAGAAGTTTTAAAATCAGTATAAACAAGGCCCTATACTGTCGTTAGGGCTACCATCGATTATTCATCGAATCGAAGACTGTCAATTGTCGCCGCGACAAGAACAAACTCAGATGCAAAAGCGATACATCAATCGATTTTATCTAATGAAGACTGTGTTTTTGATTGCTCCAATCCGAATGCCTGCGGGCCGCAGCCAGAATCCGCGCCTCCCGATCTCGTGATCGCGTCAGGGCCCCACGCCCGACACGTTCCTGTTGCAACGCAGCGATACGGGCCCAACATGAGCGGGCAGAACGGGACCTTTCCACCCCATGCTCGACCGCCGAACCATGTTGACGGGATCAGTTGCGATGTCGGCATCGCTGGCACTGCCCATGCGCGGCGCAAGCGCGGCCGAGGCGGACGTCATCATCATCGGCGCGGGCGCGGCGGGACTCGCCGCCGCCCATGATCTGAAGGCCGCCGGCCGCAGGGCAATCGTGCTGGAAGCGCGCGACCGCGTCGGCGGACGCGCCTTCACCGACACCTCGCTGGGGCCGGCCTATGATGCGGGTGCGATGTTCATCCACTGGGCCGAGCGCAACCCCTGGGTCCAGATCGCGCGCGATCTCGGCATCGCGACGCCCGGCGAATCGTGGGGCGGCGGCTTCCGCGTCTTCGCCGACGGCAGGCCGATGGCGGATGCCGACCGGCAGAAGCGCCGCGGCGCCTTCGGCCAGATCGACCGGCGCCTGGAAACGGTCGATCTGACCAAGCGCGATCTCTCGGTGAAGGACCTGCTCGGCGATCTCGGCCCGGACTTGGCGCCGATCGCCTCGTCCGGCCTGCTGCTCTCGATCGGCGAGGAATCGGACAGGATCTCGGCGCGGGACTACCAGCGTCTCTGGTCCGGCGACGATCTCCTCGTGCCCTCCGGCTATGGCCACCTCGTCGCGCGGCATGGCGCGGGCCTCGACATCCGCCTGAACCAGCCGGCCAGCGAAATCCGTTGGGATGGGCCCGGCGTCGCGGTCACGACCCCCTCGGGCACCCTGCGCGCCAATGCCTGCATCGTCACGGTGCCCGTCGGCGTGCTCAAGGCCGGCGCGATCCGCTTCACGCCGGAGCTGCCGGCGCGCAACCGCGATGCGCTCGACGGCATCGGCATGGGCGCGCTGACCAAGATCGCGCTCAAGGTCGAGGGCGACCGCTTCGGCATCACGCCGGGCACGAGCTTCCTCGAAGCCGGCTCGCCGAGCCGCCTGATGAATTTCGACCTCTTCCCCGAGGACAAGGACCTGATCGTCGCCTATTGCGGCGGCGACCATGCCCGCGAACTCTCGGCGGCCGGCCCCGACGCCGCGCGCGACCATCTGACCGAGTTGCTCACGAAGATGATCGGCGCCGACATCGGCAAGGCGATCACCGGCATCTCCTTCCCCGCCTGGTGGACCGACCCGTTCTCGCGCGGCTCCTATTCCGTCTGCCTGCCCGGCCGCGAGGCGGCGCGCGAGCAACTGGCCGAGCCGATCGGCGGACGCCTCTTCATCGCAGGCGAGGCCACGGCCGGCGGCGGCGCGATGACGGTCGGCGGCGCGACGCTCGCGGGCCGTGCGGCGGCCGCGGCGGTTGCGCGGATCAAGGCCTGAGGGATCGCGACCCGAGAGATCGCAATGAAACCGCGCCGTCATCCCGGGCGCAGCGAAGCGAAGACCCGGGATCCATGCCGGAACGCTGGTCCTGAAAGGTTCAGGCATGGATCCCGGATCGGCGCCGCTGGCGCGGCTTGTCCGGGATGACAGCCCGGGTATGACCGACCGTTCACCACACCGATTCACTCAAATCCGCACGGTCTTCTTTCCGCCCTCTTGACGGTCCCTTAACCCGGCTCTGGCGGAATCCCCGCCTTCGTCACCCGGGCAGGCTCACAGGCGCATGCAGCTCGATCTTCTGGCCGGAACGGCCTCGCGCGCGGCGGTGCTGCTGCGTCATACGCCGACCATCCTCGTCTTCGATTCCGGGCTCGGCGGCCTCACCGTGCTGTCGAAAACGATGCAGGCCCACCCCAACGCCCATGTCGTCTATGCCGCCGACGATGCCGGCTTTCCCTATGGCCGGCTGGCCGAAAGCGACCTCGTCGCGCGCGTGCTGGCCGTGATGGAGCGGCTGGTCGCGCGCTTCCACCCCGATCTCGTCGTCATCGCCTGCAATACCGCATCCACACTGGTTCTGCCGGCCCTGCGCGCCCGCTTCGCCATTCCGTTCGTGGGCACGGTGCCCGCCATCAAGCCGGCCGCCGCCCTGACCCGGTCGCGGCTGATCTCGGTGCTGGCGACGCCGGGCACGGTGGCGCGCGATTACACGCGCGGCCTGATCGCCAGCTATGCCGGCGGCTGCGAGGTCACGCTGGTCGGCTCGACGAAGCTCGCGGGCCTCGCCGAAGCCGTGCTGAAGGGCGAGCCGGCGGATGACGCCGCCATCGCCGCCGAGATCGCGCCCTGCTTCGTCGAGCGCGATGGTGCCCGCACCGATGTCGTCACCCTCTCTTGCACGCATTATCCGCTGCTGCTGGAGCGCATGCGGCGCCTGGCTCCCTGGCCGGTCGAATGGATCGACCCCGCACCCGCCATCGCGCGCCGCGTCGTGCAGTTGCTGGGGCAGGACGATGCACTCTCCACGGTCGCCATCGAGGCCGTCGCAGTCTTCACCAACGGCACCGGCATCACCGGACCCTTGCGCATCGCGCTCGCCGGCTACGGCCTCGCCGAGGTCGTCATCGAGCCGATGCCACTGGGCAATTGAGGCCCCACGTCATGCTCGGGTTTGACCCGAGCATCTCGAAAAACCAGCGCCTTCTGGTCTCAGAGATTCTCGGGTCAAGCCCGAGAATGACGCTTTGAAGTTTGACAAACGCCGTCACAAATGGTTCTAGGCACACGTCGCGCGGGCCCAAAAGGCCCGCGTGGCTTTTTTCCGCACCCGTGATCTGCTTTCTTCGGAAGCCGGATCTGTCGCTCCCGCCCCATGCGGGAGAGCAGGAGGGCGCGGTCCTCAACTTCGCGAACTTCAAGAGGACACGCGATATGTCGAAGCGCCATGAGGCGAAATACAAGATTGACCGTCGTCTCGGTCAGAACATCTGGGGCCGTCCCAAGTCCCCGGTCAACCGTCGTGAATACGGCCCCGGCCAGCACGGCCAGCGCCGCAAGGGCAAGCCGTCCGACTTCGGCACGCAGCTTCGCGCCAAGCAGAAGCTGAAGGGCTATTACGGCTCGATCTCCGAGAAGCAGTTCCGCCGATACTACGCCGAGGCGATCCGCCTCAAGGGCGATTCGGGCGAGAACCTGATTGGCCTGCTCGAGCGTCGCCTGGACGCGGTGATCTACCGCGCCAAGTTCGTCGCCACCGTCTTCGCGGCCCGCCAGTTCGTCAACCACGGCCACATCACGGTCAACGGCAAGCGCGTCAACATCGCCTCCTACCAGGTGAAGCCGGGCGACGTGATCGCGATCAAGGAGAGCTCCCGCCAGCTCGCCATCGTGATCGAGGCCGCCCAGCTCGCCGAGCGCGACGTGCCCGACTACATCGACGCCGACCACACCAAATCGACCGCCACCTACACCCGCACGCCCACCCTGACGGACGTGCCCTATGCGGTGCAGATGGAACCCAACCTGGTCATCGAGTTCTACTCGCGCTGATCGGAAGCGATGGGCCGCAAGGCCCGTCTGCCGGAGCATTCTGGGGGATGGCGAGAAATCGCCGTCCCCTTTTTTGGTGTCTGGCCTCATCAATCGCCCTGCGGGATCGCCCGCCGCCGTCGCCCACCTCCCCGTCATTCCGGACAAGCCGCGAAGCGG
>NZ_LJHQ01000010.1 GCF_001295925.1 Allobosea sp. AAP35 | reverse complement strand
ATCGAGCTGGAGATTCCGCGCGATCGACAGGCGACGTTCGATCCGCAGCTCATCGCCAAGTATCAGCGCCGCTTTCCTGGCTTCGACGACAAGATCATCTCGATGTATGCCCGGGGCATGAGCGCCCGGGAGATCGTCGGGCATCTGCGCGAGCTCTACGGCATCGAGGTCTCGCCCGATCTGATCAGCGCCGTCACCGACGCCGTGCTCGACGAGATCGCGGCCTGGCAGGCAAGGCCGCTGGAGCCGGTCTATCCGCTGGTGTTCTTCGATGCGCTGCGCGTCAAGATCCGCGACGAGGGCGTCGTCCGCAACAAGGCCGTCCATATTGCCCTGGGCGTCCGTGCCGACGGCGCCAAGGAGATTTTAGGCCTCTGGTTGGAGCAAAACGAGGGCGCGAAGTTCTGGTTGCGCGTCATGAACGAGCTCCGCAACCGCGGCGTCGATGATATCCTGCTGGCTGTCGTCGATGGCCTGAAGGGCTTCCCTGACGCAATCCGGGCCGTCTATCCCGAGGCCATGGTTCAGACCTGCATCGTTCATCTGCTGCGCCACAGCCTGGACTTCGTCTCCTACAAGGACCGAAAGCTCGTCGCCGCGGCGTTGAAGGGCATCTACCGCGCCATCGATGCCGCCGCCGGCGAAGCGGCGCTCAGTGCGTTCGACGAGGGGCATTGGGGCCGCCGCTATCCGGCGATCGGACAGAGCTGGCGGCGCGCCTGGAGCGAGGTCGTGCCGTTCTACGCCTTCCCGGCCGACGTTCGTCGCATCCTCTACACCACCAACGCGATCGAGGCGCTGAACGCCAAACTGCGCCGGGCCGTGCGCGCCCGAGGACACTTCCCAACCGACGAGGCTGCGATGAAGCTCCTCTTCCTCGTCTTGAACCGCTCCGAAAAGGAGTGGAAGATGGGGCCTCGTGAATGGGTGATGGCCAAAGCTCAGTTCGCCGTCATCTTCGGCGAGCGCTTCACCAGAGCCATGGCGGCCTGATGTTCAACCCGCCGCCCGCACACGGAAATCCTGACAGTCCCTTGTAAACGCAATCGAAGATTTTAGCTTATTTCAATCGTGTTAACTCATTACTGCTGGCGCCTGAGGCGCCAGCTTGAGGCTGGCAGGTACCTTATCAGGCATTAGGCCGCTTTTTATAAATGAAGTTAAGAAAGCCATCGCGCTGAGCAGATCGGTTTTGGTGAATGGCTTCTCAACTACACCCAACGCGCCAGCGAAATCTTCAGGTATGCGCCTGAGATTTGCAGTCATATAAACAACCAGCGTCCGGCAAGACGTTCTAATAAAGTCGCCGACAACCAATCCAGTCGTCCCGTCAGCCAAACTTAAATCAACAAATGCGACGTCGGGCTCAGAGGACATTGCGAGCCTGCAAGCCTCGTTTAACGTTCCGGCAATACCCACGACCTGATGCCCTGCGCCCGAAACAATCATTTCGACCTGTTTTGCGATAAGGTATTGATCCTCAACGATCAGAATCCTCAATCCAAAATCACTCATGTCAGGTCAAGCTCAGGTGATCGGGAGCATGATCCTAACACATGTCCCAGGAGACGCGGGAATCCATTCGATGCTCGCTCGTAGCTGTTTGATGAGGGTCTCTATCAATGTGTGACCAAAGCCTGTTCCATGTGCCTTAGAGCCGCCCATACCTACGCCGTTGTCCTCAATCGCAATTTCACAAGCGGCTGCTGTTGGCCTCACGGAAACACGAATATCCCCTGCTTGCCCTGCGGGAAAAGCGTGCTTCAGCGCATTTGTGATCGTTTCGTTGATAACAAGCGCAACTGAAGCAGCGTCGTCGGCTTTAATTTTTACGCTTTCAGCGGTAACGTTTAGCTCAATATCGTTTCTGCCCGAGGCGCCGACTAAGTTGGTCGCGATTTCGCGCGTGAACTCTCCCAGATCAAAATCCATAATGTTATCAGACTGATATAATCTTTTGTGGACGAGGCCCATAGCCTCAACACGCTCCAGCATCTCTTGGAGTGTGTTTTTTATTTTTTCGTCAGGTATACTCATTGATTGAAGCATCAACATTGCACCAATCATTTGCAGATTGTTTTTAACTCTATGATCGACTTCGTGGACCAGCAAATTACTGATAGAAAGCGCAGATTCTAGCTCTATGGTCCGAACTTTGACTCTTTGCTCGAATTCAGCCGCGAGGTTTTTACTTTCAGCAAGCGCCACCTCGAGCTCTTCGGTGCGAATGGATACCAAGCGCTCCAAATTAGACTGAAGGCTTGCGGCATCTAGCTCATGTTTTTTTCGTTCTGTTGCATCGATCTGGGAAGCAAAATAATACTGGACCTCACCTTGAGCGTTTGGAACGGGGCTTATGTAGACTGCGTTCCAAAATGGTGTTCCGTCTTTGCGATAATTGAGTATGTCAACGGCGACGTCCGTTCCACTTGCGAGGGCTTCGCTAATTTTCCTTGAAGACTCTGGGTCCGTATCTGGCCCTTGCAAAAACTGACAACTGGCTCCGTTTGTCTCCGATCGCGAATAGCCCGACATCCGGAGAAATGCGTCGTTCGCGAAAATGATTGGATTGCCCGGACGGCGTGGATCGGTAACGACCATCGGCATCCGCGTTGCACGAATAGCGGCTGCGAATGGGTCTGCTTGTCCATGCTGCACGTGCAGATCATCAGTCAGTAGCCACGCTGTAGCGCTCTCCATCGAATCACCTATCGCCTCCAAATCTGTCAAGAAAACCTAACAGTTGCGTTGAAGAAGACAAGCGGCTGCCGATTATAGCCTTCAGCGTGGCCGCAGTTTTCTAACAGACCAGCCTGTCGCGCAGTACAGAAGCTCCTGGTTGAAACAGCTCCTACGTCACGTGAGCGCTGAACTTGATCCAACCTTTACTGACTAGGGGTAAACCATCCTATTGAGAAGCGTCGCATGCGTCGTAGATGGCTCCCCGTCGCCCGACGCGAGTTCGATATCATCGCGGCATGGGCTATCGATTACCTGGGCCGGTCACTGCCCGATCAGGTCAACTTGCTTGGTGAACTCCAGGCCAGCGGTGTCGATCTGTTCCTGCACCAGCAGGCCCGCGACACATCGCCCTACTCGCAGCAGTTCGGCTGGTCCCGATCTACACTTAATCCAGGCGCTATCGCCTCGATCCCGCGCGCTACCAGCGCGCGCTGCAGGGCTGGTACAGGCTTGAAGTCGTCGACCACGACCGGTGCACGCAAGCGCCTTCCGTCGACCAACTGGTCGGCGATGAAGTCGAGGCTCCAGCGCTGGTTTTGCCCCTGTGGCATGACCGACCTCGTGGTTGGACGTTTCGACCACTGCAGGGTCGAGTTCTATACTCCACGCTGCTGCGAGCCCGAGTTCACGGTCAACCGCGAATGCCTTGCGCTTGTGGTCGACACCCTGCTCTCCGGCCAGCGGGTCGCCCGCGAACTCGATGCCCTCATCGCCCCTCGCGGCCGGCCGCTCATGTTCGTCAGCGACAACGGCACCGAGCTGACATCGCAGTCAATCCTGCAATGGCGGGAGGATAGCCAGGTCGAGTGGCACTACGTTGCGCCAGGCAAGCCGATGCAAAACGGGTTCGTCGAGAGCCTGAATGGTCGCTTCCGAGACGAATGTCTCAACGAGCACATGTTCCGCAACCTGCCGACCGCTCGCAGGCCGATCGAAGAATGGCGGATGGACTACAATGCCCACCTGCCGCACACGAGCCTCGGTGGCCTCACCCCCAACGAGTTTGCGACCCGGTCCAGGACGGACCACATCGAGAACAGAGCCAGCTATGAACGAGGGCAAATAGGGGGCAACGTCACAGCTGATCGCCAAGTTCGCTCAGCCGCTCGTCGACATCGAAAAAGCCCGGCATCCCCGCCATCGCGCTCTCCCACCGATTCGAGCAGCCAGAGAATCACGAAACCCCGAAGGATGCGAGGTTCTTCGAACCGTCCAATTTTCTACCTGAGCGGCCTGCCCCTTAATCCAACGCAAGAACCCACCTGTTAGAGTATGGCGTGAAGTGGATCGCTGCGACGCCTATTTATTGGAGGCTTGTGCAGTGTTGACGGGGCAGGGGACTTTGCAAATTTGGTATAACAAAACGGAAAGCGAACCGGGTAAAAACCGGGTACAGTACGACTGTATGTCACCGTTTATCGAGTATATTTGTTTGTTTTCAGGTTTCTATGCGCCGTTGTTCGATTCCGGGCGAGGCCTCCAAACATCTCATGCCGACACACTCAATCGAATCCAGGGCCCGGTAGGCGTCGGGTATGGGATGAAGCGGCACTCCGCGACATCTTGCCTTTTGGCGCGCGCTCGAACAAGAAGCAGGCATGGTCTGCGGTCCCGGAAGCCTGTGGGGTAGCCGGCCCTTGAGGCCGCGGACGGAGATTTCGGAACATGGAAAATTTCGCCGCACTGCGCCGCATGATGGTCGATTGCCAGCTGCGGACCTATGACGTGACGGACCGAGCGGTGCTGGCTGCCGCCGACGAGGTGCCGCGCGAGGCTTTCCTGCCGTCATCGCTGTCGCACCTGGCCTATCTCGATCAATCCGTGCCGTTGCCGGGCACCGGGCGGGCTTTGATGACCCCTATGGTCATCGCCCGCATGCTGCAGGTTTTGGAGCTGCAGCCTGGCCAGGACGTTTGCGAATATGGCGGCGCAACCGGCTATGGCGCGGCGCTGATGGCGCGGATGCAAACGAAGGCGACGCTTTGGGAGCCTGATTCCGACGCCCGTTCTCTGGCGGAAGCGGCGTTGCGCATGGCCGTCGTCGATGTGTCGGTCACGGGCGATCGACCTGGCGACGGGTCCTTCGATGCGGTGATCGTCAGCGGCGCCTGCGAAACGTCACCGGAGATGTTGTTCCCGCTGCTGCGGGACGGTGGCAGGCTGATCGCGGTCGAAGGCTTCGGACGCTCGGCCCGCGTGACGCTCTACCAGAAAGCCGGCGGCAAGGTGTCGGGACGACCCGTTTTCGACGCCGCGGCACCCGCTCTGAATGAGTTCCGTACGAAACCCGCATTCGCGTTCTAAGTCGGGCGGTGTCGCAAAATTACGGCACTGCCTTCCACAAAGCAGGTAGCTCGTAACTGTGCGTTGGCGCACCGGGCCGGTCGAGCTATGAATTGATTCTTCTGATGCCGAGGCTGGGGCGATGCCTGGGCGCGACTCGAGTCCGCACATGAGGCGTCCGGTGACACGATTGAACAGATCTGCAAACAGCGCGGGGCTTGGTCTGGCCGCAGTGCTGGGTCTTGTGCTTGCATCGGGCATGTCGACGTCAGCCCTGGCGCAAACGATGGATGCGGCTCTGGCGCGCGCCTATGCCGGCAACCCGACGCTGAACGCGCAGCGGGCGGCGGTTCGCGCCACCAACGAAAATGTTCCGCAGGCGCTGTCAGGCTACAGGCCGCGCATCACGGCATCCGCCGATATCGGCGCCAGCATCACCGACGCCAATATTCCTGGTGTTGCCGCGAACTCGGTCTCGCGGCTGGGGCCGCGCGGTGTCGGCGTGCAGATCGACCAGAATATCTTCGACGGCGGCCGGACGCGCAGCTCCGTCAGCCAGGCCGAATCGCAGGTGCTCGGCGCTCGTGCGACCTTGCAAAACACCGAGCAGAACGTGCTGCTTGATGCGGCGACGTCCTACATGAATGTCTTGCGCGACACGGCGATCCTGACGCTCAACCGCAACAACGTCGAGGTTCTCGAAGAGCAGCTTCGCCAGACACGCGACCGCTTCCAGGTCGGCGAGGTCACGCGAACCGACGTGGCGCAGGCCGAGGCACGGCTTTCTCAGTCGCAATCCCAGGCCATTCTGGCCGAGTCGAATCTAAAAACCTCGATCGCGCGCTACCGTCAGAATGTCGGCGTCGAGCCAAGGCAGCTGGCGCCAGGCCGCCCGGTCGAAAACCTGCTGCCGAAATCGCTTACCGCTGCACTCAACGGCGCCTTGACGACCCATCCGGCGATCATCGCCTCGTTGCACGGAGTCGATGCAGCCGAACTGCAGGTCAAGGTATCGGAAGCCGATCTCTACCCGGTGCTCGGCGTGCGCGGCCTGGTGCAACAACGTTACGATACGAGCGCGTTCGGAGATAACCGCACCTCTGCCAGTGTCGTCGGTACGCTGACGATCCCGATCTATGAGGGCGGCCAAGTCTATTCGCGCACCCGTCAAGCGAAGGAAACCGCCGGCCAGCGTCGAATCGAGGTCGATACGCAGCGCGATACGGTGCGCGCGGCCGTCGTCTCCGCCTGGGGCGGGCACGAGGCAGCCAAGGCCCAGATCGTGGCGGCGCAGGCTCAGGTTCAGGCGGCCGAAACGGCTCTGGCCGGTGTCCGCGAAGAGGCCAAGGTCGGCCAGCGCACGACGCTGGATGTGCTCAACGCGCAGCAGGAATTGGTTAGCGCCCGCTCGACACTGGTGACCGCGCAGCGCGACCGGGTGGTGGCATCCTATTCGGTGCTCTCCGCGATCGGCCGTCTCTCGGCCCAGACGCTCCGGCTGAAAGCGGAGCCCTACGATGCGCGCAGGCATTACGATCAGGTCAAGGGCCAACTCTGGGGCACGCAAACGCCGGACGGGCGCTGAACCCAGCCACCGACGCATCGCGCCATCGACATTCGCGCAACAGCCAGCGAATCCCTGTGGGCGGCCGGAGATGCCGCCTTGCTTGAGAGAGGTCGCGTGAAATACTCGAAGATGGGATGGCGTTGATTCGGTCGGTGCGCCCAGAGTCGAGTGGTTCGGATCCAGATGAGCGCGCAACCCAAGTCCACCGAACCGTCGATGGAGGAGATCCTTGCCTCCATCCGCAGGATCATCTCGGATGACGAGGTCAAGCCGGTCGAAGCCGAGATCGAGGCTGCGCCGGTAGCGCCTGAGCCGCCCCCCGTCGATATCGACGACGACGTGCTCGACCTGGGTGCTGAAGCGGCGCTCGTGCTACCCCCAGAACCGGCCGCCGCGCCGGTCGATAGCGATATCGACTTTCTCGATACACGGATGCCGGAGGCTGAGCCGCCCGTCGCACCGGTCCAAGCCGCACCTGCTGTCGAGCCCGAGCCGGAACCGACCTATTCAGCACCGCCTCCGCAAAGCCCGCCCTTCGATATGGCGCAATTGCTGTCCGACCAGACGAGTTCGGCGGTCACAAACGCCTTCGGCCAGTTGGCTCATACCGTCTTGTCGAACAACGCCCGCACGCTCGAAGACCTCGTCAAGGACATGCTGAAGCCCATGCTGAAGGGCTGGCTTGACGATAACCTTCCGACGATGGTCGAGCGGCTCGTCAGAGCCGAAATCGAGCGTGTCGCGCGCGGCGGACGGCACTGAGGCCGCTACCGAACGCCAGAAGCAACGATCGATCAGGCTGGGTCCTGCCGCGACCGGCGCCGTTTGGCCGGCGGAGGCGCTAATTTTTCGAACGCGCCAGCGTCATTGAGTCGTTTCAACCCAAAGGCGAGGAGCGTCAGAACGGCCGTTGGGGCGCCAAGACGAGAGACCAGCATCCCAAGCCCGACGGCGACAGGGCGCGGATAGCGGCCTGAAGCGGCTTCGGACGCAATCCAGGCGCCGACAGCGTGAACCAACAAATTCATTAGAGTGCCACCTTCTTGTTGACGCCGAGATCCGGCTTGGCCCCCGTGATGGCCGCCGCTGCCATCTTCACGGTCGTCACGATCTTGCCGGGGCTAGCCCAGAATTCGGCCATCGAGGGACGCACGCGCAAAACGCGGATATTAGGGTCGTCCTGGCTATCCCAGAAGGCCTTGTTGCTGGGGTCCCACAAAGCGTGAACCTTTGCGCGGTCGTCGAACACGGTTGCTGTGCCGGTTATCGAAACGTAGCGCATGCTGCTATTGTCGGCGAAGGCGAGACAGACATTCTCGTTGAGGCTGATCTCGTCATCCTTCTGGTGCCGGCGATCGGTCAGGAAGTAGATCGCATCCTCCTCGCGTTCGCCATGAGCATGCATGGGGCGGGCCCTCAGTTCGTCGCCCTCGCCGTCATGGGTCACGAGCATCGCAAACTTGATGTCGGCGATGAGGTCCCAGACCTGGGTCTGGTCGCTGTGATGGGTCATGTCCGAAGCTCCTGCTTGCCTGAGGCGTCAACCGATGGAGGGCGCTACGGTTCCCTGCCCGCCGGCAAAACAGGGTCAGACGAGGCAGTTGCGATCGGGCGACGGCGGCGCGGAACGTCGTCGCAAGCGAGGCGTTGGGCCCAGGCGGCATGAGCCGCGCCGTTGATCCCAAGGACATGCCATGACCAAACCCACGACAGCCGGCGCCGGGAAGATCGTCAAGTCCAGCAAGGTCGATCTCGAATCGAATACCAAAAGCGAGATCGCAGGTCTCCTCAATGCGCGTCTCGCCGATGGAATCGATCTGGCATTGCTGACCAAGCAGGCGCACTGGAATTTGAAGGGCCCGGGCTTCATCGGGGTCCACCTCATGCTTGACGGTTTTCGCAAGCTGCTCGACGAGCATGTCGACACCGTCGCCGAGCGCATCGCGCAACTCGGCGGCATCGCGCTGGGCACCACGCAGACCACCGCAGCCGCGACATCGCTTTCGCCCTATCCGACGGAGATCGTGGCGGTCAAAGACCATCTCGATGCGTTGATCCAGCGCTATGCCGACACCGCCAACCTGGTGCGCGAGGCGATCGACGCCGCCGAAGAGGCGGGCGATGCCGGGACGGCCGATGTGCTGACCGCCTATTCACGCATGCTGGACAAGGCGTTGTGGTTCCTGCAGTCCAACCTGGCCGAATGATCCGCGCCGGTCGTCACCGATGAAGGGCGGCCGGCTGTCGCTCGCCTGGCGCTAAGGTTGACGCGAGGCCCATGCTTGGGCTTTTAAGGCTACCGACCTTTAAGCCTGCAATCCTTCGGCCGGGGCATGACCCCGGCCGTTTTGCGTTCGAGCGAAGCGATGATGGATAAGACATTCGAGCCCGCCGCCGTCGAGGCGCGGATCAGCAAGGCCTGGGAGGAGGCGAATGCCTTCGCCGCCGGACGCGGCGCGCAAGCCGGAGCCGAGCCCTATTGCATCGTCATCCCGCCGCCCAACGTCACCGGCTCGCTCCATATGGGCCACGCGCTCAACAACACGCTGCAGGATGTGCTTTGCCGCTTCGAGCGCATGCGCGGCAAGGACGTGCTCTGGCAGCCGGGCACCGACCATGCCGGCATCGCCACGCAGATGGTCGTCGAGCGCAGGCTGGCCGCTGAAAACGGCACCGACCGCCGCACGATGGGCCGCGAGGCGTTCCTGGCCGAGGTCTGGAAGTGGAAGGAAGAGTCCGGCGGGACGATCGTCAACCAGTTGAAGCGCCTCGGCGCCTCCTGCGATTGGTCGCGCGAGCGCTTCACCATGGATGAGGGGCTGAGCCAAGCCGTTCTCAAGGTCTTCGTCGCCCTGCACAAGCAGGGGCTGATCTACCGCGCCAAGCGGCTGGTGAACTGGGATCCGAAGTTCCAGACCGCGATCTCGGACCTCGAGGTCGTCCAGGTCGAGAAGACCGGTTCGTTCAAATGGCAGCGTGGCGGCGAGGAGGCTTTCGAGCCCGCCAAGCTCGACAAGGTCCTGACCAAGGACCCGAACGGGCATCTCTATTATTTCAACTATCCGCTCGATGGCGCCGCCTACGACGCCGACGACGCATCGACCTTCATCACGGTCGCGACGACGCGTCCGGAGACGATGCTGGGCGACACCGGCGTCGCGGTTCACCCGGAGAACGAGACGCTCGGCCATCTGATCGGCAAGAACATCGTCCTGCCGCTGGTCGGCCGCGTCATCCCGATCTTCGGGGACGATTACGCCGATCCGGAGAAGGGCACTGGCGCGGTCAAGATCACGCCGGCGCATGACTTCAACGACTTCGAGGTCGGCAAGCGCCACAAGCTCGCGGTCATCAACATTCTCGACGGCGAAGCCAGGATGCTGCTCGCCGACAATGAGGATTTCCTGGCGGGTAGCACGCCGGAGGCCGAGACGCTGGCCCTGCACAGCGTCAACCGTTTCGCGGCCCGCAAGGCGGTCGTGGCGATGATGGCGCAGCGTGGCTATCTCGCGAAGATTGAGCCCAACACCAACACCGTTCCCCATGGCGATCGTTCGGACGTCGTGATCGAGCCCTGGTTGACCGACCAGTGGTATGTCGACGTCAAGCCGTTGGCCAACCGCGCGCTCGGCGCGGTCAAGGACGGCCGCACGAAGTTCACGCCCGAGAGCTGGACCAAGGTCTATTATGACTGGCTGGAGAACATCGAGCCGTGGTGCGTCTCGCGCCAACTCTGGTGGGGCCATCAGATTCCGGCCTGGTATGGCCCCGATGGCGAATGCTTCGTCGCGGAGTCCGAGGCTGCCGCGCAGGCGCTGGCGCTCGGCCATTATGGTGGCGCGGTTGCGCTCACCCGTGACGAGGACGTGCTCGACACCTGGTTCTCTTCGGCTTTGTGGCCGTTCTCGACCCTGGGTTGGCCCGACGAGACGGCGGAGTTGAAGCGTTACTACCCGACGGCGACGCTCGTCACCGCCTTCGACATCATCTTCTTCTGGGTCGCCCGGATGATGATGATGGGCCTCAACTTCATGGACGAGGTGCCGTTCAAAGACGTCTACATCCACGCCATCGTTCGCGACGAGAAGGGCGCGAAGATGTCGAAGTCGAAGGGCAACGTCATCGACCCGCTCGTGCTGATCGATCAGTACGGGGCCGACGCTTTGCGCTTCACGCTCGCCGCAATGGCGGCCCAGGGCCGTGACATCAAACTCGCGACCAACCGCGTCGAGGGCTATCGCAACTTTGCGACCAAGATCTGGAACGCGGCGCGCTTTGCCGAGATGAATGGCTGCGCCCGCGTCGAAGGCTTCGATCCTGCGGCGGTGAAGCAGCCGCTCAACCGCTGGATCCTGAGCGAAGCGGCGACCGCCGCCGAGGGCATCGCGGCCGGTATCCCGAGCTTCAAGTTCAACGAGGCGGCGGGCTCCGCCTATCGCTTCGTCTGGAACCAGTTCTGCGACTGGTATCTCGAACTCGCCAAACCCGTTCTGCAGGGGGAGGGCGTCGATCCCGCCGAGAAGGCCGAGACGCAGGCGACCGTCGCGCATGTGATCGACCTGATCTGCCAGTTGCTCCACCCTTTCATGCCCTTCCTCACCGAGGAACTCTGGGCCCAGAAAGCAGGCGAGGGCGCCCCGCGTCTGCTTGCAGCCGGGGACGATGCGCTGGTCTGCCTGACGCGCTGGCCCGATCTCGCCGCGCTCAAGGACGCGGCGGCCGAGGCCGAGATCGGCTTCGTCGTCGATCTGATCTCCGACATCCGCTCGGTTCGCTCGGAGGTCAACGTTCCGGCCGGGACGCAGGCGCCGCTGGTGCTCGTCAACGCCTCGGCCGCGACGCGCGCCACGATCGAGAGCTGGCGGCCGATGATCGAGCGTCTCGCCCGGGTTTCGGAGATCGCCTTCGAGGCGGCGTCTCCGGCGCAATCGGCGCAGATCATCGTGCGCGGCGAGGTCGCGGCGCTGCCGCTGGCCGGCATCATCGATCTCGAGGTCGAGCGGACGCGTTTGACCAAGGAGATGGTGAAGCTCGACCAGGACATCGCGGTCGTCGACAAGAAGCTCGGCAATCCCGATTTCATGGCCCGCGCACCCGACGAGATCGTCGAGGAGAACCGCGAGCGCAAGGCCGCGGCGGAGGCTCGCAAGCTGAAGATCGCGGAAGCGCTGGCGCGGCTATCCTGAGGCGCGGGGCAACCGGCTGCGCGGGCTCGCTGGGGCGGTGCCGGTCCTGTCCGTCGCCGCGCTGCCATAGCGGCGCCGTCAAATTGACCTTCCTGTAACAGAGCGCTGGTATTCTTTTCGCGAGGCGATTAGATGCGCGGCGGTCGCAGGGCTGCCATGCGCTTCATGCCGGCCTTTACCATCGTTGCCAGCCAGGACGGGTTGACCCATTGCCATGTTGAAGCGCGCTTATGACGGTCTGGTTGCCTATGCCTCTCATCCTGCGGCCCCGTGGCTGCTGTTCTTCCTGACCTTCATCGAGAGTTCGGTCAGCCCGCTGCCGCCGCTGCCGCTTTTGCTGCCGATGTGTATCGCTCGCCCGGATCGCGCCTGGTTCTATGCCGGCGTCTGCTCGGTCGGCGCGGTGCTGGGCGGCTATCTCGGCTACGCCATCGGCGCGCTGCTCTACGATTCCGTCGGCTCCTGGCTGATCGGCATCTATGGGCTGCAGGACAAGGCCGCCGAACTGATCGCCACCTCACAGGATTTCTGGTTCTGGGTCCTGGTCACCAAGGGGCTGACGCCGATCCCGTTCAAGATCGTCACGATCATGTCGGGCTTCCTGCATTTCGATCTGTGGAAATTCACGGTCGGGATGGTGGTCTCGCGCGTCACCTTCTTCGCCATGATCGCGGTGGCGCTGCGCTATTATGGCGACGACATCCGCATCTTCATCGAGAAGCACCTGCCGATGACGGCGCTGGCTTTGGTGGTGATCGTGGTCGGCGGGTTTTTCGTCCTGCCGATGGTGCTTTAGGCCGGCGGCCAATCATTCAGGCTGCGACGCCGACGCGCTCCTGCTGCCGCGCTATCGCCGCATCGGTCCTGCCGCGCGCTATCGACCAACCCGGCGCCAAACCAGCCACGGCAGGCGTTGAGGCTGGCGCCATGGCCAGGTCCGCGACCGATTTGTTGCATCCACGCAACAGCCACCGAGCTTCGCATCCCGCGAGCCTCGGCGAGGGAACAATCGCCGCGAAGCCGCCACAAAGCCCGGCCAGCTAGAGCGTGCCTTAAGTCTCTGAGATTTCGACGAATTAGAAGATGCGGTCGAGGGGCGTCGCGTTTCGATGCAACCTGGCCATGGCATGGCGAGCGTTGCGCACGGCATGGCCCGTGTGGAACATCCGCCCCGCGCCGAAAGGTGCAGGGTGGAACAAGGAAAAAGACGATGGATGCGCCTGTTTTCGACAAGTCGAAACTTCCCAGCCGGCATGTGAGCGTGGGTCCGGCACGGGCGCCGCACCGCTCCTATTATTACGCCATGGGGATGACCTCTCGGCAGATCGCGCAGCCCTTCGTCGGCGTCGCCTCGTGCTGGAACGAGGCCGCACCCTGCAACATCTCGCTGATGCGCCAGGCCCAGGCCGTGAAGAAGGGCGTCGCTTCCGCCCAGGGCACGCCGCGCGAATTCTGCACGATCACCGTGACGGATGGCATCGCCATGGGCCATCAGGGCATGAAGTCCTCGCTCGCCTCGCGCGAGTGCATCGCCGACTCGGTCGAGTTGACCATGCGCGGCCACTGCTATGACGCGCTCGTCGGCCTTGCCGGCTGCGACAAGTCGCTGCCGGGCATGATGATGGCGATGGTGCGCCTCAACGTGCCGTCGATCTTCATCTATGGCGGCTCGATCCTGCCCGGCACCTTCAAGGGCAAGCCCGTGACAGTGCAGGACGTGTTCGAGGCCGTCGGCAAGCACTCCGTCGGCGCCATGTCGGACGAGGACCTGAAGGAGCTGGAAGAGGCGGCCTGCCCGTCGGCGGGCTCCTGCGGTGCGCAGTTCACCGCCAACACCATGGCCACCGTCGCCGAGGCGATCGGCTTGGCGCTGCCCTATAGCTGCGGCGCGCCCGCGCCCTACGATGTCCGCGACACCTTCTGCTACACCGCCGGCGAGATGGTGATGGAGCTGATCGCCAAGAATATCCGCCCGCGCGACATCGTCACCCGCAAGGCGCTGGAGAATGCGGCGATGGTCGTCGCGGCCTCGGGCGGCTCGACCAATGGCGCGCTGCATCTGCCGGCGATCGCGCATGAATGCGGCATCGATTTCGATCTCTTCGCCGTTGCCGAGATCTTCAAGAAGACGCCCTACATCGCCGATCTGAAGCCGGGCGGAAAATACGTCGCCAAGGATATGTTCGAGGTCGGCGGTATCCCGCTCTTGATGAAGACGCTGCTCGACCATGGCTTTCTGCACGGCGACTGCATGACGGTCACCGGCCGCACCATCGCCGAGAACCTCGCTTCGGTGAAATGGAACGACCAGCAGGACGTTATCCGCCCCGCCAACAAGCCGCTCTCCGACAATGGCGGCGTGGTCGGCCTGCAGGGCAACCTGGCGCCGGAGGGCGCGATCGTGAAGATCGCCGGCATGACCACCGAGCAGCTGACCTTCACCGGCCCGGCGCGCTGCTTCGACTGCGAGGAGGATGCCTTCGCCTGCGTCAGCCAGCGCGGCTACGAGGTCGGCGATGTGCTGGTCATCCGCTATGAGGGTCCCAAGGGTGGGCCCGGCATGCGCGAGATGCTGTCGACCACGGCCGCCCTCTACGGGCAGGGCATGGGCGACAAGGTCGCGCTCATCACTGATGGCCGCTTCTCCGGTGCCACGCGCGGATTCTGCGTCGGCCATGTCGGTCCGGAAGCGGCCGTTGGCGGGCCGATCGGCCTGATCCGCGACGGCGACATCATCGAGCTCGATGCCATCACAGGAAAGCTCGCAGTCCGCCTTTCTGATGCCGAACTTGAGGAGCGTCTTAAGAGCTGGGTGCCGCGCAAGACCGGCTACAACTCCGGCGCTCTCTGGAAATACGCTCAGACGGTCGGTTCCGCCAAGGGTGGGGCCGTGACGCACCCGGGCGGCGCCGCCGAGACCCATTGCTATGCGGATATCTGACGCCACGATCGCAGCATTGTTTCTTGTCCTGGGCGGCCAGCAGGCCGCCTGGGCGCAGGATGCCGTGGGCGGTCGTGGCCCGATACCGCCGCGCCCGATCCCGGGCATCGCCTTGCCCGAACCCGATAGCGGGCCAGAAGGACTGCCCGGCACCGCGACGATCGGGCCGGCTCCCCATGCGCCCACCGCCCATACCGCGCTGCCGCTGGCACCCTTCAGCAGCGCCCGCGACGCCATCAAGGCCTGGATGCGCGACACCACCGCCGGCAATCAGGCCGGCGCGGTCCGCGCGCTGGAATATGCCGCCGCGCAGGGGCATCTGACGGCGCAGTTCAAGCTTGGCCGGATGTATGCCGGAGGCGAGGGCGTCCCGACAAATGATCTCAAGGCCTTCGAGTATTTCTCGAAGATCGCCGACGAGAATGCCGACGCCATTCCTGGCACGGCCGATGGCCGCATCGTCGGCAATGCCTTCGTGGCGCTCGGCGGCTATTTCATGGACGGGATCGCGGGCAGCTATGTGAGGCCCAATCTCGACCGGGCCTTCGACATGTTCCACTACGCCGCCTCCTATTTTGGCGACCCGGAAGGCCAGTACAATCTCGGCCGGCTCTATATGAGCGGGCAGGGCACCCGCCGTGATGCGCGGCAGGCCGCGCGCTGGATGAAGCTCGCGGCTGAGAAGGGCTATGCCCCGGCCCGCGCCGTCTTCGGCGACATGCTCATCCGCGGGGGTGAGGGCGTGCCGCGCCAGCCGGTCCTGGGCCTCGTCTGGTTGTCGCTTGCGCGCGAGAGCGCCGATCCCAGCCGCGAGACCTGGATCATCGAGCGGCACGAGACCGCCTTCGCCACGGCTTCGGCGACCGACCGCATGGCTGCGCTTGCCTTGATCGAGCGGCAGCAGATGGCCGGCGCCCGGGCGCCACAGCGCTGAGCGCATCAATTCTTTTGCGCTCAAGCTCCTCCGCCCTCAAGCTCCTCCGCGAATAAGGTTCTCCGCGTGAGAGACATTCGTGGGACGAGATCCAGAAGACCCGGCCTCGGCACCGGTCACATTTCCGGCAGCTCAAGTTATCCCGGACAAAAAAGGCGGAATCTTACGGCGCATCCGTGCTATTGCGCCGTCCGTATCCTCACGGACGCCGGAGAAAATCTGTATGCGCGCGCTTGTTTCGGTTGGTTCAGCTGCCATGGTCGCGTTGCTGCTGGCAGGTCCAGCCCTTGCTCACGACAATTACGAGTCCTGGCCGGTGCTGTCCGATCCGTTTCCGAGCACGGGAGGGGGCGGAATCATGATCCACGACTACAACCCGGTCGTCTCCGGCGTGCAGTGCATGACAAACTTCCGGGCGGTCGAGCCCAATGGCACGACCTATAACAACTACGTGCTGTTCGACGCGGTCGAGACCAAGGGCGGCGTTCTTTGCACCAATGGCCGCTGGCGTTCGACGGATGGTGGGGGCACCGGGCGAACGACGTTTCGCGTGTTCATCAAGGACGGCGTGAAGCGCGGCTCGGGCGAATAACCCACCGACCGACTGTCTCTCAGGCCGCCTTCAACTCGACCATCACCGGCACATGGTCGGACGGCTTCTCCCAGCCACGGACATGTTTGACGATCTGGACGCCCGCGAGTTTGTCTGCCGCCTGCGGCGAGAGCAGCAGATGGTCGATGCGGATGCCGTTGTTGCGCTGCCAGGCGCCGGCCTGATAATCCCAGAAGGTATAGAGGCCGCTGTCGTCGCTGCTGGCACGCAGGGCTTCCGTCAGCCCGAGATTGAGCAGGCTGCGGAAGGCCGTGCGCGTCTGCGGCAGGAACAGCGCGTCCGAAACCCAGGCGGCGGCGTCGCGCGCATCGCGCGGCTCGGGAATGACATTGTAGTCGCCCGCCAGCACCAGCGGCTCCTCATGGGCCATCAATAGCCGCGCATGGGCGGTCAGGCGCTTCATCCAGGCGAGTTTATAGGGGTATTTCTCGGTGTCGGGCGGGTTGCCATTGGGCAGGTAGATCGAAGCCAGGCGGATGACGCCGGTGCCGAGCGGCAGCAGCCCTTCAAGATAGCGCGCCTGCTCGTCGGCCTCGTCGCCCGGCAAGCCGCGCCGGACCTCCTCCAGCCTGGCGCGGCTGATGATCGCGACGCCGTTGAAGGTCTTCTGACCGTGGGTCTCGACCTGCCAGCCGGCCGCTTCGATCTCGGCGCGCGGAAAATCGGCATCGATGCATTTGATTTCCTGCAGACACAGCGCGTCCGGCTGCGCCTCCTTCAGAAAATCCACCAGATGGCCGAGGCGCTGACGGACGGAATTGACGTTCCAGGTGGCGATACGCAAGGGGCGACTCCGGATCAGAACAGCCGCAGAATAAGCGGCACGAGAACCGCCGTGACAAGCCCGTTCAACCCCATCGCGATCGCGGCAAAGGCGCCGGCCACAGGATTGACCTGAAAGGCGCGCGCCGTGCCGATGCCATGGGCCGCCAGCCCTGCCGCAAAGCCGCGCGCCCGCCAGTCCGTGAGGCGCAGCAGCGCCATCAGGGGCGTGACCATGATGGCGCCCAGGATGCCCGTGGCGATGACCAGCGTCGCCGTCAGGGATGGCTCGCCGCCGATCTCGCGGGCGATCCCCATGGCGATCGCGGCTGTCACCGATTTCGGCGCGAGCGAAGCCAGGATCGGTTGCGGCACGCCGAAGGCGGCCGCGATGCCGACGGCGCTGACCACGGCCGTCAGCGCGCCTGCCAGCAGCGCCGCCAGGATCGGAAGCGCAGCCTTGCGCACCAGCGACCAGTGGCGGTGAAGCGGCAGGGCCAATGCGACGGTGGCGGGACCGAGCAGGAAATGCACGAATTGCGCCCCTTCGAAATAGGTCTCGAAGGGTGTGCGGGTCGCGCCCAGGATCAAGGCCAGCAGGGCGACGGCGATCAGGACCGGATTGGCGAGAGGGTGCCGGCCGAAGCGCGCCGAAATCCGTTCGGCCACGACATAGGCCGCCAGCGTCACCGTCAGCCAGAGCAGCGGATCGGCGGCGAGGTAGACCCACAGCGTCTCGACGCGGGCGAGATCGGGCGCGATCACGGTGTCTCGTCCGGGCGACTGTCGACGAGGGCCGCAACCTTGACGAAGACCAGGGCCGTGACGGCCAGCGTCAGTGCCGTCGAGACGATCAGCGCCACGATCAGCCCGGGCCCATGGGCCACGAGCGACCCTGCATGGCGCAGGATTCCCGCCCCAGCGGGTACGAAGAGCAGCGACAGATGGGCCAGCAGAACGCCGGCCACCATGGCCAGCGGCGCGCCCTCGCTCGCAGCCGCCGGGCGCAGGCGCAGACCCAGAAACAGCAGCGCCATGCCGATCACGGGACCCGGAACGGGCAGGTCAAACAGGCGCGCGCCGGCCTCGCCGACGAGCTGGCAGGCAAGCAGGAGGGTGAGGGCTGCGATCATGCGGGGCGAGCTCCGGTCTGGCCCGACACTACGCCCTCGCAGGCCGACAAACAAAAGCCTCTCCGCATCGCTGCGGAGAGGCCGGTTGCTTCCCTCGGGCCGGTGCGGCCCGAGGAACGGGATCGGTCAGGGGCAGGCGCGCACCACGCCGCCGGTGGCGATATAGGTGCCGGTCTCGGGGTCGTAGGTACGGAAGCGGCGCGAGCAATAGGCCACGGCATCGACATCCGCCGCACCATAGCCATAGGCCCGAACCGGAGCGCCATAGACGGGCGCCGGCGCGACATAGATCGGGGCCGGCTCGACATAGCGTGGGCCTGCCAGCGCACCGGCCGCGAGTGCGCCGCCGAGAATGCCCGCCGCAACACCGGCGCCGACGGCCGCGCCGCGACCGCCACGGTAGTAGCCGCCGCGATAGCCATAGCGCGGACCGTAGCCGTAGCGCGGGCCATAGCGACGATACTGCACGGTATCGATGAGGTCGCTGCCGGCGCCCATGGCCAGCGCCGGGACGGAGGCCGAGCCGATGGGGGCCGCGTTCACGGGCGCCGCCAGCATGGCACCGCCAATGAGGGCCGCAGCAAGGGTAAAGCTCTTGATCATTGTGGAATCCTCTCCTCTCGGATGAGAGGAAGCTTGCGCGTCCTCTGTTGTTCCAAACTAGCCGTTACGATTCGATCGTCGCAACCTTGACGCATGATAGCGTCAAAATTTCGTCGTCGATGGCACCGTCTCGGTGTGCTGATGCTTTTCACGGGGTCGCTTGCGCATTGACCCTTTGCGCCCCATTTCGCATCAGCTTATTTTGCACTGCATCATTCGTTCGAAGGACTTGAGATCAACCATGTCGCATCCCGGCGAAACCCCGGCCCCCGGGTCCTCCACCCCGGCCGCATCCGCTTCATCGGCCTTCGCCCTGCCGGCCGAACCGGTGCGTTTGAACACCATGTCGCGGATCATCTTCGGATCGCGCTGGCTGCAGCTGCCGCTCTATCTCGGCCTGATCGTGGCGCAATGCGTTTATGTCTTCCTGTTCCTCAAAGAGCTCTGGCACCTCGTCACTCACGCGTTCGACTTCTCCGAGCAGCAGATCATGCTGGTGGTTCTGGGCCTGATCGACGTGGTCATGATCTCGAACCTGCTGATCATGGTCATCATCGGCGGCTATGAGACCTTCGTCTCGCGGCTCGGCCTCCAAGGTCATCCCGACCAGCCGGAATGGCTGAGCCACGTCAATGCGAGCGTGCTCAAGATCAAGCTCGCCATGGCGATCATCGGCATCTCGTCGATCCATCTGCTGCGGACCTTCATCGAGGCCGGCAATATCGGCAGCGCCGGCCGCACGACCTCCTATACCGAGACGGGCATCATCCTGCAGACGGTCATCCACACGGTCTTCATCCTTTCCGCGATCGGCATCGCCTGGGTCGACCGGATGACAATCCCGCCTAACGGCAAGGGGCACTGAGGGTACCGCGCCATGAGGAGGCCGCGACCGGGTCGCGGCCTGGGGGTTATTGCCCTCGGCCGGAGCGAGCGGCGAAGCGGATCGCCTCCTCGGCGGCCCGGAACAGTGCCTTGGCCTTGTTGACGCATTCGGCCTGTTCCGACGCCGGCTGCGAATCGTAGACGATGCCGGCTCCTGCCTGGACATGCATGCGGCCGTCCTTGACCACGGCGGTGCGAAGCACGATGCAGGTGTCCATCTCGCCATTGGCGCCGAAATAGCCGATGCAGCCGCCATAGGCGCCGCGCGCATCGCGCTCCAGTTCGTCGATGATCTCCATCGCCCGGACCTTGGGCGCGCCCGAGACGGTGCCGGCCGGAAAGCCGGCAGACAGCGCAGCAAGCGCATCGTGGCGGGGATCGATCTGCCCTTCGACATTCGAAACGATGTGCATGACCTGGCTGTAGCGCTCGATGAAGAAGGAATCGGTGACCTTCACCGTGCCGATCTTCGCGACGCGGCCGACATCGTTGCGGCCGAGATCGAGCAGCATCAGATGCTCGGCGCGCTCCTTGGGATCGGCCAATAACTCCTGTGCCAGCGCCTCGTCTTCCGCCGGAGTGGCGCCTCGACGGCGCGTGCCGGCGATCGGGCGGATGGTGACAGTTTCGTCGCGCAGTCGGACCAGGATTTCGGGGCTCGAACAGACGATCTGGAAATCGGCGAAGTCGAGATAGCACAGGAACGGTGCCGGATTGACGCGGCGCAGCGCCCGGTAAAGCGCGAAGGGCGGCAGCTGGAACGGCGCCTCGAAGCGCTGCGACAGCACCACCTGAAAGATGTCGCCGGCGCGGATGTAATTTTGCGCGGTGGCGACCATGGCGTGGAATTCGGCCTCGCTCGTATTCGAGACGATGGCCGGCTCGGGCAGGGCGGCGATGTCGATCGCGGCGTCCGGGGGCAGGGGGCCTTCCAACGCCCGTACCACGGCGTCGAGCCGCTCCAATGCCCGCTCATGGGCAGCGCGCGCCGGCACACCGGGCTGGTGGCGCACCGGCGTCACGACATGGATCTCGTCGCGCACCGAATCGAACACGACCATCAGCGTCGGCCGCGTCAGGATGGCGTCAGGAACGCCGGTGCCGGTCTCCTTGGGCTGCGGCAGCCGCTCCATCAGCCGGACTATGTCGTAGCCGAGATAGCCGAACACGCCAGCCGCCATCGGCGGCAGATCGTCTGCGCCGAAGAGCGCTTCGTCCTCGGGGATGGCGCTCTCGTCGAGCAGGGCGCGCAGGCTCTCGAAGGCCGGTCGCGGATCGGTCAGGAAGGACTCGCCCAGCGCCGGTCGGCAGATCGAGGCTTCACCGTGATGGCAGCGCCAGATCAGATCCGGCTCGAGACCGATCATCGAATAGCGGCCACGCACGGCGCCCCCCTCGACCGATTCGAGCAGGAAGGCCGGGCCCTGTGTGGCGTGGCGCAGCTTCAGGAAGGCGGCGACCGGCGTCTCGCAGTCGCCGACCAGCACCTGCCGCAGCAATTGCGCCGTACCGGCCTCATAGGCGGCCGCAAACGATTCGTGATCCGGCGGCCCCATCATCGGCAGTCTCGCACCGTCAGTTCGTCGCGCCGCCGGTGGCATTGCGGAAGGCGGTTTCGTTGATCGTCACGCCCAGTTCCGCCTGCCGCTGCGCGATATACTGCGCCAGGATGTCCTCGCTGACGCTGGCGCCCAGCTGCCGGGCGAAGTTCTCAGCCTCCTGCGTGGTGCGCGCGTAGCTTGGCATCGTGGCGCTATCCACCCTGAACAGGACGCGGCCATCATCGGCGACCGAGGCCGAATTGCTCCGGCCCGCAAGCGTCCCGAAGATCAGGCTGATCACGTTGGCCGGGAGATCGGGCCGCTGCTCCTGGCGGCCGATTTCGGTCGCCTGTTCGATGGTCAGGCCCGCGGAGGCCGCGACCGCGTCGAAGGCCTCTCCCTTGTCGAGACGCTCGACGAGTTCGCGGGTCCGAGCGGAGAGCCGCGTCGCAACCTCGTCGGCTCGCCACTGCGTTTCGACCTGAGCCTTGACCTCGTCGAAGGTTTGCTCGCGGGCCTGATCGATTTTCGTGACGTCGTACCAGACATAACCGGTGTCGCGCGGCAGCCGGATCGCCTCGTTATCGACGCCGACATCGGAGCGGAAGATCGCTTGCAGGGTCGGGTCTCCGCCGGGCAGAGGCTGCTCGACCGTGCCATCGGGCCGGCGCAGCGCATTATCGATCGGACCGACGCCGCGCAGGGGCAGGTTGAACTCGCGGGCGATCTCGGCCAGCGGCTTGGCGCCCGCGCGCTGGTCCTCGATCCGGTCGTGGATCTCGGTGACGCGGCTGGCCGCACGGCTGGTGGCGACCTCGGTCCGCAATTCGGCTGCAACATCCTCGAAGGCGCGTACAACCTCCGGCTGGATCACGGTCACCCGCAGCAGCACCGGCCCGAACGCGCTGGTCGCGGGCGCGCTGACTGCGCCCTGCGTCAGCGCGAAGGCGGCCTCCCGCACCACCGGATCGAAGACCTGCGTGCGGGTGAAGGTGCCCAGCGTCAGATCGGCCGCAGCCACCTGGCGCTCGGCGGCGATCGCGTCGAAGGTTTCGCCGGCCTCGATGCGCGCCCTGGCCGCCTGCGCCTCCTCGGCATTGGGGAAGGTGATCTGCTGGATGGTGCGGGTCTCGGGCGTGGTGAAGCGTTGCGTCTTGATCTCCTCGTAACGCGCCCGCGCATCAGCCTCGCTGACGGCGGCGGCATCGGCGAGCGAATCGGCCGAAATCGCCAGGATTTCAGCGGTGCGGCGCTCGGGAGCGCGGTAGGCGCCCTTGCGCTCGTCGAAGAAGGTCCTGAGTTGTGCCTCCGTCGGCGCGGGGATGTCGCCGGCCGCGCTCGGCGGCAGGCGGGCCAGCGTGACGCTGCGGCGCTCGTTGCGCAGGCGATGGCCGAGTTCCTGCAGCGCGCCAGGCGCCGAAACCGCGCCGACCACCATCTCGGCGATTTGCTGGCGCAGGATCGTGGCGCGCTGCTCTCGGACATAGACGGCCTCGGTAAAGCCGTTCGACCGCAGCAACTCGTTGAACCGCGCTGCCGAGAATTGGCCGGAGGCGTCGCGGAAAACCGGATCGTCGAGGATGAGGTTGCGGATTGTCTCGTCGGAGACGGCCAGGCGCAGGCTCTGCGCCGTCTGGTCGAGCACCGATTCCGTCACCAGCCGCGACAGCGCCTGCCGGTCGAGCCCCAAGGCCCGGGCCATGTCCGGCGTGATCTGGCGACGCTGCTGGCGCGTCAGCGTCTGGACATCGTTCTGGAAGGCCGTGCGCATCTGCTCGAGGCCGATCTCGGCCTTGCCGACGCGGGCCACCGAGTTGCGCCCATAGCCCTGAAAGATGTCGCCGATGCCCCAGATCGCGAAAGAGAAGATCAGGAAGCCGAACAGGACGAAGATGAGGAGCTTGCCGAAGAAGCTCTGACCCGCCTTGCGGATGCCTGTCATCATCATGGACGTCTGTCTTTCCTTAGGGCCTGGCGCGGCATGCAAGCCGCCATAACCGGTTTTGTTCGGCGCTGCTTATAGGAACCGAAGCGCCAAGCCGCAATCGCCCCGGCGGATTCGTGTTGGGCTATCGCATGCGCCGTTGCCGATTTCGCTTGATTGCGGCCAGGTGCAGGCATTGCTAGACCCGAAACAGCAGATCTGGAGGATCGACGTGACACGCAGCATCAGGCCGTTGGTGGCCGGCAACTGGAAGATGAACGGGCTCAAGGCCGATCTCGCCATCGCGGCCGATATCGCGAAGGGCTATGATGCGGAGCTGAAAGCGGCGGTCGATCTCGCGCTCTGCCCGCCGGCGAGCCTGCTCGCTTCCGCTTCCGATGCACTGCGTGGTTCTCACATCGCCAGCGGCGGCCAGGATTGCAGCACGCAGGACTTGGGGGCTTTCACCGGGGAGATCTCGGCGGCGATGCTGGCCGATGCCGGCGCCTCCTTCGCGATCGTCGGCCACTCCGAACGCCGGACGCTGCATGGCGAGACCGACGCCGCGGTCAAGGCCAAGGCTCAGGCTGCGCTGAAGGCCGCGCTGGTGCCGATCGTCTGCGTCGGCGAGACGAAGGACGAGCGCGAGGCCGGCCGGGCCGTGGCCGTCGTCACCGGGCAGCTGCACGGCTCCCTGCCCGAGGCCGCGACCGCCGCGACGCTCGTCGTCGCCTATGAACCGGTCTGGGCGATCGGCACGGGGCTGACCCCGACGGCCGCCGATGTCGCCGAGATGCATGCGGCGATCCGCGCGGAACTTGGCCTTCTGCTTGGCGACGAGGAGGCGGCGGGCGTCCGGCTGCTCTATGGCGGTTCGGTCAAGCCCTCCAACGCGGCCGAACTGATGAACGTCACGCATGTCGATGGCGCGCTCGTCGGCGGCGCCAGCCTCAAGGCCGAGGACTTCCTGGCGATCGCCCGCGCCTGCGCCTGAGCGGATGCCTTCGATCTGACTGCAATCGCATCGCCGGGGTGGCACAGCGCCCTGGCCCATGCTATGTGCCGCGCCGAATGCGAGCCGTCACGGCCCGTCGGTGCGGGCAGTCCTTGGCGGCGGCCGGCACCGTACCTATTTCAGCTTTCGTCTCAGTCTGTCGAGAACATGCAGAACGTCATCATCGTCATCCACCTGATCATCGTGGTCGCGCTCGTCGGCGTGGTCCTGCTGCAGCGTTCCGAGGGCGGCGGGCTCGGCATGGGCTCGGGCGGCGGCGGTGCCGGCGGCTTCATGACCGGTCGCGGCCAAGCCAACGCCCTGACGCGGACGACGGCGATCCTCGCCGGCGCCTTCTTCCTGACCTCGATCATCCTGGCCGTGATGGCCAACCAGGGCCGGGTCCAGCGCTCGATCATCGACGGTGCGCCAGGCACCACCGCGCCTGCCGCGCCGGCCGGCCCGAGCGCGCCCAATGCGGGCGGGGTCCTCGACCAACTCCGGCAGATGCAGGCGCCCAGCGGCGCAGCCCAGCCGCCGACACCGGCGCCTCCTGCGCCGCAGCAGTAACGGAAGACAGGGCAGGGGCCGGGAAACCGGCCCTTCTCTTTTGGTATGGGGCGCGCCGGCCAGATGGCGGCGCACTCCTGTGGACAAGCGTGCAGGGCAAGACGGGGCTGCAAGCTTGGACTTAGCGAATCGACCCCGTGTCTTTAAAGGTGTCCGCCCATGACGCGGTATGTCTTCATCACCGGCGGCGTGGTGTCTTCGCTGGGCAAGGGCCTGGCGTCGGCGGCGCTGGCCGCACTCCTGCAGGCGCGCGGCCATACGGTCCGCCTGCGCAAGCTCGACCCCTATCTCAATGTCGATCCGGGCACGATGAGCCCCTATCAGCATGGCGAGGTCTTCGTCACCGATGACGGCGCCGAGACCGATCTCGATCTCGGCCATTACGAGCGTTTCACCGGCCGGCCCTGCAACCGGGGCGACAACATCACCACCGGTCGCATCTACATGGACATTCTGACCAAGGAGCGCCGGGGCGACTATCTCGGCGCGACGATCCAGGTCGTTCCCCATGTCACCAACGCCATCAAGGAGTTCATCCTCGACGGCAATGAGGGCTATGATTTCGTCCTGATCGAAGTGGGCGGCACGGTCGGAGACATCGAAAGCCTGCCCTTCCTGGAGGCGATCCGGCAGACCGGCCAGCAGCTGCCGCGCGGCCAGTGCATCTTCATCCACCTGACGCTGCTGCCCTATATTCCAACGGCCGGCGAGCTGAAGACCAAGCCGACGCAGCATTCGGTCGCCGAACTGCGCTCGATCGGCATCCAGCCCGACATCCTGCTCTGCCGCACCGACCGCGAGATCCCCCGCGAGGAGCGCCGCAAGCTGGCGTTGTTCTGCAATGTCCGCGAGACGGCGGTGATCGAGGCGCGCGACGTCGCCTCGATCTACGACGTGCCTTTGTCCTACCACGCCGAGGGCCTCGATAATGAGGTTCTCGCGGCCTTCGGGATGGATGCCAGCCAGGAACCCGACATCTCGAATTGGCGCCGCATCTCCGAGCGGGTGAAGCACCCCGAGGGCGAGGTCACCATCGCCATCGTCGGCAAATACACCGGCATGAAGGACGCCTATAAGTCCCTGATCGAGGCGCTGATGCATGGCGGCATCGCCAACCGGGTCAAGGTCAATCTCGACTGGATCGAATCGGAGGTCTTCGAGAAGGAGGACCCGACGCCGTTCCTGGAACATGTCCACGGCATTCTGGTGCCGGGCGGCTTCGGCCATCGCGGGGCCGAGGGCAAGATCAAGGCGGCGACCTTCGCCAGGCAGCGCAAGGTGCCCTATTTCGGCATCTGTTTCGGCATGCAGATGGCGGTGATCGAGGCGGCGCGTTCGCTCGCCGGAATCGCGGATGCCAATTCCAGCGAGTTCGGCCCCACGACCGAACCCGTCGTTGGCCTGATGACGGAATGGATGCGCGGCAACGAGATCGAACAGCGCGCCGCCGACGGCAATCTCGGCGGCACGATGCGCCTTGGCGCCTACGCCTCGACGTTGGCGGCCGGCTCCAAGATCGCCAAGATCTACGGCACGACCGAGATCTCCGAGCGTCATCGCCACCGCTACGAGGTCAATATGGGCTATCGCGACCGGCTCGAAGCGCAGGGCATGAGCTTCTGCGGGCTCTCGCCCGACGGCCTCTTGCCGGAGACGATCGAATATCCCGACCACCCCTGGTTCATCGGCGTGCAATACCACCCCGAGCTGAAATCCCGCCCCTTCGAGCCGCATCCGCTGTTTGCAAGCTTCGTCGAGGCGGCGGTGGTGCAGAGCCGGTTGGTCTGACCCGCCGATCGACGCTCTGGCGTTGCGCCAAGGCTGACGTATAGTAGCCTCGGCGACAACGTGACGCGGGGGCGGGCGGCATGGCGATCTCGATGGCGGGGCTGCCCGCTTTCCTGCTTTATTTTGCTTTGGGCGCTGCGCTGATCGCCTGCTTTGCCGCGATCTATCTGCGCCTCACCGCCCATGACGAGATCGCGCTGATCCGGGGCGGCAATCTCTCGGCGGCGATCGCGCTCGGAGGCAATGTCGCGGGCTTCTCGGTGCCGCTCGAAAAGGCGATCGCGCAGGCGAGCAGCATCCCCGATCTCGTGATCTGGGCCATCGCGGCGATGATCATCCAGTTCGGCGCTTACGGCTTGGCGCGCATGTTGATACCCGACCTGTCGCGCAAGATCGAGGAGGATCGCCTGCCTTCGGCGGTCATGCTCGCCGTCATCGCGGTGATCTCGGGCACGCTGGCGGCTGCCAGCATGACGGCCTGAGGGGGCGGCGATGAAGCGCTCGACCCAGATCGGCCTGGCGGCGGCGGGCGTCCTGCTGGTGGCGACCTATTGGGGCCGGTCGGGCTCGCCGGACCAAAGCGAGGACAGTCTCGTCTACAACAGCCTCGCCGAGTGCCGCGCCGGCGGACGGCTGACCTCGACCCAGTGCGACCAGCGCTTCCGGGAGGCCTCGGCCAACCATCTGCGAGACGCCAAGAAATTCACCAGCACGAGCGCCTGCGAGACCGAATACGGCTCGGGCTCCTGCCAGAGCGCCGTCTGGAACGGCGCGCCGGTGATCGTTCCGGCCCTGGCCGGGTTCATGCTGGCACGAAGCCTCGCCCAGGGCGGCGGCGCGGCGCAGCCCTTGCTGCCGCCGACGCGCCAGGCCTTCCCGCCCGGCAGCCAGGCGCCCGAATGCCAGCAGGCGCGCTCCAGTTCCGGTGGCGGTGGCGGGGGCGGCGGCTATGGCGGCGGCCGGTCGTCGTCGCGCGCCTATTCGACGACGTCGGGCGCGGCTCTGGTGGCGCGCAGCGGCACGGCGAGCGGCGTCGCCACCACCAGCACGACCTCGCGGGGCGGCTTCGGCTCGACCGCGCGCTCCTACTCCTCATCCTCGTCGTCCTGAAATGCGCCGTATCGCCATGGCTCCGCGGCCCGACTGGCAGACGCAGGTCGAGCGCCTCGGCTTCGCCTTCCACACCATCGACGGCGAAACCTACTGGGACGAGAGCACGGCCTATGCCTTCACGCTCGACGAGATCGAGCGCGACATCGAGGCGCCGAGCGAGGCGATCGAGCAGCTCTGCTTCGCCTTCATCGAAAAGGCACTGGCTAGCGACGAGATTCTGACCAAGCTCGCCATCCCCGCCGCTCATTGGGATTTCATCCGCGAGAGCTGGCAGCGCGGCGACCGCAATCTCTATGGCCGGCTCGATCTCGCCTATGACGGCAGAGGCCCGGCCAAGCTGCTGGAGTACAACGCCGATACGCCCACCGCGCTGTTCGAATCGAGTGTCGTGCAGTGGGACTGGCTCGAACAGGCGATGGCGCGCGGCGCGCTGCCGGCGGGGTGCGATCAGTTCAATTCGCTGCATGAGCGGCTGATCGCGGCACTCGGTCAGTTGCGCGAGCCCTCGCCCTATCGTTTGCACCTGACCTGCGTGCAGAACAGCAACGAGGACAAGGGCACGGTCGATTATCTGATGGACTGCGCGGTACAGGCCGGGCTCGACGCCCGCTTCACCTTCGTCGAGGAGATCGGCCTGCTGTCGGACGGGCGCTTTTGCGACGGCGCCAATCAGCCGATCGAAACCCTGTTCAAGCTCTACCCCTGGGAATGGCTGTTCCGCGAGCGCTATGCCGGCAATCTCGCGACCTCCCGCTGCCAGTTCATCGAACCGCCCTGGAAGGCGATCCTCTCCAACAAGGGCCTGCTCGCCTGTCTCTGGGACATGGAGCCCGACCATCCAAACCTGCTGCCGGCGTTTTTCGAGGGCGATCCGCGCTGCAGCGGTCTCTCGCCGCGCCATGTGCGCAAGCCGCTCTATTCGCGCGAAGGCGCCAACATTACGTTGATTGAGCGGGGACAGGTGCTGGACCAGGATGATGGACCCTATGGCGCGGAGGGCTTCATCCTGCAGGATGCCGCGCCCAACCTGTTCGGCTCGGCCAGGCACTATGCCGTGCTCGGCTCCTGGCTCGTCGCCTCGCAGGCCTGCGGGCTTTGCGTCCGCGAGGATGCCTCGCCGATCACCAAGAACACCTCGCGTTTCGTGCCGCATTACATCGAGGCTTGAGGCGGGGTTGGCGATCGACCGCACCACGCATGACCCGGCGGCGTCGACCTGCTAGGGGTAGGACCCCGCGCCTGCCGCAAAAGAGCCCAGCCCATGTCCGATACGACGATCACCGCCACGCCACGTGGCCTGGACCATCTCGTGATCGGGGTCCGCGACCTTGATGCCGCTGGTGCCTTCTACGAGACGCTCGGCTTCACGGTCGGCGCACGCAATCGCCATCCGTGGGGCACGGAGAACCGGATCGTCCAGTTTCCGGGCTCCTTCCTCGAACTCATCACCATCGGCGATGCCGCCGCCATCGTCCCTGCCGCGCCGCGCGTCTTCTCCTTCGGCAGCTTCGTCGGCGAGGCGCTGGCGCGCGGGGAGGGTCCTTCGATGCTGGTGCTCGAGAGCACCGACGCGAAGGCCGATGCGGCCGCGTTCCAGGCCGCTGGGATCGGCGATTTCGAGCCCTTCTTCTTCGAGCGCCAGGCCAAGCGCCCCGATGGCAGGGAGGTCCGGGTCGCGTTCTCGCTCGCCTTCGCGGCCGATCCGCTGGCGCCTGAATGCGGCTTCTTCGTCTGCCAGCAGCACGAGCCGCAGAATTTCTGGAACCCTGCCTTCCAGCAGCACGCCAATGGCGCCTCGGCGCTTTCCGCCGCGATCATCGTCACGGACCGGCCGGCGGCGCATCGCGAGTTCCTCAGCGCCTTTACCGGCTTCCCGGAGGTGCTGGAGGGCAATGTCGATCTCGTCCTAACCCTGCCGCGCGGGCGAATCGACCTGCTCGATCCCGAGGCCGCCCAGGCGATCTACCATGTCGAGCCCGACACGACGCCGGCCCGCTTCCTGGGCTTCTGCGTCACGGTGCCCGATCTCGATGCGGTGGCACAACGGCTCGAAGAGGCCGGCGTTTCCTTCGGGCGCGGCGAGGAGCGCATCGTCGTCCCCGCCGAAGCCGCGATGGGCTGCGTCATTGCCTTCGAAGAGGGTTGATGGTCAGGATCGCCGCCATCGGCACCAGGGATTCGGACCACGATGATCGCGCAGGCACTGCTGAAGCTCCCCGATTTCGCCCTGTTCTTCGGGGCGTCGCTCGGGCTCGTGGGGATTTATCTGCTGATCTACACGGTGGCGACGTCGCATAACGAATTCGGGCTGATCCGCCAGAACAATGTCGCCGCCGCGCTGTCGCTGGGCCTGAGCCTGACCGGGTTTGCGCTGCCGCTATCGAGCGCGGTGGTCCACTCGACCACGATCGTCGACCTCCTGATCTGGGGCGTCGTCGCCATCGTCGTCCAGCTGATCGTCTATATGCTGGTGCGGATCGTGCTGCCCAATCTCTCGGCGCGCATCGCAGCGGGTGAACTCGCCGCCGCCCTGTTTCTCGGTTCCGCCTCATTGGCGGCCGGGGTCATCAACGCCGCCGCCATGAGCTTCTGAGCGCGCTGCTGGCGAGGCCGGCCGGCAGCCTTACGACGCCGCGCGCGGGCCGCGCAGCCCTCCCAGAAGCGATATCAACGCGCGGTCGTGCAGCACGGCCATGCGCTCCTTCGGTTTCAGCCAGATCGCGGCATCGTCGATCGTTTCGGCATCGACCAGCTTCGCCAGCGCCACCGCCCGGTCGGCCTCGATCTCGCCGCGCCGGCGCGGCGGATGTTCCGGCAGCATCTGCTCATGGGCCTCGCGCAACACCGGATCGGCATGCAGAGCCCGCAGGCCGTCGGCATCATCATATCCCGCCGTGTCGAACTCGGCCTGAAGCGCATTGGCGCGCAGCGCCACCGCCGGCGGATCGCCCTCTTCGGGCGTGAAGAGCAGCTTGCGTCGCTTGAGCCAGAGGCCGAGCGCGAGCTGGCCTGACGCCCATGACAGCGGGATGGCCAGGACGAGACCGACGATCGTCGGCGACATCCAGGCAAACAGCGAGGTGGCGATCAGGAACGCGGAAATGCCGGTGACGATGCCGAGCACGGTGTGCATCCGATGCCGACGAACGATGTCCTTCAAGGGAATCGAACCATCGTCTCGGCGCTGCGGATTCCAGCCGGTGTCGCGCCCGAGCAGGATCTGGAACACCGAGCCTGACTGGATCAGCATCATGATCGGCGCGAAGAACGCCGAGAACAGCACCTCGATGAGGGCGGAGATGACGAGGCGGATCGCGCCGCCGCCGGCCCGCCGCAGCTTGCTGTTGAACAGCGTCAGCAGGAGACCGAACAGCTTGGGTGCGAGCAGGATCGCCATCGTGAGCGCGAACAGGTTCAAGGCGCGCTCGGGGTCGAACAGCGGCCACACCGGAAACAGCGTGAACTCCTGCGTGAAGTATTCAGGTCTGGCATAGCTGACCTGGAGCACGATCAGGATGCCGACCACGAGCTGCATCAGCCAGAACGGCGAGGCGAGATAGCCCATGATGCCGGTGGCGAAATGCTGCCGTGTCGGCGCGACGAAGCCCTTGGCGCCGATGATGCGCGAATGCTGCAGATTGCCCTGGCACCAGCGCCGGTCGCGCACGGAGACGTCGATCAGCGAGGGTGGGCTCTCTTCATAAGAGCCCGTCAGGGCCGGCAGCATGTAGACCGACCATCCGGCGCGCCGGATCAACGCGGCCTCGACAAAGTCGTGGCTGAGCACATGCCCGCCGAAGGGTGGCTTGCCCTTGAGATCGGGCAGGCCGCAATGGTCGGCGAAGGCCTGCGTGCGGATGATCGCGTTATGGCCCCAGTAATTGCCGTCGCGGCCCGACCACATCGCCAGGCCGGTCGCGATCACCGGCCCGTAGACCCGGGCGGCGAATTGCTGGAGGCGGGCGAAGAAGGTGTTGCGGTTGATGATCAGCGGCAGCGACTGGATGATGCCGGCGTCGGGATCAGCTTCCATCGCGGCGGCCAGATGCACGATGCAGGCACCGGTCATCAGGCTGTCGGCATCGAGCACGACCATATGCTCGTAATGCCCGCCCCAGCGCGTCACGAAATCGGCGATGTTGCCGGCCTTGCGGTGGTGGTTCTTGGGCCGGTGCCGGTAATAGACGCGGGCATCGGCGCCCAGCCGCTGCCGCAGCGCCAGGAAGGCGCGCTCCTCAGCGATCCAGACATCCGGGTTGGTGGTGTCCGAGACGATGAAATAATCGAAATGGCTGCCGAGCCCGGTCGCCTCGACCGATTCGCGGATCGCCGCCAGCGCCGCGAAGGTCCGGGCCGATGATTCATTGTAGATCGGCATCACGACGACGGTGCGGTACTGCAGCGCCTCGACCGGTCCCGATCGGTCCTTGTTGAACAGCAGGCCGAAGAAGCCGAGCACGGCGCTGGTGAAGGCGAGCGCGATCCACGAGAAATTGACCGTGAACAGCACGAGCAGAACATACTGCAGCGATGTCGTGCGGCTGACCGACACGACACTGTACATTTCGAAAGCGCCATAGGCGGTGAGCGCCAGACCGCCGCCAAAGACGAACAGGCGCTTCAGCCAGGGCGTCTTCCACTCGCGCGGCCGGGCCGGGGCCCTTCGATCGGCCTCGCTCCAGCGCCGGAACGACTGGACCGGCATGACCAGCCGGTTTTCCGGCGGCGTCGCGGGCGTCGGGCTCGCCGCTTCGGGCGGCGGGGGGGCAACCTCGCTGTCGCGGGTCGCGGTTACCACGTCCATCGGTTCAACCAGGTTTCCGAAACCGGCTGACCGCCGGCTTGCAGGACGAGCCGCAGCTCGCACAGATTGTCAGTGCCCGGATCAACCTCGAAACCGACCCGCATCAGCTTGCGCTCCGGAAAGGGCCAGAGCCGGACATTGTGGATCTGGCCGGGCTGGGTGGTGACATTCGCGCGTGTCGAGGCAACCACCCCGGCATCAGCCAATCGATCGCCGGTGAAGTCGACCATAAAGCGCCGACGGCGGCCCTGGGTTCCACGCCCCTGGCGAACGCGCGTGGCCAGCGCGAGATTGGGCCGCTCCGGCGGCTGCCAGCACCAGGCCTGGCGATAGGCGATCACCGTCTCGCTACCCGCCGCTAGGGGCTGCCGCGGACGCCAGTACATGATGATGTTGTCGTTCACGTCGGATTCGCTGGGAATCTCGATCAATTGAACCGAGCCCGCGCCCCATTCGCCCAGCGGTTCCATCCAGACGCTGGGCCGCAGTTCGAAGCGCTGGTCGTCATCCATGAAGGCGGCAGGGTCGCGCTCGCGCTGGACCAGGCCGAAGCCTCTCGGATTGCTGTCCATGAAGGAGGAGACCTGCAACCCGGCCGGGTTGCTGACCGGCCGGTAGATCCACTCGCCTGTGCCCGTCAGCATCTGGACGCCGGAGACCTCATGCACCGCGGGCCGGATATCGTCGAAGCTGCGCCGGCTTTGGGGACCTGACAGGAACGTTCCCATGGTGCAGCCGAAGCCAATATGGTCGAGCGCCTGGCGAGCAAACAGCGTCATCTCAACATCGATGAGCGTGACGTCGCCGGGCCTCAGCGTCATGCGCAGAGCGCCGGTGAGGCTCTCGGAATCAAGCAAGGCATGGATGACCAGAAGTCCCGAGGCCGGGCTCGGCCGCTCGATCCAGAAGGCGCGGAAAAACGGAATCTGCTCGCCACGCGTCTCGCCCGGCCGCAGGATCAGAGCGCGCGCCAGCGCGCCGAAATTTTGTCCCCGCGCCAGCGAACGAAAGAACGTCGCGCCCTGGAAGATCGCGACCTCGAAAGGCCGCTCCAGCCCGGTGGCAATCCGCATCCCTGAGAATTGCAAGTCGAGATCTGCCGGCGGCGGCGTCACCCGGCCATAGTCGAACTTCGAGCGATCGAAGCCGACGCGCCTTACGACATTGTCCTCGATGGTGAACAGATTGACCGGGTTCGAGAAGACATAGCCGCGGTGCAGCGGCTCGACCGTGAAGCCGCGATTCTCTCCGGCCCAGATCAGCCCGGCGGGCTGGGCCCTGATTCCCGCGTACTGATCATAGGAGAGACTGGCATAACCATCAGGCAGATCCGCCGCTGTCTGCGGCACGACCGGACGTTGCGCCAGCACGCGCGCCGCGTCGATGACGAGCGACGGATCGAACGGTTTGCCTTCGAAGAGGAAAGACTGGTTGATGGCCGCCAGCACCGATGGCGCCTGCGCGTGGGCCATGCCCGCCGCGAGCCACGAGGCGGCCGCGGCACCGCCGGTGCCTTCGAGAAACTGCCGACGATTCAAGGGTTTCGACATGAGATCCTACAGAGGCGGGCGACGCCCTCGCCCCATCGCGCTTCTAGAGCATATCGCGGTGATCTGAAAAGCGGGAGCGCCGCGAAATCGTCAGCGCTCTGCCCTTCTCCTCACATCCGGACGGCATTTCGCGAGCGCGAGTGGCCTTCCGCTTTTTGGTAAAGCCGACAGGATCAGCTATCCACTGCGCCAGCGTCGCCGCCACACGCCGGATTGAACAGCCGAGATCCAAGGACGGATTGGCGCAGCTGACGAACCATTGCAAGGAAGCCGACAATCATGACCGAAATGCAGTCCCGCCGGTCCTGCCTCGCGATTTTGCTTGCCGCTGGCGAGGGCACGCGGATGAAATCGCGGCAGCCAAAAGTCCTGCACCAGGTCGGCGGTCGCTCGCTGCTCGCGCATGCGCTGGCATCACTGGCGGAAGCGGGAGCAGACACGGTCGTGGTCGTTGTAGGGCCCGACCGGCCCGAGGTCGCGCGCCAGGCGCAGACGCTCCTGCCGCACACGCAGATCGTAGTCCAATCGGAGCGCCGCGGCACCGCCCATGCCGCTCTGGCGGCCCGCGACACCCTTGGCGCCGGCTTCGACGATGTCATCGTCGCCTTCGCCGACACCCCGCTGGTGCGGCCGGAAACCTTTCTGGCCCTGCGCGCGGCACTGGCAGAGGGTGCAAGCGTCGTCGCGCTGGGTTTCGAGGCGCGTGATCCCACGGGCTATGGCCGGCTGGTGATGCGCGATGGGGTGCTGGATGCCATCGTCGAGCATAAGGACGCGACGTCCGATCAGCGCGCGATCACGCTCTGCAATGCCGGCCTGATGGCGCTCGACGGGCGCCACGCTCTGTCGATCCTCGAGGCCATCGGCAACGCCAATGCGCAGTCCGAATACTATCTGACGGATGCCGTGGCAGTCGCCCGTGCGCGCGGGCTGGTCAGTTCTTCATTGAAGGCGCCCGAGACCGAGGTGCAGGGCGTCAACGACCGCATCCAGCTCGCCGCCGCCGAAGCCGAGTTCCAGCGCCGCAAACGCCTGGCGGTCATGGCCGGGGGGGCGACGCTGACCGCGCCCGACACGGTCTTCTTCAGTCATGACACGCAGGTTGGCCGCGATGTGCTGATCGAGCCCCATGTCGTCTTCGGCCCGGGCGTGAGGATCGCCGATGGGGCCGTGATCCACGCGTTTTCGCATCTCGAAGGCGCCGAGGTCGGGCCCGCCGCGACGGTCGGGCCCTTTGGTCGCCTGCGCCCGGGAGCCAGGCTCGCCGAGAACGCCAAGGTCGGCAATTTCGTGGAGATCAAGTCCGCGGAGATCGGCGCGGGCGCCAAGGTCAGCCACCTGACTTATATCGGTGATGCGACTGTCGGCGCGGATGCCAATATCGGAGCGGGAACGATCACCTGCAATTACGACGGGTTCTTCAAGTATCGCACCACGATCGGCGCGGGTGCCTTCGTCGGCTCGAACTCGTCGCTGGTCGCACCGATCACCATCGGCGAGGGCGCCTTCGTCGGCTCCGGTTCCGTGGTGACGGAGGATGTGGCGCCCGATGCGTTGGCTGTCGCGCGTGGTCGTCAGGTCGCGAAGGAAGGCTGGGCCAAGACCTTTCGCGAGGCCTCGCTGGCTCGCAAGGCCGCGGCGAAAAAGCCCTGAAACGCGGCGATCCGCGCAAGCCGCCGTTCATAGTTCGACATTTAGAGTGATTTTGCTTCGTTGGGCCATGACGCTATGCGGTTGCCCAACGGCAACGTCTGAAGAGGTTTTCGCATGTGCGGCATCGTCGGGATTCTGGGCAAGGAAGCGGTCGCGACCCAGGTCGTCGAGGCGCTGCGGCGGCTCGAATATCGCGGTTATGATTCGGCTGGCGTCGCCACGCTGGAGCATGGCCTGCTGACCCGTCGACGCGCCGAGGGAAAGCTCAAAAACCTCGAGGTCCGCCTCTCCAACGAACCGCTCGAAGGGCTGATCGGCATCGGCCACACGCGCTGGGCGACCCATGGCAAGCCCAACGAGACCAACGCACACCCGCATGCGACCGCCAAGCTCGCCGTCGTCCATAACGGCATCATCGAGAATTTCCGCGAGCTGCGCGCCGAGCTTCAGGCCGACGGCTACGTCTTCGCGACCGAGACCGACACCGAGATCGTCGCCCATCTCGTCACCCGCGAACTCGATCGCGGCCGCACGCCGGTCGAGGCCGTGGCCGCGAGCCTGCCGCGCCTTCGCGGCGCCTTCGCGCTCGCCTTCCTCTTCGAAGGCGAAGAAGACCTGCTGATCGGAGCGCGCAAGGGTTCGCCGCTGGCGGTCGGCATCGGTGATGGCGAGATGTATCTCGGCTCCGATGCGCTGGCGCTGGCGCCCTTCACGAACCTCATCGCCTATCTGGAGGAGGGCGACTGGGTCGTCCTCCATCGCAAGGGCGCGACCTTCTACGACAAGGCCAACACCGTGGTGCAGCGCCGCGCCCAGCGCGTGGCGGCCGGGGCGTTTCTGGTCGAGAAGGGCAATCACCGCCATTTCATGGCGAAGGAGATCTATGAGCAACCCGAGGTCGTCGGCCACACGCTGACGCAGTATCTCGACATGGCCGCCGGCAGTGTCCGTCTTCCGTTCGAGGGGACGATCGACTGGAAGGCGCTGACGCGGCTGTCGATCTCGGCCTGCGGCACGGCCTTTTATGCCGGGCTGGTCGCGAAATACTGGTTCGAGAAGCTCGCCCGCCTGCCGGTCGAGATCGATGTCGCCTCGGAGTTCCGCTACCGCGAGGCGCCGCTGCCCGAAAACGGGCTGGCGCTGTTCATCACGCAATCGGGTGAGACCGCCGATACCCTGGCCTGCCTGCGCTACGCCCGGCAGGAAGCGCAGACGATCCTGTCGGTCGTCAACGTCCCGACCTCGACGATCGCACGCGAGAGCGACGCTGTCGCGCCGACGCTGGCCGGTCCCGAGATCGGTGTGGCCTCGACCAAAGCCTTCACCTGCCAGTTGACCGCGCTGGCCTGCCTCGCACTGGCCGCCGCCCGCGCACGCGGTACGCTCTCTGCAGAAGACGAGGCGCGCCATGTCCAGAGCCTGATCGCGCTGCCGGGGCTGATCGCCAGGGCGCTGGAACTTGAGCCCGAGATCGAGAAGCTCGCGCGCGAACTCTCCAAGGCACGTGACGTGCTCTATCTCGGCCGCGGCACAAGCTTCCCGCTCGCTCTCGAAGGCGCGTTGAAGCTCAAGGAAATCAGCTACATCCACGCCGAAGGCTATCCGGCGGGCGAGCTCAAGCATGGCCCGATCGCGCTGATCGACGAGGCGATGCCCGTCATCGTCGTGGCGCCCCATGACGCGCTCTTCGAGAAGACCGCCTCGAACATGCAGGAGGTCGCGGCGCGCGGCGGGCGGATCATCCTGATCACCGACGCTAAGGGCGCGGCCGAATGCGGCATCGAGCCCGAGACGACGATCATCATGCCGGACATGGATCCGACCTTTGCTGCGATCGTCTATGCCCTGCCAATCCAGATGATCGCCTATCAGACGGCGGTTTTCATGGGCAAGGACGTCGACCAGCCGCGCAACCTGGCGAAATCCGTCACGGTGGAGTGAGGCCGCCGGTCGTTTGCCTCGTCGTCATTGCGAGGAGCGCAGCGACGAAGCCATGCAGGGGGCGTCGAGCGCGCGGCTCTGGATGGCGTCGCTTTGCTCGCCATGACGAGCAGGGTCACGCTTCCGGTCGGCTGGCGACATAGGTGCCCGCCGCCAGAAGGCAGGCGCCCGTCACCCAAAGCGCGATCGGCGGCGCGTCGGTCAGGGTGAGGATCGCGAAGCTCAGTGCCATCGACCCGCAGGCGATGAATTTGACCCTGCGGTCGATCGTGCCCGATTGCCGCCAGCGAAGGATCTGTGGCCCGAGGCGGGGGTGGCCGAGCAGCCAGGCTTCGAAACGGGGCGACGATTGCGCGAAACACCAGGCCGCCAGGATCAGGAACACGGTTCCCGGCATCAGCGGAAGGACCAGGCCAACGATCCCGAGCGCTGTCAGGACCCATCCGGCGGCGAACAGGAGAGGGCGGCGAAGATGTCGAACGCCGCGCATCATACCTGTGGTGTCCTCATCGCTTTGTTTACGCCGACGCCGCTGCCCGATGAACATATCCTACCACTGAACGCCGCGAGGTGACGGCGGTTGCTCGATCCTTGAAATTGGGCGGAGCGACTGGCACGTCTGTCGCATCGCGCAAGCAGTCTTTGTGCGCTTGCTCACCAGATCGGACCTCGTCAATGACGCAAATCCCGCCCGATCCCCGCCTCGTCATCCAGCCCGACATGCTGAGCCCCAGCTTCGGTACGCGGCTGCGGCGCTATTTCCTGACGGGCCTTGTCATTGCCGCGCCTCTGGCGATCACGGCCTCGGTGACGTGGTGGTTCGTCAATTTCGTTGATGGGCTGGTCAAGCCGCTGATCCCGACCGCCTATTGGCCCGATGCCTATCTGCCTTATCCGGTTCCGGGCTTCGGCCTCGTCATCGGCCTGATCGGCCTGACGCTGCTCGGCTTCCTGACGGCCAACTTCGTCGGTCGCACCATGATCGAGGCCGGCGAGGCGATCCTGAACCGCATGCCGGTGGTGCGCGGGCTCTACAAGGGCGTCAAACAGGTTTTCGAGACGATCTTCTCGCAATCGGGCACGTCTTTCCGCAAGGTCGGGATGGTGCAGTTTCCCCAGCCCGGCATGTGGTCGATCGTCTTCATCTCGCAGGAGGCCGCGCCCGAAATCGCCGAGAGGCTGCCCGATGGCGACGATCAGATCGGCGTGTTCCTGCCCTGCGCGCCGAACCCGACGACGGGCTTCTTCTTCTACCTGCCGCGTCGTGAGGTGGTGGAGGTCGCGCTGTCGGTGGAGGAGGGCGCGAAGCTCGTGATGTCGGCCGGATTGATCCAGCCGGGTGCAGGGACACAAAAACTCGCGCCGGGCGCGATCACCCCGCCCGCAGCAGCCTGATCGCGACGTCGCGCTCGAACAAATAGAGCAGCGTGCGCACCGCCTGCCCGCGCTCGCTGTCGAGATGGGGGTCGCGCTCGATCAGGAGGCGGGCATCGTCGCGCGCCGCCGCCAGCAAGTCGCCATCGGTTTCGGGCCGGGCGATGCGCCAGTCGGGCACACCCGACTGCTTGGTGCCGAGGACCTCGCCTTCGCCGCGCAGGCGCAGATCCTCCTCGGCGATGCGGAAGCCGTCCTCGGTCTCGCGCATGATCGTGAGACGCGCCTCGGCGACGGGACCGAGCGGGCCCTTGTAGAGCAAGAGGCAGGTCGAGGCGGCCGAGCCGCGCCCGATGCGACCGCGCAACTGGTGGAGCTGGGCAAGGCCGAAGCGCTCGGCATGCTCGATCACCATGACGCTGGCATTGGGCACGTCGACGCCGACCTCGATCACAGTCGTCGAGACCAGGATACGCGTCTCGCCGGCGACGAAGGCCGCCATCGCCGCATCCTTGTCGCGGCCGGGCATTTGGCCGTGAAGAAGGCCGACCTTGGCGCCGAAGACCTCACCGAGTGCCTCATAGCGCTCCTGCGCGGCGGCGACGTCGAGCGTGTCGGATTCCTGCACCAGCGGGCAGACCCAATAGACCTGCGCGCCCTTGTCCACGGCCCGGCCGACCGCGCCGACGACCTCGTCGTGGCGCTCCGAGGAAATCGCCTTGGTGACGATCGGCTGGCGGCCGGCGGGCTTCTCGGCCAGGATCGAGATGTCCATGTCGCCAAACCAGGTCAGCGACAGCGTGCGCGGGATCGGGGTTGCGGTCATCACGAGAATGTCGACCGCTTCGCCCTTGGCGCCGAGCAGCAGGCGCTGATGCACGCCGAAGCGGTGCTGCTCGTCGACAATGGCGAGCGCGAGGTCGCGGAAGGCGACACCCTCCTGGAACAGCGCGTGGGTGCCGACCGCAATCGCGATCTCGCCGCTGGCCAGCCCTTCCAGCACGCGGGCCCGGCCCGGACCCTTCTCGCGCCCGGTCAGCAAGGCGAGCTTGAGCCCGGCCTTCTGGGCGAGTGGGGCGAGGCGTTCGGCATGCTGGCGCGCCAGGATCTCGGTCGGCGCCATCAGCACCGATTGCCGCCCGGCCTCGGCGGCGGCCGCCATCGCCATCAGCGCCACGACCGTCTTGCCCGAGCCGACATCGCCCTGGAGGAGCCGCAGCATGCGCTCGGGTTTTTCCATGTCGTCATGGATGTCGACGAGCGCCTGGCGTTGGCCGTCGGTGAGGGTGAAGGGCAGGGCGCTTTCGATGGCGTGGCGCAGGCGCCCGTCGCCAGCGGTAGCGCGGCCGGCGCTCTTCTTCTGCTGTCGGCGCACCAGAGCGAGCGCGATCTGGCTCGCCAGCAGTTCGTCATAGGCGACGCGGCGCCTGACCACCGTATCGCCTTCGATGGCTTTCAGATCGGCAGGGTGGTGCAAGGCCTGCATCGCCTGTGCGAAGGGTGGAAATCCACCTTTGGCGAGAAAGGCCGGATCCTGCCACTCGGCGAGATCGGGGCACTTCTCGGCCGCGGCCGCGACGATCCGCGCCATGACGCGGGGACCGACGCCCTCGGTCAGCCCATAGACGGGCTCGATCGACGGCAAGGTCGCGGCGTGCTTGGGGTCGAGCAGCCGGTCTGGATGCACCATCTGGCGCATCCCATCCCAGAGCTCGAGCTTGCCGGAGATGATGCGATAGGCGCCGATCGGCATGGTCTGCAGCAGATGGCGGACATCGGCGTGGAAGAAGATAAGCGTCACGTCGCCGGTCTCGTCCTCGATCAGGATGCGATAGGGCGCCTTGGCCTTGGTTTCGGGCGGCGGTCGATGTTCGGTCACCCTTGCGGCGAAGGTCGCGATGCCGCCGATCGGCGCATCGACGATCGAGGCGCTGGGCCGGCGGTCGATCGCGCCTGTCGGCAGGCGAAACAGGAGATCGACGACGCGCGCGCCGCGTGTCTCGTCGCCCAGCAGCTTGTCCAGCGCCTTGGCCGTCTTGGGGCCGACGCCCGGCAGCGTCGTCACGGGGGCGAAGAGCGGATCGAGCAGGGACGGGCGCAAGCGGCAACTCGGCTTTGTCAGGAGTGCGAAGATTTGCCGCCCTCGGGCCGCTGACTTCGCGGAATGTGAAGGCTATATAGCCTGCATCGGCAGGCTCCGCGACGGGGCCGGCCCGATCGCCATTGCACCATCCCGTGGTTTTCCGACACCCGACCCGTTTTCCTGACGAGGCTCCCATGAGTGGCTCGACCCGCACCAGCGCCGACCTCGACCCCCGCCGCCGCAAGATCCTGTTTCGTGCCTGGCATCGCGGCATGCGCGAGAACGATTTGATCATGGGCGGCTTCGCCGACGCCCATATCGGCACGCTCAGCGACTCCGAGCTCGACGCCTTCGAGGGGCTGATCGAGGTGCTCGACCGCGACCTCCTGAGCTGGATCACCGGGGAGGCTGACGTGCCGGAGAACTACGACACCGAGGTGTTCAGGCGGCTGAAGGCCTTTCATCACCACGAGCGGCCGATCCACGTTTGATGCGACCTGGCGCCGGCCAGCGCGCCCGTCATGGTCGGGCTTGACCCGACCATCTCAGAAACCAGTGACCTCTCGTCCTGAGATTCTCGGGGCAAGCCCGAGAATGACGCCCATCCCATGAGCATTCCGCCTCCCGCCCAGATCGCCAAGCTGCAGAGCGACCGTATTCTCGATGCGCTCAAGCGTGGCGATAAACCGACGCTCGCCAGCGTGCCGGACGGCTTCGACGCCGTCGTCCTCGCCGATCTGACGCGGGCGCGGGCCAAGAAGGCGGAAGGGCCGGCGATGCTGGTCTTTGTCGCCCGCGACGGCCAGCGCCTGCAGGTGCTGGAGAACGCATTGCAATTCGTCGCGCCCGATCTCGAGGTGATGTCGTTCCCGGCCTGGGACTGTCAGCCTTATGACCGCGTCTCGCCGGCGCCCTCCATCGTCGCGCACCGCATGACGACGCTGTCGCGGCTGGCCAAGACCAAATCCGGAGACAAGCCGCGCCTGCTGCTGACCACCGTCAACGCCGCGCTGCAGCGCGTGCCGGCCTTCTCCAAGGTGGCGTCGGAAAGCTTCTCGGCCGCGCCAGGCAATATGGTCGACACCGAGCAGCTCGCGCGCTGGCTCGATATGAACGGTTATCTGCGGACCTCGACCGTGCGCGAGACTGGCGAATTCGCGATGCGCGGCGGGCTCATTGATCTCTTTCCGCCGGGGATGCCGGCGCCGATCCGGCTCGATTTCTTCGGCGACACGCTCGAATCGATCCGCACCTTCGATCCGGAAACGCAGCGCACCACGGGGCAGATGCGCGGGCTCGACCTCGTGCCGATGTCCGAAGCGCAGATGACGAGCGAGAGCATCAAGCGCTTCCGCCAGAGCTACATCACCACCTTCGGCACGCCCGGCCGCGACGACACGCTCTATGAGGCCGTCAGCGAGGGCCGCCGCCCGGCCGGGCTCGAACACTGGCTGCCGCTGCTGGCGGAGAAGCTCGACACGCTGTTCACCTATCTGCCCGACGTGCCGTTGATCCTCGACCACCAGGCCGAGGATGCGGTGGGCGAACGCATCAGCCTGATCAAGGACTATTACGACGCCCGCAAGGCGGCGATGGACCAGCCCAGCGCGGGCGGCGCGCCCTACAAGCCGCTGAAGCCCGATGCGCTCTATTTGTCGCCGGCCGACTGGCGCGGCGTCATCGACGAGGCGGGCGTGGCCTCGCTGACGCCGTTCCAGTTGCCCGACAGCGACGGCAAGCTAATCGTCGATCTGGGTGCGCGACAAGGCAGAAACTTCGCGGCCGAACGAGCCGACAATGCCGGCAGCGTGTTCGATGCGGCGGTGGCCCATGTGAAGGCGCTGCAGGCCGATGGCCGGCGGGTCATCCTCTCCGCCTGGTCGGAGGGCTCGCGCGAGCGGCTGAGCTCCGTGCTGGCCGATCACGGGCTCAAGACCGTGCAGATGACCGGCTCGCTGCGCGCCGCCTTCGATCTGAAGCCCGGCACGACGGCGCTCGCCGTCTGGGGCTTCGAGACCGGTTTCGAGGCCGGCAAGCTCGCGGTCGTCGGCGAGCAGGACATTCTCGGCGACCGGCTGGTGCGTCCGCGCAAGAAGACGCGCCGCCCTCAGGATTTCATCGCCGAGCTGTCCTCGCTCTCGCCGGGCGATCTCGTCGTCCATGTCGATCACGGCATCGGCCGCTTCATCGGTCTGCGCTCGATCACCGCCGTCGGCGCTCCGCATGACTGCCTCGAGATCCACTACGCTGCGGATTCGAAGCTGTTCCTCCCGGTCGAGAATATCGAACTGCTCTCGCGCTATGGCTCCGAGGACACCGAGGTCGCGCTGGACCGGCTCGGCGGCGGCGGCTGGCAGGCCCGCAAGGCCAAGCTGAAGCAGCGCATCCGCGAGATGGCGGGCAAGCTCATCGCCATCGCAGCGGCGCGTGCCCTGAAGGAGGCGCCGCGCCTGATTCCGCAGGAGGGGCTCTATGACGAGTTCTGCGCGCGTTTCCCCTTCGAGGAGACGGAGGACCAGCAGGCGACGATCGATTCGGTGCTCGACGACATGGCGGCCGGCCGGCCAATGGATCGGCTGGTCTGCGGCGATGTCGGCTTCGGCAAGACGGAGGTTGCGCTGCGCGCCGCCTTCGCCTGCGCGCTGAACGGCAAGCAGGTCGCGGTGGTCGTGCCGACGACGCTGCTGGCGCGGCAGCACTACCGCAACTTCGCCGAGCGGTTCAAAGGGCTGCCGGTGAATGTCGGCCAGGCCTCGCGCTTCGTCGGCGCGCAGGACCTCAAGGCGGTGAAGGCAGGCATCAAGGACGGCACGATGGATATCGTCGTCGGCACGCATGCGCTGCTGGCCAAGGGCGTCGAGTTCAAGGATCTCGGCCTCGTCATCGTCGATGAGGAGCAGCATTTCGGCGTCAACCACAAGGAACGGCTGAAGGAGTTCCGCGCCGAGGTGCATATGCTGACGCTGACCGCGACGCCGATCCCGCGCACGCTCCAGCTCGCCATGACCGGGGTGCGCGAGCTCTCGATCATCGCGACGCCCCCAGTCGATCGTCTCGCTGTCCGGACCTTCGTGACGCCTTTCGATCCACTGATCGTGCGCGAGGCGCTGCTGCGCGAGCGCTACCGCGGCGGCCGCTCCTTCTATGTCGTGCCGCGCATCGAGGACATCGCCGAGGTCAAGGATTTCCTCGACAAGCAGGTGCCCGAGGCCAAGGTCGGCATCGCGCATGGCCAGATGGCGGCGGGCCAGCTCGAGGACGTGATGACGGCCTTCTATGAGGGCCAGTACGACGTGCTGCTCTCGACCACGATTGTCGAATCGGGCCTCGACATCCCCAATGCCAACACGCTGATCGTCCACCGTGCCGATATGTTCGGCCTCGCCCAGCTCTACCAGCTGCGCGGCCGGGTCGGCCGATCGAAGGTGCGCGCCTATGCGCTGTTCACCGTCTCGGCCAAGCGCAAGATGACCGACCAGGCCGAGCGCCGGCTGAAAGTGCTGCAGTCGCTCGACACGCTGGGCGCGGGCTTCCAGCTCGCCAGCCACGATCTCGACATCCGCGGCGCCGGCAATCTGCTCGGCGACGAGCAGTCAGGCCACATCAAGGAAGTCGGCTACGAACTTTATCAGCAGATGCTGGAAGAGGCGGTCGCCGCGCTCAAATCCGGCGTCGATTTCGAGACGGAGGCGCAATGGTCGCCGACGATCCAGATCGGCGCGCCGGTGATGATCCCCGAGCACTATGTCACCGATCTGACGTTGCGGCTCACCCTCTACAAGCGCCTCTCGACGCTCGACGACGACGGCGACATCCAGTCCTTCGGCGCCGAGCTGATCGACCGTTTCGGGCCGCTGCCGGAGGAGGTCCAGCAGCTGCTGGAGATCGTCGCGATCAAGGCGCTCTGCAAGCGCGCCAATGTCGAGAAGGTCGAGGCTGGGCCCAAGGGCATCATCGTCGCCTTCCGCGACAATGAATTCGCCAATCCCGAGGGGCTCGTCTCCTATGTCGCCAAGATCGGCACGCTGGCCAAGGTGCGTCCGGACATGCGCGTCGTCTTCATCGATGATTACGAGACGGCCGAGGCGCGGCTCAAGGGTACACGTCGCCTGCTGACGGATCTGGCGCGGATCGCGGAGAGGAAGAAGGCGGGATAGTATCCACCGTCATTGCGAGCGCAGCGAAGCAATCTAGACTTGTTGAGCGCTACGTCCCCCTGGATTGCTTCGCTGCGCTCGCAATGACTGAGGGCGCGCCTGTCCCTCAGCGCCGGCTGACGGCGATCTCGGCGGCGCTCATCACATCGATGTCGACGATCGCGATGTCGGCCCGGTCCACCGCCGGCAGGGCGCGGCTCCCGGTCGGGCGATGCACGAAGACCAGGCTCGCCAGCGCTGGATGGGCCGCCAGTCGCGAATGCGCCAGCGCCGGCTCCATCGCGCCCGGCAGCACCAGATGGACGTTGCGGCCGCCTTCCAGGCAGGCCTGCAGATCGCCGAGGCTGAACAGACCCAGCGGCAGGAGTTCAACGCCGGTGAGCAGCGCCATGGCAGGGCCACTCGCCAGCGCCGCGAGATCGCCGCCGACGAGCGTGGTGACGATCCGGGATGAGGCCATCGGCTTCAGCAGCCGCGAGATATCCAGCGCCTTGCCGAGCAGGTCGCGCTCGGAGACCGCGAGCGGACCGGCGAGCGACACCGCGTCGACGACCTGCAGCGCTGCCCGCTCCGCGACCTCCGGCAGCGGATGCAGCGACGCGCTCGCCATCAGCGTGTCGAGCGGTGCGATCCCGTCGGGGACCTGAGCGCCGAAACCGCCGACGAAGCGCGTCCCGAAGGCCCGAACCGCGAGCTCGCGCAGCATCAGCAGCGGCCGCATCGCACCGACCCGGCCCACTCCAATTGCCATCACGGCGTCGGCGGCCTCGATCAGCCGCAGCAATTCGAGTTCGTTGCCATGCAGCGGCAGCAGCATTGGGGACAGCCCGGCGCGCAGGCAGGCCAGGACCGAAACGATCGCCTCGGGGCCGAGCGGAGCGAGGATCGCGACGCGCGCAGCGGGCTGTGCCCGGTTGATCGCGAGCAGCCTCGCGAGTTGGTCGACCTTGATCTCGAGCTGCCCGAAGCTCAGCGAATTCGGGACCGTATCGCTCCAGCCCTGCCGTCCCGGCGGGTCGCGCAGGGCCGGCTCATAGCCGCGGCCGACCGTCAGCGCCTTCAGCAGCGTATCGAAATTCAGGCCATCGAGCAGGGCGGCGGCTTCGTCCTGGTCGGCCCGCATCGATATCGTCTTTCAGTTCGCGGGCGCAGGCGCCGCCGGGAGGCGTGCCAGCACTTCGGTGGAGAAGAAATAGGAAGGCTTGCGGGCCGGCAGGACGATGTCGCGGCCATGGGCCAGCCAGGTGTCGGGGAGATAGTAGAGGGGCACGACATAGAAGCCCGAGAGCAGCAGCCGGTCGAGCGTGCGCGCCGCCGCGACGAAATCGTCGCGCTCGCGCGCGCCTAGCAACGCCGTCAGAGTTGCATCGACGGCGGGCGAGGCCACGCCTGCATAGTTCAACGCCCCCTGGCGCTTCGCATTGGCCGAGCCCCAGCGCCCGATCTGCTCGTTGCCCGGCGAGGCGGAGGCCGGCCAGGTCCACTGGATCATGTCGAAATCGAAGGCCGAGAGCCGGCGCCAATACTGCACATCGTCGATCAGCCGCACCGTGACGGTGATGCCCAGACGCCCAAGCGACTGCGCATAGTTCAGCGCCAGCCGCTCCTGCGGCCGGTTGGTGACCATGATCTCGAAGGAGAGCGCGTCGCCGCCCTTCATGCTGCGCAGGACGCCATCGACCATGCCGTAACCGGCCTTGTTGAGCAGATCGAGCGCGCGCCGCGCCTGCTCGCGGTCGCGGCCCGAGCCGTCGGTCGCCGAGGGCGACCAGGTGCCCGCCAGGATATCGGGCCGCACGGCGCCCGGGAAAGCCGCCAGCAAGGCCTGCTCGCGCGGATCGGCCGGCAGCCCTAGCGCAGACAGCTCGGAATCGGAGAAGAAGCTGCCGGCCCGGCGATAGACGCCGTGGAACAGGTTGCGGTTGACCCATTCGAAATCGAACAGGATGCCCAGCGCCTCGCGCACCCGCACATCGGCGAAGAACGGGCGGCGCGTGTTGAAGACGAGGCCGGTCATGCCCTTGGGCGTGTCGAAGTGCAGCGTCTGGCGAATGATCCGCCCGTCGCGCACGGCCGGCACGTCGTAGCCCGTCATCCAGCGGGTCGGGTCGCCCTCGAGCCGCACATCGTAGAGCCCCGCCTTGAAGGCCTCGAACAGGGCGTTGGCGTCGCGGTAGAAATCGTAGCGGATCTCGTCGGCATTGAAGAGCCCGCGCGTCAGCGGGTGGTCCTCGGCCCAGAAATCCTTGCGGCGCTTCAGCGTGATGGTCGCGCCCGGCACGATGTCGGACACGACATAGGGGCCCGAGCCCAATGCCGCCTTGAAGCTGGTCTCGCCGAAGGTCTCGGCATTGGTGGCGTGTTTGGCGAAGATCGGCATGGCTCCGATCACCAGCGGCAATTCGCGGTTTGAGCCGTCGCCGAGCTCGAACTCGACCCGGCGCGGGGAGGGCGCCTGAGCCTTGGTGACCCGTCCAAGGCTCGATCGATGGAACGGCTTGCCCTTGGTCTTCAGCATCTCGAAGGTGAACAGCACGTCCTGCGCCGTCACGGGCTGGCCGTCGGAAAAAGTCGCGCGATCGTCGATCTCGAAGGCGAGCTTCGTGCGCTCCTCGTTCAGTTCGACGCGGGAGGCCAGCAGCCCATAGGCCGTGAAGGGCTCATCCGCCGAGCGGAACAGCAGGCTCTGCTGGACATAGCGCGGCACGGCATCGGGCGCGACGCCCAGCACGACCAGCGGGTTGAGACTGTCGAAGGTGCCCTGCTGGCCGAAGACGATGCGCCCGCCCTTCGGCGCCGCCGGATCGGCATAGGGCAGGTGCGGAAAACCGCGCGGCAGCGCCGGCTCGCCATGCATCGCGATGGCGTGATCGACAACGGGCGCGCGCGGTGCCAGCGATTCGGCAAGCGAAGGCGCGCCCATGACGATGATGAGCGCCAGCATGGCGAAGATTCGTCTGATCGCGGGGCGAAAAACCGCTCCGGCCGTCCGCAGCATTTGCATCGTTCAACCTGATTCCTGGTCGTAGAATAACACGCCGGAGCAACCTCGCGCGGCTATTCGGGCTGGAATCCTGTGGCCGAACCCGTTAAAGGCGAGCCAAGGTGTCATCCTAAGGCCTCAATCGCCCCTGATGTGCACGGCTTGCGATGGCCGGCGCTGATATGCGATGGGGCTCTCGCTGGTGACGCGCGCGGCTTGCGAAGTCGTGATCCCGAATTCGCCTGATTGAGGAAAGCTACATGTCCGCATCGTTTCGCCCGTCCACGCGCGCCTTGAGCATCGCCCTGAGCGCCGCGATCGGCCTGGCTCCGCTGGCGGCCTTCGCCCAGGCGCAGCCCCGCACCGCACCGCGCGCCGCGCAGCCGGCGCAGCCGGCCCAGCCCCCCGCAGGCCAGGCCGGCACCGGCCCCACCGTGGTTCAGGTCAAGCCCGAGCCGTCTCAGACCTCGTGGACCAAGGTCTGCGGCAAGGACGAGGCCGCCAAGAAGGAAATTTGCTACACGACGCGCGATTTCGTCTCGGATCAGGGCCAACCGGTGCTGGCGGTGGCGATCTATGACGTCAAGGGCGACGTCAACAAGATCGTGCGCTTCCTCATGCCGCTGGGCCTCCTGCTGCAGCCGGGCATCCGCTTCGGCGTCGATACCGCGCAGCCGACGCCGGGTCGTTTCGCGATCTGCTTCCCCAATGGCTGCTTCGCCGAGGCGCAGGTCAAGGACGATTTCATCGCCGCGCTGAAGAAGGGCAATACCCTCAGCGTCAGCGTCCAGAATCAGGGCGCGCGCGAGGTCTCCTTCTCGATCCCGCTGACCGATTTTGCCAAGGGCTTCGACGGCGCAGCGATCGATCCCAAGGTGCTGGAAGATCAGCAGAAGCAGTTGCAGGACGAACTGGCCAAGCGCCAGGAAGAACTGCGCCAGCGCCTGGGCGCCGGCGGTGCCAATGCGGCGCCGGGCGCGCCTGCGGTTCCCGGCGCCGCGCCGGCTCCGGGTGTCGCGCCGGCCGTGCCGCCCAAGCCCTGATCGCAGTCTCGACACGTCGTGTCATAAAGTTCAGGCCGCCCGGCAAGGGGCGGCCTTTTCGTTTACGGCCCGGCGTTTCGCCTTCAGTTCAGGCCGGTGCGGTCAATCTGGTAGCGGCCCTTGCGGTCGCGGCGGAAGAACTCCTTCGCCTGGGGATGGCGTACCGGCCGGCCGGTGTCGTCGATCACGAGGTTCTGCTCCGAGACATAGGCGACATACTCCGTCTCCTCGTTCTCGGCGAAGAGATGGTAGAAGGGCTGGTCCTTCGACGGGCGCAGATGCTCGGGGATCGCCAGCCACCATTCCTCGGTGTTCGAGAACACCGGATCGACGTCGAAGATCACCCCCCGGAATGGGTAGACCCGGTGCTTGACCACCTGTCCGATCCTGAACTTGGCGGAACGTGCTTCCATGGAGAGACGGGTCCGTGACGTGAAGACAAAACGCGGGATGCGGGGCGAGGCCCCGCGGTTGCGGGAGGCGGACGTGGGGCGCAAGCCCCGCGCTTGCGGGAGGATTGCGTCGCAAATACGTCAAAATCAACCACCTGGATGCGTCGCCTGATCACATCCCGTAGCGTTGCGCCAAATCCGGGTCGCGTCCGGCGACCTGGCGCGCCAGATCGACGATGACCCTGGCCTGTTTCCAGGTCGCGTCGTCCTGCATCTTGCCGTCGATCATCACCGCGCCCGAGCCGTCGGGCATCGCCGCGATGATGCGCTGCGCAAAGGCGACCTCGGCGGGGTCGGGGCTGAAGACGCGCTTGGCGATGGCGATCTGCGAGGGGTGCAGCGTCCAGGCTCCGGCGCAGCCGAGCAGGAAGGCGTTGCGGAACTGCGCCTCGCAGGCGTCTGTGTCCGAGAAATCCCCGAACGGCCCGTAGAACGGCTTGATGCCGGCTGCGGCGCAGGCATCGACCATCTTGGCCAGGGTGTAGTGCCAGAGATCTTGCTGGGCGACGGCGCGTGTGCCGCCATCGGGGGAGGGGTCGGCGATCACCTTGTAGTCGGGGTGGCCGCCGCCGACCCGCGTGGTCTTCATCGCGCGCGAGGCGGCGAGATCGGCCGGCCCCAGGCTCATGCCTTGCATGCGGGGCGAGGCGGTGGCGATCGTCTCGACATTCTTCACGCCCTCGGCTGTCTCCAGGATGGCGTGGATCATGATCGGCTTGGGCAATTGATGCCGCGCCTCGAACTGCGCCAGCAACTGGTCGACATAATGGATGTCCCAGGGGCCCTCGACCTTGGGCACCATCACCACGTCTAGCTTGCCGCCGATCTCGGCCATGATCGCGGTGATGTCGTCGAGGAACCAGGGCGAGTTCAGCGCATTGACCCGCGTCCACAGCCCGGTCTCGCCGAAATCGACGGCCTTGCCCATGGCGATGAAGCCGTCGCGCGCCGCCTGCTTGGCCTCGACGGGAATCGCATCCTCGAGATTGCCGAGCACGATGTCGACGGTGGGCGCCAGCTCGCCGACCTTGGCGCGGACCTTCTCCAGATGCGGCGGCACGAAATGGATCATGCGCTCGAGCTTCAGCGGCAGCTCGCGAAAAGGCTCCGGCGCGCCGATCGCGAGCGGGCGGAAGAACTGACGCGGCGTCTTGGTGGTCATGCGGGCGTCCCCTGCTGCAGCGCAGCGAATGTGACGGAGCGGGGCGGCGGCGTCCATCGTCCATTGGGCGGCAGGGAACACCGGGATGAGGACAGAAAGCCTAGGATAAAATTCTAGCCATAAATTCCTAGGTATCGGTTCCGCGCACTTGCTTTCTGCCGGCCGCCCCCGCGCGCTTGCGCCTTGCGCGGCCTGTCTCACCGGCTAAACAGCCCGTAGTCCGCCTGATCCGGCTCAGGGTCGGCGCCCCCGCAGGGATTCTTCGCCCGCATGGCCGATCTTGCCAACATCGCCAATCTCGTCGCCCCCTTCTTCGGGCTGATCCTGCTGGGCTTCGTCATCGGGCGACGCAGCAAGCTGCCGGAATCGGGGCTGATCTGGCTGCAGTTCTTCCTGATCTATGTCGCGCTGCCGCCGCTGTTCTACCGGCTGATCGCCGACAAGCCGGTGACCGAGCTCGCCAACGGTCGCTTCATCCTGGCGACGACGCTCTCGACCTTCCTGGCCTTTGCCCTGTCGCTGGCGGTGGGCTGGAAGGCGACGCGGGGCGAGCTGCCGCAGGCGGTGATGCAGGGTGTCGCCGGGTCCTATTCCAATATCGGCTATATGGGGCCGCCTTTGCTGCTGGCGGCGTTGGGGCCGGCGGCGAGCGCGCCGCTGGTGCTGATCTTCGTCTTCGACAGCCTGCTGCTGTTCTCGATCATCCCCTTCCTGATGGCGCTGGCCGGCGTCGAGAAGAGGAGCCCGCTCGACACGGCGCGCCGCGTGATCTGGCAGGTGGCGACCCACCCCTTCAATGTCGCGACCCTGCTCGGCGTGCTCGCCGCCGCGACCCGTTTCGAACTGCCATCCGCGCTCGACAAGATGACGTTGTGGCTCTCGCAGGCGGCTGCGCCCTGCGCACTCTTCCTGCTCGGCGTCACGGTGGCGCTGCGGCCGATGAAGGCACTGCCAGTCGAAGTGCCCGTGCTGGTGGCGATCAAGCTCGTGCTGCATCCGCTGCTGGTCTGGGTGCTGCTGTCAGTGATCGGCAACTTTCCCGATATCTGGATCTTCACCGGCGTGATCATGGCGGCTCTGCCGCCGGCCCTGAATATCTTCGTGATCTCGACGCAGTACAAGGTCGGCGTTGAGCGCGCCTCGGCCTGCATCCTCGTGGGCACCATCGTCTCGATGGTGACGCTGACAGGCTTCCTGTGGCTGGTGAAGACGGGCAGGATGACGGCCGACCTCTTTCCCTGATGCCGGCACGCCGGCCATGAGCCGGAATGCCGATGCTGCCGCTGGACGACCTCACGGTCCTGGATTTCTCGACGCTGCTGCCGGGGCCGCTCGCCAGCCTGTTCCTGGCCGAGGCTGGCGCCCGCGTGATCCGTATCGAGCGGCCGGGCGGCGAGGAGATGCGGCGCTTCCCACCGCGCTTCGGCGAGACCTCGGCGCCTTATGCCGTGCTCAACCGCGGCAAGGCGAGCGTCGAGATCGACCTGAAGGCAGCCGACGCGCTGGCGCGCCTGACGCCGCTGATCCTTCAGGCCGATATCCTGATCGAGCAGTTCCGGCCCGGCGTGATGGCGCGGCTCGGCTTCGGGCATGAGGCACTGGCGGCGATCAATCCGCGCCTGATCTACTGCTCGATCAGCGGCTATGGCCAGTTCGGCCCGCGCTCCGGTGATGCGGGGCACGACATCAACTATCAGGCGCTTGGCGGGCTGCTGGGACAATCCCTCAAGCGCGGCGCGGCGGCCCCGCTGCCGCCGCCCTTGGTCGCCGACATTGCCGGCGGCACCATGCCGGCGGTGCTCAACATCCTGCTGGCGCTGCGGCAGCGCGAGCGGACGGGACAGGGCTGCCATCTCGACATCGCCATGAGCGACGCGATGCCGACCTTCGCCTGGTACGGGCTGGCGCAAGGACAGGTCACGGGGCGCTATCCCGAAGGCGGGGAGGGGCTGCTGACAGGGGCGAGCCCACGCTACGGCCTCTATGCGACACAGGATGGCTGGTTTCTGGCGGTCGGGGCGCTGGAGGCGAAGTTCTGGGACGTGTTCTGCGAGGCGATCGGGCTTGAGCACGCCTTGCGCGATGACAGCCTCGATCCGTCGGCGACGCGTGCCGCGGTCGCAGCGATCATCGTCGGCCAGTTGGCGACGCATTGGCGCGAGACGCTGGAGCCGCGCGATTGCTGCTGCACGGTGGTGCGGACACTGGAGGAGGCGGTGGCCGACCCGCATCTGACGGCGCGCGGCCTGTTCGACGCGCAGGCGCAGGAGCCGGGCGGGCGCCGGCTGGTCTCGACGCCGCTGCCGCTGGCGCCGGTGTTTCGGGAGCAGGGCGCGGGCCTGCGCGAGGTCGCGGCGAGCGGGGCGGATACGGAGGAATGGTGGGGGTAGGTGCGGTCAGGCTCCCCCGTCATTCCGGGCGAGCGAAGCGAAGATCCGGAATCTATCGAAGGGCGCAGCCTTTCTCCGGTTGCGCTCTAGGATGGATTCCGGATCGGCGCCGCTGCGCGGCTTGTCCGGAATGACGGAGAGGGCCTTCACGGCGCCATCCCGCCCGCCAGCCCCTGCCGCATCACCAGCCGCCGCAGCGGGCCGATGCGGGAGAGCGCCAGCAAACCGGCGCCGCGCAGCAGGTCGGCGGGCATCAGATCGGTCAGCAGCGTGCGGTTGAGGGCATCGACCGCCCCCGTGCGCAGACGCACATCGGCCTGCCGCGCCCGGTCATAGGCCGCAACGACCGTGGCAGCGCCGGGATCGACGGCCTCGCCCAGCGCGTCGCGCAGCGCGATCACGTCGCGCAGGCCGAGATTGAGCCCCTGCGCGCCGATCGGTGGGAAGACATGGGCCGCCTCGCCGGCCAGCACCATGCGGCCCGCCCCGAAATGCGCGACCGATAGGCCGCCCATCGGCACCCGCCCGCGCGGCCCGTCGAGCCGCATCGCGCCCAGCAGCGCATGGGCTTGCGTCTCGACGCGGCGCGCGAAGGCGACATCGTCCAGCGCGGCAACCGCGTCGGCCTCAGCCGGATCGAGCAACCAGACCAGCGAGGACCGGCGGCCGGGCAGGGGGACGAGGGTGAAGGGCCCCTTGCGGGTGTGGAACTCGGTCGAGACGTCGCGATGGTCGCGCCTGTGGGCGAAGATCGCCGTCAGCGCGCTTTGCGGATAGGTCCAGTCGCGCGCCGCGATCCCGGCCGCCGCCCGCACCCGCGACTGACGGCCATCGGCCCCGACCACGATGCGAGCCCGCAGCGGGGCGAAGCCCTCGCCGGTCAGAGTCACGCCGGTTGAGTCCTCGGACATGTCCGACACCAGCCCCGGCTCATGCCGGATCGCGTCGTTCTCGCCGACCTTGGCCGCCAGCGCCTCGACCAGTTCGGCATTCTCGACATTCCAGCCGAAGGCTTCGAGCCCGACCTCTGAGGCGCGAAATTCGACGGGCGGTTGGCGAAACAGGCTGCCGGTGTCATCGACGAGGCGCATCACGGCCAGGGGCGCGGCCCGCTCGGCCAGCGTCCCGGTCAACCCAAGCTCGCCCAGCAGCCGCCAGGAGCCGTCGAGCAGCGCCACGGTGCGCCCGTCGCGCCTGGCCTGCGCGGGGCCCATGACAGCGACGCTGCGGCCGCTGTTTGCCAGGAGCAGTGCGGCGGCAAGACCGACCGCGCCGGCCCCAACGATGGCGATATCAACCGTGGCAATGTCAGAGGTTGTCATGCCATCCTGGCTACTCCAACCGCCGTGCCTTGACCACGGGGCGGGGCGTCGCAGTCCTCGCAGGGACGTGATGTCCTGGCCGCGTGGCGGCGCCATTGCGCAGGCGCGCCAAGGCTTTATGGTCCCATCCATAAAATCCAGGGAGATGAAGTCATGGTCAAGGCGATCCGCATCCACAAGACCGGCGGACCGGAAGTCCTGCAGTTCGAGGACATCACGCTGCTGCCGCCGGGCCCCGGCGAATTGCTGGTGCGTAACCGCGCGATCGGGCTGAACTTCATCGACACCTATTTCCGCACGGGGCTCTATCCCGCGCCGCATCTGCCCTTCGTGCCCGGCAACGAGGCGGCCGGCGAGGTTCTTGCGGTCGGTCCCAATGTCACCGAGTTCAAGCCGGGCGACCGCGTCGCCTATGTCGCGACGCTTGGCTCCTATGCCGAGGAGCGGATCGTCGCAGTGACCTCCGCCGTGGCGCTGCCCGAGGCTGTGTCCTTCGAGGCTGCTGCCAGCATGATGCTGAAGGGCATGACGGCGGAGTATCTGCTGCACCGGACCTACAAGGTGAAGCCGGGCGACACCATCCTCGTCCATGCCGCGGCTGGCGGCACGGGGCTCATCCTGTGCCAATGGGGCAAGGCGCTGGGCGCCACCGTGATCGGCACCGTTGGTTCCAAGGAGAAGGGCGACCTCGCCAAGGCGCATGGCTGCGATCATGTGATCCTCTATCGCGACGAGGATTTCGTCGCCCGCGTCAAGGAGATCACCGGCGGCAAGCTGTGCGCCGTGGTCTATGACGGCGTCGGCAAGGACACCTTCCTTGCATCGCTGGACACGCTGGCGCCCTTCGGCGTGCTGGCGAGCTTCGGCAGCGCCTCGGGCGCGGTCGAGCCTTTCAATCTCGGCCTGTTGGCGCCCAAAGGGTCGCTCTATGTGACGCGGCCGACGCTGTTCACCCACATCGCCAAGCGCGAGACCATGGTCGAGATGGCGAAGAACCTGTTCGGCGCGGTCGCGTCGGGCAAGGTTGTGGTCCCGGTCAATGCGCGCTTTGCCTTGGCAGACGCCGCCAATGCCCATCGCGCCCTGGAAGGGCGCGGGACGACCGGCTCGACGGTGCTGATTCCCTGAGCCGGGATATCGCATCGTTCACCGCCGGCTGCGGCAATATCGCCCAAATCGGCTGCTAGACCTCGGCTCTGTCCGGCAGGTGTCGGGCGGAAGCGGTCTGGAGCGTCGCGTCGGCATGAAGAGGATTTCGCTGACGCTTGGGCTTGTGATGGGTCTGGCTGCGGCCGGCACTTTAGTGCTGCCGCCGGGCTGGCAGCACTGGCAATTGCTTGCAGCGGCAGATGATCCCGTCGCGCTGTCGGAGCTTCGTTTGCCGAAGGCGCTGTCGGCGCCACGCCTCGACGCCGAGATCGAGAGAGCCATCACGGCGCGCGATCCTGAATTGGCCGACAGCCTGATCGCGCTCGCGACCGAACGGGGTATCGCCGTCTCATCGGATCACCAGCGGCGCCTGCAAATCCTGAAGGACGGCGCGCTTGGGCAGGCCGTGGCCGATTTCGGCCATGGCTTCGTGGCGGGAGACCGCGAAAGCGGCGCGGCCTTCGCCGGCGCGCTGGTGGGAGACGTCACCGGCTATGGCGATCTGCGCGATCTCGCGCTTGAAGGCCGTAAATGGCTGGGCGGGGAGGGGGCGGATGCCACCGTCCTCGCCATCGCGGCAGCCGGCCTCGCGATCAGCGCCGCGACCTGGGTCAGCTTCGGCGGCGCGCTGCCGGCCCGCAACGGGCTGAGCGCCGTCAAGGCGGCGAGCAAGGCGAAGCTGCTCTCACCCGCGCTGACCGCCAATCTCGGGCGCGCCGCGGCCGGTGCCATCGACCGTCCCGCGCTGAACGCGAGCCTGGCCGCCGCGTCGCGCTTCGATATCGCAGCCGCGCGTGTCGCGGCCGGCGGCATCGTCAAGCCGGCTGCGATGGCGCGTTTCGCCACGCTCGGCCAGGATGCCGGCGCCGTCTATGCCCGCACCGGCCAGCGCGGTCTGCGTCAGGTGTTGAGCCTGGCCGACGATGCCGGCGACATCGGCAAGGCGGCAAAGCTCGGCGCGGCGAAAGGCACGACGACGCGCGGCATCCTCAAGGTGCTCGGGCGCGGCGCGCTTGTCCTGGGAGCGCTCAGCCTGAGCGCGGTGAGCTGGATGCTTGCGCTGATCGGCTACGCGATTGCGCTCGCGATGCTGGCGCAGCGCTTGGGCTGGTGGCTCGGCCGCAGGCTGTTTCCGCGCCGGGCGCCGGCCTGACGAAATCCAATACGCCGGAATGAACCGGATGCGGCGCTATGGCGACGAATGGCTGTCAGCACATGCTGATGCTCATTCGGACCTGCCGTCATGTCTCGCGCTCTTCGCATCACCGGCCTTTTCCTCGCCTCGCTCACCATCGTGACGGTTGCCCTGTCGCAGCAGAGCAGCGGCACGGGCCGAGGCGACCTTCCGCCGCTGAAGCCCATCGTGACGGCGGCGGATCAGGGCAAGGCCCGGCTGTCGCGGGTTGCCGAACCGCGTCGGGCCCTGACCGATTGCCCTGTCGCTGTCTGCGACACGCCGCCAGAGGGCGTGAGGACCGTGCAGGATCTGACACGGGTTTCGGGCGGCTGCAATGGCGACGGCACGGTCGCGCGCGACCGCAACGGCAAGATCATCCGCCGGATCTGTCTGGTCTTCTGAAGCGGGATCGGCGGCGTGGTTCAGACCGCGACGCCGTGCAGATCATAGGCGTCGGCGCGCTCGATCTTCACGCTCACGATGTCACCCGCGCGCAAGGGCCTGCGGCTCGACACATAGACGCTGCCGTCGATCTCGGGCGCGTCCCATTTCGAGCGGCCCTTGGCCACGGTCGGCCCGGCCTCGTCGATAATGACCTGGATGCGCTTGCCGACGCGGTTTTTGACGATGCGCGTCGAGATTTCGGCCTGTGCCTTCATGAAGCGGTGCCAGCGGGACTCCTTCTCCTCCTCGGGGACGAGGGGGAGGCCAAGGTCATTGGCCAGGGCGCCCTTGACCGGCTCGTATTTGAAGGCGCCGACGCGCTCGAGCCTGGCCTCCTTCAGCCAGTCGAGCAGGAACTGGAAGTCTTCTTCCGTCTCGCCGGGAAAGCCGACGATGAAGGTCGAGCGGATCGCGAGATCGGGGCAGATGTCGCGCCATTTGCGCAGGCGGTCGAGCGTGCGATCCTGGTGAGCCGGACGCTTCATCGCCTTGAGAACATTGGGAGACGCGTGCTGGAAGGGGATGTCGAGATAGGGCAGGATCAGCCCCTCCTGCATCAGCGGGATGACCTCGTCGACATGCGGGTAGGGGTAGACATAGTGCATCCGCACCCAGACGCCTATCTGGCCGAGTTCGCGCGAAAGCTCGAAGAAGCGGGTGCGGACCTCGCGATCCTGCCACATCGACGGGGCGTATTTGATGTCGAGCCCATAGGCGCTGGTGTCCTGCGAGATCACCAGCAGTTCCTTGACGCCGGCGCGCACGAGCTTCTCGGCCTCGCGCAGCACCTCGCCGATCGGCCGCGAGACGAGGTCGCCGCGCAGTTTCGGGATGATGCAGAAGCTGCAGCGGTTGTTGCAGCCTTCCGAGATCTTCAGATAGGCGTAATGGCGCGGGGTGAGCTTGATGCCCTGCTCCGGCACCAAATCGATGAAGGGGTCGTGGCGCGGCGGCACGGCCGCATGCACGGCCGAGACAACGCTCTCATAGGCCTGCGGCCCGGTGATCGCGAGCAGGTTGGGAAAGCGGTCGCGGATCTGCTCGGGCTCGGCGCCCATGCAGCCGGTGACGATGACCTTGCCGTTTTCCGCCATGGCGGCGCCGATCGCCTCGAGCGATTCCGCCTTGGCCGAATCGAGAAAGCCGCAGGTGTTGACGATGACGAGGTCGGAGCCCGCATGGGTCTTGGACAGCTCATAGCCCTCCGAGCGCAGCGAGGTGATGATCCGCTCGGAATCGACGAGCGCCTTGGGGCACCCGAGCGAAACGAAAGAAATCTTCGGCGCGACGGCGTTCATCGGCGGGCTGCTCGGCAGTTTTTGAAAGGGGGCGGCGCGGCTATGGCTCGCGCGCGCTTCCTTTGAACCGTTTCAGCCTGTTTGGCAAATTGCGATGTCGGGACCCGTGTTGTGCCGCGCGGCTGTGAAGCGGTTCCGGTCAGGCCAGGTCGAAAAAATCGACATCGCCGTCATCGAGGTCATAGCGCGCGCCGACGACGCGCAACCGGCCCTCCGCGATCGGCTTCTGCAGCAGCGGGCTCGAGGCGGTGCGCAGCCGGGCGACCGTCCGCGAGATATTGGCGCGCACGGCGTTGTCGACGAGATCGCCGTCCCGGCCCTGAACGCTGAGCACGGCGGGCACGATCGGCTCGATCATCTGGCCGATCGAACCCGGATAGGTCGCGTTCTCCTTGACCACCTTGACGGCGGCCTCGACGGCGCCGCAGCGCTCATGCCCCAGCACCATGATCAGCGGGACACCGACGACGGCGACCGCATATTCGATCGATCCCATCGCGGCCGTATCGACTGTGTTGCCGGCATTGCGCACGATGAACAATTCGCCGAGGCCGCGGCCGAACAGCAGTTCAGGCGCGACGCGCGAATCCGAACAGGCCACCAGGACCGCAAAGGGGGTCTGGCCCTGTGAGATCTCGACACGGCGCTGTCGCCCCATCACCGCGTGGAACGGCAGGTCGACCTTGAACTCGTCATTGCCGCGCCGCAGCAGATCCAGCGCCTGGTCGGGCGTCAGCGTGGTCTTGGCCCCCTCGGAAGCGCAGGCGATGCCGATCCCGGTCGAGGCGGCGAGCCCCGCACCGGCGCAGCAGAGACAGCCTGTCAGGAAACGCCGACGTGCGAGAGAGGGGCCCATGATGCCGTTCCTTGTGACGCTTGACGATCGATCGGGCCGCCTGTCGTCAGTGAGCCGTCTCGCGGCAGCGCTCACCGGATGGCGGAACCTCGCCTTCTTACCATCACAGAGGTTAACAAGCGTTCGTCGCGACCGGCCGGTCGGGATCCTGCGTCCAGTCGGTCATCGAGCCATCATAAAGCGCGACCTCGTCACGCCCCAGCACCTCCGACATGACGAACCAGTTCAGCGCCGCGGTGTGGCCGGTGTTGCAATAGGAGATCGCCGGCCCCTTGGGGACGGCGCCAAACAGCTTGGCCAGTTCGTCTCGCGGCTTGAGCCGGCCCGTCGCCGGGTCGAAGGCTTGCGTGTAGTCGTGCGAGACCGCGCCGGGGATATGGCCGGCGCGCGCCGCCTCGGGCGCCTTTTCCTGTCCGTCGAAATAGCTCGCCGAGCGCGCATCGACCAGCGTCGCGAATTTGCTGCGCGAGGCGATCAGCGTCGCATCGGCGGTGCTGCGCAGCCGCTGCTGCATGACGACCGGATAGGGGTCGGCCCCCTTCGGCGCGCTGGTGCCGGTCTCGACGGGGCGCGAGCCCTCCGCCCAGGCTCTGAAGCCGCCGTCCAGGATCGCTTGCTGGCCATGGCCGATCGTTTTCAGAGTCCAGTAGATCCGCGCGGCGGCGGCGAAATCGGTGGCGCTCACGCCGGCGGGGACGATCACCACGTCATCATGCGGCTTGATCCCGAGCCGGCCGACCAGCGCCGAGAGGTGGTCGAGCGGCGGCAGCATGCCCGGTGCGTTGCCGATCGTGGCGCGCCAGCCATCCACGACATAGTCGGTGTGGACGGCGCCAGGAATATGGCCGGCCTCATAGGCCGCTCGCCCGCCGCCATCGATGGCGGAGCGGATGTCGAGGATGACGAGGTTGTCGTCGCCCAGCTGCGCCAGCAGCGCATCGGGCGCAAGCAGTCCGGACACTACGATTTCGCTCATTCGCTAGCCTTCTTCGTCTCATCGACGATGTCGATCGCATAGGTGAACGCGGCGGTGGCGCCGAGCATGATCGAAGCCGAACAGTATTTTTCCTTCGACAATGTGACGGCGCGCTCGACCTTGGCCGGCGACAACCCGGGGCCGCTGACGCGATAGGCCAGGTGGATGGTCGTGAAGACCTTGGGGTCTTCGGTCGCGCGCTGCGCCTCCACCTCGACCTCGCAGCCCGTCACCGGCTCGCGGCCCTTCTTCAGGATCTGCACGACATCGAAGCCGGTGCAGCCGGCAAGCCCGATCAGCAGCATCTCCATCGGCCTGATGCCGAGATTGCGGCCGCCATATTCAGGCGCGCCATCCATGATCACGGCATGGCCGCTCCCGGCCTCGCCCATGAAGGCCATGCCTTCAATCCATTTCGCACGTGCTTTCATGGTGGCATCTCCGCTTTGCGATTCGACCCTTCGCATAATCGCTTGCGCGCAATGAGGCGAGCCCGTGGGACGCGGAGACGGATCTGTCAGGCGCGGAGGCGATCGGCGACCGTGCCTGCGTCGGTCAGCGCGGCGGCGAGCGCGTGGCCGACCATCACCAGAACCGGCCCGCCCCGCGGCAGTTCGCCCAGTCGCTCTGGCAGGGTCGCGATGGTCGCGGTAACCCGCGCCTCGTCGGGCCGCGTCGCCGACTGCATGGCGATCGCCGGCGTATCGGGGTCGAGTCCTGCCGCGATGGCGCGGTCGCGGAAGCCGGCGAGCGTCGCCCGGGCCATATAGATCACCGTCGTGGCGTGCGGGTCGGCCATGGCCCGCCAGTCGAGATCCTCGGGCAGATCGCCGCTGCGGGCGTGGCCGGTGACGAATTGCAGCCGGCGGGCATGGTCGCGATGGGTGAGCGACAGCCCCAGCGACGCCGCCGCTCCCTGCGCCGCCGAAATCCCCGGCACGATCGTCACCGGAAGCCCCGCTGCCCGGCAGGCCTCGATCTCCTCGCCGGCGCGGCCGAAGATGCCGGGGTCGCCGCCCTTCAGACGCACCACATGCTTGCCCTGGCTGGCGAGCGAGACGATCAGCGCGTTGATGTCCGCCTGCTTGACCGAAGGCCCATAGCCGGTCTTGCCGACCATCATGCGCTTGGCCTCGCGCCGCGCCAGTTCAAGCACGCCGGGCGAGACGAGATCATCATAGAGGATGATGTCGGCGCTCTGCAGCACACGGATCGCCTTCAGGGTCAACAGGTCCGGGTCGCCGGGGCCCGCCCCGACGAGGCTGACCCGGCCCTGGCCGTCCTGATGGCCCTCGATCCGGTCGAGCGCCGCAAACAGCACGGCCCTGTCGTCCCCACCCGGAGTTCGCTCCGGTTCGCTCATCGCCTTGGCGGTGAACAGCTCCCAGAAGGCGCGGCGCAGTGCGAAGGGCAGGGCGCGTGCCTGAACGGCGGGCCGCCAGTCCTTCGCCGCCTGAGCCCAGGCCTTCAGCCCAGCGGGCAGCAATGTCTCGATCCGCGCGCGAATCGCCTGTCCGAAGACCGGCGCGGCACCATCCGTGGAGATCGCCACGATCAGCGGCGAGCGGTTGACCAGCGTCCCGAAGGAGAAATCGCAGAAGTCGGGCTTGTCGACGACATTCACCGGCACGCCCGCTTGCCGCGCCGCAGCCACGAAGGCGGCGATCTCATCTGCGTCCTCGATATCGCCGATCGCCAGCGCTGCATCCTGCAGATCGGCCGGCTGCCAGCGCCGGGGATGGATGTGGAGCGGCGCAACCGGCGGTGCGGCAGCCAGCGCGTCGAATCGCAAGGCCTCATGAGCGGCAAAGACATGCAGATCAGCGCCGGTCGCGGCCAGAAGCTCGGCCTTCCAGAGCGCACCCTCGCTATCGCCGACGAGCACGACCTTGCGTCCCGTCAGCTTGTGGAACAGCGGCAGGGTCGCGAGTGGCTCGATACGGCGGCCGCTGCTCATCTGGGGGCGTCTGGGCGTCATCACATCCGTATCTGCCGCATCATCGCCGCGCTGTCACGCCCAGCCGGGCTGTCACACCCAAGCAAGGTTTGAACCACCGCAACCCCAGGCTCAGGAGCCGGCCTTCTCGGCGCGCTTGACCGCCTGCCAGAGCGCTTCCATTTCTTCGAGTGTCGCCTCAGTGGCGGTCCTGCCCTGGGCTTCCAAAGCCTGCTCGATGCTCTTGAATCGGCGCTCGAACTTCGCATTCGCCGCCTGCAGGCAGCCTTCCGGGTCGGCATCGACATGGCGGGCGAGATTGGCGACGACGAAGAGCAGGTCGCCGATCTCCTCCGCAATCGCGGCCTTGTCGCCCGACGCCAGCGCCTCGTCGATCTCGGCGGTCTCCTCGCGGATCTTGTCGAGAACCAGACGCGCATCGTTCCAGTCGAAGCCGACGGTCGAGGCGCGCGCCTGAAGCTTCCAGGCCCGGGTGAGGGCGGGCAGAGCTTGCGTGACGCCGGCCAGCACGCCCTTGTCCTCGGGCCGGTGGGGCAGGCCGGCCGCCAGCCGGGCGATGGCCTTGTCGGCCTTTTCCTGCGCCTTGATCTGTTGCCAGAGCAGCTTGACCTGTGCCGGCGAGAGATCGCGGGCCTCGCCGAAGACATGCGGGTGGCGCCGGATCAGCTTGGCGGTGATCGCCTCGACCACGTCGGGGAAGGCAAAAGCGCCTTCCTCCTGCGCCATGCGGGCATGGAACACGACCTGCAGCAGCAGATCGCCGAGTTCGTCCTTGAGGTCGAGCATGTCGCCGCGCGCAATGGCGTCGGCGACCTCATAGGCCTCCTCGATCGTGTAGGGCGCGATCGAGGCGAAATCCTGCTCCAGATCCCAGGGGCAACCGCTGCCCGGCGTCCGAAGCGCAGCCATGATCTCGATCAGACGGGCGATGTCGCGCGAAGGCTGCAAAGCTGAAAATCTCCGCGAAATGGGCTAGGCTTCCTCCCATGATTCAAGTCACCCCGTCCATCGCCATCGACGAGAGCGAGATCGAGGAAACCTTCGTGCGCGCCTCGGGTCCCGGCGGGCAGAACGTCAACAAGGTCTCGAGCGCGGTGCAGCTGCGTTTCGACGCGCGGCGCTCATCCTCCCTGCCCAACGATGTCGCGATCCGGCTGATGAAGCTCGCCGGCAGCAGGCTGACGCAGGATGGCGTCATCGTCATCGTCGCCCAGGCGCAGCGCAGCCAGAAACGCAACCGCGAGGAGGCGCTGGAGCGTCTGCTGGAGATGATCCGCGAGGCTGCGATCCGCCCGCAGACCCGCCGCCCGACCAAGCCGACCAAGGCCTCGAAGGAACGGCGCCTGGTTTCCAAGGACAAGCGGTCCTCGATCAAGGCCGGTCGTGCCCGGCCGGGCGACGATTGATGGAGGCCGGAGGCGGGGGGCCCGATACCAGCCGGTTCCCGAGAGACAGGCCGGCGCGCCGGGTGCCGCGACGGATTTCGCCTGATTATCTGCAGCGCGCGGCGATGCATTATCTCGAACGCTATGCGGCGCCGGCTGCGCAGCTACGCCGGGTGCTTGGCCGTAAGATCGCTCTGAGCTGCTGGCATCACGGCCAGGAGCCCGCCGCCTTCGCCGCAATGTTGGACGAGATTGTCGCGCGCTGTGTCGCGTCGGGCTTGGTCGACGATCAGCGATTCGCGGAGGCGAGGGCGGCGACCCTCAAGCGCAAGGGGCGATCCTCGCGTGTGGTCGCGGCCAATCTTGCGGGCAAGGGCGTAGCGCGCGATCTCGCGGCGCAAGTCAGCGAATCCAGCGCAGACGAGGAACTGGCGGCGGCGCTGAAAACGGCGCGGCGCAAGCGACTGGGACCGTGGAGCCGCGGCGACCGGGCGGCCTCGCGCCAGAAGGATCTCGCGGCGCTGGCGCGGTCGGGCTTCTCGATGACGATCGCCCGCACCGTGATCGACGGCGCGGGCGATGAGGATCTCACAGGGCTCTGAGGGGCAGGGCGGTTTGAGCCGCTCCGGTCAGTCCGACTTGTCGTGCTCCGGTCTGGCTCCCGCCAGTTCGTCTCACTCCAGTTTGACCTGCGCGTCGGCGACCACCTTGCCCCAGCGCGCCACCTCGGCGGTGACGAACTTGCCGAAATCATCGCCGGCCAGGGTCGGGATCGGCGAACCGTTCTTCTTCCAGGCCTCGGCGATAGCCGGAGCAGCCAGCGCCTTGGCGATCTCGGCGCGCATGCGCGTCACGATCTCGGGGGGGGTGCCCTTGGGAGCCCAGAGCGCATACCAGGTCGCGACCTCGAAACCCTCCAACCCGGCTTCCTTGGCGGTGGGCACGTCGGGAATGGCATCGGACCGCGTCGCGGCAGCGACCGCCAGACCGCGCAGGCGCCCGGACTGGATCTGCGGAGCCGAGGAGCCCAGACCGTCGAACAGGACATCGACCTGGCCCGCGACGATGTCCTGCAGCGCGGGACCTGCGCCGCGATAGGGCACATGGGTCAGATTGACCTTGTTCTGCAGTTTGAACAGTTCGCCGGCGAGGTGATGCGTCGTGCCGTTGCCGGCCGAGGCGTAGTTCAGCTTGTTGGGGTTGGCCTTGGCATAGGCGATCAGCTCGGCGACGGTCTTCGCCTCGACCTTGGGATGGACGACGATGACCTGCGGCGGCTGCGCGATCACCGCGATCGGGATGAAGTCGGTCTGGATGTTGTAGTCGAGCTTCGGATAGAGGGCGGGCGCGATGGCGTGGTGTGCCGCGCCGACAAAGAAGCCGTAGCCATCCGGCGCGAGTTTGGAGGCCGCCGAGGCGCCGACCGTGCCGCCGGCGCCGCCCCGGTTCTCGATGATGATTCGCTGGCCCAACTGCTGGTCGAGCTGCGCGGCGAGCGGACGGGCGAAGGCATCGGTGCCGCCGCCGGCCGGGAAGGGCACGATGAAGGTGATCGGCCGTTGCGGCCAGGTCTGCGCCAGGGCCGCGCCGGCTGCCGTGATGCAAAGCCCGGCCGCGGCCGCGAGCGTGATGAACGAACGTGACGTGATCATCGAAATGACGAACCTCCCTTGGGTTGTTGGAAGCGGCTCTTGGCGGCCGCCATCGATGCGCCCAGCAGATGGACGCTCATCACCGAGGATAAAGGCATTCGCGGAACGTCCTGACAAGCCAGCCGTTTGAAGGGTCTCGATGCAGCGGCCAGCGCCTGCTATCCAGAAGCCGATCCCGGGACCACCGAACAGCCCCGGCCCAGCCCCGCCGCGAGATCAAAGCCCATGAGCCGACTCGACAGTTTCATCCGTCGCCTCGAGGCCCAGCGCCGCGTGCTGGACTGGGCGGCTGCGTCGATCGCGGGCCGCCCGGGGCTCGTACTTGAGCTCGGTCTCGGCAATGGCCGGACCTACGACCATCTGCGAGAAATTCTCCCGGAGCGCGAGATTTACGTCTTCGAGCGCAATGTCAGCCCCAATCCGCGCTCGATGCCGCCGACCGGCAGGCTGGTCGAGGGTGACATGGCGGCAACGCTGCCCGACTTCGCCGCGCGCCATGGCCGCCAGGCCGCGCTGATCCATGTGGACGTCACGACCGGCGTACCGGAGCGCGACCGCACCTTGTTCGCCTGGTTGCCCGATCATGTCGCGGCGTTGGCGGCACCCGAGGCGCTGGTGCTCAGCGGCTGGGCCATCGACCACCCGACGCTCGCCGCGGTCGATCTCCCTGACGGCGTGCCGACCGGGCGCTATTTCGCCTATCGGCGCCAGGGGTGAAGCGGGAGGTCGGTGGTCCGGCCATCGACGCCAAGGCCGATGGCGCGCAGGCCGCGGCCGAGAAGGGCACCTGTTGAACCAACAGGTCCAACCCAACCCGTCGGCTCATCCGCGATTCGCATAAGGTATATTATGGAACCAAAGATACTGCTTCTGTGAGGCCGTGCTCGGTCGCGGCGACCTCGAACGCGATGAGCATGCCGTCGTAGGCGACCTCTATGTCGGCGGGCAGCATCTTGCGAAGACGGTTGTAATCGAGATCGGAATGCAGATCGGTCAGGATCGCGCGTCGTGGTCGCAACGCGGCGATCATCGCCAGCGACTGCTCAAGGTTGAAATGGCTCGGATGCCGCGTCTCGCGCAGGCAATCGAGGATGAGAACATCGAGATCCGACAGCGCGGCCTTGCCGCGTGGCGGAATCAGGCTGACATCGGGGACATAGGCGATGTCGCCGAACCGGAAACCAAGCGCCTCGTAGTTGGGGCCGTGCTCGACGGCGATCGGCAGCGCGGCGATCGTCCCGCCGGCGCCCTGAACGAGCACCGGTGTTCCGGCCACCATCGGTCGGTGCTCAAGGATCGGCGGATAATCGCTGCCCGGCGGCGTCTCGAACAGATAGCCGAAGCGCGCGCGCAACGACCGCACCGTCGTCGCATCGGCATGGACCACCATCCGATGCCGATTATGCAGGACGAGCGCGCGCAGATCGTCGATCCCATGCGTGTGATCGGCATGGTCATGGCTGAACAGAACCGCATCGAGATCGGGAACCTCGGCGTCCAGAAGCTGCTCGCGCAGGTCCGGCGTGGTATCGACGATCAATCGCGTCGTGCCCGAGAGCCCGGTCCGCTCGACGAGGACAGAGCAGCGGCGCCGCCGGTTCTTCGGTTCCGACGGATCGCAGTCGCCCCAGCCCGAGCCGGGTCTGGGGACGCCACCGGACGAACCGCAGCCAAGGATCGTCAGCCTGTGGGACATGATCGCCGCGCCTCAAGCCACGCACATGACGGGCGCGACATGGTCCATCTTCCAGTAGCAGCGCCGGGCATTGGCTGTGGTGAGGGCCGCGATCTCGTCGAAGGACAAGCCGATCGCACCGCCCAGAACCTTCGCTGTCTCAACGACATAGGCAGGCTCGTTACGCTTGCCCCTGAACGGAACCGGCGCGAGATAGGGCGCGTCGGTTTCGACCAGAAGCCGGTCTGGCGGCACCATGCGGGCGATCCGGCGCAGCTCTTCCGAGGTCTTGAAGGTCAGGATGCCGGAAAACGAAACGTAGAGGCCGAGTTCAACACCCGCCATGGCGAGCGCTTCGCCGGCCGTGAAGCAATGCAGGATGGCGGGGAAGGTGCCCTTCCCCATCTCCTCGCGCAGGATCGCGATCATGTCGTCATCGGCCTGGCGGGCATGGATCACCAGCGGCAGCTGGGTGATGCGGGCAGCGGCGATGTGCACGCGCAAGCCCTGCGCCTGCGCCTCGCGCGGGCTCTTGTCGTAATGATAGTCGAGCCCGGCTTCGCCGATGGCGACGCAGCGCGGATGGGCTGACAGCGCCACGAGCTGCTCGGCTGTCACGTCCAATTCCTCATGTGCGCCATGGGGATGCGTGCCGACGCTGCACCAGACCGACGGGAAGCGCTCGGCGATGGCCGCATAGGCAGGGAACCGCGCGACCCGCGTCGAGATTGTCACCATGCGGCCGACTCCGGCGGCTTCGGCGCGGGCGACGTAGGCCGGCAGTTCGTCCGCGAAATCCGGGAAGTCGAGATGGCAATGCGTGTCGATCAGCATCAGGCGGCCTCGCCGCCTTCGGGCTCGACATAGCGCGGGAAGATGCCGCTCGGCGCCGGCAGAACCGTGCCCGAAACCAGCCGGCCGTTCTCGCCCAACGCGGCGAAACTGCGCGCATCGACCGCGACGCCGAGCAGATCGAGCAGCTTGCCCATGGCGTCGGGCATGACTGGCTGCACCAGGATCGCGACCTGCCTGATCACCTCCGCGGTGACGTAGAGCACCGTGTCGCGTCGCGCCGGGTCGCTTTTAGACAGGCGCCAGGGCTCGTTCGCTGCGAAATAGCGGTTCGCCTCCGCCACGACAGCCCAGATCTCGGCAAGCCAGATATGAAGCGCGAAATCCGCCATGGCCGAGCGCGCCGTCGCCAGCGCGCCATCGGCGAGCGCCAGCATCGCCTGGTCAGCTTCCGACAATGCACCACAGGCAGGCACCCTGCCCTCGCAATTCTTGGCGATCATCGACAGCGAGCGCTGCGCCAGATTGCCGAGATCGTTGGCGAGGTCGGCGTTGATGCGCCCGATGATCGCCTCGTGGCTGTAATTGCCATCCTGGCCGAAGGAGACCTCGCGCAGGAAGAAATAGCGCAACTGATCGACGCCGTAAGTGTCGGCAAGTTCGAAGGGATCGACGACATTGCCGAGCGACTTCGACATCTTCTCGCCGCCCTTGGCCAGCAAAAATCCATGGCCGAAGACGCGCTTGGGCAAGGGCAGCCCGGCCGACATCAGGAAGGCGGGCCAGTAGACCGTGTGGAAGCGGACGATGTCCTTGCCGATGATGTGGACATCGGCCGGCCAGTAATGCGCGCGCGGATTGTCCGGGTCGGGAAAGCCCGTCCCGGTCAGGTAGTTGTTAAGCGCATCGACCCAGACATACATCACATGCTTGGGGTCGCCGGGCACCGGCAGGCCCCAGTCGAAAGTGGTGCGGCTGATCGAAAGATCCTCGAGCCCGCTCTTCACGAAAGAGACGATCTCGTTGCGCCGCGTCGGCGGCGAGACGAAATCGGGGACGTCCTCGTAGAGCTTCAGGAGACGCTCCTGATAGGCCTTCAGGCGGAAGAAGTAGCTTTCCTCCTCGACCCATTCGACCGGCGTGCCCTGCCCGCCCAGCCGCGTGCCGTCGGGCAAGAGCGTCGTCTCCTCCTCGCCATAGAAGGCCTCGTCGCGGATCGAGTACCAGCCGGCATATTTCGAGAGGTAGATGTCGCCATTGGCCTGCATCCGCCGCCACAACTCCTGCGTCGAGGGCAAATGGTCGGCGTCGGTGGTGCGGATGAAGCGGTCGAAGGAACAGCCCAGACGCTCTTCCATTTGCTGAAAGCGACCGGCGATGCCGTCGACGAAATCCTTCGGCGACTGGTCGTTCTGCGCTGCGGTGCGCTGCACCTTCTGGCCGTGCTCGTCGGTGCCGGTCATGGCGAAGACGTCGTAGCCATCGAGCCGCTTGAAGCGCGCGATCGCGTCGGACGCCACCATCTCATAGGCGTGGCCGATATGCGGCGGCCCGTTGGTGTAGTGGATCGCGGTCGTCAGATAGAATTTCGGGGCCGTGGCCATGGTCGATCCGGTCGTTCGCTTCACGCTGCGCGCGAGCGGGCAACCGCATCCGACAGATCATGAAACAGGGTCATCACCAGCGGGCGGCGGTCGAGATTATAGGTCTCGACGTCGCGGGCGGCACGCCCCAGCTTGTCCCATACCTCCGCCAGCGGTGCAAGACGCGCCGGTTGCGCTGCAGCATGCGCATGGAGATGGTCGGAAAGCCAGCTCTGCACGGTCTCGATCATCACGGCGAAATCGCTCTCGCCGGCCTTGCCCGCGACGTCCTCGGCCAGCGCCATCAGCGCGGTCAGGTCGATGCCGGGCAGCGCATCGAGCCGCGCCCGCACCGCCTCCACCAGCGCAAGCGTTTCAGGATCGACATAGGTCAGCGCCCGGCGCACCGAGCCGTCGGCGAGCCGCGCGGCGCGGATCAGCGCGGACGCGTCGAACGGCCCGCCCATCCGCTCCAGTGCGATCTGGCCGGCCTCCGCGACCTGCGCCTCATCGAGCGCGCCGAAGGTCATCAGCCGGCAGCGCGAGCGGATCGTCGGCAGCATGCGGCCCGGCGCATGTGCGACGATCAGGAACAGCGCGCGCGGCGGCGGTTCCTCCAGCAGCTTGAGCAGCGCATTGCCGGCCGAACGGTCCATGTCTTCGGCCGAATCGACGATGCAGACGCGCCAGCCGCCTTCGGCCGCGCTCGACCCGAAGCGGTCGAGCACGCGCCTCACCGCATCGACGGGAATGTTGCTGGTATAGCCCTTACCGTCCGGCTTCTGGATCCGGCGGAGCATGTGCAGATCGGGATGCGACTGCGCCATCACCCGCCGCGTCGCCGGATCGGTCTCAGGAATCGCCAGCGAGGTTACGCCGGCCGCCCGAACGGTGGGATCGCCCGCGGCCAGCACGAATCGAGCGGCGCGATAGGCAAAGCTCGCCTTGCCGATGCCCTCCGGCCCTCCCAGCAGCCAGCCATGATGCATCCGGCCCGAAGCCAGCGCGGCAAGGAAAGCCTGCTCCTGCGCGTCATGCCCGATCAGCGCCAGCGTCTCGCGCGGATGCGGCGCGTTCGGCAGGCGGTCGGGCTCATCGCTGGTCTGGAGCATGGCAGGTCTTTCATCGCGGGCCCGTCGTGTTTGATCCGCCATGCCCGCGAGAGCAAGTCCGCTCAAGCCAGTCCTGCAGCGTCAGGCGACCTGCGGCGCCGGCAGCCGCTCGCGGATCACGCTCCAGGCGGCTTGCGCCAGAACGGCCGGCGGTTGCGCCGCATCCAGCACAGCGCAGCGCGACGGCTCGGCCTGCGCGATGGCGAGATAGGCCTGGCGCAGCGTGCTGTGGAACGCCAGCGCCTCGCCTTCAAAACGATCGGTTTCCTCGCCGGGCGCGCGGCGGCGCGCGGCGCGTGCCAGGCCGATCGTCGGGTCGAGATCGAGCATCAGCGTTAGATCCGGCATCAGCCCGTCAATGGTGACGGCCTCCAACTCGGCCAGGAGGTCCTCGTCGATTCGCCCGAGCGCGCCCTGATAGGCGCGCGTCGAATCGATGAAGCGGTCGCAGATCACCCAATCGCCGCGCTCCAGCGCCGGCCGGATCAGGCGGTCGATATGGTCGATGCGGGCGGCCGAGAACATCAGCGCCTCGACGAAGGGCCCGTGCGGCTTGACCTGACCGGACAGGATCATCGTGCGGATCGCTTCGGCCTTGGGCGAGCCGCCGGGTTCGCGCGTCAGCGTCACGCGCAGGCCGAGTGCCTCGATGCGGTCCTTGAGATGCCCCGCCAGCGTCGATTTGCCCGCCCCCTCCCCGCCCTCGAGCGTGATGAAGCGTCCGGGAGCGGGCCCCTGCGTCAACTGCGGCTCAGGGCCTTGCGGACCCAGCCCGTCGCGGCTTCCATCAGCGCGTCGAGCGCCCGGCTCTGCAAGGTGCCGGCCTGCACCGTCTCGGCGGCATAAAGCGGGATGTCGAGCGTCTTGACCTCGCCGCGGGTGACCAGGAGCCGCGCGACCTCCGCTCCCTCCTGAACCGGCACCGTCAATGGGCCGCGATAGACGATTCGCGCGCTGAGGCGCTCGCTGCTGCCGCGCGGCAGGAGCAGGCTGACCGGGCCCTTGGCCTTGAGCCCGACGCGGCCCTTCTCGCCGCCGAAGACGCTGGCCTCGCCAACGATGTCGCCGGCCTCGAAGATCCTGCGCGGCTCGAACGCGCGAAAGCCCCATTCGAGCAGCTTGCGCGATTCGTTGGCGCGGTCGCGCGCGGTCTTGAGCCCGTTGACGACGACGACCAGCCGCTGCCCGTTCTGCACCGCCGAACCGACCAGGCCATAGCCGGATTCATCGATATTGCCGGTCTTGAGCCCGTCCGCGCCGATTTCCATTGCCAGCAACGGGTTGCGGTTCTGCTGCTTGATCTTGTTCCAGGTGAATTCACGCTGGCCGAATATTTTGTAATGCTCGGGATAGGTCTTGATGATGTGGTCGGACAGCAACGCCATTTCGCGCGCCGTGACCTTTTGCAGCGGATCGCCCATGCCGGTGGCATTGCGGAAGACCGACTTCGGCAGGCCGAGCGCCCGGACCCGCTCCGTCATCAGGCGGGCAAAGGTCGGCTCGTCGCCTGCAACCGCCTCGGCCAGCGCGATCGAGGCATCGTTGCCGGATTGGACAATGATGCCCTGCAGGATGTCGGAGAGCTTCACCCGGCTGTTGAGCTGGGCGAACATGGTCGAGCCGCCGGAGACGCCGCCACCCTTGCGCCAGGCGTTCTCGGAGATCGAGATCTCGCTGTCGAGGGTCAGGCGGCCCTGCGCGATCTCCTCGAAGGCGACCAGAGCGGTGGCGATCTTGGCGATGCTGGCCGGCGCCATCAGTTCGTCGGCGGCTTTCTCGTAAAGCACCGTGCCGCTGGCGGAATCGAGCAGGACCGCGAACGGGGCCGGCGACTGGAAGCTCTGCGCCCGCGCCGCGGGGCCCGACAGCACCGTGAGCAGCAGCGCGCCGAGAAGACGCAGAATCGCTGCGCCTGACCGGCTAGGCCGTACGGCCTGCCGCGCAACGCTGTCACAATAGAGGCTGGACGTGCTCATCCTCGATCTGAACCAGAGCCCGGCGTGGCGGGTCAAGCCGCCAACGGATCAATTCCGTGCCAGCGGCTGCAGGGCCTGCGGCGCAAGCGAACGGTTTAGCGGATGCGACGCTGCAAAGCGCTGCGTCGGCGCCCGCTCCGGTGCCGCAAACAGGCTCGCGACAGACCCGCGAGCCGGCGGCAATGTCGAGCGCATGACGGCGGGTACGACCACCGGCCTGCCGGCATTGGCGATCGTGTCGAGATCGAAGGGGCGGCTCGGCGGCAGACGCACGCCAGCAACGGGTACGCCGGCGGAAGTCGAGACCATCGATGCTACTACCGGAGCGGTCGGTGCCACTGTCCGTGGGGTCTCGACCGAAGCGGTCGAATAACCCAATGGGGCATAGGCTTGCGCCGTTGCGGGAACGGATGCGGGCGAGGCTGTGGCGTAGCTCTGGGAGACCGGCCGCGGGGCAACCGGCTCGGCAGCCGCTTCCGTCTGTTCTTCGTCGAGATCGGCGCTTTGCGAACGCCCTGCGCCGACGGGCGATGCGCTGGCGACCATGGTTCGGGCGCTGCTGCCGGGAACCGCAGCCGGCTGGCCGTCGGTGCGCAGCGTCGCGAGGAGAAGCTTATCGTCCGAGCCGCCCAGCGAGGCCTGGCCGAGATATTCGAGCTTGATACGCGCCGTGCCGAGATGGCGGAAGGCCAGCGCATCGGCGGTCTTCTGCGAGACGTCCATGACGCGCCCGCCATGATAGGGGCCGCGATCGTTGACGCGCACGATGATCGAGCGGTTGTTGAGCATGTTGGTGACGCGGGCATAGGCCGGCAGCGGCATCGTCGGATGCGCGGCGCTGATGCCATGGCGGTCATAGACCTCACCATTGGCGGTCTTGCGGCCATGGAACGCCTCGCCATACCAGGAGGCGGTGCCCACCGCGGTGTAGCCGACCGGCTTGTCGTAGGGCGTGTAGCGCTTGCCGGCGACGGAATAGGTCTTGCCGATGAGTTGACGTCCGCCGCCCTTGGGCACGTCCTGTCCCTCCGCCACGACGCGCGGGCTGGCGGGGCCGTATTTCGCCTGCGGGAAGGCGCCGATTTCCTTCGACTTGCCGCCGCGACGCGCGACCTGATCATTGGCGCAATTGGCGAGGAAGAGGCCGGAGAGCACGACACAACCCAAGCGCATGGCGCGGGTGGCGAAACGGCTCCTGGAAGCGAGATTTCTGGGGGGCGAAGCGGGGCCCGGTTCGGTCGCGGCGGAAGATGTGTCCGGTGCCGAAGGGCGAGCGCTTCGCATCATGCCGTCAATCCGCTTTCTGCGCCGAAAACCAAAGGCTGACTCTGCCGCGACAGCGGCGAAGCCACAGTTTTCAGTCAATCCTGTTAAGGGAACGTTAGCGCGAGGCGACGAGACGCACCAGCGTTAACGAGGTTCCCTTCCCCTGCCCTTGAGCGGGCACAAAGGTGTCAGAAATGGGGCAACTGTCAACCCGGCAACCATAGCAGCTCTCTTTCGGAGGGGCCGTGACATCGTCGCCACGCCCCATGCAAGGCCTGCGCGGGACGGCGGAGGCAGGAAGGGACCTTGCCCAGCACCCGGCAGACAGGAGCCCGCTCGAAGCGTTCCACGCCGACAGCGCTTGCCAAAACGCCCCACGCCCGGCAATGAGGGCAACACGGAAGGGTGGCCGAGTGGTTTAAGGCAGCGGTCTTGAAAACCGCCGTGGGTGCAAGCCCACCGTGGGTTCGAATCCCACCCCTTCCGCCAATCTCTCCACTGCGCTCAAGGCTTCGGCTTGCTGATCCCCGGCAGCAACTCATAGACCACCGGGTTGTCAGGGCACAGCCCGCCGCCGCATTCGAGCACCGTCGAGACGCCGTTGGCGAGCGCCAGGAAAGCGGCCAGCGCCAGCATGGCGAGGCCGAAGGTCGCCGCTCGCGGGCGCGCCGACGCTGTCATTGCGCCCTGTCCTGCCTGCGCACCCTCGAACTGGCGGTCGAGCAGCAGCATGAGTGCGCAGCCGAGCACGATCGCGGCGAAGACGATGAGCGCCCAGGTGTAGTAATGCAGGCCCAGCACGGCGCTGCCATAGGTCCCGGTGCCCGGCACGATATGCCCGAGGATCTGCCTGGCGGAGACTGCGCCGCCGAAGCAGGCCGAGAGGATCGTTACCGCGTAATGGCTCGGGCGCGGGCCGAATTTGACGTTGAGCGCCAGCCCGAAGGCGCATCCAACGAAACCGACGCGCTGGAGCAGGCAGAGCGGGCATGGCAACTCGCCAAGCAGCAGCTGGTCGGCGAAAGCCGCGATCAGGACGAGGCTGAGGGCGAGCAGGCCTAAGCCGTTGAGCGTGCGGGACAGCGAGGCGGTCATGGACGGGCCCTCACAGCACGATCGTCAGCGCGTCGGTGGCGTGCAGCCTGAACAGCACCAGGAGCGCGAGCATCGAGAGCGCCCAGAAGGCCAGCGCGGCGCGGCGACGGCCAGCGAAGACGCAGCCGAAGGCGGCCAGCAGGCCGAAGAATGGAAGGCTCATCATTTCGCATGTCCCCAGCGTACGCCTGGCTCGGCGCCGGCAATGCGTGCCGTCATTCCCACTCGATCGTGCCCGGCGGCTTGCTGGTGATGTCGTAGACGACGCGGTTGATGCCCTTGACCTCGTTGATGATTCGGGTCGCGGTGCGGCCGAGGAAGGCCATGTCGTAGGGGTAGAAATCCGCCGTCATGCCGTCGACCGAGGTCACGGCGCGCAGCGCGCAGACATGGTCATAGGTGCGGTGGTCGCCCATCACGCCCACGGTGCGCACCGGCAGCAGCACGGCAAAGGCCTGCCAGATCACATCGTAGAGCCCGGCCTTTCGGATCTCGTCGAGATAGATCGCATCCGCCTTGCGCAGGATGTCGAGCTTCTCCCTTGTGATCTCGCCGGGGCAGCGGATGGCCAGCCCCGGTCCCGGGAAGGGGTGGCGGCCGACAAAGGCCTCGGGCAGGCCGAGTTCGCGGCCGAGAACGCGAACCTCGTCCTTGAAGAGTTCGCGCAGCGGTTCGACGAGCTGCATCTTCATGCGCTCGGGCAGGCCGCCGACATTGTGGTGGCTCTTGATCGTCACCGACGGCCCGCCGCTGAACGAAACGCTCTCGATCACGTCGGGATAGAGCGTGCCTTGCGCCAGGAAATCCGCGCCGCCGATCTTGTGCGCCTCGGTGTCGAAGACATCGATGAAGAGCCGGCCGATGGTCTTGCGCTTGGCTTCCGGATCGGAGCCGCATTTGGCGAGCTCCGACAGGAAAAGCTCTTCCGCCTCCACATGCACGAGCGGGATGTTGTAGTGGTCGCGGAACAGGCGCACGACCTCCTCCGCCTCGTTTTGCCGCAGCAGGCCGTGATCGACGAAGACGCAAGTGAGCTGATCGCCGATCGCCTCATGGATCAGCACGGCGGCGACGGCGGAATCGACGCCGCCCGACAGGCCGCAGATCACGCGGCCCGCGCCGACCTGGTCGCGGATCTTCTTCTGCATCTCGGCGCGATAGGCCGACATGCTCCAGTCGGGCACGCAGCCGCAGATGGTGACGATGAAGTTGCGCAGGAGCTTGCCGCCATCGGGCGTGTGCACCACCTCGGGGTGGAACATCGTCGAATAGAAGCGCCTGGTCTCGTCGCTCGCCACCGCATAGGGCGCGTTCTCCGAAGTGGCCTTGACGGTGAAGCCCGCCGGCAGCTGCGTGACGCGGTCGCCATGGCTCATCCAGACGGGGTAGCGACCGCCCTCCTCCCAGATGCCCTCAAACAGGGCAGATGGCGTGACGATCTCGACATCGGCGCGACCGAATTCGGCGGCATGCCCGCTCTCGACCGTGCCGCCGAGTTGCTGCGCCATCGTCTGCTGGCCATAGCAGATGCCCAGCACCGGCAGGCCGGACGAGAACACGGCCTCAGGGGCACGTGGGGAGCCTTCATCGGGGACCGAAGCCGGCCCGCCCGAGAAGATCACGCCCTTGGGCGACAGGCGCTGGAAGGCTTCGGATGCCGACTGAAACGGGGCGATCTCGCAATAGACGCCGATCTCGCGGATGCGCCGCGCGATCAGCTGCGTCACCTGGCTGCCGAAATCGATGATCAGGATGGAGTCGTGATGGGGCTGAGCGCTCGTCATCGCGTCCGGTTAAGCCATCGCGCGATTGGGTGCAACGGCCTGTTTGGGCAAGTCAGTTCAGGCGCTGCACGCAAGCCAAATAGAAACCGTCGGTGCCCGTTCGGCGTGGCGAGAACTGGACGCCATGCGTGGTGGCAAAGCGGACCAGCGGACCGAAATCGCCCTGCTGCGACGCCAGCACCTCTGGCACCGGTATCGCCGCAAAACCGCTATTCCGAGTCAGGAAAGCGGTGATGGCCGCATCGTTTTCGTCCGCCAGCACCGAGCAGGTGATGTAGGCGATACGTCCGTCGGGTTTCACCAGCCGCGCCGCCCGGGCCAGAACCTGCGCCTGGTCCTTGACGCGCTCGGCGAGAGCGCCCGGGCGCACCCGCCATTTCGCATCCGGGTTGCGCCGCCAGGTGCCCGAACCCGTGCAGGGCGCATCGACCAGGACGAGGTCGGCCTGGCCCTCGATATCGGCCAGTGGTTCGTGCCCGCGCGAGCGCGGAATGCGGATCTCGACGATCGAGGCCCCCGAGCGGGCCAGACGCTCATGCAGGGGCGCGAGCCGGCGGGCGTCGAGGTCCGTGGCGAAGAGCCGCCCTTGGTTCTCCATCAGAGCCGCCAGCGCCAGCGTCTTGCCGCCGGCCCCGGCGCAAAGGTCGATCACGGTCTGCCCCGGAGCGGCGCCTGCGAGCAGGGTCACGAGCTGCGAGCCTTCATCCTGGATCTCGAAGCCGCCGCCAAAGAAGGCAGCCTCCGATTGCAGCGACGGGCCGCGCCCATCGGGACCCGGATGGAAGCGCAGCGCATCCGGCGACCAGGGCCCTGGCTCGGGCGCGGCATGGGCCAGTTCGATCGACAGCGCCTCGCGCGTCGTCTTCAGCCGGTTGGTGCGGATGTCGATCGGCGCGCGACCGGCAAGGGCCTCGCCCTCGGCAACCGCATCGGTGCCGAAGCCCGCGGCGAAGGCCGGCCAAAGCCATTCGGGAACATCGGCGCGCGCCCAGTCCGGCGCACCGGCGAGCGAGAGCGAAACGAGGCTGTCCACCTCCTCGCTCTCCAGCGGCTCTGGCGCGTGGTTCTCGCCCGAAAACAGGGCTGCGATGTCCTCCAATGTCATGCCCCGCACCCGCGCCAGCATGCCCAGCACCAGAGCGCGCGGCGTCTCCGCCCCCATGACGAAGGTGCTCGAGGCCTTGCGCCGCAGCGCGTCATAGACCAGCGAGGCGATCGCCGCGCGATCCTTCGACCCAGCGAAGCGCCGCGACAGGCCCCAATCCTTGAGTGCGTCGGAGGCCGGGCGCCTGCGCTCGATGAGATCGGCCAGCACCTCGATGGCAGCGCTGATGCGGGCGGCAGGAGTCATGGCTGCAAAAATCCGGGATCGGCGAAGATCAAAAGCTTGTGTGCCGTCGCCGCCAGTTCCAGGATCGGGCGGCGCGGCCGACGACGCACCGGCATGGCGCGCCTGATGACATACTCTTGACGCGGTCCTTCCACAGGCTGAAACACGAGGCAACCGCCTCCTTCAACAAAAGGTCCCGATCCATGCGGCGCGCCGGTCATTTTGCTTTCGCTTCCCTGCTGGTGCTCGCGCTCGCAGCCTGTGCCACGCAGCCCGCACCCGACCTGACACCGCCGGCGGGCAAACGTCTCGATGCGAAGACGACGCTCGAGAGCGGACGCCGCTGAGAGGCTTGCGCTTCGCCTGCCTGCAGCGCGCCTTCAACGGCGTGTCACATGCCCCGCTCAAGGTCTGCGCTGTAGAGCCGAGACCGAGGGATGCGTTCATGCTGACGAAAACTTTGCCGACCGCCGGCCTGGCCATCGGCCTCCTGGTGGCAGTCGCCGCCCCTCTTCCGGTTTTGGCGCAAACGGCCGTACCGACGGTGGCTCCGCAGAAGCTGCTGATCGTCGGCCATCGCGGCGCCAGCGGCTATCGTCCCGAACACACGCTGGAAGCCTACAAGCTCGCCATTGAGCAAGGCGCCGACTTCATCGAGCCCGATCTTGTCGCGACCAAGGACGGGGTCCTGATCGCGCGGCACGAGCCGATGATGAGCGGTACCACCGATGTCTCCACCCGGCCCGAATTCGCCAGCCGCAAGACCACCCGCAAGGTCGATGGCGTCGACACGAACGACTGGTTTGCTGGCGATTTCACATTGGCCGAAATCAAGACCCTGCGCGCCAAGCAGGCCTTCGCCGACCGCGACCAGTCGCATAACGGCAAGTTCGAGATCCCGACCTTCCAGGATATCATCGACCTGGCGAAATCGGAGAGCGCGCGTCTCGGCCGCTCCATCGGCATCTATCCCGAGACCAAGCATCCGATCTTCCATTCGGCGATCGGCCTGCCGCTCGAGGACCGTCTGCTCGACGCGCTGAAGGCGGCCGGCTGGACCGAGAAGACCTCGCCCGTCATCATCCAGAGCTTCGAGACCGCCAACCTCAAATATCTGCGCGGCAAGACGAATGTGCGCCTGTTCCAACTCGTCGATGCCGACGATGTCGACAAGGATGGCGGCATCGTCCTCGCCGCTCCCTTCGACAAGCCTTATGACTTCGTCGTCACCGGCGACAAGCGGACCTTCAAGGATCTGGTGACGGCCGAGGGTCTCAAGGAGATCGCGACCTATGCCGACGGTGTGGCGCCATGGAAGCCCTATCTTCTGGCCGGCAAGCAGATGATCGGCGCCGATGGCAAGCCGCAGGACCTCAACAAGGACGGCGCCATCGACGAGCGCGACCGGGTGCTGCTGCCCCCGACCGATGTCATCAAGAACGCCCGCGCCGCCGGGCTGCAGATCCACACATGGACCTTCCGCAGCGAGCCCAAGCGCCTGGCCTCCGATTTCAAGGACGATCCGGTGGCCGAATACCGGGCCTTCCTGGCGTTGGGCATCGACGGGTTGTTCAGCGACTTCCCCGATATCGCCGTCAAGGCGCGCGACGGGAAGTAATCTCTGGCGCAAGCGCTTCTCATGAAAAAACCCGCCGCGCAGATCGCGCGGCGGGTTTTTGTTATGGAGCCAAAACGATCAATCGCAGATGCGCCTCGTCTCCCGGACTTCGCCGCGGCGCGTCTCGCGCACCGTCGTCACGGTCCGGCAATCGCCACGGCCGCGGACGCGCTGGTCGCGGTAACGCTCGCGGGCCCGATCCTCGCGCCGGATGTCGCGCTCGATGGCGCGGTCACGCGGCGAGCGCGGGTCGATCTGGATGCCGCCAGGACCGATGCCAATCGACTGGGCGTAGGCGCCGCTGGTGGCCATCATTGCGGTCAACAGGGCGGGAATAAAGAGCTTCATGGTCATCCTCCGGTTTGGCAGGAGAACCTTTGGTCACTTCAATTGTTCCCAAACGGCACCAATCGCTGCCGCCCGCTCGGTTAGCGAGGACGCAGCCTGTCCCGGTCTCCCGAGGGCGGGCTGCGTCGATGGCACCGTTTTGATGTCTGCAATCAGTGCAGGATCTGGCTGAGGAACAGCTTGGTGCGCTCGTGCTGCGGATTCTTGAAGAACGCGTCGGGCTTGTTCATCTCGACGATCTGCCCGGCATCCATGAAGATCACGCGGTCGGCCACCTGTCGGGCGAAACCCATTTCGTGGGTGACGCAGAGCATGGTCATGCCCTCATCGGCCAGCGACACCATGGTGTCGAGCACCTCCTTGACCATTTCGGGGTCGAGCGCCGAGGTCGGCTCGTCGAACAGCATGATCTTGGGGCTCATGCACAGGGATCGCGCGATCGCCACGCGCTGCTGCTGGCCGCCCGAAAGCTGGCCCGGATATTTATGGGCCTGCTCGGGAATCTTGACCCGCTTCAGGTAATGCATGCCGATCTCCTCGGCATCCTTCTTGGGCAGCTTGCGCACCCAGATCGGCGCTAGGGTCAGGTTTTCCAGGATCGTCAGATGCGGAAACAGGTTGAAGTGCTGGAAGACCATGCCGACATCGCGACGGATCTCATCGATCTTCTTGAGATCATTGGTCAGTTCCGTGCCGTCGACGACGATCGAACCCTTCTGGTGTTCTTCCAGACGGTTGATGCAGCGGATCATCGTCGATTTGCCCGAGCCCGACGGGCCGCAGATCACCAGCTTCTCGCCGCGCTCGACCTTGAGGTTGATGTCGCGCAGAACATGGAACTCGCCATACCATTTGTTGACGCCAACCATTTCGACGGCCGTCGGTGTGTTGAGCGAGGTCGGTTTGAGAGCGGCGGGACGGGTATCGATCGCCTTTGTGTCTGCCAGTGCCATGATCGTGGGTCCTTTCAACGTCTCTGACCGGCGGCGAGCCGCTTCTCGACCGCGATCGAGTAGCGCGACATCCCCCAGCAGCACAGGAAATAGAAAACCGCGGCGAAGGCATAGCCGGTCGCGCGGGTGGTCGGCGTCGACCAGGTCGGATCGACCAGCGTCGCTTCAATGGTGCGCAGGAAGTCGAAGATGCCGACGATGGTGACGAGCGTCGTATCCTTGAACAACCCGATGAAGGTGTTGACGATTCCCGGGATCACGATCCGCAGGGCCTGCGGCAGGATGATCAGCCGCATCATCTGCCAGTAGCCGAGACCCAGCGACATCGCGCCCTCGTACTGGCCCTTCGGAATAGCCTGAAGCCCACCGCGGATGACCTCGGCCATATAGGCGGCGGCAAACAGCGCGACGCCGATGAGCGGGCGCAGCAGGCGGTCGGGCGAATACTCCTGCGGCACGAACAGCGGCAACATGGTGTTGGCCATGAACAGCACGGTGATCAACGGCACGCCGCGCACGAACTCGATGAAGATCACCGACATCAACTGGATGATCGGCAGCTTCGAGCGGCGCCCGAGCGCCAGCACCACGCCCAGCGGCAGCGAGAACACGATACCTACCGCCGCGATCAGGAAGGTAACCATCATGCCACCCCACAGACCCGTATCGACCCTCGGCAGGCCAGCGGTTTCAGCGAGCACCGCGATCAGCCCGAAAATCACGAGCGCCATCAGGATCAGGCGCTTGGGCTGGAAGAACCGTTCCCAGGGCGTGGCCGCGATTTCGACGTCGAGCAGCGCCGGCGGCATCCAGAGCCGCGCGAGGCTCGGGACGAAGGACAGGACCAGATAAAGCACCGCCAGCCCGAAGGTGAGCAGGATCAGAAAACGCAGGAAGCTCTCGGCGCCATCGCCACCCAGCAGCAGCAGATAGGCCGAGATCGGCATGGTCACGAAGAAGAAGAACGCACCGAGCTTCTTCAGCGGCGCATTGTCCCAGAGCATCCAGACAACGCCGAGCGCAAACATCACGAAAACGATGTTGACGCGCCAGCGCTGGGTCACGGGATAAGAGCCGTAGATGAAATACTGGTAACGATCGGCGATATAGGCCCAGCAGGCGCCCACCGGGCGACCGATCTTGTCGGCCAGGCAGGCATCGCGGTTGGCTCCGCTCCAGACCGCGTCGATCAGATAGAACCGGACGAGATCCGGCACGCTGGTCACCACGATGTAGAGGCAGACCAGCGTCATCAGCGAGTTCACCGGCCCGGAGAACAGGTTGTTCCGGACCCAGGCGACAGGGCCGGCGACAGACAGCGGCGCGACCTCCTGTTCGAGGGTCTGCTTGCGGACGAAGGCGTGGGGCGCGTTTTCGAGCGTTGCGTCGGTCATCGTGGCGCCCTCACCGTTCCACCAGCGCCATGCGCTTGTTGTAGATGTTCATGAACAGCGAGGTCACGAGCGAGATCGTCAGATAGACCGCCATGGTGATGGCGACGACCTCGAGCGCCTGGCCGGTCTGGTTCAGCACCGTGCCGGTGAAGACCTGCACGAGATCGGGATAGCCGATCGCGACCGCCAGCGAGGAGTTCTTGGTCAGGTTGAGATAGTTCGAGGTCAATGGCGGGATGATCACGCGCATCGCCTGCGGGATCACGACCAGCTTCAATGTCGGGCCGGCGCGCAGGCCCAGCGCATTGGCGGCCTCCGTCTGGCCCTTGGACACGGCCAGGATGCCGGCGCGCACGACCTCGGCGATGAAGCCGGCGGTGTAAGTCGTCAGGCCGATCAGCAACGCCACAAACTCGGGATAGATCTGCAGCCCGCCGGTCAGGTTGAAGCGACCCTGCTGCGGCAGTTCGAACGAGAGCGGCTGGCCGACGATGAAATACACCAGTAGCGGCAGCCCGATGATCGTTCCGAAGGTGATCGAACCGTTGGGGTATTGCGTGCCGGTCCGCTCCTGCTGCTTCTTCGACCATGTGTAGAAGGCGATTGCCAGCACGACCGCGATGAAGAACGAAACCACCACGGCCTGGAAGCCCGGCCCGAACTGCGGGTTGGGCATGATCAGGCCGCGGTTGTTCAGGAAGATGCTGCCCGGCAGCGCAATCGAGTTGCGGGCATCGGGCAAAGGCTTCAGCACCGCATTGTACCAGAAGAACAGTTGCAGCAGCAGCGGCAGGTTGCGGATGACCTCGACATAGATCATCGCAAGCTTCGACAGCACCCAGTTGCTCGACAAACGCGAGACGCCGACGAAGAAGCCGAGGAATGTCGAGAGCACGATGCCGATCGCGGCGACCAGCAGCGTGTTGAGCAGGCCAACATAGAAGGCCTGGCCATAGGTCGATCCCGACGCGCTGAACGGGATCAGCTTCTGGTTGACGTCGAAGCCGGCCGCGTTGTTCCAGAAGCCGAAGCCCGAGGCGATCTTCTGAGCGCGCAAATTCTCGAGGGCATTTGAGGCCGCCGACCAGATCAGGAAGCCGACAATCGCCAGCAATGCGATCTGGTAGACATAGCCTCTGATCTTGGGATCGTAGAACAACGAGACTTTGCCCGACGGGACCGTTCCGGTCTGATTGATCGACACCTGTTACGCCCTTTTTTTCATTCTCATTGCGACTGGAGCGCCCGGGGCGGCAAAACCGCCACCGGACAACCCAGACGTTTCACGCCAGCGGTCGTGGCACTTCAGCGGATCGGCGGCGCGTATTGCAGTCCACCCTTGGTCCAGAGTGCGTTCTGGCCGCGGGAGATCTTCAGAAGCGAACCGGCGCCGACGTTCCTTTCAAAGGATTCGCCGTAATTGCCGACATGCTTGATGATGCGATAGGCCCAGTCATTGGGAAGGCCGATCGCCTCGCCGAACTTGCCCTCGGTGCCGACCAGCCGCTTGATCTCGGGATTTTCGGACTTCAGCATCTCGTCGACATTGGCCTTGGTGACGCCGAGCTCCTCGGCGTTGAGCATGGCGTTGTGGGTCCACTTGACCACGTCGAGCCAGTTGTCATCGCCATGGCGCACGGCTGGCCCAAGCGGCTCCTTCGAGATGATCTCCGGCAGGACGATGTGGTCGGCCGGTGCCGACAGTTTTAGGCGCTCGGCATAGAGGCCCGATGCGTCGGTGGTGAAAGCATCGCAGCGGCCCGATTCATAGGCCTTGACGGTCTCGTCGGCTGAGGCAAAGGCGACGACCTCGTATTTCATTTTGTTGGCACGGAAGAAGTCGGCAAGGTTGAGTTCGGTCGTGGTGCCCTGCTGGGTACACACCGAGGCGCCGGCGAGCTTGAGCGCGGAATCGATGCCGAGCTTCTTGCGGACCAGGAAGCCCTGTCCATCGTAATAGTTCACGCCCGCGAAATTCAGGCCCAGCGACGTGTCGCGCGACATCGTCCAGGTGGTGTTGCGGGATAGAAGATCGACTTCCCCCGACTGCAGCGCCGTGAAACGGTCCTTTGAGGACAGCGGGATGTACTTGACCTTGTTGGGATCGTTGAAGATCGCGGCCGAGATCGCCTTGCAGAGATCGACATCGAGCCCGCTCCAGACGCCCTGGGCATCGGGAATGCCGAAACCTGCAAGCCCCGGGCCGACGCCGCAGGTCAGGACGCCTCGGCTCTTGATCTGAGCCAACAGCCCAGTCTGCGCCTGTGCCCCGCCGACGCAAAAAGCTGTGGCGGCAGCGACGATGGTCGCGGCTAGAAAAGTTCGCATGTAAAATCCCCTGTTGGCGGAACGGGTTCCTGCCCGTTCTCAATGGCTAGCGTGACTAGCAAGTCCTGGACCAAGCAAGCCGGCCCGGCTTTCCTCTTCTGGCCCAACAGGGCGCTGTGACGTCGAAAGCGGCGGGCACCGTGGTGTCACGGCGCCCGCCGAAGGGTTTGTTAGCGAACCGGCGGAGCGTATTGCAGGCCGCCCTTGGTCCAGAGCCCATTCTGGCCACGCGCGATCTTCAGCAGCGAGCCCTGGCCGACGTTCCTCTCGAAGGATTCGCCGTAATTGCCGACATGCTTGATGATCCGGTAGACCCAGTCGGTGGTCAGGCCGATGGTCTCGCCGAACTTGCCCTCGGTGCCGAGCAGGCGCTTGATCTCGGGGTTCGGGGACTTCATCATCTCGTCGACATTGGCCTTGGTCACGCCGAGTTCCTCGGCATTGATCATGGCGAAGTGAACCCACTTCACCACGTTGAACCACTGCGGATCATTGTTGCGAACCGACGGTCCGAGGGGCTCCTTGGAGATGATCTCGGGCAGAACGACGTGGTCGTCGGGAGCCGTCAGCTTGAGACGCTCGGCATAGAGGCCCGAGGCGTCGGTGGTGAAGGCATCGCAACGGCCGGCGTCATAGGCCTTGACCGTCTCGTCCGACGAAGCGAACGCGACAACCTCGTATTTCAGGTTGTTGGCGCGGAAGAAGTCGGCAAGGTTGAGTTCGGTCGTGGTGCCCTGCTGGGTGCATACCGAGGCGCCGGAAAGCTGCAGCGCAGACGTCACGCCGAGCTTCTTGCGGACCATGAAGCCCTGGCCGTCATAGTAGTTGACGCCGGTGAAGGCGATGCCGAGCGAGGCGTCGCGCGTCATGGTCCAGGTCGAATTGCGGACCAGGAGATCGACTTCGCCCGACTGCAGGGCCGTGAACCGGTCCTTAGCCGAGAGCGGAATGAACTTGACCTTGGCCGGATCGTTGAAGACCGCCGCCGCGACCGCGCGGCAGAATTCGACGTCGAGACCGCCCCAGTTGCCCTGAGCATCGGGGACGCCGAAGCCGGCGAGACCAGTGTTGGAGCCGCAGTTCACCATGTTGCGCTGCTTGACCTGCGCCAGGGTCGCAGGCGCCTGCGCGGACGCCGTCGTCGCCGCGATTGCGAACCCGAGCCCGGCTACGGCCGCTGCCATGAATGTTTTCATCAAACTCTCCCATTGAATGTCATGCGCTGACCATGGCCAGCAGACCGTGCCCAATTCCGTGGCCGCCGGATCTTGGTCCGTTCGATTGCACAGGAAATGAGCGACGTCCCGACTGTCGATTGCCAGAGCGCTACATGAGCGTCAAGCAAGGGCGTCAACCGACGCCGCCCCTTGTCCACTGCATACATCACATGCGAGTTTGTGGGGGTGGTCAAGCCTGACCCCCTGTCCCTTCCGAAGAAGCTGCGCTGCCATTGCATGAAAAAGCTGCCTGAATCCGATTTCGCTCGCCTGAACGAGCGAACCCGCCTTGTCCTGGCCGGTCGCGACCCCGCAGACAGCTATGGCTTCGTAAACCCGCCGATCGTGCGCGGCTCGACGGTGGTCTACCCAAATACGGCTGACTTTCTGGCGCGCCGGTCGCGCTACACCTATGGCACGCAGGGCAATCCGACGATCGACGCGCTGGTTGCAGCGTGCAACACGATCGAGGGCGGCGCCGGCACGGTGGTGACCCCGTCGGGCCTGATGGCCTGCACCCTGCCCTTCCTCGCCTTCCTGTCGGCGGGCGATCACGTCCTGGTGACCGACAGCGTCTACCGGCCGACGCGCAATTTCTGCGAGACGATGCTGAAACGCCTGGGCATCGAGACGACCTATTACGATCCTGCCGTCGGCGCCGGGATCGAGAGCCTGTTCAAGCCCAACACCCGGGCGATCTGGACCGAGGCCCCCGGTTCGCAGACCTTCGAGATGCAGGACATCTCCGCCATTGCCGCCGCCGCCCATGTCCACGACATCCTGGTGATGATGGACAACACCTGGGCGACGCCCTTGTTTTTCGACAGCCACAAGGCCGGCGTCGATATCACCATCCAGGCCGGCACCAAATACTATGCCGGCCATTCCGATGTGCTGATCGGCACCGTCTCGGCGCGCACGCCCGAACTCTATGCAAGGCTGCGCCAGAGCTGGGAACAGCTTGGCATCATCATCGCGCCGGAGGATGCGTTCCTGACGCTGCGCGGCATGCGCACCATGGCACTGCGCCTCAAGGAGCAGATGCCGGCCGGCATTGCCATGGCGCAATGGCTGGCGGCCAGGCCCGAAGTCGCGCGCGTGATGCACCCGGCATTGCCGAACGATCCCGGCCATGCCCTGTGGAAACGCGACTTCACCGGCGCCTCCTCGCTGTTTGGCATCGAACTGGCGCCGGTTTCGATGACAGCGGTGGCGGCGATGCTCGACGGGCTTTCGCTGTTTGGGATGGGCGCGTCGTGGGGCGGCTATGAGAGCCTGGTCCTGCCCTTCGACTGCAAAGCGTATCGTACCGTGACGACGCCGGCCTTCAAAGGACCGACCGTGCGTATCCATATCGGCCTCGAGGATCTCGACGACCTCAAGGCCGATCTCGACGCCGGCTTCGCGAGGCTGCGCGCGGCGGCCTGAGACGCTGGACGAATGTCACTGCGAGTGCAGCGAAGCAGTCCAGCCGGACAATCAAAAGCTGGAAGCCTGCGCTGCGCTCGCGATGAAATGGCTTACATCGCGTCGCCCGAGCCGGTCTTGCGGCGACGGTTGCGGAAGATCAGGATCAGGTTGCGCGTGTAGATCACCATCGCCAGCGCCTGGCCCATGATGATGATCGGCTCGCGCCGGACGATGCCGTAGATCAGGGTCATCAGTCCGCCCCCCATCGAGAAATACCAGAAGGAGAGCGGCATCACCGACTTGCCCTCGCGCTCGCTGGCGAGCCACTGCACCAGGAAGCGCGCGGTGAAGAGCAGTTGCGCGACGATGCCGAAGGCGAGCCAGAAGTCGAATTTCAGCACGAAGACGTCGTAGATGTAGTCGGAGATGGCATGGCCGATCGAGATGATCACGACTGGGCCTCCGTGACGATCTGCGGCACGCGCCTGCGGCGTCTGATCAGCCACCAGACGCCGACAAGATCGAGGATGCCGACCCAGAGCCTGTCGAAGAAACCGTAATTCGAAACGCCGGTGAGGCGCGGCCGGTCGCGCACATCGACATGCACGACGCCATAGCCTTCTCGCACCATCAGGGCCGGCATGAAGCGATGCAGCGCGTCGAAATAGGGCAGCGCCAGATAGGCCTCGCGCCGGAAACATTTCAGCCCGCAGCCGGCATCGCGCGTGCCGTCCTGCAACAGCCGCCCGCGCACGCCATTGGCGATGCGCGACTGCAGCTTCTTGAAGCCGGTGTCCTTGCGACCGACGCGCTGACCCTGGACGAGACCGGCCTTCATCCCCGCCTGCTGCAGGGCTTCAAGCATGGCCGGCAGGAAGGCCGGATCGTTCTGGCCGTCGCCGTCCAGCGTGGCGACGATCGGAGCCCGGGCATGACGCACGCCGCTGCGCACCGCCGCGCTCTGGCCGCAGGACTGCGCATGGGTGACGATCCGCAGCCAGGGGCGGCTCCTGGCGAGCGCTGTGAGCGCCGCGGCCGTGCCGTCGCTCGAGCCGTCATTGACGAAGATGATCTCGAAGGTCGCCAGGCTCGCGCAGGCCGCTTCGATGTCGGCGAGCAAGGGCCCGACATTGCCGACCTCGTTGCGGACAGGAACGACGATACTCAATATCGGCGGAGCGGAAGAAGAATCGGTCAACAGAGGGTCATCCGGAAAAGCGGCCTGCGCCTGCGTGAGCGACGCCGACAGGGCAATGAAGTTTCAAGCGCCGTGCCCTACGCCGGTTTCAAGGCCGTGCATAGACGGCGATCGCCAGCCGGCGGCCGCCATTGAGATTGAAGCCGGTGATGGTGGTGATCAATCGCGGCGTCAGCTCCATCTGCGTGATCGCCGCCTCGAAGCCGGTCGCATGGCGTCCCTCGACAAAGGCGATGCGGCAGCCCGGCTGGTTCAGGAACCCAGCCGCCGCCGCGCCGTCGACCCCCATCGCCAAATCTGTGCCCGTCAGAAAGACCAGGCTGGGCTCGCGATAGCCGACCGTCATGATCGCCGGGTCGGCGCAGCCAATCGAACGAGCCGCCTCGGCCAGGCGCGGCGACAATTTGAAGGCCCGCAAGCTCTCGACCGCAAAGCCGTAGACGCCGCTGCTCAGGAGCAGGCTTGCCACGACGCCTCGCCAGAGCGCGCCCTCGAAGTCGCTGCGTCGGAAAGCGGCGACGACGGTGACTGTCATCAGCAGCGCCAGTAGCAGGAACGGCATCGCCTGGTAGGGCAGCGTGCCGTCGAGCGACCGATTCGCACCGAGGATGACGCCGATCAGGACCAGAGGGACCAGCACCACGAGCAGCGCCGTCGCGACCGAACCGCGGCGAAAGCGATCGATCCCGCCATTGACGAGCGCCAGCAGGAGAAGCGCCGTGATCGCCGGATAGAGCGGCAGCACGTAATGCGGAAGCTTGGTCGGCACCGCTTCGAACAGAAGCCAGGACGGCACAATCCAGGCCAGCAGGAAGGCGATCTGCGGCTCGCGCCTGCGGGCAAAGGCGAAGGGCACGGCCATTGCCGCGAACGCGGCCGCCGGCCAATAGGTGCCAAAGAAAATGACCAGGTAGAGCCCCGGCGGCCCCCAATGCTTTTCCTGGCCTTCGGCGACCTTGCCAAGCATGTCCTGCCCGACGCTTTCGGCAAAGAAGCTCCCACCGGTCTTCCAGGCGATGAGCAGGAACCAGGGCAGGACCACCACAAGGCAGAGCAGCAGACCCCGGCCGAAGCGCAAGGGCGCCAGCCAGCGGAAGCTGCGCTCGCGCAGGCTGAGCACAAGCACGGCCAGCCCCCAGATCATGGGTACGATCGGCCCCTTGAGCAGGAGCCCCAGTGCAGTGGCGCCCCAGAACACCAGCCAGTTGCGAGAACTCGGAACAAAGGCAAGCGAACGCGTCCAGTCGAGCCAGACCCGCGCCAGCGCCCCCATGGTCGCAACCGCGCAGGCCGCCAGCAGGGCATCGGTCTTGGCGATGCGGGCCTCGACGCCAAGCAGCACGCAGGCTGCCATCAGCGCCGCACCCAGAACGGCCTGACGCGGGCCGACGAAGGCCAGCAGCGCCCAGTAACTCAACAGCACAGTGGCGATCGCGCCGATCAGCGAGGGGATGCGGTAGAGCCAGATCTGAGTGCGAGCCTCCGGCACGCCCAGCGCCTCGCCGGCCGCCACGGCCGCGCTTTGCAGCCAGTAAATGCCGACGGGCTTCTTATGTCTGGCCTCGTCCTGGAAACGGATATCGACGAAGTCGCGCGTCTCAAGCATCTGCTTGCTCGCCTGGGCGAAGCGCGGTTCGTCACGATCAAGCGGCTGCAGGGTGTGGAAGCCCGGCAGGAAGGCGGCCAGCGACAGCAAGACGAGGAACGCGCAAGCGCGGGCGTGGCTGGCACAGGCCATGGTCGAGAGACGGTCGAGCACGGGACTGAGCGACAGCATGGTGAGATCCTCGCGACTCGGCGGGCCGCGCCTGTCAAAGAAGGGCGAATGATGCCGGGATCGGCTGGCCCCTTAAGCCAGACGCGATGGCGGGCTTTTCAGGCGCGATCAAGGCACAGCTTGCAGAAGCGCCGGCCCGCGCGGTTTACGCCGCATGCTGCGTCGCGGCAAGCGGTTGAAAAGGCGAAGAAATGGCGAGCCCGGCTGGATTCGAACCAGCGACCAGCAGCTTAGAAGGCTGCTGCTCTATCCATCTGAGCTACGGGCCCTGAAGCGAAGGTTGAAGACCTCCGCCTGTCTCATGCGTTCGATGCGTCCCAGAAATCCAGTGAGTCCAAAAATCAGTGCGTCCACTGTCCCAGACGCGAGAACTTGAAATTGTCCGAATAGGCAACAGTCCGTCGCACCGGCTCGTTGGGCTGCTCGACGCGGTAGGGAACGCCGTTTCGCGTGGCGTAGGCGACGGCCTCCGCCTCGCTGTCAAACCAGAGCTTCAGCTGGCTCTTCATGTCGCCCGAAGAGGTCCAGCCCATCAGCGGTTCGATCTGGCGCGGCTGCTCGGGTTCGTATTCCAGCAGCCAGCGCTCGGTCTTGGCAGTCCCCGACTGCATGGCCGTACGGGCGGGGCGGTAGATGCGTGCGGTCATGGCTGCCTCGGGCCTCACCTGAAACCTTGGCCAGATCCGATCGGCCGGCTCGTCGACGACGTCCGGCCCGCTGGACACGACCCCTGACACGCCCGGAATGGTCGGGGCACCAGGATTCGAACCTGGGACCCTCTGCTCCCAAAGCAGATGCGCTACCGGGCTGCGCTATACCCCGACTTGTCATTCCACGCGTGGGCGTTGGCTATCACGTCCCGCCCCCGCGCCGCAAGCGAAAGCCCGCAAGGGCTCAGCACAACAACTCAGCGCTTGAACAGCGCGTGCTCGATGCGATCGCCCGGCTTGATGCCGAGCGTTCGGCTGACGCCGCCATTGATCTCGAGCACCGAGAGCACCGGCTCCCCGGAGGGAATCGTGCGCTGCGACAAGGGCTCGGTATTCTCGGCGATCCGCGCGATCGTCCCGTCGGCCCGGATGAACAGCATGTCGAGCGGGATATAGGTGTTCTCCATCCACATCGCGACCGGCTCGACACGGGCGAAGTCAAACAGCATGCCGCGATCGGCCGGCATGTAGCGACGGTGCATCAGCCCCCTCGCCCGCTGCTCGGGCGTGCGCATCACCTCGACCTGGAAGCCATGGCGCTTGTCGCCGCTGACGATCGCAAGCGTCTCCAGCGCCGCGCTCGCCGGTGCCGCAGCCCCGGGTCCGCCGGGAGCCTGTACGAGCTGCGACGTCTGCGAGGCAGCCGGCAATGGCCCGGCGAAGGCAGCGACCAGCGCGAGGCAGACCGCCGCGACGCGGACGGCGGAAAAACGGGAGGTAGCCTGCATCGCTTTCGTCTCCAAAGCCTGTGTGCGCCTCGCGAACCTATGATGCCGCAGATGGCGAATCTGCGACAGATAGCGTTCGAGGCACACTTGGCGGTCAAGCTTTTCGTCAGCATCTCCAGTATCGGCGGCTTTCCTTCCCGCCCGGCTTGCGGCAGGGTCGCCGCCACAAAACAGGAGACTGTCATGACCGCCCCGCGCCTTCGTCACCGGCTCAGCGCCGCCCTCGCTTTGGCGGGCCTGGCGTTCGCGCAGCCGGCAGCGGCCGCCGACTTCCAACTCGACAATGTCCGCCTCGATTTCGGAACGGTCGTGGTTTCGGCGCCGACGCTTCTGGTCAAGGGCGCGACGCTGGAGCGCGAGGCGTTCCGTGCGCTGCTCGACACAAAGAGCGGCGACAGCGCGGTGTCTCGCATCGACCGCCTGATGGCGACCGAGATCACCGCCCCCGAACTCGTCTTCGAGCACCGTCTCGGCCAGCAGACGCAGGCAACGACCTATCGCGATGTGCGCTTCGGGGAGATCCGCGATGGCGGCATCGGGCGCGGCTCGGCAGCCGGCGGCACACTGACCAGCACCTCCCCGCAATCGGGCAAGATCACCGGCACGCTGCAGCGCATGGCCTTCGAGGGTCTCGATCTGCGCCAGATCGCGCGCGTCATGACCGAGCGCGCCCCGGCCGGCAGCCAGGAGCCCGCCCGGCCGCTGGTGCGCCTCTTCGAGCAGGACGGCTACACGATCGACATGGGAGCGGCCGGCAAGATCAGCCTCGGCAAGATGATCGGGCGCGCGTTTTCCGCCGCGGTCGGTGAGGAGCCGCTGGGCGAGGTCCTCAGCCGCGTCGTTGCCTTGTCGGAGGAGGTTGTCCCTCCCGCCTCGGCGAAGGCCGACCCCGCCCGGCGCGAGGCGCAGAAGCGCCAGGCCCAATCGCTGCTCGCCCTCTATGACCGGGTCGATTACGGCAGCGGCGAAATTCGCGACCTGTCGATGAATGTCGTCGACCAGACAGGCCCGGGCAAGCCCGGCGCGAGGCCCGAGCCTGTCGAGGTCAGGATTGCGCGCATCGCCTACGGCGGCGATAGCGCCGCGAAATCGGGTTTGTCGCTCGAAGGGCTCGCCTTCGCCGGCGGCGGCGGCAAGGGAGTCGTCGAGTCGATCAGCTATTCCGGCTTTTCCTATGAGCCGGTGATCAAGGCGCTGCGCGAGGATATCGCCCGGCCGACGGCAGAGGCCGACAGCATCGATTGGCGGCGCTACATTCCGACGCTCGGCACGATGCGGCTCACCGGCATGGCCATTGATGCTCCGGCCATGAAGCCTGGCGCCCAGCCGATCCGCGTCGGGCTCGGCAGCTTCGAGATGAAGACAGGCGAACAGCTCAACGGCATCCCCACCAGCATCGTCATGACGCTCGACAAGCTGGTTGCGCCGATCGTGGACGGGACCGGCAATCCCGCCGCCCGCGACCTGCTGGCGATGGGCATCCGCTCGCTGGATCTTTCCGCCCGGATAGACCTGGCCTGGGAGGCTGCACGCAACGAACTGGCGATCCGCGAGATCGCCTTCGGCGGCGACGGGCTGGCGCGTCTCAATCTTTCGGGCACGCTCGGCAATGTCACCCGCGATCTGTTTTCCAGCGACACAGCGCTGGCGCAGGTCGCGGCGCTGGGCGCGACGGCGCGCGGCCTTGCGATCAGGCTTGAGAATTTCGGACTGGTCGAGAAGCTGATCGCCAATGAGGCACGCAAGGCCGGCCGAAAGCCCGAGGAGATGCGTCAACAATACGCGATGATCGCCAGCCTGGGGCTCGCCTCGATCCTGGGTCCCTCGGATGCGGCCAAGACGCTGACGGCGGCCATCGCACGCTTCGTCGCCAGTCCCGGGACGCTGACGCTGGAGGCCAGTGCCAAATCGGCCGGAGGACTGGGGCTGGCCGACGTCATCGCGATCACCGATCCGACGGAAATCCTCGACAAGATCGACCTCAAGGCCGATTCGCGTTGACCATGACGCCCGATCCGGCGGTTGCGTTGCCGTCAGACGACGCAGCGTGGCGTCCTGGCCCGCTGGTGGCGTGGTGGGCCGGGCTTGCGCCCGCTGCTAACGGGCTGCTGCGCAAGCGGTTCAACCCCGACAACCAGACCCGGCTGCATCTGGCGAAGCTGATAGCGCGACATCCCGGGCGGGTCGCGGTCGGCGCCTGGACCTATGGCCGGCCCAAGGTCCGCTTCCCCGAAAGCGGCGCGCGGCTGACGATCGGGCGATATGGCTCGATCGCCGATGGCGTCGAGATCCTGCTCGGCGGCAACCACCGCACCGACTGGTCGACCACATATCCGTTTCCCGAACTTCCCCGCCTCTGGCCGGAAGCGGTGGGCATCTCAGGCGCCCATGTGACGCGAGGCGATGTCGCCATCGGCCACGACGTCTGGCTCGGTTCGCAATGCATGGTGCTGTCGGGGGTCACCATCGGCACCGGCGCGGTGGTCGCGGCGCGGGCCGTGGTCACCCGCGACGTGCCCCCTTACGCGATCGTGGCGGGCAATCCGGCACGGATCATACGGCATCGTTTCGACGAGGGCCGGGTCGCCCTGCTGCTCGCCAGCCGCTGGTGGCATCTGCCCCGCAAGACCGTGGGCGCGTTGATACCGCTCCTCATGTCGGAGCGGGTCGAAGACCTGGATGCAGCGATCAGGACTCTCGCAAAAACCGGCGCTTGAGCGAAAGCGCCGGTTTCTCGACGAAATGCCATGACAGCCAGGCTACGATGAGCGTCGCAGCCAGGCCCGGCCAGAACAGCATGAAGGCCCCCGCCGTCGGAAACAGGGCCAGGCACGCCTGCTGCACAGGCCAGCCATAGAGATAGACGCCATAGGACAGATCGGCTTTCGGCTCGGTGCGCCGGCGCGTCAGCGCGGGAGCAAGCGCGACGACGATCGCACCCCAGGCGGTGACCAGATAGAGCGCAGGCTTGTAGAGCGGTGTCGGCGACAGCAGAAGCAGCACGACCAGCGCCACTGCCAGGCCCGTCAGCGAAACCGGGACACGATCGGAAAACAGATACATCAACCCGCCGGCCAGAAAGATCAGCGGCAGGCGCAGGGCCGTCTCGACGCCCTTGGGCCCCTCCGGCGTGACCACCTCCCGCAACAGCGTGGCTGCCAGCAGGGCGCCGCCGATGCACAGCGCGAGGTTTCGTTGGCGCAGCAGGCCGGCCAGGCCGGCCACCAGCACGCCAAGATAACAGATCGTCTCGTATTTCAGCGTCCAGACCGTGCCCATCGGGAAGGGCAGCGGGTTGTTCTCGAACACGCCGGGCAAGGCGGCCGCACTCTTGAAGGTGGTCAGCGTTCCGATGACGAAGCGCCAGAGGCGCGGATCGGCGAGGTAGCTTGCGAGATCGAGCCGCGTCATCGCCGCGCCGAGCGCGAGCGATACGAGCAAGGTCGCCGCGATCAGCCCAGGCGCGATCCGTAACGCCCGCGCCAGCACATAGTCGCCCCAGCCACGTCGCTGATAGCTCATCGTCACGAGGAAACCGGAGATCGCGAAGAAGCCGTTGACGGCATGCTCGCCCAGCGTGAACCCGGTCGTCTGAAACCAGGGTTCGTCCTCGCCGCGCCCGGTGGCGACACTGAAGGCATGCGAAACGACGACCGCCAGCGCCAGAACCAGACGCAGCAGGCCGAAATTGTTATGCGGCCGAGCCATGGCCTCGCCGATGGTGACGGCGCGCAGCCTGTTCATGGCGACGCCTCCAGCCCTTCGCGCGCCACGGCCGAGCGGCCGCGTCGCCAGGCGAGCGCACCTGCGGCCGAACCGGCATGCGCAGCGGTTTTTTCGCGCCTCAGCAGCAGGGCGTACCCGGCAGCCTTGGCAAGATTTTCGAATAGCGAACTCAGGCCCGGCTGCCGCAGACCATATTTTGTCGCGATATAGCCCTCCGACCAGGCGAGGTGCCAGCGCGCCTTGAAGCGGCGTGCGGCCGAGGGCGCGGTCGAGCGGCCCCGCCCATGTCCGGCCTCGGCTTCATGGACATGGATGAGCGCGTGACCGGCATCGCGCAGGCGCCGGCAGAGATCGTCATCCTCGTAGAACAGGAAGATCGCCGGATCGAAGCCCCCGAGCGATGCAAACAGCTCGCGGCGGATCAGCAGACACGCGCCGGACAGGAAGGGCAGGCAGGCATCGCCCTCGGGGATCGGCATTGCCCCTGCCCGGTTGAGATGCGCCGGCGAGAGCAGCGAGCGCGGCTGCAGGAAGACGCGGCCCGAGGGTTCGACGATGCGCGGCGCCAGCAGGCCGGCATCGGGATAGCGTTCGGCTGCGGCCAGCAGCGCGGCGACGGCGCCGGGCCTGATCTCGACGTCGGGATTGACGATCAGCGCATAGGGCGTCGTGCAGTCAAGAACGCCCCGGTTGTTGGCGCGGCCATAGCCTTCGTTGCGGGCGTTGACGAGGACGGTCGCGCCATGGGCGCGTGCGATCTGCGCACTGGCGTCGCCGCTGGCGTTGTCGACGACGATGGCCGGTACGCCCTCGGCGGCCAACGCCGCCAGGCAGGACGGGAGGACCTCGGCGCTGTCATAGGCGACGACGATGGCGGTGATCGGGTTGGCGGCGGACATCGACACTTTTTGGCCGCGATGACGCGGGGGACGCAAGCGAAATTCAGCGCCTGGCCAGGGCAGCGACCTCACGCTGGACCCGGACGCGCTCGGCCCCGTCGCAGGCGCGCGGCGCCTTGTAGGATTTGACCGCGAAGGCGGCGTTGGCGGCCATGAAGCGCGAGCGCTCGTCGCGCGACAACTGGCTCACCACCCGACCGCGATCGACCCTCAGGCCGCAATCATAGGCGCGCGAAACCTGCGCTGCGACAAATTCCGGCGTGCCCGGCATCGGCGCCGTGGTCGTGCAGGCGGAAAGCCCGAGCAGAAGCGGCAGGGCAAGGCGGTGTTTCGGCAGAGCCATGACGTTGATGCGAGGCTCAGAACGCGCTGAAATCGCCGGCCCGCACGAGGCTCATCTTCTCCCTCACGGCCGCTCGCTCTTCGGGCGGGCAGGCCTGGGGCTTGATCCCCTGGTTGATCGTCTCGGCCTCCGAGACCGTGACATAAGTCGAGCGCGCGCTGGCGATCTGTTCGGGCGTCGCGCCGCGCGCCTTTTCCGACGCGATGAAGCGATCCAGCGTATTGGCCCGCGGTGCCCCGGCCCGGCAGGCTACCGAGCGCGAGACCAGGCTGGCGAGTTCGGCAGCGCGCGCGGCACTGGGATTGGTTGGGCCGGAGACGCAAGCGCCCAGCGGCAGCGCCATGGCACAGACGAGCGCGAGCGATCGCGCGGGGAACGTGACGGTCATGGAAATCAGCCGTTCTTCTCGGGGGCGTTGATGCGCAGATGCGCCTCGCGCAACTGCTTCGGCGAGGCTTCGGCCGGCGCCCCCATCAACAGGTCGACCGCCTGCTGGTTCATCGGGAACAGGGCGACCTCGCGCAGATTGCTGGCCCCGGCGAGCAGCATGATGATCCGGTCGACACCGGCCGCCATGCCGCCATGCGGCGGGGCGCCATACTGGAAGGCGCGATACATGCCGCCAAAGCGCTCGATCACCGTCTCCTCGCCATAGCCGGCGATCTCGAAGGCCTTCACCATCGCCTCGGGCCTGTGGTTGCGGATGCCTCCCGACGCCAGCTCGAAGCCGTTGCAGGCGATGTCGTACTGGAAAGCCTTGAGCGAGAGCGGGTCTTCCTCGGTCAGTGCCTTCATCCCGCCCTGCGGCATCGAGAAGGGGTTGTGCGAAAAATCGACCTTCTTCTCGTCCTCGTTGTACTCGTACATCGGGAAATCGACGATCCAGGCGAAGGCAAACGCGTTCTCATCGATCAGGCCGAGTTCCTGGCCGACCTTGTTGCGGGCAGCTCCTGCGAACTTGTAGAACTTGTCGGGGTTGCCGGCGGCGAAGAAGCAGGCATCGCCCGGCTGAAGGCCCATAGCAATTCGGATCGCCTCAGCACGCTCGGTACCGATGTTGTTAGCAATGGGGCCAACGGCTTCGTAGCTGCCAGCGCCATCTTCAAACGCTGCAATCATCTTGGCGCCCGCACGAGCTTTTGCAGCTTCGATGTCCGCTGGTGTTCCGTTGCCAGGGTCCTCCATCGTGCTGACAGTCTTATTGCGCCACATGATATAGCCCAGCCCCGGCTGGCCTTCCCCTTGAGCCCAGGAGTTCATCCGGTCGCAGAAGGCGCGGCTGCCGCCCTTGGGGCCGGGAATGGCCCAGACGCGGTTCTTCTCGTCCTCGAGGATGCGCGAGAATACCTTGAAGCCCGAGCCGCGGAAATGCTCGGAGACGTCCTGCATCACCAGCGGGTTGCGCAGATCGGGCTTGTCGGAGCCGTATTTCGCGATCGCCTCGGCATAGGGGATGCGCGGCCAGGTCTTGGTGACGGATTTGCCGTTGCCGAACTCCTCGAAGATGCCGGAGATCACCGGCTCCATCGTGGCGAAGATATCCTCCTGCTCGACGAAGCTCATCTCGACGTCGAGCTGGTAGAACTCGCCCGGCAGCCGGTCGGCGCGCGGGTCCTCGTCGCGGAAGCAGGGCGCGATCTGGAAGTAGCGGTCGAAGCCCGCCATCATCAGGAGCTGCTTGTACTGCTGCGGCGCCTGCGGCAGTGCGTAGAATTTCCCGGGATGCAGGCGGCTCGGCACCAGGAAATCGCGCGCGCCCTCAGGTGAGGAGGCGGTCAGGATCGGTGTCTGGAACTCCGAGAAGCCCGACGCCTTCATGCGCGTGCGCATCGAATCGATGACCTTGGTGCGCAGCATGATGTTGTTGTGCAGCTTCTCGCGGCGCAGATCGAGGAAGCGGTATTTCAGCCGCGTGTCCTCGGGATATTCAAGATCGCCGAAGACGGGCATGGGCAGTTCGGCCGACGCGCCAAGCACTTCGATGCCGGTCGCGAAGACCTCGACCGCGCCGGTGGGCAGATTGGCGTTCTCGGTGCCGGCAAGCCGGGCCTTGACCTTGCCGTCGATCCGCACGACCCATTCCGAGCGCAGCGCCTCGGCTTCAGTGAAGGCCGGGGAGTCCGGGTCGATGACGACCTGCGTCATGCCGTAATGGTCGCGCAGGTCGATGAACAGCACGCCGCCATGGTCGCGGATGCGGTGGCACCAGCCCGAGAGACGAACCTGGGAGCCGATATCGCCCTCGCGAAGGGCGCCGCAGGTGTGGGAACGGTAACGATGCAAGGTCACGGAACGGCTCTCTTTGAAGGCGCGAATGGCCCGCTCACGGCTGGCCGATGCTCGTCGCGTAAGCACACGCGGGCGCGCGGCTTGTCAAGGATTCAGGCGTGATATGCCGGTTGTGGACTCGACGGCGCCGCCCTTGCTCCGCTAAGCCCGGAGCATGAACCTGATCGCCACCACCGCCGACCTCGCCGACGCCTGCGCGCGGCTGGCCCGCCACCCCTTCGTCACGGTCGATACCGAGTTTCTGCGGGAGACGACCTATTATCCCAAGCTCTGCCTGATCCAGCTCGCCTCGCCCGACGAGGCCGTGCTGGTCGATCCGCTGGCGCCCGATCTCGACCTGGCGCCGTTCTTTGCCCTCATGACCGACGAGGCCGTGGTCAAGGTCTTCCATGCCGCCCGGCAGGATCTTGAGATCGTCTGGATGCTCGGCCGGGTGCTGCCGACGCCGCTGTTCGACACGCAGGTCGCCGCGATGGTCTGCGGCTATGGCGACTCGGTCGGCTATGAGCAACTCGCCAACGACCTCGCCAAGGCGCGCATCGACAAATCCTCGCGCTTCACCGACTGGTCGCGCCGCCCCCTCAACGAGGCGCAACTCGTCTATGCCGAGGCCGACGTCACCCATCTGCGCGACATCTATCTGGCCCTCAAGGCCGATCTCGAAACCACCGGCCGCGAGGCCTGGGTCGCCGAGGAGATGGCGGTGCTGAACTCGCCCGCCACCTATGAGGTCAAGCCGGAGAACGCCTGGCTGCGGCTGAAGGGCCGCATCCGCAAGCCGAAGGAACTCGCCGCCCTGATCGAGCTCTGCGCCTGGCGCGAGCGCGAGGCGCAGCACCGCGATGTCCCACGCCAGCGCGTGCTCAAGGATGACGCGCTGATGGATATCGTCGCGCGTGCGCCGCGCTCCGTCGAGGCGCTGGCGGAGCTGCGCTCCGTGCCCAACGGCTTCGAACGTTCGCGGTCGGGCAGCGATGTGCTCGCGGCGATCGAACGCGCTATGGCGCTCGACCCCAAGACCCTGCCTCGGCTGGAGCGGGAGCGCGGGCGTGGCGGAAACGGCGCCGTGCTCGATCTGCTCAAGGTACTGCTCAAGGCGGTGGCGGAGGCCGAGCGCGTCGCGCCCAAGATCATCGCCTCTTCCGACGATCTCGAAGCGATCGCGTCCGATGACGAGGCCGATGTGCCGGCCCTGCAGGGCTGGCGCCGCGGCGTTTTCGGCGAGAAGGCTCTGGCGCTGAAGAGCGGCGAATTGGGGTTGCGTATCGTTCGCGGACGCGTCGTCGCCGGCTGAGCTGCGACGAGCCGGACGCTTGTCTATACCGAGAGGTACTGTGTCCGGACCGCGTCATTGGCTTTCAACTCGGCCATCGTGCCGGTGAAGCGAATGATGCCTTTTTCGATGATCGCGGCACGATCGGCGACATTGCCGGCGAAATGCAGGTTCTGCTCCGAGATCAGCACGGTCAGCCCCTCGCCTTTCAGCGCCAGGATGGTGCGGGCCATCTCCTCGACGATGACCGGCGCCAGCCCCTCCGAAGGCTCGTCGAGCAAGACGAGCCGAGGGTTGCCCATCAGCGTGCGCGCGATCGTGAGCATCTGCTGCTCGCCGCCCGACATCGCGCCGCCCGGCCTGTCGCGCATGCGCCCGAGATTGGGAAACAGCGCAAACAGCCGCTCCGGCGTCCAGTGCGGCGCGTCGCTGCGGGCAGGCCGCTGGGCGACCGATAGATTCTCCATCACGGTCAATTCGGAGAAGACGCGCCTGTCCTCGGGCACATAGCCGATGCCCAGCCGGGCGATCTCGAAGGGCTCGCGCCCGTCGACCCGTTGCCCCTCGAAAGTCACGGAGCCGGCAGCCGGCGGCACCAGACCCATGATCGCTTTCATCGTGGTCGATTTGCCGGCACCGTTGCGGCCCATCAGCGCCAGCACCTCGCCGCGGTTCATCGCGAAGCTGACACCCTGCAGGATATGGGCGCGGCCGTAATAGGCATCGAGCCCGGCGATCTCCAGCATGGCGGTCATCGCCGGCCTCCCATCAACCGACCGCAAAACGCACCGTCATCCCGGCCATCGCGGAGGCGCGCGCCGGGATCCATCACAGGGCGACGTCGAGCATGACGATGGATCCCGGGACGACCTTCGGTCGTCCCGGATGACGTGGAGTTTCCACGCGAAACGGTCACGCTAGTGCCCTCCCGAGGTCGCACCGGAGCCGAGATAGACGGCGCGGACGTTGGGGTCCTGGCGGACCTCCTGCGCCGTGCCATGAGCGATCAGGCGGCCGCGATCGAGCACGATGACGCTGTCGGAATGGGTGAAGACGACATCCATGTCGTGCTCGGTGAACAGCACGGCGATGCCCTTGGCGGCGGCGATGTCGGCAGTCAGCGCCATCAGTTCGATGCGCTCGCGCGGAGCCATGCCGGCGGTAGGCTCGTCCATCAGCAGGAGCCTGGGCCGGTTTGCGAGCGCGACCGCCAGTTCGACGCGCTTGAGGTCGCCATAGGCCAGCACGCCGCAGGCGCGCTCGGCCTGAGCGGACATGCCGACCTGGGCGAGCAGCGCGTCGGCCTCGTCGCGATGGCGGTCGCGGGCGCGCCCGAGCGGGCTCCAGATTTCGCCGGCATGGGAGATCAGCGCCATTTGAACGTTCTCGCGCACCGTCATCGAGGTGAAGGTCGCCGTGATCTGGAAGGTGCGCCCGACGCCCATACGCCAGACGGTGCGCGGCTTCAGTCCCGTGATCGGCCGCCCGGCCAGAAGCACCTCGCCACCATCGGGCCTGATCTGGCCGTTGAGCATGTTGAAGCAGGTCGTCTTGCCGGCGCCGTTGGGGCCGATCAGCGCCAGCATCGTGCCCGGCAACACCGAGAAGGAGACGCCATCGACAGCGCGCACGCCGCCGAAGGCCTTGGCAAGATCGCGCACGACGAGCACCGGTTCGCTCGAAGACGCTGCGGTCGCGATCTGGGCTGGTCGCACGGCGCTCACGGCTTGACCTCCGCCAGCGTCGCAGTCCGTTCAGAGCCGCCACGGCCCCAGCGCTCGCGCAGGGCCAGCGCCGTCCCCACGAGGCCGCGCGGGAACAGCACGACGAGCAGGACGATCGACAGCCCCAATCCGAAGCGCCAGTACATCGTGGCCTTCATGAGCTGCTCATGCAGCCCGGCATAGGCGAACGCGCCGATGATCGGTCCCGATACGGTCTGCACGCCACCCAGCAGCACCATCAGGAGCGCATCGACCGAGCGCGGGATCGCCATATAGGTCGGGAAAACCGAGCCCTTGAAGAAGGCGAAGAGCCCGCCGGCGATGCCGGCGCAGAAGGCCGCGACCGCGAACGCCACCCATTGGATCCGAACGACGTCGAGGCCGATCGCCTCGGCGCGCAGCGCATTGTCACGCGCCGCCCGTAAGCCGTAGCCGAAGGGCGAAAAGATCGTGAACCGCAGCGCCAGGACCGCCGCCGCGCAGATGATGAGGGTCAGATAGTAATACGCCGTCTTGGAAGCCGCCCAGGCCGAGGGCCAGACGCCGAGGATGCCGTTGTCGCCGCCGGTGAGATCGACCGACTGGAAGGCGGTGGCCCAGGCGATCTGCGCGAAGGCCAGCGTCAGCATGGCGAGATAGACTCCCGACAGCCGCACGCAGAACCAGCCGAAGACGACGCCGGCAATGCCCGCCAGGAACGGCGCCATCAGCAGCGCCGGCTCCATCGGCGCGCCGAGCCATTTGACCGCCAGCGCCGCGCCATAGGCGCCGAGGCCGAAATAGGCGGCGTGGCCGAAGGAGGCCATGCCGCCTGGCCCCATCATGAAATGCAGGGACGCGGCGAAGAGCGCGAAGATGACCAGTTCGGTCAGCGTGACCAGGATATGGTCGGGCGTTGCCAGCGGTGCCAGAGCCAGGATGAGCAGGCCGATCAGGCCCGCGAGCTTGGTCGCGCCGTCGGCAGGCAAGAGCAGCGGCTCGGCTGGACCATGGGCGCGGCTGTGCCCGACGGGAGCCTTGCCCATCAGTCCATAGGGCTTGACCACCAGCACCACCGCCATGACCAGGAAGACGAGGACGAGCGTGATCTTGGGAAAGATCAGGATGCCGAAGGCGTGCAAGATACCGATCAGCACGGCGGCGAGATAGGCCCCCGTGACGCTGCCGAGCCCGCCGACGACGACCACCACGAAGGCCTCCGAGATCATCGCGAGGTCCATGTGCAGCGTCACGGCCTCGCGCGGCAGTTGGAGCGCGCCGCCCAATCCCGCCAGCATCGAACCGAAGGCGAAGACCGAGGTGAAGAGCAGGCGCTGGTTGACACCGAGCGCGCCGACCATCTCGCGGTCCTGCGTCGCGGCTCGCACCAGCGTGCCCCAGCGGGTCTTCTGGAACAAAAGCCAGAGGATCAGGAGCACGATCGGCCCGACGGCGATCAGAAACAGCTCATAGGTCGGGAAGCGGTTGCCAAAGATGACGACGAAGCTCCTGAAGCCCGGCGCGCGCGGCCCGAGCTTATCCTCGGCTCCCCACACGGCGAGCGTCACGTCCTGAAGCATCAGCACGACGCCAAAGGTCGCGAGCAGCTGGAACAGCTCCGGAGCCTGGTAGATCCGGCGCAGGATCAGGACCTCGATCACCACGCCGATGAGGCCGGTCAGGACGGCGGCGAGCGCCACGCCGCCCCAGAAGCCGAGCGCATCGGCCGGGCCGAAGCGCCCAACCAGCGTCCAGGCAAGATAGGCGCCCAGCATGTAGAGCGAGCCATGGGCGAAATTCACGATCCGCGTGACGCCGAAGATGATCGACAGCCCCGAGGCAACGAGAAACAGCGACGAGGCGGAGGCCAGGCCGTTGAGCGTCTGGTTGAGGATGAGGTCGATCATGCAGAAACCGCCTGGGCCAAGCTCTCGCGTCATTCCGGGCGCAGCGCAGTTGCGACCCGGAATCCATCATAGAGCGCTGTCGTGCCTTACGATGGATTCCAGAGCGGCGCCGCTGACGCGGCTTGTCCGGAATGACGGCGTTTCGATTGCGATCGGGATACCACCTACCCCGCCGGCCGCAGCGCCTTCACCTCGGCATCGCTCGGCAGATACTTCGCCCCGTCGGCATAGCGCCAGTCGACCATCACGCCCTTGCCGTCCTTGAGCGCGGTCTTGCCGACATAGGCGCCCAGCGTCGACTGGTGATCGACCGCGCGATACTCGGCCGCCCCGAAGGCGGAGGGGAATTTCAGACCCTTGAGCGCCTCGACAAGCTTCTCGGTGTCGGTCGAGCCGGCCTTGGTCAGGGCGGCGGCGATCGAGTTCATCGTGTCGAAACCGACCACCGAGCCCAGGCGCGGATAATCATTGAACTTCTTCATATAGGCCTCGCGGAACTTGACGTGTTCCGGGGTCTTGATGTCGGCCTGGGGATAGCCGGTGACGATCCAGCCCACGGGGGCCTCGGCGCTGAGCGGATCGAGATATTCCGGCTCGCCGGTCAGCATCGAGACGACGGTGCGGCCCTCGAACAGGCCGCGCGTATTGCCCTGGCGCACGAAATTGGTCAGGTCGCCGCCGAATGTGACGTTGAAGATGGCGTCGGGCTTCGAAGCTTCCAGCGCCTGCACGGTGGCGCCGGCATCGATGCGGCCGAGCGCAGGAAACTGCTCCGCGACGAACTCGACATCGGGCTTGGCCTTCTTGAGCAGTTCCTTGAACCACTTCACGGCCGACTGGCCGTATTCGTAGTTCGGGGCAACCACCGCCCATTTCTTGGCCGGGAGCTTGGCGGCTTCCTCGACCAGCATCGCGGCCTGCATATAGGTCGAGGGCCTCAAGCGGAAGGTGTAGCGGTTGCCCCGCGCCCAGACGAGCGCATCGGACAATGGCTCCGAGGCGACATAGAGGCGCTTGTTCTGGTTGGCAAAGTCGGCGATCGCGAGGCCGACATTGGAGAGGAACCCGCCCGAGAGCAGATCGACCTTCTCGGCATTGATCAGATCGCCGGCGTGGCGCACGGCATCCTCCGGCTTGCCGCCATCGTCGCGAAAGATCGTCTCGATCTTGCGGCCGAGCACGCCGCCCCCGGCGTTGATCTGCTCCAGTGCCAATTCCCAGCCCTGGCGATAGGGCTTCAGAAAGGCGGGCTGGGCGGTATAGCTGTTGATCTCACCCACCTTGATGGGCCCGGCTCCCTGCGCGGCGGCCCATGTTGGCAGGGCGAGCATCGTGGCTCCGGCAGAAGCGCCGGCCAGAAGACTCCGACGGTCGATCGTCATTGCTGTTCCCCTATCTGCCCCGGTGGCGGGTGCCCCAGGATTCTTCAACGGACTGGTTCGCTGACAGATGTCGCATGCCATCGACTTTGCGTCAGCCAGCAAATTCGTTTGTATGCCTATGAAACTGAGGACGCTCCGCAGCCCTGTCAACGCTGAATTAGCGGCAGGCATTGCGCGTCCCCGAGGCAGCGGGACGAAACGGTGAAGCGCCAATAAGCGGCAGCTCCGCGAAACGGCAGGGGCGGTCAGGGGGCCCTACGGCCGTCCATGTCACAGTCCGTGGGCGGAGCCGTAACCGATCTACCTGCGTGCCCAAAAATAGGACAAGCATGCTGTCCTTTTGCGCTTGTCGAATGGGGAGGCCCTCCCTATGTCTGGTGCACCGCAGCAGCGATGCTGCGTCGCCCTCCTTGGGCGTTTCCTCCCTAGACTTGGGCTGCGCTCACGCGCGGCCCTTTTTTTGTGGCGTCGACGATCTCACCGATCAGGCGGCCGCGTCGCGCGCGCCTGCCGCCGCCGGTCCAACAGATCACCCTCAGCGTGAAAACTTCACTGGCACGGCGAGCGCGATCGCGCTGCCGCCCAGCCCTTCCGGTGGGGCGGGAAGCGGACTGGCGCGGCGGATCATCGCCACCGCCTCGTCGTCGAGTGCGCGATCGCCCGAACTCCTGACGAGACGCGCGGCCAGCACACGGCCCGAACGGTCGATGCTGAAGGAGACCTGGACGGTGCCCGGGTTGGCTCCGTCGGGGAAGCGCTTGTACCGGTTGAGATGTGCCAGCAGCGTCCCGCGCCAGCTCGCCGCCGAGGCCGAGGTCGCCGATGACGCGCCCCGTGATGGTGCTGCAGCGGCCGGCGCGGGCTGCGCCTGCGCGATGGGCGCACTCGTGCGCTCGGCCGGGGGCTTGTCCTGGTTGACTGGCTTGCGGCGCTCAACCACACGCTTGGGCGGCGGCTTGCGCTCCACGACCTTGGGGCGCGGCTTGGGAGGCGGTGGCGGCGGAGCCAGCACGGCGGCTGCATCAGGCAGTATCGGCAGTTCCGGGATCCTGATCTCCGGTTCCGGCTGGGCGACGGGCTGCGGTTCGACGACCGGCGGCGGCTCGACCGGCGGAGGTTCGACGACAGGTTCCGGTTCAGGCGGCGGGGGGTCCGGCTCCGGCGGTTTCTCGATGACGGGTTCCGGCTGCGGTTCGGGCTGGGCCTCGACCATCTCGGGACCGGGGGCGGCCTCCTGCGGTGGCGCCTCTGGAGCGACAGCCATCGGCGCCAGTTCGATCATCACGGCGGCGGGGGGCGTTCCCATGGCGGCCTCTGCGCGCTGCCAGGTCACGATCATCCAGCCAGCCACACCATGTCCGCCGGCCACGATAAGAATGGCCAGGGACCAGCGCAGAACGGCTGGCCAGAGCCTTGAGCCGGCAATGTTCATGCGGCCGGCCGTATCCGCGAGCGTTTTCATTGCTGGAGCGCTCCGCCTGCGGGCGCTGCCTGGTCAGCGCCCTGCCCCATGTCCTCAAGGCCGACCAGCCCGATCTTCAGATAGCCCGCCTGCCGCAGCAGGTTCATCACCCCCATCAATTCGCGGTAGGCGACGGCTCCGTCGGCGCGCAGGAAGACGCGTTGTTCGCGGTCGTTGCTGGTCTGGCGGTCTAGAGTGGCGCCCAGCGCCTCGCGCGGCACGCCATCATTGCCGAGCGTGAGCGAGAGATCGCTCTTCACGGTGAGGAAGATCGGGGCGTCCGGACGCGGCTGAGGCTGCGCATTCGAGACCGGGAGATCGACGGCGACATCGACCGTGGAGAGCGGAGCGGCGACCATGAAGATGATCAGCAGCACGAGGATCACGTCGATGAAGGGCGTGACGTTGATGTCGCTGACCTCGCCGAGATCGCCGTCATGCGAGTCCTTGAGGGAAACGGCCATGGTCTACTCCGCATGGACGCGCGGTAGCGCGGAGGCGGGCGCGACCGCATGCAGTGGCGCGCGCGTCGGCGCTGGCGCCGGCATCGCTGCGGCGGCAATCTGGCGGCGCTGGCGCTCGAGATCGCGCGACAGATGCTGCAGGATCTCACCGGAAGCGTCCGAGAGCAGCGCCCTGTAGCCGGCGATCGCCCGAGCGAACACGTTGTAGATGATCACCGCCGGGATCGCGGCAACCAGCCCGATGGCGGTCGCCAGCAGCGCCTCCGCGATGCCCGGCGCCACCACGGCGAGGTTGGTGGTCTTGGACTGGCTGATGGCGACGAAGGAATTCATGATCCCCCAGACCGTGCCGAACAGTCCAACGAAGGGCGCGGTCGAGCCGATCGTGGCCAGAAGACCGGTGCCACGCGCCATGGAGCGCCCGGCCCGCGCCTCGATGCGTGACAGTGCGATCGAGACCCGTTCCTTGATGCCGTCTTCGCCCAGATCTGAAGACCGCCCTGTCTCGTCGAGTGCAGCTGAAAGCAGTGCTCCGACGTCACCGCGCAGCCGCCCGCCCTTGCCGGCGATGGTCGCCGACGCTTCGCGCAGGTCGGCTGCGGATTGGAGCCGGCGCACGCCGCGTCCTGCAGTGGACTTGGCGCTCGCCAGTTCGAGCGCCTTGGCAAGCCAGACCGTCCAGGTCACCACCGAAGCGAAGGCCAGCCCCACCATCACCGCCTTCACGACGATGTCGGCCGCCATGAACATGCCCCAGGGCGACAGATCATGCGGCAACGTCGGCAAGGCGGGCGGTTGCGCGGCGGGCTGGACGGCGGGCTGGACGGCGGACGGCGCTTGCACCGGGATGACTGTCGGTGCGGCGGGGTGCGCGGCGCTGGGCGGCGCGATGCCGGCGGCAGGCGGAGCCGGCGGCAGCGCCGTCATCGGCACGCCCTGAAGCACGGGCGGGGCCTGCGGAACCGACTGGGCCCGCAAGGGAGCCAGGCTCGCAGCCAGGCAGACGAGCACCATGGCCGCATGATGCGGGCCGGCGTAAAAACGTGCCAAAACCCAGCGCGGAAGCTTGAAGGACGTCACCGCCTTCTCCTTGGAATAATTCAAAAAAGCTAGTGCATTCAATAGGATGCGTGGAGGCTAGGCGTCGGCTATGCGTCAGCTCATGTCAAGCCATGACTTCCGGGCGGGCCATCGAAGGTCGGCGTGCCGCGTCTCCTGCGCCGTGCCCGCAAGACGGCGCTCCGTTACCGCTGCATCATGCCCGTTGATCGTGGTGACGCTCGTGCCATAGGAAGGCGCGGGAACCGGCGAGATGGGGCGCAGGGCTTCATGGAACGTGTCACGACCATCGACCGCACCGACGGCACCAGCGTTTCGGTGCGATACCGCCGTTGGCGCAACCATCCGGGACCAGGGATCGATTTTCCCGATCTGTCCCCCTTGGCCACCGACGCCGCCGCAACACGAGAGCTGGTCGATGCGCTGGGCGAGCGCATGGCGGACGACAGCGAGATCGTCGCTGGCCTCGATGTCGGCGGGTTGGGGATCGCCGGCGCGTTGGCCTATCGCAATGGTCTTGGTCTGCTCGATATTCGCAAGGTCGGCTCGATCAGGGTCGAGGTGATCCGCACCCTGATGGCGAATTACGAACTCGGCGACGGCGTGGCGATCTCCAGGGCAAGCCGGATCGACGGGCGCCGCGTGGCGATCGTCGATGATTGCCTGATGACGGGAGGAACCGCACTGGCCGCCATCAGGCTCATCCGCCGCCTCGGGGGCCCCTGCGACAGGGCGATGTTCGTCTTCGAACTCGAGGGGATGGGCGGCCGTGCGCTCCTGCAAGATGCCGGCGTCGATGTTATCAGCCTGCGATCACTGCCGCAGGCCGAGCCGGACGAGCCGGAGGACGCAAAGCAAGCCTAAGCGGCGGGGCGCTCGTCGAGCAAATCGCGGATGCGGACCGCCAGTTCCATCGCGCTGTAAGGCTTCTTTAGCCAGCTCGCTTCGGCCGCAAATTCCCGCACCACGACACTCGGCTCGGCAAAGCCCGAGGTCATGATGATCTTGAGAGCAGGCATCAGCAGGCGGGCTTCGCGCGCCAATTCGTCGCCCGACATGCCGCCGGGCATGACGATATCCGTGAAGAGCAGGGCGATCTCGGGGTGGGACGCCAGCATCCGCAGGGCCTCGGCGGCGGTTTTTGCCTCCAGCACGCGGTAGCCGGTATCCTCGAGCCGCGCGACGGCGACCCGCCGCACCCGCGCATCGTCCTCAACCACGAGAATCGTCTCGGATCCACCAGGCAGCCTTGTCTGAGGCGCGTGGCCCTCCGACACCGTCGGCGGGACGTCTCGCAACGCCGCGCTGGCCGCCGGCAGGAACAGCCGCACGCTCGTCCCCTGCCCGACCTCGCTATAGAGCTGGACATGCCCGCCCGACTGCTTGGTGAAGCCATAGACCATGCTGAGCCCCAACCCGGTGCCCGCCCCGACGCCCTTGGTGGTGAAGAACGGCTCGAAAGCGCGCTGGCGGACCTCGGCCGACATGCCGCTGCCGGTATCGGTGACGGCAATCAGCACATAGCTGCCGGTCCGGACGTCCGGATACATGCTCGCATAATCGGAATCGAGCCGGGCGGTCGAGATCTCGACGGTCAGGCGCCCGCCGCGCGGCATCGCGTCGCGAGCGTTCAGCGCGAGATTGAGCAGGGCGTTCTGGAGCTGCGACGAATCGACCAGCGCGGTGCCCGGCGAGCCCGACACGATGGTGCGCAGCTCGATCGCCTCGCCGAGTGCGCGGCGCAGCAGATGCGAGAACTGCGAGACGAGCTGGCCGACATCGGCGAGCTTGGCGTTGAGCGGCTGCTTGCGCCCGAAGGCGAGCAGTTGCGCGGTCAGCTTGGCGCCGTCCTCGGCCGCGCTTTGCGCCTCGCGCAGCAAGGCGCGCGAGCGGTCGTCTGTGAGGCGCCGCTCGATCATCTCGAGATTGCCGCTGACCACGGTGAGAAGGTTGTTGAAATCATGGGCGATGCCGCCGGTGAGCTGGCCGACGGCTTCCATCTTGTGAGCCTGGCGCAGCTCCTCCTCGATCCTGTGGCGGCTCGTCAGGTCGCGGATGAAGCCGGTGAAGATCCGGCGGCCGGCGGCGCGCGCCTCGCCGATCGCCAGCTCCATCGGAAAATGCGTGCCGTCCTTCTTCTGACCGGTGACGACCCGGCCATAGCCGATGATGCGACGCTCTCCGGTGTCGAGATAGCGGTTCATGTAGCCGTCATGGCGGTCGCAGTCCGGCTGCGGCATCAGCATGCGGACATTGCGCCCGACCGCTTCGCTGGTGTCGTAGCCGAAGAGCCGCTCGGCCGCGGCACTGAAGGAGGTGATGGTGCCCTTGTCGTCGATGACCACCATCGCCTCGGGAACCGTGTCCAGGATCGAGCGCAGATGCGCCTCGCGCGCGACGAGATGGGCCTGCATCGTGCGCAGATCGCTGACGTCGACATTGGTTTCGACGATGGCGAAATCGTCGCCCCCGCGCGAATCGGTCACGACCCAACGGCTGGCGACAGAAATCACCGTGCCGTCCTTCCGGCGCTGTGTCAGCTCCCCGGTCCAGACGCCATCCTTGCGCAGATGCGCCGCGATGTCCGCCAGCGGCTGCGGAAACACCGTCTCGAGCAGGTCAAAGGCGATCTGGCCGAGCGCCTCTGCCCGCGACCAGCCATAGAGCGCCTCCGAGCCGCTGGTCCAGCGGGTGACGACGCCGTCAAACCCGTGGACGATGATGTTGGCGCTGTCGAGAATGCGCGCGAAATCCTCGAGGCTGAACTCGCTCGCAGTCGTGTCTCTCATATCTCGACGAAACCTCGACGCTCTCGTTCAGTTCGGCCAGACCGCCTGCTGGACCCCGCCGAATCCGGCCGCGCATTTATCGTCGGCATCACCCTCCCCTGCAAGAACGGCGAGCTTGCCGAGTTTGCGCACAACCATCGCGTGGCGGCTGCTGGGCGCGATGACGCCGCAATTGGTCAGCCGCGTCATCGTGCGCGATACCGTCTCGATCGTCAGGCCGAGATAGTCGGCCATGTCGAGCCGCGTCATCGGGATCTCGATCACCGGCTGGCGCTCGTCGCCCAGCAGCCGCCTCGCGATCACAAGCAGAAAGCTCGCGACGCGCTCCTCGGCGCTCTTGCGGGCGAGCAGGACCATCTGGTCCTGGGCCGCGGCCATCTCGTCGCAGAGGCAGGCGAAGAGTTGCGGGCGAAGCTCGGGGGAACGGTTGATCTCGTCCTGGAAGCGCCCATGCTCGTAACGCCGCAGTTTTGTGCGGGTCACGGCTTCGGCGGTGTAGAGGTACTGCTCCTTCAGCGAGACCCCGAGCAGATCGCCGGGGTAGAGGAAGCCGGTGATGACGCGGCGCCCGTCGCTGAGAATGCGGAACACCCGCAGCACGCCCTCCACGACCTCGAAGACATGGCGCGCCTCGTCGCCCTCCCAGAACACGGCGGTACCGGGCTCGAAGGTCTCGATCGGCTGGCCGCCGAACAGGCTGTTGAGGCTGGCCCGGGGCTTAACCGTCGCGAATTGCCTGACAGCCGCGTGCGGCTGTGACATGGTGGCTTGCGAAAGCATCGGCGCGTCATCCTTCAATTGATCGACGTGCCGAATTGAACCGAGTCCGGTAACGGCCGAACGCCGCCACGGTAACAGCCCGTGCGAAAATGTGACGGTTTGTGACGCGGATGTCGGCGAAGGAATCGAACGGCCCGATATGACCGAGCCAGCCCGCAACGAACACATCCTGGTCGTGGATGACGATGTTCGCATTCGGCAGATGCTGATCTCCTACTTCGAAGATGAAGGCTATCGCGTCACGGCCGCCGCCGACGGCGCGGCGATGCGCGACTGTCTGCAGCGGCTGACGATTGACATCATCCTGCTCGACCTCATCCTGCCCGGTGGCGAGGACGGCCTGATGCTGGCGCGCGAGGTTCGCGCCCGCTCGGATGTCCCGATCATCATGCTGACCGGGCGCGACGACGTCGTCGACAGGATCGTCGGTCTCGAGATCGGTGCAGACGACTACATCCCCAAGCCGTTTCACCTGCGCGAGGTCCTGGCGCGGCTGCGGACCGTCCTGCGGCGCCGGCAGCCTGCGGCGCCGGCGCGCGTTGCGGCGGATGAAACCATCCATTTCGAGGGGTGGCGGCTGGATCTCGGCTGCCGGCAACTCGTCACGGCCGACAACAGGGAAATCATTCTCACCACCGGCGAGTTCGAGATGCTGGCGGCGCTGGCGCGCTATCCTGGCCGGGTGTTTTCGCGCGACGTGCTGATGGATCTCACCCATGGCCGCAGCCTCGAAGCCTTCGACCGCACGATCGACGCGCAGATCGCGCGGCTGCGCAAGAAGATCGAGTCCGATCCGAAACGGCCGACCCTGATCAAGTCGGTGCGCGGCATCGGCTATGTCTTCACGGGCAAACTGTCGTCCTGAGACGGCCCCCAGGGCGCGTCGAGAAGCGGGTGGGGATCGAGAATCAGGGCGATGCTGCGGCCATCCCGCCGCTTGGGCACTTGAAACTGAGCGAGCAACCGGGGCGAAGCTTCGCTGCGGATGCGCAGCGCCGCGCAGTCGAGCCGGCCGGCGATCGTGCACAGATCCTCCACGAGCGCCGCCGCGACGCCGGATTCGTCGGCGGCACTGGCGACGATGAAGATGGGAACGTCAAGAATGCGGCCATGAACCGCGTGCCTTGCCTGCGACCACAGGCACAAGCCCTGCACATGCCCGCGTGGATTGATCGCGACACGAACCTCAAGCCGGGGCTCGCTTGCGCCCGCGCCAGCGTCCGGACCATCGCAATAGCGCCGCCAGCGCGCGATCCCCAGCCCCGGCGCCAGCGCGCCGACCAGCAGAAAGGCGGCGTCGCTCGTCTCCGGCGACAGAGGCGCGACGGTATACCCCCCTTGCATGGCGTGGCCCACTGGCATCACGAGGCTCCTCACCGGCAGGGGGACAGCAGGATCACGCCGCCGCCTGCCCGGCCGCCGCGGCCGAGACGAGAGTCGCGGGCCGGAGCGAGCCGTTCCTCTTGATGCCCATGACAACGTCCTTCTGCATGTAAGGGCATGATAGGGCGTATCGGCACGTCAGCCTTGAGCAAGATCAAGCCAGCCGCTCCCGGGCGCGCTTTCGTGGCGTCACGCATCCACGACCATGCGATCGAACTGAGCGTCAGGAGCCGAATGCGTCCTCTCCGTTTCGGATCGGGTCAGGCCAGGCGCGGCGGCCGGCTCCCCACGATGTGGCGCGCTTCCCGGGAGACCGCCTCGGGACCCGCCTCGGCGTCCAGCCGCGGCCAGCCGACGCTCGTGGGCCGCCGGATTGCCTGCTGGCGGACGATGTCGGCGGTCGCATCGGATGCATCATGACGACGCGCCTCGACGCGGCGGATCAGTGTGTCGAGACCGGCTTCGAGCCACAGCCCCTGGAAGCGCACTCCTGCCTGAATGGCGACCTTTTCGATATGCTCGCGATCCGGCTCACGGTCGAACACCGCATCAGTGACGACGCCATGGCCAAGGCGCAGGATTCGGGCCGCATCCTCGCTCATCTGCGCATAGACGGCAGCGGAGACCTCCGGGCGATAGGCCTCGGGCGCCAACCGCGTTTCGGCGGCCACGCCGAAACGTCTCTTGCGCAGCCGGTCGCTGGCGAGAATGCGCGCGCCGGGCACCGGGCCGATCTCCGGCGCGACAGCTGCCGCGACCGAGGACTTGCCTGAGCCCGACAAGCCGCCGACCGCGACGAGCCGAGGTTCGCAAGGCCAAAGGCAGGCCAGCGCCAGATCGAGATAGGACTGCGCCTCAGCTCGCCGCGCTCCGGCGTCAACGCTTGTGCCCCTCGCCTGCAGTGCGACGACATGGGCCCGTACCGTCGCGCGGACGGCGATGAAGAAGGGCAGCAGCGGCAGGCCCTCCTCGTCTCCCGTCTCGTCCAGAAAGCGGTTCAGCAGCGTGTTGGCACAGCCTTGCAGGCCCCGATGCCAGAGGTCCATCAGCACAAAGGCGAGGTCGTAGAGAACATCCGTGGTCGCCAGCGCCTCGTCGAATTCGAGGCAGTCGAACAGGGTCGGAACGCCATCGACCAGGCAGATGTTGCGCAGGTGGAGATCGCCATGGCAGCGACGGATCTTGCCTTCGCGCCCCCGGGCGTCCAACAGCGCGCCATGGCCGATGAGCGCCGCCTGGCAGGCGCCGTTTAGCGTGGCGACATCCTCGGCGGAAAACAGATTCGTCAGCGCGAGGCCGCGCGCATTGATGTCCAGCACGCCCGCCATCGCCCGCGCCCCGCCCCGGCTGCGGTCGATCTCGGCTTCGGCATGGAACGCTGCGATCCGCTGCGCCAGCGCCGTCATCAAGGCGGGTGTGAGCCGGCCCTCCCCGGCCATCGTGTCGAACAGCCCGTTGCCATCGAACCGCACCATCTCGACCACGGCATCGACGAGTTGGCCGGCCCCATCGAACGCCAGCCCCCCGTTGCTTTCACGAGTGATGCGGTGCACCGCGAGATAGAGCATCGGCGCTGTGCGACGGTTCAGCAGCAATTCGCGCTCGCAAGCCGCCAGCCGCTTCTCCGGCGTGGAGAAATCGACATAAGGCAGCGCGACGGGCCGTTTCAGCTTGAACGCCCGCTCGCCGATGAGCAGGACGGTCGAGATATGCGTTATGATCGTGCGGGCATCGGCAACGCCAGCTTCGGCATCAGCTTTAAGGAAGGCAACGACCTCGTCATGGCTCGTGGCCATCTTGCATCCTCGCCTTCGCCACTGGGCCCGCGCCGACATCATCATTGAACGCCGCCCATCCGGCAGCATTGCGCTGCCGCAAGCCGCGCCGCTATCCGATGGCGCCTCGCGCAGGCTTCAGTTGTCGCGTTCTGCTTGCGGGAATCGCGCCCCGAAGGCCCCTTCTCGCTCCGGCGGGAGCCGCACCCGCAGGGCCAGGGCGCCGTCCTCGGCATCGCTTCGGTCGAGAACCTCGCCATTGGCATGCAGCCAGGCCAAGGATTGCCCGTCGCCGGGCGCCAGCGACAGGCGGTAGATCGGCCGGCTGCGGGCGATCCGCATCTCGATCGCGTCGGTCAGCCGCCCCATGCCGTCTCCGGTCACCGCCGATACCAGAACCGGACGCGAGACTTCAGGCTTCAACCCGGCCAGACCGAGCTGGCGCTCTCGCTCCTCCGGGGTCAGCAGATCGGATTTGTTCCAGACCTCGACCACACGCTGGCCATCATCGGGGTCGATCCCGAGATCGCGCAGGATCGCTTGCACATCGGCAGCCTGCGCCTGCGTGTCCTCATGCGCGACGTCGCGGATATGCAGCAGGACGTCGGCCTCGATCGCATCCTCCAGCGTGGCGCGGAAGGCGGCGACGAGCTGCGTCGGCAGATCGGAGATGAATCCGACCGTGTCCGACAGCATGATCCTGGCGCCATGCGGCAGCTTGAGCGCGCGCGCGGTCGGGTCGAGCGTGGCAAACAGCATGTCCTGCGCCAGGACCTCCGCCGAGGTCAGGCGGTTGAACAGGGTCGACTTGCCGGCATTGGTGTAGCCGACCAGCGCAACCACCGGATAAGGCACGCGCTTGCGGCTGGCGCGGTGGAGCCCGCGCGTGCGCTTGACCGCTTCGAGATCGCGCTCGATCTTGGTCATGCGCTCCTGGATGATGCGCCGATCGGCCTCGATCTGGGTTTCGCCGGGGCCGCCGAGAAAGCCGAAGCCGCCGCGCTGGCGCTCCAGATGGGTCCAGGACCGGACAAGCCGGCTCTTCTGGTAATTGAGATGGGCGAGTTCGACCTGCAGCGCGCCTTCCTTGGTGCGCGCGCGGCGGCCGAAGATCTCCAGGATCAGGCCGGTGCGGTCGATGACCTTGCAGCCGAAGGCCTTCTCCAGATTGCGCTGCTGGACCGGCGACAGCGCGCAATCCATCACGATTAGGCCGATCTCCTCGATCCTGATGCGCTCGGCGATCTCCTCGACCTTGCCCTTGCCGAGATAAGTCGCCGGCCGCAGCGCGGTGAGCATGACCTGGATTGGCTCGACGACAGTCAGATCAATGGCGGCAGCCAGCCCCACCGCCTCGTCGAGCCGCGCAGCAAAAGAGCGCTGGTTGGCGTCGCTGGCGCCGCGGCGCTGCTGGTAGGGGCCGATCACATAGGCGCGGGTGTTGGCGGCGATCTCGCGTTCGATGGCATCGAGCGGCTTCACAGCCGCCCGTGCCTCATCCGCATCGCTGCGGGCGCTCATCGGGGTCAGGCCTTGTCCTGTTCCTCGGGCTCGAACAGCTGCACCGGCTGGCCGGGCATGATGGTCGAGATGGCGTGCTTGTAAACGAGCTGCGAATGCCCGTCGCGACGCAGCAGCACGCAGAAATTGTCAAACCAGGTCACGACACCCTGGAGCTTCACGCCGTTGACGAGGAAGATGGTGAGCGGAATCTTCTGCTTGCGTACATAGTTGAGGAACGTGTCCTGTAGATTTTGTGCCCGCTCTGCGGCCATGGGTAGCCCCTGTTGTTGGGATCGCTGATCGGGTTCAAGCCCGCGATCCATTTCGTCCCGTTCGCGGCGCAGGCGAATGCCCGCCGCTTCGAGACACCGACGGTTCATTAGATCGTCGAGTCAGCCGACAACGCAAGTGCAACATTGCTTTGCAATGCAGCGATTGCCTGCGCTGCACGCAGGCACGCATGCAGAATGCGCCTGAAATAGGGTTTCAACCCACCCCGAGCGACTTCAGCTTGCGGTGCAGCGCGGAGCGCTCCATGCCGATGAACTCGGCGGTGCGCGAAATGTTGCCCGAGAAGCGCGCGATTTGCGCGATCAGATACTCGCGCTCGAAAATCTCGCGCGCGTCGCGCAGTGGCAGGCTCATCAGACGTTCGCCGCCCGATCCCGACGGCGTCGTCGGGACCATGGCGCCGACCTCGGCTGGCAGCATGTCGATCGTGATGTCGGCGGTGTGATCACCCTTGGTCAGGATCATCAGCCGCTCGACATTGTTGCGCAGCTCTCGGACGTTGCCCGGCCATTCATGCGATTGCAGCACCGCCATCGCGTCCGGTCCAATGCGGCGCTTGGGCAGGCCCGATGCAACCGAGATCTGGTCCATGAAGAATTCGATCAGTTCCGGCACATCCTCCCGCCGCTCGGAGAGCGGCGGCACCTTCACCGGCACCACCGACAGGCGGTGATAGAGATCCTCGCGGAATTGCCCGTCGGCGATCAACTGAGCCAGGTCGCGGCTGGTCGAGGAGATGATCCGGACATCGACATGGACCCGGGTTGCGCCGCCGACGCGCTGGAAGTTCTGGTCGACCAGCACGCGCAGGATACGGTTCTGGGTCTCGCGCGGCATGTCGCCAATCTCGTCGATATAGAGCGAGCCGCCATGGGCCTCCTCGAGCGCGCCGACCCGGCGCGAGCGGCCCTCACCGGCCTCGACGCCGAACAACTCCTCCTCCATCGTCTCGGGCGTGATCGTCGCGGCGTTGATCACGACAAAGGGCCCCGAGGACCTCGTCGAGGCCTCATGCAGGGTGCGCGCGGCCAGTTCCTTGCCGCAGCCCGGCTCGCCCGTGATCAGCACGCGCGCATTTGTCGGCGCGATGCGCTCGATCGTCTGCCGCAATTGGTTGACCGTGGTCGAACGTCCGACGATGCGGCTGGCCTGAACCGAGCCCTTCTTGAGTTCGCGAACCTCGCGGCGCAGCCGCGACGCCTCGAGCGCACGTTCTGCAACGAGCACGAGTCGATCGGCCTTGAAGGGCTTCTCAATGAAGTCATAGGCGCCGCTCTTGATGGCGGACACCGCCGTCTCGATGTTGCCGTGGCCGGAAATCATGACGACGGCGAGATCGGGATGGCCCTGCTTGATAAGTTCCAGCACCTGAAGTCCGTCGAGGCGGCTGCCCTGCAGCCAGATGTCGAGGAAGACCAAGTTCGGCCGTCGCGCAGCGATGGCGGCGAGCGCCTCGTCGGCCGAACCCGCCTTACGGGTGCGATAGCCTTCGTCCTCGAGCAGGCCTGCGACCAGTTCGCGAATGTCGGTCTCGTCATCGACGACCAGAATGTCAGCGCTCATGCCCGTATCCCATCATGCTTTTCACGTCCTGCCGCCGCGCCATGCCCTTGGTCGCCGCCGCTGCCCACCGGGTTCTCGTCGGCCGGCGGCCCGCCTTCGGGGAACCAGAGCCTGACGCGCGCGCCGCGCCGTCCCTCGGACATATCGGGCCGATCCAGCAGTTCGATCCCGCCGCCATGGTCCTCGAGAATCTTGCCGACGATGGCGAGACCGAGCCCGGTGCCGCCTTCGCGGGTGGTCATGTAGGGCTCCAGCAGCTTCTGGCGCTGGTCTGCCGGCAGGCCCTTGCCGTTGTCGATGACATCGATGACGAGCCGTCCATCCTCGCGCCGCTCAAAGACAACGTCGATGCGACCCGGGCCGCGCTGGTCCATCGGCACGGCCTCGATCGCTTCCGTCGCGTTCTTGATGACATTGGTGAGCGCCTGCGACACCAGCCGCCGGTCGAACCGGGCCGGGACCGATCCCTCCGGCAGGTTCTCCGTGATCGTGAGTTCAGGGTTGCCCACGCGCATCAGGAAGATGATCTGGCGCACGGTCTCGGCGATGTCGTCCTGCATGAGCGACGGCTTCGGCATGCGGGCGAAGGATGAAAACTCGTCGACCATGCGCCGGATGTCCTCGACCTGGCGCACGATCGTTGCCGTGCACTGATCGAAGATGTCCTTGTCCTCGACGATCACGCGGCCGAACTTGCGGCGAATGCGTTCAGCCGAGAGCTGGATCGGCGTCAGCGGGTTTTTGATTTCATGGGCGATGCGGCGGGCCACATCCGCCCAGGCGGCGGTGCGCTGGGCCGAGACGAGGTCGGTGATGTCGTCCAACGTGATCACCAACCCGGCCCCGACGCCCTCGCCTTCGCGGACGGCGCGGACATTGACCATGCGGTCCCGCCCGCCGCGCGTGATCGCGATCTGGCCGGAACTCTGGCGCTGGCGTCCCTGCAAGGCGTCGGTCACGAAGGCCGCGATCTCGGGGGCGACCAATGCGATCGATTCGCCCAGCAGCCGGCCGCCCGTCGCCAGAAGTGCTTCGGCCGAGCGGTTGATGATGGTGATGTGCCCGTCTGCATCCAGGCTGAGTACGCCCGAAGAGACGCCCGAGAGCACGGTTTCGGTGAAGCGCCGCCTGCGGTCGATGACCTCGCTGGCCGTGACTAGACCATCACGCTGGCGGCGCAGTTCGGCTGTCATCTTGTTGAAGGTCTCGCCGAGATGGGCGAGGTCCCCCTCCGAGCGGCGGATCGGCACCTGAACGTAGAAATTGCCGCTCGACACCTGGTCGGTGGCATGGATCATGCGCCGGATCGGCGCCACAAGGCCGTTGGCGAAGGATAGACCGAGCCAGATCGCCGAGAGCAGCAGAATGAAGGCGATCAGCCCGTACATCGAGGCGAAGGCAATCTGGACACCCTTGCGACGCGCATCGATCGACAGATATTCCGCCGCCGCCGCCCGGGCCACGGCCGGGAATTCGACCGCAAGCGGATCGACCTCGCGGGCGATGTGCAGAAAGGCATTGTCATAGGCCGGCAACTTGACCAGCGCACCGAAGATGCGGCCGGCGGAGGGCACGACGCAAATCGGTTCGGGGGACGACTGAGCGTCCTCGAACGCGGCTTCGTCAGGCTTTGGGGCGCCGCGCAGCACATCGATATTGGCGCGGACGAGGACCTTGTCGGGCGGCTGCAGGATCGCGACCACCGGCACGCCCAGCGCCGTCGCGCGGGCGGTCAAGAATGTTTCGAACCATTTGCGGTCAACATCATAGGCCGCCTTGGCACGCGACAGATCGTCGGCCAGCAGGCGGATCTCCCGTCCGAGCGATTGGCACTGCGCGCCCGCATAGGCGTCGGCGACATCGACCGAGCGGAAGATCGCGTCGCGCATGCGGTCCGAGAACCAGGGTTCGAGACCGCGCTCGATCGTCACCGTGGCGATGATCGCGACCAGAATCGCCGGCAGCGCGGCAATGATGCTGAAGAGCCCGACGATCCGGACATGCAGCCCCGCCGCGGCTGCACCCGCACGCCGCGCCCGGATCAGCACCGCCGCTTCGAAGGCGACGACCACCAGCAGCAGCAAGATCAGGAAGCCGTTCAGGACGAAGACGCCGACGACGACCTCATGGACAGGAACAACCGGAGTGACGCCCGAGAGCACCAGAAAAGTGACGAGGGCGGAGACGAGCGCAAACACGACGACGGTCGCACCAAGCCATCCCGAGACGCGACGCGGCGTATCCTCGGCGCGCGGCACGATCCTGACGTCACTGGCTGAGGCTGACACGATCTCGAACAACTCCCGGGCGGCCGAAACTCGACGCGAGTCCGGTCACAGCGCGGCACTGATGCGCCGACGCAACGGTGTTGTCAAAATATGACATATGAAAGGCGGCGGCCGACCTTTGCCTGGTCAGCGCGGCGAGCGGACCACCTGCATGTCAAGCTCGCGGATCTTCTTGCGCAGCGTATTGCGGTTGAGGCCCAGCAGTTCGGCGGCACGGATTTGGTTACCGCGCGTGGCTGCAAGCGCGGCTGCGATCAGCGGCGGTTCGACCTCGCGCAAGATCCGGTGATACAGGCCAGGCGGCGGAATATTGTCGCCGAAGCCCCCGAAATACTGGTTGAGATGGCGCTCGACGGAGCCCGACAAGGTCTCGGCGCGCTCCTGCGACGACCCTCCTGAGAAGCTGGTCGAAGCGCTCGCCGGCTGCAGTTCGGCCTCGATGATCGGCGCCGTGATGGTTTCCTGGGGATAGAGCGCTGCAAGCCGGCGAACCAGGTTCTCCAGTTCGCGGACATTGCCCGGCCAGCGGTAGCGACGCATCACGTCCATCGCTTCCGAATCGATTTGCTTGCGCGGCAACCCCTCCTTCTCGACGAGCGTGAAGAAATGGCGGGCGAGATCGGGAATGTCCTCGACGCGCTCGCGCAGGGGCGGCAGGCGGATCGGCACGACGTTCAGCCGGAAGAACAGATCCTCACGGAACAGCCCCTGCGCGATCGAGATACGCAGGTCCTTGTTGGTGGCCGCCACGATGCGGACATTGGTCTTGATCGGAGTGCGGCCGCCGACGGTGGTGTATTCACCCTGCTGGAGCACGCGCAACAGCCGCGTCTGGGCCTCCATCGGCATGTCGCCGATCTCGTCGAGGAAGAGCGTGCCGCCCTCGGCCTGCTCGAAACGGCCCGAAGAGCGCGTCAACGCGCCGGTGAAAGCGCCCTTCTCATGGCCAAACAGCTCGGATTCGATCAGGTCCTTCGGAATTGCCGCCATGTTGATCGCGACGAAGGGGCCGTTCTTGCGCTTGCCGTAGTCATGCAGCGCCCGCGCGACGAGCTCCTTGCCGGTTCCGGATTCGCCGTTGATCATCACCGTCAGGTCGATCGGCATCAGGCGGGCGAGCGCGCGATAGACGTCCTGCATTGCCGGGGAGCGGCCGATCAGCGGAATGTCGTCGGGCTCGGTTGCGAGCGCCCGACCGCCATCGCCGCGGGGCCGCGACAGGGCGCGGCCGACGATCGCGACCAGTTCCTTCAGGTCGAAGGGCTTGGGCAGATACTCGTAGGCCCCCCGTTCAGACGCCTTGATCGCGGTCATGAAGGTGTTTTGCGCACTCATGACGATGATCGGCAGGTCGGGCCGGACGCGCTTTATGCGTGGCAGCAGGTCGAAGGCATTGCCGTCCGGCATCACCACATCGGTGATGATCAGATCGCCCAAGCCCTGCGCGGCCCAGGTCCAGAGCGTCGCCGCCTGGCCGGTGGTTCGAACTTCATATCCGGCCCTTGCGAGCGCCTGATTGAGGACGGTGCGGATGGCGGCGTCGTCATCCGCGACGAGAATGTTACCGGTCGGCATTCACTGTGGTCCTGTAGGCCTTAAACTGCCTGTCTTGCGCGAAGCTGATGCAGGGGCAGCAGAATTCGAAACGTGGTGCGGCGGGGGACGGACTCGCACTCGACGATGCCGCCGTGATCCCCGATCACCTTGGCGACAAGTGCAAGTCCAAGGCCACTGCCCTGAGCCTTGGTTGTAACGAACGGATCGAACAGGTGCGGCAGCAGGTCGGAGGGCACGCCGGGGCCGTTGTCGCGGATGCCGATCTCGAGCGGCAGCGCGATCCGACCCGACGATCCTGCCAACTGCATCCGGATGCCCGGGCGATAGGCGGTCGTCAGCGTGATCTCGCCGTCGATCGCATGCGTCCCGATCGCCTCGGCCGCATTCTTCATCACGTTCAGCAGGACCTGGACAAGTTGGTCGCGATTGCCTGAAACCGGCGGCAGCGAGGGGTCATAGATCTCGTTGAAGCGGATGTGCCGGGCAAAGCCCGACTGTGCCAGACGTTTGACGTGATCGAGCACGTCATGGACATTGACCGGATCACGTTCGGTGGGACGTTCATCGCCGAACAGTTCGACGCGTTCGACCAGCTTCACGATGCGGTCGGTCTCGTCGCAGATCAGCTGCGTCAGGATGCGCTCTTCGTCGGGAACCGTGGCTTCGAGCAACTGCGCCGCGCCGCGAATGCCCGAGAGCGGGTTTTTGATCTCGTGGGCGAGCATGGCACCCAGCGCTGTAATGGACCTGGCTGCCCCCCGATGGGTCAGTTGTCTGTCCATTTTTTCGGCAATTGTTCGTTCTTGCAGCATAACCACGACGCTATCGCTCTGATTGGGCAAAGGCGATGCAAAAACATCCACCACCCGATCAGCGCCGAGCCGCGGCGAACCGAGATCAAGCCGGTATTCGCTGACGCTCGAACCACGACGCTGAACCTCGTCGATGAGCGCCAGAACGGGCGAGCCGAAGGCGATCAGGTCGTCGATGCGCTGGCGCTTGAGCACGACCGCGCTCGACTGGAAGAAGTCCTCGCCGGCGGTGTTCACATAAAGGATGCGATGGCCCTCGCCGATGACAAGCACCGGCATCGGCAGCACATTCAGCGCCTGCATCTCGATCGGATCGAGCAGGAGTTCGTCCCTGCCCTTTCCGCCGTTCTCGGCGAACGCCATCGTCATACGCAACACCTTTGGTTCAAGCCGCAGCGCGGCTGGACTCGGGGGAAAACAGCTGCGCCAGCGCCATGCTCACCTGGCGCGGATCATCCGATGTGAGCAGGACGCGCCGCCGCTCGGGATCGGCCGTGCCGCCGCTGGCAAGCGCCTCATCGGCATAGGCGGCCAGATGCTTGCGCGCATGGCGCACGCCATGCGCCTGGCCGAGAAGGCTCAGGAGCCCCTCATAATGCTCAAGGGCAACGGACAGCTTCTGCGGCAGCGTCAGGCTCGCAGGTGTGCGTCCTGCCAAAGCGGCGCCGATCGCGCCGACCAGCCAAGGCCGTCCCAGCGCCGCCCGGCCGACCATGACGAAATCCGCCCCCGCCTGCGCCAGGCAGGCCCGCGCATCGGCGACGTCGCGAATATCGCCATTGGCGACGAGGGGGAAATCCCCTGCCTCGCGCACGGCACGGATCGCGGCCCAGTCGGCGGTTCCCTTGTAGAATTGCTGGCGCGTGCGGCCATGCACCGTGATCAGCCGCGCACCGGCGGCGACCGCGCGGCGCGCCAGCTCGGGCGCGTTGCGCGAGGCATCGTCCCAGCCCAGCCGCATCTTGACGGTGACGGGAATCTCGACGGCGGACACCGCAGCCTCGACCAGGGTGACGGCATGGTCGAGATCGCGCATCAGCGCCGAGCCGGCCCAGCCTCCGGTGACCTTCTTGGCCGGGCAGCCCATGTTGATGTCGACAACCGCCGCGCCGTTGGCCTCGGCCAGGCGCGCTGCCTCGCCGAGCCAGTGCGGATCGCAGCCGGCGAGCTGCACGACATGCGGCGAGACGCCGGCGCCCTCCGCCCGCAGCCGCGCCTCCTCGCTTCCCCGGACGAATTCGTCGGAGGCGACCATCTCGGAGACGACGATACCAGCGCCATGGCGCGCGGCGATCCGGCGCATGACGATGTCGGTCACGCCGGACATCGGCGCCAGGAAGGCGCGGGATGCGAGGTCTGAAAATGGCGCGACGGTCACGTCAGAGCCTGCATTTAAGGCAACGGGCATGATGCATATTTATTGGACATTGCTGCAGGAGCGCAAGTGCTTGTCTTCAGATAGTGCAGCGCATCACCGCCCCGCTTCACGCGGCACCCTTTCGGGCTTGGCGATCGCGACGGCGGCGCTTATCACCGGACTCCAGCCAGGACCATGCGCCGTGCCCGCCGAACCACCTGATAACAGCCGATCGGTCGCAGCTCTCGTCGTCGCCGCCGGCCGGGGCCTCCGGGCAGGCGGCGATGGGCCCAAGCAGTATCGCCTGCTTGACGGACGGCCGGTCCTGCGCCACGCGCTGGCGCCTTTTTTGGCGCAGCCTGTCCTGACACGCATTGCGGTGGTGATCGGGCCAGGCGACGAGGCCCGCTATGCCGATGCGGTCGCCGATCTTGTCGACGAGCGGCTGGCGCCGCCGACCCAGGGCGGCCTGACCCGGCAGGATTCGGTCCGGCTCGGCCTGCTCGCCCTCGCGGAAGCGGGCTTTGACGGCGTTGTTCTGGTGCATGATGCAGCGCGCCCTTTCGTCTCCGCGAGCCTGGTCAAGGGCGCCATCGCGGCGATCGGCCCGGATGGCGTGGCGGCGATCCCCGCCTTGCCGGTCACTGATACGATCAAGCGGATCGATGCCGATGGCGTCATCGCCGAAACGCCGCCACGCGACCGGCTCGTCAGTGTCCAGACGCCGCAAGCCTTCGCCTTCCGCCCGCTGCTGGCCGCGCATGAAGCCGCCTTCGCGGCGGGCCGGGACGGCTTCACCGACGATGCCGCGCTAATGGAATGGGCGGGCCACTCCGTCGCGACCTTTCCGGGGGACCCTGCCAACGTGAAACTCACCCATCCTGAGGATTTCGTCCGTGCCGGCGGTACGGAGCGCGCCTTCATCGTGCGGGTCGGCACAGGCTACGATGTCCATGCCTTCACCGAAGGCGATCATGTCTGGCTTGGCGGCGTGCGCATCGATCATGAGCGCGGCGTGCTGGCCCATTCCGATGGTGACGTCGCGCTGCATGCGCTCACCGATGCGCTGCTCGGCGCGCTGGCGGATGGGGATATCGGAACGCATTTCCCTCCGAGCGACCCGCAATGGCGCGGCGCGACCTCGCTGCGCTTCCTCGAATTTGCGGCGCAGCGAGTCTTCGCCCGTGGCGGGCGGATCGATTTTCTCGACCTGACGATCATCTGCGAGGCGCCCAAGGTCGGGCCGCAGCGCGAGGCGATGCGCAATGCCATTGCGACGACCGCCGGCATCGGGATCGACAAGGTCGCGATCAAGGCAACGACCTCGGAGCGCCTGGGGTTCACCGGCCGCAAGGAGGGGCTGGCGGCGCTCGCCACCGCCACCATCCGCCTGCCCGAAACGAAGGGCTGAAGCCATGTTCGACGCGCAGACGACACGCCTCGCCACCGCTGTCCTGGAAGCCTGCCGGGCGACCGGCGCGACCGCGGCGACGGTGGAATCCTGCACCGGCGGGCTGGTCGCCGGCGCGCTGACCGCGATTGCCGGCTCGTCCGACGTCGTGCTGGGTGGCCTCGTCACCTATTCAAACGAGGCCAAGACGGCTCTGGCGGACGTGCCGGGCGCGCTGCTCGCCGCCCATGGCGCCGTCAGCGAACCCGTGGCGCGGGCGATGGCGGCCGGTGGGCGATCAGCCCTGTCGGCCACATACGCGGTTTCCATCACAGGCGTCGCGGGACCTGGCGGCGGCAGCGCCGAGAAGCCGGTTGGCCTCGTCCATTTCGCCTGCTGTGGCCCCGCTGGGACAAGGCATCGCGAAATGCGCTTTGGTGCCCTGTCGCGCGACGAGATCCGGCGGCTTTCGGTGCTGACCGCGCTCGACATGCTGCGCGAGGCAGCGTCCCCGCGCTGATCGGCGCATCACGGCGCAAGCTTGCGCCAGATCGCACCGATCACGTCAGCGTAGTCATCGCGCCAGGCCCGGGCCGTGCCGGGCCCCTCCTGCCGGACCCAGCCTTGCGCAGGATCGAGCCCGACATCCTGCGCTTTGCGTGCAACTATGGCGACATGGGGGGAATACTTCATCTGAGCCATCAACTCGGGAGTCTGGCGCGAGGGCCTCAGCCAGGTGGTCAGCCCCCTCGCATGGGCTGTCGCCGTCACGACCGGCCCCAGATCCATGTTGCGGTTGGAGATATGGAAGAGCACGACGCCGTGAGGCTTGAGCTTGCCCAGATAGAGCGCGATGGCCTCGCTCGTCATGAGATGGATCGGAATGGAGTCCGAGGAGAAGGCATCGACCACAATCAGATCGAGCGAGCTGGCTTCCGCATCGCCGAGCGTCAGTCGCGCATCGCCGAGCACGAAGCGCGCATCGGGCGCGCAGTCGCTCACGAAGCGGAATCGGGTCGCGTCCGTCGCCATGCGGACGACTTGCGGATCGATCTCGTAGAATGTCCAATCCTCGCCCGGGCGCGTCTGGCAGGCGAGCGACCCGGTGCCGACACCGATTGCCGCGACGGCCCCCAGGGTGCCGCCACGTGCCTGGCGCACCGCGTCGATACCGTCGGCGATGGCGCCGCCCGTGAAGTAGTAGGTCAGCGGCTCGGGCCGGCCTGTCACGAGGGAGCCGTCGTCGTTGCGCAGTCGCTGGGCCCCGTGGACGGTGCTGCCATGGACGAGGCTGCGGAAGCGGCCCTCTTCGTCATCGTAGATTTTGTTGACGCCGAAGAAGGAGCGGACGGAGTCGGTGCGCTGTTGTTCCTTAACCACCAGCGCGCCCAAGCTGGCCAGTGCAAGGACGGCAAGGCCGGCGCGGACCAGAGGCGGCAATCGGATCGCCGTGAAGCCGGGACGGCATAGAACCGCGAGCACGATCAGCAGCGGATATTCGACCACCGAGTTGAACAGCGTCGGGGCGATCAGGCCGCAGAACAGACCGCCGAGCACGCCGCCCACCGACATCCAGAGATAGAACTGGGTCAAATTGGCGGCATCGGGCCGCCGACGTGCCAGTTCGCCATGCGCGACCATCGCGCTGGTGAAGAACAGCCCGAGATGCAGGGCGAGTTCTCCGCCCCAGCCGATCTTCCACTGGAACGCCATCTTGACCAGGAAGGCCGCGACGAAGACGAGCTGCGCATTCAGCATCCAGCTCGCACGCAGCAGCGGCTTGCGCTGGAAGACGATGACGAAGGTCAGCAGGAACAGCGCCAGCGGGACGACCCAGAGCAGCGGCACCGACGCCACATCGGTCGAGATATGCGCCGTGACCGCCACCAGCAGCCCCGAAGGCACGAAGGCCAGCGCCACCCAAGCCAGCTTCTGCCGTGTCGGGATCGCCGTGGGGGCCAGCCCCCCGGCAGCGATCGCGACATCGGCCGGCGCGCGAGCCAGCCCGAGACCAGCGCAAGCCGCAATACCCGCGAGCAGGAGGCCGAAGCCCCAGCTCCAGGCCGTCGATTGCACCGACAGGGTCAGGAAGGGCTCGACCAGAAACGGATAGGCGATCAGGGCAAGGAAGCTGCCGACATTCGAGGCGGCATAGAGAAAATACGGATCGGCGGCCTGATCGTGACCTGTGCGTGCGAACCAGGCCTGCAACAGCGGACCGTTCGCGGACACCGCGAAGAAGGGCAGGCCAACCGACGCCGTGAACAAGGCGACCAGCCAGAGCGTCTCACCCTGCTGAGGCGGCCGCTCGAACCCGGCCGCGATGCCGATCGGCAGCCCCACCAGCAGCACCAGAGCCATCAACACAATGTGGATCAGCGCGGCACGGCGCACCGTGAAACGGCTGACAAGGAGATGGGCATAGCCATAACCGGCAAGCAGCACGGTCTGGAAGAACACCATGGCCACCGACCAGACGCCGGGCGAGCCGCCGAGCCGCGGCAGCACCATCTTGGCGAACATCGGCTGAATGCCGAACAGCAGAAAGGCGGAGAGGAAGATGGTGCCGGCATAGAGCGGCAGCGTCGTCGCGAGGCGGCGGGCTTCGCGCCGGCTATCGGCATGTGTCGTCGGCGCGTCCATGAACAGTCCCCAATCGCTCGGGACCACCTTGGCAAGAACTGTTTAAAGCGCCGTCACCGGGGTCTTGGTTGGCATATCGCCGTAGACGAGATCGGCCCGGCGTTCGAAGGCCTCGGCGAATTTGCGGAAGGCCCTGTCGAACATCGCTCCCATCAGCAGGCCGAGCATCCGGCTGGCGAATTCATAGGAGATGAAGAAGCCGATCTCGCAACCGGTCGCGTGCGGCTTGAAGGTCCAGCGGTTCTCCAGATAGCGAAACGGGCCGTCGACATATTCGACGAGAATCTTGAGGTTCTCGGGATCCAGCGTGACGCGGCTGCTGAAGGTTTCGCGGATCGCCTTGTAGCCGACGCTCATATCGGCCAGCAGCACCTCACCGCCGCCCTCCTGCGGCGTGCGGCGGCGCACCGTCAGCCCCTCGCAAAGCGGCAGGAACTGGGGATATTTCTCGACATCGGCAACCAGCGCGAACATCTGCTCCGGGCTGTGCTTCACCCGGCGGGTGTTGTTGAACATCGGCATGGGGGTGCGTTTCCGCTCAGCTGTTCCTGGCGGCACGGACCGCGCGCAGGCGCGCGAAATCCTCGCCGGCATGATGCGAGGACCGCGTCAGCGGCGTCGAGGACACCATCAGGAAGCCCTTCACATAGGCGATGGCCTCAAAACCCTTGAACTCCTCGGGCGTGACGAAGCGGATCACGGCGTGGTGCTTGCGCGAGGGCGCGAGATACTGGCCGATCGTAATGAAGTCGACATCGGCCGAGCGCAGATCGTCCATCAGTTGCAGGATCTCGTTCCGCTCCTCGCCGAGCCCGACCATGATGCCGGATTTGGTGAAGATCGTCGGGTCGAGCTCCTTGACCCGCTGCAGCAGCCGCAGCGAGTGGAAATAGCGCGCACCGGGGCGTACCGTCAGATATTTACCGGGCACCGTCTCGAGATTATGGTTGAAGACGTCGGGCCGGGCCGCGACCACGACTTCGAGCGCGCCCGGCTTGCGCAGGAAATCCGGCGTCAGGATCTCGATGGTCGTGCCCGGCGACGCCCTGCGGATCGCACGGATGACCTGCGCGAAATGCTCGGCACCGCCATCCTTGAGATCGTCGCGATCGACCGAGGTGATCACGACATGCTCCAGCCCGAGCTTGGCGACGGCCTGGGCGACCTTCGCCGGCTCCAGCGGGTCGAGCGCCTGCGGCACGCCGGTCTTGACGTTGCAGAAGGCGCAGGCCCGCGTGCAGGTGTCGCCCATGATCATGAAGGTGGCGTGCTTTTTCTCCCAGCACTCGCCGATATTGGGGCATCCGGCTTCCTCGCAGACCGTGACCAGCCCCTCCGCCTTCACGATCTTTTGCGTCTCGGCCCATTTCGGCGAGCCCGGCGCCTTGACGCGAATCCAGTCGGGCTTGCGCAGGATCGGGTTTTCCGGCCGCCTGCGCTTCTCTGGATGGCGCAGCTCCGCAGGCAACTCGGCGTTGGTCCCCGGGGCGTTGCCCGCATCCTGGGGATTGCCGCTATTGGGGCGCGGATCGCGATTGAGCAGGTCGAGGACGAGAGCCATGGGGAATAGGGTCCATTGCGGCGCCCCACTGGCCGCCGCCCGCCCTCTAGCTAATCCCCTCGCCCGCGCAGGGCAACCTCTGCCCCACGGACCGCGCGCCCTTTCGGGCCCCCAGCGCTGTCACTTGCGACCGCGTGCCGCGTTCCAGATCACGATCACGACGACTGCGCCTGCGATTGCGGCCGCCAATGTCCGCCAGAAACCGAAGATCTGGATGTCCAGCAACTCGGCGAGGCGGCTGCCGAGGAAGGAGCCGGCGACGCCCACAAGCATGTTCGTGAACAGGCCGTGATCGGCCGACGTGATTTTCTCGGCGATCCAGCCGGCAAGCATGCCGATGAAGATCGTGGCGAAGAAGCCATAGCCCGGCTGGGCCATGGTGGCGGCAACAGTATCCATCGTCGTATATCCCCAAGCCGTCCGCGCAGCGCTTGCTGGCGGAACCACGCTTCAAACAAGCCCGGCGGGCCAAGGTTCCGTCAAGCCTGCTTGTCAGGCGATGAAGCGCGCCAGCAGCACGACGAGGATCGCCCCGATCACCGCCATGGCGGCGTCATCGAGACCGCGATAGCCGGTGCGGACGCGCCAGCCGGTCAGCCGCACGAGCCCCTGCCCGACCAGCATGCCGAGCAGGCCAACGACGGCGTGACGCACAAGCCCGCCCCCGCCGACGACGAGGCTGGCGGCGAAGCCCGTGACGGTGCCTAGCGCCACCGTCGGTACGATGACGCGCCAGTCGAGCAGCAGGCCTCGGCCGGGCGGAAGGATCTCGACCTTCTCGTCGGGAACGACGCGGTCGGGGTCTTTGGGTTTGCGGGTGCGGGGCGCCATGGCGGGCATATGCGGATCGCCGGCCGCGAAGTCCAGACGGCCATCACATTCTGTGCGCCAGACGCACGCCGTCATCCCGGACGAAGCGAAGCGGGGCTCCGGGATCCATCGGAGGGCACCGTCGCGTCCTATGATGGATCCCGGGGCAAGCCCGGGATGACGAGGTGTTTCCGAACCAAGACTTCAATGCGATGTCAGGCGTTCAGCACCTTGCCATAGGCGTCGAGCACGCTTTCCTTCATCACCTCGGACAGCGTCGGATGCGGGAAGACGGTGTGCATCAGCTCTTCCTCGGTGGTCTCGAGGTTCATCGCCACGACGAAGCCCTGGATCAGCTCGGTGACCTCGGGACCGACAAGATGGGCGCCGAGCAGCTTGCCGGTCTTGGCGTCGAAGATCGTCTTGGCGAGCCCTGAATCCTCGCCGAGCGCCACCGCCTTACCATTGGCCACGAAGGGGAAACGGCCGACCTTGAGCTCGTAGCCGGCGGCCTTGGCCTTGGCTTCGGTCAGGCCGACGCTGGCGATCTGCGGGTGGCAATAGGTGCAACCCGGGATCATCAGCTTGTCCATCGGGTGCGGGTGCAGGCCCTTGATGGCCTCGACGCAGATCACGCCTTCATGCTCGGCCTTGTGGGCGAGCAAGGGCGGGCCGGCGACGTCGCCGATGGCATAAATGCCCTTCACATTGGTGCGGCAGAGCCCGTCGATGGCGATGAAGCCGCGATCGGTCTTCACGCCGACCGCCTCCAGCCCGATATTCTCGATATTGGCGACGACGCCGACGGCCGAGATCATCCGGTCGGCGGTGATCGTCAGCTTGCTGCCCTTCTCGTCCTCGATATGGGCGGTGACACTGTCGGCGCCCTTCTCAACCTTGGTAACCTTGGCCGAGGTCAGGATCTTGATGCCCTGCTTCTCGAAGGCCTTGCGCGCAAAGGCGCCGATCTCGGCGTCCTCCACGGGGACCACCTGCGGCATCACCTCGACGACCGTCACCTCGACGCCCATCGTGCGGTAGAAGGAGGCGAACTCGATTCCGATCGCGCCCGAGCCCATCACCAGCAGCGACTTCGGCATCTTCGCCGGGATCATCGCCTCGAAATAGGTCCAGATCAGCTTGCCGTCGGGCTCCAGCCCCGGCAGCGCGCGCGGGCGGGCGCCGGTCGCGACGATGATGTGGTCGGCGGTATACGTGCCCTCGCCCTTGGTGTTCTTGGGCGGCGGCACCTGCGGCTGGACAGGCGGCTTCTTGGTCGGCACGACCGAGATCGTGCCGGGCTTTGTGAGGGTCGCCTCGCCCCAGATCACGTCGACCTTGTTCTTCTTCATCAGGAACTGGACGCCGTTGTTCATGCGCGCGGCGATGCCGCGCGAGCGCTTCACGATGGCCTCCAGATCGGCCTTGAACGTGCCTTCCAGCACCAGCCCGTAATCCTTGGCGTGCTGGCCGTAATGCAGGATCTCGGCCGAGCGCAGCAGCGCCTTGGTCGGGATGCAGCCCCAGTTCGAGCAGATGCCCGCCAGATGCTCGCGCTCGACGATGGCCGTCTTGAAGCCGAGCTGTGCCGCCCGGATCGCTGCGATGTAACCGCCGGGGCCGGAGCCGATGATGATGATGTCGTAGTCAGCCATGAGCAGGCGCTCCCGGTCATTGTGATGTCAGAGGAGATGGCCGGTCGCTGCCCTGACGCAATCATTGTTGATCGCGGTGAACTGCTTGTCGGCTTCGTTGAACAGCGCGTCGAATTCGGTCTTTGGCAGGCTGGCAGCCTCTCCCGCGATCCGGTCGAGATGCCAGGCCAGCGCGGTGTAGCGGTCCCGCGCCGGCTGCTCCTGGAAGTTGGCCAGGAAGGTTCCCAGCGCGCCGAAGCGATAGGCAAGGGTCCTGAGTTCGATGGCAGCCATGCCAGCCGATCCGCTCATGTTGGCCGCCTCTGCTTTCAGCCGAAACTCAAAGAACACACCGATGATGTCCTTGCAGCTCCGCAGACTTTCCGCTCGCAGGACGTTGCGCTGGATACTGTCAATGCTGCGGGCGTAATTGACGTTCTGCAGAACAGCCGCAGCCAGCGACATCAGCGCGATGACGACCGACACCATGGCCAGGCGATTGACCCCGGACGACCCGCTGTCTGCGCCTGCCATGGCGTGACCTCACACCAGCATCGCCATCGGCTTCTCGATATAGCCACGGAACGCCGCCATCAGCTCGGCGCCGAGCGCGCCGTCCACCGCGCGGTGGTCGGTCGAGAGCGTCACCGACATCACGGTGGCGACCGCGAGCGCGCCGTTCTTGACGACCGCGCGCGGCTCGCCGGCGCCCACCGCCAGGATCGTCGCATGCGGCGGATTCACGATCGCGGCGAAATCCTTGACCCCGAACATGCCGAGATTGGAGACCGCCGTGGTGCCGCCCTGATACTCCTCGGGCTTCAGCTTGCGGTTCTTGGCGCGGGCCGCGAGGTCCTTCATCTCGTTGGAGATCTGCGAGAGCGTCTTGTGGCAGGCGTCGCGGATCACTGGCGTGATCAGCCCGCCGGGGATCGAGACGGCGACGCCGACATCGGCATGCTTGTGCTTGAGCATGGTGTTCTCGGTCCAGCTCACATTGGCGTCCGGCACGGCGCGCAACGAGAGCGCGATCGCCTTGATGACCATGTCGTTGACCGAGAGCTTGTAGGCCGGCTTGCCGTCCTTTTCGGGGGCGGCCGCGTTGAGCTCGGCGCGCAGCTTCAAGAGCGCATCGAGCTCGCAATCGATCGTCAGGTAGAAATGCGGGATCGTCTGCTTGGATTCCAGCAGGCGGCGCGCGATCGTCTTGCGCATGCCGTCATGGGGCACTTCCTCATAGGAGCCCGGCGCGAACAGTTTCTTGATCGTCTCGTCCGACATGCCGGAGGCGAGCGGAGCGCTGGCGGGCTTTGCTGCGGCTGCCGGCGCTGCCGCAGGGGCGGATGCAGGCGCAGCCTTGGCACCGCCGCCCGCCTTGGCCGCTTCGATGTCCTTCTCGACAATGCGGCCATGCGGCCCCGAGCCCTGGACCTTGGCGAGATCGAGCCCGGCCTCCTTGGCGAGACGACGGGCCAGGGGCGAGGCAAAGGGGCGGTCGCCGCTCGAAGTCGGCGCAGCTTCGGCCGGCTTCGCGGGAGCGGCCTCGGCCTTTGGTGCATCGGCCTTGGGAGCCTCTGCCTTGGGAGCCTCAGACTTGGGCACTTCAGTCTTGGGAGCCTCAGCTTTCGGCGCCTCGGCCTTGGCCGGGGCGGAAGCCGCGCTCACATCCTCGCCCTCAGCGGCGATCACGCCGATGATCTCGTTGACCGCGACATCGGCCGTGCCGTCCGGGACCAGGATCTTGGCCAGGATGCCCTCATCGACGGCCTCGACCTCCATCGTCGCCTTGTCGGTCTCGATCTCGGCGATGATGTCGCCGGACTTGATGGTGTCGCCTTCCTTCTTCAGCCACTTGGCGAGATTGCCCTTCTCCATCGTGGGAGAGAGCGCGGGCATCAGGATGTTGGTTGCCATCGGTCAGCCTCTCAGCGGTAGCAGACGGCTTTGGCCGCCGCGATGACCTCGCCGACATTCGGCAAAGCGAGCTTTTCGAGGTTCGCGGCGTAGGGCATCGGCACGTCCTTGCCGGTGACGCGGGCGACCGGGGCGTCGAGATAATCGAACGCCGCTTCCATGATCTTCATGCCGATCTCGGCGGTGACGCCCGATTGCGGGAAGCCCTCCTCGACCGCGACGCAGCGATGCGTCTTCTGCACGGAGGCGATGACCGTCTCGATGTCCATCGGGCGGATCGTACGCAGGTCGATGACCTCGGCGTCGATGCCCTCCTTGGCCAGCGCCTCGGCGGCGGCCAGCGCATAGGTCATGCCGATGCTGAAGGAGACGATGGTGACGTCCTTGCCCGGGCGCACGACCTTGGCCTTGCCGATCGGCACCAGGATGTCGTCGCCCTTGGGCACGTCGAAGGAGCGGCCGTAGAGGATCTCGTTCTCGAGGAAGATGACCGGGTTGGGGTCGCGGATGGCGCTCTTGAGCAGGCCCTTGGCGTCGGACGCGCTGTAGGGCGCGACGACCTTGAGGCCGGGCACGTTGGAGTACCAGGCGGCATAGTCATGGCTGTGCTGGGCGCCGACGCGGGCGGCTGCGCCATTGGGGCCGCGAAAGACAATCGGGCAGCCCATCTGACCGCCGGACATGTAGAGCGTCTTGGCGGCGGAGTTGATGATCTGGTCGATCGCCTGCATGGCAAAGTTGAAGGTCATGAACTCGACGATGGGCTTGAGGCCCGTCAAGGCCGCACCGACGCCGATGCCGGCGAAGCCATGCTCCGTGATCGGGGTGTCGATGACGCGCTTGGCGCCGAACTCCTGCAGCAGCCCCTGCGTCACCTTGTAGGCGCCCTGGTACTCGGCGACCTCCTCGCCCATGACGAACACATCGCCGTCGCGGCGCATCTCCTCGGCCATGGCGTCGCGCAAGGCTTCGCGGACGGTCATGCTGACGATCTCGGCCCCGGCCGGGAATTCCGAAGAGGCGTCGTAGCTCTTGGCGGTGGCGGGCGGGTTGGCGACGGCTGATTCGGCCTTGGGTGCGGCGGCGACCTTGGGCGCCTCGCCCATCGCGGCCGGCGGGGCCGCCTGGGCGGCCTGCGGCGAGGTGGCGGCAGGCTTGTCGGACTGGCCGGCGCCGCCGCTGGCAGCCGCCTTCACATCCTCGCCCTCGGCGGCGATGATGCCGATGGGTGTGTTGACCGCGACGTTGTCGGTGCCGTCGGCGATCAGGATCTTGGCGAGGATGCCTTCATCCACGGCCTCGACTTCCATGGTTGCCTTGTCGGTCTCGATCTCGGCGATGATGTCGCCGGCCTTGACGCTATCGCCCTCGGCTTTCAGCCATTTGGCGAGCTTCCCCTGCTCCATGGTGGGCGAGAGGGCAGGCATGAGAATGTCGATCGGCATGAACGCACCCGGAGTCAATGAACGAGGCGGAAAGGACTAAGGCGGCTTTACGGAGGCCTCAGGCCTTCGCCGGCTCCAGCAGAATGTCGGTAAACAGCTCCGACACATCCGGCTCGGGATCATGCGTCGCGAATTCGGCCGCGTCGTTGACGATCTCACGGACCTTGGCGTCGATCGCCTTGAGTTCGTCCTCGCCGACCTTGAACTCGCGGCTCAGACGCCCCCTCACCTGCTCGATCGGGTCGTGCTCCTCGCGCATGCGCTGGACCTCGTCCTTCGAGCGATACTTGGCCGGGTCCGACATCGAGTGGCCGCGATAGCGGTAGGTCTGCATCTCGAGGATGTAGGGCCCCTTGCCGCCGCGTGCATGATCGATGGCTCGCGTTGCTGCGTCGCGCACGGCGCGGACATCCATGCCGTCGACCTGCTCGCCGGGAATGCCGAAGGACAAGCCGCGACGCGAGAAGTCGGTCTGCGCCGAGGCGCGGTTGACCGAGGTGCCCATGGCGTAGCGGTTGTTCTCGATCACGAACACGACCGGCAGTTTCCAGAGCTGAGCCATGTTGAAGCTCTCATAGACCTGGCCCTGGTTGGCGGCGCCGTCGCCGAAATAGGCCATCGAGACCCGGCCATCCTCGCGATACCAGTTGGCGAAGCCCAACCCCGTGCCGAGCGAGACCTGCGCCCCGACGATACCGTGCCCGCCATAAAAGTTCTTCTCGCGGGAGAACATGTGCATGGAGCCGCCCTTGCCGCGGGAATAGCCCCCCTGCCGGCCAGTCAGTTCCGCCATCACGCCGCGCGATTCCATGCCGCAGGCCAGCATATGACCGTGATCGCGATAGCCGGTGATGACCTGGTCGCCTTCCTTGGACGCCATCTGCATGCCGACCACGACCGCTTCCTGGCCGATATAGAGATGGCAGAAGCCGCCGATGAGGCCCATGCCGTACATCTGGCCGGCTTTCTCCTCGAAGCGGCGGATCAGCAGCATCTCGCGATAGGCGTGGAGGTCCTCGTCCTTGCTGAAGGTCGGGATGTTGCTCGGCGCGGCCCCGGCGCCCTTGTCATTGACGGATTTGGCGGCTCGGGACTTCGCCGGCTTGGCGGCGACCCTGGCTTCGGCGGGAGCGTTCGTCTTGCGCGCGGCAACGGCCATCGGCGGTCCTCCAGGAAGATGCGACCTTGGTTGTAGAGGATCGCAAAACCCTTGGCGAGGAGGCTATCTCGCAATGCAGCATCGACCAAGCCACTGGAATTAAACAGAATCTCGGAAATAACCGAAATTCAGTTAATCGATACGCCTGGGACTATTTGCCGGCGTAAGCGAGGGCATGATCGGCAACGCCAGGCCGGTGAGATGAAGACGGCGCCGTCCGCGGTTTGGCCGCCATGACCAGAGGCGGTGCTTTCCAGCTGCGGCATGGAATCGATCTGAACGGGACAACGCCGGGACCGGGGCCACCAAAGATCCGTCAGCGGCCCATGATGATGATATCGTTGCGATGGGTTCGGCCCAAGCTGTCGCGGGCCCGTTCCTCGAGCACGTCGCGATCGACGGCCTCATCGCGAACCAGCGAGAGCCGCTGTTCCCACAGTTTACGCTCGGCGCTCAGGCTCGCCAGTTCGGTTTCCGTCTCGCGCAGCGTTTCCTGCAGCGTGTCGCGGGCGTCGAGGCCGCGCGATCCATGCTGCGCGTGGAACATGAAATACGCCACCACCGCGCCCGACACGAGGTAGAGCGCGAGTGTGATGAAGACGGATCTGACGCCACGGCGGATGACCATGCCCGAAGCGTTATGTCGGCTTGGTTGAAGACTGGTTAACGCGGAGCCGGAGCTTCAGCGCATCTCTCCGCTGACGACGACGGACCCGTCGGCGGTGGGTGCCTGCCCGGCCATGACGGCCGCGAGGTCGGTTTCGATGCGCCGCGCGATCGGAAGACGGAAATGCAAAGGGTCCCAGTAATTGTCGTCGCGACTGGTGATCGGGGAAGCCCGCGCGTAATCGACGAGCGTCGCCCGGTGACGTGATGCGACGGCGGCGAGTTCGCTTTTGCAGGCTGCATAGCGCTGCCCTTCGGCCGTGCCTTCGCGCGGCAGCGTGGCGTAATGGGTCGGGGGCAGCACGAGCATGATGCGGGTCGCGGTTGGCAGCCGTCCAAGCGCCTGATCGAGCCAGGCCAGAGCGGGAGAGCGCCACTGCGCCCGCGTCTGCGCAGCGACGGGTTCCGGTGGGACGAGCGGCGCCTGAATGGGGGCAACCCCGCCCCGGTCGGCATAAAGATGCCGGCGGGCGCGTGCAGGATCGTAAAGTGCCTCGGGCGGCGTGAAGACCTCGTAACCGTCGCCGCGGATGCGCGCCGGCATCAGGCCGAGGCGATGGGCCAACAGGCGCGCGGCGATCTCGAGCGTCGTCAGATTCATCAGCTGCGGCCAGTCGCGCCAGCCGATCTCGTCATAGAGCCATGGCGGGAACGGCCGCGGCGTCAGCCGCTTGGCAGCGTCGGTCGCATCCGCCGCACACCAGGTCCCGTCGATGCCCCAGAGCACCAGTTTGGGGGCGGCCACCTGGCGGGTGAACAGCTCCGCCATCTGCGTCTGCTCCCAGGGCGTGGCGGCGTTCATCGCCAGATTTGCGAAGCGGCCGCCCAATCTGTCCGAGAGTGTAGCGGGGTCGAGCAGCCTCATCGTCGAGGTGCCGAAGACGGCGGAATCGAAGCCGCCCGACCGCACCAGCTGCGGATACATGAAGCGCTGGTTGATATCCATGATCGGGCGCGGCGACTGACCGGGCCCGACGCGCAGGCCGAACGGATCGAGCGCCGCGGCAAAACCCCACAGGGTCAAGAGGCAGGCCAGCGCGGCCAAGGCGAACCACCGCGTCCAAAGCAGCCAGGCGCTTGCCTGAAGCGTTTCGGACGCAATACGGGGATCGTCGAGGCCGCGATCGGCCTCCCCCTGGCTCTCTCCATTGCGTTCGGTGCGCTGCATGGCCGCGCTTCTGCCATGAAAGACAGCGCCGGAACAATGTTGACCCGCAGCCGAGGCATCCGTATGTCAGCCCCCGTGAGGGCGGGTAGCTCAGTGGTAGAGCACGTGACTTTTAATCATGTGGTCGTGGGTTCGATACCCACCCCGCTCACCAACATATTCCCTTCCGCAGCGCGGCTTCTCTGGCGACCGGTCAACCTAGACGGCGGACGGGTGGCCGATTGGCGGGGATGTCGCGGTAGCCTGGCGACAGGTGCAGACCAGACCGGTGACCGGCGCCGCCAAGGCCCAACGCCGGCCAGCCCGGATCGGCAAAGCCGTTCAATTCGTCGCAACGATGGCGCGCGCGCTCCCTCTCCGAGACGGCGTCTGCGCACATCGACACCTGCGAACGCTGCCAGAACGCCTGCGCGCGCTCTGCGGATACGAATCCTGCGCCCGCAACCAAAAATGCGATGAAGGCTTTGCCGAAGGGGGACGTTTTCATGGCGCGGGCTCCCTGCCCCGCCTTCATGGGCTCGGGCATCAGACGATCGAATCACCCATCGAAACCTTGACGAAGCTTTAAGGCGCGGCGGCGCCCGGCGCGGAACCCAACTCCCCATCGCGGGTAGTTCACGGAGGCGGACCCAACCCCCATCGTTCGACGACCCGAAAGGAAGGCTATGCGAAGCACGATCGAAGAGGCGACCCATACCGGCGCCGACCGTTCCCATTTCGAGATCGAGACGATCGAGGATTATGAACTGGCAACGCGCCGGATCGCTGACCTCGACGCCTGCGCGCGAGCCGAGGCCGACGAGCGCGAAAGACAGGCGCTGCTGCAGGCGGTCGCGCGCTGGGACCGTTCCCATGACGATGCGACACGCTGGAGGGACAAGACATGAGCGGCCCGATCACAATTCAGACCGAGGAAGAACGGCAGGTTGCCCAGCAACGCATTGCCGCGCTTCAGGCTGAGCCAGACAGCCCCGACAAAGAGGGCGAATTGCAGGCGATCGCCGAGGCCCTGCTGGTCTTCCAGCTCAGGCTCGACGAGACCCACTGACGACTGGCGTGGCATCGAACCGCGACACTCGCTTCAGATGTCGTTGCTCGCATTGAGTTCGTCGGGCTTCAGACCCTCGTCGGCTTCACCATCTGGCGACGCCGACATGGTGTGGTGAGCCAGCCATTCCGACAGGATCGACTGCAGAGCCTCATCGCGGCTGATTACGGGATTGGCAGATCGACGATAGGCATCGAGCGCGTCCTGCTGCGGACCGGTCAATATCACCGTGACGGATGCTTCGGTCATGCTTCAGATCTCCTGCTGTGATGCTCGCTCAAAAGTCCATATCATCGCCAACCCGGCAGCTCGCATAGCTGTTCCCCATAGAAGCGATTAGCGCGGTTCGAGATATTTAGTCGGCGTACCGAATTTGGCCTCACCCTCTCGGCAGATGCGCCGAAGGTTCAGATGGCCGCCACAGATTGCCGACACGCAGGCGCTCCTCGATCGTGATCGCGAGCGAATAAGCCTCGCGCCATTTCCGACGCGGCCATGCCATCTGTTCGCAATTCTCGCGCGTTTTTTGCGTCGTGACGGTGAACCATCCCGGCCTTGAGGTGTTGATCAAGTATCCCGCCTCGAATTTGAGGCGGATGCCCAGCAACGCGATTTATGAGGAGAACTTCATGTTCAAACGTCACATCGCCGCGACATCGTTGGCTTTTGCGCTGATGAGCGCGACCGCCATCGCTCAAACCACTGCTCCCGCCCCCACCACGGCTCCGACGGCGCCCTCCGCAACGCCTGCGCCAGCCGCCGGTTCGGCGACCACGGTCGCTCCCGCCAATACCTCCTGGCAGGGCATGTGGCGCTCCACCCAGTTGATCGGCGTCGACATCTACGGCACCAACAACGAGAAGGTCGGTGACGTGACCGAGGTCCTGTTCGACCGCAACGGCAAGGTCGAGATGATCACCGTTGGCGTCGGCGGATTCCTCGGCATCGGCCAGAAGGACGTTGCCATCCCGTTCAGCCAGATTACCTGGAGCGATCGGCCGATGGATGCGGGCTCCGCAGCTCGCACCGCAGCCCCCGCTGGTGGCATGGCTACCGGTACCGGTACAGCGGCCGGCACAGCTCCCGCGACAGGCACGGCAGCCCCGGCCGGCGGCGTGGCGACGGGCACTTCCGGCACGATGGCCGGGAACACCAACGCCACGGCCAATGCCAACGCGCAGCGCACCCAGATGATGCATCCCGATCATGGGAAGATCACGCTCACCAAGGAGCAGCTTACCAGCGCACCGGCCGTCAACTATCCCGGCAGCTAAGTCATCATAGGGGCGGTTGTCTGCTCCACTGATTGCCGACGTGAGTTGCGTTTGACTGTGCGTCGCGGCCCGCCTCCTCCGGAGGCGGGCCGCTCGCGTTTTAGCCGGG
>NZ_LJHQ01000001.1 GCF_001295925.1 Allobosea sp. AAP35 | reverse complement strand
GGCCAGCCGCCCGCGCCCGATCAGCGCCAGGGCCGGCGTGGCGGGGTCAGCCCCGGCGGCGCGGCCGCGATCGGGCTTGGCGCCGGCGTGCTCGGCGGCATCATGGCGACGCAGGGTGCCGAGCGTCTCGAGGATGTGCGCGGCCGGCGCGAGGAGCGTCGCGAGGGCGACGTCACCATCACCCGCGAACCCGGACGCACCATCATTCGCGACAATGATCGTACCATCATCCGCCGCGACGAGACGCAGCGCTTCCGTGAACTCGGGCTGGAAGCCCGCACAGAGCGCCGCGGCGACGAGAACCGCACGGTGTTCGAGCGCGCCGACGGCACGCGGATCGTGACGATCACCGACGAGGACGGCCGCCTGATCCGCCGCACGCGGCTCGACCGCGACGGGCGCGAGGTCGTGATCATCGACAACACCCGCCGCGACCGGCCGCGTGACCGCTTCTCCGACGAGATCGTCGTGCTGGAGCGACCGGCGCTGCGCATCCCGCGCGAGCGCTACATCGTCGATGCCAACGAGGCCGATGAAGGCCTGATCTACGACACCATCATCGCGCCGCCTCTCGGGCCGATCCCGCGCCGCTACACGCTGGACGAGGTGCGCTATTCGCCCGATCTGCGGGCGCAGATGCGCAGTGTCGACATCGACACCGTGACCTTCGCCACCGCCTCCTGGGATATCGCGCCCGGGCAGGCGCAGCGACTCTCGGTCATCGCCGACTCGATCCGCCGCGCGTTGCAGAAGTCGCCCAACGAGGTCTTCCTCGTCGAGGGGCATACCGATGCGGTCGGTCCCGACATCGACAACCTGTCGCTCTCGGACCGTCGCGCCCAGTCGGTCGCGGAGATCCTGACCCGCGATTTCGGCGTGCCACCGGAAAACCTGACGACGCAGGGGTATGGCGAGCAATATCTCAAGGTCGCCACGCAGGATGCCGAGCGCCTGAACCGCCGCGTGACGCTGCGGCGGATCACGCCGCTGCTGGCGGGCCAGGGCGGCTGACCACAGGCCGGCCACCGGCATCGACCTGGAAGGCCGCCCCAGGGCGGCCTTCGCTGTATCGCGCAACGGACGATTGTCGCGGCTCTCTTCACAAAGGCTCAAGCTTCCCGGTTTAGCGATGCTGGCAAGCCAATCACTGCAGAGGAGATCTTTGCCGTGAGTGACATCGCACAGACCCTGGCCGTGACGCAGGCCGACGCCACCCGCCAGGTCATGCAGACGCAGATGCTGCGCCAGCAGGCCCAGGCCGATCAGGCGGTCGCAACCATGATCCAGCAGAGCGCCGACCAGATGCAGGCAACCCTGCCGGCCGGACAGGGGCAGATCCTCGACCGCACCGCCTGAGGCGGTTGCGGATCGACACCGACCCGCCTAACCTCGATCCCGTTCCGAGGGGTGCCCGCAAGGGCTGAGACGGCTTTCCCAGCCGAACCCATCGAACCTGATCCGGGTCATACCGGCGGAGGGACTGGAACGCGGCGCAAGCCCGCATTGCGACCGCACAACAGCGCTTGAACCGCTTCGACGCCGGATCTCCTGACCTCAAAGGCGGAGATCCCCGATGAACACCCCCTCATCTCTCAAAGCGCGCAACTTCGGCGCACCGACCGGCGTCACCACCGGGCCGATCGGCGGCTCGCGCAAGATCTATGTCCCGGCCCCGCAGCATCCGTCGATCGCGGTGCCGTTTCGCGAGGTGCGGCTGAACTCCGATGCCGAGCCGCCCGTGCGCATCTATGACCCGTCGGGGCCCTACACCGAGTCCGACGCGGCGATCGACCTGAACGCCGGCCTGCCGCAGATCCGGCGCGACTGGCTGACCCGAAGCGGCTTCGACACCGTGCCGGGCCGGGCGGTGACGGCGGCCGACAACGGCGGCCTCTCGCCCGATCAGATGGTCCCGAGCTGCCCGGCGCAGCGCCCGGTGCTGCAGGCGAAGCCGGGCCAGATGGTAACGCAATACGAATTCGCCCGGGCCGGTATCGTCACGCCCGAGATGATCTATGTCGCCCATCGCGAGAATCTCGGCCGTGCTGCGATGCTCGAGGGGGCAAAGGAGCGCCAAGCCGATGGCGAGAGCTTCGGCGCCAGCGTGCCGGAATTCGTCACGCCGGAATTCGTCCGCAGCGAGATCGCGCGCGGCCGCGCCATCATCCCCGCCAACATCAACCATCCCGAGCTGGAGCCGATGGCGATCGGCCGCAACTTCCTGGTCAAGATCAATGCCAATATCGGCAATTCCGCCGTCACCTCCGGCGCTGCCGAGGAGGTCGAGAAGCTGGTCTGGGCCATCCGCTGGGGCGCCGATACGGTGATGGACCTCTCCACGGGGCGCAACATCCACGCCATCCGCTCCTGGATCCTCAGAAATTCCCCGGTCCCGATCGGCACGGTGCCGATCTACCAGGCGCTCGAGAAGGTCGGTGGCGACCCGGTCAAGCTTGACTGGGCGGTGTTCAAGGAAACGCTGATCGAGCAGGCCGAGCAGGGCGTCGACTACTTCACCATCCATGCCGGCGTCCGGCTCGCCTATGTGCCGCTGACGGCATCGCGGGTAACGGGCATCGTCTCGCGCGGCGGCTCGATCATGGCGCGCTGGTGCCTGGCGCATCACAGGGAGAGCTTCCTCTACGAGCGTTTCGACGAGATCTGCGAGCTCATGCGCGCCTATGACGTCTCGTTCTCGCTCGGCGATGGCCTGCGCCCGGGCTCGATCGCCGATGCCAATGACCGCGCCCAGTTCGCCGAGCTGGAAACGCTGGGCGAGCTGACCCAGGTGGCCTGGGACAAGGGCTGCCAGGTGATGATCGAGGGCCCCGGCCATGTGCCGATGCACAAGATCAAGGCGAACATGGACAAGCAGCTGCGCGAATGCGGCGAGGCGCCCTTCTACACACTCGGACCGCTGACCACCGACATCGCGCCGGGCTATGACCACATCACGTCGGGGATCGGAGCGGCGATGATCGGCTGGTTCGGCTGCGCGATGCTCTGCTACGTCACGCCCAAGGAGCATCTCGGCCTGCCCGACCGCGACGACGTCAAGACCGGGGTGATCACCTACAAGATCGCCGCGCACGCCGCCGACCTCGCCAAGGGCCATCCGGCGGCCAGGCTGCGGGACGATGCGCTGTCGCGAGCCCGCTTCGACTTCCGCTGGGAGGACCAGTTCAATCTCGGGCTCGATCCCGATACGGCCCGCGACTATCACGACGAAACCCTGCCCAAGGACGCCCATAAGGTCGCGCATTTCTGCTCGATGTGCGGGCCGAAATTCTGCTCGATGAAGATCACCCAGGATCTGCGGGCGCAGGTTCTGGCGATGGGCGACAATGAGCGCGCCGCGCTCGATCACGCGGCCGCCGAGATCGAGACGAAGCGCAGCGAAGGCATGGCGGCCAAGGCAGAGGAGTTCCGCGAACACGGCGCGAAGCTCTATCTCCCCGCCGCCGGATGACAGCAGCGTCGCGCCAAGTGCCGCCCGCCACTTAGCCCCTTCCGCATCGGCTGCGAATCTCGCACAATCGCGGCCGATGCGGCTCTCCCTGTTCAAGCGCAAGCCCGATCCCGAGCGGATCGAGGTTCCCCATGGCGGGGTGCTCTACCCCGTCGCGGTTAAGCGCCGGGCGAGCGCGCGCCGGATGACCCTGCGCGTCTCGCAGGCAAGCGGCGAGATCACCCTGACCCTGCCCGAGCGCGCCGATTTCGCCACGGGGCGGCTCTTCGCCGAGAACCATGGCGGCTGGATTGCGGCGCGCATCGCCAAACGCCCCCAGGGCATCCCCTTCGAGCCCGGGCAGACGATACCCTTTCGCGGCACGCCGCACCGTATCGTGCACTGGTCGAAGGCGCGCGGGGTCACCCAGGCCACGCAGGACAAGGATGGCGCGCCGATCCTGGCTGTGGCGGGCGAAGCCGCCCATGTCGCGCGCCGGATCAAGGATTTCCTGCGCCGGGCCGCGCTGGCGGATCTGGAGGCGGCGGTCGCCCGCCATACGGCCGCGCTCGGTATCCCCGCCCGTAAGATCACGATCCGCGACACCACGAGCCGCTGGGGCTCCTGCTCCTCCCAGGGCCATCTCAACTTCTCCTGGCGGCTGATCCTGGCGCCGCCCCTGGTGCTGGACTATCTCGCCGCCCATGAGGTCGCCCATCTCAAGGAGATGAACCATTCCCACCGCTTCTGGGCGCTGACGCACAAGCTTTGTCCGCGGACGGAGGAGGCGGAAGCCTGGCTCAAACGCCATGGCGCCGGGCTGCACGCTTACGGGTAGGCTGCCCAGCCTCGACAGCCTGACGGGTCGCGCCTAGACAGCCGCCTGCCGTTCACGCAAGGCCGCCCTTCTTATGAAACTCCGCCCCGATACGCTGGCGATGACCGCCGTGCTTGCCATGCTGACGGCGCTGGGCCCGCTTTCGACCGATTTCTACCTGCCGTCGCTGCCCGACATCGTGAGGGTGATGCAGACCGATGTCGCCGGTGCCCAGGCGACGCTTTCGGCCTTTCTCTTCGGCTTTGCCGGAGGCCAGATCCTGTGGGGGCCGCTGTCGGACCGGCTCGGCCGCAGGCCGGTGCTGCTGGTCGGGCTTGGCATCTTCGTCGTGGCGACGCTGGCCTGCGCGCTGGCGCCCTCAATCGAGGCTCTGACGATCGCACGCGTGGTTCAAGCGCTGGGCGCGTCGGGGCCGATCGTGCTTGGCCGGGCGATGGTGCGGGATCTCTATGAGGGGCCGCGTGCGGGGCGTGAACTCGCCCGGATGGGCATGATCATGGGGTTGGTGCCGGCGGTCGCACCGGTGCTGGGCGGGGTGCTGCAGCAGGGCTTCGGCTGGCGCTCGACCTTCGTGGCCTCGCTCGCCTTCGCGGCTGGGCTGATCGGCGTCGTCATCGTCCTGCTGCCCGAGACCATCCGCGCCCGCTCGCGCGAGCCGCTCTCGCTGATGGCGATCATCCGGGGCTTCGGGACCCTGCTGCAGAACCGCGCCTTCCGCGTCTATGTCGGCCTGACCGCGCTCGCCTATGGCGGGCTTTTCGCCTTCATCTCGGGCTCGTCCTTCGTGCTGATCGGCATCCACGGCCTGACGCCGGTGCAGTACGGACTGTCCTTCGGCTTCGGCGTGCTCGGCTTCATCCTCGGCACGATCCTGGCCCAGCGCCTGGTCGGCGCGCGCGGCATGGATGGCGTCATCGCGCTGGGTGTGCTGTGCCTGGCCGGCGGTGGGCTCATGATGCTGGTCTGCGTCCTGACGGGTTTTGCCGGCCCCTTCGGCGTGATCGTGCCGATGGCGCTTTATGCCTGCGGCGTCGGGCTGGTCATGCCGCAGGCCCAGGCCTCGGCAATGATGCCGTTTCCGGACCGCGCTGGCGCGGCGTCGTCCTTCACCGGGCTGTGCCAGATGCTGTTTTCGGCCTGCGTCGGGCTTCTTGTCGGCCACGCCCTGAAGAGCGGGGCGCTGCCTCTGCCCCTGGCGATGTCGGCGATCGGCGTCGCGGCGCTGGTGCTGTTCAAGGCCAGTGCCGCGATCCGTAGCCCGAAGGCCTGAGCGTTCAGCCGCCGAACAGCCGCTCCAACAGGTTCTTTTCCTGCGGCGGCGGCGGGATCCAGGCCCGGTCGCTGTCGGCGGTCTGGGTGTTGGCCGGCGGGCGCGCCGTGGCGACCGGCGCACCACCGTCGAAGATCGAGCGCGGCGTGCCCTGCCAGAGGCCGCCCGGCAGCGGGGCAGGCTGCATGCCGGCATGGGCGGCGCGCATGTATTTGGCCCAGATCTCGGCCGGAAGCCCGCTGCCGAAGACACGCTTCATCGGGCTGTTGTCGTCGTTGCCCAGCCAGACGGATGTCACCAGACGGGCCGTGAAGCCGACGAACCAGGCGTCGCGGAAATCCTGCGTCGTGCCGGATTTGCCGCCGACCTCCCAGCCCGCGATATTGGCCTTGCTGCCGGTGCCGCTGACCATGACCTCGTGGAACATGGCGTTGATCATCGACAGTGTCTGCGGCTGGATGACGGGGCCAAAGCCCGTACCCTTGCGCGCATAGATCACCTTGCCCGACAGCGACTTCACCTCGCGGATGACATAGGGCAGCACCGCCTGCCCGCCATTGGCGAAGGTGGCATAGGCGGTGGTCAGTTCGACGGGGGTGACCTCGGAGGTGCCCAGCGCCAGCGACGGATTGGCCTGCAGCCCCGAGGAGATGCCGAGCCGCTGCGCGGTGCGCACGGATTCGCGCGGCGTGACCTCCTGGTTCAGCTTCACCGCGATGGTGTTGAGCGAATGGGCAAACGCGCTCTGCAGCGTCACCGGGCCGCGATAGGTCCGGCTGTTGTTCTCCGGCGTCCAGCCCTTGATCGATACGGGCGAATCCTCGCGGATCGTGTCGGGCGTCAGCCCGTGTTCCAGCGCGGCGAGATAGATGAAGGGCTTGAAGGCCGAGCCCGGCTGGCGCTTGGCGGCGGTCGCGCGGTTGAACTGACTCTTGGTGTAGTCGCGCCCGCCGATCAGCGCGCGCAGCGCGCCGTCGGGTGCCATCGAGACCACCGCGCCCTGGCGGACATTCTGCTTGGCACCCTGGGCGGCCAAGGCCTCAACCAGGATCGTCTCGGCCGAAGCCTGCAGCCTGGTGTCGATCGTGGTCAGCACGGTGACGTCGCCATCGACCGCGCCGATGAAATCGTCGAGCACGTCCATCACGTAGTCGGCGGCGTAATTCACCGAACCGGCGCCGATGCGCTCCGACGCCTCGGCGGGAGCGACCAGCGCGGTCTTGGCGGCGTTCTGCGAGATCAGCCCCTGATCGGCCATCGCCGCGATCACCAGCTGGGCCCGCTTCTCGGCGGCTTCCGGGTTGCGGTTGGGGGCCAGCCGCGAGGGTGCCTGGACGAGGCCCGCTAGCATCGCCGCTTCCGCGATCGTGACCGAACGCGCCGATTTGTCGAAATAACGCTGGGCCGCCGCCTCGACGCCATAGGCGCCGGAGCCAAAATAGACCCGGTTGAGATAAAGCTCGAGGATCTGGTCCTTGGAGTAGGTGCGCTCCAGCCAGAGCGCCAGGATCGCCTCCTGGATCTTGCGGGCGGCCGTGCGCTCCTGCGTCAGGAACAGGTTCTTGGCGAGCTGTTGGGTCAGGGTCGAGCCGCCCTGCACGCCGCCCGTGCGGCGCATGTTGTTGACGAAGGCCCGGGTCAGGCCGATCGGGTCGATGCCGAAATGCTCGTAGAAGCGCCGATCCTCGATCGCCACGAAGGCCTTGGGCAGATAGGGCGGCACCTCGCCGATGGTGACGGTGCGCCCGCCGGTCTCGCCGCGATTGGCCAGCAGCGAGCCGTCGGCGGCCAGGATCGCGATATTGGGCGGACGCTTGGGCACGGTGAGCTGGTTGATCGGCGGCAGTTGCGCCGCGTGATACGCCACGAGTCCACCGAGCCCGATGGCGCACCACAGCCCGAGCACCATCGTCCAGTAAACCATGCCGCCGAGGAAGGAGCGGCCCTTGCGACCGCGCCTACGCCCGCCGCCTCCCGAGCCGCCATGGCGCTTGTCACGCCGGGGGGGATTGCGGGTTTCGGGACGTGCCGGTGCGCGATGGCCCCGGGTGGGGCGGTCTTCGTCGGAGAGGCGCATGTCGAAATCGTCGCGGCTTTCGCCCCGTCCTGGTTCGAAGGAGGGCTCGCGCCGCTCTGCCCGTTTCGTCCGCTCGTTCATCCTGCCCCGTCGCGCCGCTCACCGCGTTGGTGCGAAACACGCGGTCACGGCTTCAGACAGGAGTTAAACATGGCGCTTTTAAGGGGTAGTTAAGGGTGAGGTGGCCGTCGCCGCCAAATCGGCTCGCGGCAACGTGACGATGTTGCAAAGCTGCAAGCGCTGCTCTGTCGCGCGGCCATATTGCGAAGCCTGCGACAATCCGTCATCAGGCTTGAAAACGCAGCGGGTTGAAACGCCGGATCCTCCCGACACAAACGGCGGACCCCCTGTCTGTCACGTGGTTCGCCACCAGAAAGAGAAACAGCCGATGCTCTCCCTCGATTTCGTCAAGCGCTTCGATCCGTATTTCCTCGCCCTGCTGCGGATCTTCACGGCCTTGAGCTTCATCTCGCATGGCACGCAGAAGATCTTCGGTTTCCCGGCTCCGCCGTCATGGGGCATGCCGGGTGCCTTCACCCTGTCCTGGACCGCGGGCGTCCTCGAAATCGTTGGCGGTGCTCTCGTGCTCGTCGGGTTCATGACCCGGCCAGCCGCCTTCGTCATGTCCGGCCTGATGGCTGTCGCCTACTGGATGGCGCATGGCTCGAAGGGCTTCTATCCGATCCTGAATGGCGGCGAGGCGGCGATGCTGTTCTGCTTCATCTTCCTCTACATCTTCGCCTCCGGCCCCGGCGCCTTCAGCATTGATGGCCTGCGCCGTCGCGCCTGAGACTCACGCGGCTGCCAAGCCGGCGGCAGCAGCATGAACGCAAAAAAAGCCCGCCACCCTCGGGGATGGCGGGCTTTTCCTTGGCCGGTTGGCTTTCAGACGGCGCCTGCGATCCAGCGCGACAGGTCGCTTTTGGGCGCGGCGCCGACCTTCTGCGAGGCGAGCTTGCCGTCCTTGAACAGCATCAGCGTCGGGATCGAGCGGATGCCGAACTGGGCAGGAATCGCCTGATTCTCGTCGACATTCATCTTCACGATCTTGACCTTGCCGCCCATCTCGCTGGCGATCTCCTCGAGCGCCGGGCCGATCATGCGGCAGGGGCCGCACCATTCGGCCCAAAAATCGACCACGACCGGCTCTGCGGAGTTGAGGACATCCGCCTCGAAGCTCGCATCGGTCACCTTGCTCGTCGCCATGGCTTTGGGCCTTTCACAAATAACTGGCGGAAAGCCCGCCTTCAGCCGGCAAGCTATGAACGCGCATGGCCGGGGTCAAGGCGCCGTCGGCACGAGGCCTGCCCTGTCCCCGGCTCATGCCGCAGCGGCGCCCAGCTCAGCGAGCACGGCATCGAGCACGGCAGGGTCAGGCTCCAGCCGCGCAAGCGTTGCGGTATAGACCAGGAGCGCCCGCACGCGCCGGCCGGGATAGATCTGCCCGATCAGGGCCCGGTAGACCGCCAGCTGCGCCAGCGTGGTCTGCGCGATCTCGGCCTCGTCGCGCGGCGGACGGGCGGTCGTCTTGAAATCGGCGATGATCACCTCGCTGGGGGAGATGGCGAGCCGGTCGATCTGGCCCGAGACCGGCCACCTCTCGCCCGGCTTGAGCGCGATCATGCCGGCGACCGGCACCTCGGCGAGCGAGCCGGGGCCAAACAACGCGCCCAACGCAGGCTCCGCGAGCAGCGCCAGCGCGTCGGCGATGAGGCGTTCGCGTCGGGCTTGATCGACGGCCCCGGCGCGCGCGCGACCTAGCGCCTGCGCCACGGCCGGGCGCTGGTCGGGCGCGACGTCTGGCAGCATCTGGAGCAGGAGATGCGCGAAGCGCCCGGCTGCGGCCGCCGCCGCGAGAAAGGGACCATCGGCCAGCCGGTCCTGCCCATCGGCAGCCGACAATGCGCTCGAGGGCTTCAAGGGCGGCGCCGGTTCGTGTTCACGCGGGGGTGGGGTGCGCAGCCAGGCGGGCACCGGTTCGGGCATGAGCCCCGTCCGGGGCTCCCCAACGGCCTGCGGCTGCGTTTGAGAGGTCATGAAGCGCCGCGTCGCGCCATCGCCCTCCCCGATCTCGACAAGCCCCGGGACCGACGCCGACAGGCCGGCCTCGACCATCGCATACCAGCTGCCCGCCGGGGCCTCGCCCTTGGCCTGTGCGCCGCAGACGATCAGCCGGTCCTCGGCCCGGGTCATCGCGACATAGAGGAGGCGGTGATGCTCCTCGACCATCTGCTCGATGACGCGCGCCTTGGCGGCTGCGGTGGCGCCGGCATCCTCCGCGCTGGCCGGCGGCCAGATCGGCACGGCCTGCCGGCGCGGCGGCGCGACCGCCAGGATCTTGGGCAGGCGCTTGGCGCCAGGCTGCGGCGCGAGATCGGCCAAAATGACGATCTTCGCCTCCAGCCCCTTGGCACCGTGCACGGTCATGACCCGCACCTCGCCGCGACTGGACGACAGGTCGCGCTTCACATCGGTCGCGGCTTCGCCGACATGCCGCAGGAAGCCCGACAACGAGGGGCCGTAGCGCCGCTCATGGTCGAGCGCGTCCGAGAGGAAGGCATCGAGCGCGTCGCCCGCCTCGGCGCCGAGCCGCGCGAGGGCAAGATTGCGCCCGCCGCCGGGCCCCAGCAGCCCGGCGAAGAAGCGGAACGGCCCGCAGCGCCCGGCCTCGGCCGCAAGCTCCGTGAGCCGCGCCTCGACGGCGGCGTAGCGCGGCTCGACAGCCGCTGCCTCGCGCAGCGCCGCGCGCAGCGAGCCGGGGCGTCCCGGCGCCAGCCGCAGCAGATCGTCGTCGTCGAGCCCGATCAGCGGCGTCTTGAGCGCGGTGGCCAGCGTCAAATCATCCTCGGGCAGGAGCAGGGTTTGCCCCAGCACGAGCAGATCCTCAACCGCAGGATGGTCGGCGAGCGTCAGCCGGTCGCGCCCCGTGACGGGGACACCGGAATCCTTGAGCGCCTTGACGATGGTTTCAAACAGCGCGCCGCGCTGGCGCAGCAGGATCATCACGTCGCCGGGCGAGAAGGGCTGGCCGAGATCGTCAGCGCCCCGGCGCATCCAGGTCGCCAGCGTCGTCGCGATCCGCTGGGCGAGCTTGGCGGTGCCGCTGCGCCGCTCGGGCGCATCGACCGGCGTCGTCCAGGCATCGGGCGGCTCGCCGGTGTCGTTGGCGCAGAGCGGCCAGAGATCGACGCAGCCCGTTGCGCCCTGGCGGACCGTATCATGGGTTTCCGGTCGCGCCGAGCCGTCGAAGACCAGCCCGCGTGCATGCTCGGAGACGGCGAACACCGCATCCACCGCCTGCATGATGTCGGGCGCCGAGCGGAAGGAGGTGTTGAGGCTGATCGGCTCGAATCGCTGCTTCGCCTCCGCGATGCGCTGGCCGAGTTCCCGCCTCTGCTGGTTGAAGGCGGCGGGCGCGGCACCCTGGAAGCCGTAGATCGACTGCTTCTCGTCGCCAACGACGAAGACCGTGCGCGGCTTTTCGCCGAGGTCGCGCCCGCCGGCACTGAACTCCTCGGCAAGCTGTCGCAGGATCGCCCATTGCGCGTCGCTGGTGTCCTGCGCCTCGTCGAGCAGGATGTGGTCGATGCCGGCATCGAGCTTGTAGAGCACCCAAGCCGCCTCGACCCGGGACAGCAGCGAGCGCGTCTTCGCGATCAGATCGTCATAGTCGAGCAGCGAGCGCTCGCTCTTCTGGCGCTGGAAGGAGCCCAGCATCTGCGTCACCAGCAGGGCCAGCGCATGGCTGCGGTCGCGGATGGCGATGGCGTTGAGCTGGTCGATGGCCTGGCAGAGCCGGCCGGCCAGCGTTTCGACCGCTGCGAGCAACGCGCCCTCGAAGGCGGATTTGCCGCGGCCGCTGATGTTGCTGTTGACGGTCCCAGCCTCGGTGAGGAAGCCGCGCCGGCAGAAGGCGACCGGATCGCCGTCATCGGCGCGGGCGATCAAGGCGCGCAGCGTCGCGGCGAAGGCCTGCCGCGTCGGGCTGCCGGCATCAAGCGCCTCGACCAGGGTGGCGAGATCGGCCATGCCGGCGAGATCCTGCCTGAAGCCGTTCTTCACCGCATCTGCCGAGAGATCGGGTGCGATGCCGAGCACCGCCGCGATTCCCTCCCGCATCTCGCCGGCATCGCGGGCGCGGCCATCGGGATTGCTGAACAGGGCGCGCTGGCGCAGCGCCTCCTGGATGATCGCCTCGAAGGTATCCTGCGCCGCCTGGCGGGCGAGCAGGTCCAGTGCCTGGGCCAGCGCGCCAGCGGGCTGCGCGGCCACCGCCGCCAGCAATTCGCGCCGCGCCTGCCGCAGCATCTGCGCCTGGGCGAGATCGTCGGCGACCTCGAAGCGCGGCGGCACATTCGCCTCGAACGGCGCCGATTGCAGCACGCGCGTGCAGAAGGCGTGGATGGTTTCGATCCGCAGGCCGCCCGGCGTCTCCAGCGCCTGGGCGAAGAGGCGCCGCGCCGCCGCGCGCTGCGCCAGCGACGGCGCCTCGCCGGTGAGCTTGCCCAGCGTGGCGACCAGTTCCTGTTCCGGCAGGGTCGCCCAGGCGCTCAGCGCCGCGAAGACCCGGTTGGCCATGTTGGCCGCGGCGGCCTTGGTGTAGGTGATGCAGAGCAGGCGGCCGGGCGCGACGCCGTCGAGCAGGAGCCGCAGCACGCGGTTGACCAGCACATGCGTCTTGCCGGAGCCGGCATTGGCCGAGACCCAGGCGCTGAGGCGCGGGCTCGCCGCCAGGGCCTGGCGCTGATCGGTGAGCGGCGGGACGATCCAGCCGGGCTTCATGCCTCGTCCCCCTCGCCAACATCGGAGGCGGCCGCCCATTCCTTGACCCGGGCGAGATGGTCATAGGGCGAGGCGAACCTGATGTAGTCCGGCGCCCGGCGCGAGACGAAGGCCTCGCGACCGCTCCTGAGCGCGTCGAGATGGGCCAGCAACCGTTCGAGATGGCGGGCGGCGACATCGGCAACCGTCTCGCCATCGAAGGCCAGCGGCTTGTCCTTGGCCCAGCCCCTGGGATCATGGTGCAGCTTGAGATAAAGCAGCGCCTCGACCGGCGTCGGCCCGGCCAGCGGCGGAAAGCCGGCGCGCGCGGCGAGCTCCGCCTCCAGCGTCAACTGCGGCGCAAAACCCTTCTCGACCTGCGCCTTGCTCGGCGGCGAGCCGGTCTTGAAATCGATGATCCGCAAGGCGGGTTCGCGTGTCAGCTCGATCCGGTCGGCCCGGCCGCTGAGCCGGAAGCGGGCGCCGTCGGCGAGCGCGAACTCCGCCCCCGTGGCGAGCTCGACGCCGACACGCGCGATCAGCCCGCGACGGTTTTCCTCCCAGCCGATGAAATGCCCGGCCGTGATCAGGAAGCGCGGCCACCAGAAGGCCCGCACCTCCGGCGCATCGGCAAATTGCTGAAACTTGCGCTCGCCGATCGCGATCAGCCGCCCGAGCGCATCGGCGGGCAGTTGCTCGGGATAGGCGATGGCGAAATCCGCGACGATGTCGTGCAGGAGATTGCCGCGATCCTGCGCGGTCGGGTCCTCGATCAGGGCCGGCAGCACATCGAGCTTGAGGATCCGGCGCGCATGGATCTGGTAGGGGTCGCGATAGAGGGTCTCGACATCGGTGACGCTGAGCGAGAGCGGCTGCAGCGCACGCGGCGGTTTCGGCGCCGGGCGTGCGACGGGGCGAACCGGCGCGGGGGCCGAGAGTTCGGCAGCCAGCGCGATCAGACGCTCGCCCTCTCTTGCCGCCTGCAACCAGACCGGCTCGGGCGTCACCGCCTTCAGCCGCTGCCAGAAGCGCGAGGCGATGGTCTCGGACTCGCCCGCCTTGCGCGCGCGGGTCAGCGTCACGCGGGGCGCGCCCAGCGCCATGACGAAATCATGCGCGGTCTGGCCGACGCGCCGCTCCGGTGGCGACAGGCCCAGTTCCGTCCGCATCGGCCGGTTGACGAAGGAATCGGTCTTGGTCTGCGGCGGCCAGACCGTCTCGTTCAGGCCGCCCAGCACGACATGGTCGGCCGCGAGCAGGCGGGCTTCGAGCAGACCCCAGATCTTGACGCGCGGATGGCCACCGCCGCCGCGACGCACGACACGCTCGGCCAGGAGCCCGTCGAGAATGGCGACGACATCGGCCGGACGGCCGCCCTCGGGCATCTCGGCCTGCGCCGCGCTCAGATCCTCGAACAGACCGGCCAGCGCCTCGCCATCGGGCCCGGCGAAGGCGCGCGCAAGGCCGTCCTCGTCGCGGCTGAGCGCCTCGATCGCGACCCGGGCGGCCTGCGTCACGACTCCCAGAGCAGGCTCCTGCAGGAACAGCGCCTCCAGCAGCGGCGACAGCGCGGTGCCGAGCGCGGCCAGGACCTGGGAGGCGGCCGCGCCATCCTCGTCGGTCAACCGGCGTCGCGGCCCGGGCGCATGGCGTGCGCCGCGCAGTTCGTTCCAGCGCCCGAGCTGCTCATGCAGCCCCGCCAGCCCGCGGCCGACGGCCTCGCCCCGCCACAGCCCGATCTCCAGCGCGCTGGCGCCGCGGGCCATCTGGCCCGGCTCGAGGCCCAGCCGGCAGAGCGGATGCGCGAGCAGCGGAACCAAAGCGGCCGGCGTCATCGGTGCCAAAGCGGCTTCCAGAACCAGCCGCAGCAGGGCCCCTGCCGGCCAGCGCGCCAACGGCAGGCCGGCGGAATCATCGACCGCGATGCCCCAGCGATTGAGCTCCACCGTGACGCGCTCGGCGAGCCCGCGATCGGGCGTGATCAGCGCGGCCTGCGCGCCGGGCTCCTCCAGCGTTTCGCGCAGCGCGATGGCGACCGTCAGCGCCTCCTGGCGCTCGTCGGCGGCCTCGACCAGGCGCAGATCGCGCAAACCCAGCCCGGCCTCCTCGGCGGGAAGGCGTTCGCGCAGATTGGCCCAGTTCTGCGTCACGGAAGCCGGCAGCAGGGCCTCGCGCAGCAGGCGCGAGCGCGCCGCGCGCGGCGCATCGGACTGCCCGAGGCTTGCAACATCCTCGCGCGTCGCCTGCAAGGTTTCCATAAGATGATGGAGCGCAGCCTGCGGATGCGAGGGAGCGGGATCGCTGGCAATCGCGTTCCAGGCCTCATGCGGCAGATCGAGATCGAGGCCCGGCAGCACGACGGCCCCGTGGGGCAGGCGCGCGATGGCCGCCAGCAGCCGCGCCGTGGCCGGCACGGTGCCGGTCGAGCCCGCCGCGATGATCGGCCCGGTCACGGCGCCCGTGAGCAGCCTTTCGCGCTCGGCGGCGAGCATCCGGTTGCGGAAATCGGCCGGATCGCAGGCGCCCCGCTCGCTCAGGATGGCCGGCCAGGCCTCGCCCAGAATGGACAGAAAGCTGGCATTGAGCTGCCAGATCTTGTCAAAGCGCGCGGCGTCGAGCGATGCCAGCCGCTCGACGGAAACCCCTTCGGTCTGCATCTGATCGAGCAGCGCGGCAAGGTCGCCGGCCAGCCCATAGGCTTCCGCCAGCGTCGCCGGCACGAGCGAGGGCTCCGCCGGATCAAGCCGGAGATGGCTGCGATTGGCGCTGCGGCCCCAGGCATCGACGAGGCGCGTCAGGATCATGCGCCGCGCCAGGGGATCGATCGGCACGGTCCTGTCCGCCGCGAAGGCGCCTGCGCCGATCAGCGCGGTCTGCGCTTCATCAACATCGCCGAGCGGCATGATGCGCGGCAGCAGCAGCGGCCGGCCATCGAGCTTGTCGGAGAGGCAGGTAGCGAAGGCCCGCGCCGCCCGCCGCGTCGGCAGGTACAAAGTCGTCCGCGCCATCGCGGCGGGGTCGTCTGGATCATGGACGGCGCCGAAGCGCCCCTCCAGCATCGCCTGCGCCAGCACGTCGAGAAAGGGCGCGCCGGCGGGAATGGTGAAGAGGTTGAGTTCAGGCATCGGCTCGCGCCGGAGCGCGCCGCGCCGCCGCGAAAGCGGCTTCCGCCGGCGCGATCGCGTCGGGCGTGCCAACATGCAGCCACTGCCCGTCGAGCACGAGGCCATGCAGCCGCCCGACCGCGATGGCGCGGTCGAACAGCAGGTTCAGCGAAAACGCCCCCTCCGGCGTGTCGGCGAAAAGGTCGGGCTTCATGATGGCGACGCCGGCATAGACGTAAGGTGCGCGCTCAGCGCTGCCGCGCCGTGTCAGCAGACCTTTCTCATCCTGGAAAAAATCGCCGCGCCCGTCGAAGCCGACGCTGCCCTCGCGCCGCGCCAGCAGCAGCAGCATGTCCATCCGCGCGCCGTCCCAGGCCTCGACCATGGCGCGCATGTTGGAGAGGCCGGTCTCGCTCCAGAGCGAATCCGAATTGACATGGAAAAAGGGTTCGCGCCCCAGCAGCGGCAGGGCCTTCTTCACCCCGCCGCCGGTCTCCAGCAGCAGCGCCCGCTCGTCGGAGATCGTCACGCGGGGCGTCGTGCGCGCGGCGAGATGCGCCTCGATCTGGCTGGCGAGATGATGGACATTGACCACCGCCGCCTCGACGCCGGCCTCCGCCAGACGGTCGAGCGCATGATCGAGCATCGGCTTGCCGCCGATCGCCACCAGCGGCTTAGGCAGCGTGTCGGTGATCGGCCGCATGCGCTGGCCAAGCCCGGCGGCGAGCACCATGGCCCGGCGGATCGGTGTCGGGCTGGCCTGCGTCACGCGAATCTCCCTCATCGTTGACACATGCTATCAGCAACACTCGCCATCATCACAGCGCGTCATCCCGGACGCAGCGAAGCGGAGCTCCGGGATGACGCGGAGGGTGTGGAGAACGAGCTGTGAAACTCAGACCCCCTCGAACAGCCTCGGCAGATGGGCCTGGTACCAGCCCTTGAGTTCCGCCAGCGCCGGATGTTCGAGGTTGCGGCGCAGATAGGCCTCGATCCGTGGCAGGTGCTTGAGATAGGCCGGCTTGCCGTCGCGCTTGTCGAGCCTGGCGAAGATGCCGGCGATCTTGGTGTTGCGCTGTGTGCCCAGGATCGCATAGGCGCGGGCAAAGCCCGCGAGGTCGAAGCCGGGGTCGTCGGCCCGCCTGGCCTGGCCGTAAGCCGCCAGCAGCCGCAGTTCGAGCCCGGCCGGCACGTCGACGCGCGCATCCTGGCCGAGCGAGGCCAGATCATAGGCGGGATGACCGATCACGGCGTCCTGGAAGTCGATCAGCCCGACTTTGGCATGGCCGTGCCTTGCCGGCAGCCAGATCAGGTTGGGCGAGTGCACGTCGCGCAGCGTCCAGGTGCCCGGCGCTTCGAGAATCTCGTCGAAGAGCCGGTCCCAGATCCGCGAGAACTCGGCCTGCGTCACGGCCGGCAGGGTCACGCCCGCGATGTGGGGCGCATACCAGTCGAGGATCAGCTCGGTCTCGATCGCCAGCGCGGCGCGGTCGTAATCGGGCACGACATGGTCGCGGCCCTCGCTCACCGGCAGGATCGTCGGCAGCGTGTGGCGGTGCAGATCGGCAAGCAGGCGGGCCGTCGCCTCGTAACGCTCGGGGATTGGCGCGCCCTCCCCGTCGAGCACGCCTTCTTGGCCCAGATCCTCGATCAGCAAAAGCCCGGTCGAGAGGTCCTGCGCGTAGATCTCCGGTGCCGAATAGCCGAGCGAATGCAGGCCACGATCCATCGCGACGAAGGCGTCAACGGTTTCGGCCAGATGCGCGATGGCGCTGTAGGGCTTGCCAAGCCGGATGGCCGGACCATCCGGACGCGGTGGCGAGATCATCAGCACGGCGCTGCTGCCATCCGCCCGGGTCAGCCGCTCATAGGCGCGGCTCGACGCATCGCCTTGCATGTAGTCGCGACGGGCATCGTCCCAGCCCGCCTCGTCGATCAGCAGCCGCGTCGCGATCGCGATCGACAGCCGCTGGCGCCAGAGCACGCCGCCCGACAGATCGGCGATGCGCCCCGTCTCGAGGTTATCGGGATCGACGTCCAGCATGATGTCGAGCCGACGGCCGCCCGGAAGGCGGGTCCCGGCGCGATCAGGCCATTCGACCAGCAGGATCACCCGGTCGAGGTCCTCGACCAGGCCGATATCGTCGAGCTCGTCGGGCGAGCGCACGCGGTAGAGATCGGCATGAAGAACGGTCGCGCGCGGCGTCTCGTAACTCTGGACGAGGGTGAAGGTCGGGCTCGGCGCGTCGAGCGCCGGGTCATCGGCGAGTTCGCGCAGGATCGCGCGCGCCAGCAAAGACTTGCCGGCGCCCAGCTGCCCCGACAGGGCGACGATGTCGCCGGGCTTGAGGATGGCGGCGAGATCGGCGGCAAGCCGGAGCGTCGCTCCCTCGTCGGCGAGCACCAGCCGGTGCGCGCCAGTACCGCGAGCCTGCTCGGTCATTCCGCAGCGTCCGACATGCGGATTCCCTCGGACGGGAAGACCGCGGTCACACGCGTACCGCGCCCGGGCGCGGAGTCGAGCTCGACATGCCCGCCATGCAGTTCGACGATCGAGCGCACGATCGACAGGCCGAGGCCGACGCCGCGATGGTTTGAGCCGAGCGAATGGCTTTCGAAGCGGTCGAAGACCTTCTCCTTGACCTCGGCGGGAATGCCCCGGCCCTGGTCGGCGACGGTGAGGCGAACATCGCCATCATGCCGGGTGGCGCTGACGGTGATGGTCTGGCCCGGCGAGGAGAAGCCGATCGCGTTGGAGATCAGGTTGAACAGGACCTGCCGCAGCCGCTTGCCGTCAGCGCGCAGCGGCCCGGCCTGGGGGGCGATGTCGACCTTGAGCTCGAGCTTGCTGCCGGTGAGGCGGTCATGCAGCCCGGCCGCCGCCTGGGCGATGGTCTCGGCGACATCGACCTCTTCCAGCTCGAGCGTCAGCGCGCCGTTGTCGATGGTGGCGAGGTCGAGGATGTCGTTGATGATCGCGAGCAGGGCGCCCGACGAGCGCACGATATGGGAGGTGTAGTCGCGCTGCTTCTCATTGAGCGCGCCGACCGTCTCGGTGCCCAGCAACTGGGCGAAGCCGATGATGTTTGTCAGCGGCGAGCGCAGCTCGTAGGAAACGTGATGGACGAAATCCTCGCGCAGCCGCGAGACCTTTTCCAGCGCGTCGTTCTTCTCGGTCAGAGCCCGCTCGACATTCACGCTGGCGGTGACGTCGGCGAAGGAAATCAGCGTCGCGCCGTCCGGCAGCGGGGCGGCCGCGCAGTCGAGCACGGTGCCGTCGCGGCGCTCCATGCGGCAGATGTAATCCTCGCGCGCGTCGCGCACGCCGGTCACGGCACTCTGCAGGTCGCGCCAGATCTCGTCCTGCGGGAAGAGCGGACGGCAAAGCCGCACCACCTCGTCGATATGGGGCGTGGCGCTGCCGAGATCGACCTGGATCTTCCAGGATTGCGCGAAGGCGGGGTTGGAGAGCCTGAGGCGTCCGTCCGAGCCGAACACGGCAACGCCCTCGCGCAGCGAATCCAGCGTCTCGCGCTGCGTGCGCGACAGCGCGTTGAAGCGCGATTCCAAAGTGAAGCGCTCAGTGACGTCGTCGAGCAGATAGGTGACGCCGCCCTGGGGGTTGGGGCTGGAGACGACATGGATGGTGCGCCCGTCTGGGAGATACCACCAATCCTCGTTGGCGCGCGTCGAGGTGTAGGCGGCCTGGACGCCGGCCTTCCAGCTGCGGTAGTCGCCCAGTTCGGGCAGTCGCCGCTCGGAGCGCAGCCGGTCGAGAATCTCGCCGTCCTTTGGGCGCCCGTCGAGGAAGGCTGCATCGAGCGACCACAGCGTGTCGAAGCCGGAATTGCGATAGACCAGCCGCTGCGATGCGTCGAAGACCGCGACCGCCGTCTTGAGCCGATCGAGCGTCCGGACATGGGCGTCCATCTGGCGCTGCAGATCGGCCCGCACCGCCTCAAGCTCGCTCATGTCGGTGGCGATGCCGGCAAAGCCTTCCGGTGTCGGCAATTCGAGAATATCGAGCGTGCGGCGCTGGCCCGCGACGACGGCCGGCGCCCGCGCGGCGAAGGATTGACCCTCGCGCCGGGCCCGGGCCGCGCCCTCGCGCTCGCTGCGATCGAGCAATTCCAGCCCCTGCCTGATCGCCTCGGCACTGTCGGCGGCTTCGACGGCGCGGGCATAGGCCGCGTTGCACCAGGTCAGCCGACCTTCGGGACTGCGGATCCAGGCCGGCTGCGGCAGGCCGCCGAGCAAGCCGGCAAGCGCCTTGTGGTCGTGGCTCAGCCGCTCCAGTTCGCCGCGCAGCGCCATGACCTGGGCGCGCTCGCCCGTGACCTCGCGAAAACGGATGACCGCGCGGCCGGCCACGGGCCGGCCCTCGACATCGATGAACGGCCCGGTCTTGCTGCGCAGCGTGAAGCCGAAGGCTTCGCCGCGTTCCTTGAGCGCATCGGTCGCCAGTTCGAGCTTCTTGGCATCGGCCGGAGGCGCCCAGGCGCCATAGGCCAGCGCGAGCGTCGCCCCCGGCGCGCCCAGAAACCCGCTGTCGCCTTCGAACACCGGCTGCGCCTGGCGCCCGGTCCAGCTCACCACGACCTGCGGATCGGCCGCCAGCAAGGCCTCCAGCCTGTCCTGCTGGGCACGCGTGGCTTCAAGCTCACCCGCCAGCGCCGCTTCACGTCGGTGCCAGCGCGCCCGTTCGCGGACATAGACCAGCGAGGTGGTCGCGGCGAAGACGATCACACCGGCCAGGACCACCGAAAGAGCCCCGGTGCTAAAGAGATCGGAGCGCAGCGGCGGCGCCCATCCGCTTTGGGCCATCGCGACCGAGGGGGACTGGCTGGCGACGAGACCCGGCAGAAGCGCATGTCGACGCCAGCCACCGCTGCTGCGTTCCTGTCGGCTCGACCGTTCCATTCCGCGTCCGTCTTCCTGCTGCGCGGCCATGGCCGCCTTGGGTTCGATGCCTGTCAACCAGCCCCGAAAACGGCACGGCGCCGCCCATCGACACCGCCTCGAAGGGCATCCGACGTACGCTCGCCACGGCACTGATCTTCGCAGGTCGATCCGCGGCGCGCGACATGCCCGGCCCGAATCAGCCTCACTCTAATCATCCGCCGACTCCGTCAGGAAGTGCTTAATCGCCGGTAAATCCGGCGAATTTTACGGCCGCCCAACCCAGAGGCGAGTGGGATCAAGCAGTAGCGGGCCGCCGTCCGCCTGCGTCCATATTTAGCGTCTGATGCGCAAAGGACTCGTGTCCCGACAAAGAAAAAAGGCCCGGCGCGAACGCCGGGCCTCCTGTCATCCAGACGGGCTGGATGTCAGTAGCGGTAGAGCTCGGGCTTGAACGGGCCGGTCGGGGCCAGGCCGAGATATTTGGCCTGGGCATCGTTGAGCACGGTCAGCTTGGCGCCGACCTTGGCCAGATGCAGCGCCGCGACCTTCTCGTCGAGATGCTTGGGCAGGGTGTAGACCTTGTTCTCGTATTTGGCGTGGTGGTTCCAGAGTTCGATCTGGGCCAGCGTCTGGTTCGAGAACGAGCAGGACATCACGAAGGACGGGTGGCCCGTGGCGTTGCCGAGGTTCACCAGGCGGCCTTCCGAGAGCAGGATGATGCGCTTGCCGTCGGGGAACTCGATCTCGTCGACCTGCGGCTTGACGTTGTCCCACTTGAAGTTCTTCAGGCCGGCGACCTGAATCTCCGAGTCGAAATGGCCGATGTTGCAGACGATGGCGCGGTGCTTCATGTCGCGCATGTGGTCGACGGTGATGACGTCGAGATTGCCGGTGGCGGTGACGAAGATGTCGGCGCGCGGGGCGGCGTCATCCATGGTCACGACCTCATAGCCTTCCATCGCCGCCTGCAGGGCGCAGATCGGGTCGATTTCGGTGACGAGGACGCGGCAGCCGGCCTGGCGCAGCGAAGCGGCCGAGCCCTTGCCGACGTCGCCATAGCCGGCGACGACCGCAACCTTGCCCGACATCATGACGTCGGTGCCGCGGCGGATGGCGTCGACCAGCGATTCACGGCAGCCATAGAGATTGTCGAACTTCGACTTGGTGACGGAGTCGTTGACGTTGATCGCCGGGAAGGGCATGCGGCCGGCCTTGGCCAGCTCGTACAGGCGGTGGACGCCCGTGGTGGTCTCTTCCGAGACGCCCTTGATCGCGTCGCGGGTCTTGGTGAACCAGCCCGGATTGGCCTTCAGCTCGCGCTTGATCAGCGCGAAGAAGATGGTCTCCTCGTCATTGCTCGGCTTGTCCAGGAATTCGGCCTTGCCGGCCTCTGCCTCGGCGCCGAGGATGATCAGCATGGTCAGGTCGCCGCCATCGTCGAGGATCATGTTGGGCGTGCCGCCATCGCCCCAGCTCGCGGTCTTGAGCACGTACTCCCAGTATTCTTCCAGCGTCTCGCCCTTGATGGCGAAGACGGGCACGCCGGTCGCGGCGATCGCGGCGGCGGCATGGTCCTGGGTCGAGAAGATGTTGCAGGAGGACCAGCGCACATCGGCGCCGAGCTCGGTCAGCGTCTCGATCAGCACGGCGGTCTGGATGGTCATGTGCAGGCAGCCGGCGATACGCGCGCCCTTGAGCGGGAACTTGCCCTTGTGCTCTTCGCGGATGGCCATGAGGCCGGGCATCTCGTCCTGGGCCATGTTGATTTCCTTGCGGCCATAGTCCGCGAGGCTGATGTCCTTGACGATGTAATCGGTTTTCGACACGGGGCGTGCTCCAAATGGTCTTCGAATGACGGGTCGGTGCATAGCAGCGCCCGCGTCCAAAGGCAATCAAAGATATAAAGATGTCTTTATGTGATCAGTCAAAGGGGATGGGTGCGGCGTTTTATTGACGTATGGTCACGCGGTGTTGCCATCCGGGCACAATTCGCCAGCAGGGCGCCCTCGCCCACCGGTGCTGAAAACGATGAGTTGGCGGGAGGAGCCAGCAAAAACGGAGCGAGGCGAACCGTGTCGCGATCGCGCGGTCTGTTCAGGCCGCGACAGCCACGAAAGCGCGCAGATGGACGCCGCTCGCCAGTTGCTCGGATGCATCGAGAATCTCGACGGCGATGATCCGGCCCTCGGCATCAAAGTCGAAGACAACACTTGGACGGACCTCCTCGCTCTCGGCCACCGTGCTGTCGGCAAACCGGAGATAGAGAGCGTCAGCCTCTGGATCGTAATGGGTTTTCATCGCCGGCGGCCTCGGGTCAAAATGGCCAATGCCGATCTCGCATGCTCTTGAGCGTGATCCGTCCCCTCCACAACTGAGCGAAAAACAAAGCCAGGGACAGAAGCAGTCCCATCGCGCCGACCAGATGAAGCCAGGTCAACGTCGCGGTCATGATTACTCGCCCTCGCCGAACCGATCCGCCACGAGGGTCTCCAGCGCCTTCAGCGCCTCGCTCGCCTCGCGCCCCTTGGCCACGACGGTGATCGTCGAGCCGATGCCGGCGCCGAGCGTCAGGATACCCATGATCGAGGTCGCGCCCACCGTCTCGCCGCAGCGGGTGACGGTGATGTCGGCATCGAAGGACGAGGCGCATTGCACGAATTTCGCCGTGGCGCGGGCGTGCAGCCCCTTCTTGTTGACGATCTGGAACTCACCATAGATCGCGCCCGACGGAATCTCGGCCGGCGGGCAGTCGCAGTCGTCGATCTCGTCCATGGCGCCCATCGGCGGCCCCTATTTGCCCGCCAGGACGCGGCTGGCGACGGTGATGTATTTGCGGCCGGCATCCTGCGCGCTGGTCACCGCCTCGTCGAGGGTCTTGTCCTCGCGCACGCTGGCGAGCTTGATCAGCATCGGCAGATTGATGCCGGCGACGACATCGATGCGGCCAGGCTCCATCACCGAGATGGCGAGGTTGGAGGGCGTGCCGCCGAACATATCGGTCAGGACGATCACGCCCTTGCCGGTCTCGACCTGCTCGACGGCCGCGATGATGTCGCGCCGACGGCCTTCCATGTCGTCATCGGGGGCGATGGCGATGGTGGCGAGATGCTGTTGAGGGCCAACGACGTGTTCGAGCGCGGCACGGAACTCCGTGGCCAGATGCCCATGCGTCACGAGGACCAGTCCGATCATTCACTATGGCACCGGAGAGCGCTTTCGGCGCCCGGACAAGGTCGCGGTTTATGCGGCAGGTGCGAAGGATAGGCAAGCCGGCTCGGGGCAAACATGTCGAATTTTCGACATCAGCCCCGGTCCAGAAACAAATCCAGTGCGGCCAGCACCAGTCGTTCGTCGCCGGCCCGGCCCGTCACGGTCAACCGCGGCAGGTCGATCCCCGCCAGCCGATCGAGGAGATCCTCCGGCTCCGGCATGCGCGGCGGCTCGACCCCGCTGAGATCGACGATCAGGCGCACGACCACCGCCGGCAGGTGGGGCTGCGGCGTCAGGCCCAACCCGCGCCGCTCGACCAGTCCCTCGAGCGGCGGAACCGGCCGTGCCAGCAGACGCCCGCCGCCCGTCCACAGAGAGGTCCGATCATCGGCGACAAGGCGGGCAAACCTGCCAGCGATTTGGGCCTGGCCGATCAGGGCGAGCGCCAGCACCGACTTGCCGGCCCCTGACGCGCCGCGAATCAGGACCCCGGCCTCGCCGATCGCGACGGTCGTGGCGTGGATCGCGCTGTCGCCGGCCATGGGCGCTCAGGCCGTCTGCGGCATGGCGGGGAGGCTGACGATGAAGCGCGCGCCCAGCCGCGTCGCCTCGCCATCGGGCCCGACCGGCCCCAACCGGTTCTCCGCCCGGATCGAGCCGCGATGGGCCTCGACAATCTGGCGCGAGATCGACAGCCCCAGCCCCGAATTCTGGCCGAATCCTTCATTGGGCCGGTCGGTATAGAAGCGCTCGAACACGCGTTCCAGCGCATGGGGCTCGATGCCAGGCCCGTCATCCTCGACGGTGATGACCATGTCGTTGGCCACGCGCGCGAGCGAGACCCGCACCGGCTTGTCGGCCGGGGAAAACGAGCGCGCATTGTCGATCAGGTTGACGATCACCTGCCCCAGCCGGGAGTCATGGCCGATCACGAGGAAAGCGTCGCGGCCGCCGGGCCGCTGGCTGCGCCGCTCGGCGACAAGTTCGATGCGAGGCTGCCCGTCGCGGCGGGTCTCGTTTTGCACCGAGACCACGGCCTCCAGCACCTGCGCCAGATCGACGGGGCCGGAATCGTTGCGGGCGAGTTCGGCGTCGAGCCGCGAGGCGTCGGAGATGTCGGAGATCAGGCGGTCCAGCCGGCGCACATCGTGCTGGATCACGGCCATGAGCCGCCCGCGCGATTCGTCGTTCTTCGCCCGTGGCAGGGTTTCCACCGCGCTGCGCAGCGAGGTCAGCGGGTTCTTGAGTTCGTGGGCAACATCGGCGGCAAAGCTCTCGATCGCCTCGATGCGGCTGTAGAGGGCCTTGGTCATCTCGCGCAGCGAGCCCGAGAGATGGCCGATCTCGTCATGCCGGTTGGCGAAATCGGGAATCTGCTCGCGCGATTTCACGCCCCGGCGCACGCGCTGGGCCGCATCGGCGAGCTTGCGGATCGGTTCGGCGATGGTGCCGGCGAGCAGCACGGACAACACGATCATGACCGCAGCAGAAATCGCGAAGACCCGGAAGATCGCATAGCGCTCGGAAACGATGACGGTGTCGATGTCGCCGCCTTGCGTCGAGAGCAGCAGCGCGCCCTTGACCGCGCGAAAGCGCTGGACGGGCACGGCGACCGAAACGATGGTCTGGCCACGCGCATTCACCCGCACGACGCTGGCGGGCGTGCCGTTCAAGGCGCGCGCGACCTCCGCATAAGACTTGCCGTTGGCGTTCTCGAAATCGTCATAGGCGGGCAAATCAGCGCGGCCGAGCCGGTTGCGCAGCAGGTTCCAGGTGCGCTCCAGCAGAGGGGCTTCGTCGGGCTCGCCGACGCGCGGCAGTTCGAGCCGCAGCACGTCGCCGCGCGAATAGAGGCTGCGCGAATCCAGCGTCAGCAGGCCGTCACGATCGTAGATGCGGGCCCGCGTCTTGGTCGGCGTCACGAGGCGGCGCAAAAGCGGCGCGACCTTTTCGGGGTTGATCGAGAAGTCGAGCGGATCCTCGGGCATGCCGGCGCTTTCGCCGGCCTGGAGCTGGAGCAGCTTGTCGGGATCGATCGTGATCGCATCGGTTTCCACCGTCGCCGACGCCGCGATCGCGCCTGCGATGATCTCGCCTTGCGTCAGCAGGCTCTGCACGCGGGACTCGATCAGCCCCTCGCGGAACTGGTTGAGGTAGAGAAAGCCGACCAGCAGCGCGACAAGACCGCCGAGATTGAGCACGACGATGCGCCGTGTCAGGCTGGAGGCGGCCCGCGACGAGACCGCGCGCAGGCCACGACGAAGGCCGGCGCGCAGACGCTGCCGCAGCGTCTGCGCATGCTGGCTCTTGCGGGCATCCGCCCTGCGTTCGTCGTCGATCGTCGCCATGGCGTCCGTCAGGTTCAGTCCCCGCCAGCGAGGAGCACGCGGCAACGGGGCGATCCAGATGCAGCATGGCGCGGATGGATTGCTCGTTTCGCCCGCAAATGACGAGGACCCGTCAGCCTTCCTTGAACCGGTAGCCGACGCCGTACAAGGTCTCGATCATGTCGAAGTCGACATCGACCTGGTTGAACTTCTTGCGCAGCCGCTTGATGTGGCTGTCGATCGTGCGGTCGTCGACATAGACCTCGTCGTCATAGGCCGCGTCCATCAGGGCGTTGCGGCTCTTGACCACGCCCGGGCGTTGCGCCAGCGACTGCAGGATCAGGAACTCGGTCACCGTCAGCGTCACCGGCTCGCCCTTCCAGGTGCAGGTGTGGCGCTCGGGGTCCATGCGCAGCAGGCCGCGCTCGAGCGCCTTGGCGTCCTCGGCTCGCGCGGGGGCGGCCGGGTCCTTGGCGCCGGCGCGGCGCAGGATCGCCTTGACGCGCTCGACCAGCAGCCGCTGCGAGAACGGCTTCCGGATGAAATCGTCGGCGCCCATCTTCAGACCGAAGAGTTCGTCGATCTCCTCATCCTTCGAGGTCAGGAAGATCACCGGCAGATCGGATTTCTGGCGCAGCCGCCGCAGCAGTTCCATGCCGTCCATGCGCGGCATCTTTATGTCGAAGATCGCGAGATCCGGCGGGTTCTGCTTCAGCCCGTCCAGCGCCGAGGCGCCGTCGGTATAGGTCATGATGCGGTAGCCCTCGGCTTCGAGCGCGATCGAAACGGACGTCAGGATGTTGCGGTCGTCATCGACCAGCGCAATGGTTGGCATCAGCTCTTTGTCTCTTGGCCGCGTTGCAATAGCAGGGTCACTCTCGCGAGAGAGCGGCTAAACCGTGGCCTTAATCTAGCGGCGTCATGGCAGCTTGCCTATGTCCCCGTTACAGAAAGTGCTGAAAGGCCCGCAGGTTCCATGACGCAGATTCTCACCGACGCTCCCGAGCCGCCGGCTCGCCGCATGGACCCGATCCGGCCGACCGACGATCAGGCGCGCGCGCTCGGCCGACAGCTGCTGCGCAGCGCCCGCTTCGGATCCCTGGCGACGCTGGGCACGGACGGGCACCCGTCCGCGAGCCTCGTCAGTTTCGCCACCGACAGCGACGGCTCGCCTGTGATCCTGGTCTCGGCTTTGTCCGCCCACACCGGTCATCTGGAAGCTGATCCGCGCTGCTCGCTTTTGCTGGCGCCGGGCGGCAAGGGCGACCCGCTGGCCCATGCCCGCATCACGCTGAAGCTGCGCGCCCGCAAAATTGCGCGCGAGAGTGAGGCCGGCGCGCGGATTCGCCGGCGTTTCCTGGCGCGCCAGCCCAAGGCGGCGCTCTATGTCGATTTCGGCGATTTCGCCTTCTTTTCGCTTCAGATCGAGGCTGCGAGCCTGAATGGCGGCTTCGGCCGCGCCTATGAACTGGTGTCGGACGATCTTCTCAGCGACAGGATCGCGGCTGAGGCCATCGCCGCGATGGAAGAAGGCGCGATTGCGCATATGAATGCCGACCATGCCGATGCGGTTGCCGCCTATGCGACGGGGCTGCTTGGCGCGCAGCACGGCAACTGGCGCCTGACCGGCCTCGATCCCGACGGGGCCGATCTCGCTTGCGGCGACCTTGTCCTGCGGCTTGCCTTCCCTGCCCCGGTCCGCGATGCCGCCGCGATGAGAAAGATGCTCGTGGATCTCGCGACCGGGGCGCGCCAGCCGTCCTAGTTCGCTGATTTACCACGTCGATTCGATTCAATCGTTTTAAGTGCGAATGTTGCCGCGCCGGTCTCGGCGCTGACTTGAGCCGGCGTCATCATGGGCCTAAAGGTCGATGATCGAACGATGTCGGGTTCGTTCGCGCGGGCCTCAGACTCGCGCAGTCTTGCAGATCAGGCGGCCGTCTCAGGGCTGCGCCTTGGAGGTTCCTGTGAAAACCATCGGCCATTTCAACAGCGCCCAGGGGCCGGAGGCGTTCGGCTTCCGCGATCTGAAGACGGTCTACTTCAATCTCGAGGCGGCGCGGCTTTACGAGGAATCGCTGGGGCGCGGCGAATCCCAGATCTCGCGCGGCGGGGCAATCACCGCCGATACCGGCAGCCATACCGGCCGCTCGCCCAAGGACAAGTTCACCGTCCGCGATGCCCTCACCGACAAGACCGTCTGGTGGGACAACAACAATGCGATCAGCCCTGAGCAATTCGAAACGCTGCTCGCCGATTTCATTGCCCATGCCGAAGGCAAGGATCTGTTCGCGCAGGACCTCTATGGCGGTGCCGACCCGGCCCACCGCGTCAAGGCGCGCGTCTACACCGAAATGGCCTGGCATTCGCTGTTCATCCGCAACCTGCTGATCCGCCCGCCGGCCGAGGACATCGCCGGCTACGTGCCCGACATGACCATCGTCGATCTGCCGAGCTTCAAGGCCGACCCGGCCCGCCATGGCTGCCGCAGCGAGACGGTCGTCGCGATCGATTTCACCCGCAGGATCGTGCTCATCGGCGGCTCGGCCTATGCCGGCGAAATGAAGAAGTCGGTCTTCACCTATCTCAACTTCGTCCTGCCGACCAAGGGCGTCGTGCCGATGCATTGCTCGGCCAATGTCGGCCCCAACGACGATTCGGCAATCTTCTTTGGGCTCTCCGGCACCGGCAAGACGACGCTCTCGGCCGATCCCGACCGCACCCTGATCGGCGATGACGAGCATGGCTGGTCGAAGGACGGCATCTTCAATTTCGAGGGCGGCTGCTACGCCAAGACGATCAAGCTCTCGGCCGAGGCAGAGCCGCAGATCCATGCCGCCTCGCTGCGCTTCGGCACGGTGCTCGAGAACATCGTCATGGATGAGATCACCCGCGAGGTCGATTTCGACGACGGCAGCAAGACCGAGAACACCCGCTCGGCCTATCCGCTCGACTTCATCCCCAACGCCTCGCGCACCGGTCGCGCCGGGGTGCCCAAGAACATCGTCATGCTCACCGCCGACGCCTTCGGCGTGATGCCGCCGATCGCCAAGCTGACGCCGGCCGAGGCGATGTATCACTTCCTCTCCGGCTATACCGCCAAGGTCGCCGGCACCGAGCGCGGCCTTGTCGGCGTCGAGCCGGAATTCTCGACCTGCTTCGGCTCGCCCTTCCTGCCGCGGCATCCCTCGGAATACGCCAATCTGCTGCGCGACTTCATCGCCAAGCACCATGTCGATTGCTGGCTTGTGAACACGGGCTGGACCGGCGGGCAGTATGGCACCGGCCGTCGCATGCCGATCCGTGTGACGCGCCGGCTGCTGACGGCGGCGCTCGACGGCTCGCTCAACCGCGCCGATTTCCGCCGCGACCCCTATTTCGGCTTCGCGGTGCCGACGTCGGTGCCCGGCGTCGAGCCGCACATCCTCTATCCGGTGAAAACCTGGCAGGACAAGGCGGCCTTCTCCGAGACGGCCAAGAACCTCGTCGCCATGTTCGCCAAGAACTTCGAGAAGTTCGAGCCCCATGTCGACGACGCGGTGAAGGCGGCCGCGCCGGTCAACTCGCTGGCGGCCTGAGGTTACGCCTGTCCGCGATGGCGCGAGGAACCCCTCTCCTGTAAGGAGAGGGGCAGGGGAGAGGTGATGGCCCCTGCGCGAGTTGAGCGCCGCGTCCCGTCCAAGCGGTGAGGGCACGGCAAAGCGACCAACGGCCTTCCCCTCACCCTGCCCTCTCCCTCCGGGAGAGGGTTCCCCGCGCTCAATTTTCGAATGATGGTCGCTTGGCAGTCCTCATCATCGTCCTGCGCATCCTTGCCACGCTCGTCATCCTTGGCGCGACCGCCTGGGGCAGCGGGCTTCTGTTCTTCCGCCTGACCGGCGCGATGGCGATGATCGCGGCGGTCGGCTTCGGTATCGCGGGGTTCGGGGGCGCATTTGGGCTGTGGAGCGGCGCGATCCGGCTGCCCTTGTCCTTCGCGGTGCTTTTCCTTGGTCTCCTCGGCTGGTGGGGCACCATCCTGCCCTCGCATGATCGCGCCTGGATCCCGGAGATCGGGCGCCTGCCGACCATCGCGCAGGACGGGGACACGCTCACCGTCAGCAATCTGAGAAACTTCCGCTGGCGCAGCAATGAGGATTTCGATGAGCGCTGGGAAACCCGGCAATACGATCTGAGACAGATCCAGGGCGTCGATATCTTCCTGTCCCACTGGTCGGGCGAGGCGATCGCGCATCTCCTGGTCAGCTTCACCTTTGCGGATTCGGCCCCGTTGAGCTTCTCGGTCGAGATCCGGCGCGAGCATGGCGAAGAGTATTCCGCGCTGGCGGGCTTCTTTCGCAGCTATGAAATGGCCTATGTCGCAGCCGATGAGCGCGATGTCGTCGGCGTCCGCAGCCATGTGCGCCAGGAGGATGTCCGCCTCTTCCGGCTTGCGGCCGGGCCTGCACGGGCTCGCGACCTGCTGATGGCATATGCGGCCGACGTCAACCGGTTGGCCAAGGAGCCGCGCTGGTACAACACGCTGACGACGAACTGCACGACCATGGTGTTCCAGCTCGTGCGCCAGATCGCGCCGGGCTGGGCCTTCTCCGTGCCGCTCGATCCGCGCGTGCTGCTGTCTGGCTTTCTGCCCGGCTATCTGCAGCAGATCGGCGCGGTCCGGACGGATCTGCCGCTTGCCGAACTCGTCCGGCAGTCGCGTATCGGCGAGCGAGCGCGAACGATCGCGCTGGACGATCCGGAGTTCTCGACGAAGATCCGTGAGGGCGTGCCGACCGCGCGGTGAAACCGTCGTTGCGAGGCGCGTCAGCGACGAAGCAATCCAGAGGCGGCAGAGCTCTACGGCGCCTGGATTGCGTCGCTACGCTCGCAATGACTGAACTCGCCCTCAAATCGCCGCGCCGTCGCTCACCGTATCGGCACCCAGCCCAAGCCGGATCGCGCGCACGATGTCGGCTTCCGCCGCCCCGCCGCGCTTGCGCGGATGGCCTTCGGTGATCTTGTGTTCGGCGATGATCTGGCCCGGCGCGCCCGACAGGATCACCACCCGGTCGGCGAGATAGGCCGCCTCGTCGATGTCGTGGGTCACGAACAGTACCGTCTTGCCCGTGCGCTGCCAGACGCGGATCAACTCGTCCTGCAGGCTCTCGCGTGTCAGCGCATCCAGCGCCGAGAACGGCTCGTCCATCAGCAGGATCTCGGGCTCGACCGCGAGCGCGCGCGCAAGCGAAACGCGCTGCCGCTGCCCGCCCGAAAGTTGATGCGGCCAGCGCTGCGCGAGGGCGCCGAGGCCGACAAGATCGAGCGTCTCCTGCGCCTTGGCCAGCCGCTGGGCCCGGGGCTTCTGCCTCTCCAGCCCGAAGGCGACATTGGAGACGACCTTGCGCCAGGGCAGAAGCCGCGAATCCTGGAAGACCAGCGCCACGGGGCGGCGCGTCGCGTCGCTGGCATGGATTTCGACCTCGCCGGCGCTGGGCTTCGCCAGCCCGGCGATGACCCGCAGCAGCGTCGATTTGCCGACGCCTGATGGGCCTACGATGGCCAGGAATTCGCCGCGTGCGACCGAGAGATCGAGCTTTCGCAGCACCTCTGTGGCTTCGCCGTCGCGGGTGAAGGTCAGCGACAGGCCGTTTATGTCGATCACGCTTTCCAACGCAGCACCCATTTCTGAAAGGCGACGAACAGGGTGTCGAGGAACCCGTAAAGACCGGCCATGGTGAGCATGTAGACGACGACGATGTCGGTCGCGAGCAGGCTGGACGCCTGCATCATGCGCTGGCCGACGCCGGCAACGCCGAAAATCTCGGCGGCGACCACCGCCATCCAGGCCTGGCCCAGTGCGGTTCGGACACCGACGAGGATGCCAGGCATCGCGGCCGGCAGCAGGATCTTGGTCAGCCGCTGCCAGGCCGAGGTGAAGCCGAAGGCATCCGCCACCTCGATCAGATCGCGATCGACGCCCCGGATCGCCCCTTGCGCCGCAAAGAACACGATCCAGAACACGCCAATGGCGATGATGAAGACAGCCGCCGACGGGTTCACGCCGAACCAGATGATCGCGAAGGGCACCCAGGCCAGGCCCGGAATCGGCCGCAGCAGCCGCACGACCCAGGCGGTTGCCTCTTCCGCCGTGCGCGACATGCCGACGAGCACGCCCAGGCCCACGCCCAGCACCGAGCCGGTGATCAGCCCGGTGAAATAATGCCCGAGCGAGCCCAGGATCGCCGACAGCCAGGCGCCGGAGCGCATTTCCGACAGAAACGCTTTCGGCAACGCGCTCGGCCCCGGCAGGAAGGCGGGATTGACGAAGCCGAGGAACGGAATCGCCTCCCACAGCAGCAGGAAGGCGACGAGGCCGATGAAGGCAAGGGCGGGGGCCCGGAGGGTTTGCAAGGGTAGACCTCTATGACCTCAGAAAAACACCGCCGTCATTCCGGACGCAGCGAAGCGGAGCTCCGGCATCCATCGTAAGGCACGGCTCTATGATGGATGCCGGATCGGCGCCGCTGTCGCGGCTTGTCCGGAATGAAGGCGCGCTTCAATGCGGCAAGCAGATCACCCGCCCGCCTTCGCCGCCTTCTCAAAGAACTGCGTCTCGAACAGCCCGTCGAAGGGCAGTTCCTTCTCCAGCGAGCCGAGCTTGACCTGATAGGCCTGCATGGCGCGCGACGGCTCGATGATCTTGCGCGGATCGATCTCGAAGGTCGAGGCCGGCGAGACCAGCGCCTTTCGGATCAGGGCCGGGTCGACGATGCCCTTGCCGAGCGCGGCGCCGATATGGGGCGCCGCCTTGTCGGGATCCTTGCCGATCAGCGCTGCGGCGCGCACGAGGCTGTCGACCAGCTTCTGCACGGCTTGCGGGTTCTTGGTGACGAAGGCGCCGGAACCCGCGACGACCGTGCCGGGCTGGCCGGGGAACAGCTCCTGCCCGCCGGCGATCAGCCTGATGCCGGGGTTGCGGGTCTGGACGATGGTCAGCGCCGGCTCGCGCACGATGCCGCCCTCGACAGCGCCGGCCAGCACCGCCTGCTGGGTCGCATCGATGCCCATCGAGATCACCTCGACATCGGCCTTGTCGGCCTTGGCGACCTCCCAGAGCCAGTATTGCAGCACGGTGTTGGGCACCGAACCGGCGGGCTGCGTCGCCAGACGCGCCGCCTTGCCGGTGGCTGCCCTGTGCGCCTTGAAGGCGGCGGCCGGCGCGGTGCCCGGCGTGAAGAACTTCGCCAGGGCCGGCGCTGCCACAAAGACGTTCTCGGCAATGGCGGTGGCGGCGACGACGCGGACATCGACGCCGCGCGAGCGCGCCACCGCCAGCGGCGCGATGCCGGCGACATAGAAGTCGATCGTGCCCGAGGCGAAGGCCTGGATCATGTTGGGCCCGGATTCGAAGACGGTGAAGGTCGCGGCGATGCCGGCCTCCTTCAGCCAGCCCTCGCCCTGGGCGACGAAGATCGGCGCCGTGCCGATGATCGGGATGTAGCCGATCCGCGCCGCGACCGGGGTCTGGGCGAGAGCCGGCGCGAAGGGGGCGGCGGCGAGCAGGCCGGTGCCGGCGAGCAGGAACTGGCGGCGATCCATGGGGCGAAATCCTTGTCCACGACGACGCCGAGAACGGCGCTCTTGACAGTGGGAGAAAAGGATTTTCTACGGGATTACAAGGCATGCCGCCCAAAAAGAAGAATATTTTTGAAGGGGTGCCATACCTAGTTGAACATTCTCTCTGACGCGGAGTTTCCAGCATGGACGCGATCGACCGGAAAATCCTGACCGAGCTGCAAGGCGACGCGGACATCTCGATCGCGGAACTGGCCGATCGAGTCGGGCTCTCGCAGACGCCCTGCTGGAAGCGCATCCAGAAGCTGGAACAGACCGGCGTCATCCTCAAGCGCGTCGCGCTGGTCGCGCCCGACAAGATCGGCCTGGGGCTGACGGTCTTCGTGCAGATCGAGACGGCGGATCATTCCGGGCCCTGGCTGGAGAAGTTCGCGCAGATGGTCGCCGCCATGCCCGAGGTCATGGAGTTCTACCGCATGGCCGGCGATGTCGATTACATGCTGCGCGTCGTCGTCGCCGACATGGCGGCCTATGACCTGTTCTACAAAAGGTTGATCGAGACGATCCCGCTCAAGAACGTCACATCCCGCTTCGCCATGGAGCGGATCAAGTCGACGACGGCCTATCGCGTGCCGGATGCGCCCAAGCCGTGAGAAGCCGGATCCGACCCGGGCTTGGCCGCGATCGGCGGCTCGCGGGGATGACCACCGGCGCGCGCAAGGGAAGGACATGATCGCGGTGGCGCGGAAAGACGCGTCCGCCAGGGACGCTGTCCTGGCCGTGGTCCACGTGCCCCTGATCTGGCGAATTCGAGCGCTCGGAAACGCTGCCGCCCCTGCCCTGACGAAACCGACGGGTGGGAAGCCGCTGAGCCCGCGCGAGACTGCTAGCGCAGCTTGGCGATCCCGATTCCGTCGAGCTTGGCGCGGTCCTTGATCGATTCCTCGCTGCGGGTCATCGCCTTCGAGATCGCCTTCAGAGCCATGCCCTTCTTGGCGAGCAGCTTGAGCTTCTCGAGTTCCTCATAGGTCCAGGGCTGGCGATGGCGTTCGAAGCGTTCCGTCACAGATCTCTCCTGCTCGGCGCGGTCGGCGCGCCGGTCAGGGCCTTTTTATCGCGTCGAAGCCGGCAGCGCCATCACCTGCAGCGCGATCGCCTGCCGCGCCGAATCAAGGCAGCGCGCCGCCAGCCCCCTGGAGGTCAGGCGCTCTCGTCTGGCGCGCTGCCTGGATACAGATCCGGGACGTGGAGCTCCGGCGGCACCGCCTGGCGGGCGTAGTCGGGATGGCGGACCCGCTCGGGCAGGACGATGTCCTGCTTGGGCACGTCCTCATAGGGAATCTGGCTGAGCAGATGGGCAATGCAGTTCAGCCGCGCCTTCTTCTTGTCGACCGCCTGAACCACCCACCAGGGCGCATAGTCGGTATGGGTGCGGTCGAACATTTCCTCCTTGGCGCGGGTGTAATCCTCCCAGTGGATCCGGCTTTCCATGTCCATGGGCGACAGCTTCCACTGCTTCAGCGGATCGGCGATGCGCATCTGGAAGCGGAACTCCTGCTCCTCGTCGGTGATCGAGAACCAGTACTTGATCAGGATGATGCCGGAGCGCACGAGCATGTGCTCGAATTCGGGCACCGAGCGGAAGAACTCCTCGAGTTCTTCGGGCGAGCAGAAGCCCATGACGCGCTCGACGCCGGAGCGGTTGTACCAGCTGCGATCAAACAGCACCATTTCGCCGGCTGTGGGCAAATGCGGGACATAGCGCTGGAAATACCACTGGTGCTTTTCGCGCTCGGTCGGCGCCGGCAGCGCCACGACGCGGCAGACCCGGGGGTTGAGGCGTTGCGTCACGCGCTTGATCGCGCCGCCCTTGCCGGCCGAATCGCGCCCCTCGAACAGCACGACGACCTTGAGCTTCTTGTACTGGATCCAGTCCTGCAGGCGCACGAGCTCATGCTGCAGCCGGAAGAGCTCGCGGAAATAGACCTTGCGGTCGAGCGTGGATCCCGCCGGGCCACCGACGCCCTCGGCGACCAGTTCGTCGAGCCGATCCTCCTCGAGCTGCATCTCCAGCTCTTCATCGAAGCTATCGGCGATCTCGGCCTTGATGCGGTCCAGATCCATGGTCATCGCGGATGTTCTTTCTTGAAGAGTGGCGGGTCGATCGTTTTGGGTGGCAGAGGGGCAGTGGGACTCAGGTCATTTCTGGGCATTCGGGCAGGCGTCGCAGACACGACCGCGCGCCCAGAGCCGCAGCCAGGTTCGCGCGAGGCGATCGCAATCCTGTCGATGACTTTGGTGACGGTGGGATGAAGCCGCTTCGAACCGGGCGATGGACGCGCCGCTTCGAGACCGACAGAATCGCATGCCAATGAGCATCATTGCTCATTTGGCCCGGCTCTCACGATCGATTGTGGGGGCTGCTCACGCGAACGCAGATCGACGCGGCTCGCGGACGGAGGGACAGCGTGGGCTGAGCCCGGCCGGATCGTCGATGGAGCAGGAATGGCGCGCCCGACACGATTCGAACGTGTGACCTCTGCCTTCGGAGGGCAGCGCTCTATCCAGCTGAGCTACGGGCGCAATCCGTGCAAGGGCAATAGCCGATCACGGCGCGCGGGGCAACGATGGATTTGGGGGTGGGCTCCGCCGGACGGGGCATCGATCACAGTTTCGAATCGTGTCGGGCGCGCCGCGAGTGTGGCGCACTCTGAAAACCTAACCGGCGATCGCCGACGACCACCCTCAGCTACACGACGTCATGGGACATGACCTTCTGGCAGCGGAAGGAGTGGGGTTCTTCCCTGTCCCGTCCCCATCCAAGATTGCGATGTTCACAGCAGCTTGCCGTTCGAGCATCTCCGCTGAATGAATGTTGCGATCCAAGGTTCACATAGCTTGTCAACTTCAGGCACGAACATGTCTCTCGGATCGGCCGACATCATCGCCCGCATCACGAACTGCGAGTCCACCTTCATTTCGTCCACATAGGCAGCAATCAGCTTGTAAATGTCGTCATCGCGGGGAACGGCTTTCCCGTCGATGCTGACCTGATGAAAGCCAAGGCGAGCGTCAGAGGCCCATAGCGTTCTAGACGTGCCGCCCATGAAGACGAGCGGACACGCAGAAAAGCAGTTGTCATACAATTCTGTTTCCAGCCCCCTTTGGCGTATTAAATGACCGGCTCGGATAGCGTTCAAGACATTCCCGCCGCCGCTTCCTAGGGTCACTGTTGTGATGCCCGGATTGGTGTCGAGCGCCTTCTTCAGTGACTCATAGAAGTTGTTTTCGACCGGGCCTCTGACCAACAGCTTGTTGCCTTGTCGCTGGAAGCTGATCGACGCGTCTTTCGCGCCGACCCACTCGCTATTTGCGATCTTCTCCCAGCCGACGCAGTTCACATTCCAAAAATAGACGCGCCGCTCGTGTGTCTCTTTCAGAGCCGATTCTGCGGCCGCAACCCAACTATATAGCGAGATCGACATAACCAGCGCGTCATGAGGATCGGGGTTAGTGCGTGGATCAAGGATGTCCATCTTTTCGAGGTGTTGAATGGCTTTCTCTTTGCCAACCATTCGCCCGAGGATGGCGCACTCGTGCCGCCGCTGATCCCAACCCGCATACATCGTCCCGGCGTGAGAGGTCCCTTTGGAATACGCATACCTCTCTAGGCTCTTCGCCTTGCGTTCGGTTACGACGATTGCTTTCTGCCAGTCGACCGCTGATGCCTTGTTGGCGAAGACGAGACACAAGCTCAGAAATAGCGCGCGAAGCATCTGGTCTCCGGTTCATCGAGCTCAGGTTGAAAAGGACAGATATTAGCCGAGGTCGGCATCTGAAACGATATCCGATTCTGCCTTCAGCGAGTTTGCGGCCGTCTGCGTCGAGATCATTTCGAGGCCCTAGTGTCCGCCGCTGGGCGCCGGCGAAGCCCCCCAGGGTCCGGCTGCCGCCGCGCTCGCATGCCATCAGCGCCGACGTTCGCTCGGGTGTGATCGCACCCGAAGAAACGACCCGGCTGGAGGATCTCGCGCTGGTCTGTGCGAACTGCCATCGCATGTTGCACCGACGGAAGGCGCTGTTGAGCGTCGAGGATCTGCGCGACCTTGTTGCGATCAGCATTCCTGGCTGACCATCGGGGCAATACGACCCCATCAAATTCGATCGGTGCAATCCATGGAGCGTTAGCGTCCGACCTCTATTATGGCGAGCATGACGGCTGTCAGGTTCAGAACCCGCTATCGAAGACGTGCGCTTGATCCTCGGCTCGTCCGCAGGGCCATTGCAGCGGCGACTGGTCTGGCCGGTCTCTGCGCCGCAGCGTGGGTCTATCGCGAGCCACTTCAGGCAGCGGTATCACCAAGCTGTCAGATCCGCGCGAATATCAGCGCCAAAACCGGCGATCGCATCTATCACGTCCCGGGTCAGCGCTATCATTCCGAGGTGGTCGTGCATTGGTGGCGCGGCGAGCGATGGTTCTGCAGCGAGACGGAAGCCATGCAGGCCGGCTGGCGACGCGCTCGGATCTGACGACCTGCTTCGAACCCCACTCGATTATCAATCGGCAGGGTGCTCGCGTCGATCAGCCGAAGCAAGCACTCGCTTCGGAGCCGGACCAGCCTGGCGGTTCGATGCATCACAGGAAGCTCAGGGAGAGTCACTGGGCGGGGCCCACTGATGCGGAGCATCCAACTGCATTGCCGGCGCCAACGCAGCCTGTAAGCGCCTGGTCGCGCTTTGCGCGCTGCGCGGCTACCGCTCACAACCGTGCTGGCGCGATGGCTATAATGCCCCGTAACCGGGTCATTGAGGCTTGCTCAGTAGCTGCTGACAGCACCTGACGCGCGAGGCGAAGCGATGACATCCGCACGGAGGACACCGGGAGTGTTCCGCTTAGCCGACATCAGGGCCGGCAGCTGGACGGGGGAGCTGTCCCGAACGCCCACTGTTCATTTTGGTCAGACGGTTCAGCCAGGGCCGCCGCCGCAGTCGGTCGAAATTTCATATTTCATCGCCCCTGCGACACTTCTCGCGCCAGACAAAAGAATTCGATGGCCTGGAGTTGTCATGTGCTGGGCTCCAACGCCCATGAAAACGGAGTCCCCCGATGCCGGCGTTATGTTCGGCTCGGAAGCCGAACCAATATCGATCCTTCATCTCTCCCTCGAGGTCACCCGACCGCAGTTTTCAGATATGCTGCGTTTCCTCGAAGCAGGGCGATTCAAGGAGTTCTACTTCACGATCGAAGATGGCTCAGAAGGCTCCTGGCCAATCCATAGCTGGGGCATGACAAGCGAAATTCGCTTCTGATCCGCTGAGCGAAGCCGAGGTTGATCGGATCATTACCTCTCGTTTCAAAGCGCCGCAGGATACGCAGGGAGAGTCACCGAGATAGGTCCGCATATGCAGAGCTGACATACTGCATCGCCAACGCCAACGCTGCCAGCGAGCGTCTGGTCGCATTCAGCGCGCTTCGCATCTAACGGTATCAAACAGCTCACAGACCGAAGGCGCGCTCATGATCGAGACCACAGATTACGCCATCTTCGACGCTGGCGACGTCCAGCTCACATCGGGTCAGGTCTTCCGCTCGATGAAGCTGGCTTACAAAACCTATGGCAGGCTCAACGCTGCACGCGACAACGTCATCGTCTATCCGACCTCGTTCAGTGCGCAGCATGTCGACACCGAGTGGCTGATCGGTCCGGACGGGGTGCTCGACCCCGAGCGCTATTTCATCGTCATCCCGAACCTGTTCGGCAACGGCCTCTCGTCATCGCCATCGAACTCGCCGGATGTATTGAGCGATGGTCGTTATCCGCTCGTGAGCTACCACGACGCGATTGCGGTTCAGCACCGGCTGCTGGTCGAGCATCTGCAGGTCAAGCAGATTGCGCTCGTCTATGGCTGGTCGATGGGCGGCATGCAGGCCTACCACTGGGCCGCACTTCATCCCGACATGGTCGAGCGCGTTGCTGTCGTCTGCGGCAGCGCCAGATGCGCACCGTTCAACCGCGTTTTCCTGGAGGGGGTGAAGGCTGCGCTCCAGGCTGACCCGGCGTTCCAGAACGGCAGGTTCGTGACGCAGCCCACGGCCGGCATGCGAGCGATGGGGAGGGTCTATGCCGGCTGGGCCTTGTCGCATGCGTTCTATCGCGAAGAAGCCTGGAGGGGGCTGGGCTTCGATGCGCTGGAGGATTTCTTGACGCGATCCTGGGATGGCGCATTCGCGAGGCGAGCCGGCGACGATCTGCTCGCCCAGATCGCGACCTGGCAGAATGGCGACGTCAGCGCTTGCGCTCGATTCGACGGCGATCTGTCCAAGGCACTGGCTGCGATCACGGCCAGGGTGCTGTTGATGCCGGGAGCGACCGACAGCTACTTCCAGCCGAGCGACAACGCCAGCGAAATGCCCCTGCTCGTCAACGCCCGCTCCGCCGAGCTATCGCCGATCCCCTCGATCTATGGGCACCGAGCCGGCAATCCGATCCATATCCCTGCTGACCGCGCTTTCCTGCGCGACAAGATACAGAAGCTTCTCGCGATGTGACGCCTGCGGTGGTCAGCGGCTCGGGTCTGCGCTGCACCGATTGAGCGCCGTTAGCGACCATCCGCAGATCGACAGCCCAGGCGCGAGAAAATCCGAGACGAGCCCCACACACGAAGCTGGCCGCTCTCAAAGCTATTCGTTGGGTCGGTCATGTATCCGCGGCGTCGATACGGCAGATAACGTCAGTTATCCGACCGTCCCAGCGGCGATCGATCGATGCGCGTATGCAACAGCGACTTTTTATTTCGAAAGAGCCTGCTGGACGCAACTTCGAAAGTTGCGGAAAGCTGCATTTTTAATTTTCGGCAACCATTCGGCAACTTAGAGCAAACTAACAACCAACCTACTATGGCCGAAATGTGGCGGGTGTCGGACCTGTATGGTGTTGGTCTTCTGCAAGGGCAGCTGTGCAGCGAGAGGCAGATCGGTGCTCGCAAAGTGCATGCATATACCGGTGGTGGGTAGATCAATCTACCAAGGCGGCCACATTGTCGTCAGACACCTACGACTCTGCCGTCCGATGCGGTCAGTTCAAGCAGGCGAGCTCTTGCAGCGCGTGCGGGCGGTCGCCTGCGCAAAGCGGCACCCATTGACGCGACGCTGCTCAGAGGCCACCCCAGTGCGATGGCGCGACCAAAGCACGACAACGTATTCTATCTGGGGCTGCTCAAGAAGCGACAGCCGGCCATCTTCGCACGATATGAAGCCGGGGAGTTCGCCAGCGCCGCTGCTGCATTGTTCGCAGGTGGGGTCAGAACCACGCCGAAGCCAATCAACGCCCTGGCGCGCGCATGGAAGAACGCGAGTGCGGCGGATCGCGACGCCTTCCTGTCTTCGATTGGCGCGACGGTCGGTCTCAAAGCGGGGACCATAGTCGTAGCTGAGGGGCCGACGACTGCGGAGCCGATTGCCAATCATGATAGGACGCTGACACCACTAACCATCGCACGCATCAAAAGGCTTTATCCTGCGGAATCCTTACCGTGCAGGGTGATCATGCCAGCAATGGGCTTTGGTCGTTTAGATGCCAGCCTAGTCAAAGCCATCAGGCATGGGTCGCGCATCAAGCCGGATATGATCGACGCACTGGCAATTTGGCTTCCAGCCGAAGAGGCGCGGCGACGTTCGTGATAGGCCTCATAGGAGGGCCGTGAGCGGGCGCTGCTGTCGCGGGCGGCGATTGTAGCGGCGGTAGCTGTCGCGGCCGTCTGCGAGGCTCCTGGGCGGCTGCAGCGGTCCCGGCACCGCAGCAGTGCGTGTAACCGGAGGCGCTGTCGAATGTCGAGCTTTTCACATTTCCAGTTCGGCCAAGATCTCATCGATCTCAGTTTGATCTAAGACTGCGGTCAGATCGCACTCGCCGTCAGTTTTCAGTTTACGGTCTCTTGCTCGTTGAGCCGCCTTGCGTTCGTTAGCCTTGGCGCGTTGATATGCGGCCAGCTCCTCTGCCGACATGGCTGACAGGTCAGTGTAGGTTCGCACGCTTTCCTTGGTGACGCCTCGCAGCTCTCGCTGGCGATCTCGGTTCGCCACCCGCTTGTTTGCCTCGGCCCCGCGATATCCTGTCTTGCTGGTATCGCGATTGTAAGGCCGGACCGTTCTGCCCATGGCCTCACACTCCTTGCGATACTTCAGCCGGCCCTGAGCTCGAAAGACCTCCCCTACCAGCTCATAGGCCTTTTCGGCGTGTCGAACCTTCTTGGCGCGCCAAGCGGCCGCCAGTTTCCGGAACTCGACAGCAAAGACCGCATTCGCGGTATCCCGGTCGATCAGTGCGCCAGCGGTGATCTCGCATTCCGGAGCAGCCCAAATTTCGCTCATCAAATCCTCCTGTTTCCGTCTCCGTTGGGGTTATAGCGAAAACAGAGCGAACACCGAGGTTGGTCACGTTTCCTGTCCATTCCAGCTGTTCTTTCTTTCTCTTTCAGCAAGACACTAAATAACTACTATAAAGGGGAAAGGACACAAAACGTGACACGTTGTGGGATGAATGGCTTCCGGTTTACGCTCTGCCTCGTCCGGAATGCGATTGAAAGGTCCGGCGAAACAGCACGCGGATCCAACCCAGTGTGCCGCCGAATTGGGTAGATGAATCTACACGTCCGGCTCACTGGTCGCCCCTGCCTGCGTGAGTGCTACCTGCAGCTGCTTTCGCCCATCAGCTCCTCGACCGGCATGAAGAATGTCGCCATGCCGGTGATGGTAACCCTGCCATTCTCGATGTAGAGGATGGCTGCATATGAGTTCCACTGATTGAACTCCGGCTTTCGACGCAGCGACACGATCGCTCCGCACACACGACCGGTCTCCGTCGCGACCCTGGGGATTTTAAGCGTCTCGATCGTGAGCAGATGATCGTCTGCGTTCGAAATCCGATCGCGGGCCGCTCTGTTCACGAGCACCTGGACATCGAGCCGTGTCGTCTCCTCGGCTTGGGCGCTGGCATAAACGAGAGAAGCGAGCGCGACCGCTGCACAGAGCGGGTTGATGATCTTGCGGGTCATGGTCGTCTCCTGATGCCGAGACATGCCTTTCTATCGAGAACCGGCGCGGTAGCGAGCGACGGCCGGCTGATTGTGGTGGGGTTATCGCTGTCACGCGGTGCGCCGATGAACGGCGGTCGCCATCGACGCCGCTGCACCGATCTGCGTAGCTGGCGACCGCATTCAGCGAGACGTAGCCTTCGGAATTCTTCATGACACGGCAATTTTTTGCAGCAGCCCTCATCTCGATTGGGCTCTGCGCATGCGCAGCGCCCTCACCCAGCGGCGAGCCGCGCGCGATGTTCAGCCTGCCGGTCACCGGTCAATTTGGCTCCGTCCCGGCCGCCGGCCAGGCGACGGCTTACAGCGACGGCGTCGGCAAGTTCTGGGTCCAGACGCCGGGCGGTGCTCGCTGCTCCGGCGAGTATCAGGTCCGCGATCCGAGCCCCGCCCTGGTCGTCCCTGGCAAGTGCACGAACGGCAAGAGCGGCCAGATCGTGATCACGAGGACAGCGAACCTCATGTCCGGGTCAGCGATCGTTCGTCTCAGCGACGGCACGCGTGGCCAGTTCGTGTTCGGCGATCTCACCTACGGTCAGACGTTCGGCGCAGGTGGCTCAGCCCAGGTCAGGTGACGACCAGGTCTCGGTGTGAGGGGTAGACGAATCTACCGCCCGGCACGTCCCAGGATAGATGGCGCCCGCGCTTGGAACCCAGGCGGCATCCTACTGGCGCTAGCTCCGTCAACCTGGGACTTCGTCTTTTTCTTACCCGAGACGAGAAACAAGGTCCGACGCGCGCAAGTGGGTGTAGCGCGACAACATGCGAAGCTCCTTGTGACCCGAAATCGTTCCGACTTCGATCACGTTCAATCCGCGCTCGAACAATCGCGAAACGGCTTCGTGTCTCAAATCGTGAAAATGAAGACCGGTGATTGCAGCGCGACCGCACAGATGGCCCCACGCTTGCACGACTGCGCTCTGCGACGTGGGTAGCGGGCGACCCGACGTTGGCGCTCCCTGACTCTCTCTGAGTCGCTGGAGCACCATCGTAGCGCGGGAGGACAGGGGCACGTCGCGGCTCGACCCATTCTTCGTAAGCGGGAGGTGCGCGACCCTGCTCTCAAGGTTGATGTGAGCCCAATCGAGTGACAGCAGCTCGCCCCGGCGCATGCCGGTTTCGATCGCCAGGATGATCAAGTCGCGCATCACCTCGTTGCGACCGCTGTCAGCTGCATCCAGAAGTCGCTGTTCTTCGTCGGTTACAAGTCGGCGATTGCGACCCTTGGGAGCAGGGGGACGTCTCACGAGCTTGCAGGGGTTCTTGTGGAGATGGATGCCCCAATCGCGCATCGCGGTGTCGATCGCGTGCGACAGCGAGTTCAGCTCCTTCGTGACCGTCGAAGGCGCGACCGTCTTCAAGCGGTCGTCGCGATAGGTGGCGAGGTCCGACGTCGAGAGCAGGCTCAACGTCCGGTGACAGATCGGGCGACGCATAAGCGCTTTGATGCGACAGATCTCGGTCGCGGCGCTCCGCTTGCGGGGTGAAACCTCGATGACGTATCGCGCGAGGATTTCGCGGAGCGTGGTCGATTCAGCGACCCGTGTGTCTGGCATCGAGCCGCAGCGATCGAGTTCTGATTCAAGCGAACGGGCCCACTTCTCGGCGTCGGTCTTCTGGTCGAAGCTCTTGGCGGGCGGGGCCATGCCACGCCGACGCACTTGCGCCTGCCAGCGGCCTCTGAGCTTTCTGATGGTCGCCATTGCGGTCTCGCCTCGATCCTCTAAGCACTAGAGGACGCCGGCAGTGGCCCGCCAAGGAGGTTTCCGGAGGCGGCACAGGAAATCCCGGAGCCGATGTGGCGCGATTGTGCCGCGGCACTCACGGCGCACGGTCAGCGAGAGAGCACCTCCAGCAGGATCAATGACTTCCGAGCGTCGGCGAGCGGATCTCAACTGCCTTCGGACGGCAATGCTCTCGCCAAGGTGGGGCTCGGGGGGGGCTGACAATTATACGAACGGCACCGGCCACTACCGGTGCTGATCGTCAATGATGATGGGATGGGCATGGTCGCCAGCCGCACCGGCGATATGGGGATGATCGACGGGCAGGTTGTCATGGCGGTGGGCGAGATTACCAGTCTCGTCTGACGGCCAGACACGCGCGGCTATCGTCACCGAAGCGAACGTCAGCAGCGCGAAGACGCCGAAGGTCAGGGACACCGGCAGAGCCGCCCCGAGCCATCCGGCCAGCGGGTAGGTGATCAGCCAGCAAGCATGGGAGAGCGCGAACTGGGCGGCGAAGACGGCCGGCTTGTCCTCGGCATGGGCCGAGCGCCGCAGCAGGCGGCCCGAGGGCGTCTGCACAGCCGAGTAGCCAAGCCCGAGCAGCAGCCAGATCATGAGCAATCCGGGCCATAGCGCAACGTCGGCAGCATTGGTCGAGGTCGAGACATCGATGCCGGCGACAGCGAAGAGAAGCGCGGCGGCCATCATCAGCACGCCGCCGAGGAAGAGGGCCGCGGTGAACATCACACGCCGGTCCGGCAGCCGCTCCAGCAGGCGCGGCAGGGCCAGCGCGGCGATCATCGAACCGCCGCCGAAGCAGGCCAGCGCCAGCGCGACCTGGCCGTCGCCCAACCCAAGGCGGCCCTTCACGAAGACCACCGTGTTGACGATCACCATCGCGCCGCCGGCAGCCGCGGCCATGTTGAGCGCGAGCAGGCCGCGAAGTCGCGGCGTCGCGAGATAAATCCGCATGCCGCGTGTCGTCCTGTCGTAGATGCCGCCCGACCGCGCGACGGCCGGCGACGCCGGCAGCGTCACCGAGAGAACGAGCGCGGCCGAGACGAGGAAGCCCACGACCGTGCCGGTGAACAGCCAGTGATAGCTGATCAGGGTCAGCAGCGCGGCTGCCAGCATCGGGCTGACCAGGCTCTCCAGATCATAGGCCAGCCGCGAGAGCGAGAGCGCCTTGGTGTAGTCGTTCTCATCGGGCAATACGTCGGGGATGGTCGCCTGGAAGGTCGGTGTGAAGGCGGCCGAGGCAGACTGCAACAGGAAGATCAGAACGTAGATCTGCCAAATCTCGCTGACGAACGGGAGCAGAAGCGCGATCGCCGCCCGAACCAGATCCATCGCGATCAGAAAGGCCTTCCGCGGCAACTGAGCTGCAAACGCCCCGACGACCGGCGCGACGGCGACGTAGGCGATCATCTTGATCGCGAGCGCCGTGCCAAGCACGGTGCCCGCCCTGTCCCCGGCGAGGTTGAACGCGAGCAATCCGAGCGCGACCGTCAACAGCCCCGTGCCCAGCAGCGCGATGATCTGCGCGAGGAAGAGCCGGCCATAGGTTTGGTTTGCGAGGACGGCGAGCATGGGCTGCTCCTTCAGAGGAACTTCGCGATCGCCTTGAAGTCGTCGATGGGCTGGCGGCGCTCGGGCGACACGTCACCGACGACATGGTCGAGGCAGTGATCGAGATGGTCCTGGATCAGGGTGCGCTTGGCCTGGACGATGGCGCTCTCGACCGCCTGCAGCTGCGTCGCGATGTCGAAGCAGGGGCTTCCGCCTTCGATCATCGCCACGACCTTGGCGAGATGCCCGCCGGCGCGCTTGAGGCGTTTGGCGATGGCGGGATGGCTGGCATGGATGTGATCGCTCATGCCTTCACATAACCCCCCAGGGGGGATGTTGGGAAGCTCTCGACTTGACCGGCCTCGTCAAACTTCCGTTAAGATTTCGGTTCCTATCTGTTCATTATGCTGCGCCGCCGCATCAAAGCCCTGTCCTGCCTCGTCATCGCCTTCGCGATGGCGCTCGGCATGACCTTGTCGGTGGCGCATGTCTCGGCCGGCCACAATGCCCACGCCATCGCGCAGGCCGAAGCCGTGCGGCACGCAGAACTCGCTGCCGAGATCGCGGAGCATGGGCATGCCCATGACGAAGGCGAGCCGGATGAGCGCCTTCCCGGCCATGTCCACGGGCACAATACCGCCGATCACGTCCACGAGACGGCGACGATCGTCGCGCTGGTCCAGCTCGGCATGCCTCGCTTCGTGCGGACCGCGATCCGGCACGAGCACCAACGCTCCGCCTCGGGGCGGCCTAGCGGCCTGGAACGCCCGCCGCGGTCCGACGTCGCCTGAACCCGCCGCCGCGCTTGCGGCAGCCTTCAACGACGCATCATCGGATCTCTTATGAAACCACCTTCCACAGGAGGAGGGCGTCTGCTGCGACATGCAGCCTCGCGCTTGCTCCTGCCCCTCGCACTCGCCTTCGTGCTGCTTCTAAAGGGCATGGACGTCGCGCTCGCCCACGCCGTCGCCGAGGGCGACAAGGGCTATATCAAGGAGATCACGGGGGTGCACCTGCTCCCGTTTATCTATCTCGGCGCCAAGCACATGGTCACGGGCTATGACCACATCCTGTTCCTGTTCGGGGTGATCTTCTTCCTCTACCGGGCCAAGCACATCGCGATCTATGTCAGCCTGTTCGCGCTTGGCCATTCGACGACGATGCTGCTCGGCGTGTATTTTAACGTCGGGGTCAACAGCTACCTCATCGACGCCATCATCGGCCTGTCGGTCGCCTACAAGGCGCTCGACAACATGGGGGCCTTCCAGCGCTGGCTCGGCTATCAGCCCAACACCAAGGCGGCGACGCTGATCTTTGGCCTGTTCCACGGCTTCGGTCTCTCGACCAAGATCCTGGAATACGAGATCTCGCCGGACGGGCTGATCCCCAATTTGCTCGCCTTCAATGTCGGCGTCGAGCTCGGCCAGCTCACGGCGCTCGGAATGATCCTGATCGCGATGGGCTTCTGGCGCCGCACCGCAGGGTTCTGGCGCCACGCCTACACCGCCAATGTCTGGATGCTCACCGCCGGCTTCGTGCTCGTCGGCTACCAACTCACCGGCTATTTCGTTTCCTAAAATCAAGGACCTCTTCTCATGTATAACACCGACATCCCGACCCGCGCCGAGCTGCCGACCAACGCCCAGCTCCTGCGCTCCACCGCCATCGCCGCCGTCTCCGCGGTCGCGATCCTCGTGACCATCGTCCTGCCGGCCGAATACGCCATCGACCCGACCGGAATCGGCCGCATGCTCCAGCTCACCGAGATGGGCGAGATCAAGACCCAGCTCGCCGCCGAGGCGGAAGCCGACCGGATCATGGACAGCCGCCCCGCGCCGGCGCAGCCCGTGCCGGCATTGCCCGCCCCGGACCAGCGTTCGAGCCTGATCGGCACCGTCCTTGCCGGCCTGTTCGTCTCGCCGGCCCATGCCGGCGAGCGGGTCATTCTCGCTCAGGCCGCCCCCTCGCGCACGGACGAGACCGTGATCACGCTCAAACCGACCGAGGGGGTCGAATACAAGCTGACGATGAAGGCTGGAGCCAAGGTCAACTTCGCCTGGACCGCAAAGGACGGCGTCGTGAACTACGACATGCACGGCACGCCAGGCGCCGGCGGCAAGGAGAAGAGCTACAAGGCCGGGCGTGGCTCGGCCGGCGAGCAGGGCGTCCTCACTGCCGAGTTCGACGGCTCGCATGGCTGGTTCTGGCGCAATCGCGGCAAGCAGGACGTGGTCATCACGCTGAAGACCACAGGCGCTTATGGTGAGATCAAGCGCATGATGTGATCGCATCCCGACCTTGTGCAGCCGAAGCTTGGCTTCGGTTGCACAACCATAAAGCGGGGTGTGGGTGTGGCGCGGTCGTGCCGAACCGAGTTGTGACCGCGTTTCCAGCGCCAATTTCACCACAAGCTATTATGAATGTAGGAGAATTCTGGGGCCGCTTTCGGCGCAAACCCAGCTTCGGAGGGCAGCGCTCTATCCAGCTGAGCTACGGGCGCAATCCGTGCAAGGGCAATAGCCGATCACGGCTCGCGGGGCAACGATGGATTTGCGTTGAGGAAAGGCCCAAGGCGGCAGGGGGCACACGTTCGAAGCGTGTCGGGCGCGCCGCGGGTGTGGCGGGTTTGCCCTCGTCGGGTCTCACACCATCAGTCCCTTGCAGCGGAGATGACCCTGCACAGAGAGCCGCGGACGGTCGCAGCATCGGCCAGCTGGCCCGCCTGGATCATGAAGACCGCATCGACCCGTGTGCCCTTGCCCGCCTTGCGCGCCGAAACGCGAAGGGTCTGGGGACGGCCGGACCCCGAGGTTTCCTGAAAAGCCGTCAGCGCTCCCGCGGAACGGTCGACGCTGACGCGAATGAAGCCTTCGGCCAGCATCGCGCTCCGCAGGTTGTCAATCGCCCTCCCTTGGTCGACCCCGGCGAACGTCTGGGACGTGCGAAAATTCAGCGCGGTGAGCATCGGTGTGCCTTCGACACGGAAACTGCTTTCGCAGGCCTGGGCCAGGATGGGTGCGGAGCTCAAACACACAATCAGTGTCGTCGCTGATAGCATGGTCTTCATTGGGGCCGGTCCTCGTCGGTCGTCATGAACAGGGTTCGAAATCACGTTTGGTGCGACGGCGTCGCTGGCTTGCTGCGGCAGACGACAGCGCGAACGCCAGAGCGAGTGGATCGGGCAGCGCTCATGGGTCCACCTTCCGTGCGGCCATGAAGACGCGAAAATCCGTGCGGCCCGACCCATGGCGGGCCCGATCGATGATCGAGAAGCCGCCGGCGGTCAGTTCGCTCGCCAGCTCATCTGCGGTGAAGAACGACAAGGACGGCGCCTTGCCGATGAGCCTCATCAGAGGAATGGCGAGGCGAATGACGGCGTTCATCTCTGACAGGCAGGGGGTTTTGGTGATGAACAGGCCGCCTGGCTTCAAAGCCCGCCCAATGGACTGAAACAAGCGCGGCCGGTCCTTGATCAGGTGCAGGAGATTGAAGGCCAGCACCGCGTCAAACGGCGGGTCCGGCCAGGGCGGGCTGCGTCCGTCCGTGACTACGAACGTTGCGTTCGGGCATACCGCCGCGGCCTTGCGCTCGTTGGCGATGGCGATCATCCCGCTCGCGATGTCCGTCCCGGTGATATGACCGATCGAGGGCGCAAGCCTCAGGGCCGTTTGGCCGGTTCCGCAGCCGAGCTCCAGAACCCGATCCGCGGCGCCGACGAGATCCCTCGTCGCGGACAGGGTGCGCTCATATCCGGCGAGATCTTTGATCACGCTGCGGGAATAAGTCCGCGCCGTCCGGTTCCAGAACACGGCATCGACATCGTCTTCGGACTCGCGTGAGGTCGGCATGCTGGGCTCCATCGGCCCCTCTCATCGCATGTGTCGCGATATTTGGATTTGCCGCATTCTGCAGATCAGATATTCAGGAGTGCATGAGCGGCATCGACTGGAATCTGGTTCGGGCCTTCCGCGCGACAGCCGAGGCCGGGTCACTGTCTGCGGCGTCGCGCAAGCTGGGTTTGAGTCAGCCGACCTTGTCGCGGCAGGTGGCCGCCCTCGAGGAGCAGCTGGCCGTGACCCTGTTCGAGCGGGTCGGCAAACGGCTTGTCTTGACGGCTGGTGGGGCGGGCCTGCTGGAGCATGCCCGCCAGATGGCTGCTGCGGCGGAGGCGCTCGCGCTCAGCGCCGCCGGCCAGGCATCCGACCTGTCGGGCCGCGTCAGCCTGTCGGTCACGGACGCGGTCGCGACGCATGTCATGCCCGGCATCGTCGAACGTCTGCGCCAGGAGGTGCCCCAGGTCACCATCGTCGTCATCGCGACCGATGCGCTCAGCGATCTCAGGCGACGCGAGGCCGACATCGCCATCCGCCATGTCCGCCCCACCGAGCCAGAATTGATCGGGCGTCTGATCGGCGAGCTGAATGCGCACCTGTATGCATCCGACGCCTGGATCGCGCAGCACGGCATGCCACGTGCCGTGTCGGACCTCAGCGACGCGACAATCCTGGCCTTTGATCCGGTCGAGCAATTTGTCAGCCATATGGAGCTTCAGGGGCTCTGGGTTGGGCCGGAGCAGTGCGCCGTCGTCTCAAACAGCGCGTCGGCGCTCTGGGCGATGACGCGTCGGGGGATCGGCGTCGGCGTCGTCCTCGACGTCGCGGCGGCGCGCATGCCGCAGCTGAGGGTGCTTTTGCCGGAGCTGTCGCGCGTTCCGGTGCCGCTCTGGCTGGTCACGCATCGCGAGGTGCAGAACAGCCGTCGCATCCGTTTGGTCTACGATATCCTCGCCGAGGAACTGCGCCGGTTGGTGGTGTCGGGTGCGGACCTGAGCCGTGGCCTGCAGGCGCGCGGAATTTCGTCTGGGTCATGCAGCGGACGCTAGCTGAGCCATGTGGTAGTTCAAAATGTGAGGGGCGCGCTGACATCCTGTTTAACGCCCCGCGTCACCTCGACCAGCGCACCATCTGGCAGCGCCCGCTGTAGGACCCTCGCCTGTTCCCAAGGCGCAGTCAGCCAGGTTTCGAGTTCGTCGGGCTCCGTCAGGATCACAGGCATCGCCTTGGGATGGACCTTGCCCACCTCTCGGTTGGGTTCGGTCGTAAGGAAGCCGAATAGGTCCGTCGTTTCGATGCCGTTCTTGATCTTACGGACGCCGGTCCATTGCGACGTCCAGATGCCAGCGAAAAAGGCGAGTGGCCGGTCCTTGCCGAAGGCGAACCAGACATCCTGCCGCGCGACTTGATCGAACTCGCTGAAGCTCGAGAATGGAACCAGGCACCGACTCTCGACGCCAAGCCAGCGTTTCCAATGGGAGCTTGCGGTGTTGCGGACGTTCGTCGTGCCGCTGTCCGGCTCCATCCGCAGGAGCAGATCGAAGTCGACCTCCTTGCCCTTGGCGCGAAGCTTGTCGGCACGTTTGGCCGCTGCGTCGAGCAAAGCCTTTTTTGATGACGGCATGCCCCAGCGCGTCATTGCCAGTGCCGCGACGCCATCGCCCTCATTGCGGATGATCGGAGCCGGATAGTCGGGGAAGATGCCTGGCAGTGGCGGCAGGTTCGTTTCCGGCGCCACAAACTTGGAGAAGAGGTTCCGCATCGCGTCCACGCTGCGGGTCATGCTGTAAAGATTGCACATATCAAGTAAACCTAAAAGTTATCCTGGCCCCCGAGACGAAATTTACCCCATCGCTGCTGTCGATATGATCAACGTATGTTCGCTCTAGAATCGAGACTACTCGCCCGCCGAAGGGCTCGGAAAGGCGCCGTTGTGCTTTCCGCTCGCATGTTGATCCGTGATCACGGACAAGGCGCATATGTTGCTGCTCGGAAGAATGCAGCCCAAGCCCTTACTGAAAACAACAACAGCGCGTTCCTCTTTTGGGGCGCTGTAGCGCGCGAAGTTGCGGGGCAGACGGGCGAAATAATTGGCGGCAAGCACGGACAGCCTTGAAGCGAACTAGGCTGAAACCCAGACATCAGTCATCATAAGTGCCGACGCGGCGGCGCGCTGGATCCGGTTCGGCCGGTAGAATGTCCGTCTTGCCACCCTCGATCAAGGTCAGACCCGTCGCAGATGGCGGGACGTCAGGTGGCCGAGTCGAATTGAGATCGGGCATATAGGCCCCGCATCGAAACCCGTATTTCTGCTGCGTCCGCGACTTGCTGTTCTGATCCCACGGGCAGCCGGACATAAAGGCGTGCAGCACCACGCGGACCGGCACACGATGGCCGTAGCGTGCTGCCAGCGCGGCCAGACGCACCTCGGCGCTCCTTGGGCAGACATGGCACCGCAGCCGCACGATCACCCAGGGATAACGGACTAAGGGTGTTCGGAGATCCGGCGGCTTGCTCACTGTTCATCAACGAAGTCCGCCGGCCGGGCGCCATGCGAGAACAGGCCGCGCAGGTATCCCCGGGACACCGACCGATCAGCATCCGTCATCAGCACGGTCATGTCATGCAGAAGGGCGCGGATCGCGGCCCGCTCGCTGCCATGTTCAGCAATCAGATCGTCGATCTCGCATTCGATCTCAGTCCCAAGATCGACGTCTGCGTGCCGGGCTGCTGTCATCGGTTGCGCTCCCTCAAATGAGAACGTAATGAGAATATACGGACCCCGGGAGTCAAGCCATGGCCAGCGTCGAAACCTATTTTCTGCAGCCCTTCAAAACGCACCGCAAGCGCCTGGTCCCAGGCCAGCGCACCTTGGCACGGACGAAGCATCACGCATTGCTGGATGGCGAAAGGGTCGGACGAACGGCAGAGGGCCTCGCGGTCATTCACGTCACAGCAGATGACGAGACCGGTGAGGTCAGTGCGCTTGCTGTGCTGGCGCGGCACGGACTGATCCCAGAAGAGTTCGAGGAGCAGATCCGCGCAATGTAAAGCACAAGCGCGGGACCGAACGATTCGCTAATGTCGGTCACAACGCAATTAACCGAATTCGTTGTGCAAGGCTTCATGCCTGCCTAGCACGGCGACCAGTCCAGTTCCAAAGTGAGGTGGTTGCGCTATCCTGCTGCTCAGTCACCAGTCGACACCGCCTAAGAGTTCTGGAGGGCCCATTCATGTTCGACGAATACGGTTTGCAACGTGTGGTTGAGTTGGACGATGCCCCACTGCCAACGCTTTGTCATTTCGTCTACTGCAGCCGTGCCGCCGACGGCGTTGACGGCGCCGAGGTCGATCGCATCGTTGAGGCTGCCAAACGCAGCAATCGCGCGTGTGGCATCACTGGCGTGCTGGTTTTTGGAGCTGGCGTCTTCTTCCAATGGATTGAGGGGCCGCCCGCCCAGATCGAGCATTTGATCGCGAGCCTGCATAGCGATCCACGCCATTACGATATTGTCTCGCTTAGCCAAAGTGAAGAAAAGCGCGAGCGATTGTATCCGAACTGGGAAATGGAGAGGGTCGAGGCGGATGACATTCGCGTGGTGCTGAAGGACGCGCTCGACAGCGTCGAAGACGAGAACAATGCGGCGGCACTGAAGCGTATTCTTGATCACTTCGATTCTAGGCCACTGCTTTCGCCTTGGTGAAAACTGCTCGCGGTGCGATCGACGGCCGACCATCGGGTTAACGACTGCGATCATTTGCTCGACGCAATTAGCCGTCAGCCTTCGATAGCAGCTTCGAGGTCAAGCCGGTTAAGCCGGACAGCCGTAAGACGCCATCGTCAAATGCCTGCTGGGGATCGGTGAGGCGCTGGTCGGCACCAAGCCCGTGCGGCCGAGCCCCGTCAGCAGTTTCCATGATCGCGACCTGGGTCAGGCTGGTTATGGCCGCTTGAACTCGGCGCGCTTCGTCGAGGCCGAAGTGGCGCGCTTCAAGAAGCCGACCAGGCGTTTCGACCGCTACTTCAGCGAGACCAGCGACGGCTCGACTGAGGTATAGAAACAAACACGTCAACAGAGCTTTGGCATCCGTAACGTTCTGGGATCAGTATCGACGATGTTAGAGCGTCAGAGTATCTAAATTGTGGAGTTAAGCACTCTTATTAGTCTAAATATCAAATGTTGATTTATGCAGACCCATTGTCGTTGTAATGGGGCGGCATGACCGAACTGCCACCAAAATCTGCGGCCGCAGAACGTGCCTGGATCACTGTCGTTCAGATTTCGGCGGGAATAATCATCCGCGACCACGGTGATGATGCTTACGGTCAAGCCCGGCAATTGGCTCAGCAGGCACAACTCGAACGAAACGATCTCGCAGTCCGGCTGTGGAACGCGGTCGCAGATGAGATTGCCAAGCGTAGAGCACCAAAACTACAATGACGAGGCTTGTTAACGGCTGGTTGAATCCGGTCCCGTTCAGTTGCGCGCGGAGTTTTGATCTATGGTCAATCCCAGAGTCGCCGTCGCCATCGAGGCTGCTGCGCGAGCACTGCACGAGGCGGTGCGTCGTCCAGAGCAATTGGGTTGGGACGCTATGGGCGAAACGTGGCGTAACGAACTGCGCCGCTACATTCAGCCAAGTGTCGAAGCTGCCCTGAGGGCCTCCGACACGTATTTGGCAAACCCACGCCCGCGACATTACGCAACCAAGCGACCGCGTGTTCCATCAATCCGTGCGTAACGCGAACTCAGCGAACGGCCTTGGCAATGAGGCGACCAAGACGTTCCGAGAATGATCTGGCGTCGCCCGGACGCTCTCCGTCTAGGATACGCGCCTCGTCTAGCAGGAGATGAGCAAGGTCGTCGCGTAGAAGCTCATCCTGCAGCCCGGCCAGGCCGACGATAAGAGGATGCTGCCCATTGATCTCAAGGATGGGTTTGGTCGTGTCATCAATCCTGCCAGCGGCAGACAGCAGCTTTTCAAATTGACGGTCGGGGCCGGTATCAGGGGCTACCAGACAGACTGCGCTTTCGGTGAGACGATCGGACGCGCGCACGTCCGCGACCTCATCGGCGAGTGTCAGCTTCATCGCTTCGAGCAAGGTCGCCACCTCTGGGGTGCTCTCGGCCCGTGGGGTCGCCTCGCCGTTGAGAAGCGGGATCAGCCCAAGATCCGCCGCGCCCTGTGTGACCGATTTGAACGGCTTGCCTTCATAATCTGGTGCGCTTGACACCCAGAAGCCATCGACCGGATCACTCAGGAGAAGCACCTCGATGCCGCGCGCGCGAAACCCTTCGAGCTGCGGCGATGTCGCGATGCGCGCGGGGTCGTCGCCGACGATGTAGTAGATCGCAGTCTGGTTCTCCCTCAGGGCGACGACATAGTCCTTGAGGCTGCGCAGCCCGCCCGTCGTCGTGGTAGCAAACCGCGCCAGGGTCAGCAGCTGCTCGCGGCGCTCGTAATCCTCGTAGAGGCCCTCTTTGATGACCGGGCCGAAATTCGCCCAGATCTCGCCGAAGGCATCGGCATCGGTCTCGGCCATCTTGCCGAGATCGGCTAGGATGCGGTTGGTCACGCCCTTCCGGATCGCCGCCAGGAGCGGGCTGTCCTGGATCATCTCGCGAGAGACGTTGAGCGGCAGGTCGGCGGTGTCGACCAGCCCGCGGACAAAACGCAAATAGCGCGGCAGAAGCTCCGCTTCGTCGGTGATGAAGACCCGCTTCACATAGAGTTTCATGCGCCCCTTGCGATCGGCGTCGAGCAGATCGAAGGGCTTGGATCCGGGCACGAAGGCCAGCGTCGTGTATTCGTGACGCCCCTCGGCGCGAAAATGGATCGTCGCTGCCGGCTCGTCGTATTGTGCAGCCACGCTGCGGTAGAAATCCGCATAGTCCTCGGGCCTGATCTCGCTCTTGGGCTTGGTCCAGAGCGCCGCCCCGTCGGCTAGCGACGTCGGCTCTGCGCCCGGCTTCTCGACCAGATAGATCGGCACCGGGACGTGGCCGGACTGCGCTTTGACGATGCGTTCCAGCGTCCAGCGCTCCGCATATGTCTTCGCATTGTCCAGAAGAGTGAGCACGACCCTGGTGCCCCGCTCCGGAGCATCCTCGATAGCGGCAGGCGCTACTGAGAACTCTCCCTTGCCATTAGAGGTCCAATGCCAGGCTTCGCCGCTACCCGCGCGCCTGCTGACGACATCGACCTCGGCAGCAACCATGAAAGCCGAATAAAAGCCCACGCCGAACTGACCGATAAGCTGGGCGCCGTCTTTGCCCTTGGCCGCTTCGACCTGCTCCATGAACGCGCGCGTGCCCGAGCGAGCAATCGTGCCCAGGGCCTCAATCAGTTCATCGCGGCTCATGCCGATGCCGTTATCGGAGATCGTGAGCTTGCCTGCCTCCGGATCGGCCGTAACGGTGATGGCGAGCTTGCCAGTGTCACCGATCAGCGTCGGCGTTGCGATGGATTCATAGCGAAGCTTCTCGCAGGCATCGGCGGCGTTGGAGATCAATTCCCGGAGGAAGACGTCCCGGTCCGAATAGACCGAATGCACCATCATGTGCAGGAGACGCGAAACATCGGCTTCGAAGGTGCGGCTTTCTGTGGTCGCGTTCGTCATAGCAGCTCTCGAACCTCACGATTGATGGCGCCGATTTGGACGCATCATCATCGGTTTTCAAGAGACAATGACGGAAGGCGGCTCGGTCACATGTCGAGCAAGTGGCGCGGTCGTGCCGAGCCGACTTGTGATCGGATTTCACGCGCGTTCTCGAAGCGCAAGTTTTTGGGAATATGAGACTATTTTGGATGCGGTTGCGGCGTAAGCCCAGCTTCGGAGGGACCTGCTCCCTCCGGAAACTGCCTGGGAGAGGCAACGCTCCCACGACGCTCTTATTGAGACTGCACGATTGGACCAGTCCGAACCGACGGGTGCGTAAAGCTGCAAGCCAATTGGAGAGGCCACAACGCAAGATGCGCCGCCAATGGGGGACGGCGCATTGCGTCAGGATGCTTGTGGGCCGAACGGTTGCACTCGGGCCCCGTGTCGGTGGTTCAGCCCCGGCTCGCTCAGAATTCTTCCCAACCGGAATTGCCGGCGCGGTTGTTGGCGACCTTCTTGGCGGGTGCGGCGGGCGCCGCGCGGGGCGCAAAAGCAGCGACGCGCTTCGCGGGAGCCTTCGCGGTGAAGGCCGCCTGCGCGAGCTGGAGCAAGCGCGCGGGCTCGGATGAAGAGCGGGGGGCGATGTGGCTGGCTGCGTGAGCGCCATCCGTCCCGGTCTTGAAGGCCGCGACGAGGTCGTTGAGCTCGGCGATGCGTGAGGAGAGCGAGCCGGCGGACGCGGCGCTTTGCTCGGCGAGTGCGGCGTTCTGTTGCGTCATCTCGTCGAGATGGGCAACGGCCTGGCTCATCTCGTCTATACCGCTAGCCTGCTCGCCCGATGCCGCAGAGATCTCGGCAATAGTCGCTGCGACCCGCTGCGAGGCCGAAAGGATCTGGTTAAGTTGCTCGCCCGCTTGGCGCACCAGCTTCACGCCCTCAACGACTTCGCCGTTCGAGGAGGAGATCAGCGCCGAGATGTCCTTGGCCGCATCGCTAGAACGCTGCGCCAAGGTTCGCACCTCGGAAGCGACGACGGCGAAGCCCTTGCCTGCATCACCGGCACGCGCTGCCTCTACGGCCGCGTTCAAAGCCAGCAGGTTGGTCTGGAAAGCGATATCGTCGATGACGCGGATGATGTCGGATATCCTACTCGAAGCGGTCTCGATGCGGGCCATCGCGTCGACCGCCTGGCCGGCAATCGCGCCCCCGCTCTCTGCCGTTTGCATCGCCTCCTGGGCGACGGCTGACGCTTGGCGCGAGGTCTGAGCGGTGGCTTTGACGGAGGCCGCGAGTTGCTCGGTCGTCGCTGCCGTCTCCTCCAAGCTCGAAGCCTGATCCTCTGTGCGCTTGGAAAGGTCGTCAGCGCCGCTATTGATCTCGATGCCAAAGCTTCGGATAGAGCCAGCAGCAGTGGCAATGCCCGATACCACAGTGTCGAGCTGTGAGATTGAACTGTTAAAGTCGGCACGCAGCTTTTCGTAGTCGGATGGGAAAGCCACGTTGATCCGGTGGGTCAAATTGCCTTTCGCGAGTTCCTCAAGGCCCTTTGCAAGTCCGGCGACGACAGCTTCGCGATCGCCATCAATCGTTGTTTGCAGTGCTTCACTGTCGCGGGCCGACCGAGCCTGAGCCTCGCGTGCATCATCCGCCTGTTGCAGTGCGCTTTCGGCTTCACGCTGGGCCTGTGCCGCGTCCTGCACCGCGACCTCCGCCTGGCTGAGCGCGCTGGCTGAGGCCGCAAGCGTCCGCACGATCGTCTGCGCAGCCCAGGCCAAGGTCGCAGCCTCGATGACCAAGATAACGGCGTGGAGGACAACCCGGCCGAGATTCGTGGCCCCCGAAAAAATGGCTGATGGGAGGAATAGAGAAAGCATGACGTGGTGGACAGCGACCACAACGGTTGCAGCGACGATGGCTCGCCAGTCACAGAATACGATTAGCATAGCGAGCGCGGCGAAATAGGCCATGTGCATGTCGGTCTGCCAAGCATGCCCGTCGAGCGCCGCTACGAGCAGCGAAATAGTGACCATTAAGCAGACGCTGAGCGTCATGCGAATACCGCCTGCACCGCGGCTCAGCCGCCAGCAAATGGTCGCTACGGCTGCCAGCAGCAGCGCTGCAACCGACAGGCCAATGACGCTGTTGTCGCTGATAATAGCTGCAACCGATACCATCGGCACGATCAACCAGATCGCTCCCATGACGAGCTGTTCGCCGAGCCGGCGGATAGATGAGATCGTCATGGTCATTGAGTTACCTGGTGAAACAGCCGGAGATGCCAAGGGGATCGAAATTAAAGAGAGAGCCTGAGGCCGTAAGACGGGCCGCAACGTCGCTGCTGTCTGACCGAACCACGACAATGAACGGAAGCGTTCCGAGACGAACGATCGATCCGGCGGCTCCGGCCGCAGCGACGACGTCTCGGGACGTCCACCAAGGCGGAAAAACTCCAGCGATAGAGCGCAATTCACTCAAATCGGCCGATAACATCGGCAATACAGCCGTGGAGATTGCCAGAATCGACAGACCAGGCAACCATTCGCGAACGCTCATCGCCTCTTCCCTAAGGTCACAAAGCTAAGAGCTATCGCTGGCTGGTTAACAAATGGATCCTCGCGTGAAAAAGCCCGCCGGTCAGGGCGGGCTGGTGAGGATCGGATAGAAGACGACGACCCGCCGCCGAGCCGCGAAGGGTTGGAAAATTGTCGCGCTGATCAGGCTGACCGGGTTTGCCTTAGCATTGTCGTGGGTTCGCGGCTGGCGGCCGTGTCACATGGGGGAATCCGTTCCGGCCGCAAGCGCGCTCCAGCACCGTCCCAAGGCGCGATCAAAAGACGGCATGGTCGCCGCGATCAGGCACGGCCGCGCCACCGACGACCGAGCGGTAGAAATCGAACAGGGTTTGCGTGCCTGTCGATGGCGTCCCCGCTGCATCATACAGGCCGGTCCGGGGGTCGATCACCAGCATGGATTCGGTGGCATAATAGCGACCGATTCGCGCCAGCTCGGCTTTGTCGGCAAGCGACGGCACGATGGTGCCTAGGGCGCCCAGGCCGGCGATGGCGATGTCGAGTAGGGCCACGGGCGCGGAGCGGAATTTCGGCGGGCTCCCGAGCAGCGCAAACAAAGCTTCGCCCTGCTGGCGGGGGGTGATTGCGTCGCCCGGTCCGCCGATCGGCAGGATGCGGTTCCACCGGCTTTCGTCTTCGAGGCAGCCGGCGAGAAAATCGGCAAGATCGCCGTCGCTGATCGGCTTGCAGGCGGTCAAGGTGCCGTCACCGAATATCAGGAAAGGCCGGCCCTGGCGGACGCGCTCGATCTGTCCCGACAGCGACTTGAAGAATGCGGTCGGCCTCACGATCGAATAGCGCAGGTCCGAGCCGATCAGGGCCGCCTCGAACGCCAGCTTGGCCTGCTGAAAGGCGAGCCTTGGCTTCTGCACGCAGATCGCCGAGAGCAGCACGAAGTGCTGGACACCGGCCCGCTGGGCCGCCTCCAGCACGGTGAGATGGGCACGGTGATCGATGGCCCAGGCGTCCCTGGGCGTGCCGGTGCGCGAGGCCATGCAGGACACCACCGCGTCGAAGGGCTCGCCAGTAAACCCGTCCCTGGCCAGCGCCACGGGATCGCCGACATCCACAACCTTGATGATGGCCCCTTCCAGATCGCCGGCGTCCGCCTGTCGCGATTGCGCCTTTGCGCTGTCCGTCGGGGCCCGCGTGAAACAGACCACCTCATATCCGCGCCGGATCAGGGCGCGGGTCGTCGCGCGGCCGATGGTTCCGGTGGCGCCCAGCAGGCAGACGCGCCGCCTCATGCGGGTTCGAGCGCGTGGTGCGGCGCGGCCGTCGAGCCGCGCTGTAGAAGGCTCGGTTTTAGCGTGACCCGACAGGGGCGCTCGGTGGTCCAGTCCGGGCTCGCCCGTCGAAACAGGAAATCCGTCGAGGTCAGCGCCAGCTCGCGCACCGGCAGCGCGATGGTGGTCAAGCCGTCGCCGCACCAGCGCAGGGTCGGGCTGTCGCTGAAGCCAATGAAGGATAATTCCCCGGGAATCGCGACGCCGGCCGCGCGCGCACAATCATAGGCGCCGATGCTCATGCGCGCGCCGGCAGTGACGACGGCGGTCGGCCGTCTCGGCTGCGCCAGGATATCCTGCATCGCCGCAAAACCGAACTCGGTGTCGCAGCTGCCGGCCTTGACGAGCCGCTCGTCGATGCTGATCCCAGCCTCGTTCAAGGTCCGGCGAAAGCCCTCGAGGCGGTCGCGCCCGGTCGAGATCGCCACGGTCGAGCCGATATAGGCGATGCGCCGGTGTCCGAGATCGATCAGGTGGCGAGCCGCCAGGCGCATGGCCTCGCCATCCTCGATGCCGAACCAGTCCGACTCCACCCGCTCGCAGTTGCGCACGAACTGGACATGAGGCGTTGAGCGCATCAGGCGCAGCGTCTCCTGTGCCGGCGTTACACTGGGAATGATGATGAAGCCAAGCGCCCGGGCCGCGCGCAGATTGCGCAGATGCTCGAGTTCCAGCTCGGGATCGTCGTCGGTGACCGCGAGCACGAGCTGGTGGCCGCGCTCCTGGCAGCAATCGGCGATCGCCTTGGCTGCGGTGGAATAGAAATCGTTGCGGATGTCGGGGACGATCAGCCCGACGGTCGAGCTTGTGCCGCTGCGCATCGCTCTCGCCGCGTGATCGACGACATAGCCGAGGCGCTCAGAGGCCGACACGACGCGGGCGCGCGTCTCGCGGCTGATCCGGGGCGAGTCCGCCAGGGATCGCGCAACGGTGGAAACCGACAGCTGCAGCTCGGCCGCGATGTCCTTCATCGTCGGAGGCCGCTTCATCTGTTGATCCGGCACGCTTTGCGCAATCGATTGCGCATCATTTCTACAATCCTGTCAGCGTAACGATTGGACTGTGACGGTTTACAGTGACAACGATTGCACATAGCTTTCCAAGTCAAGGAGGTTTCGTCCGGCGTTTTTTGCCTAACCGGGGCAGCCTAGCCGGGAGAGTGTTCGCGACCTCGCGGCGCGATGCAAGACCATACCACCAGACCCAAACGGGCCAACACCCGATCAAGGCCGGAGCATGCCGGCCGCTCACAACGATATCAGGAGAGGAACCGCCATGGATTCATCGTCAGAACGTGCTTTCACGCGCCGCCGCGTCGTCGGTCTCGGGCTTGCGGCGATCGCCGCGCCGACCGTGCTGACTTCCGCGCGAGCCCAGCAGAAATTCACCTGCCGCATCGCCCACACCGAAGGCATCGGCACGCCGATCACGCTCGGCTTCGAGAAGTGGACGGGCATCCTGCGTGAGCGCAGCGGCGGTCGCATCGATGCGCAACACTTCCCAGCCGCCCAGCTCGGTGGGCTGGCGCAGGCGCTCGAGGGCAGCCGCATCGGCACCATCCAGGTCACCACCGCCGGCCCCGACAGCGAGGAGGCGATCGCGCCTGAGATCGCCGCCTTCGGTGGCGCGCCGGGCTTCATCTACAAGGACGAGGCCCATGTCGACCGCGTGCTGCAGGGGCCGCTGGGGCAAGAGGTCTCCGACATAGCTCGCAAGAAGACGGGGGTGGAGTTCGTCGCCTATGGCGAGACCGGCTTCCGCCACATCCTCTCCAAGCGGCCGGTGAACTCGCTGGAGACGCTAAAGGGGTTGAAGATCCGGGTGCCAGAGCTGCGGATCTGGGTCGATTTCTGGAAGACGCTCGGCGCCAACCCGACCCCCCTGCCGTATTCAGAGCAGTATTCGGCGCTTTCGACCGGCGTCATCGACGGCCTCGATTCGGATTACTTCTCCATCCTCGGCTTCAAATGGCACGAGCAGGCTAAGGAGGTAACCCCGACGGCCCACTGGTTCCTGCCCAAGGCCGTGCGCGTCAATGCGCGCTGGCTGGACAGCCTGCCGGCCGATCTGCGCGACATGGTGCGCGCCTCCGCCAAGGAGGTCTTTGCCGAGCAGCGGGCGACGAACCGGGCCAATGCCGACAAGGCGCTGGCCGACCTCGAAAAGCTCGGCTGCAAGGTCAACCGTGTCAGCGAGGCCGAGCGGGCAAAATGGGCCGAGATGACCGCGCCGCTCTTCGACCAGTTCGGGTCCAAGAGCCCAGAAACCAAGGCGATGATCGAGAAGATCCGCAAGCTAGCCTGAGTCGGTTCGGCGACGCCTTGCGCCGGCCCTTGTCATAGGGCCGGCGTCCCCCCTGCTGAGCGAGCGATAGCCGACCATGGTTGACCAGGCCCCGACGATGACGTCCCGAGTCCCTGATGCGTCCATCCGCCTCCTGCTCGGCTTCGACAGGGCGTTCGAGGCGCTCTGCGTGGCGCTGATGCTGGGCTCGGCGGCGGTCGCGGTGCTGCAGGTGGTCTGCCGGTATGGGTTCGACGCCGCCTTGCCCTGGCCGGAAGAGGTCTCGATCTGGCTGTTCACCTGGGCGGTGTTCCTGGGGATGGCGCTCGCCGTCGGCCGGCATGCTCATATCGCCATCGACCTCGTCAGCCGCTACCTGCCGGCGCCGCTGCAGCGCCTCCATGCCGGGTTCGTCGCGGCGATGATCGCGGCCACTAGCATCATGATGATCGTTCACGGCATCGACTTCGCCGGGCGCGCCATCCAGGTTTCGCCGGCGATGCAGTGGCCGCTCTCCTATCTGTTCATCGCGATCGCCGTCGGGGGCGCATTGAACCTCGTCTATCTGATCCGCCCGGCCGGGGGGCTGCCGCAGCTTGCGGGCCTGGTCTCGGTCGTGGCCGGCGGTGCGATCTATCTGGCGGTCCGCCATGGCGCGGCACTGGTCTGGCAGGAGGCCGGCAGCCCCACCGCGTTGATGCTGGTGGCGGGCCTGCTCGTGCTGTTCGAGGTGCCGATCGCCTTCGCGCTGGCCTTCGGGGCCTTCGCCGCCTTCGCGCCGCTGGGCGACATCATGCTGGTGATCGTGCCGCAGAACATGGCGTCCTCGCTGAATTCCTTCACGCTCCTGGCGATCCCGTTCTTCATCATGGCGGCGGCGGTGATGAATGTCGGGGGCATCACCACGCGGCTGGTCGCCCTGGCCACGAGCCTTGTCGGGCATTTCCGCGGCGGGCTCGGACAGGCCAATGTCGTCACCAACACTCTGCTCGCGGGCGTCTCCGGCTCCTCCACCGCCGATGCCTCCGCCATCGCCAAGCTGATGGTGCCGGAGATGGAGAAGCACGGCTATCCCCGCGCTTTCAGCTGCGCCCTGACGAGTGCCTCCTCGACGCTGGCGAACCTCATTCCCCCCAGCTTGGGACTGATCATCTATGCGGCGCTGGCCTCTGTTTCGGTCGGCGCGCTGTTCGTCGCCACGATCATTCCGGGGTTGATGGCGGCAACAGCGCTGATCCTTGTCGTCTATGTCGTCTCGCGGGTGAAGGGTTATGGCGGCGCCATCGCTCCCGCCTCCTGGGGGGCACGCGGTCGTGCACTGGCGACGGCGATCCCGGCGCTGCTGCTGCCGCTGCTGATCGTCGGCGGCGTGCGGTTCGGCGTCTTCACCGCCACCGAGGCCGGCGCCATCGCGCTGGTCTACGCCATTCTCTGCGGCGTGCTGTTCTATCGCTGCCTCAGCGGCCGCGGCTTCTACGACGCGGCCCGCGAATCCACGTTCGACACGGTGTCGATCGTCGTCATCATCGCCGCTGCCTCGCCCTTCGCCTGGGTGCTGGCCGCCGAGCAGGTGCCGCAGAAAATCGCGGCCGCGATGAGCGCCTATACCGACAACCCCATCGTCCTGCTGCTGCTGATCAACTTGCTGCTGCTGGTGGTCGGGCTGTTCATGGAGATGATCGCGGCCATGGTCATCCTGGTGCCGATCCTGGTGCCGCTCGTCGTGTCAGCGGGTGTCGACCCGGTCCAGTTCGGCATCGTGCTGGTCATGAACCTCGTCATCGGCGCGCTGACGCCCCCACTTGGCGTGCTGGTCTTCACTACGGCCCGCGTCGGCAAGGCCAATGTGGTCGAGGTCTTCCGGGCGATCCTGCCCTTCATCCTGGCGCTGGTGATCGTGCTGATGTTGGTGACCTATGTGCCCTCGCTGACGCTGGCGCCGCTGCGCTGGCTCGGCCCCTGAACCGCGGAGTTGAGAGCATGAGCAGGCTGCGCATCGGGATCGTCGGGCTCGGCATGGCCGTGACGCCCCATGCCCGGGGCCTCCTCGATCTGCAGGAGCAGGTCGAGGTCGTCGGCGCCTACAGCCCGAGCGCCGAACGGCGCGCGGCCTTCGGTGCGCGCTTTCCCTTTCCGCTTGGCGACGATCTCGACGCCCTGCTGGCGGACGACACCGTCGAGGCGATGCTGGTGCTGACGCCGGCCAACACCCATCTCGACATCGCCCGGCGCTGCGCCCAGGCCGGCAAGCACATCCTGCTGGAAAAGCCGCTCGACATCACTACCGCCCGGTCGCAGGAGCTGGTCGCGACCTGCCGCGCCGCCGGGGTGACGCTCGGCATCGTGCTGCAGCATCGCTTCAAGCCGGCGGCGATGGCGCTGGCGGAGCATCTCACTTCCGGCCGCATGGGCGAGATCGTCGGCTGCTCGACGGTGATCCGGCTCTGGCGGCCGCAATCCTATTACGACGAGCCCGGCCGCGGCAGTTTCGCGCGCGACGGCGGCGGCGTGCTGCTCTCGCAGGGCATCCACACGCTCGACCTGATGCTGAGCCTCGCCGGCCCCATCACCGAAGTCGGCGGCTACGCCCTGACCAGCCCGGTCCACGCGATGGAGACCGAGGATATGGTCTGCGCGGCCGTGCGCTTCGCCAATGGCGCGGTCGGGACCATCGATGCGACGACGGCGGCCTATCCCGGCTTCCCCGAGCGGATCGAGCTGATTTGCCGCCATGCGACGGCCTCGCTCGTCGGCACCGCGCTCGACATCGCCTGGCATGACGGCACGCGCACCACCGTCGAGGCCGACAGGAGCGCCGGTGGCACGGGCGCCGACCCGATGGCGTTCCCGCATGATTATCACCGGGCGGTGATGTCCGATTTCGCCGAGGCCCTGCGCCAGAAGCGTCCGCCCCGGATCAACGGCGAGGATGCACTGCAGGTCCACCGTCTGATCGACGCGCTGATCGCCGCCGGACAAAGCTCCGGCCGCGTCACTGTCGCGACGGGCTGAGGGCAGAAGACATGCTGCGTTTCGCCGCCATCGGCCTCGACCACCGGCACATCTACCACATGGTCGCCGAGCTGATCGCAGCCGGGGCGCAGTGCGTCGGCTACTGCCCGCAGACCTCCGATCCGCGTGTGCTCGACGGCTTCCGGGAGCGCTTTCCCGATTTGCGCCCGCTGGAGCGCGAGCGCCTGCTCGACGATCCCGCGATCGACATCATCTGCTGCGCGGCGATCCCGCGCGACCGGGCCGGCATCGCCCTGCGCGCCATGGCAAACGGCAAGGACGTGATGGTCGACAAGCCCGGGCTGACCACGCCCGAGCAGCTCTCCGCGGTCATGGAGTGTGTCGCGCGGACCGGGCGGATCTTTTCGATCTGCTTTTCAGAGCGCTTCATCGTGCGCGCCTCGGATATCGCCGCGAAGCTGGTGGCGGAGGGGGCCATCGGCGAAGTCGTCAACACCGTCGGCCTGGGACCGCACCGGCTGAACCGGGCGATCCGCCCGGCTTGGTTCTTCGATCGCGCTGCCTATGGCGGCATCCTGATCGACATCGCCTCGCACCAGATTGACCAGTTCCTGTTCTACACCGGCGCCACTGACGCACAGATCGTCGCCAGCAGCACGGCCAATCATGCGCTCCGCGATGTCCCCGACTTTTCCGATTTCGGAGAGATCCTGCTGCGCAGCGAGAAGGCCACCGGCTATATCCGCGTCGACTGGTTCACGCCCGACAGCCTGCCGACCTGGGGCGACGGGCGGCTGACATTGCTCGGCACCAGGGGTTTCATCGAGCTGCGCAAATATCTCGACATCGCCGGCCGCCCAGGGGCGGACCACGTTTTCCTCTCCAACCATCAAGGCACGCGCCATATTGACGCCAGCATCGAGCCGCTGACCTATTTCAGCAGGTTCCTGGCGGATGTCCTTGAGCGGACCCAGACGGCAGCAAGCCAGGATCATGTCTTCGCCGTAACCCGGCTTTCTCTCGAAGCCGAAGCCGCGGCCGCGCGCCTGACTCCGCCACCCAATTCCTAGCCATGTCCACAGGCTTCGCAGAAAAGGACCGCCCTCGCGGGCGCGGTGCTCTCCAACCTGACGCTCCCGGGCTTGCTCGGCGCGTCGTCAGTTCGTTGGCATCAAGCATAAGCGCAATCTTGACACAGGCCCCGCACACGCGATTGGAGCGAAATATGAGCATCTGATCTGCGCCGCACTGATCCTGACACCCCGTCCCTGACCACCCCGGGTTTATCCGGCATCCCGGCTCGCGAGCGCGCCGCTGTTGACTGGACGACATGCAACCGCTCGGTCGAGAAGAAGCCGGACTTCAGGCAGTTCATCAGGCGCGTTCGCCACTTCTATGAGACGGACGACCGTCAGCAGGGCTGGGCGCTGCGAGACCCGGGTGAACCGCTGCGCATGCGGACGATCGCCGCATCGTCGCGTGTGGCGCGGTCGTGCCGAACCGAGTTGAGATCGGACTTTCCGCGCTTCTTCTCAACGCAACCTGTTGTGGATATTGTGAGATTTCGGTAGCGCCCACGACGCAAACCCAGCTTCGGAGGGCAGCGCTCTATCCAGCTGAGCTACGGGCGCAATCCGTGCAAGGGCAATAGCCGATC